>NZ_PPQC01000044.1:692-113739 GCF_002902365.1 Staphylococcus cohnii subsp. cohnii | reverse complement strand
AGCCATAAACATTTTGTTTTTTTCACTGTCTACTTGACAGGGTGCAGTTCATGAAATGGATTAGTCTTTTTTTTATTATGATTTTAACCGTGCATGCTTGCCTGGGGATATGGCTCGAGCCTGTAGTCTCTCACTCATATCATTTCCCCGGGCGTCAGCACGGTATAAAATCTCTATAAGCAATGTTTTTTAATACACAAAACACTTCGTATTATATAAAGAAGTAACTATTTTATAACATTAGAAAACATGCTTTATCATATACAACTAATAGAAAGTTAAATTTTAATTAATCAAATGATGGATTAGTCTTTTTTTATTATGATTTTAACCGTGCATGCTTGCCGATATGGCTCGAGCCTGTAGTCTCTCACTCATATCATTTCCCCCGGCGTCAGCACGATACAAAATCACAACGAATAACCATGTTTTAAATATATTTTGCTTTGTATTTGATTTTTAATGAGGTGACTCAATTTTTGTAATGCAACATCAATATCTTCAATATTTATATAAGAATATGAAAATCTTATGTGATATTGAGCGTCTTTATCATAAATTTCACCGGGATGAATTAGAATTTGATTTTGAATCGCTAAATCGAATAGTGTCTTCATGTTTACTGGTACATTCAATTTGAACCAAATATAATAAGAACCTTCAGGTATTGACCACGTGCCTAATTCTTGAAAATGTTGATTTAAAGATTTTAAAAATTTATTACGTCTCTCTAAAAGCGCTTGTTTTAAATATTTTAAATGTTGTTCATGGTATATGGGGTTATTTAACCACTCAGTTGCGATAAATTGTGATAGTGAACTGGCACCATAGTCATTTTGCATTTTTAAATCAGCTAAATGCATAACAACGGACGGTTTACCTATAATCCATCCTACTCTTAAACCAGGGCTCACTGTTTTGGATAAACTACTCATATATAAAATATTGTCGTTCTCTTCTAATGATTTTAAAGGTCGAGGGCGAAGTCCTTCGAACCACAAGTCACCGTATACATCATCTTCAACAATAGGGATACCTGCTTGTTGACATTGTTGAATTAATTTATATTTTTCTGTTTGGTTATATGAATGTTGCGTGGGATTATGTAAAGTCGGTATACAATAAAAGATACTGTTTTTATATAACGTTTTTGCATTGAAAATAGTATTAATTTGTTGCTTTATTTTAGAAATCGGTAAAAAGTTAAGGTCTGCTCGAATATTATGCCATGTATGTACAGAATTTATATATGAGGGTGTTTCTATAATAATCTTTGAATTTGGTATGAGTAAACCGTCAGCGATTAGTTTTAATCCCTGCAATGCACCTGAAGTGACACAAATGTTTTCTTCATTACATGTAATCCCCAATTTTTTAACATGATTTACAATCGCTTTTCTTAAATTCAAATTACCTAAGGGATGTTCATAATTCGTTTTTAGAGCAGTTGTCGTTTGTTTTGAAAAAATATCTCGAAATTGCTTGTTTGGGATTAACTGTGGACTAAGTTCACCAGTACTTAAACGTATTATGTGTGCATCGAATTCTAATTGGTTAATTCGTTGTATAAAGTATTGGTTATTCTTTGAAGAGCTATTTTTAATATAGTCATGCCAATTCATTTTATGATTGATATATGTGTTCCAATTGCTTTTTGAAACGTATAACCCTTTACGTGCTTTGCTTTCTAAAACTCCATAACTTTGTAGTATTTCTAAAGACTGAATAATAGTTGAACGATTGACACGATATTGAGTAGCCAAATTCCTCTGAGAAGGTAATTTCATACCTGCTTCTAAATCACCATTTTTAATTTTTAAAAGTATATCATCAATAATTTCTTTGTATTTTGGCGTGAACATGCTAAATCTCCTTTAAATGATTGGTTGGCTTTTTAATTTATAACTGGTTGGTAAAAATCAATTGAATTTATTGTATCATGATTATATACAGAAACACGTTCCGTAGTTTAAATTTGAATATTTAGTGCGTATTATTTTGTAGAAGATTAATTCATTCAGTTGAAAACATCAGTATAATGTGTGGATTAAAGCGAAATGTTGGTTAGTAGTAATTGATTGTGAATAGCTATATATACCTGCTAGTTAAGTTCGAGAGAAGAGGGGACTGGTATGGTTTAATGATGATTTTGTTATTCAGAAAGAGGAGATAATATGTTTCAACCAATGATTCATGGTTTGTTTTTAGCTTTAGGTTTAATTTTACCTTTAGGCGCACAAAATGTATTTGTATTTAACCAAGGAGCAAATCAAAAACAATTCATTAAGACAATTCCAGTGATCATAGCAGCAGGGCTATGTGATACATTATTAATTGTATTAGCTGTATTAGGTGTGTCAGTTATATTACTGTCGCTACCAATGTTACAAATTGTAATTTATTGTATTGGTTTTATTTTTCTTATTTATATGGCTTGGTCATTATGGAAAGAGAAACCTCAAGCGCTTGATCGTTATCAATCAATGTCTGCGCGAAAGCAAATTGGTTTTGCTTTGTCTGTTTCATTACTGAATCCTCATGCAATTATAGATACCATTGGTGTTATAGGTACGAACGCAGCAATATATGAAAGTACAGATAAAATGTTTTTTACCCTAACTACAATCATTGTTTCTTGGGTTTGGTTTATATTTTTGGCTATTGCAGGCAAAGTCGTAGGTAATATTGATAAAACTGGAAAATATATCTTAATATTAAATAAATTTTCAGCAATGATTATTGTGATAGTTGCATGTATCATATTAAAACAATTATTAGTAATACTATTTTAAACATAAGAAAAGCAGAGATAGTTGCATCGTAATGCATACATATCTCTGCTTTTATAGTTAATCATAACTTCTAACACCTAAAGGCTTATAGTTATGAATCGTTTCGAACAGCTCTTCAGGGTTGTTACATAGCGGTGCAAGTGATTGATATTTTTTATCGATAAATCCTTCATGAATCATATGATCAATCAATGTTTGTAAAGGCTCGAAAAAACGGTTGATATTATAGATAGCGATTGGCTTTTCATGAATACCAATTTGCGACCAACTATACATTTCAAAAAATTCTTCTAAAGAGCCAGCGCCTCCTGGGGCCATAACAAAAGCATCTGCTAATTCTGCCATTTTGTTTTTTCTTTCATGCATAGAATCAACTAATATGAGTTCACTTAGTCTAGTACTAGTAATTTCTCGTTCGTTTAACATATTGGGCATAACGCCAATGGCACTACCGCCATGATCTAATACACCATCTTGAATGGCTCCCATAATACCGACAGAACCAGCACCAAATACCAGTTCATAATTATGTTTAGCCATATAAGTGCCTAACTGATAAGCTTCTTTCATGTATAATGCGTCTTTACCTTTACTTGCACCACAATAAACAGCAATTTTTTTCATACTCTATTCCTCCGTAAATAATGACAAATCATTAATTATAGACAAAAAATTTTGTTCAAATATCGCAATATCATCTGCTGTAAAAGCAGAAGGACCTTTAGTACGCCCGCCACTTTTTCGGAATTGTGCACTAGCATGTCGTTGTTCTAACAAGGTGTTGATATTATTTTGATTAAACACAAACCCTTTATGATGCATAACAACTTTAGCTTTATTTAATAATAAACTCGCAAGTCCATAATCTTGTGTTATTACAATATCTTCTGATTGAGTGATTTTAACGATTTTATAATCGACAGCATCTGGTCCATCATCAACATAAATGATATTAACGTGATCAGGTTGTACTTTTGAAGAAAAATGACTAAAGCTTCGAACGACGGTAACAAAGATGCTTGTCCCTTGTGTCAATTCAACAACAGAATTGGTAACAGGACAAGCATCTCCATCAATGATGACTTGAGTCATAATAATTATTTACCTTTTTCTTCATTGTTTTGTTTAACAATGCTTTTAGCAACGTAATTTTTGTACTTTTTAAATTCTGCTAAACGATCTTTTTTATTTTTATCGCGAGCTTTATCTTCTTCTTTATGACGTTTATCAATATTTTTTTGTAATTTCTTATTGAATTTATTTATTTCTTTGCGATTTTCTTTTTCAAGTTTTTCGCCTTTTTGTTCTGTTTCTTTGTCTAATTTTCCTGGAGTCATGCCAACTTTTTCCATGTGTTTATTAGATTTTTTCATAGACTGAATACGTTGTTTTTCATTTTCTTGACGTTTTTTATCTTCTTCATTATGACGTTTGTCTATATTTTTCTGTAATTTCTTATTCATTTTGTCTGCTTCTTTACGATTTTCTTTTTCAAGTTTTTCGCCTTTTTTCTCAATATAAGCAGGATTATGCTCTTTAGCAATACGTTTTAGTTCACGTTTTTGATCCATATTATGTTTTTTATCAATAACATAATCTTTTGCGTTTGAAGATTTATCTACTACTGTATCTTTAATTTGAACAGATTTGTTTGCTACGGTTTTTGAAGCTTTAGCAGTTGCATCACTGGCTTTTTTAACATCTGGATGATCTTTAATACGTTTACGTTCAACGATTAACGGTACTAAAAACACAGGCGCTACTGTGATGATTGTTTTAATTAATTGCTTTTTGTCCATACTCGTTGCCTCCAATAATTTTATACTATCTACTTATTACCCCATAATACATCATAATAAACGGTAAATACACGTACTTTCATGGATTTATTGCTGTAATTTTAGAAATGAAATTTAAGAAGAGGCTGGACAAATTATTTGTCTCAGCCTCTAACCATTTTACTGTCCACTGATTCCCTGGCCTATACCAAAGCCGAAGTAAAGGATTGCGATTATAATAACTAACACAATTCTATAAATGGCAAATGGAATCAATTTTATTTTACTAATTAAGAATAAGAATGTTTTAATGGCAATTAAACCAACGATAAATGCTGTGATAAACCCTAGGAAGTAAAAACCAATGTGATTTAATTGAATATATTCAAAGTTTTTCACTAGTGATAAACCACTTGCTGCTAACATCACAGGAACTGCCATAATAAATGTGAAATCAGAAGCAGATTTATGGTTCATTTTCATGAGTACACCTGTTGAGATTGTAGAACCAGATCTACTGAAACCAGGCCACATAGCGATGGCTTGAGATAAACCAATTATAAAAGCTTGGAAATAATTAATTTGATCTACTGTTTGTGGATTCGTAACTTTTTTACTGTATATATCTGCAATAATCATATATATTGCACCGACAAATAATCCAATCATGACTGTTGGGACGCTAAATAAATATTTTTCAATAACATCATCAAACATTAATCCAAGGATACCAGCTGGAATCATACCCACAATGATATGGAGTAAATTTAAGCGTTTTGGTTTTTGGCCGATGCCATCTATGGGCTCAGACCTATATTTACCTATATGTAACATTTCAAAATAACGTTCACGGAATACCCAGGCTCCTGCGAACACAGAACCGAGCTGAATCACAATTTTAAAGGTGAATGCAGATTCAGAGCCTAAAAATTGAGTTGATTTTAACCACATATCATCTACCAGAATCATATGACCAGTAGAAGATACAGGCGCAAACTCAGTTAATCCTTCGACAATTCCTAGAATGATTCCTTTTATCAATTCAAGCAATATCATAATTAACCTACTTTCATAATATGGATTATAATTTATTCATTTTCATTTTATAATAATAGCACATTAAAATTATAAAGTGCCATAGATAAATAAGATTTTGGACTAAAGACTGAGGAAAAAATGCTTACTTCAGTTAATGGGGCGAAAAGTACATTATG
Source organism: Staphylococcus cohnii subsp. cohnii (assembly GCF_002902365.1). Taxonomy (GTDB): domain Bacteria; phylum Bacillota; class Bacilli; order Staphylococcales; family Staphylococcaceae; genus Staphylococcus; species Staphylococcus cohnii. The sequence goes on along the minus strand of NZ_PPQC01000044.1, from coordinate 107,955 downwards.
ATAAATTTCCATTATAAAGTCGAAATTATTTTTAGGAAACTTTATTTATAATTTAATAAGTTTATAATGATAAAAAGTTTGTTGTTTATGATTAAAATTTAAGAATTCAATCGCTTAATTATAATTATGGCAAAAATATGAATTAAGTAAATAAAAATGTATTAATTTTTGAGCCAATTCATTTCATTTTAATACAATCCATATATAATATGAACCAGGTGATATTTGTGAAAAGATTAACAAGTTTAGCGATGAAGTATAAAATTTATCCGATTTTAATGTTTGTAATCAGTACAGCATTAGCACTTACTGTAGTCATTCAGAACGTTGCTATAGCAGAAATTTTAAATGCAATGTTACGCAATACACACCAAGGTTTGTTAATTTTACTACTAGTGACATTAATTATTTTATTAGCAAGAGCAACATTTAACACAATAAATCAAATGATAGGTAATCGTATGTCTGCTCGCGTTAAATATGACTTACGACGTCAATTGATTTTGAATAAATCGTCAGAACCCATTGGTGTCCAAATAAATACACTGACTGAAAATATAGATGGCATAGTGCCATTTTTTAATAGTTACTTTCCTCAGGTTTTTAAGTCTATGATGATACCGCTATTTATCATAATTGCAATGTGTTTCATACATTTAAACACTGCTTTAATTATGATTGTTACTGCACCATTTATACCAATGTTTTATATCATTTTTGGATTGAAAACACGTGATGAATCAAAAGATAAAATGACCTATTTAAATCAATTTAGTCAGCAGTTTTTAAATAAAATAAAAGGGTTGATTACGCTCAAATTATTTAATAAAACTGAGGCTACAGAACAATCTTTATATGAAGAAAGTACAACATTTCGAAATTTAACGATGCGCATTTTAAGAAGCGCCTTTTTATCGGGATTGATGTTGGAGTTTATTAGTATGCTAGGTATTGGCCTTGTTGCTTTAGAAGCGGGTCTAGGATTGATATTGTTTGATAGTATAGATTTTAAGACGGCAGCTATAGCAATCATATTAGCCCCTGAATTTTATAATGCTATTAAAGATTTAGGTCAATCTTTTCATACTGGAAAGCAAAGTGAAGGATCAAGTGATGTTGTCTTCGATTTATTAGACCGACAAGAGCAATATGTAAAATCACAAGTGCAAACAAATAGTTATCAAAAGCCATTGATACAGCTTGAGCATGTGTATTATAAATATGACGACGCGCAGAACCATGCTTTAGAAGATATCAATCTTAGTATTTATGATGGAGAACATATTGCATTAATTGGAAAAAGTGGGGCTGGAAAGTCTACTTTAGCCCAAGTTATAGCACAACATTTTAAAACACAATATGGCTCTGTGATCTATAAACAACAATTGAAAATTGGTTTTTTAAGTCAGCATCCATATATTTTTAACGCATCTATAAGAGATAATATGACCATGTTCCAAAAAATTGACGAAGATAAAATTTTAGAAGCGCTTGACGATGTTAACTTAAAACATGTGGTCAATGCGTTAGAAAACGGTATTGATACTTGGATTGGTGAAGGTGGGGAAATGCTCTCTGGAGGACAGATGCGAAGAATTGAACTGTCACGATTGTTATTATTGCAACCTGATGTATTGATATTTGATGAACCTGCAACGGGATTGGATGTACAAACAGAACATGTTATTCAATCTGTGATAAACAAAAAGTTTGAAAATACGACTATCATCACCATCGCACATAGAGAAAACACCATAAAAAATGCAGATAGACGTATAAAGATTAATGAAGGTTCTGTTGAGTCCATAAAAGTAATCAAGCAAAATGCGTATAAAGGTGGTGACTTTTGTTGAGACCACATATTCAATTTAAGGTAGATAAAGATTTAATTTTATCTATCATTGTAGGTATTTTAGGCAGTTTAACTGCATTAAGCATGTTTTTCTTAAGTGGTTATATGGTAACGCAAAGTGCTTTAGGTGCACCATTATTTGCTTTAATGGTTTTAATTGTTTCTGTTAAAATGTTTGGATTTATACGTGCTATTGCAAGATATATCGAACGATTATTATCTCACAAAGCAACATTTACTATGTTGAGAAATGTGAGAGTACAATTTTTTAAGAATATTATACCTGTCGTACCAGACGTATATAGAAAATTTAAATCCAGTGATTTACTTGGTCGCATGGTTGGTAGTGTGGAAGCACTACAAAATATTTATTTAAGAGTTTATTATCCACCAGTAGTTATTGGCTTAACGGCGATAATTGCAATGGTTGTGACTTTTTATTTTTCATTTGTTCATGCAATTATCATATTTATTAGTATGCTGATAACATTGGTTTTAATTCCTTGGTTAAGCGCGAAAAAGGCACAATTATTAAAAAGGGATGTTAATCGTATACAAGACCAATTTTTAAATCAATTTTATGATTATAAAGAAGGATATCAAGAACTTGCGCGATTTGACCAAACAGAATATTATCAGCATCGGGTTTTAAATCAATTGAATGCGTATGAACAAGCACAAGCAAAAGAGCAACGTTTCTTATCGTTGTATGAATATAGCTTAAATCTGGTTTCAATGATTGCTTTATTTGCAACATTATATTTGGGTGTTATACAAGTGCAAAATCAACAGCTAGATGTTGTTTACTTAACAAGTATTGTTTTGATGATGTTAACATTATTTGAACAAGCAATTCCTATGAGTAATGTGGCTTATTATAAAGCAGATACGGATGAAGCTTTAAATAATATCAATGAAGTTATTGCACACCCAATTCAACAAGGCAATCAACCATTATCATTGGATAATGCTGTACATCAATCGTTAGTAGAAGTTCAAAATGTTGATTTTAAATATTGGAATCAATCGAAGTACACTTTAAAAGAAGTACAGCTGAGTGTGCATGAAGGTGAACATGTTGCAATTATTGGTCCTTCTGGTTCAGGTAAGAGTACCTTATTACAATTAATGTTAGGTCTCTATCAAAGTGAAGAAGGCACTGTTTTATTAAATAATCAAGATATTACAAGTATTTTAGATTCAGATAAATACAGTTCGATTAATGCTCTATTACAGTCACAACAGTTATTTGATGGTACAGTACGTGATAATTTATTCACTGATCAAGAAGATGCAGTAATCGAAGATGTTTTTGATACACTAGGTTTATCACACATTGATTTAGATAGACACATCACACTTTCAGGTAATACACTATCTGGTGGTGAAATTCAAAGGGTTGGTATTGCAAGATTATTATTAAAAGAGGCTCCGATTTGGGTGATTGATGAGCCTACTACAGCACTAGATATTTATCACACGAATCTTGTGATGGATGAAATTCACAAACAATCTCAAACATTAATCGTTGCAACACATGATTTACGATTACTACCAAAATTTGATAAAATCGTGGTTATGGTTGACGGTGAAATAATAGAATATGGAGATTACCAATCGTTACTATCAAACAAAGGCTATTTATATCAAATGGTCATGTTAAATCAAGAGTGACTTTTTAATAAAAGATAGCAATATAAGCACTTGATTTGTAAATGGAAAATGTTAAAAATTTAATTTGAAGGTCAAACAAATGAACGAATCACTGAAGTATTTGTGCAGAAATGTATCATTACTTCGGTGATTTATTAATAGTATTTAAAAAAGGGGTGGGGTAGAAATCTAATTTATTAACAGTTTTCGTCGTCCCACCCTCGTAAGAATGATTAGTATTGAATATAAAATGATTACCTGAGCTGTGGCTCGTGCACAAGTCAGACTAACTCAATAAATTGAGAAGTGGTATTAAGGATTACCTGAGCTAAAGCTCATGCATAAGCCCCACTAACTCAATAAATTGAGAAGTGGGGCTTTACAATAAACTAGAGTCTAGGACAATTCAATGATGTCCCAGACTCTAGCTTTAAATTAATATATTTAATTCATCAATTTCATATAGTTTAACCTTAACATTAGAAATTTAGCATTATTTTGCTTTTTCTTCAGTAAAGGCATTAATTACTTTTGAAAGTAATCGATTTAGTTCTTTGTTTTCTTCTGCGCTAAGTGAAGATGCAACTGCCACATCTTGGCATGCTGTGTCCAATTCAGGTCGAATTGCTTCACTTTTATCTGTTAAGTGGATAAACACTTCACGTTGATCTACTTCAGAACGTTCACGTTTAATTAAATCAATTTGCTCCATTCTTTTTAGTAATGGAGATACAGTACCTGTATCAAGTGCTAATTCAGTTACGACTTTTTTCACGTTAACAGGTGAATCAGCCCATAAGATTGTTAAAACTAAAAACTGTGGATATGTTAATTTGTATTTTTTAAAGACATTATTAGAGTAGTAGCGATTTACTTGTCTTTGAGCATTATACAAACTGAAACATAATTGATCCTTTAAATTAAGTGGTTCAGACATAAAGTTCTCCTCCAGACATTCTATCCGTTTTGTTCTTTCTGTTTCGGATTTGAATCCGTCTATTGTTGTGTTTCACTTCCTCAAGCATACTTTCACACTGTGCCATGCTAAAATAAAGTATGTATAAAGTTTAGAAGAAAGTCAACATTTTATCAAGTGAAAGGTTAATTATAAGAATAATTAAGGTTTTACGCAAACATTTTTATTTATGAAATGAGTGAGTATATGAAAAATATTAACCATCAAAAAACTAAAATTACGATTATTACAGGATTTCTAGGAAGTGGTAAAACAACTTTCCTCAGTAAATATGTAAAATATTTACAAAAAAGCAATGAATATCCAGGCGTAATCGTAAACGAATACGGTAAATTAGATATAGATAGCTATGCTATTAGCAATGATATTGAGGTTGTGTCAATATTAAATGGTTGCGTATGCTGTGATTTGCAACTAGATTTAATAAAACAATTAAAACATTTTCTAAGCAAAAGTGCAATGCGCCATATAATAATTGAGGCGACAGGTTTAGCACATCCAATTGAAATTATTGCGGCATGTCAGGATCCTGAAATCATTGAACAAGTCGCCCAACCTACAGTTATAGGATTGGTGGATGGGCCTCGTTTCCTAAATCGTTTTCAATATACCAACCATACAATTCAATTGATGGAAGAACAATTATCTGTGTGTCATGACATAGTCATGAACAAAATGGATCTCATTGATAATCATGCACATGATATTGATGAAGCAATTCGCAAAATTAATCCAACAGCATCTAAATATTTTACTACCTATGCAGATATTGATATGAATCAAATTAGTGCGGCTGCAAATGAAAATCAAATGAAAATGAATTCCCATGTACATCATCATGGTATAAATCGTCTACATTATCGTTTTTCTGGACCCATTAATAGACAATTATTTTATCAATTTATTTTACGGTTGCCGGATAATGTTCTAAGATTAAAGGGATATGTGAAATTTAAAGATGTGCCCGAAGATATTTATGAATTTCAATATGCTTTTGGGTTGCCAGATTATCAAACGATTGATAAAGAAGTGTCCTTGACGATTGTTATTATTGGTGAGCAATTAGATGTAAATAAACTACGAAATCAATTAGATATGCTACAATTTACCTAATTTAAATTAATGTAATGAAGAAGGGGGTTGATTCACTATGGAAAGAGTGAAGATTAACCAACATGTATCCTTTTCAAATGTAATACAAGGATTTTGGAGAGCAAACGATTGGAAGTGGACTCCACAACAGTTAAATCGCTATATTAATGAACTGGTCGAGCGTGGTATTACTACGATGGATCACGCAGATATATATGGTGATTACAGTTGTGAAGGGATTTTTGGAGAAGCGCTTAAATTATCGCCTAATCTACGTGAACATCTTGAAATTGTTTCTAAATGTGGCATCGTTTTGCCATCTGACCATTTAGCGACAGCAGATGGACATCGATATGATCATAGTAAAAAACATATCACAGAAACTGTAGAACGTTCTCTCAAACAATTACAAGTAGAACAACTAGATTCATTACTGATTCATCGGCCATCACCATTGATGGATCCACATGAAATCACAGAAGCTGTTAAATCTTTAGTTAAAGAAGGAAAAATCAAATCGTTTGGAGTATCAAATTTCAACAAATCGCAGTATGATTTATTAAGTAAATGTTTAGTTTGTGATAAATTACATATTACTTTAAATCAATTAGAAGTTTCTCCTTATACGTTAGATGCAATTGAAGATGGAACTATTAACTATATGTACAAAGATGATGTTAAAATAATGTCATGGAGTCCATTGGCTGGAGGAAAACTGTTTGATCTTGAAGACGAAAAAACAGCAAGAATTACTGCGATTATATCCCAATTGGCACAAAAGTATAATGTTACGACAACTGCAATTATTATGTCTTGGTTAAAGAAACATCCAGCTTCAATCATGCCAGTGCTAGGCACACAAAAGATTAATCGTATTGATGAAGCATTACAAGGTATGGCAATAACGTTAACTGACCAAGAATGGTTTGATATTTATACAGCTTCCTTAGGTCATGATATTCCTTAGATTTTAATTTAGAAGGAGCGTAGAACATGAGTAATCAAAGTGAACAACACCTTAGAAATCAGTTTAGATTTCAACGCAATTTTATTAATTTTCCTATTTTGGGTTTTGCAATAGTAATTGCTTTATTAAACATAATATATCCTGACATTAATTTAATGATGACATTATTTGGTCTGTTCTTTTTTTACAATGGTGCGATATTGTTTGTTGCGTTTATTAAACATTATAAACGCGTTATGTTATTAGCAATCATCTTAACCTTATTATCATTAGCACTATTTGGAATGACGATGTATTTGTATGCTAAATCAAATAACTTACTATAATGATTAATACGATTTGATTTAAATAATTAGGAGGACATACATGGAGCAATGGATCACTCACTTTATGGAACAATATGGTTATTGGGGAATTGCTTTTCTAATATTTTTTGAGAATATCTTTCCACCTATACCATCTGAAATCATCTTAACCTTTGGTGGTTTTATGACTACACACTCTAACTTGAATTTTATTGGTGTAACACTAACATCAACTGTGGGATCTGTTGTTGGAGCGATTGTCCTTTATGGCATTGGCGCTTGGATAGGAGAGCGAAACTTATATAAAGTTATAGATCGTTATGGAAAAATTATACGAGTAAAAAGAAGTGATTTAGATAAAACACTGCAATGGTTTGAACAATACGGTTATTGGACGATATTTTTCTGCCGATTTGTACCGCTTTTAAGAAGCTTAATTTCAATCCCAGCCGGTTTAACACGTATGAATATGCCTTTGTTTTTATTATTTACAACAATTGGTACATTGATTTGGAATATCGTTTTAATTTATTTAGGACAAACAGTTGGTAGCAATTGGCACGTTATCGTGCACTATATGGATATTTACTCTAAAATTATTTATATCGTACTTATTATTATAGCTGTTTTTATTATTTGGAAGTGGTTGAAACGCCAACGAAAACATAAGCGAAAGTGATGATAGTTAACGTACTAGCTCAATAAATTGAGAAATGTAATTCAAGCATACTAAGACAATTCATTTGTCTAACATTATAAGGGGCTGACATTATGACAAAACAAAAGATTTCTATTATAGGTGCTGGTAATACAGGGTCTACTTTAGCTTTTATTATCGCTAAACACGAATTAGCGGATGTTGTACTGATCGATCAACCTAAAAATGAAGGGCAGGTTAAAGGTAAAGCACTCGATATATTACAAAGTAGTCCTATTTATGGATTTGATGTAAATGTTTCAGGCTCAGTAGATTATTCTGATACAAAAAATTCAGATATTGTTGTAATTACTGCAGGGGTACCACGTAGGCCTGGAATGAGTAGAGACGATTTGGTTAAAATAAATGAACAAGTAATGGAAGAAGTTACAAAAGAAATTGTTAAATACTCTCCAGAATGTAAAATAGTAGTGCTTACTAATCCAGTTGACGCAATGACTTATACAGTCTTGAAAGCATCAGGTTTTTCTAAAAAACGTGTTATTGGACAGTCAGGTATATTAGATACTGCAAGATATCAAACATTTATAGCAGAAGCTTTAGGAATTTCTATTAAAGATGTTAAAGGGTTAGTTCTAGGTGGTCATGGAGATACCATGCTTCCATTAGTAAATGCTACAAATGTTAATGGTGTACCATTGACTAAATTATTAGATGAAACTACGATTAGCCAAATTATTGAACGCACTCGAAAAGGTGGTGCTGAAATAGTAGAATTACTAGGTACAGGTTCTGCTTATTATGCGCCAGCTTCGGCAGTATATAGTATGTTGGAAGCAATTTTGAAAGATCAACAACGTTTATTACCTGCCATCGCATATTTAGAAGAGGAATACGGTTTTTCTGATATTTGTTTAGGTGTTCCTACAATATTAGGTGAAAATGGTATAGAACGCATTTTAGAGCTTGCGCTTTCGGATGAAGAATTAAAGCAATTACAAATTTCAGCAAATGCTGTTCAACAAGTGAAGCAATCGCTAAAAAATAAATAACTTTTTTAAAAAGAAACACCCACAACATGGCTAATAAGTCTGCTGTGGGTGTTTCGTTATATAATTAAATTTGTGATTACATCCTGAAAATACAAATATACATCGCAACGTACTCAAGAAAAGTTAAAATATACATATACTTTAACCTTATCTTTGTTTTAATAGAAACATGCCAATTAGGATATTTTCGTTCATAATAAAATAATTGTAAATAAAATAAACCGATACCTAGTGGTAAACACATAAGCAAGATGCTTTTTGTGTATGAAAAGCCTACGTCATGAAGTAAATGTCCAATAATTAATTGAAATACGATGAGTACAATAAGTAAAATTAAGATATTAAAAGTCATTTTGTACGTTGTACTCCTTTCGCAAATGTATAAATTAAAATTTGAAGTAATACCAATAATATGACAAATAGGAAAGCATCAAAATCTAAATGATTGATAACTTCTCTATAAATTCGAAGTGGTTCATTGATAATATAAACAGAATGCAAACGTAAGAACCGTCCAATATAAATACCTAAGCCATTTAAAAACATCATAATGAGTATAATGGTTCTATTTAACCAACGGTGAGTTGTAAAATTTTCCATTTCTACAAACATCAAAATTAATAAATATAAAGCTAATAAGACGCCGGCAACTAAAAATGTAAAATACACCCATTCAACGATGATTAAACCTTGATAAAAATTAAAAGTAAATTGATTTAAATGTATTAAATCTGTAACCATATATAGCGTATTGGGTACCATGCATAAAAATATAAGTACAAAAACGATAAATAATGGCCATTCATATTTATATTTGGGTTTAAATAAATTTAAGAGTAAGCATAATTCAAATGGAACATATGCTAGAAAGAGATTAAGCGTCATAAATTGATAAAATTGATTAAAGAAAATTGATATGATCATTAAAATTAAAAATATTGTTCTAGCAATGTAACGAGGGGCGATACTTACACCTACTTTCTTTTTGAATTTATATTTGTGCTAAGCACACAAGCTCATATAATTATTTTTATAGAGTATAACTATAGCTGAAGTTTAAAAAACAACTTTACCCGAAATTGAATTTTTATATAATCTTGTCTATGAAGTATTAGATATTGTTTCGTACATGATAATAAGTATTAATTTTAAACAGCAAATAAAAATCCCCTTAAAAAGCTTACTGCTAAGGGAACATAAACATAAAATTACGAATGTGATTTTTTATAATACAATTTATAGACAGAAATTTCAATTATAAACACTAGTCAAAATGAATGAAAACGTTTTACAAACAAAAACAAGTTAAACATAAATATTTATTTTCAAATAATGGCTAATCATTAAAATTTGGGTTATCGTGTGTGACTTTGTCCAGTTATCAATTCGCATAGTTCAATTCAATAGTTATTTACATAATCAATCCTTGAACGTCAATACGTATCAAAATTGTAAAAAAGATACATGTTAATACAAAAAAATGGAGCATGGTAGTCAGCAATATTACAAAATTTTCATAAACGTATAAAAACGCTAATTCCTATATAATTTCAATAGAAATTAACGTTTATGCTTTAGGCAGAGATATTAATATCCATGATGCTTGATTAGTATAGATTACGTTTTTAAATTCCAACTTATAAAATTATATTTAAATTGATATGTTTTTATAAGTTGAATAATGTTAAAACCCTGTTGGCCGAGCGTCATTGAATTACAAATCTAATAGATTCAAGCCGATATCGCCATTGTGTTTACGATTTATATCTAGGTTTGTCATTGTAATGACGATTTCTGCAGTAGCTGAAACAATTGCTTTTGTTAAATGACCACTTAATGTTTCGTATTGATTAGTACCAAAAGTTGCATGTAAATGTGCAAATGGCTTTTCATCAATATGAGAAATATTACCTAAAAGGCTGATTAATTCTAAAGGTTCTTTAATTTCTTTTTTTTCATAGGTTTTAGTTTCTAAATTATAGAAATTTAATTCTACGTTATCACAAGCGCCGATACCACTGACTGTTCCAAATTTACCATTTTGCTCACGAGCGAGATCCGTTACAGCTTCAACAATGTCTTCACCTTGTTCTAAAACTAATACGATCGTATTACCATCTACTTGATATACCATTTGAAAACCTCCATTCAAATTAATGCATTTAATATCATTATACAATTAATTATTTATGAGATGTATAATAGTGTTTGAAAATGTAAGTTTTTCTATTGTTTTTCTGTAGGAAAATGTTATAGAATGTTCTAATATTGTGCATTCCTCTAAATTAACGATACAAAACAAGATGGTGAAAAAAGTGTGTAAAAGAATGGAGTGAGAAACGTGAATAAACAATTTTATATTTTATATTTTAATATCTTTTTAGTCTTTTTAGGTATAGGTCTAGTTGTACCAGTGCTACCAGTTTATTTAAAAGATTTAGGTTTAAAAGGTAGTGATTTAGGAATTCTTGTTGCGGTCTTTGCACTCGCACAAATGATTATTTCACCGTTTGGTGGTACGCTTGCAGATAAATTAGGTAAAAAATTAATTATTTGTATTGGACTTGCACTTTTTGCAATTTCAGAATTCTTGTTTGCCGCAAGTCACACGTTTTCTCTACTAATCATTTCCAGAATATTAGGTGGTTTTAGTGCTGGAATGGTCATGCCTGGTGTTACTGGGATGATTGCGGATATTTCTATAGGAAAAGATAAAGCAAAGAATTTTGGTTATATGTCGGCAATCATTAATTCTGGCTTTATTTTAGGACCTGGTTTAGGTGGTTTGCTGGCGGAAGTATCGCATAGATTGCCGTTCTATGTGGCTGGTACAAGTGGTATCGTGGCGCTTATATTATCTATCACATTAATTAAAAACCCGAAAAATGAAACGCAAGATGGTTTTACACAATATCAACCTGAATTATTGGCTAAAATAAATTGGAAAGTGTTCCTCACTCCAGTCATTTTAACACTAGTACTTGCATTTGGTTTGTCTGCGTTCGAAACATTATTCCCTTTATATACAGCCGATAAAGCACATTATTCACCTATAGATATCTCCTTTGCAATTACCGGTGGCGGTATTTTTGGTGCGATATTCCAAGTGTTTTTCTTTGATAAGGTTATGAAATATTTTGAAGAGCTTACTTTTATTACTTATGCATTACTTTATTCAGCGATTATTTTACTTGCATTGACGTTTATGCATAGTTATTGGTCAATTATGATTATTAGTTTTATAGTATTTATTGGTTTTGACATGATTCGTCCAGCAATTACCAATTATTTTTCAAATATAGCTGGAAATCGTCAAGGATTTGCTGGTGGGTTAAATTCGACTTTTACCAGCATGGGGAATTTTATAGGTCCATTAGTAGCTGGTACGTTATACGATATTAATTTTGAATTTCCACTGTACATGGCGATATTAGTGATGTTTATTGGAATGATAGTAATATTTTTTGAAAAAGCAATTCGAAATCGTCTAAAAAAATCATAAATTCAATGAATGACGTAGCTATTTTGCTATGCTTATTGCTAAAATGTTTATGTATAAAATGTAAAAATGAATAATTATTTTATAAAAGACAATTTAACTTTCTGACGAATTAGTTAATGTTATAGGAGTAAGAGATGAAATTAGAACCACCATTTTAATTTCATTTCTTGCTCCTTTTTTTATTAAGTAAATTAAACATGGCAATTTTTAAACTTATGTTCATTAGAAAAATTTCAAAATACGTATGAAGTAATAGGATGTAATGGTTAATGTATTAATGGATATAAAAATTGTCAGAATTAGTACATTAGAATTTCAAATATGACACGAATGTTAAATAAAGTTGCACACATAATATTCATGTTACAGAAATTACAATTGTTTTAAATTGTGGTCTATATAAGTTTTTTGTTAAATATTTGTGATAATATGTTGTTATTATTAAAGAGAGATGATTAAGGGGATAAAGTTGAAGAATTTACTATTATCAATATTGGCTTTCCTATTAACATGTTGTTTCATATTTTTATTAGTGTTAGTTACTAATCAACAAGTGCTTGCAAAAGTACATGAAACAATATCGAGTTATTCCGATACAAATAATGTTGCTCAATCCAAAGCAGGAGAAGAAAAAGCAGATTTTGATTCAAATGTGCCGGATGACACAAAACATGACGTGCCAAAAGAAAAGCCATATAATGCAAAAAACCACGAACCTATAGCAAAATTAGCAACACATGATTTGAATGATAAAGAGGCTGGAGAAATCAATTTGCCTCAATTTTCAGAAGCGTTAAATAAAGCACAAAAAATGGTTGATAGTGATAACCATTCTGAAAATGAATATAATGACTATGGTATTGATAGTACATGTGAGGGGACATATTACTATATTTTCACTTTTAAGAATAAGCAACATCCCAAAACATATTATAGAGTCACTGTAGATCAAAATAATAAGGCAAGGATATTTGATGATGCTTATAAAGTGCAAAATCACCAAGACCAAGACAAACCGAGAATATCGCCACATGAATCAGAAGTAATAGCTCAAAAATATGCAAAAGATGCATTGGGAAACAATGCTACCTTGAAGCAAGTACATGCCTCAAAGCAAGGTATGTTTTATACATTTTATGATGCGACAGCTAAAAAAGAATATAAAGTTATTGTGAATAAACTGGGTGATGTCATCCGTCAACCTGCGTTGAAATAAGAAAATGAAAACATTCAACTTTTAGATTCTATTGAAGTTGGATGTTTTTTATTGTCATAAAAAGTATAAAGTTAAATGTATCGATGTTATTATTATATTAAGTTTAAACTGATTTATACTTTGATTAATATTTAAATATTAAAAATTGAAAAGGATGAATGTTTTGAAAAAAATAAAAAAAGCAATTATACCTGCGGCAGGATTAGGTACAAGATTTCTTCCGGCAACAAAAGCGATGCCAAAAGAAATGTTGCCGATTTTAGATAAGCCAACGATTCAATACATTGTAGAGGAAGCAGCTCGTGCTGGTATTGAGGATATTATAATTGTAACTGGTAAACACAAGCGAGCAATTGAAGATCATTTTGATAATCAAAAAGAATTAGAAATGATTTTAGAAGAAAAAGGAAAAACGGATCTATTAGAAAAAGTGAATTATTCTACTGAACTTGCTAATATTTTTTATGTAAGACAAAAAGAACAAAAAGGGTTGGGACATGCAATTTATTCAGCACGTCAATTTATTGGCAATGAACCTTTTGCGGTACTATTGGGCGACGACATTGTGGAGTCAACACAACCAGCCATTAAACAATTGATGGATACATATGAAGAAACTGGTAAATCTGTAATCGGTGTCCAAGAAGTGAATGAAAATGATACACATCGTTACGGCATCATTGATCCGTTAGGTAAAAGTGGTCGTCAATATGAAGTGAATCAATTTGTGGAAAAACCGAAACAAGGAACAGCACCTTCAAATTTAGCGATTATGGGACGTTATGTGTTAACACCTGATATCTTTGAATATTTAGCAAACCAAGGTAAAGGCGCCGGTGGAGAGATTCAACTGACAGATGCTATTGAAAGAATGAATAAAGAAAGTCAAGTCTATGCCTACGACTTTGAAGGTGAGCGTTATGATGTTGGTGAAAAGTTAGGTTTTGTAAAAACTACGATAGAATTCGCTTTGAAAGATCAAGAAATGAACGAAGCCTTAACGAAATTCATTAAACAACTTAAGCTAGATTGATTGCTTGTGATAAAATAATTTTGATATGCATAAAATATTTATAATCATATGAGGTATCGAAATGAAACAAAAGAAAACAAATGCTATGCGCATGTTAGATCGTCAAAAGATAAAATACAATGTCAATACGTATGAAATCTCGGATGAACATATGGATGGTACTGAAGTAGCACACAAAGTTGGCATAGAGGATAAATATGTATATAAAACACTTGTTTTAGAAAATAGTCATCACCAACATTTTGTGTTTATCATTCCAGTAAGTGACACATTAGATATGAAAGCGGCAGCTAACGCCGTAAATGAAAAGAAACTACATTTAATGCCTTTAGATGAACTTAAAAACGTAACAGGTTATATTAGGGGTGGTTGTTCACCAATTGGAATGAAAAAACAATTTCAAACGGTTGTCGATCAGCAAGCGACATGTATAGATTCTCTTTATATTAGTGGTGGAGAACGTGGGGTACAGATTGAAATGACAGTTGATGACTTGATTAAAATAACTAAAGCAAAAGTGTTGAACGTCACTCATCAGTAACAGCATAATAAGATAATTAAAATCACGAAGTGGTCATGATACCATTTCGTGATTATTTAATGGACAGTAAGCAAACATATACCTTTTATAATATTATAAAATCGCGAGCGTTAATGATTTGAAACTTTTTTCGAATTTTGCGCTCTTTTTTTTATGCGTTTTTTAAATTGATGTTCTACGGTTATTAAAAACATAAAGCTCAATGTAAAAAATGTGAGGACCATAGTTAAAACAAGCATAGAATCTATTGGGGATATAAGTAAAATTAACAACACGATAAAGTTACTAATATAAGCATATGTATAGAGTAAAATCATGATTATTCGTATATGTTTGTTCGTTGTATGACTAAGAAATTGTAACAGGTTAAAGCCCATTTGAAAAAACAACAAGATATACATAATCAACGTTTGAAAAAATACAAAGTCAGTTTTGAATTTTTCACTTATGTATATGTTGAGCATCATTAAAATAGCAAAGATAATTGCGGTACTGATTCTGATTCTTTTTTCCCATTTAACTATAGATGATTGTTGCATAACTTCAAGGCACTCCTTGTAAGAAATATGTGAAATAAAAAAGTTGTATAATACATAATTATTGTAACGTAATGAGATGTATTATCAAGATGTTCAAATGTGGTTATTAACGCATAGATAAAAATCATAATTTATTGAGGAAAAGGTGGAATATCAAATTTCATTAACTTTATATGATTGTTTTTGATTGTTTCTGACAAAAAATGATTGAAATAAGAAAGCGTAACCATTATAATGAAAATGAATTGAGGTGAAGGGATGATTACTGAAAAAAGGCAGGAACTCATATTGACTGAATTGTCAAAAAAAGACTTTTTGACTTTACAGGAATTAATAGAGCGAACAGGATGTAGTGCGTCCACAATTCGCCGAGACTTATCCAAATTACAAAAAATTGGAAAATTGAAAAGAGTGCATGGCGGGGCAATGCTAAACGACTCATCTATCTTAGAACCTAATTTAGCAGATAAACGTGGAACAAACTTAAAAGAAAAGCAAGAAATTGCACGGTTAGCAGCACTAGAAATAGAAGATAATGAATGTGTTTTTATTGATGCTGGCTCGACTACACTTGAGATGATCCCTTACATCAGTGCACAAAATATTGTTGTTGTAACGAGTGGTTTGACGCATGTCGAAGAGCTAATTAAACAGGGTATTCGAACATTTATTTTAGGTGGAGAAATCAAATCGACAACATATGCGACAGTAGGTGCTAGCGCGCTTGAAACGTTGAAGAGCTATCGTTTTGATAAGGTATTCCTTGGTATGAATGGTATAGATATAAAATATGGTTTAACTACACCTGATGAGCAAGAAGCGATTATTAAAAAATACGCTATACATTTAGGCACAAACGCTTATATTTTAGCTGATCATGATAAATACGACAAGGTGTATTTTGCACATGTGCCTGTCGAAACACAAGTAAGCATTGTTACTTCTAAAAAAGTAAAAGAGAGTGACATATTTAAGAAATATACTGAACATTACACATTTATTGGAGGTACACGATGATTTATACGGTAACTTTTAATCCCTCTATTGATTACATCATGTTTGCTGATGATTTTGAATTAAATGGATTAAATAGAGCGACAGAAACTTTTAAATTTGCTGGAGGTAAGGGTATCAATGTTTCAAGAGTGTTGCAAACATTGAATGTACCTTCAACAGCCTTAGGATTTGCGGGTGGATTTCCAGGTCAATTTATAGATGACACTTTAAAAAAAGCAGGTATTCAAACCGATTTTATAGAAATAGATGAAGATACACGGATTAATGTAAAATTGAAAACTGGTGATGAAACAGAAATAAATGCACCAGGACCAAATATTTCTCAAACACATTTTGAAAATCTACTCAGACAACTTAAACAAACTTCAAAAGAAGATATAGTTGTCGTGGCAGGAAGCATACCGAAAAGCGTCCCTAAAGATGCGTATGAACAAATTGCAAAAATCATAAAACAAACAGGTGCTCGATTAGTCGTAGATGCTGAAAAAGATTTAGTGGAATCCGTATTAAAATACAATCCGCTATTTATTAAACCAAACAAACATGAATTAGAAGTCATGTTTGATACAGCAATCGATTCGGACGAAGATGTTATCCATTATGCACAAGAAATTATGAAACAAGGAGCATCATCTGTGATTGTGTCACTTGGTGGCGAAGGCGCAGTTTATGTTGATCATAAGCATAGTTTGAAAGCATCAGTACCTCTTGGCCAAGCTGTCAATACAGTTGGTTCAGGTGATAGCACTGTTGCAGGCATGATAGCTGGTCTTGAAACAGGATTGACAATTGAAAACGCGTTTAAACAAGCGGTTTCTGCGGGAACGGCAACTGCTTTTAACGATGATTTAGCCTCATACAAAGCAATTGAAGATATTAAAGAACAAGTGACAATTACGACTCTAAAAGGGAGTGAATGAGATGAGAATTACAGAGTTATTAACTCAAGAGACAATAGCTATGGATCTTTCATCAACTGATAAGAATGGTGTCATAGATGAATTAGTGAATCAACTGGATAAAGCAAAGAAATTAAACGATGTATCAGTTTTTAAAGAAGCTATTTATAACCGTGAAGCGCAAAGTACGACTGGTATTGGAGAAGGTATTGCGATACCACATGCCAAAGTAGCTGCAGTAGATACGCCTGCCATCGCTTTTGGTAAATCTAAAGCGGGTGTAGATTATCAAAGTTTAGATATGCAACCGGCACATCTGTTCTTTATGATTGCGGCTCCAGAAGGTGGCGCACAAACACATTTAGATGCATTAGCAAAACTGTCAGGTATTTTAATGGATGACAAAGTAAGAGAAGATTTACTAAATGCAACTTCTCCTCAATCTGTGTTACAAATCATTGATAAAGCTGATGATGAAGCTACAGAAGAAGTTGAAGAAGATACTGAAAGCTCTGTTGCTTCAGCTGATACAAATGAACCCTATATATTAGCGGTTACAGCTTGTCCAACGGGTATAGCACATACTTATATGGCGCGAGATGCATTGAAAAAGCAAGCTGAAAAAATGGGCGTTAAAATAAAAGTAGAAACAAATGGATCTGGCGGTATAAAAAATCATCTCACGAATGAAGATATCGAACGTGCTACTGGTATTATTGTAGCGGCAGATGTACATGTTGAAACAGCGCGGTTTAATGGTAAGAACGTCGTTGAAGTACCAGTAGCTGACGGTATTAAACGCCCAGAAGAATTAATTAATATTGCTCAAGATACTTCTCGTAAACCGTTTGTAGCGAGTACTGATTCAAGTAAAGCACAATCAGAAAGTAATGAAAAACAAGGTGTAGGTAAGACAATTTATAAACATTTGATGAACGGTGTTTCTAATATGCTACCACTTGTTATAGCTGGTGGTATTTTAATGGCTATCGTGTTCTTGTTTGGTGCAAATTCGTTTGATCCAAAAAGTTCAGATTACAACGCGTTCGCAGAACAATTGTGGAACATAGGTAACAAGAGTGCCTTTATGCTAATTATTCCTATACTTGCTGGTTATATAGCACGTAGTATTGCAGACAAACCAGGTTTCGCAGCTGGTTTGGTTGGTGGTTTATTAGCTAGTACAGGTGATTCTGGTTTTATCGGCGGCATTCTTGCAGGTTTCTTAGCAGGTTATTTAACATTAGGCATCAAGAAATTAACAAATGGTATGCCACAATCTCTAGAAGGTTTAAAACCAACTCTAATTTTCCCAGTATTCTCTGTTTCTATAACAGGTTTACTGATGATTTATGTTTTAAATCCTCCAGCATCTTGGTTAAATAATTTATTGCTGAATGGCTTACAAAGTTTATCAGGTACTAATATTATGTTATTAGGTCTTGTTATTGGCGCGATGATGGCTATAGATATGGGAGGTCCCTTTAATAAAGCAGCTTATGTATTCGCTGTAGCTGCATTGACAGAAGGCAATGCAGCACCAATTACAGCAGCGATGATTGGCGGTATGGTGCCACCGATTGCTATTGCAACAGCAATGTTACTGTTCCGTAAAAAATTCACTAAAGAACAAAAAGGTTCTATTGTTCCAAACTATGTGATGGGGCTATCCTTTATTACTGAAGGTGCAATTCCTTTTGCCGCAGCTGACCCTATTCGTGTAATCCCGTCTATGATGGTGGGTTCAGGTGTAGCAGGTGCAATTGCATTAGGTTTAGGATCATCCATTCAAGCACCACATGGTGGTATTATCGTTATATTAGGAACAGACTTTAGTCACGTATTGCAATCATTGATAGCAATCATTATTGGAGCTATCATAGCAGCAGTTATTTATGGTATGTTAAAAACAAAATTAACTAAAGAAGAGATACAAAACTCAGAAGCGATGAATGATTAAAATTACAGAGATTCATAATGAAAAGCCAGAAGAACTCATGATTGAGTGAAACTTCTGGTTTTTTTATTATTTGCTTTTGAATATAATATAAGCGTTGAATTTGGTAAAATAAATTACAAGTGATGTAAGAAAATTTTAACCTAAAATAATTGAAAAGAAGGTAACATAAATGGTTGAATATGTAATTGAAAATGGACGAATATATACTGAAACTGAAACCATTGATTGCGGTTATATCATCATTAAATCTGGTAAAATTGCTGGTTTAGGTGTAGGAAAGTATGAAGGTGATTTACAAACGATAGATGCACAAGGGTATCATATTTTACCTGGTTTTATTGATATTCATATGCATGGCGGTTACGGTGAAGATGCAATGGATGCATCGATGACGGGCTTAAAACATTTGTCAGAGTCATTGTTATCTGAAGGTACAACGAGTTATTTAGCAACTACAATGACACAATCAGATGAGAATATTACAGATGCGCTAAAAAATATAGCTGCATATCAAACACAACAAGATACGTTAAATACAGCTGAAATTGTGGGAATCCATTTAGAAGGCCCGTTTATTTCTGAACATAAAGTAGGTGCGCAAAATCCTGGTTATGTCCAACGACCTTCAGTGGAAAAATTAAAATACTTCCAAAATATAGCGAATAATCACATCAAAGTCATCACATTTGCACCTGAAGTCGATGGCGCTAAAGAAACATTAGCAGCTTTTAAAGATCAAATTATATTTTCAATTGGACATACAGTTGCGACATTTGATGAAAGTAATGAAGCGGTAAAAAACGGGGCCAAACATGTAACGCATTTATATAATGCTGGTACACCTTTTGAACATAGAGAACCAGGTCTATTTGGGGCAGCATGGGTTAATGATCAATTGAACACTGAAGTTATTGTCGATGGCATCCACTCACATCCCGCTGCTGTAGATATCGCATATAAGCAAAAAGGAAATGAACATTTCTATTTAATTACAGATGCTATGCGCGCAAAAGGCATGCCAGATGGAGAATATGATTTAGGTGGCCAAAATGTCATCGTGAAAGACTCAGAAGCGCGTTTAGTTTCAGGAGCATTAGCAGGAAGTATTTTAAAAATGAATACTGGTTTGCATAATCTTCTTAAATTTACAGGTGATTCATTGGATAATCTATGGCGTGTCACTAGCTTGAATCAGGCAATTGCTTTAAACATTGACGATAAAAAAGGTAGCTTAAAAGCAGGTAAAGATGCAGATATTGTCATCGTGAACGATGATATTGAAGTTCAGACAACTATCAAAAATGGTGAAATACATCAATTTATTAAGTAATCATTATTTTAGAATAAATAAATATTATTTAGGACAAATGATGTAAAATTTAGAAAGTTGACGCGAAGGTAATTTTGCGTTTAAATGATACATTAGGTGAATATAAATTTTAATTTGTATAAATTACTTTCGAAACAACTATTATGATAAAATAAAAGAAATGCGTATTTTTAGGGAGGTGTTACAATGGGAAGGATTTAGCATATAATACAAACTTTAACAATCATATAATATTTTATAAGCAGTCACCTATTGTGACACAAAATTTGGAGGTGAATCCCTAGAAATAGGGAACTAATTGGAAACAGTGACCATAATAAATTTAGTAATATTCTTTTTTTTAATAGCATTAACTACAGTCTTCGTAGGATCAGAATTCGCATTAGTTAAAGTGCGTACTACTAGGATTGAACAACTTGCAACAGAAGGCAACGGTAGTGCACGTGTTGTTAAAAAGATGATTAAAAACTTAGACTATTACTTATCAGCATGTCAATTGGGTATTACCGTGACATCTTTAGGACTAGGTTGGTTAGGTGAACCAACATTTAACAAATTGCTACACCCATTATTTGAATTAATCCATTTACCAGAAGCACTAACGACAACTTTTTCATTTATTGTAGCGTTTATCATTGTGACATATTTGCATGTTGTCTTGGGTGAATTAGCACCGAAAACGCTTGCTATCCAATATACCGAAAAATTGGCACTAGTTTATGCTAGACCGCTATATTACTTCGGATTTATAATGAAGCCATTAATTTGGTTAATGAATGGTTCAGCAAGAATGATTATTCGTATGTTTGGTGTGGATCCTGATGCAAATAATGATGCTATGTCAGAAGAAGAAATAAAAATTATCATAAATAATAGTTACAATGGCGGAGAAATCAATCAAACAGAATTAGCATATATGCAAAACATCTTTTCTTTTGATGAAAGACATGCTAAAGATATCATGGTGCCGCGTACACAAATGGTTACACTAAATGAGCCATTTAATGTAGATGAATTATTAGAAACAATTAAAGAACATCAATTCACACGTTATCCAATTACAGAAGATGGCGATAAAGACCATGTAAAAGGGTTTATTAACGTAAAAGAATTTTTAACAGAGTATGCTTCTGGTAAACCGATGAAAGCAAGTAACTATATCCATGATTTGCCAATGATTTCCGAAACTACTAGAATCAGTGATGCGCTTATCAGAATGCAGCGTGAACACGTTCACATTAGTTTGATTATTGATGAATATGGTGGTACAGCAGGTATTTTAACTATGGAAGATATATTAGAAGAAATTGTTGGTGAAATTCGTGATGAGTTTGACGATGATGAAGTCAATGATGTTCTCAGACTAAGTGACAATAAATACCAAATTAACGGTAGAGTGTTATTAGATGATTTAAACGATCAATTTGGTATTGAATTTGAGGATTCTGAAGATATAGATACAATTGGTGGTTGGTTACAAGCACATAATACCAACTTACAACCAAATGATTATGTAGATACACAATATGATCGTTGGGTAATATCGGAAGTGGATAATCATCAAATTATCAATGTTATCTTAGAGTTTGAATATCATGAAACACGTCCGACTCCTGAAGAAGATGAAGACGAAGAAAGTAATGATAATTAAACTGCGAATGATGATAATTTAGTGATGTTTGAGTTTTTAACATAGCAATTATCATTTGCTAGCAAAATATCAACATATATTTTGCACCATACGCATACAACTTGTATTATAAAAATGAGTAGGTATTGCAAAAACTGGGACATCAATCAATGTCCCAGTTTTTTTATTTAAAGGATGAAAATATACATCTATACTAATAAAGAGGAGGATAAATTTATGATAGAAGATACTTATTATTTAAATAATGGTTACCCTATGCCGAAAATCGGTTTGGGTGTTTACAAAATTACTGATGAGGAAATGGAAAAAGCTGTATCTAGCGCTTTAGATATCGGTTACCGTGCTTTTGATACAGCTTACTTTTATAAAAATGAAATTGCATTAGGCAATGCTTTGAAAAAATCTGATGTGCCCCGTTCTGAATTGTTTATTACTTCAAAGATATGGAATGATTATCAAGGGTATGATAAAACGATTGAATTTTTTACAAAATCTATAGAGAATTTAGGCACTGATTATTTAGATTTATTTTTAATACATTGGCCATGTGAAGAAGATGGACTTTTTATTGAAACATATAGAGCGATGGAAAAATTATACAAAGAAGGTCGAATACGTGCAATTGGTGTATGTAACTTTAAGCAACATCATTTAGAAAAATTGATGGCTGAAACAGAAATTACACCTGCAGTAAATCAAGTGGAGGTACATCCTTATTTCAATCAGCATGAATTACAAGATTTTTGTGATAAGCATGATATCGCCGTGACAGCTTGGATGCCGCTCATGCGAAACCAAGGTTTACTTGAACATCCTGTCATTGCTGATATTGCTGAACGTTATAGTAAAACACCTGCGCAAATTGTGTTGCGTTGGCATTTAGCACACAACCGTTTGATTATACCTAAATCTAAAACACCAAAACGTATCCAAGAAAATTATGAAATTTTTGATTTTAATTTAGAATTAACAGACATTGCTGAAATTGATAATCTAAATCGAGATGCTCGTCAAGGTAAAGATCCTGATCAAGTGCGTATAGGTGATTTAAAATAAGTTATTTAAAGTAGTAAGTTTAAATCGTTTTATCAGCATGTGTTACTGAATAATAATTACAAAATTAATAATCAGCGATTATAATCATTGGTCTATTTTCTGTAACATATACCTAAAAGGTTGTAAGCTGATTATTTTATATTGTGTAAGATAGAGAATTGTTTTAATGACACTTAATTCTCTATCTTATTTTTTTAATTTTACTAATATTAGGTTTTGTTTCCATTTCTGACAAATAGTTGATAAACTAGACGGACAAAGTTACAACTTTTTTCAAAAAAGATATAGAGCAACATTTATGTGTATATATAATCTGTTTTATTAGAAAAATTTGAAAATTGCATTTTAGATTTTCTTTGTTATGTAAACCATTGATGTTATCTGTTTCGGCAATTTTTTTAAAGCGTGTAAGTTTTATAATTGAATATTAAGGAAATATAAAAATTATGTAAATCTAAATGAAAAGAATGGCGAAATAACTGTAAATATTGGTAAAGTGAAATTGAAGTAATTGAAATGAAGGTGTTTATTATGCAGATAAGAGTTATAGTGCCATGTTATAACGAAGGTGAAGTAATATTAAAAACATACCATAGGTTAACTGAAATACTAGAAAAAGATAGTCTTAACCGTCACTATAACTATGATTTACTATTTGTAGATGATGGTAGCCATGATAAAACGATTAATTATATTCAAGAAATGGCAACTCATGATGAACATGTGAAGTATATTTCGTTCAGTAGGAATTTTGGTAAAGAATCAGCGATGATTGCCGGTTTCCAACACAGTGTGGCATGTGATGCTGTTGTGATGATTGATGCTGATTTACAGCACCCGCCAGAGCTTATACCACAGATGATAGATAGTTATTTGGATGGCTATGATCAAGTTGTTGCAAAACGTGATAGAACAGGTGAAAAACGTTCAAGAAAATTTTTAACTAAATGCTATTATAAAATGATTAATCACTTTGTTGAGGATATTAAATTAGAAGATGGCGTTGGAGATTTTAGGTTGCTTAGTCAACGCGCACTACACTCATTAACATCGTTAAATGAATATAATCGTTTTTCAAAAGGGTTGTATGAATGGATAGGTTATAATACTAAGGTTTTCACTTATGAAAACGTTGAAAGAGAAGAAGGTACGTCTAAATGGTCATTTGGTAAATTACTAAATTATGGAATAGATGGCTTGATTTCATTTAATAATAAGCCGTTACGGGCTATGATTTATTTAGGACTTATCGTATTTTTTGTGAGTCTACTTTATATTGTATTTAGCTTTGGTAACATTATGATTAACGGTGTGAAAACACCAGGATACTTTTCAACCATTGCAGCTATTTTATTACTTGGAGGTATACAACTTATTTCAATAGGTATTATAGGCGAATATATCGGTAGGATATATTATGAAGTAAAACAGCGACCAAAATATATTGTTCAAGTATCTAATTTGAAACCAATACACAAAACAACAGGATTGGGATCTGAAATAGAAATGTCTGAATATCCAGAAGAAAATAATGAAAACAGAATAAATAGAGAAGAGCATTTTTATGTACCATCACATAAGGTGAAAACTGAAAAAAATAAAACGCTCGTTAAACACAGATAATTCTAGCCCTCAAGCTATGCTAAAAGTATAGCCTGGGGGCTTCTTTGTGTATAAACAAAATGATTATTACAATTTTGACCTTAGATGCTTGGAGATACAATTGAGTCTGTAGGCTTTTAAGCATATCATTCTCAAGCATTAGCACATTACAAAATTATAGAACGAGTCTAATTAGTTAAATACTTTTAAAAACAAAAACACTATAGTCAAAGAAATTTTGATATAGAAGTAATGTTTGTTTTATAAAAGTTATTTTAGATTTTAGGTTATTGTTGTGCCATACACACAAAGTTAAAACAACGACTAAGGTTGATACGAGTGACATTTTACGAAAGATAGATTATAAACCCCTCAAGATAATATAACTTCAAAAAACAAAAAAACGTCAATTTCTATAATATGTTTATAGAAATTGACGCTTATTTTTGGTTGAGATTTTAGTATTCCTGAATACTTTCGCTATATAGTCATCTTCTGTCGATATAGAAACTATGACATTAAGTTTTAGGAATTTCTGTTAAAACTAAAAATTTTACAAACCATTTATTTTTTACGTAATTTACCCAATATAAATGATAAAAGGGCAACAAGAACAATTGTTCCAATTAGTGCAGGGAAGATAGCGATACCGCCTAAGTGCCAACCCCAATCACCTAATATCCATGAGCCTAGTGCAGAACCTACGATACCGGCAATAATATTACCTAAAATACCTCCAGGGATATCTTTACCGACGATACCACCAGCAATCCAGCCAATCAAACCGCCGACAATTAACATAATAATAAATCCAAACATAAGTATACCTCCTTTTTAAATATTATTATCAATTATTACATACCACAAAATATAATTTGCTAATCATTTTTTTGAAAAAAATATATTCTGCCATAATAAAAAAAGTAAGAATAATAAATGTACAATAATAAAGGCATACCAATAAGGTGTTAATAACGGCATGATTGTAAAAGATAATACAATAATAATTTGCCCAATCATTACTGGTTTACGAATACGATTCAAGATTTTAATTTGTTCTTTTTCATGTGTTTGAAATGTACTATAGAACAATAAAGTTGCACCTATGAGAAAAATAGCTGGAGCTAAATACGGAATGGACATATAGTAAGAATCTTTACTTGTATCGTATGAAAGGATTAAAGATGTACTCATGATAATCGTTAAAATAAAACCAATAAATTTTTGATCAGTTATCACATATATTTTTGTTTTTTTATTGAGATACAATTGCAATAATGTCCAAATAACCAATTGAGTGCAAGTGTAAAATGTTATGTAATCGTATTTACCAACAAAGACTAAATTGATGATACTGTTAATAGTTATTGATAAAAGTATAGAGCTAAACTTAAGTTGTTTGAAATTCTGACGATATAAATCAATACCGAGTATGATTACTACCGTAGCTATATTGATGATTATATTTATTAGCATGTTGCTCTCCTAACCTAGATACTTCACTGCAACATTATATCAATTAAGTTAGATTTAATCATTTAATAACAGTTGATGTTTTAAAAAATTATAAGTCATCATCTGACATATTGTAAAAATGTTATTATTTTTAATAATTATATTTACAGTGACAATCATTACTATATTTAATGTACAAAAGAAAAACCGATTTATTGTATAGACAAAGAGCATTATACAACGAACCGGTTGATTTACTCAATTTAAACACCTTTTTTATTACTCCAAAGTAATGTGTGTAATTGAGGTAATACATATACATTATTCATATCGCTACTATCCATAACACGATTAACAAGGGCTTCATATAATGAAAGTAACTTTTCTGTATGAGATTCGACATATTCTCCATCTAGGTATGGATTCCCAACTTGTAAATAAAATGGCACATTAGGATATCTATGATGAATCATTTTTGCGAATTCAAAGTCATCGTCATCAAAAATAACTACCTTGAGATTGAGTGTTTCTGGCTTACATTTAGCAATGACGTCATCTAATATAGGTAAATTTGGTTTCATCATTGAGCTAGGTGGTTTTGGACTAATTGTTAAATCATCAATTTGTGTCATCCATGGCTGGAATTTGCTTCCTTGGGTTTCTAGAGCGCTTTGTATGCCTTTTTCTTCGAATAAATCGACTAATCCTTGAATGCCTTTTATTAAAGCAGGATTACCTCCTGAAATTGTTACGTGGTTAAATGATTCACCCGCAATGTCATATAATTTCTCATAAATCTCTGTGGCATCCATCATGCGTATATCTTCTTTAGCACTGCCGTCCCATGTAAAACTTGAGTCACACCAACTACAACGATAATCACATCCAGCTGTACGTACAAACATGGTTTTACGACCGATTACACGGCCTTCACCTTGTATCGTTGGACCAAAAATTTCAAGCACAGGTATTTTACTCATGATTTAGCTCCTTTGGTCGATATATGACATAACTTGTTGGTGTTTCTCTAACATAAACTTGTAAGCATTGTGGTTTGTTTGGTCTTTGATCTAATGAGGACTGAACCATCTCATATATCGTTTGTGCAACAATTTCAGTCGATGGACTTTTACCTTTAAATTGAGGTAACTCATTCAATAATTGGTGGTCGAATTGTCCGTGAACGAGCTGCTTCAATTCACTAAAATTCACTAAAAATCCATTATGGTCTACGGTATCTCCACCGATTGTTAAGTTGACAAAATAAGTATGTCCATGCGTACGCATGCATTTTCCAGCGTCTTCACTTGGAATATAATGTGCAGCTGAAAAATTAAAATCCTTATTAAGTTCAAATTGGTAATTGTGGTTCACACTCGGATAATTTTGTTGGAACATATTAATTCGCTCCTTTTTCTTTTAAATAAGCATTAAGACCACGTGCGCGTAATTTACAGGCAGGGCATTCGCCACAACCTTCACCAATAATACCGTTATAACAAGTTAACGTTCGATTTCTAACATAGTCTAATACACCGAGTTCATCACTCAATGCCCATGTTTGTTTCTTATCAAGCCACATTAACGGTGTGTGAATAACGAAATCTTTATCCATAGAGAGTGAAAGTGTAACGTTCATTGACTTTATAAAGTTATCCCGACAATCAGGGTAACCAGAAAAGTCTGTTTCACATACGCCTGTGATAATATGTTTTGTATTAGTTTGATAAGCTAGTGCGCCAGCAAATGATAAGAACAGCAAGTTACGTGCAGGTACAAAAGTGTTTGGCATGCCGTCTTCATCTTCATTTATATCAATGTCATGTTGTGTGAGCGCATTAGGAGTGAGTTGAGATAATAGTGACATATCAAGTACATGGTGTTCTACTGCTTGCTCCTTGGCGATTTGTTTTGCAACTTGAATTTCTGTATCGTGCCTTTGTCCATATTCAAAAGTCACTAAGACTACTTCATCAAAATGTTTTTTTGCCCAAAATAAACAGGTTGTACTGTCTTGGCCCCCGCTAAAAACGACGATGGCTTTATTATTGTTTAATGGCTGTTGTGTCATTATAGTTTACACTCCTTAAAATATCGTGCTAGCTTTGCCATATAAAACTTATGACGCCATAAAAAAACGCCTATCTCTATAAAAAGATAGACGTCGTTCAAGTGTCTAGTTTTTTATAGAGGGTGTCAGCTAGAAACCTCTGTTATATTTATACCGTGACTAGAATAATACATTTAAGCTGTAAAATCAAGTTGAGATTTGGGATAATGACTATATTAGAACAATATATAATTATAATTGAGGTGATTCAATGCTACTTGTAATCGATAATAAAGACTCATTTACCTATAATATCGTGGACTATCTCAAACAATGTTATACAGAGGCAATCACAGTGATTGATGTGGATGAAATTAATATAGAAAAGCTGATCAATATGAAACCCTCAGCAATTGTAATATCGCCAGGGCCAGGAACGCCGTCAGATTATCCGATTTTAAATGAAGTCATAACACAATTTATGAACCATGTGCCGATTTTGGGTGTGTGTTTAGGGTTTCAACAAATTATTAGTTATTTTGGTGGGCACATCGTAAAGAACTATAAGCCTATCCATGGACATACAACTTTAATTACGCATACAGGCAAAGGTATTTTTAAAAATTTACCAAAAGCATTTAATGTTATGCGTTATCACTCATTAATGGCTGATATACCTACATTTCCTGCTGAGCTAACCGTGACAGCAACCAATGATAAAGGGATTATTATGGCTTGTGAACATCGAGCATTTGCTGTTTATGGTGTCCAATACCATCCTGAATCATTTTTGAGTGAATACGGTATCGACCAAATTAAATTATTTATTGAAATTGTGGAGGCACATCATGCAAGTAAAATTTAATTATCAATATTACATAAATGAAACCGAAACCGAAACTTATCAATATCTATTTAAACAATGTGTATGTAAAAAAATAGCATATCAAAAGCAGGACATTGGAGCAGTCATTCAATTTGCTGAATTACATCAAAGCAAAGGGCAATATGTAGCTTTATATTTACCGTATGAAGCGGCAAGTTATTTTAATGATCAGTTAGCAACAGTAACTTCCGATAGTGCATTTGTTTATGCTGCTGCATATGTATTTGAAGCAGTACATGATAGCATAAATGAACAAAATGGCACATATCAGCGTAAATATAACTTTGAATTTCAATATGCACATGCGCAAATGATTGAACATATAAAACAAGTACAAAAAGCGATTGTTGAAGGCAATACATATCAAGTTAATTATACAACAAGATTGAGCGATGATATACAAGGCCCAATTTCTGAACTTTACCATGTACTACAGGGTGGGAATCATGGACATTATTCTGCACTGATTGATACAGAAGAAGTTCAAATTGCATCATTATCACCAGAGCTATTTTTTCAATATGGGCCCTTTAAAAATCAATCAAATATTGTATTAAGTAAACCCATGAAAGGGACCATAGCTAGGGGAGAAACAGAATTAGAAGATAAGGAACATTTTGAAAAATTAAGAAACTCTACCAAGGATAGAGCGGAAAATGTAATGATTGTTGATTTGTTGCGTAATGATATAAGTAGAGTAGCCAATACTGGAACAGTTAAAGTATATCAACCGTTTCATATTGAAAAATATCAAACAGTTTATCAAATGACATCCATGGTAACTGGACAATTACCAAATCATATGTGTTTATTACGTGTTCTCGAAGCCATTTTCCCTTGTGGTTCAATTACCGGTGCACCGAAACTGAACACAATGAAATATATTAAACAATTAGAGCAAACACCAAGAAATGGTTATTGTGGAACGATAGGCTTATTGCTACCTGATGGGAAATCTATTTTTAATGTACCTATTCGTACAATTCAATATATTAATGGGAAAGCTGTTTATGGCGTTGGCGCAGGTATTACCATTGATTCTGATCCAGAATCTGAAGTGCAAGAATTTATTGATAAGACAAAAATATTGGAGAGATTATAATGCAGTTATTTGAAACATTACGATTAGATTCTGGCAAATTTTCAAGGCTGATGTATCATTACGACAGAATAAAACATTCGGCAAATCAATTCCAAATGACTTTCGAAGATGCGCAATGGAACAAAACGATTTCGGAAATTAAAGGCTTATATTTTACAGGAACTTATAGAGTGAAAATTATATTACACTCTAACGGTATTTTTAAATATGAAGTTGCGGAATTACCTCAAAAAGATAGCTTTACGGCAAAAATTGTACCTTCACCTCAAATTCAAGATAAACGAGTGCTTACGAATAAAACAACAAATAGGGATCATTTAGCACATAATCATGAAACTGATCTCATCTTACTCTATGACAAATCAGGAAAAATATTAGAATTTGATATTGGAAATATTATGATCAAAGAGGGAAACTATTATTATACACCAGCATACAATGAAGACTTTTTAAAAGGGTGTAAGAGACAAGAATTAATAGAAAAAGGTAAATTGATAGAAAAAGATTATAGTTTGACAGATTTTAAGCAAAAGTTAAGGCGGAATCAAATTCAAGTTTTTCTGATAAATAGTTTGAGAGAGGTTGCCGATGTTGTAATAAATCTATAGAATATAGAAAGTATAAGAAAAATATTAATTTTAATTCTTATAATTGTGATGAAACGTTGTTGTGAGCGTGTTTGATGCCAATAGTTGGAAATATCAAATATGCCACACATAGATGTAGTTTAACTGTATGAGTTGAATTAAGATCAACAAAGTTATACGAGTTTTAAAAAATCTAATGTCAGCAAGCGAGGCAAAATAATGATATTGATTTGGCTCTTATTAATTATCGCGCTAATCGGCCTTACAAAATGGTATGTAACCTATTTAATGAATCAACATAAATATTCTGCTACTAAGTTAATCGTCACTATTTCATGTGCTATTCAGTTGATATTTATCTATGGTTTAGTTAAAGAATTAATACGCTACTTAATACAAATATTAAATGTATTTTATCGATAGTCACAATAGATGAGGTGAATTTATGAAGATATACAGTCAAGGTGACCAAGCAATTGTGGTTTCTATAGAAAAAGAAGTCTCCAAAGATTTAACTGACGATTTACTCGCGTTAAAAACATATCTTGTTAACAAAAATTATCCTTTTATTACGGAAATTGTGCCAACAGAGTCGGATATGATGATTTGCTATGACGCCAGAGATATGATTAAACATCACAACATAAAATCACCATTTTTATATATGAAAGCATTGTTGCAATCTGTTCAATTAGAAATAAAACATGTAGAAGAGACGTCTGAACCAATTCAAATACCTGTCGTATATGGTGGTGAATTCGGTCCAGATTTAGCGTCTTTGCTAAAATATTATAAAATGGGTTTTGACAAATTTGTAAAATTACATACAAATTCGAACTTTTTCGTATCAATGATGGGCTATTCTCCAGGATTTCCATATTTAACAGGGATGGATAAGCGTCTATTTGTAAATCACACAGGTGGTAAAAAAGCATTTATTCCTGCGGGATCAGTGATTATTGAAGGTAAGAAAACAGGTATTACTACGATTGATACTTATGGTGATTGGCTAGTGATAGGCTATACGCCAGTTGAATTATTTAATCCACATCAAACAGATTTTACGACTTTAAAATTAGGAGATAATGTGCAATTTAAGGCTATGACAGCAGAAGCATTGGATTTAGGGGGATTTAAACCATGTCAATCATAATAGAAAATGAAGGATTGTTCTCAAGTTTTCAAGATTTTGGTCGTATCGGTTTTGAACACAATGGTGTAATCCCAAGCGGTGCTTTAGACCCATTGTCACATGAAATTGCTAATCGGTTGGTAGCCAACGATAAACATGAAGCAACATTAGAAATGACCAATAGAATGGCTAGTATTCGTTTCACTGAACCTACTTTAATTGCATTAAGTGGCGGCAGTTTTAAAGCCAAAACTTCTAATTTAAAAGTCTTACCTAATAAACTTTATTTAATGGAAAAAGGTGATGTACTTGAGTTTACAGAAACTTCACGGACCTCAAGAGTTTACTTAGCCGTTGGTGGAGGATTTGAGTTAGACGAATGGCTGGGTTCTACATCTACTGATTTTATGTCTAAACTAGGTGGTTTTAATGGTCGCAAATTAGAAAAAGGCGATGAAATCAATATGAAACGTGATTATACAGAACGTCACCACAAACTTTTTGAGAATCTTGAACATACACATCAAACAGATTGGGGTATAGATGGCTATGCACTTTCTTTTAATTATATGTCAGATGTATTTCATGTCATTAAAAACAAAGGAACAGAAGATTTTAATCAAGATGCTTTAAATCGTTTTATTTATGGGGAATATAAAGTGACAAGTAAAGCGAATAGGGTGGGCATGTATGTTGAAGGTCAACCTGTTAAAGCATTTTATGAAGATATGCCTGCACATCAATCTGTACAAATAGGAACGATTCAAGTTAAGAGGGACGGTACACCTATTATATTGTTAAATGATCATTACACATTAGGCAGTTACCCACAAATAGGGACAATCGCCAGTTATCACTTAACGAAGTTAGGCCAAAAACATCCCGGTACTAAGTTGAAGTTTCAATTCATAGATGTTGAAACTGCAGAAAAGAATTTAATAAAATATACCAATTGGTTAAATCAACTGTTTCATGGTATTGAGTATAGAATGCAATTAGAAATGTTAAAATAGTATACACAAAAAAATAAACGGATTTTTGTATAGTAATACGTTGTGAAAGTGTGCATTTAAAATTAAAAATCTTTTATCCATAAAATAATTATTATATCAATATGTCTTTTGGTTAATGAATTTTAGAATGTAAAAAACCTTAGGTAATAAATTACCTAAGGTTTTTTACATTAGATGATTTTCTCAATATACATAAATCTTAGACAAATGTTTAACTAAAATATAGTTCTGAAATTTTATTTGTGATACATAATTAGTGATTATTCGATAAACATTTAGATTCAGTGATTAATTCTTAAATATTTGTACTCATTTATCTAGTATTATAAACGGTGATCGTGTTGAATATGATAAGATTAAGTAATTGCATAAGCCATTCAGTATAAATTAACCATTATTTAAATAGGTCCAAGGCCTGATTAATTTATTAAATAGAGCAAGTATAATTATAAAGGAAATTTAAATTTTAATCTTATTTTAATCACGTATTCACAATAGGTTAATGATACCTTCATAAAACGGTTAAATCAGCGTTTTTAATTAAAAAAAGTGTGTTTTTACTTGATATTAGACAAGAATTGCTTTATATTTATTAATTGAACTATAATCGTTTTATTACAAAGATGTTACAGAGTGAATGCAGTGTAAAAACGATGTAAAACTTAATGAAACGCATTAACATAATTTACATTACAACAAATATAATTTTTCAAAAAGAATCAATAAATTTCATTAAAAATAAAAATTGCTACTTTATAAAAATAAATTAGTGACAAAAGGTAAAAAGATGTGTTTTAGAAGAAAGATACAGGATGTCACCCTATTTTTCTTATTTAAATTTTAACTTTCGCAAATAACGATAAAGACATTGTTAGATAATATAAGCTACACATTAACAATGATTACAAAGTATTTTAATTGGGCTAGGTATTAGCACCAACTTTTATTAATTTATATCGGGGGAACAGACATGAGTCTACACAAAAAGAAACTAACTCTTTTTGCGTTTTTTATTTTAACTGTATTAACAGTTACTGCTAAAACGTATTTTTCATACTATGTTGACTTTTCTTTAGGTGTTAAAGGGTTAGTTCAAAATTTAATCTTATTAATGAATCCATATAGTTTAATTGCATTAGTATTGAGTATTTTCTTATTCTTCAAAGGTAAGAAAGCATTTTGGTTTATCTTTATAGGCGGTTTTATTTTAACCTTCTTATTATACGCAAATGTTGTATATTTTAGATTTTTCTCTGACTTCTTGACTTTTAGTACATTAAATCAAGTAGGTAATGTTGAATCAATGGGTGGTGCTGTATCAGCTTCATTTAAATGGTATGACTTTGTTTACTTTATCGATACAATCATTTATTTATTTGTATTAATATTTAAACAAAAATGGTTAGACAAGCGTGTGTTTAGCAAAAAATTTGTTCCAGTGATTATGGCAGCATCCGTTGCATTATTTTTCTTAAACCTAGCTTTTGCTGAATCTGATCGTCCGGAATTATTAACACGTACATTCGACCATAAATATTTAGTTAAATACTTAGGTCCATATAACTTCACAGTTTATGATGGTGTAAAAACGATACAAAATAATCAACAAAAAGCATTAGCAAATGAAGATGATTTAACAAAAGTCTTAAATTATACGAAACAAAAACAAACACAGCCGAATCCAGAATACTTCGGAGCGGCTAAGAAAAAAAATGTGATTAAAATACACTTAGAAAGTTTCCAAACTTTCTTGATTAACAAAAAAGTAAATGGTGAAGAAGTTACACCTTTCTTAAATAAACTTTCTACTGGTAATGAAGATTTTAGATACTATCCAAACTTCTTCCATCAGACAGGACAAGGTAAAACTTCAGATTCAGAGTTTACAATGGATAATAGTTTATATGGTTTACCACAAGGTTCGGCATTCTCACTTAAAGGTGACAATACGTTCCAATCATTACCAGCGATTTTGCATCAACAACAAGGTTACACATCTAGCGTGATGCACGGTGATTATAAAACTTTCTGGAACCGTGACCAAGTTTATAAACATTTCGGCGTAGATAAATTCTATGATGCAACGTACTATGATATGTCTGAAGAAAATCAAGAGAATTTAGGACTGAAAGATAAAGAATTCTTTGATGAATCAGCAGATTATTTAGCGAAAGAAAAAGAACCTTTCTATAGTCATTTGATTACACTAACGAACCATTATCCGTTCACTTTATCTCCAGAAGATGCATCAATTGATAAACCAAATACTGGTGATTCAACAGTTGACGGTTATGTACAGACTGCGAGATATTTGGACGAATCGTTAGAACAATTTGTAAATGAATTGAAGAAAAAAGGCGTCTATGATGATTCAGTTATCATGATTTACGGTGACCATTACGGTATTTCAGAAAATCATAACAAAGCAATGGAAAAATTATTAGGTGAAGATATTACACCAGCTAAGTTTACAGATTTAAATCGTACAGGTTTCTGGTTGAAAATCCCTGGTAAAGAAGGTACTGTTGATAAAACATATGCTGGACAAGCAGATGTAATGCCTACATTACTACATTTAATGGGTATTGATACTAAGAATTATCTCATGATGGGTACAGACTTATTATCAAAAGATCATAATGATACTGTACCGTTTAGAAACGGTGACTTTGTAACGAAAGATTACAAATATGTAAATGGCAGAATATATGATAATAAAAATAATGAGCCAGTAACAGAAAAACCTAGTGATTTTGATAAACGTAAACAGCAAGCTGAAAAAGACTTGCAAATGAGTGATGATGTCTTAAACGGTGACTTATTGAGATTTTATGATAATCCTGACTTTGATAAAGTGAAACCATCAGATTATAAATACGAAGTAGGTCCAAAAGGACAAGAGAAAAAATAATAATTATTTAAGCCCTAATCCATTTTTAGATAATGGATTAGGGCTTTTATATATGCAAGTGTATTGAATGGTGTCTTATAATGCACATGATGATTGTATTAAATTATTTAATATGAGTGAAGTTTAAGAAGTGCGGGATAGCGGATTAATCCATTTTACGAGCAAGTACTTACGCTTAAAATAACAAGAAATAAATGCTAAAAAGAGATGGGGTATAAATCACCATTCTCAAAATAAGATTTCCTGAGACATATAGTTCTTGAACAAATGTGAGGTATTTTGGCGAGACGCATGAGGGAATGGGACAAGCTGAAGATTATAGGATGAAGCTGCCCTCCCTATGAAAGCGAGGCAACAATACGAAGTGTTGAATAAAAAAATAACACTCAGATGAATTGAATTCAATCATCTGAGTGCTATTTTCTGGGTTTTATGCCCCAGATTGTTTGTTTTGATTTTGAGACGATTGTCCCAGGCTCATCATTTTTTATTTGAAGAATGGATCCAAGTTATTTCTTTTTCTTTTACCTTTTATCCAAGTGCAACGTCTAAAATCATCATAATAGTAAAGCCTAGCATTAAACTTAATGTTGCTAAATCAGTGTTATTACTAGCTTGAGAATCTGGTATAAGCTCTTCCACAACAACAAATATCATTGCTCCAGCGGCAAAAGCGAGTGCATAAGGTAACATAGGCGTAATGAAAAGAACTGCAGCAGCGCCTATTGTAGCAAAAATGGGCTCAACAATTGCAGATGCTTGTCCATAGTTAAATGCTTTCCATCGTGAAGCACCAGCTGCTCTGATAGGCATTGAAAGCGCAGCGCCTTCGGGGATGTTTTGGATCCCGATACCAATTGCTAAACCAAGTGCACCTAAAAAAGTTGCTTGTCCATTACCAGCTACTACGCCACCAAATGCTACACCAATAGACAGACCTTCTGGTATGTTATGCAATGTAATGGCTAATACAAGTAATGTATTTTTATTGAGTTTTTTCGTTCCTACACCTTCTTGGTATTGGTTAGTGTCTTGGGTGTTTGGGTGAATGTGTGGAATAACTAAATCTAACGCGCGTATAAAAAAACCGCCCAATAAAAAACCTATTGCTGCTGGTAACCATGCAAAAGATGAACCAGAACCGTAATCGATTGATGGTTGTAATAGAGACCAGAAACTTGCAGCAATCATAATGCCTGCAGCAAATCCTTGCATTGAATTCAGTATTTTATCATTTACTCTTTTGAATATAAAGACTGCTGCAGCACCTAATGCAGTCAATAACCATGTGATGATACCTGCGATTAGTGCTTGGATAAAAGGAGGTAAGTCTTGGAAAAAATCTGACATAAGCTACGCTCCCTTGTATCATTTGAGTTCAAAAAGGTGTATAATATATAGAACTGAAATTAAGTTTAACAGAATTAATTATAATTTTCGATATTAAAAAGGATGTTGGACGATGGAAGCCTACAAAATTGAACATTTACATAAATCTTACGCTGATAAAATCATTTTCGATGATTTACATCTGTCTATTTCTGAAGGAGAAAAAATAGGTCTTGTAGGTATTAATGGTACAGGCAAAAGTACTTTGTTAAAAGTAATTGCTGGTTTGGATGAAGATTTCGAGGCAGAGGTCTCACATCCTAATGCATATCGCATACGTTATTCGTCTCAAAAACAAGAGTTTGAAGGAGATTTAACTGTTTTTGAAGCGGTATTAACGTCAGAGACAAAGACACTTCAGGTGATTCGCTCATATGAAGCTGCTGTAACAAAATATAGTGAGACGCAGAATGAGACAGATTTTCAACAAATGATGCAAGCACAAGAAGCAATGCATACATATCAAGCTTGGGATTATAGTGCTGAAATTAAGACTATTTTATCAAAGCTAGGCATCAATGATACGACTAAAAAAGTGAGAGAACTTTCAGGTGGGCAACAAAAACGTGTTGGTCTTGCTAAAACACTTATAGAGCAACCGGATTTATTACTTCTGGATGAACCTACGAACCATCTAGATTTTGAGTCAATCAACTGGTTAATTAATTATGTTAAGCAGTATCCGCATACAGTGCTGTTTGTAACACATGATCGTTACTTTTTAAATGAAGTATCATCTCGCATTATTGAATTAGATCGTGGTAAATTAACTGCTTATCCAGGTAATTATGAAGATTACATCGCACAACGTGCTGAAAACGAAATTGTTGAGCAAAAACAACAAGCGAAACAGCGCGCATTATATAAACAAGAATTAGCTTGGATGCGTGCAGGAGTAAAAGCGCGTTCTACAAAGCAACAAGCACGAAAAAATAGATTTAAAGATTTAGAACACGATGTGAAAAATCAACAACAACAAGATAAAGCATCTTTAAATCTTGCGTATTCACGTTTAGGTAAACAAGTTTTTGAACTTGATAACGTGTCAAAACGTATAGGCGATAAAATATTATTTGAACATGTCACTGAAATTATTCAAAATGGACAACAAATTGGTATCGTTGGACCAAATGGTGCTGGTAAAACAACATTGTTAAATATTTTGAATGGTGATGACCAGGCGTTCGAAGGGGAATTGAAAGTTGGTCAAACCGTTAAAGTTGCTTATTTCAGGCAGACTGAAGCTCGTTTAGACAGGGACATCAGAATGATTGATTATTTGCGTGAGGAAAGTGAAGTAGCGAAAGAAAAAGATGGAACTGCTGTGTCAGTTACGCAATTATTAGAACGCTTTTTATTCCCAAGTGCAACACATGGTAAAAAAGTTTATAAATTATCAGGTGGAGAGCAAAAAAGATTGTACTTATTAAAATTATTAGTGCATCAACCTAATGTTTTATTATTAGATGAACCGACTAATGACTTAGATACAGAAACGTTAACTATTTTAGAAGATTATATCGATACGTTTGGCGGCACAGTTATCACGGTGAGTCATGATCGCTACTTTTTAAATAAAGTTGCTCAAGAATTTTGGTATATTCATGATGGAAAAATAGAACGTATCATAGGAAATTTTGATGACTATGAAGCATATAAAAAAGAGATAGATAAATTACAAACGCAAGAAAAACAACAAGCTAAAGTGAAACCAACGTATGAAAAGAAAAAGAAAAAAGGTTTATCATATAAAGAAAAACAAGAATATGAAACAATAATTGCGCGTATTGAAACAACCGAGCACAGATTAGAAGAAATCGAACAAGAAATGGTTGAAGCAAGTTCTGATTATGCTAAAGTAAAAGAATTAAATGAAGAACAACAAAATCTTAATATGTTGTATGAAGAAGATATAACAAGATGGAGCGAACTTGAAGAATTAAAAGAACAATGAGGGATTATATAACATGGAAGCAACATTATCACATTATTTTGGCTATGACACATTCCGTCCAGGTCAAAAAGAAATTATAACTAAAGTAATGGATCATCGTAATGTGCTTGGCGTTTTACCAACTGGTGGGGGAAAATCAATTTGTTACCAAGTGCCAGGGTTAATGTTGGGTGGTACGACAATCGTAATCAGCCCATTAATTTCACTTATGAAAGATCAAGTTGATCAATTAAAGGCCATGGGGATTCGCGCAGCATATTTAAATAGTAGTTTGACTCAAAAGCAACAAAAAGACATTCAAGCACAACTAAAAAGTGGAGAAATCCAATTTTTATATGTTGCACCGGAACGTTTTGATAATGCTAACTTTATGCGTTTATTACAGCAGTTAGATATACATTTAGTTGCCTTTGATGAAGCCCATTGTATTTCAAAATGGGGACATGATTTTAGACCAAGTTATCAAGAAGTTATTCATAAGGTTTTTGCCTTGCCACAAGATTTTTCAATTGTAGCATTAACAGCAACGGCTACAATTGAAGTGCAAAAAGATATTATGGATCGCTTAAATATCGACAAGCATGACGAAATTAAAACAAGTACGAAACGACGTAATTTAATATTTCAAGTTAATCCAACGTATCAACGTCAAAAGTTCGTACTAGAATATGTTAAAGAACATCAAAAAGAAGCAGGCATTATTTATTGCTCGACACGTAAACAAGTAGAAGAACTACATGAAGCACTTGAAAATAATAAAATTAGTAGCACAATATATCACGCTGGTTTATCCAATAAAGAGCGTGAAGCAGCGCAAAATGATTTTGTATATGATCGCGTGCGTGTCGTTGTAGCAACGAACGCATTTGGTATGGGGATTGATAAATCCAATGTGCGATTTGTGATTCATTATAATATGCCTGGTGATTTAGAGTCTTATTATCAAGAAGCGGGGCGTGCTGGTCGTGATGGATTGAAGAGTGATTGCATACTTTTATTCAGTGATAGAGATATTGGGTTACACCAATATTTCATTTCATCTTCAAAAGCAGACGATGATTACAAAGAAAAAATGGGTGAAAAATTGAATAAAATGCTGCTATATACAAAAACTAAAAAGTGTCTAGAAGCAACACTTGTACATTATTTTGAACCTAATGAAAAACTAGAAGAATGTGAACAATGTAGTAATTGTGTTAGAGAAAATAAAACATATGACATGACGAACGAAGCTAAAATGATAGTGAGTTGTATTGCACGTATGAAACAGCAAGAAAGCTATAGTGTCATTATTCAAGTTTTAAGGGGCGAAGACTCTGATTACATTCGTTATTGTGATTATAATCAATTGACAACGCATAGTATTATGAAAAACTATACGACTTCTGAACTCAGTCATCTTATTGATGAATTGCGATTTAAAGGATTTTTGAATGAACACGATGAAATATTAACCTGTGATGTTTCTGTAAAGGAACTGCTTAATAACCAAATTTCGATATATACAACACCATTTAAACGCAAATCAAAAGAAAAGGTTAACATCAACACTGTAGAAGGTGTAGACCGTGCTTTATTCGATGAATTAGTTGCTGTACGTAAACAATTAAGTGAAAAATTAACTATTCCACCAGTAAGCATTTTCTCAGATTTTACTTTGGAAGAATTTGCTAAGAGAAAACCAGAATCAAAACAAGATATGATATTAATTGATGGTGTTGGAAGTTATAAATTAAAACACTACTGTCCAATATTTTTAGAAACAATACAATCTTATAAAGCTCAAATTTAGTTGAGCAAATAATTGTTTTTAGAATATATAATCCCATATACTTAATTTTAATGGTATTAGTATTTTACATTGAAATGATTGCAAAAAATACGAAGTTAATTTGACAACTATTAATATACTATACAGGCACAAATGTAATAGTATTATTGACTAGTTTGAATTAACTTCGTTTTTGTTTTATCTAACTATGATTAAAAGGGTTAAAGTGTTAGTAAATCGGTTATGTGTTAACTATGTGAATTTTTTTAACTGATAGTAAAGGCAATGAGAAGAGTGAGGGTGACAAATTGATAGAATTTAAAAATGTTATGAAACGTTATGGGGATAAGAAAGCTGTAGATAATCTTAGCTTTAATATAAAAGAAGGTGAATTTTTTGTTTTAATCGGACCTTCAGGTTGTGGTAAAACAACAACATTAAAAATGATTAATCGTTTAATTTCATTAACAGAGGGATTTATTTATTTTAAAGGGAAACCAATTAGTGACTATCCAGTTTATGAAATGCGCTGGGATATTGGTTATGTTTTACAACAAATTGCATTATTTCCGCATTTAACGATAAAAGAGAATATTGCACAAGTACCACAAATGAAAAAATGGAAAGAAGCAGATATTGATAAACGTATAGACGAGTTATTAAAGATGGTTGGCTTAGAGCCAGAACTATTTAAAGATAGAAAACCAGATGAATTATCAGGTGGACAGCAACAACGTGTTGGTGTAGTACGTGCATTAGCTGCAGACCCACCAGTTATTCTGATGGACGAACCTTTCAGTGCATTAGATCCAATTAGCAGAGAAAAGCTGCAAGATGATTTAATAGCATTACAGCAAAAAATTAAAAAAACAATCGTTTTTGTCACACATGATATACAAGAAGCGA
Source organism: Staphylococcus cohnii subsp. cohnii (assembly GCF_002902365.1). Classification (GTDB taxonomy): domain Bacteria; phylum Bacillota; class Bacilli; order Staphylococcales; family Staphylococcaceae; genus Staphylococcus; species Staphylococcus cohnii. Next base: position 65,898 of record NZ_PPQC01000044.1, on the reverse strand, counting down.
TGAAGCTAGCTGATAGAATTTGTTTATTAAACAAAGGACAAGTAGAGCAAATAGATACACCTGACAATATGGTTAATCATCCTAAAAGTGATTTTGTAAGACAATTTGTTGGGGATAAATCACTGAAAATAGAAAAAGATATAAAACTATCAGAACTTATTGGTGAATTAACAATTAATGAACAGGAAGCTACCAAAGGCTATCCTATTGTTAATAGTAACGCGTCTATTAAAAGCATTTATAGTGATTTGGCTAACCACGATGCAATCATTATTAATGATGATTCAACTGCTACACAGCATGTGCTTAAACGCGAAGATATGTTTAAATATCTATCGGAGCATACAGGGGGTAGTCAAAAATGAATGAATTAATAAATACACTTTCAGATCGGAAAGGACAATTGTTAACTACGATATTTGAACATATCCAAATATCGTTTATTGCATTGCTCATTGCTGCAGTAATTGGGGTACCCCTGGGCATTTTACTCACAAAGACACGCAAGGTTTCTGAGATTGTGATGAATATCGCTGCCGTGTTACAGACAATACCATCATTAGCTTTGCTTGGTTTGATGATACCGCTGTTTGGTATTGGTAAGGTACCAGCAGTGATCGCATTAGTAGTTTATGCATTGTTGCCGATATTAAGAAATACATACACAGGTATCAATGAGGTAGATAGCTCGTTAATTGAAGCAGCCAAGGGTATCGGTATGAAGCCAGGACGAAGATTAACGAAAGTGGAATTGCCAATAGCCATGCCAGTAATTATGGCAGGTATTAGAACCGCTATGGTATTGATTATCGGTACTGCTACATTAGCAGCTTTAATTGGTGCAGGAGGTCTTGGTGATTTGATTCTTTTAGGTATAGATCGAAATGACACATCATTGATCATTATTGGTGCGATTCCTGCGGCTTTATTAGCAATTCTATTTGATTTAGTTTTACGTTATATGCAAAAACTGTCCTATAAAAAATTGCTTATTTCCCTTTGTGCAATTATTATAATACTGTTATTAGTGATTATTGGACCAATGTTTGCTCAAAAAGGGGATAAAATTACATTAGCAGGTAAACTTGGGTCAGAACCATCTGTAATTACAAATATGTATAAAATTTTAATTGAAGAAGAAACAGATGATACAGTAGAAGTGAAAGATGGCATGGGGAAAACCTCATTCCTATTTAATGCCTTGAAGTCTGACGATATAGATGGCTACCTTGAGTTTACGGGTACTGTACTTGGAGAGTTAACAAAAGAAGACTTGAAGTCTAAACAAGAAAATAAAGTATATCAACAAGCAAAATCAAGTTTAGAAGATAAATACGATATGACTATGTTAAAACCAATGCAATATAATAATACTTATTCATTAGCGGTGAAAAAAGATTTTGCGAAAAAGCATAATCTTAAAACGATAGGTGACTTAAACAAAGTGAGCGATCAAATTAAACCAGGTTTCACATTAGAGTTTAATGATCGTGAGGATGGTTACCCAGCTGTTAAAAAAGCATATGATTTAGATTTCGGTGACGTGAAGACGATGGAGCCGAAATTAAGATATCAAGCAGTTGAAAGCGGAGATATTAATTTAATCGACGCATATTCAACAGATGCTGAATTAAAACAATACGATATGGTTGTATTAGAAGATGATAAAAAAGTATTCCCTCCATATCAAGGTGCGCCTATGTTTAAAACATCGTACTTAAAAGAGCATCCTGAAATTAAAGCACCGCTTAATAAATTAGCAGGTAAGATTTCTGATGAAGATATGCAACAAATGAATTATGAAGTTACAGTAAAAAAAGAAGATCCATATGAAGTAGCTAAAAACTATCTAGAGAAACATCATTTAATTGATTAATTCATAAGACAATACGAGTTTAACAATGCATTTTATTACGGACAAAAATGCATTAAGTTGAACTCGTATTTATATTTGATTAAATTCTAGCTTTAAAAATTAAGTTACATTGATTTTCAATGGAAATAAGGTATATAATGGTTACTAAGTTTTGAAATTTCTGTAAATTTAAGGAGGCCCGAATCAACAATGAAAAAACAAATCGAACAATTATCAGCATATCAACCAGGTCTATCACCAAGAGCACTAAAAGAACAATACGGGATTGAGGGTGAACTTTATAAATTAGCTTCTAATGAAAATTTATATGGACCATCACCTAAAGTGAAAGACGCAATCAAACATCATTTAGATGAATTGCAATTTTATCCTGAAACGGGTTCTCCGTTAATTAAAGAAGCGATAAGTGAACACTTGAATGTTGACCCAGCACGTATTTTATTTGGTGCAGGATTAGATGAAGTGATATTAATGATTTCACGTGCTGTTTTAACCCAAGGAGATAAAATTGTTACAAGTGAAATGACTTTTGGTCAGTATTATCATAATGCCATAGTTGAAGCGGCAGATGTTGTACAAGTCCCACTAAAAGATGGTGGATTTGATTTAGAAGGCATACTTTCTGAAGTGGATGACTACACTAAACTTGTATGGTTGTGTAACCCTAATAATCCTACCGGCACATACTTTACACATGAAGAGTTGCAACGATTCTTATCACGTGTGCCTCAAGATATACCGGTAATTATAGATGAAGCCTATGTTGAATTCGCAACAGCTGAAGACTTTCCGAATTCATTAGCTTTACAAGAGCAATTTCCAAATGCTTTCTTACTGAGAACATTTTCTAAAGCATATGGATTAGCCGGCATGCGTATTGGCTATGTGATTGCTGCTCAAGAAGCGATTGAAAAATGGAATATTATACGACCACCATTTAATGTAGGTCGATTATCAGAACACGCTGCACTTGCTGCGTTAGAAGATCAAGATTATTTAGATTCTATTCGTGAAAAAAATGCACAAGAAAGAGCAAAATTCTTTGATTCAGTTAGTAGTCATAAATTAAATCCAAGCCAAACGAACTTCATTTTTGTGAATACGTCGCGACCTCACGAATTATATGAGGCATTGTTAAAACAAGGGTGCATTACAAGAGAATTTCCGAATGGTGTCAGAATTACGATTGGTTTCCCTGAGCAAAATGATAAAATGATCGAAGTATTAAATAACTTTGATTTATAAAAAGTAGTATTTATAACGTTCAATAAATTAAAATGTATAAAGCTTAAACTATATAATGAAAATAATTAATTTATATAGTATATTATGATATGCTCATATACAATTTTGGTTTCATTGAACGTTTTTTGCTATACTAATAGTGATAAACAAGATCATGTTCTAAGATGACTAATGTAATCATGCGTGATCTTTGCTAATGAACGAGAACTTAAAAGGGAGTAGAGTACGAGATGACTAGAAAATCAATTGCTATTGATATGGATGAAGTACTTGCTGATACAGTAGGTGCATTGATTGAAGATGTGAATAAACGTACGGATTTAGGAATAACATATGATATGTTGGATGGTAAAAAATTACGTCATGCTATGCCTGAACATGATGGGTTATTGCATGAAATTTTACGCGAACCAGGTTTTTTCAAAAAATTAAAAGTGATGGCACATTCACAAGAAGTGGTGAAAAAACTAACTGAGTATTATGATGTCTATATTGCGACTGCCGCAATGGACGTTCCTACATCGTTTCATGATAAATATGCATGGTTAAGAGAGTATTTTCCGTTTTTAGATTCACAGCACTTTGTTTTTTGTGGTCGTAAAGATATCGTGAACGCGGATTATCTCATAGATGACAACCCTCGTCAGTTAGCTATATTTACTGGTAAACCAATTATGTATACAGCATCACATAATGTTAACGATGATCGTTTTACACGCGTGAATGATTGGTATGATGTTGAAAAATATTTCTTAGGGGATCGTGATTACGATATATAATATAAATGACATGAATGTGTTTTTGGTGTTTAAATATGAAATTTAATGATGCTTTACTTAAAATGTGCGGACATCTGAATATGTCATGAGTGAGAGATTATGGGCTATCTATATTTCAAGTAAGTAAATATGATTTAACACTAAATTCAAAGGACGAATCCATATGTATGTGGATTCGTCCTTTTTTATTAATCATTATATATAGTGTATTTATTCATATTCATTATCAGGTGTGTCTTCAGGTAACGTTAAAATTTGAATTGCTTTTGGTATAACTTCGATATGGATGGGTGTTTTTAATGCAATTTCGCCATCGATATCTACTTTCATTTCAGGTTTAGTCTCTATTTTGATATCTTTGGCTAATAAATGCTGAATACCTTCTGTCATGTGGTTCCAGTTCATGCTGTCTCTTTGCTTAAATATATCACTCAGTACACTTGAACTGTGTTCTTTGAAGATAAATAAATTCAGATAACCATCACTAGGCGAAAGGTCTGTTAATGGTATGCGACTGCCTCCTATAAATGACCCATTAGCAACAACAAGCATGGCAGTATTACCATCAATGACTTTACCATCAACGGTTAATTGATAATCAAAGTGCTCTGGATTAAGTAAAGTTTTAACAGTAGACCCTACGTAGCTCAATTTCCCAAAAATGTCTTTATTGCCATTTTGAACATTTTCTGCATTTTGAACAATGAGACCCAATCCAGCAAAGTTTAGTGCATACTGATCATTTATTTTCATAACATCATAAGATTGTAACTCTGATTGAATAAGTTGTTGACTGGCTATTTTATGACGTGGACTTAGGTTTAATGTTTTAACGAAATCATTAAACGTACCACCTGGAATAATACCAATAGGGATATTCAATTCATGTTGCATCATACCATTGATTAATTCGTTGACAGTACCATCTCCACCAAGGAGAAAAATGATATCTACATCGTCACTGTAACTTTGGTCTTTAATCTTCTGGCAAAATCTTATGATATCACCTTCATCTTCACTTAGTTGGATTGACAGATGTTTACAAAACGTAGTTAAAGAAGCTGCTACATCTCCCAGTCCTCGATATATATCTTTAATACCACTATATTCATGATAAAATAAGACACCGTGTTTGAATTTAGTATTTTCCAATTTTTTCACCATATTCTTTTAAATTTTGTTGCTTATTCACTTTACCCATATTTCTATAGTTATAAATATATTTTGGCGGGCGAAACATCTATTTCATTTCAAATGATTTCTTCGCACTATTATACAAGGATAATTAGGTCGATGTTTATCTGAGCTTTAGGGCATGGAAAAAGCCCACTAACTCAATAAATTGAGAAGAGGGCCTTTTCCATGCGCTACTTAATGCCACGCATACCTTTGATGATTTTTGGTACAAATGCTAAAACAATTAAACTAACTACAACTGCAATACTACCTAAAAATAGGAAGTAGTTTTTGTGTCCAAGAGGTTCGATTAGTTTTACTAATGTACCATTTATAGCCTGTGCACAGGCATTAGTTAACAGCCATAAACTCATCATCTGTGTGTTGAAAGCTTTTGGAGCAAGTTTAACTGCTGCACTGTTACCTGTAGGTGATAAACAAAGTTCACCGATTACACAAATGATATAAGATAAAATAACCCAGTTGACACTAATATCGGTACCGCCAGCTGAATGACCGATAAAACCAATCATTATGTAAGAAGCACCTGCTAATATTGCGCCTAGAACAAATTTTGTGGCTATACTTGGTTGGCGTCGAGCCATTTTTGCCCAAATCAATGAAACCACTGGTGCTAGTAATACAATAAATAATGGATTAATCGACTGGAAGAGCGTAGGACCGAAATCAGCTTTCCATCCAAATATATTTAATTTCATATCACTGCTTTCAAACGCAAAGAGGTTAAGTACGTTGGCACCCTGTTCTTGAATAGACCAGAATATTACACCGAGTATAAATAGTGGTATAAATGCTATTACTCTTGAGCGTTCATCATCTGTGATTTCTTTACTTCGAATCATAATTGTGAAATATATGATTGGTAATGCCACCCCTAGTATGAGTACCGTTGTACTAACTAAGTTAAATGATAATGTACCTGTTAAGCCGGTAATTAATAATACTACTGCAATAATTAAGATGATTGCAGCAAATAAAATGCTATATTTCTTTTTCTCGCTTTTATTTAATGGGTTTGTTGGTTTTGAACCAATTTGCCCTAAATTTCTTTTATTGAAAAATATATACCATACGAGTCCAAGTGCCATACCAATCGCAGCGATTAAGAAACCACCGTGGAAATTCCCTGTATGTACAAAGCGATCTAAAATAATTGGTGAAATTAATCCACCTAAGTTAACAGACATATAGAATATAACAAAACCAGCATCTATACGTGTATCTCTATCAGGGTATAATCTACCGACAATATTTGAAATACTTGGTTTCATTAAACCAGAACCTACAATAATAAAGAACATAGAAATAAATAGTCCTATAATATCTAAAGGTAAACTTAAGAAGATATGTCCAATAATGATCAACACGCCACCGTAAAATGTTGCTGCGCGTGTCCCCGTAATTCTATCGGAAATCCATCCACCCAGCACGGATGTCATGTATATCAGTGCACCGTATACTGCCATAATAGACTGTGCAGTGCCTTTATCCATGCCGAGTCCGCCATCTTTAATAGCGAAATACATGTAGAAAATCAGCAAGGCACGCATACCGTAGTAGCTGAACCTCTCCCAAAATTCAACAAAGAATAATACGCCTAGCCCTTTAGGATGTCCAAAAAATCCTTTTTGTGGAATAGATTGAACCGCTTGTTCATGGGCTTTATCTTGATTTTGCATAAAAAACATTCCCCGTCCTTTCATACTCCCTATAAGAATGTATAAAAATGATTTTACGCTTAATTAAATTAAATTTCAATAATATTCTCAAAACAACAATATTCAAAATATTCTGATTTATTATCACTGTATATAAGCATAAATTTTTATTTAAGGATATTTAAATTGACGACAGTGTATTTTTACAAAAAATAAACAATATAGAAATCTTTGAAATCAGATCTCTATATTGCTTATTAAAAAATATTATCGTTTAAGTGATTAATATATACCTTTCATTGCACGTTTTACTTTTGGTGAAATAATCAATAATATAACGCCGATAACAACTGCAACTAATCCTGAATACATAAAGTAATCACTTTGATCCATTTTTGTGTATACAACCACAAGTTGAGCATTGAGGCCCTGTGCTGTTGCGTTACTTAACATCCACAAGCTCATCATACGCGCCGTGAATGTGACTGGTGCTAGCTTTGTAGTAGTTGATAAACCGACTGGAGATATACAAAGTTCACCGATAGTAATTAATAAGAAACTGAGTACAAGCCATAATGGGTTTATTAAGTCATTGCCTGTAGCTAATGGAATAATCATGACTAGATAGGATAACCCAGCGATAATTGCGCCATAGGCAAATTTATGTACTGTAGGCGGATTCTTTTTACCTAATTTAACCCATAGCGTTGCAAAGACTGGCGCTAAGAGAATAATAAACAATGGATTTAAAGATTGTGCCCATGAGGCAGGAATTGAAAAATCAATTAACCCATTCGTTAATACAGACATTTCGAGTTGTGTCTTTTTATCTGCAAATGTTGCGAGAATCGTTGACCCTTGTTCTTGTATCATCCAAAAAGCAACAGATGTAATATACAATGGTATGTAACTATATACACGTGAACGCTCATCTTTCGTAACGTCTTTATGTAAAATCATATTAATAAACAAGTAGATTGGTAATACGATACCTAAAATGGTAATTAAAAAGCTAAAGTTTTCTAAGCTTAAGGCATTATTTAAATGTAGAATTAATAAATATGCTAAAAATAATACAACAATACCTAAACTAAATAATACGAACTTTTTGATTTCTGGTTTAGTTAAAGGATTCGGCACGTTACGACCAGCCAAACCTAAATTCACTTTACGTTTTAGTGCATATACTACTAAGCCACAGAACATACCGATAGCAGCTACTAAGAAACCTGCATGGAAACTCACTCTAGTTTGTAAATAACCTGTAAGTAATGGCGCAAATAAACTACCGAAATTAATACCCATATAGAATAATGTGAATGCAGCGTCTCGTCTTACATCATTACGATCATACAGTTCACCAACAGTTGATGAAATATTTGGCTTTAATAGACCAGTACCTGCAATGATGACTGCGAGCGCAACCATTACTAATGTTAAATTATTAGGTAAGGACAATAAAATATGCCCGATCATGATCAAGAATCCACCGTAGAAGACAGCGCTTTGTGTCCCGGTTATCCGATCTGCAATCCATGCCCCAATAACACCTGACATATAAATTAAAGTTCCGTAAATTGCGACAATTTGCATTGCCACGGCTTGACTTAAACCGAAACCACCCTCAGCCACACTATAATAAAGATAATATATTAGTATCGCTTTCATACCATAATAACTGAATCTCTCCCAAAATTCAGTGAAAAACAGTGTACCTAGTCCTTTTGGATGTCCGAAAAACCCCTTTCTCGGAGTACTTTTCATAATTTCCTCGTGCGTGTAACTTATCTGTTTCATAATTTCCCTCCCCTAAATGGTTGGATTTATTTTATAATGTTTTCACTTAAATAACAAGTGTATATATCAATAGTACAAAATTATATAAGTAAGCGTTTTAATATCTAAATGAAATAAATAAAAAAATAATCCACACGAATTATTTTTAGTTCGAGTGGATTATTCATAGTAGGAATAAATTAACGATTATCTATTTTTTCTGGATAGAGGTCATGATTCATTAAACGATGTTCTGCCATTTTTTCATATTTACTGTCAGGACGGCCATAATTTGTATAAGGGTCTATAGATATACCACCACGAGGTGTGAATTTGCCCCAAACTTCTATATAATGGGGATCCATTAAGTCGATGAGATCATTCATAATAATATTCATACAATCCTCATGAAAATCACCATGATTTCTAAAGCTAAATAAATATAATTTTAATGATTTAGATTCTACCATTTTAATATTTGGGATATAAGAAATATAAATTGTAGCAAAATCAGGTTGACCTGTAATAGGGCATAAAGATGTGAACTCAGGGCAATTAAATTTAACAAAATAATCACGGCCTGGATGTTTATTATCAAATGATTCCAATACATCTGGTCGATAATCAAAATCATATTTATTGTTTTGGTTTCCTAGTAAAGTAATGTCATTTAAATCTTCTTGTTTACGTCCTTCAGACATCGTAATTGCTCCTTTAATATTTAGATTTTTGTTCTTTTTTCTGAATTGTTAGCGGTTGGCGTCTTGCTTTTTCAAACATATAGTAACTTGCACCAATGATAATGATGTAACCTAAAATTGCATAGAAATCTGGTGATTCGCCAAATAAAATAAAACCAAATAACGCAGTGAAAATAATAGATGCGTACGTAAATATTGAAATATCTTTTGCTGGTGCAAAACTATATGCTAAAGTAATACCTATTTGACCAGCAGCTGCAGCTAAGCCAGCACCAATTAAATAAACAACTTGCATGACAGACATTGGTTCGAATGTAAAAATCGTAAATGGAATGAGAACTATTATAGAAAAGAAAGAAAAATAAAAAACAATCGTATAAGGTGCTTCTCTGCTACTTAATGCTCTAACACAAGTGTAGGCACTTGCTGCGAAGATACCTGATAACAATCCACCAATCGCTGGTATCATTGATGATGAAAACTCAGGTTTTACAACGAATAGCATACCCAAAATGGCTATAATCATAGCAAAAACTTGGTAGTTGCGTACTTTTTCATTTAGGAAAATTAAACTAAGTAGTATCGTCCAAAATGGATTTAATTTCATTAATGTGTCTGCATCACTGAGTATCATATGGTCGATGGCATATATATTTAATAAAACGCCAATCAAGCCAAGCGCAGAACGAGATATTAATAAAGGCTGACTACTTAATTTACCAAAAAGTGGTTGCTTATATTTAAATATAAAATACAAAGGTATAAACATCGCCACGAGGTTTCTTGCCAATGATTTTTGAAAGACAGGGAGATCTCCAGCTAATCTAAAAAAAACAGACATAAAGCTAAAGCCAACTGCAGAAATTAGAATAGCAATAATACCTTTTACTTTTGGATTCACATACATCGCCTCAATTTTAAAATTTTAACGTATCTATATTAGCATAGTTAATTAGAAAATGTATATATGCTTGAAATCAAAGTAGAAATATATTAAAACGATATACGAACAAACGTTCTGTTGGAGAGTATATAATCGAGAAACTTAAAAGTAATTTAGCATAGTAATTAGTTTAAAAATATAATAGATGAAGCGCAATATATATGAGGATAGATGAAGTAATGCAGGTATATCAAGGCTTAAGAAAAAATTAAAAAAAGCAAGCATTGAGACTCTAAAAAAGACAAAAATATTTTTTTAATTTTTTAAATTGATTTTAAAGTTGAATTGGTGCCATTTTCATACTGTTTTCATCGTTTTGTCATAAATTAAAGACTTTTAATAAGGCGATGAGTTATGTATAATGAAACACATAATATAGTATTTCTGGCCAGGACTAAACACAATATATTGTGTTTTAGTATGTGGTCAATTTATTTATAATAAATCAAATTTTAAGTAAAATCACACAGTTTTAGGCTTTGAATAATGACAAATAAGGCATTAATACTTAAATGTTGAGTTTTTACATACCTACTTATAGATTTACTAGTTACTATATATAGTGGTTACTTCAATCATTTAAAACACATTCAAATAATAACACCTCGAAAGCCTTACATTTTTTGATTTTCCAACTTACGTATATCTATTAGAAAGAAGGTGATCCAATGAAAGTGGTATATTTTTCGTTTTCCGGCAATGTGCGCAGATTTATAAAAAAAACCGAACTGACAAATGTTATGGAAATCACGCAAAATAATTGTTCAGAGAGAATAGAGGAACCATTCGTTTTGGTCACTGGAACAATAGGATTTGGTGAGGTACCCCAACCAGTTCAAATGTTTTTAGATGTGAATGATGATTTGTTAAAAGCTGTTGCAGCAAGCGGAAATCGTAACTGGGGACAAAATTTCGCAAAAGCTGGACGATCAATTTCGGAACGATATCAAGTTCCACTATTATTGAAGTTTGAAGTACAGGGCACTGCAGACGATATAAATGAATTTAAAGATAAGGTGGGAAATTTCAATGAAGATTATGGACGAGAAGAAATACAATCATATTGAATTAAATAATGAGGTTACAAAACGAAAAGATAATGGTTTCTTTAATTTGGAAAAGGATCAAGAAGCACTGGCAGTTTATTTAGAAGAGATTCAAGATAAGACAATCTATTTTGATACTGAAATTGAACGTTTACGCTATCTTGTAGATAACGATTTTTATTTTGATGTTTTTGAAAAATATTCAGAAGCAGATTTACAAGAAATTACAGATTATGCTAAAAGTATAGACTTTCGTTTTGCAAGTTATATGTCGGCCAGTAAATTCTTTAAAGATTATGCGCTAAAGACAAATGATAAAACACAATTCTTAGAAGATTATAAGCAACATGTTGTGATTGTTGCACTTTATTTAGCAAATGGTCATAAACCGACAGCTAGACAACTTATTTCAGCTATGATTGAACAACGTTACCAACCAGCAACGCCAACATTTTTAAATGCGGGACGTGCGCGTCGTGGTGAGCTCGTGTCATGTTTCTTATTAGAAGTTGACGACAGTTTAAATTCAATCAATTTTATAGATTCTACTGCAAAACAATTAAGTAAAATTGGCGGCGGTGTTGCTATCAACCTATCTAAATTGCGTGCAAGAGGAGAAGCGATTAAAGGCATTAAAGGTGTAGCAAAAGGCGTATTACCTGTTGCTAAATCTCTTGAAGGTGGCTTTAGCTATGCAGACCAATTAGGACAGCGTCCTGGTGCTGGTGCGGTGTACTTAAATATTTTCCATTATGATGTAGAAGAATTTTTAGATACTAAAAAAGTTAACGCAGATGAAGATTTGCGATTATCTACTATTTCTACTGGTTTAATTGTACCTTCAAAATTCTTTGAGTTGGCAAAAGAAGGTAAAGACTTTTATATGTTTGCACCGCATACAGTTTATAATGAATATGGTGTAACGTTAGATGATATTAATTTAGATGAATACTATGAAAGTTTAGTAGCCAATCCAAATGTTGATAAAAAGAAAAAAGACGCTCGTGAAATGCTAAATATGATTGCACAAACACAGCTACAATCTGGTTATCCTTATCTAATGTTTAAAGATAATGCGAATAAAGTACATCCTAACTCTAATATTGGTCAAATTAAAATGAGTAATTTATGTACAGAAATCTTCCAATTACAAGAAACATCTATTATTAATGACTACGGTACAGAAGATGACATCAAGCGTGATATATCTTGTAACTTAGGATCTTTAAATATTGTTAATGTTATGGAATCAGGTAAATTCAAAGATTCAGTGCATACAGGTATGGATGCATTGACAGTGGTTAGTGATGAAGCAAATATTCAAAATGCGCCAGGTGTTAGAAAAGCTAATAGCGAGTTACATTCAGTTGGATTAGGCGTTATGAATTTACATGGTTATCTTGCTAAAAATAAAATTGGTTATGAATCTGAAGAAGCAAAAGATTTTGCTAACATATTCTTCATGATGATGAACTACTATTCAATTGAAAGATCCATGGAAATTGCAAAAGATAGACAAGAAACATTTAAAGACTTTGATAAGACAGATTATGCGAATGGTAAATATTTTGAGTTTTACACTTCGCAAACATTTGCACCAAAATATGAAAAAGTACGTAAATTATTTGAAGGCTTAGAAATTCCTACACCTGAAGATTGGAAAGCATTACAAAAAGAAGTTGAAACTCACGGTTTATTCCATGCATATCGTTTAGCGATTGCACCAACACAAAGTATTTCTTATGTACAAAATGCGACAAGTTCAGTTATGCCGATAGTTGATCAAATTGAACGTCGTACTTATGGTAATGCAGAAACGTTTTATCCAATGCCTTTCTTATCACCAGAAACAATGTGGTACTATAAATCTGCATTTAATACTGATCAAATGAAATTAATTGATTTAATAGCTACGATCCAAACACATGTGGACCAAGGTATTTCTACAATTCTTTATGTAAATTCAGAGATATCAACACGTGAATTATCTAGATTATATGTTTATGCACATCATAAAGGATTGAAATCTTTATATTACACTAGAAATAAATTATTAAGTGTTGAAGAATGTACAAGCTGTGCAATATAAAACGAAACTTTTTAATTAATGAAAAAGATCTATGAATCTTGAAATAACGCATCTGTTTTAAATACAAAAAGGTGAGGCATTAAGTGAATGTCATTTAAATCAAAGTGTATCGACATTAGAGAAATATAGTCACTTATGCAAAGGGATAGAAAATCTAAAAATATATTTAGATTTCTGTCCCACTTTCTGTGTTTTATAAATTAAACAAATATTTACTAGATAGGGGAATTATCTAAATGAAAGCAGTCAATTGGAATACTCAAGAAGATATGACAAATATGTTTTGGCGACAAAATATTTCGCAAATGTGGGTAGAAACTGAATTTAAAGTTTCAAAAGATATTGCAAGTTGGAAAACATTATCTGATGAAGAAAAAAATGCATTTAAAAAGGCATTGGCAGGTTTAACTGGTTTGGATACACACCAAGCAGATGATGGTATGCCATTAATTATGTTACATACTACAGATTTACGTAAAAAAGCGGTTTATTCCTTTATGGCGATGATGGAACAAATTCATGCTAAAAGTTATTCTCACATCTTTACAACACTATTGCCATCTAGCGAAACAAACTATTTATTAGATAAATGGGTCCTAGAAGAACCACATTTGAAATTCAAATCGGATAAAATTGTAAATAATTATCATAAATTATGGGGAAAAGAAGCATCTATTTATGATCAATATATTGCACGTGTATCAAGTGTTTTTCTAGAAACATTTTTATTCTATTCTGGTTTCTATTATCCATTATATTTAGCTGGACAAGGTAAAATGACGACTTCAGGAGAAATTATTCGTAAAATTTTATTAGATGAATCAATTCATGGTGTATTTACTGGTATGGACGCACAAAGTTTACGCAATGAATTGTCTGAAAGTGAAAAACAGCAAGCAGACCAAGAAATGTATAAATTATTAGATGAACTATATAAAAACGAAGTTTCTTATACACAATCTTTATATGATGATATCGGTTTAACTGAAGATGTGCTTAACTATGTAAGATATAATGGTAACAAAGCACTATCAAACCTCGGATTTGATCCGTACTTTGAAGAAAGAGAATTTAATCCGATCATCGAAAATGCATTAGACACATCTACAAAAAACCATGATTTCTTCTCTGTTAAAGGCGATGGTTATACTTTAGCGCTAAATGTTGAAGCATTACAAGATGAAGATTTTATTTTTGAAGACTAAATTACATTTGCTTAAACTATCATAATGTAAAAGTTATTAATAGCAGATGAATGAAATATAAATCAATTTTAATCACCAACAAACGTCAATTTCTATTGGAATTATATAGAGATTGACGTTTTTTATTTATTAAAGTTTTGCGCGTTGCACTAATATTTTACACATTTATGCAATACAATTAATTCAAGCACGTATTTAACTTTATTTAGTATTTGAATTAGTTTGTCAACTGAAACGTCAAAAATTTCTATAAATACATAAATTTAAAAAATGCATTTGGCTAAAAGTTTTTGTTTTTATTTTGAAAATTTTGACATAAATAGAGAATTGTTTTGATAATCTCTGTTATAGCTATTGAATTTACATGCAAAGATGATAAAATTTAACTTACAGGTATTGATAATGATTATCACAATCAATAAAACATGACGTTTATGAAAGGATTAATTACTCACTATGAAATTTTTACTCAATGGTGTTGTCTTAGCTATTATTTTATTCTTTTTAACTATCCTTTCTTTATTTATAGGCGTTAGTAAAGTATCAATTACTGATATTTTTCATTTAACGCCCGAACAATTAAATATCATCGTGTCTAGTAGGATTCCTAGAACAATAAGTATATTAATATCTGGAAGCACTTTAGCACTTTCTGGCCTTATTATGCAGCAGATGATGCAAAATAAATTTGTGAGTCCAACGACAGCAGGGACTATGGAATGGGCAAAGTTAGGCATTTTGATATCAATGATATTTTTTCCACAAGAAAACATTATTATTAAATTAATATTTGCGGTGATATTAAGTATTGGTGGCACATTTTTATTTGTTAAATTAGTTCAATATATACGATTCACTGATGTTATTTTTATTCCACTTTTAGGTATTATGCTTGGTGGTATTGTGTCTAGTTTAGCAACTTTTCTTGCTCTAAGAACCAATACTGTACAAAGTGTAGGTAACTGGCTCAACGGAAACTTTGCCATCATTACGAGCGGTAGATATGAAATATTATACTTAAGCATTCCTTTATTGATACTTACATATATATTCGCCAATCATTTTACGATTGCAGGGATGGGAAAAGATTTTAGTAATAACTTAGGCGTCAACTATGAAAAAATAATAAATATTGGTTTATTTATAACTGCAACTATAACAGCACTTGTAGTTGTTACAGTAGGAACACTACCATTTTTAGGTCTAATTGTTCCGAATATTGTGTCAATATTCAGAGGTGACCACTTAAAGCAAGCATTACCTCACACGGCAATGTTAGGGGCGGTATTTGTTATGTTTTCTGACATAATTGGTAGGATTGTTGTCTACCCATATGAAATAAATATTGGTTTAACAATTGGTGTCTTTGGCACGATTATTTTCTTGATCTTATTGATGAAAGGAAGACACAATTATGCAAATTAGTGCTAAATCAAAGTTAATGATATTAATAGCTGTCACTTTAAGTGCTGCGTTAATATATCTTTTCATCGGTATTGATTTTGAAATTTTTAGATACCAGTTTATCAGTCGTTTTCGAAAGCTTGTGCTCATGATATTGGTAGGTGGAGCAATTGCAGCTTCAGTAGTTATCTTTCAAGCGATTACAACGAATCGTTTATTGACACCATCAATTATGGGACTTGATGCTGTATATATGTTTGTGAAAGTATTACTAGTATTTGTGTTTGGCGTACAGTCTGCATTTGTAACTAATATATATTTAAGTTTTGCTACTTCGCTGTTGGTTATGATTGTATTTTCATTATTATTATTTCAAGGTATCTTTAGAATTGGCGATGTGTCGATATATTTAATTTTACTCATAGGTGTCATATTAGGTACTTTCTTTAGAAGTATAACTGGATTTTTAGAACTGATTATTAATCCTGAAGATTTTTTAGCAGTTCAGAGTTCAATGTTTGCCAATTTTGATGCTTCCAATAGTAAATTGGTAATGTTGTGCGGCGTTATATTAATTATTTTAATCATTATTACAGTGATTGCGATACCATATTTAGATGTGCTTTTATTAGGAAAAGACCAAGCAATAAATTTAGGTTTGTCCTATAAAATGATTACAAGATTACTGCTCATACTTGTCGCGATATTAGTATCTGTCTCTACTTCATTGGTAGGTCCGATTACATTTTTAGGATTGTTAACAGTTAATCTAGCGCATGAATTGATGAAAACCTATGAACATAAATATATATTACCGGCAACAATCTGTTTAAGTTGGTTGAGTTTATTTATTGCACAAGGCGTAGTAGAAAATTTATTTGAAGCGACGACGCAAGTGAGTATCATTATTGACTTGGTAGGTGGAACATACTTTATCTATCTATTAATTAAAAGGAGACATGCGAATTGATACGAGTTCAAGGTTTAAATAAAACCATTCAAGATAAAACGATTTTAAATGACATTAACGTAGATATAAGTAAAGGGCGTTTAACTTCAATGATAGGTCCAAATGGTGCAGGTAAGAGTACTTTACTTTCAGCAATTACACGACTGATCGATTTTGATAAAGGGACTATTGAGATTGAAGGGAAAGCTATTTCTGAATTTAAGAGTAATGAATTATCTAAAAAATTATCGATTTTGAAACAAGCTAATCATACTGAGTTAAATATTACTGTTGAGCAACTCGTAAATTTTGGAAGATTTCCGTATTCAAAAGGCCGCTTAAATGAAGCAGATCGGGCGCAAGTTGAGTATGCACTTGAGTTATTGAATCTTAAAGAAATAAGACATCGTTACCTAAAAACATTATCAGGTGGTCAACGACAACGTGCATATGTAGCTATGACAATAGCACAGGACACAGAGTATATTTTACTAGATGAGCCATTAAATAATTTAGATATGAAACATTCAGTTCAAATCATGAAAACGTTACGTCAACTCGCAAAATCACTCAATAAAACAATTGTTGTTGTGATTCATGATATTAATTTTGCTTCGTGTTATTCGGATGACATCATTGCATTGAAAGATGGAGAAATGGTTAAAGCCAGTACTAAAGATGAAGTTATACAAGAAAATACGCTCAAAACATTGTATGATATGGACGTTAAAATTGAAGAAATTCGCGGACAACGCATTTGTGTATATTTTGATGAAGAAACAGCAGATTATGAATTATCTATTTTACAATCCGTTTAAAATGGAATGATTTTTATTGAAGGGAGTGATGCAGCTGCAACGTTGCTCATTTTAAACGGCATATTGAAATGGTGATTAACTTTAGTATTCCAGGAGGATTAAACATATGAAGAAGTTTGCTTTGTTTATGGTAATAGGTTTAATGTTTTTATTAGTAGCATGTAATAATGGTGGCTCAGACGACAAAAAGTCATCGGATACAAAATCAGATAGCAATGAATCAAATAAAACAGTTAAGATAGAAAATGATTATAAAGCTAATGGAGAAAAACGTGATGGAAGTGATGCTAAATCTGTAAAAGAGACAGTTGAGGTTCCAGTTAATCCTAAGAACGCAGTTGTGTTTGATTATGGTGCATTAGATACATTAAAAGAATTAGGACTTGAAGATAAAGTTAAAGCAGTTCCTAAAGGTGAAGATGCTAAATCATTACCAGATTTTTTAAGTGAATTTAAAAGTGATAAATATTTAAATACTGGTAGTTTAAAAGAAGTTAATTTTGACAAGGTTGCAGAAGCAAAACCAGAAGTGATATTCATATCTGGACGTACAGCAAACCAAAAAAACTTAGATGAATTTAAAAAAGCTGCACCAGATGCTAAAGTTGTTTACATAGGTGTAGATAATAAAGATGAAGTTAAGTCGCTTAAAGCAAATGCTAAAAAAATAGGTAAAATTTATCAAAAAGAAGACAAAGTTAAGTCTCTTAATAAAAAATTAGAAGATAAAATAGCAAGTATGAAAGAAAAAACAAAAGATTTAAAAGACCAAAAAGCGTTATATTTGTTAGTAAATGAAGGTGAATTATCAACATTTGGTCCTGGGGAACGTTTCGGTTCTATGATTTTTAATACTATGGGCTTTACACCAGCAGATAAAGAAATTAAAGAAAGTAATCATGGCCAAAATGTTACAAATGAATATGTTGCAGAAAAAAATCCTGGCATTATTTTTGCGATGGACCGAGGACAAGCTGTAGCAGGTAAATCTACTGCTAAAAAAGCATTGAGTAATGATGTCATCAAAGATGTTGATGCGATTAAAAATGATAAAGTATATGAATTAGATCCAAAACTTTGGTACTTCTCAAGTGGTTCGACAACAACTGCGATTAAACAAATTGAAGAAGTCGAAAAAGCAATAGATAAAAAATAATAATAGACATGAGTGGGGATTGTCTTAATAACGCATACTCAAAGCAGTGAAAATCACTTTAATCGTGAATTCACTGCTTTTTTGATATGGATGATTCCTCCTGCTTGTAAGATGGTATAAAATCTAACTAGGCTAATCTCAATTGTTTTTTGGTTGGCTCAATACTAGAATGGAGTTGAGCACTTAAGTAATAAATTGATTTAAAAACTTGTATAATGAATAAAAATAGTAAAAGTAGGTGACATAAAAATGATTTTAGATAATGTAAACCCAAATGATTTATTTCCAACAGAAAAGAAAGGACCTAGTGTTCTAGGTACGATAGAGTATTCTGTACAAGGTTCTACAGAATTTGAAGGTGCATTTATTGCTACAAATGAACGTATTATTTTGAATGTAGATATGAATGGAGAATTCTATTATAGAAGTATTGGTTATGATGAAGTAGAGAAAATTACATACGAAGACGGTCGCATTCATTTTACGTTTAATATTGGGCCTATGCCGATGAAAAACATACAAAAAGGTGATGCAGAAGCGTTTGTACAATTTGTAAAGGACAAAATAAACGCATAATAAAAGATAGCGTTTGAATGAACTTGTGTATGTCACGTTTATGTTTATTTTACAATGGTTTAAATAGATAAAAGAGCGACGTAGAAATTTGATTAGAAAATAAATTTCTGCGTCGCTCTTTTTGTTTAGCGTTAATTATATAGAAAAGTAAGTGCTGTAATGATATTTACAACGATTATTAAAATGTGCATCACAGTTTGGACACGATTCAATCAGCATATATTCATTGATTGTCATTTCGTGTTTGCATACACCACATAAAATAGCTTTTGTATTAAATTCATCAGCATCCCATCTTTGTATTGAATGAGAGGTGTCCTCATTATGACATTTATAACATGGGTAGTATCTATTACAGCATTTGAATTTAATTGCTATTACATCTAATGGTGTATGGTAGTGTGTACAACGTGTTTCATTATCTACAGTTGCACCGTATACTTTCGGCATTTTATAACACTCCTAACGTTCAAAAGGATGTTCACCAATGATTCTAACTTCTGGATGAAGTTCAACATCAAATTTTGCTTTAACCGTTTTTTGCACGTGATGGATTAAATCTTCGTAGTCAGTTGCAGTACCTTTATCAACGTTTACCATAAAACCTGCATGTTTCTTAGATACTTCTACGCCACCTATACGATAGCCTTGTAGGTTTGAATCTTGTATTAATTTACCAGCAAAATGTCCTGGTGGTCTTTGGAAGACGCTACCACAAGATGGGTATTCTAAAGGTTGTTTCGTTTCTCTTCTCTCAGTCAAATCATCCATTTTTGCTTGGATATCTTGTAAATTGCCTGGCGCTAATGTAAATGCAGCTTCTAATACAACTAAGTGTTCTTTTTGGACGATACTATTACGATAATCTAACTCCAGTTCTTTGTTTGTCAGTGTGATTAGCTCTCCCTTTTCATTAACACATAGTGCATAATCAATACAATCTTTGACTTCACCACCATAAGCACCTGCATTCATAAATACAGCGCCACCAATAGAACCTGGGATACCACAGGCAAATTCTAATCCAGTGAGCGCATTATCACGTGCAGTACGTGACACATCAATAATTGCAGCACCGCTTCCTGAGATGATCGCATCATCGGAAACATCAATATAATTTAACTGAAGTAAACTGATAACGATTCCTCTGATGCCACCTTCACGGATGATGATGTTTGAACCATTACCTAAATATGTGACGGGTATATCATTTGTGTAGGCAAAATGGACGATAGCTTGGACATGTTCATTTTGGGTTGGAGATAAATAATAATCAGCTTGACCTCCCGTCTCAGTGTAGGTATAGCGTTTTAGCGGTTCGTCAACTTTTATAATATCTTTTGGAACTATTGCTTCTAATTCTTTTAAGATGTCATCTTTATGCAATTATAGAACATCCTTTCCTGTTGAATTCATTTATACATTATACCAATGATTTAACATGTTTGCTAAATAGTATATCGTTTTATTGAAAACGATTAAGTTCATTTATTATTTTAGTGAATAAAGATTAGTTGTGTGCATTCGATAAATCTTTATTAATTTTTCGGAGTAGTTGTTTAAAAAGTAACTGTTTTTGATTTTCATATTCACGAATTGGTACTGCGTCTGTCGATAAATTATACTTTTGCTTTCCAAAGTTGGTTGCTGAAGATGGATTTATTGTTAAATAATGATTTGTCTTCAGATAATCATTATAAAGTTGTGAATCTATTTGAACAATATGTAATCGAGCAATTTGTCTTAAATCAATGAGATTATTAAATTGAGCCATAACTACTTTTTTGTGATATGGGTGATGAAGTCTATAAAACCCTTCATAATTTAATCTTTTTTCATCTAAAGCAGTTATATCATGTAAATTATTGACGCCAACTAAAACATCTAAAATAGGTTCAGTAGGGTAGTTGAAGTGACTTGTCCCCCCGATATGATGGGTTGTTTTCACAGGTGTATCTAAGAGTGACAATAATTTATGACGTAGCATCTGATATTGTTTAATAAAAGTTTGGTGTATATCTTCATTGATAAAAGGTTGAACATCTGAATGCATTGAACTAAATCACTCCTTTAAATGATCAAAATAAATTGTTAAACTGTAAATTCTGGAATAATATATCATATATTATTTTCAAGTTAAATAAGTTTCTGTATAATACGTAATGATAAGGAGTGCAGAAATGAAAAAATTAATGTGCTTTGTTTTATTAGTTTGTTTTGCTGTAGTACTTGTCGCTTGCGGACATGAAGGTGCTAACGAATTTAAAGATTTCGATAGTACATTAACTGACGTAAAGCAAAAAGAAAAGGAATTTAATAAAGTAATGGATTCTATTGATTTAGAAAACATTAATGATTTAAGTAAAACAGATATGACTGATAAAAACAAAAAAGAATTCAATCAATTGCAAAATAACTTGAATAGCAAGTTAACACCTAAACTTGAAGCATATGAGAAATCTACAAAGCATCTGCCAGCAAATTCTGAGGAAACCAAGGAATTAAAATCAAAATATTTAGCTTCTGTCAAAAAGAAAAAAGCCGCCATCGAGGAAGTTAAAACATTTGTTGATTTATACAACCAAGCAGTTAAAGCGAATGAAGATATTTTAGATTATACAAAACTTTTTGAAAAGAATAGATCAGAAGTAGAAGAAAACATGAAAAAAGCTAATAATGCTGGTGAAAGTGTTAAAGGCTTTAAAGAGAAATTGGAACAAAATAACAAAGATTTAAAAAATACAGCGGAAAAAGAATCCAATTCTACAAATGCTAAATCAGAGAAACAAGTTATTGAAACTCAAATCATGCCATTAATTAAAAAACAAATTAAAGACTTAAATAAGGCAGAAATAACAGATGGTTATGTGAATGATGCGCGTAAAAACACGATTGAGATGTACTATAGCTTACAAAATTATTACGAAACAAGAGAAGAAACAATTGAAATTGGTGAAGCAATAGCTAAAATAGACATCAATAAATTACCAAAAGAAAGTGAAGATTTAAAACATTATGATAAGGAATTTAATAAACGGTATGCCGAATTAAAAGAAAAATATCAATAATAAATTAATTGGTTAAGTTATGAGATTTGTAATAAACTGTTAACAATAAAAAGGGAATTGTGTATAATTGGAAACAATGATATGTGAATATCATTGGAATTTCACACTTTTAGAGACAATGTGGTGTGTTAAATATTTTTAGAGGTGAATAGAATGGCTATAAAGCTGAGTTCGATTGACCAGTTTGAGCAAGTTTTAGAAGAAAATAAATATGTATTTGTGCTGAAGCATAGTGAAACATGTCCAATTTCAGCAAATGCAATTGATCAATTTAACAAATTTTTATATGAAAGAGATATGGACGGTTATTATTTAATCGTACAACAAGAGAGGGCTTTATCAGATTATATAGAAGAAAAAACAAATGTTAAGCATGAATCGCCACAAGCATTTTATTTTGTGAAGGGACAAGCGATTTGGAATGCAAGTCACGATCATATTAATGTAAAATCTTTGGCAGGTGCTGAAGAATAAAAAAATAAATATTTAATAAAGAAACGCTTGTTAAGCTTTAAGTTATATTAAAAGGTTTAACAAGCGTTTCTTATAATGTGAAAAAATGTGTTTTGACATGTATAATATAAAGTTGAATTAGTAATGCGTCTATGCGCACAAATGTATGTTATTTATGTAACTATTGTATTTATCAGCAATACAATGATTGAACGTGATACCAACTTTAAGTGTGATGATATTTTTACCAGTGATTTAGTAGCATATGATTTGTGCCAAATATATAACACAATGTGAAATGATACTTGTTTGAGTGCTGTACAGCTGAATTAAATATATCAACGAATCACAGCTATTTGAAAGTTATAAATTTATAAGGTGTGGTAATCACGTTAATTTAAAAATAAAGCTATGAAAATTGCAATGTAATATTAATATTAGAGGTGACAAAATGAAAGTATTAGTAGCAATGGATGAATTTAATGGTATTATATCTAGCTATCAAGCCAATCGATATGTAGAAGAAGCGGTTGCTAGTCAAATAGAGAAGGCTGATATTGTTCAAGTACCGTTGTTTAATGGTCGGCATGAACTGATGGATTCTGTCTTTTTATGGCAGTCAGGTACCAAATACAGAGTGGTTGCACATGATGCAGATATGAATGAAGTAGAAGCTGTTTATGGTATTACTGATAATGGCATGACAATTATTGAAGGTAATCTATTTTTAAAAGGTCAACGTCCAATTATAGAAAGAACGAGTTATGGTTTAGGTGAAATTATACTTGATGCAATAGAAAATGGTGCTGAACATTTAATTATTTCGCTAGGTGCTATTGGTAGTTTTGATGGTGGTGCTGGCATGCTTCAAGCACTCGGTGCTAAATTTTATGATGACGAAGCTCAAGAAATCGACGTTACACAAGGCAGTCGTGTTTTAAAATATATTCGTCGTATAGATGTATCTCAAGTTAATCCTAAGTTGAAAGAGATTAGAATCCAACTTATGTCAGATTTTGACAGTAAATTATATGGTAAAAATAGTGAAATCATGCAAACGTATGAAACGCATCAAATTTCGCATCAAGAAGCAAGTGAGATAGATAATTTAATATGGTATTTAAGTGAGATGTTTAAAGCTGAATTGAAAATCGCACTAGGGCCTATTCAAAGAGGCGGCGCTGGTGGGGGTATAGCTGCAATGTTGAATGGTTTATACAATGCTGAGATTATGACGAGTCATGAACTGGTAGACCAAATTACACATTTAGAGTCATTAATTCAACAGGCAGATTTAATAATTTTTGGTGAAGGTGTGAACGAACAAGATCAAATTTTAGAAACGACTACCGTTCGCTTAGCAGAGCTAGCTACAAAACATGACAAACCATCAATCGCAATTTGCGCAACAGATGATAAGTTTGATTTGTTTGAATCGATGGGTGTAACAGCAATGTTTAATACATTTATAGAAATGCCTCAATCCTTTACAGATTTTAAAATGGGAATTCAAATTAGACATTATACAGTTCAAGCGATTAAGCTATTGAAAACACAGTTTGATGTTAATAAATAAAATATAAATGCCAAACCGTCAATTTCTATTATAATCATATAGAAATTGACGGTTTTTTAAATTCTACAAAAATCAGCAGGTATTCGAAGTTACAATTATAAGACATAAATTTTATAAAATTATTTTTAATACACATACGTATGAAAAAAACAACACCACCATAATGTTGGCTCCCAGTGGTATCGTCTGATTAACAAATACAAGTTTGAGGTTGATACGAAATATGTGTTGGAATAGCATGAACAATCCAAACTGTAAGGTACAAAAATAAAAAAGGGAGTAGGACAGAAATCTAATTTTTTGAAAAGATTTCGTTGTCCTACTCCGACAAGGATGACAAGCATTAAAATGTATAAAATGAGCGCTATATCCGAGTCATTTCTATTTAATCATTCTTTTGATAAGTTTGTACGACTTCTTGAGCGATACCTACTATGACATCTACAGCTTTTTCCATGACATCGATAGAAGCATATTCGAAAGGTCCATGGAAGTTATCACAACCAGTAAAAATGTTAGGTGTTGGTAATCCCATAAATGATAGTTGTGAACCATCTGTGCCACCACGTATCGGTTCAGTATTAGCTGGAATATCTAACTGGTCAAAGACACGTTTAGGAATGTCTATAACATGTGGTTTTGGCTTAATTTTTTCTCCCATATTGTAATATTGATCGTTTATTTCAACTTCGATTGGCGCATCTTCAAAATGACTATTGATATCATTTTGAATTTCTACTAGGCGTTTTTTACGTAAATCAAATTCATGCTTATCATGATCACGAATAATATAGTAAAGTTTTGCTTTCTCAACATCGCCATCAAATTTCATTAAATGATAAAAGCCTTCATAACCCTCTGTACGTTCAGGTACTTCATTTTGAGGTAAAAGAGCGTTGAATTGTTGACCTAAAAGCACAGCATTGACCATCGCATCTTTAGCAGAACCTGGATGAACATTAACACCGTGACAAGTTACAATCGCTTCTGCAGCATTAAAACTTTCATATTGTAGCTCGCCAAATTGGCTGCCATCCATTGTATATGCAAAGTCAGCATTAAAACGTTCAACGTCAAATGCATGTGGTCCTTTACCAATTTCTTCATCAGGTGTAAACGCTACTCTGATGCGACCGTGTTTGATTTCTGGATGCGCTGTTAAATATTTTAAAGCTTCCATAATTTCAACGACACCAGCTTTATCATCTGCACCTAATAATGATGTGCCATCTGTAATCATTAAAGTATGTCCTTCTACTTGTTTCATAGCAGGAAAGACATCTTGACTTAAAACTCGATTTGTATCGCCGAGCTGAATGGGTTTTCCATCATACTGCTCAATAATTTGTGGATTGACATTTGTAGCATTAAAATCAGGTGAAGTATCAACATGCGCAAGAAAACCAACAGTTGGAATAGTTTCGTTAACATTACTTTCTAATGTTGCAAACAAGTATCCATTTTCATCAACATCAGTTTCTAGACCTAAATCAGTTAATTCGTCATTCAATAAATTCAATAAATCCCACTGTTTATTAGTGGAAGGTGTTGAATTTGAATGTGGATCAGATTGTGTATCAATTTTGACATATCTTGTAAGTCGTTCAATAATATCATTTTTCATAAAAACACCCCTTATGCTCTGTTATTCATATTATATGATTTCTTATATATTTTACCATTCATTTTGCCAATGTGTTGTTTTATGCGTGTATAAAGATAATAAATAATCTCTGCACACAAAATACCAAAGGCAATTGCACCTGAAATAAGTGTTACTTCGAGAAATGTATTAACAGCATGTGTATATTGGTTGCTCACTAAATAGCGTGTTGCCTCATAGGCAAGTCCACCAGGAACGAGCGGGATGATGCCAGGCACAATAAAAATGATAACTGGTCTTTTATAACGTCTACTCATGGTATGACTCATAATTGCTAATATAAAACTTCCTAGGAACGAAGCCATTACCTTTCCTAGTTCAATATCAAGTGTCACTTTATATATAATCCATCCCATAGCACCAACGAAACCGCAAGCCAAAAGGAGACGTCTGGTTGCGTTAAAAATAACAGAAAAGAGCATTGTCGCTAAATAACTAATAATAAATTGTAAAACATAGTAGCCAATGACCATTTGAGCACTCCTTTTTAAAATATTAATAAAACGATTGCCACACCAGCACCTATAGCAAATGATGTTAACGCCGCTTCGACACCACGAGACATACCAGCGATGAGTTCGCCTGCCATGAGGTCTCGAATAGCATTTGTAATTAAAATACCAGGGACTAGTGGCATGACGCCTGCAATGGTAATAATATCTTGGTTTGCTGCCATGCCTAATTTTGAAAATGTAGCTGCTATTGTAATAACAACCGCAGCACTAATAAATTCCGAAAAGAATTTTATTTGTATATAACGTTGAACAAAATCAAAAGTTAAAAATGCACCAGCTCCTGCAAGAATTGCAAAAAAGAAGTCATTCATAACACCGCCAAACATAAATAAGAAAAAACCACATGCAATGGCAGCAGCAAAAAATTTAGTGATAGATGAAAACTGTAATGATGCATGGTGTAAATGTATAAGTTCAGATTTTGCTTCATCTATACTTAACTGATTATTAGAAATCTTTCTAGATAAACTATTAGTTAATGCAATTTTTTCTAGATCAGTCGTCCGCTCACGTATACGGATAAGTCTCGTGTTTGTTCTATTATTGAGTGAAAAAATAATCGCTGTAGACGTGACAAAACTATATGTATCATCTAAGCCAAAACTTGCTGAAATTCTATTCATCGTATCTTCAACACGATAAGTTTCAGCACCACTTTCAAGCAATATTCTGCCTGCAATGAGTACAACGTCAATCACTTTATCTTCATCAATGATAGTGATCGAATCAGACATAGCTGGGCACCTCCTAAATTTTTCATAAATCAATAGAAAGTTTACCGTGTACTAAGGTAACTTTCAATAATATTTATTTCAGTATAGATTGTTATTATAATTACATCCTATATTGTAACAAACTTAAATTTGTAAATGATATGTTTAATTTTAAAAATATTGAAGGAATGCTTATGCATTGTTATATCTTACGAGTGTTGGTATATATACAATACTATTTTTAGAGTTATACTTTCAAAAGAACGATGCGATGAAATACATTGGGGATATGGCTAGAGCCTGTAGTCTCTCACACATACTATTCCCCGGGCGTCAGCACAATGCAAAATCGGTTCAATATATTAATATTCAAAAAACAAGGCATTTTCGTATAATTTAATAAACACAACTAAATTAAATTAACGAGTTGCCTCTTTCAAAACCAAATACCTCCCTCTAAAGCAATCAATTGCTTTAGAGTTAACCCTAAAACTGACGCTTTATTGTCATCACTTTTTATTCAATTTCATAGTCAGTGTCTTGAACAATCTCTCCTTGATGACAAATCTCTTTTTATTCATGGTACAAAGGTAGGAGCTAATGCCAATAAATATACATTTGTATGGAAAAGAAGTATCCAAAACTACGAAACAAAAATGAATGAAAATTCAAAGTTAATGTACAATGAACTTATAAAAAATAAAATCATACCTGATATTAAACAAGAAAGTGATACAAATTTAACTCAAGAGGAAATAGATTTAATAGGAACTCACTTAAATAAAGAAATCGAAGATTTAATTAATGAAGAATTATAACTGGGAATATTTAAAATCCAATATTAACCAAAGGCTTTCAGAACCAGAAACTAAAAAATCTACAGTTAAAGAAAAATTGATGTAGAACCAGATTTTGGTTTTTGAAGGCTATTTTGGTTTTCACTCGAATATCAGTTTGAGGCATAAATAAAGTTAAACAAGGACTTGGTTTTATATTAATATCATTGAATATAAGAGAGATGGTAGCTTAAAGAGCTATAAAATTTCATAAAACTAAAGAAAGGGTCAATTTCTACTTCTCAATAGAAATTGGCCCTTATTTTTTTAGTCAGAGATATTTATGTCCTAGATTCTTAAAAATGGTTTCATTTTATTTAGTTATAATTTAACAATAGGATTAAACATGACTTGATTACGTCCTTCGTTTTTAGCCATATGCAACATATCATCTGCGACTTTAAAGACAGTACGTTGAGATTTATAATCATCTTTAGTTAAGTATCCAACACCAATAGAAACGGATAATTTAATCATTTCTTTATTTGGTAAATGGAAAGTAGATTGTTCCACGCCTTTACGGATACTTTCACTTAATTTAACGCATTGATCTAACGTATAGTCATATAATACTACAGAAAATTCTTCGCCACCGTTACGGTAAATGCTAAATTGTTCTGGGACGTAGTTTTTCAGTAATTGTGCGATTTGTCGTAATACAGCATCACCTGAATCATGTGAATACATATCATTAACATCTTTAAACCCATCAATATCGATGAGTAGTAAACCTAAACTTTCATCATTTTCTTCTGCAATACGTGTTGTTTCATTCAAATGTCTATCGAATTCTTTAACATTGCCTAAACCCGTCAAATAATCAAATTTATCTTCATTCTCATAGCGGTTTACTAAAGAGAAGAAATGCCAAATATCTACGAATGTAATCGAAGAAGTGATTGTTAAAATGAACGATAACGGTATCATGTATAACACTTCTTTAAATTCATAATATGGACTGATAAATGACAAGATGACAAATATGACTAGCGTAATTAAGTTGAGTATTTGTAATGAGATGATGTCATTTTGTTTTAAAAATGGTCCTATTGCTCCGACAATGATGGCTATTACAATTAAAATCATTGCAGTTATAATCGTAAAATCGCCAATTAATACATTAACTAAAGACACGATAAACGCTGCTAAAACTGTATAAACCATATTTGTATATCTACCTAAAAATAAAATCGGCACAAAAGATAAATAGAGTACATATTCATTGAAGATAGGGACAGGCTTTACAGATAATAATAATGCTACAATGGTCATTAAAATCGTGACGTATTCTTTTGAAAATACCATATTTTTATTTTCAGAGTACTGTAATCGGTGGAATAAATAAATTCCTGCGACAGTAACCGCAATATTGTAAATTATCGCTTCAAACATTTTTCTTACGCTCCTTTAAATAAACACTTAGTCATTGTAAGTGAAAAGTTACATTTTGTCATCATTGATATTCAGAAATTAATAACATTTGTTTAAAATTCATGTTAGAATACTTATTTGAGTGATTGTAAAATAAATAAATTGTTTATTCTATAAAAAATAAAGTGAATTTCTGCGTTGAATCTTACTAATGATTACATTACTATTTGTATTACTAAAAGTACATCGTGTATTATAGACTTAATTGAATCGTTTATAGAATTACTCGAAATATATAAATTTAATTATGTTTTAAAAACATACATGTGTATATCCATTCCAAATATGATTTCATATTTGGAATATTTATAGAGATTTTAAATTCCAATTCAAAAATATAAAGACTTAAAATAATGAAGGTGAACTGATGTATACGTTATTATTAATCATTTTTTCAATGATTGTCAGTTTAATACTTACTCCCATTGTCATAAAGGTTTCCCATAAATTGGGTGTTGTCGATCAACCTAATTTTAGGAAAGTACATAAAAAACCAACTTCTGTCCTAGGAGGTACCGTGATATTACTTTCCTTTTTATTAGGGATTTGGTTAGGACATCCAATTGAAACAGAGGTGAAGCCACTTGTCATTGGGGCAGTATTAATTTACTTAGTAGGATTGATAGATGATATCTATGATCTAACGCCAATCGTAAAATTATTAGGTCAAGTAGTTGCAGCACTGGTTGTCGTTTATTATGGTGTAACCATTGATTTCATATCTTTACCGATTGGACCAACAATACATTTTGGTATATTAGGCATTCCTATTACAGTGATTTGGATTGTAGCGATCACCAATGCAATCAACTTAATTGATGGTTTGGATGGTTTGGCATCTGGTGTCGCAACAATCGCATTGATGACTATTGGTTTTATCGCAATACTACAAGCAAATATATTTATAATTATGATCTGTAGTGTACTTATCGGTGCGTTATTAGGTTTCTTATGTTTTAATTTTCATCCTGCTAAAATATTTTTAGGGGATAGCGGCGCTTTACTTGTTGGCTTTATTGTTGGTTTTCTCTCACTATTAGGTTTTAAAAATATTACGTTTGTGTCTTTATTCTTCCCGATTGTGATTTTAGCAGTACCGTTCATAGATACTTTATTTGCTATGATACGACGTGTGAAAAAGGGCCAACGTATTATGCAAGCGGACAAGTCACATCTACATCATAAATTACTAGAGTTAGGTTATTCACATCGTCAAACAGTAATTCTGATATATTCAATCGCATTGTTATTTAGTCTTTCAAGTATTATTTTATATTTATCGCAACCATGGGGCGTACTCATGATGCTTGTACTTATACTCATTACGATTGAACTCATTGTTGAATTTACAGGATTAATAGATGATGATTATAGGCCACTCTTAAAATTAATTGAAAATAAAGAACGACATAAAAAAGATGAATAGTTAGACTACCAATTAGAACCTGAGATATGAATATCTCAGGTTCTAATTTTGTTTTATGAACAACAATAAATTAAAGCAACGACTGATATACTTACTTTTTTAAAGTTTACTTTGATTACAAATATCAATGCATATCAGCAAAGTTTTTTCATTTTTTTATCTTTGTAGCAGGATAGATATTATTTATGATAGATGGTACGTATAAATAATTTGAAATAACTATACTTCAGGTTGTTGGTATATCAAATGGTAACTGAATGATCTCTTGTTCAACTAAATCATAGTTACCAGAAGTAATTTTATTTAGAAAAGCAATAAAATCATCATATTCCGCTTCTACCACATCTATTTGATAACTCACTTTGTCTGTGTAGTTTGTGTTTCTTAAGAAGAAAGATGTTTGCGCTAATTCATATTCAAATTTACCAGTAAGATCATAATCAATCGTGATTGTAGTTGGTATTGCTGAGCGTAAAGCAACACGACCCACTTCGTAAATGACATCTCTCACAGCGCCACTGTATGCTCTTATTAAACCGCCACCACCCAATTTTATACCACCGAAATAACGCGTAACTACGACACAAACATTGTGAACTTCTAGTTTTTTTAATATTTCTAGCATAGGTACGCCTGCAGTTCCACTTGGTTCTCCATCATCATTTGCTTTTTGAATATTCATTTGTGCTCCAACCGTATAGGCTGAACAATTATGTGTTGCTTCCCGATGTTCTGATTTTACCAAGTTGATAAAATCTTTAGCTTCTGCTTCAGAGTCAACAGGTTTGATATGGGCAATAAAACGCGATTTGCTAATTACATTTTCTATCATATGTTCTTGCTTTATTGTTATGATTGATTCATCCATATTTAAACACTCCAGTCATAGTTTCAATCAATACCTAATATTATACACGGTTCTGAATTCAAGTTTAATGTAAAAAAAATTTTCTTTTAATATAAAATAATGTATCATAGTTGTGAGTATAATTGAGGAGGATTATGATGAAAATTGCTGTATTAACAGATTCGACGAGTTATCTATCTCAAACATTAATTGATAAATATAATATAAATATTGCACCACTAAGTGTAACTTTTGATAACGGTGAAAATTTTGAAGAAAATGCATCTATTTCAGCAGATGAATTCTACGAAAGAATGAAAGCATCTAAAACAATTCCTACGACAAGCCAACCGGCAATCGGTGAATTTGTAACTAAATATGAACAATTACGTGATGAAGGCTATACAGATGTCATAGGCGTTTTCCTATCTTCAGGTATCAGTGGTACTTATCAAACAGCTACACAAGCGGGTGAAATGGTTGAAGGTATTAATGTTCATACTTTTGATTCGAAAATTTCAGCGATGGCAATGGGGAGTTTCGTATTACGAGCTATTGAATTCATTGAACAAAATGAAACACCGCAGGCTATCATTAAAGAGCTTGAAGCAATGCGAGAAGTCACTGGTGCGAGATTGATGGTAGACGATTTGAAAAACTTGCAGAAAAGTGGTCGTATTACTGGTGCTCAAGCGTGGGTTGGTACGATGTTGAAAATGAAACCAGTCTTAAGATTCGAAGATGGTTTAATTTTACCTGATGAAAAAATACGTACTAAAAAACGTGCACTTAAAGAAATTATCAATAAAGTGATTGAAATCGTTAAAGATTATGAAGAGGTCACTTTATTAGTGATAGGTGGAGATGTTCAAGAAGATACAGACTGGATGTATAATGAATTACAAAAGAACTATCCTCAGTATAAATTATATCGTTCTTATTTAGGCCCTGTAGTCGCAGCGCATTTAGGTCCAGGTGGTATGGGATTAGGTTTCACAGGTAGATCCATACGTACAGACTAAATGATAGATTCGAAAATACTTTTATCATGTTAAGTAAAGTAGCATTTTGCGAGAAACACTTGTTATAAATACAACTATTCATTCAGCCAGCAATGACAACAATAAGATGACAAATGAGTTGTTTAGCGTTTGAATTTTTGTGCGATAAATCAATGAATCAAATATTTTATGGCGGGTCTTGGAATTAAAGTAAGGTTTAATTTGTGACTCGCTTTTTAGTTTGGAGGAAATAAACGATTAAATATTATGGAAGAATGATTAATGATAAGACCTTATTAACTGATGAACGCATAAGACAAACGACGAAAGGTGTTAAATTAGAAAACGGCTATTGGACGTGTTCGCAATGTCATTCACGCCGACCGACGCATTTTTATAAATATCAATCTATGGTATTAAATAAGTCAATCGTCTACTGTAGAAATTGTATCAATATGGGTAGAATGGATAATATTACCGAAGTCTATATCATAGAAAGTCATAACGTAGTGACGCCTTGCCATTATCAATTATCATTCAAATTATCAGAGCAACAGCAATTTGCATCCGACAAAATTGTATCAGCGATTGCAAGCTTACATTCTCTGTTACTTCATGCTGTGACAGGTGCAGGTAAGACTGAGATGATATTTGAAGGAATTAAATTTGCGAGGAACCAAGGTTATAATGTCGCAATCGTGTCCCAAGGGTTGATGTTGTTTTAGAAGTGAGCATGAGGATTAAAGCAGCATTCTGCGAAGAAGAAATAGATGTGTTACATCAGTCCTCTCAACAACAGTTCAATGGTCATTTTATTATTGCCACAGTTCATCAACTTTATCGTTTCAAACAACATTTTGATGTAATTATTGTAGATGAAGTAGATGCCTTTCCATTACCCACAGAACCAACGTTGATAAAAGCATTACAGCATGCCTCGAAATTAAAACACTGTCATATATTAATGACTGCTACACCCACAAAATCATTAATTAGACAAATCAGCAATATAGAAATCATTCAATTACCCGCGCGCTTTCATAGACATCCTTTACCAGTACCTCAATTTAAATTTTTGAGAATTAATCCCCAAAAAAAGCAATATCAATTATTACGATTTTTACAACATCAAGTCAGACAACAACGATATACGCTCGTCTTTTTTAACGACATTACTTTAATGAAACAATTGTATCAATTATATAAAGATGACTTACCATCTTTTATATATGTCTACAGTAATGATGTCTTTCGATTTGATAAAGTAAAGCGTTTAAGAGATGGCGAACACGCTATTGTTTTCACCACTACTATTTTAGAAAGAGGGTTTACTATGGCAAAACTCGATGTTGTGATCATAAATAGCCACCAGTTTGAGACGAGTGCCATCATTCAAATATCAGGTAGAGTTGGAAGAAAAGCGAAAGCACCAACAGGAAGCGTCTTTTGTATGCATGAAGGCATCACACTGTCTATGCTTCAAGCTCAATATCAGATAAAGAAAATGAATAAACTTGCTAAAAAAAGAGGGTGGATAGACTGACAGCGATATGTTTATATTGTCACACTGATTATTCAGAACCGTTAAATGCATTCACCTTTTATAAAAAAGCTTCAAAATTGTGCCATAATTGTAATCATCAATGGGATATGATGAAATTAAATGCGACAAATCGCTGCCCAACATGTATGAAGTTACTTAATAAAACAGAAAAATTATGCTCAGATTGTTCTGAATTATCTTCGAAATATAAATTAATGAATAAATTGTATTGTTTTTACCGATACGACGGCATTATAAAAGAAATGCTTCAACAATATAAATTTAAAAGAGATGTTGCGATAGCAGAAATAATTGCAGAAAGAGTTAAATTGCCTCATTATAAATATGATTACGTTATTCCTATACCGTCTCCATTATATAGAGATATGGAAAGAACATTTAATCCTATACAATTAGTATTAGACTTAAAAAAGGTTAAATATCATTGTCTACTTGCTACACACTCAAGTATAAAACAATCAGAATTAAGAAAACAAAAACGCATGCAACGACCGAACCCTTTTGAAATAACACGATGTGTAGATTTAAAAGAAAAAAATATTTTGTTGATAGATGACATATATACTACAGGCTTAACGGTTCATAATGCAGGACAGTTGTTATTTGATAGAAAAATCAGAAAATTCGATGTGTTTACGTTTGCACGGTAAGTTATTCGTGGTATTATAGATATAAGCACTATTACCAATATAGAGGTTTTAAAGGAGTCGATTACTATGATCAGATTTGAAATTCACGGAGAGAACCTCACTATTACTGATGCGATTCGCAACTATATTGAGGAGAAAATTGGTAAATTAGAACGTTATTTTAACAATGTGCCAAATGCGACTGCACACGTTAAAGTTAAAACGTACCAAAACTCAGCAACTAAAATAGAAGTAACTATTCCATTGAAAAATGTTACGCTTAGAGCGGAAGAACGTCATGATGATTTATACGCTGGTATTGATTTAATTAATAGTAAATTGGAAAGACAAGTTAGAAAATATAAAACGCGTGTAAACCGTAAAAATAGAAAGAATGACGAACCAGAAGCATTTGCATCATTACCTGAAGAACAAGAAGCAGAAAAACTTCAAAATGATGACAATGATAGTGAAATTGAGATTATTCGTTCAAAAAATTTCAGCTTAAAACCTATGGATTCTGAAGAAGCAGTATTGCAAATGGATTTATTGGGCCATGATTTCTTCATTTTTACAGATCGCGAAACAGATGGTACAAGTATTGTCTATAAAAGAAAAGATGGCAAATATGGACTAATTGAAACAACTGAATAATTCAATTGCATTAGTATCATATTTATAAAAGTAATAGCGTCCATGATTGAGTGAAATCATGGACGCTCATTTTTTGCTATGTTATTATGTAATAATTTGAAAGTGAACATGTATGTTGTGTATATTTTTATTGAACCAGTATTCCAATATGTATTCCAAAACATGTAAGTAAAACATAGCGTAGGTAGTACGATAAACGTAATAAGTGTAAATTTAAGCTTATAAATGATATTATAAATTGTTGTAAACGAAGAGTTATAATGAGTTATAAAGCTAAAGGAGCGAACAAAATGGGTTTTTTATCAAAAATTGCAGATGGCAATAAAAGAGAAATAAAACGCCTTGGTAAATTAGCCGACAAAGTCCTTGCATTAGAAGAGGATATGTCGATATTAACTGATGAAGAAATTAAAGAAAAAACGAAAAATTTTCAAGCGCAAGTTCAAGAAGAAGAAGATATTAAAAAGCAAAATAAAATTTTAGATGATATTTTACCAGAAGCATTTGCTTTAGTTAGAGAAGGATCCAAGCGTGTGTTTAACATGATCCCTTATAAAGTACAAGTTATGGGTGGTATAGCGATCCACGGCGGCGATATTTCTGAAATGAGAACCGGTGAAGGTAAAACATTAACGGCGACAATGCCAGTTTATTTAAATGCGTTAACAGGACGCGGTGTACATGTTATTACAGTCAATGAATATTTATCTAGCATACAGAGTGAAGAAATGGCAGAATTATATGAATTTCTTGGTTTGAGTGTTGGTTTGAACTTAAATAGTAAAACGACTGCAGAGAAAAGAGAAGCTTACGCATGTGATATTACTTATAGTACCAACAACGAATTAGGATTTGATTACTTACGTGATAACATGGTGAATTATGCCGAAGAACGCGTGATGCGACCACTTAATTTTGCGATTATTGATGAAGTAGACTCAATTTTAATTGATGAAGCACGTACACCATTGATTATTTCAGGTGAAGCAGAAAAATCAACTTCACTTTATACTCAAGCAAATGTTTTTGCTAAAATGCTTAAAGGCGAAGATGATTATAATTATGATGAAAAAACAAAAGCAGTCCAATTAACTGAACAGGGTATTGATAAAGCAGAACGTATGTTTAAAATTGATAACCTTTACGATGTAAAAAATGTTGATATTATCAGTCATATCAATACTGCATTACGTGCACATGTTACTTTACAAAGAGATGTAGATTATATGGTAAATAACGGTGAAGTATTGATTGTTGACCAATTTACAGGACGTACAATGCCTGGACGTCGTTTTTCAGAAGGATTACACCAAGCAATTGAAGCTAAAGAAGGTGTGAAAATTCAAAACGAATCAAAAACAATGGCTTCAATTACATTCCAAAACTATTTTAGAATGTATAATAAATTATCTGGTATGACAGGTACTGCAAAAACAGAAGAAGAAGAATTTAGAAATATTTACAATATGACAGTTACGCAAATTCCTACCAACAGACCAGTACAACGTATTGATAAACCTGATTTAATTTACATCAGTCAAAAGGGTAAATTTGATGCAGTTGTAGAAGATGTCATTCAAAAGCATAAACAAGGTCAACCAGTCTTATTAGGGACTGTTGCTGTTGAAACAAGTGAATATATTTCTAATTTATTGAAAAAACATGGCGTCCGTCATGATGTTTTAAATGCGAAAAATCACGAACGTGAAGCAGACATTATCGCAAGTGCTGGCCAACGCGGTGCAGTGACAATTGCTACCAACATGGCTGGTCGTGGTACGGATATCAAATTAGGCGATGGTGTTGAAGAAATTGGTGGCTTAGCAGTAATTGGTACAGAACGTCATGAATCACGTCGTATAGATGACCAATTACGTGGTCGTTCAGGTCGTCAAGGAGATAAAGGTGATAGCCGTTTCTATTTATCACTACAAGATGAGTTAATGGTGCGCTTTGGTTCGGAACGTTTACAAAATATGATGAATCGATTAGGCATGGATGATTCAACGCCAATCGAATCTAAAATGGTTTCACGTGCTGTTGAATCAGCGCAAAAACGTGTTGAAGGTAATAACTTTGATGCTCGTAAACGTGTCCTTGAGTATGATGATGTACTGCGTAAACAACGTGAAATTATCTATAGTGAACGTAATGATATTATTGACAGCGACGAAAGTAGCGAATTAATCAATGCGATGCTACGCTCTACGTTAGAAAGAAGTATTCATTATTATGTAAATGAAGAAGATGACGAACCTGACTATGAGCCATTCATCAATTATGTGGAAGATGTTTTCTTGAATGAAGGCGAATTAAAAGTAGAAGATATTAATGGAAAAGATAATGACGATATTTTTGAAGTTGTATGGTCAAAAATAGAAATTGCCTTAAAAGATCAAAAAGAGAAAATAGGTACTCAGTTTGATGAATTTGAGCGTATGATTTTACTCCGTTCCATTGACACGCATTGGACAGACCATATTGATACAATGGACCAATTACGACAAGGTATTCATCTCCGTTCATATGGTCAACAAAATCCATTACGTGACTATCAGAATGAAGGTCACCAATTATTTGATACGATGATGCAAAACATTGAAGAAGATGTGAGTAAATATATTCTCAAGTCAGTAATTTCAGTAGAAGATGATATAGAACGTGATAAAACAACTGATTTTGGTAAAGCTGAGCATGTGTCAGCAGAAGATGGAAAAGAAAAAGCGAAAGCAGAGCCCTATGTCAAAGATGAACACATAGGCAGAAATGACCCATGTCCTTGTGGCAGCGGTAAGAAATATAAAAACTGTCATGGCGCTTAAACTTATCTAAATTGATAATCATGTGAGATAGGATTTATTATTTTTTGTATATCAAACATCTTTTGCAGTTAAATTGTGGTGTTTAACTGTGAAAGATGTTTTTTTTAATAATTTAAGCATAGTGGCTAGTGCTTAAGTTGAAATTGTCAGTTTATATTTTGTATCATATGTATGATAGTGTAGTAATTGATTTATCAAATATATTTCATTCGTAAAAATTAGGAGAGATGCACAATGGAATTATCTGAAATTAAGCGTAATTTAGATGCTTATAACGAAAAGTTAGAACAACTTAGGGGGTCTCTTTGACTTAGAAGAAAAAGAGATAAATATACAAGAATACGAAGAAATGATGACAGATCCTTCATTTTGGGATGATCAAGATAAAGCTCAAGAAATTATTGATAAGAATAATGCTTTAAAATCGGTTGTTAATGCCTACAGAGATTTAGAAGCAAACATTGAAGATATGGAAACAACACGAGAATTATTGTTAGAAGAAGATGATACATCGATGAAAGATGATTTAGAAGCAAGTGTCATTCATTTTCAAAACGAGCTAAACCAATTTGAGTTACAATTATTGTTAGATGGACCTTATGATGCGAATGATGCAATTATTGAATTGCATCCTGGTGCAGGTGGTACAGAATCTCAAGATTGGACAAATATGCTGTTGCGAATGTATCAACGTTACTGTGAACAAAAAGGCTTTAAAGTTGAAATCGCAGACTATTTGCCTGGGGATGAAGCGGGCGTTAAAAGCGTAACAATGATTGTGAAAGGTCATAATGCATATGGCTATTTAAAAGCAGAGAAAGGTGTACATCGACTTGTACGTATATCACCATTTGATTCATCAGGTCGTCGACATACATCTTTTGCTTCTTGTGATGTTATACCACAGTTTAATAACACTGAAATAGAAGTGGAGATAAATTCTGATGACATTACCGTTGATACATTTAGAGCTTCAGGTGCAGGTGGTCAACATATCAATAAAACAGAATCAGCTATTAGAATTACCCACCATCCAACAGGTATTGTGGTAAATAACCAAAATGAACGTTCACAAATCAAAAACAGAGAAGCTGCAATGAAAACTTTGAAGTCTAAACTCTATCAATTAAAAATAGAAGAACAAGAACAAGAAATGGCAGAAATCCGCGGTGAGCAAAAAGAAATTGGATGGGGAAGCCAAATAAGATCTTATGTATTCCATCCATATGCGATGGTTAAAGATCATAGAACAAACGAAGAAACAGGTAAAGTAGATGCAGTTATGGACGGTGATATAGGACCATTTATCGAAGCATATCTACGAAATCAAATGAATCTAAATCATTCAGCAAAAGATTAAAACTTAAATAGATGTTAATATTATACTAACTTTATGAGTGAGCTGGGAACCAATTTATAACTAATTGTTTTCTAGCTTGCTCATATTTTTTATAGAGTAATATAGAAAGTAAGAAGAACTATTTAATTCAATCAATTGCTTAATTTTATTAGTGATTTTTTAATAAACAACTTCTTAATATGTAAAATGCAAATTAAAATATTACAGTTGAATTTAACCGATGTGCGTCAATGATTAAAATTATTGTGATAAAGGTAAGAAAGGCTTGGTTAATGGCCAATGAGGCGTTCAGTTAATAATTATCTTTTGCATTACAAAACGATAACAATGCTAAAAGTATTAAGCGGATATGCTATATTATGATTGATTAAATATCGCATAAATTTAGACAGCAAAGGATTGAAACACATAATGAAGAAAGGCTTAACTTTTTCTCTAACTTCTGCAGCACTGTTTTTTGGCGTGAATGGTCTAGCATCAGCGAATCAAGTACATACAGTGAAAGAAGATACTGATTTATCAAATATAGCGCAAGCATTCGCAACAACGACTAATACGATACAATCATTAAATCATATGGAACTTGTACAGTCGGTTAAATCTGGACAAACGCTAGTACTCCCTGACGAAGATATTGTAGAAGTAAAAGAAGGAGATACATTACAAGGTGTTGCGAATAAACATCAAATAAGCTTAAATGAACTTTATCAATTGAATCCGTTTATTACAGAGACAATTCATCCTGGACAGCTTATTGCTGTTTCTGAAAAAGGTTCATCACATTTAAATAATCAATTACAAAGCGCATATGCACAAATTAATTCTGAAAGCTACGCACAAAATGACTTAGAAAGTACGTCTAATAGTGATCAATTGACAGTAGGTGTAACAACTGAAAACAATAATACGTTCACAAAATTAGCTAACCGTTCTTTACCAGTAAAGCAGCAGTCTTGGTCAAATGATAGTATTGATGAACGCGATACTACATCAAGCGTTGACAATATTCATAACAATAGTTATCAACCAAAATACCATGCATCCGGAGGACAGAATTATTATGATTGGGGTCAGTGCACATACTACGCTTTCGATAGGCGTCAACAATTAGGTAAATCTGTAGGAACGCTTTGGGGCAATGCGAATAACTGGGCTTCAGCTGCACGTCAAAATGGTTATGTTGTTAATTCTACACCTGAAGTAGGCGCTATTTTACAAAGTAATGCTGGAAATTATGGTCATGTAGGCATTGTAGAACGTCAAAACAGCGATGGATCCATTTTGGTTTCGGAAATGAACTGGCGAGGTGTTGGACAAAAATCTTATAGAACCATTCATAATTCGGGACAATATAACTATATTCATTAAAAAGTTAAAAACTTATAATCAGCAATATTACTAGCAATTGTACAACTATATTTAAATTAATGGCCCGGGACATAAATGATGTCTCGGGCTTATTATCATAATAGTCATTATATGTCAGAGATGCCATTTTTTACGTTCGGTACTTTTTCAATAAAATTTTTAAAGGACACATCAATTTTTGAAATGATGTAAAATGAATAAAACTTGAAAGACAAATAAATAGGTTATATTTTGAAAATAGAATGATTTGATGATATTTAACAGCATTAAAAAGACATTTTACATGTGGAATGATATTATAAAATCAAGTATAATCAATCATTAAATAAATGAGGAGGCGCTATCATGGGAGTACATCAATATTTTAAACGTTTATCAGACTTAGAAAAATTAATACGATTGCCTGGGAAATTTAAATATTTTGAGCATAATGTTGCAGCACACTCTTTTAAAGTGACTAAAATTGCTCAATATTTAGGTACAGTAGAAGAATATCACGGCAATAAAGTAGATTGGAAAAGCTTATACGAAAAAGCCTTAAACCATGATTTCGCCGAAATTTTTACAGGAGATATTAAAACACCAGTCAAATATGCGAGTGGAGAATTAAAAAAATTATTCTCACAAGTAGAAGAAGAAATGGTAGATCATTTTATCAACGAAGAAATACCAGAACAATATCAATCTATATATCGAGAACGACTGCAAGAAGGAAAAGATGATTCGCTAGAAGGTCAAATTTTATCTGTTGCTGACAAAATAGATTTGTTATATGAAACATTTGGTGAAATTCAAAAACGTAATCCTGAGCCACTATTTTTTGAAATATACGAAATGTCATTAGAAACAATTATGCAATTTGACCATTTGAATTCAGTGCAAGATTTTATAGAAAATATTATTCCTGAAATGCTTACAGAGAGATTTATACCAAAATCGGAATTACGAGAAACAACGATGTCTATTTTAAATAATAGGAACGGGTGACATGAATGATCTGGTATATACTAGCATCTTTTTTTCCCTGCATACTTGTTGTATTGTTTAGTGTACTGACAAGAAGTAAATGGGTAGGTACTATTTTAACTTTGTTTTTAATAGGAACATCAATTGAAAAAGGTTTTTTTCATGATGAATGGATTATTTTTATAGATGTTGCTTCATTATTAGCAGGTTACTTAATTATTGATCAATTGGAACTCCACAAAAAAGAAGATGATTAGCTAATAAGTGTTAAGCAACTTAATTGATACAACATGACAAAAAGTATATAATTATTTAACTTCATTTTATCAGAATAAAAATTTATTAACGCAAACAAACATGGTCATGTACTGTGTTTGTTTTTATTTAGTGAAACACTAATTTACGAACAAATGTTTGTATTAAAGGTTGTAAATCTGTTAAAATATAAACTGTTAATAACATACGTATGTAAAATATAGTTATATAAATTAAAATAAGTCGCGTGTTAAATGAGATATTTAAATTATGTTCGAGCAGATAGAAATATAATAGGAGGTTTGTGTCATTATGGAACACTACCCATTTAAATTACAATCGGATTTTGATCCTAAAGGGGACCAACCAGAAGCGATTCAACAAATTGTAGATGGTGTGAATGCAGGGAAGAGACATCAGACATTACTAGGAGCTACGGGTACTGGTAAGACATTTACAATGAGTAATGTGATTCAACAAGTTGGTAAGCCAACTTTAATTATCGCCCATAATAAAACGTTAGCGGGTCAACTATATAGTGAATTTAAAGAATTCTTTCCTGAGAATAGAGTCGAGTACTTCGTCAGTTACTACGATTATTATCAACCAGAGGCCTATGTACCATCAACTGACACATTCATTGAAAAAGATGCGTCAATTAATGACGAAATTGACCAATTACGTCACTCTGCGACAAGTGCATTATTTGAACGAGATGATGTCATTATTATTGCTAGTGTGAGCTGTATCTATGGTTTAGGTAATCCAGAAGAATATCGTGACTTAGTTGTCAGTGTTCGTGTTGGTATGGAAATGGACAGAAGTGAGTTACTTAAAAAATTGGTAGATGTGCAATACACAAGAAATGATATTGATTTTAGACGTGGTACGTTTCGTGTTAGAGGTGACGTTGTAGAAATCTTCCCAGCCTCTCGTGAAGAAATGTGCATTCGTGTTGAATTTTTCGGCGATGAAATTGATAGAATACGTGAGGTTAATTATTTAACTGGAGAAGTGTTAAGAGAGCGCGATCACTTTGCAATTTTCCCAGCTTCCCACTTCGTTACCCGAGAAGAAAAAATGAAATCTGCCATCCAACGTATTGAAAATGAACTTGAAGAACGTTTGTCAGAGTTGCGTTCCGAAAATAAATTGCTTGAAGCTCAACGCCTGGAACAAAGAACGAATTATGATTTAGAAATGATGAGAGAGATGGGATTTTGTTCAGGTATCGAAAATTATTCTGTACATTTGACACTAAGACCTATGGGTTCAACGCCTTATACATTGCTCGATTATTTTGGAGATGATTGGCTTGTGATGATTGATGAATCGCATGTGACATTACCACAAATCAGAGGTATGTATAACGGTGACCGTGCGCGTAAACAAGTACTTGTTGACCATGGTTTTAGGTTACCAAGTGCTTTAGACAATAGACCGTTAAAATTTGAAGAATTTGAAGAAAAAACGCAACAACTTGTATATGTGTCTGCAACACCAGGACCTTATGAATTAGAACATACAGATGAAATGGTGGAACAAATTATTCGCCCAACAGGATTATTAGATCCTAAGATAGAAGTTAGACCGACAGAAAAGCAAATTGATGACTTGCTCAGTGAAATACAAGAACGTATTAATCGAAATGAACGTGTATTAGTAACAACATTGACTAAAAAGATGAGTGAAGACTTGACCACGTATTTGAAAGAAGCAGGCATTAATGTGAATTATTTACATTCAGAAATTAAAACTTTAGAACGTATTGAAATTATTCGAGATTTACGTGTGGGTACCTATGATGTGATTGTTGGTATTAACTTGTTAAGAGAGGGTATTGATATACCAGAAGTATCTCTTGTTGTCATATTAGATGCAGATAAAGAAGGCTTCTTACGCTCGCAAAGATCACTTGTCCAAACAGTAGGTCGTGCAGCGCGTAATAGTGGCGGTGAAGTTATTATGTATGGTGATAAAATTACAGATTCAATGCGTTACGCGCTAGATGAAACAGAACGTCGTAGATCGATTCAACAAGCATATAATGAAAAACACAATATTACACCTACCACAATTAATAAAAAAATTCACGATGTTATCAGTGCTACTGTTGAAACAGATGAAACAAACGAAGCACAACGTACGGAAGTACCTAAAAAAATGACGAAAAAAGAGCGCGAAAAAACAATTAGCAATATAGAAAAAGAAATGAAACAAGCAGCTAAAGATTTAGACTTTGAAAAAGCAACTGAACTCAGAGATATGTTGTTTGAATTAAAAGCAGAAGGGTGA
Organism: Staphylococcus cohnii subsp. cohnii; assembly: GCF_002902365.1. Classification (GTDB taxonomy): domain Bacteria; phylum Bacillota; class Bacilli; order Staphylococcales; family Staphylococcaceae; genus Staphylococcus; species Staphylococcus cohnii. Next base: position 21,038 of record NZ_PPQC01000044.1, on the reverse strand, counting down.
CGAAAATGAAGCAACCATCCATTGTAGTTAAAGGGGCACGTGCCCACAATTTAAAAGATGTGGATATTGAAATACCTAAAAATAAACTTATAGTAATGACAGGGTTATCTGGCTCAGGCAAATCCTCATTAGCTTTTGATACGATTTATGCAGAAGGGCAACGTAGATATGTAGAATCGTTAAGTGCTTATGCAAGACAGTTTTTAGGACAAATGGATAAGCCAGATGTTGATACTATTGAAGGTTTATCTCCTGCGATTTCAATAGACCAAAAAACAACGAGTAAAAATCCAAGATCTACGGTTGCTACTGTTACTGAAATCTATGATTATATTCGTCTATTATATGCACGTATTGGAAAGCCATATTGCCCAAATCATGGTATAGAAATTGAATCTCAAACTGTACAACAAATGGTCGATCAAGTTTTACAACTTGAAGAACGCAGTAAGATTCAATTACTGGCACCTGTAGTAAGTCATAGAAAAGGTGCGCATGAAAAGTTAATTGATGACATTAGTAAAAAAGGATACGTACGTGTGCGTGTTGATGGCGAAATTACGGATGTAAATGAAGTGCCAAGTCTAGATAAAAATAAAAACCATACGATAGAAGTTGTTGTAGACCGACTTGTAATCAAAGAAGGTATTGAAACACGTCTTGCTGATTCTATAGAAACGGCATTACAACTAGCAGAAGGTAATATAATCGTAGATATCATTGATGGCGATGAACTAAAATTTTCCGAAAATCATGCATGCCCTATATGTGGATTTTCAATCGGAGAATTAGAACCACGCATGTTTAGCTTTAACAGCCCATTTGGAGCTTGTCCAACTTGTGATGGTTTAGGACAAAAACTAATGGTAGATTTAGACTTAGTTGTTCCTGATAAGGAGAAATCATTGAATGAAGGTGCAATTGTTGCTTGGGAATCTTCAAGTTCAGACTTTTATCCAACATTATTAAATCGTGTCTGTGAAGTATATAAAATAAATATGGATAAACCATTCAAAAAATTAACAGAACGCCAAAAAGATATTATTCTTTATGGTTCCAAAGATAAAGAAATTGAATTTACTTTCAAACAACGCAATGGCCAAACAAGAAAACGTACGATGGCGTTTGAAGGTGTTATCAATAATATCAATAGACGTTATCATGATTCACCATCAGAACTCGTTAGAGAAATGATGAGTAAATACATGACAGAACTTACATGTGAAACATGTCATGGCAAACGTTTAAGCCGTGAAGCTTTGTCTGTATATGTGGACGGGAAAAATATCGGTGAAGTGGTAGAGCACTCTATTAAAGATGCACTGTATAACTATGAACATATCACATTATCAGAGCAAGACAGAAAAATTGCTAATCAAATTTTAAAAGAGATTAATTCAAGATTAGAATTTTTATATAATGTAGGTTTAGAGTATTTAACACTCAATCGTGCCTCTGGTTCTTTGTCAGGTGGTGAGGCACAACGTATACGTTTAGCAACTCAGATTGGTTCGAGACTATCTGGTGTGTTATATGTTTTAGATGAACCTTCAATAGGATTACATCAGCGTGATAATGATCGGCTAATTAGCACTTTAAAAGAAATGCGAGATTTAGGAAACACTTTAATCGTTGTTGAACATGACGATGATACAATGCGTGCCGCAGATTACTTAGTAGATGTAGGACCAGGTGCTGGAGACCACGGCGGTGAAATTGTTGCGAGTGGTACGCCAAAACAAGTTATGGCAAATACAAAGTCTTTAACTGGTCAATATTTGAGTGGTAAGAAAAAAATCCAGGTGCCAGAATCACGTCGTGAAGTTACGGATAGAAAGATAAGTGTCAAAGGCGCACGCAGTAATAATTTGAAAGATGTTAATGTAGATTTTCCACTTTCAACGATGAATGTTGTTACGGGTGTATCTGGTTCCGGTAAGAGTACATTGGTCAATGAAGTACTTTATAAATCATTAGCTAAAAAGATAAATAAATCTAAAGTTAAACCAGGTGATTATGATGAAATTAACGGTATAGATCAACTTGATCGTATTATTGATATTGATCAATCGCCAATTGGTAGAACACCACGTTCTAATCCAGCAACGTATACAGGTGTTTTTGATAACATACGGGATATCTTTGCTCAAACAAACGAAGCGAAAGTCAGAGGTTATTCTAAAGGTCGCTTTAGTTTTAATGTTAAAGGTGGTCGCTGTGAAGCATGTAAAGGTGACGGTATCATTAAAATAGAAATGCACTTTTTACCGGATGTCTATGTACCTTGTGAAGTTTGTGGCGGTTCGAGATACAATCGTGAAACACTAGAAGTAACATACAAAGGTAAAAACATTGCGGATATCTTAGCTATGACTGCCGAAGAAGCAACAAACTTTTTTGAAAATGTCCCTAAGATACATCGGAAATTGAAAACTCTAGTGGATGTTGGTTTAGGTTATGTTACTTTAGGACAACCGGCTACGACATTATCTGGTGGTGAAGCACAACGTGTTAAACTTGCTTCAGAATTGCATAAACGCTCTACTGGTCGTTCAATATATATATTAGATGAGCCAACAACTGGTTTGCATGTTGATGATATTAGCCGATTATTAAAAGTGTTAAATAAATTAGTTGATAATGGTGACACAGTTGTCATTATTGAACACAATTTAGACGTTATTAAAATGGCTGATTATATTATTGATTTAGGCCCAGAAGGCGGAGACGGTGGTGGTACTATCGTTGCGACAGGTACACCAGAGGATATTGCAAAAGTGAAAGGAAGCTACACTGGACAATATTTAAAACCAGTATTAGAAAGAGATACAGTTCAAGCATAATAGTTTATTGACCAATCTCTGAAAAAATATATAAAATATTAGCTACTCCATACAAATAGGCATGTTGATGTGTCTGGCATATATGGAGTAGTTTTTTGATATCTAGCATTTTATCCCATTCAAGCTTATCCAACCTTGCTGGATTGTAACGACGTAATCATTTAAAATAAATGGGATTACTAACCATTTTAGTAATTTTATTCAAAAATAATATAGGGTATGATAAAAACGATAGGATTTATTTTAGACTTTTGTACTTTTTTATATAGATTATCAGTCCTTTTTGATATGATAATGACATATGAAATTTCAGGAGAAATATTAATAGAGGTGAACCTATGTTAACAACAAAGAGTTTAATTGAACGCTTTAACCTTGAGCTTATAGCTGGGGAGTCGGGCTTAAATAAGCAAATAAAAAATACAGATATATCAAGACCAGGATTAGAAATGGCTGGATATTTTTCGCACTATGCCTCTGACCGCATTCAATTGTTAGGAACGACAGAATTATCATTTTATAATCTACTACCGGATGAAGAGCGCAAAGGACGCATGAAAAAATTATGTCGACCAGAAACACCAGCAATTATATTGACAAGAGATTTAGAGCCACCGGAAGAGCTTGTAGCATCAGCGAAAGAATTTGATACACCACTCATTACGTCAACAATTGCAACAACACAATTGATGAGCCGTTTAACGACTTTCTTAGAACATGAACTTGCACGAACAACTTCGTTGCATGGTGTATTAGTAGATGTGTATGGTGTAGGTGTACTAATAACAGGAGACTCAGGTATCGGTAAAAGTGAAACAGCACTTGAACTAATTAAACGCGGTCACAGACTTGTCGCGGATGACAATGTAGAGATTAGAGAAATTAGTAAAGATGAACTGATTGGTAGACCACCTAAATTAATAGAACATTTATTAGAAATTAGAGGTTTAGGCATTATAAATGTAATGACACTCTTTGGTGCAGGTTCCATATTGACCGAAAAGCGTTTACGCTTAAATATTCATTTAGAAAATTGGCATAAAGATAAATTGTATGATCGCGTTGGTTTGAATGAAGAAACATTGCGTATTTTAGACACTGAGATTACTAAAAAGACCATACCAGTTAGACCTGGTCGTAACGTAGCAGTTATCATTGAAGTTGCAGCGATGAACTATAGACTTAATATCATGGGGATTAATACTGCAGAAGAATTCAATGATCGCTTAAATGCTGAAATTATGCGTAATGGTAGCAACAATAAGGAGAATAAATGATGATATTGAATTACATTGATCCAATTGCATTTGAGCTTGGTCCAATATCTGTTCATTGGTATGGCATTATCATCGCCGTGGGTATATTATTAGGTTATTTTATTGCTCAGGGAAGTGTTAAACGCATAGGCTTTGATAAAGATATATTAATTGATATCATCTTTTGGAGTGCAATTTTTGGTTTTATCGTAGCTAGAATTTATTTTGTTATTTTCCAATGGCCTTATTATGCGCAACATCCAATAGAAATACCTATGATTTGGTATGGAGGGATCGCAATCCATGGCGGTCTGATTGGCGGTTTTATCGCAGGTATTATTGTATGTAGACAAAAAAATATCAATCCATTTCAAATTGGTGATGTGATTGCACCGAGTTTGATTTTAGGACAAGGTATTGGCAGATGGGGTAACTTTATGAATCATGAAGCCCATGGTGGTCCTGTGTCTAAATCATTTTTAGAAAATATGCATATACCGGACTTTATTATTAACAATATGTATATTGATGGCCAATACTATCACCCAACGTTTTTATATGAATCCATATGGGATATTCTAGGTTTTGTTATATTAATTTCATTAAGAAAGCATTTACGTATAGGTGATACTTTTGCACTATATCTTATCTGGTATTCTATAGGTAGATTCTTTGTAGAAGGTTTACGTACAGATAGTTTGATGCTCACGAGTGATATACGTGTTGCGCAACTCATGTCTGTCGTACTTATTGTTGCGGGCATTGTCCTTATGATAATTAGAAGAGTGAGATATAATGCACCAAGATATAAAGATGTTGGCCCTTTAACATGGTCAAAGCAAAAGGTGAAGTGATAGAATATAATGCGTGACTTAAAAAAGCTAAAAGTTAATGGTAAAAATCCATTATGGCATATGTATCGCTACATAAGCCATGTCAAAATGTTTAAACAAACAGTGATTATAGAAGTTTGTCGTTACTTACCTAATGTGAAATTAAAACATTGGATGTATCGTAATTTATTAAATATGAATATAGGTGCACATACTGCATTTGCTTTTAAAGTTGTACCTGATTTATTGCATCCCGAGTATATAACGGTTGGTGAAAACTGTATCATAGGTTATAACACAACTATTTTAACGCATGAATTTTTAGTAGATGAATTTCGAACAGGGCATGTCTATATTGGAAATCACACGTTAATCGGAGCTAATGTAACAATCTTGCCTGGGGTAAAAATAGGAGATCATGTGAAAGTTGGCGCAGGTACTGTTGTATCCAGAGACATCCCGAATCACACGTTAGCATATGGAAATCCAATGCAACTGAAACAATGACTAAATACAGGAGGTGAACATGGATGGCGCAAAACAGCAATAAAATTATTTCAATGAAACTTGACAGTCCTTTTTATAAAAAATTAGCTGATCAAAAATATCAACAGCAAGATTATAAAAAGGCAGCAGAATACTATGAAAAAGTGCTTGAAATGTCACCCCAAGAAATTGATGTTTTTGAAATTAAAGTAAAATTATCAGAATGTCTAGCACATCTTGGTTATAACAATAGAGCAGAACATATTTTTTATGAAATGATTGCTAAACAAGAATCGATAGTGGATAGTTACTATCAACTCAGCCAATTAAATATTACGCTCAATGAAGCAAATAAAGCCTTTTTATTCGGAATGAATTATGTCATTTTAGCAGATGATGACGACTACCAAGAAGAATTAGAAGAAATGTTTGAGGTTACTTATAACTCTGAAGAAAAGATTGAGGTTGAGTGCCAATTATTTGCGGTTCAGCTCATTTTTCAATATTTATTTTCACAAGGCAGACTGCCCGAGGCAAGAAACTTTGTTTTAAATCAAAATGAAGCGATTCAAGATCATCGAGTAGTTAGAAATTTATTAACCATGTGTTATCTTTACCTCAATGAATATGATACTGCTAAAGTAATGTTTGAACGTTTGCTTAATGAGGATAATACTGATGTACATGCACTTTGTCATTACACTTTATTGTTATATAACACCAATGAAAAAGAAAAATATCAACGTTATTTGAATATTTTAAGTAAAGTCGTACCTATGAATGATGATGAATCGTTCAAGTTAGGTATTGTACTTTGTTATTTAAAACAATATGAAGCTTCTCAAAAATTGCTGCAACCACTTTATAGAAAAGGGAAATTTCTCTCTATACAAATGTACAATGCATTGAGCCACAACAATTATCATCTCAATCATATCGAAGATAGCAAATATTTTTGGTCTAAGTTACAAGAAATATCTAAGGTTGATGTAGGTTATGCGCCTTGGGTAATTGAGCAAAGTAAGGCGTATTTCAACCAACAAGTATTGCCACTATTATTGAGTGATGATAGTCATCGGAGGTTATACGGGATTTTCTTATTAAATCAATTAAAGGGTCGTGAAGTCTTACTGACACAAGACATATGGGCTGTTTTAGAAGATATGAATGATTATGAAAAATTATATTTAACTTACCTCATTCAAGGTTTACAGTTAAATAAGTTAGATTTTATTCATAGAGGCATGTTAATGTTGTATAATATTGAATACTTGAAAAATAACTCAGAATTATTTATCGTATGGATTGATAAAGCAGAGGCGATTATAGCAGAACAAGCAGATTTAACTAATGTAGATGATTATGTGGCTGCTTTTGTTTATATGTATTATCGGAGTATGGATACTAAGATTACTAAACAACAAGTATTAGAATGGTTTGATATAACGGCTTATCGTTTAAATAAAACAATAGACTATTTGGTAAGCATATAATTTTATGAAATGCAAGAAATCATATATAATGCGTATAATGAATTAATAAACAGGAGGCAATTTAAATGGCTGAACAAGTGGATTTTGATGTTGCGATTGTAGGTGCAGGGCCAGCTGGTATGACTGCTGCCGTGTATGCATCACGTGCAAACTTAAGTACTGTAATGATTGAACGTGGTATGCCAGGTGGACAAATGGCAAATACAGAAGAGGTTGAAAACTTCCCAGGTTTTGAAATGATTACTGGGCCAGATTTATCAACTAAAATGTTTGAACACGCTAAAAAATTTGGCGCAAAATATCAATATGGTGATATCAAATCAATTGAAGACAAAGGTCGATATAAAGTCATAAATCTTGGCAACAGTGAGATTACTGCACGAGCTGTGATTATATCTACTGGTGCTGAATATAAAAAAATCGGTGTGCCCGGTGAACAAGGATTAGGTGGCCGTGGTGTGAGTTATTGTGCGGTATGTGATGGTGCATTCTTCAAAAACAAAAAATTATTTGTTATCGGCGGTGGAGATTCAGCAGTTGAGGAAGGTACATTCCTTACAAAATTCGCTGACAGTGTAACAATCGTTCACCGTAGAGATGAACTACGTGCGCAAAAAATCTTACAAGATCGTGCTTTTAAAAATGATAAAATCGACTTTATTTGGAGTCATACACTTAAAACAATCAACGAAAAAGACGGTAAAGTTGGTTCAGTTACTTTAGAATCAACAAAAGATGGCGCTGAACAAACTTTCGATGCTGACGGTGTTTTCGTATACATTGGTATGAAACCATTAACGGCACCATTTGAAAATTTAGGCATTACAAATGAAGTAGGCTATATTGTCACTAATGAAGATATGAGTACGAAAATCCCAGGTGTTTATGCTGCTGGAGACGTACGTGCAAAAGGCCTACGCCAAATCGTAACTGCAACAGGTGACGGCAGTATTGCAGCACAAAGTGCAATTTCTTATATTGAAGAATTAAAAGATACTATAGAAGCATAAGATTAAAATATATTATTTATAGAATTTAATTGGATAATAACGGGATTCAGACAGGCTAGAATGTTTCAACCATACATTAATCATGTAGGTTTAGCATTCTAGCTTTTTTACATAATCGCATTTTAAGTGTAAGTGTGCAGTGTTAGCTCTATGAATCGCTTGTGTGAGGTATAAACCTAATATATGTATATTTCAGGAGCTATATACTAATTACGTCGCACAGACGCTAATCTATTATAAATTATGTTAATTGAAAAATTGAAAAGTGCTCAGTTACATTTGTGGACACAAATTTATTTCATTTAAGTCAGTCTACATAGTACTTAGGGTCGATTAAGTGATAAAACTACTACCAAAGTCGTTTTTCATGTAAAATATAATGTGATAGCATAGTGGTCATAAACTGACTAAGTTAAAATGATTGCGTGGTTTGAAATAAAATTCCAGAACAATAAATGGAATGTCTAAAAATAATCTTTGGATGGTGTAAAGTAATGCAACGAGAAGAAAAAGAAGTGACTAAAAGTGAATTATTAGTTGTAACGGGTTTATCTGGCGCAGGTAAGTCAGTTGTAATACAAAGTTTAGAAGATATCGGTTATTTTTGTGTAGACAATTTACCTCCAATACTGTTGCCGAAGTTTGTAGAATTAATGGGTCAAGGAAATCCTTCGTTGCAAAAGGTAGCCATTGCCATTGATTTAAGAGGGAAAGAACTTTTCAAATCATTGATTAAAGAAATCGATCAAATCAAAAGTAACTCAGACATTATTGTTGATATGATGTTCTTAGAAGCCTCCAACGAAAAGTTGATCTCGCGTTATAAAGAGACACGACGTGCGCATCCATTAAATGAACAAGGGCAACGCTCGTTAATTGAAGCAATTGAAGAAGAGCGCAGTTTACTCTCTGAGATTCAAAGTTTAGCAAACTACACGATTGATACATCATTTATGAAACCCAAAGAGCTTCGTAAGCGAATTGGAGATTACTTTAATCAAAGTAATTATCAAACATTCAACATTAATGTAACCAGTTTTGGTTTTAAACATGGGATTCAGATGGATGCGGATTTAGTGTTTGATGTGAGGTTTTTACCAAACCCGCATTATGTAGATGAATTAAGACCCCTAACTGGAGAAGATGAAGCAGTATATAATTACGTTATGAAATGGAAAACAACAAATATTTTTTATGAGAAATTGATGGATTTATTAAAATTTATGATTCCAGGATATAAAAAAGAAGGTAAATCACAACTTGTGATTGCTATTGGTTGTACCGGAGGCCAACATCGTTCTGTAGCTCTGGCGAAACGCATTGGTGCAGAACTCAACGAAAATTTTGACTATAATGTATATGTGCATCATAGAGATGCTCAAATTGAAAGTGGCGTGAAGCAAAAAAATGAAAAGAATTAAACTTGTACTTATTGGCGGAGGTACAGGTTTATCTGTTTTAGCACGTGGTTTAAAAGATTTTCCAATAGATATTACGACCATTGTCACAGTTGCTGATGATGGGGGTAGTACGGGGAAAATTAGAAGCGAAATGGATATTCCTGCACCAGGTGACATACGAAATGTAATTTCAGCACTCAGCGATTCAGAATCAACAATTGAAAGATTGTTCCAATATCGTTTTAAAGAAAATCAAGTTGAAGGTCATTCTTTAGGTAACTTATTAATAGCTGCATTAACGAATATGAATGACGATTTTGGACACGCAGTAAAAGAATTAAGTAAAATTTTAAATATTAGAGGTCGAGTAATACCGTCTACAAATTCCAGTGTACGCTTAAATGCAGTGATGGAAGACGGTGAAATTGTTTATGGCGAATCAAAAATTCCTAAAAAAAATAAAAAGATAGAACGTGTATTTTTAGAACCAGAAAATGTAGAACCTATGGAAGAAGCTGTTGAGGCGATAGAAGATGCTGACTTAATCGTTTTAGGACCAGGTTCCCTATATACAAGTGTAATTTCTAATCTGTGCGTTAAAGGTATTGCGGATTCATTATTAAAATGTGATGCGCCAAAGCTATATGTATCAAATGTTATGACGCAACCTGGGGAAACTAATCATTACACTGCTTTAGATCATGTTGATGCAATACATAATCACATGGGACGTCATTGTATAAACTATGCTATATGTAGTACTCAGACGTTTAATGCTGATGTTATACGTCGTTATAAAGAAGATGGCGCAGATCCAGTTAAATGCAACATGAAAGATATGGAAGCACAAAATATAAAAGTTTTTACACACGAAAACCTAGTAGAAGTGTCACAAGAAAATTATGTTAGACATAATACAGAGGTCTTGTCTAAAATGATTTACGAGATTGCCATGAGTGAAACAGAAACGATTGAATTTAACAGAGATAAATAAAATAGTAAATAAACTAAGTATTAAACTTAGATAAGAAGGGGCTGAAGATGTATGAGCTTTGCATCAGAAATGAAAAATGAACTTACGAGAATAGAAGTAGATGAAATAAATGCAAAAGCAGAGCTCAGTGCACTCATACGGATGAACGGTGCACTCAGTCTTTCAAACCAACAATTTGTGATAAATGTTCAAACTGAAAATGCTACGACAGCAAGACGTATATATTCTTTAATAAAAAAAGTATTTAATGTTGAAGTAGAGTTACTTGTAAGAAAAAAAATGAAATTAAAAAAGAATAATATTTATATTTGTAGAATTAAAGCTCGTGCCAAAGAAATTTTAGATGAATTAGGTATTTTGAAGAATGGTGTTTTTACGCATGAAATAGATGAAGCAATGATCCATGAAGATGAAATGAAAAGAAGTTATCTACGTGGTGCATTTCTAGCAGGTGGATCAGTGAATAATCCTGAAACATCTTCCTATCATTTAGAAATATTTTCATTGTATGAAGATCATTCAGAAGGCATTACGAATTTAATGAATGAATATGAACTTAATGCGAAACATCTAGAACGTAAAAAAGGAAGCATCGCTTATTTAAAAGAAGCTGAAAAAATTTCTGATTTCTTGAGTTTAATCGGTGGTTATCAAGCGTTGCTTAAATTTGAAGATGTGCGTATTGTCAGAGACATGAGAAATTCTGTAAATAGATTAGTTAATTGTGAAACGGCTAATTTAAATAAAACCGTTAGTGCAGCGATGAAGCAGGTCGAAAGTATTCAATTAATAGACCAAGAAATCGGGTTAGATAACTTGCCTGATCGATTACGTGAAATAGCGAAATTACGAATAGAACATCAAGATATTTCTTTGAAAGAATTAGGCGAAATGATGTCTTCAGGTACAATTTCAAAATCTGGTGTCAATCATCGTTTAAGAAAATTAAATCAAATGGCTGACAAAATCCGAAGCGGTGAAACAATCGAACTTTAATTAGTTTTTCTTAAAAGAATGTGGCATTTATTACAAATGATAAGACTAAATTTAAAAATATATTAAAATGTTATTGAAAAAAACTACGTTTTGATATTATAATATTCTAATTAGATTTATAGATGACGCCTCATAAGAGGTGTCTTTTTTAATAGGGCTACATTTTCTGAGGATCTTACGATGCCTTATTAATACTAAATTAAGTTTTGACACTTAAATGTGCTGCTATTGTAATCTAAGTTTAGGAATAGCTAAGTCAATTATTTAGGTATGGATTGAATATATACATAACATATGACGTGATTATAGTTTAGATTAAATCGAACAGAATGGGAGTGAATAAATGTCAGCATTAATAAAAAATCATTATAAAAGTATTATCTTGTGTTTAGTTGGAACGTTTATTAACGCTATAGGTGTAAATTGCTTTTTACTAGGATCAAATTTAGGTGATGGGGGTACAGTCGGTATCGCACTAGCCTTGAAGTATACCTTAGGCTTTTCTCCAGCTTGGTCTTCTTTAGTTATTAATACAATCGTTGTTTTTGTTGGTTGGAAGTATTTAAACAAAACAATCGCTGTTTATACCGTCATCTCAAACACGGCACTCTCATTCTTTTTAAGAGTAACTGAAAATATAAATTTAGGTATAGATGATTTTGTTATCAACTCTGTATTTGGTGGTGCAATTATAGGAATCGGTGCTGGACTAGTAATTTCTACAGGGAGTACACTTGGAGGCACATCTGTCATTGCTAAAATCATAAGTAAGTATTCAGAAATGAAAACATCACAAGGTATTTTTATTTTAGATGGTATTGTCGTCTTATCTTTCTTAATGGTATTACCATTAAAAAATGTGTTATTTACGATTATCATGTTATTCATTACAGAAAGAGCGACTTCATTTATCATTGAAGGCTTTAATCCTAAAAAAGGCGTTACGGTCATTTCTAGTAAGAATGAAATTATCAGTGACAAAATAAATTCCTTTACCGGTCGGGGCTCGACACTATTAAATGGAAAAGGCGGTTATGCTAAAACTGAAACAACGATGTTATATGTTGTTGTACCTCAGTCTCAGGTGACCAGAGTTAAAAAATTAGTCAATGAAGTAGATGAAAATGCCTTTTTAGTTATTCACGATGTGAGAGATGTTTTAGGCAGCACGTTTATCAATGTGAAATAATGGTGATATATTTAAGTAGTTAAATGTTTAAAAATAATCATAAAATCATTTTCGCGAAACTTTAAATGCTTGAATCACAATAGTTAAGCCATTTAAACGTTATAAATGAAGAAATTTGTTTTTAAATCTTATGAATCGTTGTTTTATATTTTACGTGGTGTAGAAATATAAAAAGGACTTTCAATGACTGAAAATAAAAGTCATTGAAAGCCCGATAAATCACTATTTAAGGTAATGTCTTATAACGAAGAACATTCAATTATCCCTCGAAGGGCATATTATAAAGTGATTAAACGTTGTTATATAAGCTTTTTCTTTACTTTGTGGGGACTATTTGGGGACTGAAATATAAATTATAATAAAAAACCACCTAATATTTATTATTAAGTGGCTTAAATAGTTTCTAATAATTTCATTGCTTTTTCATCTTCACGTTCATAGGTTTCCTGAAGTAGGTGGGAGTAAATGGATTGTGTTGTGGCTGGATTGGAATGCCCTAAATGTTTTGATATATATAGTATTGAAAAGCCATGATGTATGAGTATAGAACAGAAACTGTGTCTTAGCGAGTGAATAGTTATCTCTTTTATATTTAGATTAGCACATGCTTTTCTCAGTACTTTGTTTACAGCAGCGTTAGTTATCGTTTTACCATCAACAGTAAAGATGTAACCACTGATATTAGTAGGTCGTGAATCAATAAATGATTGTATACGTTTCATAGTTACTGCATCAATACTTATTATTCTGTCTGATGTTTCGGTCTTGGTACCTCTTAAATGAATTTTATTATTTTTAATATCCAGATCTTCACGTTTCAATTTAGCGATTTCTGAAAATCTACCACCTGTTGCAAGTGCTACTAATAGCACAAGTGATGAGGTGGTATTTTTTTGTTCAAAATAATGTTTAAGTTTTTTGAATTCTGATTCGTTAATAAACTTCATTTCTTCCGTCTTAGCTGGAATAGATGCGTGTAATTCTGCTTTGTATGTAGGGTTTTTAATAACATAACCTTCATGTATAGCATCATCGAATGCATTGCGTATATAACTATTCAACTTTCTAATCGTTTCATAACTATGCGTTAAACCGTACTCATTGAGAAACTTTTGGTATTCAGTACGTTTAATATCTTTTAATAACTTGTATCTAAAATGGTCTTTAATATGCTTGTATGCAGATTCATAATGTTTCTTGGTTGATTCCGATACGTGAGGCTTTTTATTAACTTCATACCATTGGTAAAAGTAGTCTGCGAACGTCACATCATTACTTATAGCATATCCATTTCTCATTTTATACTCTAAATCTTCTGCAATTCGTTTAGCTTCTTGCTTAGTACGATAACCACCTTTTTGAACTTTTTTGCGATTGCCTTCATCATCTACATATGAGATTGAATATCTCCATGTTTTACCTCGCTTTTCAAAGCTTGCCATAGTTATCCCCTTTAATAGACTTTAAAATTCTATCAATTTGATAATATTCTTGATTATATGATTTTTCGTTAATTTTATGTTTATTATACAAGTCGTTCAATTGTGATAAATGAATTTTATATTTTAAAACAATATAATCTTCGATGTATTTATTTATATGTTCTTTGTCGCTTATACTCAATTTAATTTTGTTAAAGTATTTTGGATTTTCTGAATCTGTTAAATGAAACATTATATCATTTATTGGAAAATCAAAATGCTCTTTATCGCTTTCTCCATTTCGTTTTTCATATTTTAAAGAATTAATTTGTGAAGTATCATCTTCGTAATCATTAACTAACGCATTCATTAATGACGTACTATCATCTAAATAAGTGGCAAGTTGGATTTCACCATTTGCTATTTCGTTTATATTATTAATATAAAAATTCATTTCAGAAAAATTGGAATTGGTAATAAATTTCAAATAGTTAGTGATAAATCTTTTGTTTGGAATAATTTTTGTGCCATTTTCAATGCCACTAATATGGCTTTGAGAATATCCTAACACGTCACCAATTTTTTGGGCAGACACTTTATATTTTTTTCTAGCCTTCTTTAACTCTTCGCCTATTTTAGAGCTTAATTCTTTTTCAATCATTTTCAATCACCTCTATATGAATAGTAACATTAAAAACTTTTTAAAGAAATAGAAAATTACCACTAGACATAAATTGATAAATATAGTAGAGTTAAATTAAGTTAAAAGAGATAAAAATTTATCTCTAGAAATGAGGTGAACGTAAATGATTGAAGTCAAAGCCCCTAAAGAATTAAATAAGCAAATCGTAATGAGTGGCAACACGAAAAATAGTTTTGCATCTTTAATAGGAGTTTCTCCTGCTACTTTAACTATCTTATTTAAAGATAAAAAAGTTAGTCCTAAAACTGCAAAACTCATTACAGATAGTTTGGGAATAAACTTTGATGATTTTTTTAAAATAAAGGAGGCGTAACATGATTAAACAAATTTTTGACGACAAAGAAATTCGTTTTATCGAAAAAGACGGAGAGTATTGGGCAATAGCAGGTGATGTTGCTAAAGCATTAGGGTATTCACACACACCACATATGACTAGATTATTAGATGAGAGTGAAAAGGCTGTCCATAATGTGGACACCCTTAAAGGTAAGCAAAAAGCTGTAATTATTTCAGAAGTAGGCATTTACGAAGCTATTTGGAATAGTAGACGTGATGAAGCTGATGAGTTTAAGAAATGGGTTAAGCAAGTTATTAAAGAGTTAAGACAATCAATCGGATTAAAGCAACATGAAGTATTTGATTTAATGGATAAGCAGCATCAACGAAAAGCTATGGACGTTTTGCAAAAAGGTTTATCTAATCCCAATAAGATTAGTTATATGAAATGTCAAACTGTAGTTAATAAATGTGTTTCAACATTGTTTGGTTATGATAAAGCTTTGAAAAAAGAACAAATGAGTGAGGATATGTTAATTATTCGTCAACAAATTTTAGATGACACAGTCGATTTAATGACTTCTATTAACAAATTTGGTTTAGATATTTCAGTCAGTAAAACTATCTACAATAAATACTTAAATACACAAGCTACTGCTTAATAAGGAGGTGAAAATAATGCAAGAACAACTACAAGAAAGTGAAGGTATTGTAATTATCAATGAACCTAAGCTTGTGTGGTCATTCAAAGATTTACAGTCACACATGCAATTATCAAGGAATTCAATTATGAAAAAACTATTGCTAAATCCAAAATTTAAAAAGGATATTGAAAGGTATGTACATGAGCCTAAATCACAAGCAGATCATTACAAGTTTTTAGCAGAACCAATGAAAGATTACATCAAGAAAAATTTTAACGAAATATATAATTCTTAGGAGGATAGAATGAAAACATTTATAGCATTAATTACCGCAAGTGCTTCAGTGTCAGCAGCAGTAGGAATATACACAGATGACATCTTTAATGCGCTGGCATTATATACACCACTATCACTTATATCAATTGTGATAAAAGATAGTTTGGAAGATAGAAGAATCAGACGTAAATATAAAATAGGAGAGAAATAATATGACATAAGATGAATATATCGTACAAACAGAAAAAATGCATCATATTTTAGGTCAAAGTGACTATGCAAATGAATTGATGAAATGGTTAGTAGATTACTGCAATTCAAAACCACTTGATGAAGAAATCAGCGAAGATTTGGGAGAACTACTATTCAATTTAAATAACAAGTTATTTATTGATTTAAATGATTTAAAAATGCAAATGAAACAAATTAGAGAGGGAGCTAAATAATGAATCAAACACAATTAGAGATATTATGCGATATTCTAAACACATTTGAAGCAGTCATTGATAATAAGCAAACAGAATACAAGCATAAGGTAAAAGAAGGTAAGCATGAATGGGTTGAAATAAAAAATCATGAAGAACATTTGGAAGCAATGATGGAATGGGCAATGCAAAAACTAGGGAGTATGGAGGTTAAGTAAAATGAACTGGAATCAGAAAGATTTGATATGTGAATTTGAATTATTGAAAGAAAAAATTGATGATGTTGTAACAGCACACGTGTGGCATGGTGATGAAATGTTTACTAAAAGAGATTTAACAACTAAAGATGAAAAAATAAGCTATGCAATTGGTTATAACGAATCTCGTATACAACATGAACATACAACTGAGTTAATGCTAGTGTATCTAAAGCAATTTGATAAGTTAATCAAAGATTTTAAAGCATTAGATATAGAAAAAGCGTCATCAGATGAATGTTTGGCGACAGAATCTGACAACGCATAGATGAATTTCGATAACAATAAAGCAAAACAAGCATGGAATAGCTTATATATATAAATATATTATATCATTCCGTGCTTCGTTTTTGAAGTGAATAGGGAGGAATTTAATGGCAATTAAGGAAAAAGATAAAATCATTGAAGTCAATGCGCTAGAAATACCCGATGAATTAAAACAATTGCCTAAATGGGTATTGTGGCGTGCTGAATGGATAGAAAAACAACAAGTATATAGCAAAGTCCCATATAGCACAGAAGGTTATAAAGCAAGTTCTACAAATGTTAGTACATGGCTTGAATTTCAAGATGTCATTTCACTTTGTGATAGTGATGAACAATATAATGGCATTGGCTTTGTATTAAGTGATGATGATAATTACATTTGCTTGGATATAGATGATGCAGTCAATCATGATACTGGTCAATTAAAATCTGATCTAGCAATAGAAATGACTGAATTAACTTATTGTGAATTATCACCGAGTGGAACAGGCTTACATTGTTTCTTCAAAGGTACATTACCAGATGAACGCAAAAAGAAACGTACTGACTTAGATATTGAATTGTATGACACAGGGCGCTTTATGACTGTTACAGGTCACACCATCGGGCAAAGTGAAATTTGTGATGACCAAGAAACTATTAATAATATTGTTGAAAGGTATTTTAAAGCAGAACCTAAAAGACAAAATTTAACAATTGCTAAAACTGGAAGCAGTATTTTTACAGATGATGAAATCGTTAAAATGATGATGAAGAAAAGCAAATATAAAAAACTACTTGCTGGTGAGTATGAAGATATTTTTGATAGTCCTAGTGAAGCAGTACAAAGTCTATTAAGAGTATTAGCTTTTTATACTGGTAGAGATAAGTTACAAATGGAACGAATATTTTTAGCCTACAATAATCTTACTGACAAATGGGACGAAAAGCGTGGCAATTCAACGTGGGGAAATAACGAACTGGATACAGCTATTGTAAACCAAGAAACAATATACGAGCCTAATTTGAGAGGTACAGGGCAATCGCTTAGATACACTATATCATTGATTCGAAACGAAGAGTTAGCATTTATGAAAGCAGAGTTTGAGAAAGCGAAAGAAAATGGTGAAGCATCAGGTAGACCACCACAAACAATTGGAACAAATAGATGTGCTGTATTGCTCAATGATGTAATAAAATTCGTGATATTCGATTTAGAAGAAAATACAAAATTAGCAATGTATCAAAGCGAAAAAGGCATCTACACACAGAACACTGCAATTATTAAACGTATTATTTCTTGGTTAGAGCCTAGACACAATGAGAAGAAAGCACAAGAAGTTATATATCATTTAACTAATATGGTAGATGTTATAGATAAAACAAACGAACCACATTTAATACCAGTAAATAACGGTGTGTTTAACAGAAAAACTATGAAATTAGAATCTTTTACACCTAACTATGTGTTTACTACTAAGATTTCAACTAATTATATTGATAATCCTAAAGCACCAGTTATTAATGGTTGGAGTTTTGATAGCTGGTTAGAAGAAGTTGCATGTAGTGATAGAGAAGTATTTACATTATTATGGCAAGTTATTAATGATTCATTAAATGGAAACTACACACGCAAGAAAGCAATATTCCTTGTAGGTGATGGAAATAATGCTAAAGGCACTTTCCAAACGTTACTTACTAACTTAATCGGTTTTGATAATGTAGCGAGTCTTAAAGTTAATGAATTTGACCAAGAGTTTAAATTAGGCGTACTAGAAGGTAAAACACTTGTGATCGGTGATGATGTTCCTGTAGGCGTAAATATTGAGGATAGCTCGAACTTTAATAGTGTAGTTACAGGTGATCCAGTGCTTGTAAATATAAAGAATAAACAACCATATCGTACAGTTTTTAGAACTACAGTAATTCAATCTACAAATGGTATGCCGAGATTTAAAAATAAAACTGGTGGTACAAACAGACGACTTTTAATAGTACCATTTAACGCAGATTTTAACGGTACAAAAGAAAATCCAGATATCAAAGAAAAATATCTTGCTGATAAAAAGGTACTAGAATATGTACTTCACAAAGCTATAAATTTAAATTTCAACAAGTTTATTCTTCCTAGAGTGTCAGCTGAATTATTAGAAGAATATGTTCAAGATAATGACCCAGTATATGATTTTAAAGTCACAGAGTTTGATAAATGGAATGTTGATAAAGTACCTAAAACGATTGTTTATTACAGATATAAATTTTTCTGTGAACGTAGTGGTTATAAACCTCTTTCTGAAAGGAAATTCTGCAAAAGTTTTGAACGATATCTTGGTAAAAATTGGAAGGTAGATAAACCTAGATATTATTCAGTGAATGACTTACAAGCAAAAGTAGGACATTTTGACCCTACACTTTTACCACATGGGGAACAAAAGCAATCGTATATAAATACTAATTTGAAAGTAGTGTGAATGAAAGTGTGAATGAAATGATGAATAAATTGAAATTTCATTCACACCTATTAAATGTTGATATTACGGCGTTTATAGTACATTCAATCACATTTATATGAACTATTGTGAACGAAATATTATTGTTCATTACCACCTCTTAAGTGTTGGTATGACAAGGTTTATAGACAAAAGTGTGAATGGAATTTCAATTTTTAAGAAGTTAATATACAAATAACTAAAAGAAGTAGGACATTAATATATAAGAAGTTTTTTCTTGATTTTCATTCTTTCATTACCAGTAAACTACTAAACACGTTGTGGCAGTAAGAAAAATCAGTGGTAACGAACTGGTAATGGTGGTAATGAAATGGCGTTTTTGGTAACGAAATAAAATAAGTAACGAACAAAAAGGAGATTAAGAAAATGAGATACCTATGCAATAGTGGCAACAGATATGGAACATTAGTAACTAAAAATAATGTAAATCGTGTGATTATAGAATTAACTTATTAAACATATTTCAAAATAGGAGGACTCATAAACTGTGTTAATGCATTCAATACCAACTGATTCATTCAAATTAAATAATAAGAAACTCAACTTTAATGATATTAAGAATTTAGAAATTGCTAACAAACCTATTTGTCACATCTATAAAACACAGGGCAAGTATCAGTATTTAGAAATAGACTTTATAACATGTGATTGGTGTTTGTCGAGTTTAGGACAGGCAACACTGCAATCAAGGTTAAATACTGAATCAATTTTCTTGTGGTTAAGAGGGTACAATTTGAAACTCAACTATAACAGTGTAGGGCATATGACAATATATTTACGTGGTGATCATTTAGCGATTAATTATTTACTAGATGAAATTAATAAACTCACTGCAGATGCTAAATATTGGCAGAAATACAGAGATGGTAAACGTATGTTAGAAATTGATAGAAATAGTCACTATGTTATGCCGACCCACCATATTAAAGGTAATACACAGAAAATAAGTTAAGGGAGTGTTTCCATGAATCACAAACGGATAGCACATCAAATTCTCTACCCATGTGAACAATGTATCTGTTAGGTATATTGATTGACTGGTAAGGCAATATGCTAGAAATAAGAAAGACTTTAGTGCAATAAAGCGA
>NZ_PPQC01000044.1:0-640 GCF_002902365.1 Staphylococcus cohnii subsp. cohnii | reverse complement strand
TTATGGTAAAAACAGTACAAGACAATACAATCAATATCTTTGATAATCAAATCTATGATAAGGGTGTTAAGGCAAAAGAGGTTAAACAGAAGTACCATCAGCTAACAAATCGTATTAAACAGCTTAATAGTAAAATTACACATTATCAAAATAATGATGAATTTGCAGAATCAACAAAATTAAAAAGTCTGCAATCAGATTTAGAACAAGAATTAATCGAAGTCGACGAACAACTTAACTCATCAGATTATAAAGTAACTGAAGAAGAATTTGAGCAGTTCTACAAGGCATACAACAAAGAAATGACAGGATTTAAGGATGAACATCAAAAACTAGCGAAAGAGATGCAGGATAAACTGCAAGATATTGTAAAAGTGTATCGTAAAATGATTGAGAATAAAAATGAGGCTGGTCGTCGTATATCTCGTGAACGTTATGTTAAGCAAGAGAAAAATAATCCTGGTAACATTCACAACCAGTATAAAGGCCAAATGTTAGCCCACGAAATTAAATTAGGTGATGGTGATAAATACGATGAACAATCGACACCAAGAGGGTATGCATGGAAATTAGAGAAAGCATTAGATGCCGTTTCTCGTGATGAGTTCCAAAAATATCATTATGGCAAGAAACAATGGTA
>NZ_PPQC01000043.1 GCF_002902365.1 Staphylococcus cohnii subsp. cohnii | reverse complement strand
TCTTGTACTGATTCTGGTGCTTCTGTTGGAGATACACCTTTATATTCAGCTGGTGCTACTGAGTCCCAAGTACTTTGTAAGAATTGGTATTTACCTGCTGCACCTGATGATGGGTTAACAGCTTTTAAGTCGCCGCCTGATTCACGTTGAGCGATTGCTTGTAAATGTGAATTAACATTTACTGAAGAACCACTTGAAGCTTCATTTGAGCTTGATGATTGAGTTGAAGCTTTTGTAGTTGCTTCTTGTTGTGGTTGTTGTGTTTGTTCAGTTTGTGGAGCAGCTTGTTGAGCTGGTTGCTCAGTTTGAGTTTGTGCTTGTTGTGGTTGTTCAACTGTTGAAGCGTTAGCGCTTGAACCTTCACCATAACTCCAAGACCAAGTTTGTCCATTTGATTCAAAGTTATAGTTTAAACCATTGTAATTAAAGTTATAACTATATGAACCTTCTTGTACTGGTGCTGCATTTAATTGTTCTGGGTTAGATTGAGCTAAGTTTGCTAATTCTGCTTTATCTACATCTTGTTCTGCTGCGTCAGCTGAGTTACCTGCTGCGAATCCTGTTACACCTAATCCTACTGCTAATGTTGAAGCTAATACTGTTTTTTTCATTTTT
>NZ_PPQC01000042.1 GCF_002902365.1 Staphylococcus cohnii subsp. cohnii | reverse complement strand
ATTGATTTATTAAATAAAGAGGATGCTGCAGAATTAGCAAATAAAGTTAAAGATTATGTAGATATCGTAGAAATTGGAACACCGATTGTTATAAATGAAGGATTACCAGCTGTACAACATTTAAATGATAATATTGATAGTGTAAAAGTATTAGCAGATTTAAAAATTATGGATGCTGCCGACTATGAAGTAAGCCAAGCAGTTAAATTTGGTGCAGACATAGTAACAATTTTAGGCGTTGCAGAAGATGCATCCATTAAAGCAGCAGTTGATGAAGCACATAAACATGGCAAACAATTATTAGTAGATATGATTGCAGTACAAGATTTAGAAAAACGTGCGAAAGTTTTAGATGATTTAGGCGCAGATTATATCGCTGTTCATACTGGTTATGACTTACAAGCTGAAGGTCAATCTCCTTTAGAAAGTTTACGTAAAGTTAAATCTGTAATTAGTAATTCTAAAGTAGCAGTTGCAGGTGGTATTAAACCAGATACAATTAAAGATATTGTTGCAGAAAATCCTGATTTAATTATTGTTGGTGGCGGCATTGCAAATGCTGA
>NZ_PPQC01000041.1 GCF_002902365.1 Staphylococcus cohnii subsp. cohnii | reverse complement strand
ATGACCCCGACGGGACTCGAACCCGTGTTACCGCCGTGAAAGGGCGGTGTCTTAACCGCTTGACCACGGGGCCATGGCTCCACAGGTAGGACTCGAACCTACGACCGATCGGTTAACAGCCGATAGCTCTACCACTGAGCTACTGTGGATTAATTTGAATGGAGCGGGTGATGGGAATCGAACCCACAACATCAGCTTGGAAGGCTGAGGTTTTGCCATTAAACTACACCCGC
>NZ_PPQC01000040.1 GCF_002902365.1 Staphylococcus cohnii subsp. cohnii | reverse complement strand
CCGTTTCTCGTGATGAGTTCCAAAAATATCATTATGGCAAGAAACAATGGTAAGGATGTGAGTATATGCTAACAACAATCAAACAATCAGATAATAACGTTAAATATAATAAGCAAAAGAATCGAATTACAGTACAAGCACTTACAACTGATAAACCTGTAGAAATGGGAACGACCAAAACAGTAGATCCTAACTATCAGACATTTAAACCATATGAGTTAGATAACAATGTATTTCAAGCATTAAAAGACAATGACAAGCTATGTGTGATGTTAGACAACAATAAAGATAGTAATATCCTAGCATCGATACATCGTGGCAATTTAACTGTCGTAGTCAATAAAGGACTGTATGGACTGTCTATAGAAGTGGATGACAAACCAATTATGCAAGAATTTATAAAGTTAGTGCAGCATAACAAAGTTAAGAGTGTACAAATCTATACAGATGAAGTGACATCGATGAATAAGCTCATTGAAAAGATTGGTAAAATAAAAGCAATTTCTATTAATACTAGATAATATAAAGTAGCATTATGACGGCGTTCATGGTATAATATAGATATTAAAGATATACTAAATCTTTAATGTTGAGCGCTCAGTATTAAAGTCTAAATTAGCCATTGGGCATTTAACTCCTTGTTATTTTCATTAGTTCCTAGTTCTTCTGTACGTTGGTTTAGGCCATCACTATTAATTGGTGGTGGTCTTTTCTTA
>NZ_PPQC01000039.1 GCF_002902365.1 Staphylococcus cohnii subsp. cohnii | reverse complement strand
CCATAAACATTTTGTTTTTTTCACTGTCTACTTGACAGGGTGCAGTTCATTAACAGGATGAGTCTTTTTTATTTATATTTATATGTGGTGAAAGAAATGTGGTTTTCAAGAAAATGATGAAATTATAACTTAATAAAAGTAAATGAAAATTTGAATATATTTTTATTTAGTATAACTATTAGCGCAATAGTTTATAAAATACGTTTAAAGTAAGCAATACGTCAGTTTTTTAGTAATAAAATGGTAAGATATTTATATTTTTGGTCCGATTAGTATAAACCAACGTTTTTGAGCTATATAAATAAATTAATAAAAACATGGAATATAAAGTAATATAAAAATTAAAATTTCAAATAAACTACCAAAAGAGAAATTATTATGATATTATGAAAACGGTTACAAAAATAGAGGTGATTTTTATAGTAACAATAAAAGAGGTAGCTAAGTTAGCTGGTTGTTCTGTAGCAACGGTATCTAGAGTTATAAATAATAATGGATATGTAAAAGCTCAAACAAAAATACAAATTGAACGTGCGATTCATGAGCTTAACTATCAACCTAATGAAGCAGCACGTACATTATATAAACGAAAGTCAAAAATGATTGGTTTATTATTGCCAGATATCAGTAATCCTTTTTTTACATTGATAGCGAGAGGTGTTGAAGATATAGCGCTTGCGCATGGTTTTCAAGTTTTAATTGGAAATAGTGACAACGATGTTGATAAGGCTAAAGATTATCTTTCTACTTTCAATGCTTATAATTGTGTAGGCGCGATTACTACAGCATTTGCTGATGATCAAATCGAAAAGTTATTAGTATCGCAAGGTATTCATTATGTATTTGTAGATCGTGTTAAAGATGAAGGTAATGGTATTTCTATGAATCATTTTGAAGGCGGACAATTACAAGCTCGACTTGTGTTAGAAGGTAAACCAAAAAATATTTTAATCCTTCATTTAGATTTGAATATTGAGGCATTTAAATTGAGAATAGATGGCATTAAACAAGCATTGAACAATTATGATGTAAGTTATTACGATTGTTCAGCAGAGACTTTAAAAAATAAAAGTGCATTTATTTCATTAGTTAAAGATTTACATATTGATAGCATTATATGTAGCAACGATGTACTTGCAATTGAAACAATGGGACTTATTCAGCAATTTCAATTGAGAGTTCCTGAAGAGATTCAAATTGTGGGTTATGACAATATACCTTTCTCTACAATGACATTTCCTCAAATTGCAACTATTGATCAGTCCGCATATTTTTTAGGACAACAAGCGGTATCAATTTTATTAAAATTAAATAAAAACTGTGTAGTAAATCAACAAGAAAATACGCTAAAGTTATCTACTAAACGTAGAGGTAGTGTTAGATTTGAGCAATAATATGTAACGGGTTACATAAAATATGATTTAACGAAAGGGGAATTAAATGTATAAAACAGGTATTTTGAACAGTGAAATTTCTAAGGTATTAAGTGATTTAGGGCATACAGATACAATTATCATTGCTGATTGTGGATTACCAATACCAGATGGTGTTAAAAAAATTGATTTAGCATTAACTTTTGGGCACCCTTCATTTGAAGAAGTATTTAATTTAGTTAAAGCACATATGAAAATTGAACAGCTTACCATTGCAAATGAAATGATAAAACAAAATAGTGCGTTATATGTGAAATTATTAGCTGAAAATATTGATATGGTCACGGAATCCCATGAAAAATTAAAAATGTATAGTAAGGATGTTAAAGCAATTATAAGAACAGGTGAAGCGACACCTTACGCAAATGCAATTTTATCAAGCGGTGTTTTATTTTAAGGGGTGAAAAATATGATAACGATGAATCAAATTCATAAATCATTTGGTCAAAATGATGTCTTAAGAGGTGTTGATTTTGAAATCAATGATGCAGAAATACATGCATTAATGGGTGAAAATGGTGCAGGTAAGAGTACACTCATGAAAATATTAACAGGTGTATATAACGCTGATAGCGGTAATGTTTTAGAAGATGGTCAACCTATTCATTTTAAAAATACGATGGATGCTGAACAAAACGGTGTGTCATTTATACAACAAGAATTAAATATTTGGCCAAACCTTACAGTGCTTGAAAATTTATTTTTAGGAAAAGAAGAAACAAAAATTTTTGGCATTGTTGATAATAAAAAAATGAAACAACGTGCTTTGGCTATTTTTAAAAAATTAAATATTGATATCGATTTAAATCGCATGGCAGGTACTTTATCAGTCGGCATGCAACAGATGCTCGAGATCAGTAAAGCATTAATGGAAAAATCGAAAATCATTATTATGGACGAGCCTACTGCTGCTCTGACAAATAATGAAATAAATACATTGTTTGAACAAATCAAAAATTTAAAAAAAGAAGGCGTTTCTTTTATATATATATCACATAGAATGGAAGAAATTTTTGCAATCTCAGATCGTATTACAGTAATGAGGGATGGTCGTTCGATATTAACTAAAGAAACTCAAAATACTACGCATGCTGAGATAGTAAAATCTATGATTGGTAGAGATTTAGATAATCAATACCCTGTTAGACAATATCATCAAGGTGATGTTGTGCTCTCTGTTGAAAATTTAGATTCGGCTGAACATCATTTAAAACATATTAATTTTGATTTACATAAAGGTGAAATACTTGGTTTTAGTGGTTTGATGGGGGCCGGTCGTTCAGAAATTATGAGAGTACTTTTTGGCTTAGATAAAGGGAATAAATCAGTGAAACTTAACAATCAGCAATTACAGATTCAAAATCCCAATCAATCCATTTCACAAGGCCTGGCTTTTATCACTGAAAATAGAAAAGAAGAAGGCTTAGTTTTACAAGATTCAATTTTAGAAAATATTACACTACCTGCTTTGAAAAGTTTTTCTAGTTCTGGTTTTTTAACGCAACATGCTATGGAACAATATTCAGAACAAATGGTTCAGCGTTTAAATATTAAAGGCAAAATAGGAGATACTTGTGGCAACTTATCAGGTGGTAATCAACAGAAAGTAGTTTTAGCTAAATGGATTGCGACCGCACCGCACGTGTTAATACTAGATGAACCAACACGAGGCATTGATGTAGGTGCTAAACGTGAGATATACCAATTGATGCATGAATTAACTGACCGAGGTATGTCTATTATTATGATTTCATCAGAACTACCAGAGATTATAGGTATGAGTGATAGAGTTGCGGTTGTACATGAAGGATCCATTGTAGGAACATTAGAGGGTTCAGCTATCACAGAAGAACGTATTATGACTTTGGCTACAGGGGGAAAAATAAATGAAACAGTCTAAATTATCATTTTCTTATTCGTATTTGGAAAAAATTATACCTTTTATTGGGTTAATACTATTAGTTGTTATTATTAGTGTCTTAAATAGTGCTTTTTTAGAACCTTCTAACTTATTTAATTTATTAAGACAAGTTTCTATTAATGGTTTGATTGCATTTGGCATGACTTTCGTAATATTGACTGGAGGCATTGATTTATCAGTAGGTTCAACGTTAGCGTTATCTAGTGCTTTTGTAGCGATTTTAATGGTTTCAGGTATGGATTCTATTGTAGCTCTATTCATGGGGTGTATATTTGGTGCGATTTTGGGAGCTGCGAACGGCTTACTCATCACAATAGGTAAAATGGCACCTTTCATTGCAACGCTAGCTACAATGACTGTGTTTAGAGGATTAACACTTGTCATTACAGATGGAAATCCTATTACAAATTTAAATGGCAGTTACGCATTTCAATTATTTGGTAGGGGTTATTTTTTAGGGATTCCAGTACCAGCTGTCACAATGTTTATTACATTTATCATATTATATATTGTGCTACATAAAACCGTATTTGGTAGACAAACCTATGCTATGGGTGGTAATGAAAAAGCAGCATTTATTTCAGGAATTAAAGTTAATAAAATTAAAATAATGATTTATAGTTTAGCCGGCTTAATGTCAGCTATGGCAGGATCAATTTTAACTTCACGTTTAAATTCAGCACAACCAACAGCAGGGATGTCCTATGAATTGGATGCCATTGCAGCAGTTGTACTAGGAGGAACTTCTTTAACTGGTGGTAAAGGTCGTATAGTTGGAACATTAATTGGTGTGTTAATTATTGGTGTTTTGAACAATGGTTTGAATTTACTAGGTGTATCTTCATTTTACCAACAAGTGGTTAAAGGTGTCGTTATTATTATTGCAGTACTGATAGACAGAAAAAATAAATAATTGGAGGTGTTGATATTGAAAAAACTTTTTATAACTACAATAGCTATTTTATTATTTTTAACAGGTTGTTCCCTAGAATCACCCATAGAAAAAAATGATAATGGTAAAGTAGATAAGAAAAAATCTGATGTTGTTATTGGTGTGAGTATTTCTACTTTAAATAACCCTTTCTTTGTGAAAATTAAAGATGGTATTGAGAAAGAGGCAAAGAAACAAGGTGTCAAAGTTAAGTTTGCAGATGCTCAAGATGATGCAGCGAAACAAGCTAACGATATTGATGATTTAATCCAACAAAAAGTGGATTATCTGATTGTAAATCCAACAGATTCTGATGCGATATCAGGTAGTATCCAAATCGCGAATGATGAGGCAATACCAGTTATTACGTTAGACCGAGATGTAGCTAAAGGGGATGTTGCTTCATTTATTGCTTCCGATAATATCAAAGGCGGTGAAATGGGTGGTGAACTCATTGTCGATGAATTGGGTGAAGATGCGAAAGTAGCGGAACTTGAGGGCGTTCCTGGTGCCAGTGCTACACGTGAACGTGGTAAAGGTTTTCATAACGTCGCAGATAAATCACTTGATGTAGTTTCCAAACAAAGTGCTAAGTTTAATAGAACAGAAGGTTTAAATGTAACGCAAAATATTATTCAAGCTCATCCTGACATCAAAGCTATTTTTTCTCAAAATGATGAAATGGCTTTAGGAGCAGTAGAAGCGATAGGAAATAAGGATATTAAAGTCATTGGTTTTGATGGTAATGAAGATGCGATAAAATCTGTTGAAAAGGGTAAGTTGTTTGCTACAGTTGCGCAACAACCTAATTTGATGGGAGAAGAAAGTATTAAAACAATAATGAATTTATATAATGGTAAAAAGGTTGAGAAAAAGAATAAAATACCTTTAGAAATGAAACGACAATAAATCATTTTGAAGCTTGAGTAATAAATAAAAAACCGGATGCATAAGGCACCGGTTTTTTTATGTGTTTACTTAAATTTTTGTCGTTCTTGTTGTTCTTGAGCATATCGTTCAGGGTTTTTCTTATAAAAATTTTGATGCTCCGCTTCAGCTTCATAAAATGTAGAAGCGGGTAATATTTTTGTAGCAATAGCTTTTTCTTTATCTATACTTTGTTTTAATTGTTCTACATAATCTTCAGCTACCGCTTTTTGGTCTTCATTTGTATAAAAAATTGCTGTTTTATATTGTGACCCTCTGTCTTGGAATTGTCCACCTTCATCAGTTGGATCTATTACAGAAAAGAATATTTCTAATAATTTATTGTAGGAAAATAGAGCGACATCATACTCTATTTCAACTGTTTCGTAATGCCCGGTGTCACCCGTTTTAACTTCTTCATACGACGGATTATCTGTATGACCTCCCATGTAACCAGAAGTCACTTTCTCAATCCCTTCAAATGTGTCGAAAGGCTTGACCATACACCAAAAGCAACCTCCAGCGAAGTATGCCTTGTTTATATTCATGTTTAACATCCTTTCCATATTAGACCTTAGTACCATATATTAAGATATCACTTGATTTTTATTCAGTTTTTATATAACTTTAATATATGTTAATTATAGTACATAGCAGTGCAATTTTGAAGATATAAGGTTGATTACATATGAATGAACACAAACACAGTAGTAAAGAAAGTGCAAACACAGAAGAACAACCGACGATGCGTAGGACAAAAAAGAAGAAATTAAAAAAATTTCCGATTGTCATATTAATCATTGTAATTATTTTAGCCATTATTGTTGGTTATTCTGTTCATGGTTATAAATCAGGTATTGAATACGCAAAAGATCATGGCAAAACGCTCAAGCAACATAAATTTAATGGTGCTAAAAAAAATGATGGAAAAATTACGATTATGGTCTTAGGTGCAGATAAAGAGCAAGGCGGTATTTCTAGAACCGACTCGATTATGATTGCACAATATGATTATATTCATAAAAAGATGAAGATGATGTCTGTAATGCGGGATATTTATGCAGATATACCAGGCAATGGGCAACATAAAATTAATTCAGCTTATTCTATCGGTGGACCTGAATTATTACGACAAACATTAAAGAAAAACTTAGGTATAGACCCTGAGTATTATGCAATACTTGATTTTACCGGTTTTGAAAAAATGATTGATGAACTGGAACCTAACGGTGTACCGATTGATGTTGAAAAAGATATGTCTAAAAATATAGGTGTATCGCTTAAAAAAGGTCACCATCGATTAAATGGTAAAGAATTATTGGGTTATGCTAGATTTAGACATGACGAGGAAGGCGATTTTGGACGTGTAAGACGTCAACAACAAGTCATGCAATCACTTAAACAAGAATTGGCTAGTTTAGATACGCTACCTAAATTGCCTAGAGTTGCAGGTATTTTAAGAGGTTATTTAAATACGAATATGCCAGATTCTGCGCTCATTCAAACTGGTTTGAATTTTGGAATACGTGGTGATAAAAAAGTAGACTCTATCACTTTACCTGTACCAAACACTTATCAAGATATTCAGTCACCAATGGATGGTAGCGCGCTAGAAATCGATAAAGCAAAAAACAAAGAAGAAGTACAGAAATTTTTGAATGAATGATGAATAAAAGCATTCATTTAAATGTGAATGAAATATAAATCTCATACTTAAAAAGGGCTAATCCTTTTTGATATGCTCCCTTCAAAGTAGACACTTAAAAATGTAAACTTTGAAGGGAGCTTTTTTTATTTGAAAATTTACGATTTTGATCGTGCATGCTTGCCTGGGGATATGGTTCGAGCCTGTAGTCTCTCACTCATATCATTACCCCGGGCGTCCGCACGATTGCAAAATCGCTATAAGTGTTGTGTTTTAATGCAAAAGAAATAGCTTCGTATTATTTAACTTATACAACTAATAGCAAGTCATATTTTTAATTAACCAAAAGATATAACTTAATATGAGTACACATGATGGAAGCGTCCATTTTATATAAAAAACTTACGATTTTGATCGTGCATGCTTGTCTAGGGATATGGCTTGAGCCTGTAGTCTCTCACTCATATCATTACCCCGGGCGTCCGCACGATTGCAAAATCGCTATAAGTGATGTTGTTGAAAATAGTTTGATATGTCTATACGCATCATTCGTTTCTTTGGTCATATCATTGATCAATGAATAAACCTTTGAAAAGTAAAAAACATCAATCTCTATATGTTTATAATAGAAATTGATGCTTATGTTCTAGTTTTTTGATGTGTAATTTATTGTTGATCTGATTTTCTAATTCCAGCAACACCATAATGAGAAGCTTTCATTTCTTCTATTACAACTTGTATAGCGTTTTTGTTAGCACCTGTTGTTTTCTCTACTGCATTAGTAACTTCTGTGACTAAATTTTTTAGTTGTTCATCAGAACGACCTTCTAACAGTTTTACATTTACTATTGGCATTTAAATTCCTCCTAAAGCTATTTTTATACATTATAGCATGAAAATTCACAAAATTATAAAAAATACAAAAAAGAACATTTGTTCTTATTTGTATTGAAATAGAACGTATGTTCTTATATAATGTAAGTGATTAAGGGAGGAATGTTATATGTATGAATTTTATGATTACAATCTGTTAGAGGAAAGAGATATATTATGTATTGATCAAAAAAGTTTTTTTGCAAGTGTCTCTTGTATACAAAAAGGATTAGACCCAATGAAAGAAAAGTTAGCAGTTGTTGCGGATACTAAGAGACAGGGATCGGTTGTATTGGCTGCTACGGGTCCACTAAAAGCTATAGGCATTAAAACAGGGTCAAGATTATTCGAAATCCCTCATAGAAATGATATATATATTATCAATCCAAGCATGAGAAAATATTTGGAAGTTTCAGTAGCAATCTCTAAAATCGCTTTACGTTATGTTGCTCCAGAAGATTTACACCAATATAGTATTGATGAATTTTTTATGGATGTAACAAATAGTTATCACAGATTTAGTAGTACAATTCAATCTTTTTGTAAAAAATTACAATATGAAATTCTAGAAGAAACAGGTATACAGTGTTCAATAGGTATTGGATCAAATATGTTATTGAGTAAAGTTGCAATGGATATAGAAGCAAAACATACTGATGATTTCATTGCTGAATGGAGATATCAAGATGTGTCGCACAAACTTTGGCCTATTTCACCATTGAGTAAATTTTGGGGTATTAGTAGAAAAACAGAAGCAAAAATGAATAAAAGAGGTATCTTTACTATAGGTGATTTGGCTCATTATCCATATCAATATTTAAAAAGGGATTTTGGTACTGTAGGTGTGGACTTACATTTGCATGCAAATGGTATTGACCAAAGTAGAATAAGAGACAAATATAGTGTAGTTAATCCTTCAATTTGTAAGAGTCAAATATTGATGCGTGATTACCATTATGATGAAGCTAAAATAGTGATGCAGGAATTAATTGAAGACGTCGCGAGTCGTGTTAGAGCAAGAAATAAATTAGCTAAGACGATACACTTTTCATTTGGTTATAGTGACCAAGGAGGGGTGCAGAAACAATACACATTAGAAGACCCAACAAATTTAGATGGTACTATTTTTAAGGTGGTTGAATATTTAGCAGATAAATTATGTGATCCAACAATGTTGTACAGAACGGTGAGCATTTCACTCACGCAGTTTATAGATGAGCGAAATACACAGTTGAATTTATTTATAGATGAATACGAAAGAAAAAGGAATGAAAAATTGGCCAAAACGATTGATGCACTACATCAAAAATTTGGTAAAGGTATCGTATCTAAAGCAATTTCCTATACAGATGCAGGAACAAAACATGGGCGTTTAGGACTTATGGCAGGGCATAAAATGTAAAAATTAAAATGATAAACTGAACGTTTAATATAGTCATAAATCAATTTCATTAGTAATATATGGAACGGGGATAATTTTAAGTAAGTTTATACGGTGTAGCCCGTCCCTAAAGTAGCTGTTGAATCAAACTTAGTTAGCTTTTTAACAAATACAATTTATATAACGTATCTATAACAAATAGATGATTTGTCTATGCTAGGTAAGTAAAAAAACTAACGCACATCTATTAAATATTTAAATATAATATTGGCATGATAAGAAGAATATATCATAGACTTTACATTACTATTATGAGTTATTTAAAAAAGTATGATGTCTAGATAGTAATAAAGCGTAAATTGTATCTAGATGAGGTGTTGTTAATTTACACTTTCGAGCTTGTCGATATAGAAAACCTTGTATTCCATCGATTTCTAATGGGGTATTTGAAAGTACATCATAATACATGCTTGTTCCCATATCATCTGGATAACCTTGATAAATTGTCATTATTTCTTCAATAACGTTATCAGAAAGGTTGATACCAGAATGTTTAGCTATCATATAACCCTCATTTAATAACGATATGCATAATGATTTAATATGGGGTTGCTTAAGAATAGATGCAGGCTGTATTCCAAGAGCTGTAACTGTATTGATTGCTAAATTAACTAATAGTTTATACCAGATTTCCACTTCAATATTTTTATGTAACACAAGTGAAAGTCCACTTGAAGCTAATAATTTTTTCAATGATATAGTGTTATCATCTTGTTGTAAATGCAGTATTTCATCTCTAAAATGAATCACATGTTGAGCGGTTTTTTGACCACTAATATAAGTTACAGCTTGATATATGTGTGGGAAAGGAAGTTTTAAGTGTTGTCCATATCCATTTTGAGCTAGTATAACAATAGTAGTATCTTGTGATAAATGCTTGATTTGTTCATATAACCCCTCTAAATGTGGAATTTTAACAGCGATGAATATAATATCTAATGGTTCAGTAATATCTGATGCTTTAACAACATTAAGTACTATATTTACATTATTCGAAGCATCTTGATAGGTAATGTGCTCATTACGTCGACCAATTAAATAGACTTTATGTTCTGTTGCTAAAAGTTGAACTGTGATGCAGCTACCAACAGCACCAGGACCAATAATACCTATCTTTTTCATTTATAGTTGACCTCCGTTTATTTAGAAAATAAAATTATAATAGATATGTTTATGTTGGTAATCAATAATGAAGTGTTAATCAACTAAAAATGTAAAAATATATTTTGAACAGGAGCATAAATCAAATGATAAAAACTATGATGAATGGAAAAATACATCGTGCACGTGTAACAGAAGCTAACCTTGATTATGTTGGTAGTATCACGATAGATCGTAATATTTTAGATGCAGTAGATATATTACCTAATGAGAAAGTTGCAATTGTTAATAATAACAATGGAGAAAGGTTAGAAACCTATGTGATTGAAGGGGAACGTAATAGTGGAAAGATATGCCTGAATGGTGCAGCTGCTAGGCTTGTTCAAGTAAATGATATTATTATTATTATGTCTTATGTACAAGTTACTGCAGAAGAAGCATTAAATCACAAACCAAAAGTCGCGCTTATGAATGAAAAAAATGAAATTATAGAGATGATACAAGAAGAAGAAGGAAAATTGCTAAACTAATTATGTAAAATAACATTTGAAATATAAACAGTCCCATCCAAATTATATCGAAATACGAGAATGAAACGATATGAGCCTAGCGTAGCTTTCTAACAAAAGAAAACTGCGCTAGGCTCATATTTATATTTGGTAATATATTGAAAATACTTTCAAATTTAGCGTTGTAAACAACAACAATTATTACTACAGAAATGAGTGATTGGCTTAAATATGTTCTTTACGATTTATGCAAACAAAAACTAAATAAAGCAATAACAATTAAGTAATTAAACTTTTAAAAAAAGAAAAAATCTATTCAATATAAGTATCAAAATCACTTAATGCTTCAGCACCTTTTTTACGGTCTTCTGGATTTTTAAAGCTAATACGTAGCGCACCATAGATATCCTCACGGACTTCTAATATTCTTAAGTTGCTTATAGAAATATTATGTAAACTAATGATGTGTGTTACTTGGCTAATCATACCCGGTTTATCCGGAATATCTACATAAAGATCATACTCTATAGATAGTGCACCTTGTGATTTAAGGGGGAGTTCATCTCTATATACTTTTGCATCATTATAAAAATGATATAACGCATCGGGTTTATTTTCTTCAACGAGTGTAATGACATCCTCCATTTGTGATTTCCATTCTTTTAATATATCAACAATAGTATTTTTATTTTCAATAGTAATATCACGCCACATAATTGGACTGCCACTTGCAATTCTTGTAATGTCTCTAAAGCCTCCAGCTGCAAGTGTTTTAACTAATGAAGAGTGAGATGCGTGGTGTGCATTTAAATGCACAAGACTCGACGCAATGATATGAGGCACATGACTAACAATGCCTGTCACAAAATCATGTTCTTTTGGATTAGTAGCAATAAATTTTGCATTTGTTGTACTAAGTAATGATCGTATTTCATCAAAAGCTTTATCATTTGCAGGTTCGTCGTGAACCAAAACGTAAAAAGCATTTTCAAATAAATGTTTCTTTGCATTGAGTACGCCAGATTTATGACTACCTGCCATCGGGTGACCACCAATCAGATGAATATTGTGATTTAAAAGGTATTGTTCATATTGCAAAATAGTCAATTTAGTACTGCCAGTGTCGGTAACAATGACGTCAGACTTTGTTTGATAGTTTGGTAGTTCTTGTAAGTATTTGATTGTTTGTTGTACAGGTGTGGCATAAATAATGATATCTGCATTTTCCACACAGGTTTTATAATCAGTAGATTGATAATCAATAATTCCTATAGATAAAGCTTTTTCTAATTGGGAGCAATCTGCATCATAAGCAGTAATTTCAATGTCATTATGATAATATCTTAGATTACTTGCCAGGCTACCACCAATTAAGCCTAAACCTACGAAAAGTATTTGTTTCATTTTGCTGACCACCTCTATCAAAATTTTCAGAATAGTAACATTGTATAGTAGGAGTAGTTAATTCGCAATACATGTTTTATTTTCTATTTCAAAAGCAGAACGCATTTATAAGGTCATTAGCTTAAACAATTTCAATATAATTAAAAACTATGTCACCAGATTACTTTAAGTAAGTAGAAAAATTTAAAAATAAAAGTTGACAAAAAAGAATGAAGATTGTATTATACTAATTAATTCATTTTGCAACGACAGTTGCCGTTTGAAAGGTAAAGTAACGTATATGATTTGTAGCAAGTAGAAAGCTAATGGTAGATGGAAATTAGCACAACATATATTGTGAATTGGGCTTTTAAACGTAAGCATAATATAATAATTTTTAAAGTGAACAATGAAATTGTTAACTAAGGTGGCACCACGGTAACGCGTCCTTACAGCATGCGTTAGTGTGGTGTTTTTTTATATAAAAAAACAAAATGTAGTAAGTTGTGAATGGTAGCAAGCAGAAAGTTAGTGGTAGATGAAAACTAACACCTACACATACTGAAATTGGGTTTTGTTGGGTTAAAATCGTATAGTTAAATGAGTGAGTAGATGAGACTGATATGATCTACTAATTTAGGTGGTACCGCGCATCAGCGTCCTTAATCAATATTTAAGGATGCTGATTTTTTTATAAGGAGGAGTAAAAATGAAGGTGCAATATCAAAAGATAAACGCTGAAGTAACACCAGAAGCATTGGCAAGATTGAAAAAACAAAAAATAGTATTGGAAAGTACAGAACAATCTAAAGTGAAAGGGCGTTATTCAATTGTAATATTTGATGTATACGGCTCAGTGACTTTAGATAATGAAAATTTGGTCATTCAATATAATGATAAGCAGACAGAGATAGAAAACGAAGCACCATATGAAAAACTGAAAGCTTTTATAGATCAATATAAAGTAGAAATAGAAGACGAAGATTTAGCACAATTACCATTTATCTCAGGATTTGTTGGATCATGCAGTTTTGATTTGGTAAGACATGAATTTCCTGTATTAAAGCAAATCGACTTAGCTGACCATAAACAACACGATGCTAAATTTCACATGGTAGAAGATGTATACGTGTTTGACCATTACAAAGAGCATCTCTATGTTATATCCACAAACTTGTTTTCAAATGAAAATGAAGAGCAATTAGCATTACGTGTCAAACGACATGTTGATGAGTTGCAAAATATAAGTATATATCCTTCGCCTATAAAAAATGACATAAAAGACAAAGCAATTGAATCGAACATTACACCAGATCAATTTAAAAAAACTGTAAGTGAAATGAAATCATTGATACAACAAGGAGACATGTTTCAAGTTGTACCCTCAATTATATATAAGTATAAACATGATTTTGGAATGAATTTACAACAATTATCGTATCAGCTTTATCAGAATTTAAAGAGACAAAACCCAAGTCCTTACATGTATTATTTGAATTTTGATGAACCGATTATTGTAGGTAGTTCACCTGAAAGTTTTGTCAAAGTGAAAGGGCAAACTGTAGTCACAAATCCTATAGCTGGAACAATTAAACGAGGCGCGACTGACAAGGAAGATCTTGAAAATGAACAACAGCTAATCAATGATGAAAAAGAGATAAGTGAACATAGTATGCTTGTTGATTTAGGTAGAAATGATATTCATAGAGTGAGTGAAATTGCTAGTTCTAAAATTGAAAAGTTAATGTCAATTGAGCGTTATGAACATGTTATGCATATTGTTAGTGAGGTAACGGGAAAACTGAAATCAAATTATTCACCAATGACTGTAATTGCAAGTTTATTACCTACAGGTACCGTGTCAGGAGCACCTAAATTAAGAGCAATACAAAGAATTTATGAAGCCCAACCTCAAAAACGAGGTGTATACAGTGGAGGGATAGGATATATCAACTGTAATCATGACCTAGATTTTGCCTTAGCGATTCGTACAATGATGATTGATGATACATACATCAATGTAGAAGCAGGATGTGGTGTCGTTTATGATTCAATACCTGAAAAAGAATTAGAAGAAACAAAATTAAAAGCCAAAAGTTTATTGGAGGTTTCACCATGATTTTAGTAGTGGACAATTACGATTCTTTTACGTATAACTTAGTCAATATTGTAGGAAAGACTTCTGATGTAATTATTAAGTATCCAGATGATCCTGAAATATTTGATTTAAAAATAGATGGTTTGATTATATCGCCAGGACCTGGACATCCGTTAGATACTAGCTATTTACTCAATATTATTGAACATTATAAACATAAACCAATATTAGGTGTATGTCTGGGCTCACAAGCATTGACATGTTACCACGGTGGTGATGTTATCCAAGGTGAAAAAATATGTCACGGTAAAAAAGATACGATGCAGATTGTAAATGAATCCAAACTATACCGAAATATTACAGAATATTCTGAAATAATGCGCTATCATTCTTTAATTAGTGACCCAAAAACGTTGCCAGATACATTAAAAATAACTGCTCAAACAAAAGATAGTATTCAATCATTTGAGCATATTAATGATTTACATTTTGGCATACAATATCACCCAGAATCTTTTGCTACTGAATACGGTGAAGCAATCATCAATAACTTTTTAAATATAGTAGAGGAGGTCAATTATAATGAGTCTACAAAATCATATAAAACAGTATAAGCCACTTAATCAAACACAAATGAACGAATTTATAGAATTATTAATCACAGATCAACTAGAAGATGATACAAAACGAGAACTGTTAGAAGCCTTTTCGGAAAGAGAACCTAGTCAAGCGGAATTAACATATATTTCAAAAAGCTTAATAGGGTCTATGTATCCTACACAACCAACTTTTCCTAATAGCATGTGTGTTTGTGGTACTGGTGGAGATAAATCTAATAGTTTTAATATTTCAACAACAGTTTCTTTTGTATTGGCAAGTGCAGGTGTACCAGTTATTAAACATGGTAATAGAAGCGTTACATCAGCATCAGGGAGTACCGATTTATTAAATGCAATGTGTATTCCAACACGAAGTGTTGAGGAAACATCAACACATTTAAAAACACAGGGGCTTGTTTTTTTAAATGCAACTGAAACATATCCAATTATGAAGCATATTCAACCGTTAAGAAAAGCCATTAGTAATCCAACTATTTTTAATGTTACTGGACCATTAATTAATCCATTCAAATTAGATTATCAAGTTATGGGTGTCTATGAACCGTCCCAATTAAATAAAATTGCGCAAACGTTAGCAGATTTAGGTAGAAAAAGAGCTATTGTCTTACATGGTGCAAATGGTATGGACGAGGCTACTTTATCTGGAAATAACACACTATATGAAGTGACGGAAGACAAACACATTAAATCTTATTCTATAAATGCAACAGAATTAGGATTAGATTATGCACCAAATACGGATTTAAAAGGTGGCACACCTCAGGAAAATTTAGAAATTACAAAACAAATATTAAATGTTAAAGATCAAAGCGCTAAAAGAGATGTGGTGTTATTGAATGCAGGCATTGCCTTATATGTTGCTGAAAAAACAGCCACTATTCAAGAAGGTGTTTATAAAGCAAAAATATTAATTGAAAATGGAGATGCACTCAAACAATATAACAAAATGGGAGGC
The DNA here is from genome assembly GCF_002902365.1 of Staphylococcus cohnii subsp. cohnii. Lineage (GTDB taxonomy): Bacteria > Bacillota > Bacilli > Staphylococcales > Staphylococcaceae > Staphylococcus > Staphylococcus cohnii. The sequence goes on along the minus strand of NZ_PPQC01000039.1, from coordinate 40,827 downwards.
AAAACGTATGACTATATTGGATGAAATCGTAGCTTATAAAAAGGAATTATTGAAGGATGGCTATTATACAAAAAAATTATCAGACCTTGATGAGGTAGACATTACGCATAAACAAACGTTTGAGTCACAGTTAGCACAAGCTGATCAATTATCGGTTATCGCTGAAATTAAATCGAAAAGTCCGACATTATCTGAACTTCCAGGTAGAGATTTGAAACAACAGGTTAAGGCGTATGAAACGTATGGTGCAAACGCAGTTTCAATCTTAACAGATGAACATTATTTTGGAGGAAGTTACGAACGATTACAAACTTTGACACAAGTAACTGATTTACCAGTATTGTGTAAAGATTTTGTAATTGATCCTATTCAAATTGATGTTGCTAAAAAGGCAGGAGCGTCTATTATCTTACTTATTGTAAATGTATTGACTGATCAACAGTTGAAAGACTTATATGATTATGCGATATCAAAAAATTTAGAAGTATTAGTAGAAGTACATGATAAAGAAGAGTTGGAACGTGCTTACAAGTTAGATCCTAAAATTATTGGTGTGAACAATAGAGATTTAAAACGATTTGTAACAGATGTTTTGCATACAAATGAAATATTAGAAAATAAAAAAGCAGGTTATTATTATATTTCTGAAAGTGGTATTCGCAACAAACAGGATGTTGCAAGTATTATAAAAGCAGGTATTGATGGTTTGCTTATCGGTGAATCGTTAATGAAATGTGATGATTTAAGTCAATTTTTACCAAGTCTAAAGTTAGATAAGGTGAAGGTATGAAATTGAAATTTTGTGGTTTTAAAACAATTGAAGATGTATATAAAGCAAAAGATTTAGATATTGATGCAATTGGTTTTATTCATTACCCCAAAAGCAAACGTTATGTGGATATCGATAAGATAGAAGCATTTGCTAACATAATACCAGAAGATAAAGATAAAGTAGTAATTGTAGTAAATCCAGATTATCAAACGCTCAGTAATCTCATAGATAATACAAATATAACTACTATCCAATTACACGGATCGGAAAATTTAGAGACCATTCATTTTATACGTCAAAAAAAAGACAATATAAAAATTATTAAAGCATTACCTGCAAAAAACGCTAATACATTAGCGAAGTACATTCAATATTATAAAGGTTTTGTAGATCGATTTATTATTGATACACCATCAATTTCTTATGGTGGTACTGGCCAATCCTATGATTGGGAAATATTAAAAGATATAGCAGATGTGGATTTTTTAATAGCTGGCGGTATGGATTATAAAAATATTCAAAGTGTAAGTAAACTTAGTTTAAACCACAATGGTTATGATATTGCAAGTGGTATCGAAACAAATGGTGTGAAAGATAGCGAAAAAATGCAAGCAATCATAGAACTTGTAAAAGGAGTTAATTAAATATGGTTAAAAACATACAAACAGAAGCAGATGAATTTGGATTTTTCGGCAATTTTGGTGGTCAATATGTCCCAGAAACATTAATGCCAGCAATTCAAGAACTTAAACAAGCTTATGAAAAAGCTAAAATAGATCCTAAGTTTCAAAATGAACTGAATAATTATTTAAAAGATTATGTAGGAAGAGAGACACCATTAACATATGCGGCATCATATACAGAAGCGCTAGGCGGGGCAAAAATATATTTAAAAAGAGAAGATTTAAATCATACTGGAGCCCACAAAATTAATAATGCGCTGGGTCAAGCGCTTTTAGCTAAAAGAATGGGTAAAAATAAGCTAGTTGCAGAAACAGGCGCAGGACAACATGGAGTTGCTAGCGCGACAGCAGCAGCATTATTTGATATGGAGCTCGTAGTGTTTATGGGTGAAGAAGATATCAAACGACAAGAGTTAAATGTATTTAGAATGGAATTACTTGGTGCAAAGGTTGAACCTGTGACTGAAGGACAGGGTACGTTATCTGATGCAGTAAATAAGGCGTTACAATATTGGGTAAGTCATGTAGACGATACACATTATTTATTAGGGTCTGCTTTAGGACCAGATCCATTCCCGACTATAGTGAGAGATTTCCAAAAAGTTATAGGTACTGAAATTAAAGATCAAATCAAAGAGAAAGAAGCGTGTTTACCAGATGCGATAGTTGCATGCGTAAGTGGAGGATCAAATGCTATTGGTACATTTTATCCATTTATTCAAGATGATGTTGCACTATATGGTGTTGAAGCAGCAGGAGAGGGCATTGACAGTGATAAACATGCACTCGCAATAAATAAAGGGCATGAAGGTATTTTACATGGTACAAAAATGTATTTAATACAAGATGAAAACGGACAGATAGAATTAGCACATTCAATCTCAGCTGGGTTAGATTATCCGGGGGTAGGACCTGAGCATTCATATTATCATGATATTGGTAGAGTTAAATATGCAACTGCTAGTGATAGACAAGCTATGGATGCATTGGTGAAATTCACTCAGGCAGAAGGTATTATACCTGCGATAGAAAGTGCGCATGCATTAAGTTTTGTTGAAGAGCTAGCACCATCTATGGATAAAGATCAAATCATTGTCGTAACTGTGTCAGGGCGCGGTGATAAAGATATGGAAACGATTAGAAACTACATGAGACAAGGTGGCGAAAGTAATGCATAAATTATTTATTCCCTATATCATGGGAAACAAAAATTTTATTGAAAATATGAAAATATTAAGTGAATCAGGCGCGGATATTATTGAAGTAGGCGTTCCATTTTCAGATCCAGTAGCTGATGGTCCAGTGATTATGGAAGCTGGAAATAAAGCAATACAACAAGGCGTGAATATCGCATACATTTTTGATGAACTGACTACACATCGTGATTCTATAAACAGTCAATATGTACTCATGACATATATCAATATTATTAATCATTATGGAGAAGATGCATTTTTTGATGCATGTGAGAAAGCTGGCGTATATGGATTAATTATACCTGATTTGCCACATGAACTTGTCCAACAATTAAAAGATAGACATCCTCATCGTAAAGTTAATATTATTTCATTAATTGCTATGACAACATCTGATGAACGTATCAATCAAATTGCTGAAAATGCGGAAGGGTTTATCTATACAGTTACAATGAATGCAACAACTGGAGAAAATGGAAAATTTCACCCAGAACTAAAACGAAAAATTGAAAAAATTAAAAACAAAGCGCATGTACCTGTAGTGGCTGGTTTTGGTATTCGTACTAAAGCACATGTTAATGACATTAGCGAAGTTGCTGATGGCGTAGTCATCGGTAGTGAAATTGTTAAACGGTTTGAACATGATCAAAAAGAACAGACAATCGCGTATCTAAATTCGATTAGAACAACCCTAGATGATGTACAAATTAATGAATAATGTGTAATGTTTATTTTAGGTGGGTATTATTTGAAATAGATAGTCAAAATTGAAACATCGAAATGAATTCGATGTAATTTCAAGTAGATAATAACCTAAATAAATGAAGAGGTGACAACCGTGAATAAAAAAGTTTTATTCATTATAACAAGTAGAGCACAATATGAAGATGGCACACCAACTGGATTATGGTTGGAAGAAGCAAGTGAACCTTATCATATTTTAACAGAATCAGGTATCGACGTAGATATCGTTTCAATTGAAGGTGGAGAAATTCCTTTAGATCCAAATTCAACTCAAAATGACGAATTAACGAAATATGCACAATTTGTAGAAAAAATAAGTGATGTGCCAAGTATAGATAACATTAATGTTTCAGATTATGATGCAGTTTATCTACCAGGTGGTCACGGTACAGTATTTGATTTTGCTCACAATCAAAAATTAGCTACTATCTTGGCTGATTTTAAAGATGAAGGCAAGTTTATAAGTTCTGTATGTCATGGACCAAGTGCATTTGTCGGTGCAAAAGATAAAAATGGTAAATATCTCGTAGAAGGTGTTACTTTAACATCATTTACAGATGATGAAGAGCGTACGATGGGACTAGAAAATAAAGTACCATTCTTAACACAAACAGAATTAGAGCAACAGGGCGCTAAATTCGTTACCAAAGATAACTTTACCGAACATGTTGAAACAGATAGTCAATTCATCACTGGTCAAAATCCTCAATCAAGTGTAGCAATCGGTGAAGCATTAAAAGATGCTTTGATATAGGTGGGATTTTAAAAATAAGTTATATTGGGTAACACGAACTACTAACAAGTTAAAAACTTGTTAGTAGTTTTTATATTTACATAAATAAATTAAGATTTGTGTTTAAATAGTTATTCTTTGTTAGAATAAAAGTAATGCTATAATAAAACAATACATAAATAATAAGTAAATTGTAGCATTTAGTAATTCTAACTAGGGTATCGATTTAGTTTTATAATTGAATATTGTATAATAATTAAGATTAAAGTTTAAACTCGAAATAAAGTACTATAGACAAATAGGAGTATATAAAATGAAATTTACGAATTTAACTGCAAAAGAGTTTGGTGCATTTGTTGATCATATGCCCAACAGTCATTTCACACAGATGGTAGGGAATTATGAATTAAAAATTGCAGAAGGCACAGAAACACATTTAGTAGGCGTTAAAAATAATGAAAATGAAGTTATAGCAGCATGTTTATTAACGGCTGTACCAGTTATGAAAATATTTAAATATTTTTATACAAATCGTGGACCAGTAATTGATTTTGAAAATAAAGAACTCGTCCATTATTTTTTCAATGAATTAGCTAAATATGTAAAAAAACATAATGCATTATATTTAAGAGTAGATCCATACTTAGCATACCAATATCGAAATCACGATGGAGATGTATTAGAAAATGCAGGTCATGATTGGATCTTCGATAAAATGAAACAACTTGGTTATAAACATCAAGGATTTTTAACTGGCTTTGATCCAATTATTCAAATAAGATTCCATTCCGTATTAGATTTAAAAGATAAAACAGCAAAAGATGTACTAAATGATATGGATAGTTTACGTAAACGTAATACGAAAAAAGTTCAAAAAAATGGCGTGAAGGTCAGATTCCTAGGCGAAGATGAATTACCTATTTTCCGTTCGTTTATGGAAGATACTTCAGAAACTAAAGATTTCGATGATAGAGAAGACAGTTTCTATTACAATAGATTAAAGTATTATAAGAATCGTGTATTGGTGCCATTAGCTTATATGGATTTTGAAGCATATATCGATGAACTGAAGTCAGAGCGTGAAGTGTTAAGTAAAGATATCAACAAAGCGCTTAAAGATATAGAAAAACGTCCTGAAAATAAAAAAGCATATAATAAAAAAGAAAATTTAGAAAAACAACTTATTGCAAATCAACAAAAAATTGATGAAGCTAAGTCATTACAAGAACAACACGGTAATGAATTACCGATTTCAGCAGCATTCTTTATTGTTAATCCGTACGAAGTAGTGTATTACGCTGGAGGAACATCTAACGAATTTAGACATTTTGCGGGAAGTTATGCAATACAATGGAAAATGATAAATTATGCAATCGATAATAATATTGATAGATATAACTTCTATGGCATAAGTGGTGATTTTTCAGAAGATGCAGAAGATGCAGGTGTTGTTAAATTTAAAAAAGGCTTTAACGCTAATGTAGTTGAATATGTTGGTGATTTTATAAAACCAATAAATAAACCAATGTACAAAGTTTATACAATGTTAAAGAGATTAAAAGATAAAAAGTAACACGTATTATATTTAGAAAGGAACTAGCTATAATGAAATTTACAGAGTTAACTGTCAAAGAATATGACAATTTTGTACAAAATCCAGCATTAGAGAGTCATTACTTTCAAGTAAAGGAAAATATAGCTACTAGAGAAGAAGATGGTTTTCAAGTTGTTTTATTAGGCTTAAAAGATGATGATAATCAAGTTATCGCAGCTAGTCTTTTCTCTAAAATCCCAACTATGGGTAGCTATGTATATTATTCAAACCGAGGTCCAGTCATGGATTATAATGATTTAGGTTTAGTTGATTTCTATTTACGTGAGTTAGATACTTACCTTCAAAAACAAAATTGTTTATATGTGAAAATGGATCCTTATTGGATATACCAAATTTATGATAAAGATATTAATCCAATGCCTGATTATCAAGAAAATGATGCGCTTGTTAATTTATTTAAATCACATGGATATACACATCATGGTTTTACAACAGAATATGATACATCAAGTCAAGTTAGATGGATGGGTGTACTTAATTTAGATGGTAAATCACCAACATCATTAAAAAAACAATTTGATAGCCAAAGAAAACGAAATATTAATAAAGCAATTAATTTTGGTGTGAAGGTAAGATTTTTAGAAAGAGATGAATTTGACATCTTTTTATCACTTTATCGTGAAACTGAAAAACGAGCTGGTTTTGTATCAAAAACTGATGAATATTTCTATAATTTTATCGATAATTATGGTGATAAAGCTTTAATTCCTCTAGCTTATATTGATCTAGATGAATATATTACGAATACGCAAGAAAGTATAAATGAAAAAGAAGCGCGTAGAGATCAAATGATGCAAAATGAAAATAAATCTGATAAGCAATTGAAAAAAATTGCTGAAATCGATAAACAAATTGAACATGACAAAAAAGAATTATTACATGCGAGTGAATTAAGACAGACAGATGGCTCAATCTTAAACCTTGCAGCAGGCGTATATTTTGCTAATGCGTATGAAGTGAATTATTTCTCAGGTGGGTCATCTGAAAAATACAATCAATATATGGGACCTTATATGATGCATTGGTTTATGATTAACTATTGTTTTGATCATGGATATGGCCGTTATAATTTCTATGGCTTATCTGGTGACTTCACTGAAAATAGTGAAGATTATGGTGTATATCGATTTAAACGAGGTTTCGGCGTACAAATTGAAGAATTAATTGGTGATTTTTATAAACCAATCAAAAAAACGAAGTATAAGTTATTCAATACGCTTAACAATATTAGAAAAAAAATTAAAAAATAAAAAGAAAGCATACTGGTATATAAGCCCTAAGCCAGTATGCTTTCTTATGTTCAAAAGAGGCTGAGACATGATGGATTCCTGCAGCCTCATTTCATGTAGGACGAAATCTAATTTTATTAAAAAGATTTCGTCCCACTCCCTTTGTGTGGATTATCATGCGATGTCAACTCTGGTTGTTTTCCACATTTTTAGTATATATCTCACTAATCAGAAGTGCAATATCATTTTATTATATAAACAGAATAGTAAATTAATAAATAATATTATTCAAAAATTTTAGGTTAAAAAAGTATTTCTAATATATTAGAAATACTTTTTTAAAATAATTAACGTAAAGCATCTATGAGATAAGTTATTCCAATAATAAAGAAAACTGCGCTCATAAATACAGCGATAACAACGGCAGCTATCAATGGATTAAACAATAAAATGATACCAAATATAATTTCTATAATGTTTAATATAATAGATACTATATGAAATCGTTTGTTTGCTCCTTCTGCTGGCGTAATCGTAAACATATTCAAAAGTGCATTAATAATAAACCATATAGCAAATAAATAAACAATAAATGTTGTACTTGTTACTACATTAAATAGTATAAGTATACCAATAATAATGTTGATAATACCTAAGATAATCAATAAATTTGAACCATTATGCGTGGCTTGTTTCATAATACGTCTTACAAAAATTTCAATAAAGCCATTAATTATAAATAAAATACCTATTAACCAAGTAATGGCAAATAAATTTTCTTCAGGAAAACTAATGATAAAAACGCCTATAATCAAAAAAAAGACACCTATTAATAAACTGGACCATTTAATACCTGATTTTTGTTGCATGTTTTTCACTCCAATCTCAATAATATTTACCCAAAATGAAAGTATTCAACACTTTAGTAAATAATAATATTATTATGTTAACAAAATTGAATAACAAAGTAACCTGTTTTGTTTGATTTAATAAATATTTAGGTTCAATCTATAATATGTATGGTTTTAAAATTAAGTATTCGTTTTAGGAGTGTATGATCAGTGGGAATTTCGATTCAAAAATCAATTTATAAAAAACTATTAAAAAATTTGGCGACTGAGCCGTTTAGTGTAACATTTTGGGATGGTTCAACCGTACATTATAACGATGGAATTGCTAAATTTCATTTAACTTTCAATAAGCCTAACTTTCAATAAGCCATTAAATAAAAAATTGTTAAAAGCAAATCCGATGATTGCATTAGCAGAAGGCTATATGGATAAGTATATTGAAGTCAGTGGTGATTTAGAATTTATTATGGAGTCCATCTTTTCACAACAAAAAAGTTTTATTAATAAACCTAAGCAAAAATATGTGCACTCTCGTAAAAAATATAAAAACAATAAAAAAACTGCGAAAGAAAATGCTTCATTTCATTATGATTTAGGCAACGATTTTTATCGCTTATGGTTAGATGAAACAATGAATTATTCTTGTGCATATTTTAAAACGAAAGAAGATTCGTTATATACAGCTCAAGTTAACAAGATTAACCATATATTAAAAAAGCTTAATTTACAATCTGGACAAAATTTATTAGATATTGGATCTGGATGGGGGCATCTTATTATTGAAGCTGCAAAACAATATAATGTCCAAACGTTAGGCATTACATTAAGTGAAGAACAATATATTAAAACAAAAGAGCGCATTAAAGCTGAAGGTTTGATCGGTCAAGTGGATGTTAAGTTAATGGATTATAGAGAACTTATTAATGAAAAGAGAACGTTTGATCGCATTGTAAGCGTAGGCATGTTAGAACATGTTGGCCATGATCATATTCCTATGTTCATGGAAAATACACATAAGCTATTGAACGATGGCGGTGTGGCTTTATTGCATTGTATTACTGGACTTGTAGAAGTAGAAGGTAACGACTTTCTCACTAAATATATTTTTCCTGGAGGTGCAATTCCTTCTATAAGAGAGTTAGTTGATAACATGTCACAAAATAACTTAAAAATTGTAGATGTAGAAAGTTTAAGAAGGCATTACACGTTAACTTTACGCAACTGGGCAGAAAATTTTGAAGCAAATATAGATAAAGTACGAGAACAATTTGATGAGAGGTTTATAAGAATGTGGCGTTTGTATTTGAATGCATGTGCAGCAAATTTCACATGTTGTGTTTCCGATTTGCACCAATTTTTAATCACAAAAGGCATCAATAACGAACTGACAATGACAAGAGATTATTTATACAAAGATAATTAAAATAAAATTTTTGATCAATAGTGTGGAGATTTTACTTTTTATCTCAACACTATTGATTTTTTTGTTATATAAGACAATCATTTAGTTAACGTTATTTATGTTATGTAAACCTATAATTATATATGTTTATTTTTAAACCATAAGTTAAGTAAGGATTGTTATAAATATTATCTGATAGCAATAGCAATACTCTTATAATTAATAGAAATTATAATTACTTTTTAAAGAAACATTTCATATGAAACGCTGAGAAGTTGATTTCTGAACGTTGAAATTTGTTTTTGTGTATCTATGTAAACGTGATTGCAACTGAAGAAAAAAATCATTTATGTTAATGTTATTGGCAATTACTGTAAATACACATTGAGGATGGTTAAGAAAAAGTAGAATTCATATAGTGATGTTCACCTGAATGCATTAAGATGTGATTGTCAGTTTTAAGTTAATTTTGTATTTGTAGCTTAAGTTTTTGTTAAATTAATTAAGGATTTATCATACGATGAACTTTATAGTTTTACAAATTAATAGATAAATCAGCATACATATATAAATTAATATTTTAGTTTACATAATATATATTATAGGAAGTTATATATTTTGATATAAGGTACCTATCTTATAATCATTATGCTATTTACCTTTGTTCTAATTTATTTCCGTTAGCTTTTTGAATAACCAATTTCATACTCTAGTCGTAGTTTAAATTAAATTATTCGTTATCTACTTTAATAACTACAATTATTAAGTCACTATGTATTCATTGTATATAGTTATTTGTATTGCATTTTAAATATGTAGGAATACGTATTAATCTATTAAACACTATACGAACGCTACAGTTTTAATTATTGACATTGAAAATATAGTTGATAATTTTACATAAAATATATGCCTTTATCAAATCGTAATTTTTTTGATTTAATAAAGGCATAGCATTATTGTTTGTTTTTTACATAAACATCTATTGCATCTTTAATAAATTGAGCAGTGCCTGTTCCAAATTTATCAATATTTACTTTGAATCTTTCGTCTTCAACATACATATTACCTAAGGACTCAAAAATATCTAATGTGTAATTAAAATCTAAGTTTGAATTTAAATAATCATACCATTTTTGTACGTTTGACTGGACTTCAACAGATTCTGGTGGCTGACTTTTTAAATTGGCGAAAGTTGAAAAGATATCATTCATTTCTTTTGTTTTTACATCTTTTTCTTTATCTGACCATGAGTTAATAGGTTGGTTAGCTTTTATAATCATGCTATCGCCCCACTTTTTACGTGCTTCTTCATCATAGCTTTGAGGTGAATTATCAAAATTAAAACCTTCGAATTTTTCTTTATTGGTCATTGTTATTTCTCCTTTCATATGACGTAATGTTTGATCGATTGTTTGAATCATTTGATCGGTACGATTTTTTCTTTCAATAAGTAATTGCTTGTGCATCTTTAATGCTTCTTGTCTGTCGAAAGACGGGCTATCAATGATTGATTTAATTTTTTTAAGAGAAAAGTCGAGTTCTCTAAAAAATAAAATTTGCTGTAATTTATCTAGGTCTGTTTCTGAATATAGCCGGTATCCTGACTTGGACAGTTTTGTTGGATTTAATAAATTAATTTCATCATAGTAATGTAACGTACGCACACTAATACCTACTAAATTGGCTATTTCTTTAACCGTCATTTGCATTTATCTTACCTCCTCATATAATGACTATAATGCTTAACGGAACGTTAGGGTCAATAATAAGTTTTTACATATTTTATAGCAGTATAAAAAAAAGTCCCTGAGACAAAATATGTCAGGGACTTTTAATCATATTAGTTGACGCAATTATTATGGAGTTAATTTTCTATGTTACATTTAAATAATTATTTTCTTCTTTTAAATTCATGTGCTTCGTCTTCAGGCGAGATACCACGTTTTTTCATTTCTTTTAATGCCTTTTTTTCTCGACGTTTACGTCTGAAGTCACGCGTAAAGTACCAAATTAAAAAGCTCATGATTAAACTTAATACCGCCATAAATGCAGCAAAACCTAGTAAAGGTTCGTAAGTAATATTTTCAAAATTAGGTATTAAGAATGCAGCAATAGCTAATATAACAAATGTTAAAATAGCAGGTGCAAACCATTTATTTAAAACAAGTGTACAGAATAATGTAACTACTATAACAGCCACTACTGTAATCCATAAAAAATTAGGTAAATCAAAAATAGTCATTTATAGCGCTCCTTATAAAAATCGACATATTAGTCATTATAACAATTATACTAAATAAAATTATATATCATATACATCTTGAGTAGTATAATAACATATTAAAATATTGCTTTAATCACGTCAAATTAACATTCTTTATATAATTAGACAACCTATTTTCTTACGCGTATTTGGTCTATAAACGCACTATTGTATCTTACTAGGTAATTTCATGTATAATTAAACATGAAATTAATATACATGATTAGGAGTGATTAGATGGCAGATACTTTACCACTTAGAAATGAAGTTCCAGCTGAAACAACTTGGGATATTTCAGCTTTATTTTCATCAGATGAAGCATTTTATCAAACTTTAGATAACACCACAGCAGCTGCTAAAACATTTAATGAAAATTATGTTCATCAATTAGATAATCCTACTATTATTGAAAAGGCATTAGCTATATATTCTGATATCTTGGTCCAATTAGATAAAATGGCAAATTATGCAGAATTGAGATTAAGTGTAGATACGGCGAATGAGCAAGCACAAACATTAAGTGCTAAATTTTCAAATACTTATGGAAAAATTGCGAGTGAGCTATCATTTGTTGAATCAGAAATATTGGAACTTTCTGATGATGTATTAAATCATTTTATTTCAACATCTAAATACCCACATTTTTTAAAGAAATTAAAAGAAAGTAAACCGTATCAACTTAGTCCTGAAGTCGAAAAAACATTAGCAAGTTTATCATCAGTGTTTGAACGCCCTTTTGAATTATATGGAATAACGAAGATGTTAGATATAGATTTTGATTCATTTGAATATAACGGTAAAACATACCCTTTAGATTATGCTACCTTTGAAAATGAATATGAAGATCATCCAGAAGAAGCATTTAGAAGGATTAGTTTCAAGAAATTTACTGATGCATTAAATAAGTATCAACATACAACTGCTGCTACATATAATATGCAAGTACAACAAGAAAAAATTGAAGCAGATTTACGTGGTTATGATTCTGTAATTGATTACCTGTTACAAGATCAAGAAATTACTCGAGATATGTTTGACCGTCAAATTGATGTTATTATGAGCAATTTAGCGCCTATTATGCAAAAATATGCGAAATTGATTAAACGTGTTCATGGCTTAGAAGTCATGCATTTTGAAGATTTAAAGATATCTATAGATCCTAATTACGAACCAGATATCTCTATTGAAGATTCTAAAAAATATATTTATGGCGCATTAAATGTATTAGGTGAAAATTATTTGAATATGGTTGAAACAGCTTATCAAGATAGATGGATAGATTTTGCTCAAAACAAAGGCAAAGATACAGGAGCGTATTGTGCAAGTCCATATGCTACACATTCATATATATTTATTTCTTGGACTGGTAAAATGACTGAGACATTTGTTTTAGCACATGAGTTAGGACACGCTGGCCATTTTACGTTAGCACAAAGTCATCAAAATTATTTGGAATCAGAACCATCCATGTATTTTGTAGAGGCACCATCGACAATGAATGAGATGTTAATGGCGAATTATTTATTCGAAAATAGTAGCGATGCTCAATTTAAGCGTTGGGTTATTGGTTCTATCATTTCTAGAACATATTATCACAATATGGTAACGCATTTACTGGAAGCAGCGTATCAACGCGAAGTATATAAAAAAGTTGATAATGGTGAATCACTAACTGCGCCAGTATTAAATCGAATTATGCTGGATGTGTACACTCAATTCTTTGGAGAAAGTGTTAAATTTACTAAAGGTTCAGAGCTTACATGGATGAGACAACCACATTATTATATGGGATTATATTCGTATACGTATTCTGCTGGCTTAACAATAGGTACAGTTATGTCACAACGTATTCAACAAGAAGGACAGCCTGCTGTGAATGATTGGTTAAAAACATTGCAAGCAGGTGGCAGTCAATCACCTACTGAATTGGCTCAATTGGCTGGTATTGATATTCGTACTGATCAGCCATTAAAATCTACAATTGCATATATAGGTAAATTGGTAGATGAGTTGGAGCAACTTACTGATGAAATTGAAGCAGGCAAGCATCAACACTAATAAATATAAATAAAGACATATTATTAAAAAAGCACGATGTCGATAAAATAAGCAAGTCCTGTTTTACAACTGGATGTAGCTTATCTTCAACATCGTGCTTTTTGCTTATTAGTCATATGATTCGTAACGTTCACCTGTGACAAAGTAAAAAATACTTTCTGCAACATTACTGATGTGGTCACCGATGCGTTCCAAATGTCTGGCTGCTAGATGCGCTTGTCCTGCAACAAAAGGGTCATTATCTATTAAATAAGTAGTATTAACAATATTTTTATATAAATCATCAATATCTTCGTCACGTTCAATAATTTCCTTAATCAAGGTAACATCGTCTCTTTTTACCGCATCATCTAAATCTTTTAACATTAATAATGCAAGTTTACCCATTGTGTTTAATCTTGTAAGCACGTATTCATCGGTGATTTTGGCTCGTAATCTAATTTCTGCAATATTAGCAGCATTATCACCAATTCTTTCAAAATCAGAAGCGATTTTTAATGCAGCCATCATCAACCTTAAATCAGTAGCGATGGGCTGTTGTTTAGTAATTAACATAATTACTTTTTCATTTATTTCTGTTTCTAAGGCATTGATGTCTTTATCGTTCGCAATTGTTTCCCGTGCATAATTTCTATCCTCTTCACTTAACGATTTTAATCCATATTCAATATTATAATATACGTGAAGGCCAAGTCGACGTAAATCTTTCATTAATGCGTCTAATTGGCCTTCATATTTCTCTCTAATAACCATATATTAACCGAAACGACCAGAGATATAATCTTCTGTTTGTTTATCAGATGGATTAGAGAAGATTTTATCCGTGTCGTCGTATTCATTTACATAACCGTTAAGGAAAAATGCTGTTTTATCAGATACACGCGCAGCTTGTTGCATATTATGTGTAACGATAATGATTGAATATTTTTCTTTTAGTTCTTGTACGAGCTCTTCTACTTTTAATGTTGAAATTGGATCTAGCGCAGATGTTGGTTCATCCATTAAAATAACATCTGGTTCAATTGCTAATGTACGTGCAATACAAACACGCTGTTGTTGGCCACCTGATAAGCTATACGCGTTTGTATCTAAGCGGTCTTTTAATTCATCCCATATTGCAGCGCCACGTAAAGATTTTTCTACAATTTCATCAAGAATCTTTTTGTTTTTAATACCATGTATTTTAGGTCCGTATGTGATATTATCATATATTGATTTTGGGAATGGGTTGGGTTGTTGGAACACCATTCCGACATTTGTTCTTAATTTTTCAACTGAATATTTTTCGTTGAAAATATTTTGATCACGGTAAATGATTTTACCTGCTGTTTTAACAGATGGTACAAGTTCTACCATTCTATTTAATGCTTTGATATAAGTAGATTTACCACAACCCGATGGTCCTATAATAGCAGTGACATTATTTTCTAAGATATCAAGATTTATGTTTTTTAAGGCATGATTATCGCCGTACCATAAATCTAGATTTTTTGTAGAATAGACAATTTTTTTCTCACTATCAGGAATTTTATGTTCTTTGTTATCTGTGTCTCTATCAATCGATGCAATTGGTACTGAATTTTGATTCGTATGTTCCGCTATTTTTGTTTTCTCTTCTTTAATTGTATCTTTAGCCATAATTAAAACTCCTTTTACGGTTACTTTCAAACTATAAAATTATAATTTCTCCCCAAAATAACCGTTTAATTAAATTTGATTTTGAAATAACATTAATATTTTTTACTGTATTTGTTTCTCAAGAATATCGCAATTGCGTTCATTAGCAGTAAAATGACTAGCAAGACAATGATACCGGCAGACGCAACATTTTGGAATTCATCTTGAGGTAGTTTTGCCCAATTGTAAATTGACATAGGTAATGCTTGAAATTGGTCGAATACACTTGAAGGTAAACTTAATAATACAGTCGGTATACCGATTAGTATGAGTGGTGCAGTTTCGCCTAATGCACGTGATAATGCTAGAATGAAACCTGTTAGTATACCTGGAATAGCTGCTGGTAAGACAACTCGACGTATTGTTTGCCATTTATTTCCACCTAAGCCATATGAAGCTTCTCTAACCGAGCTTGGCACCGATCTGATGGCTTCTTGGCTCGCAACGATAATGACTGGTAAGATAAGTAACGACATAGTTAAAGCCGCAGCAAGTACAGAGTTACTTAAAGCAAGCGCTTCTATACCCATACCTCTTACAAAAATAGTGAGACCAAGTAAACCAAAAACAACTGAAGGTACACCAGCTAAGTTTGAAATACTAACTTTAATAAAACTTGTTAATGCATTATCTTTAGCATATTCTTCTAAATAAATTGCTGTACCTACACCCAATATAATTGAAATTGGAATAATAGTAATCATTAACCAAATTGTACCGATTAAACCACCTTTCACACCGGCCATTGAAGGCGTAGAAGATGAGAAATTGGTGAAGAACGACGGTGTTAAATGCCCCGCGCCTTTAATGAGTGTATCTATAATTAAAGCAGCTAAAAAAAGTAAGGCTACTAAAGTACATGTGAAAAATGCCCATTTATTGAATTTATTTGTTGCTAACCTACTGGAAAGTTTTTTCTCAACTTTTTGTTGATTAACAAGCGCTTTAGTATTTGTCTCTGCCATATTAATACTCCTCTCTAAAGCGTTTCGTAATCCATTGTGAAATTAAATTCATCACAAGTGTGAATAAGAATAATGTGAAACCAACAGCATAGATACTGTAATAGATATCAGAGCCAAATGTCGCATCTCCTGTTGCTACTTGTACAATATATCCTGTCATTGTTTGGATTGACCCAGTTAAATCTAATGATGAACTAGGTGTACTACCTGCAGCGAGTGATACAATCATTGTTTCCCCGATTGCACGTGAAATAGCTAATACAATAGATGCCATGATACCTGAAGTAGCGGCTGGTAATATTACTTTTGTTGCAACTTCAAATTTTGTTGCGCCTAAACCAAGTGCACCTTCACGTATTTTGTTTGGTACTGATGACATAGCATCTTCACTCATACTTGAGATCAACGGAATAATCATAACGCCTACGACAATACCAGGACTAATTGAGTTAAAGCTGCCTAACTCAGGAAATATTGAACGGAGTACAGGTGTAACAAATGTTAAAGCGAAAAAGCCGAAAACAATAGTTGGTATCCCAGACAATATTTCTAATATAGGTTTTATTATTTTTCTTACTCTTGTTGAAGCATATTCACGTAAATATAAAGCAGCTCCTAACCCAAGAGGAACAGCAACGATTGTTGCAATAGCTGTAATTTTAAGCGTACCTAAAATTAATGCCCAAATACCATATTGTGGTGTTGATGAGAATGGATTCCAATCTTTAGAAAATAAAAATTCAGTTATTGGAACACGTGTGAAAAATGTAATGGTTTCTGTTAATAATGTAACGATAATCCCTACTGTTGCTAGAATTGAGCAAATTGCAATGATTCCCAGAATGATTGGTACAATTTTATCGCTAATGCCTTTTTTCTTAGCGTTATTGTTAGCAATCATTTCACTAATAGAAGTATTCTGATTAGCCATGTAAATACCCTTCTTTCGTATAGACTCCCAATATTTAAAATAAAGTTGGGACTGTTCTTCATCTAGCGTTTAGCAACATAGCGATTTTCACTATATTGTTAAACGCTAGATAAATTGAACTTGGAAGTAGATAGATCATTTTAATAATGTGTTTTGTCTATCTACTCCCGGAATCCCAACTTTAAAAATTGCTATTATGTTTATTTATCTTCTTTTTTGCTGTCTTCTTTGTCGCTATCTTTACCAATGATGTCTTTTAATTTACTTTGTTGTTCTGTGTAATCTTTTTCAGGTAAAGCAACAAATCCTGCTTCTTCAGCTGATTTTCCTTTATCCTTCATGACAAATTTCATGAAGTCTTGGAATCCTTCATTATCTTTTAATTTTTTCTCGTTAGTGTAGATATAAAGTGGTCTGCTTAATGCATAAGAACCATCTTGGATTGTTTTCTTAGTTGGTTCTGTTAATTGACCATTTTCATCTTTGATTTTAACTTCTTTTAATTTGTCTTTATTTTGTTTATAGAAGTTATAACCAAAGTAACCGACACTGTCTTTGTTTTTCTCTACTGATTGGACAATTGTATTTGTGTCAGCATTTTTCTCTGCTTTGATATCTTTTTTGTCCATAATTTCTTCAGAGAAGAAATCGTAAGTACCGTGTGATTGGTCAGGAGAGAATGCTTTAATTTCTTTATCTGGCCATTTTGAATTAACGTCTTTCCATGTTTTTGCTTTGCCTGAGTAGATTTCGCTTAATTGCTCTTTCGTAAGTTCATCTACAAAGTCATTTTCTTTATTCACTGTAATTGTTACACCATCTTGTGCAACTTTAAATTCATCATATTTAATACCTTTATCATCTAATTTTTTCTTTTCTTCATCTTTTATAGGTCTAGATGCATTTGAGAAATCAGTGCTGCCTGAAATGAATTTTTCGAATCCACCACCAGTTCCCGATGTACCATTTGATACAGTTACATCTGAATTATCTTTAGCAAATTTTTCATTTAATTTTTCAATGATTGGACCTACAGTAGATGAACCATCACCTTTAACTTCTCCACTTCCTTTACCAGAATCGCTATTTCCGCCGCCACAAGCTCCTAATAAAAGTGAAGCACCGATTACAGTAGTACCAAATAATTGCCATTTTTTCATTGAAACATCCTCCTAATAAGTGAATAACCCAAAAGTTATATGTATTTCTTACAGTTCCTATACTACACACCTTTTATTAAATACAAATATAGTTAATGTAAATGTTTTGTTAAGTATTTATTGACCTTGTTTACAAAATTCACAATGGTAGGATCTATGGCGTATGTTTTTAATTAAACCTTGATATGACAACATTTGTAAAAATATGAATATTACAAAAAGCGCATGATTTGTAACATAAAAACAAAAAAATCCTGTGCTACATGTTGATTTATGTAGTACAGGATAAAATTATAAATATTTAAACACTATTTAATATAGAAAGAACTAGTCTTCAACTCTGCTCCAACCTTTATTAGTTAGCGCGATTTTACCAGTTTCAATTGTTATAATTTTGTTTTTATATAAATGACCAATCGCACGTTTAAATGCGCCTTTACTCATATTAAATACTTCCTTAATAGCTTCGGGGCTTGATTTGTCCCAAAACGGAAGTTCGCCATCATATTCAACAAGTAAATTAAAAATATGTTGACCATCTTCGTCAAGTCTTTCATGAGCAAATGGTAAAAAAGAACCGTTGAGTTCCCCTTTTTCATTATGCCCGATAATTCGAACTTCTAGCTTTTCACCTAAGCGAGGTTCAGATTTACGTTCAGACTCATGTACGAATATTTTGTGACCATCTTTGGATAACATGAAGCTTCCGATTCTCAATACTCTGTATGGTCTTGCTTCGATAACTTTATTTTGTAATGTATCATCGTTTACTGGTGTGTACATTGAATCAACAATTGTTTCAGTTGCTAGACGAGCAAACATGTTGTTTTCGCTATCAATACGTAAAGTAACTAATAATTCATCACCTTGTATTGGCCATACATCTTTTACTTTTGGTAAATCAATCCACGGAATTAAAACTTCCCTTGGAAGAGCTACGTCAACGTGTGCACCATCTCGATCGGTTTTTAAAACTTTCACAAAATCATATTTGCTAGTAGTAATGTCTGGCATATTTTGTGTAGCAAACAATGCGCCAGATCTATTAGGATAAATGAAAAAGCTATATTCCTCGCCTATGATTAAATCATCTTCTTCATTTACTTCTGATTGATTGAGTTTAACTTCTTCTCCGTTTGGTCCTTGTAACTTGTAAGTAGATCCTTCTAATCCAACAACTTCAAGAAATTCAATGGAACCTACAATATTTTTCTCTTCTTGGGCCATACTGTTCTCCTTCGTACTTTAATTTATTCTTATCTATTATAACATGCTATAAAGAAACAAGCATCAACTCATTGTGAATGGTCGAAACTCCCTCTTAAGTGTGTTATAATTTGTCCGGTAGATTAACGTAAAGGAGCAAATGCATGTTACAAGTTACTGATGTGAGTTTACGATTTGGCGATCGTAAATTATTCGAGGATGTAAATATTAAATTTACAGAAGGAAATTGTTATGGTTTGATTGGAGCAAATGGTGCTGGGAAATCGACATTTTTAAAGATTTTATCTGGTGAGTTGGATGCGCAATCAGGTCATGTATCTATGGGAAAAGACGAACGTTTAGCAATCTTAAAACAGGATCACTTTGCATATGAAGAAGAACGCGTGATTGATGTTGTAATTAAAGGACATGAACGTCTATATGAAGTGATGAAAGAAAAAGATGAAATTTATATGAAACCGGATTTCAGTGATGAAGACGGTATCAGAGCTGCAGAATTAGAAGGTGAATTTGCTGAAATGGACGGCTGGAATGCCGAAGCAGATGCAGGTTCTTTATTATCTGGATTAGGTATATCTGCAGATTTACAAGATAAAAAAATGGCTGAATTAGAAAATAACCAAAAAGTAAAAGTATTATTAGCCCAAAGTTTGTTTGGTAAACCTGATGTACTACTACTTGATGAACCGACCAATGGTTTGGACATCCCTGCAATAAGTTGGTTAGAAGATTTCTTAATCAATTTTGAAAATACAGTGATTGTGGTATCACATGACCGACACTTTTTAAATAATGTATGTACACATATTGCAGACTTAGATTATGGAAAAATAAAAGTATACGTAGGTAACTATGATTTTTGGTATCAATCAAGTCAATTAGCAATGAAAATGGCACAAGAACAAAACAAGAAAAAAGAAGAAAAGATTAAAGAATTACAAGATTTCGTTGCACGTTTCTCTGCAAATGCATCTAAATCTAAACAAGCAACAAGTCGTAAAAAACAACTAGAAAAAATTGAACTAGATGATATTCAACCTTCTTCACGTCGTTATCCATATGTGAAATTCACGCCAGAACGTGAAATCGGTAATGATTTACTATTTGTAGAAAATGTATCAAAAACGATAGATGGTAATAAAGTATTAGATAATATTTCTTTTACAATGAATCCTAATGATAAAGCAGTTTTAATTGGAGATAGTGAAATTGCGAAAACGACATTACTCAAAATATTAGCTGGTGAAATGACGCCAGACGAAGGAACTGTAAAATGGGGTGTTACGACTTCACGTAGTTACTTCCCTAAAGATAACTCTGAATACTTCGAAGGTGTAAATATGAACCTTGTTGATTGGTTGCGTCAATATGCACCTGAAGACGAACAAACTGAAACATTCTTAAGAGGTTTCTTAGGCCGCATGTTATTTAGTGGTGAAGAAGTTAAGAAAAAAGCGAGTGTTTTATCTGGTGGAGAAAAAGTGCGCTGTATGTTAAGTAAAATGATGTTATCTAGTGCGAATGTTTTATTACTAGATGAACCAACGAACCACTTAGACTTAGAAAGTATTACTGCAGTAAACGATGGTTTGAAAAATTTCAAAGGTTCAATGATTTTCACATCGTATGATTTTGAATTTATCAACACAATTGCGAACCGAGTAATTGACTTAAATCCTACAGGTGGTTTATCAAAAGAAATATCTTATGAAGCTTATTTACAAGAAACTGGCGTATTAAATAAATAAAACCATTAAAATACAGAAGTATATTAGTCAACATAGAGATTAAAAGTATTGCATATTTCGATGGTAAATTATATAGCAAATAGCGTCATTAAGCATATATGAAATATACTATTAATAGATGAAATTATATGTTGAAGCTGAAATATTAATATGTCTCAGCTCAGACTGTCGACAAAGTCTCTGACTTTGTTGGCAGTTTTTTTGTGCACGCTTTCCGTGGGCACTGCCTTAGCCTGTAGTCTTCGGCTATTGCACTTCCCACAGGAGTCGACCCAAATCACTGCCAATATCTCACTAAAAACACTATTAATTCAGAGAATTAGCAGCCTAGTACCATTGTGTTTTTAGTGAGTTCTCATTCTAAGGGTTCAGCGCTTTAATGCTAAGGGTTTGTCTAAGTTATGAAGCTAAGATATTGATTTATCTCGGTTTTTTGTTTATAGTTTTCTCCCCAATGAAGTCTAAATATTAGTCATAAATGGTTATGCATTATATAATCAAAAGCATATATCGTTATGGAGGTATGTAAATGGAACAGTTAAATATGTTAGATGGACAAGTGATTCCTCAAATTGGGTTTGGTTCATATAAGTTAAATGGTGCTCATGGTGCACATGCGATTGTGAATGCATTAGAACAAGGTTATCGTTTATTAGATACAGCTTATAATTATGAAAATGAAGGAACAGTTGGTAAAGCAATCGAGATGAGCAGTGTTTCAAGAGATCAAATTATGATTACTTCAAAATTGCCTGGACGTTATCAATCTTACGATGATGCACTGACTGCAATACAGGAATCAATTTATCGCTTAGGTGTTGATTATCTTGATTTATATTTAATCCACTGGCCTAATCCTAAACAAGGTAAATATGTTGAAGCTTGGCAAGCAATGATTGCTGCACAAAAAGCAGGCTTAATAAAATCAATTGGTGTGTGTAATTTTTTACCAGAACATATCGAAACATTACAACAAGAAACAGGTGTTTTACCAGTTGTAAACCAAATTGAATTACACCCGTATTTCAATCAAGAAGCATTGGTTCAGTACAACACATCCAAAGGAATTGTTACTCAAGCATGGAGTCCATTAGGTCGTGCTTCTAGTGTTATTGATGATGAAAATCTTGTCGAAATTGCTACAAAACATAATAAAACCATTCCTAACCATTCCTCAAGTTATATTAAAATGGCATATTCAAAATGGTGTTGTACCTATTCCAAAGTCTACAACTGTATCAAGACAACTGCAAAATATGGATATTTTTGACTTTTATCTTGATAGTAATGATATTGAGAAAATCAATGCATTAACACGTACAGATGGCAGACGTAAAGATCAAGATCCTGCCACTTATGAAGAATTTTAAATTAATAGTTCATACATTTGGATATATTAATATTTGAAATTTGAAATATATACATTTACACTTATTTAGTAAAATACTAATAAAATAGTTTAATTTTTCAGTAAATTTAAAAAACTTTGTAAAAGCGGTTTACAGTATATATAAGCATATGTATAATATGAATCATAAACAAAATTAAATAAGTTTTGATGAGGCGCATCAATCATTAGTAAATTTTAGAAGAACCTGTCTGCTAGCAGCTAATTTTGAAAGGGTGAGATGCCGAAACAGTTATAATAGCAGCTTATAACAAGTTGGACTTTATGGTTAAGAGCTAAGAGTCTGTCATTATTTTAAAATAATGGAGTGCATCACTTGTATATAAATTATAGAACAGGTTCGCATTCCGGACTTGTTCTTTTTTTATATTACTGTGATTCTCCCCTATCAAATGAGGAGGATATGGAATTGGAAAGAAGTGT
This sequence comes from Staphylococcus cohnii subsp. cohnii, assembly GCF_002902365.1. Lineage (GTDB taxonomy): Bacteria > Bacillota > Bacilli > Staphylococcales > Staphylococcaceae > Staphylococcus > Staphylococcus cohnii. The sequence goes on along the minus strand of NZ_PPQC01000039.1, from coordinate 17,739 downwards.
TTTGAAATTTGGAGGTTCTTCCGTAAGTGATTTTACTAAAATTAAAAATATAGCAGGCATGTTAAAAACAAGAGTTGATGAAGGCGAACAACTTATCGTTGTCGTTAGTGCAATGGGCAAAACAACAGATGAGCTGATGGCTAATGTTTCAACGCTTACTACGACACCCAAAGATCAAGAATTGGCCTTGCTATTAACAACCGGTGAACAACAGACCGTTTCCTATTTGTCGATGGTATTAAACGATATCGGTGTAAACGCAAAAGCGATGACTGGATATCAAGCAGGAATTAAAACAGTTGGTCATCATTTAAAAAGTAAAATTGCTGAAATCAATCCCAGTACATTTGAACAAGCTTTTGAAAACAATGATGTACTAGTGATAGCAGGGTTTCAAGGTATTAATGATGAATTAGAAATAACTACCTTAGGTCGTGGTGGCTCAGACACGACTGCTGTAGCTTTAGCTGCAAGTAATCAAACGACTTGTGAGATATATACTGATGTAGATGGTGTGTATGCGACAGATCCAAGGGTTTACAAAGAGGCAAAACGATTAGCATATGTATCTTATGAGGAAATGATGGAGATGAGTGCTTTAGGTGCAGGTGTACTTGAAACTAGAAGCGTGGAATTAGCAAATAATTATAACATCCCACTGTATTTAGGAAGAACTTTATCAAATGTGAAAGGAACATGGATTATGTCACAAGCAGAATTATTAGAAAAAAAAGCAGTTACTGGTGTAGCATTAGATACACACATGTTACATGTTACAATTAGTTATCCCCTACCGGACAATAGATTATTGACGGATTTATTCAATCATTTAGAAGAAGGATCAGTCAATGTGGATATGATTTCTCAAATTATTAATTTGGAAGGATTGCAAATGTCTTTTACAATCAAAGATACAGATGCTGTTCAAATAACAAACATCTTAGATGTGTTAAAAGAAAGGTTTAATGCATTAGACTTCAAGATTAACGAAGGATACGTTAAACTTTCATTAATCGGCTCTGGTATGCGAGATATGTCTGGTGTTGCTTCAAAGGCATTTATTACATTGATTGAAAATGATATTGCTTTTTATCAAACCACCACATCAGAAATTAGTATTTCATGTGTAATAGATTCCGAAAATAGTGAACGTGCAGTTCACGCCTTATATCAAACTTTTGATATCTGAATTTTCTAAATATAATTAATCTTAAAAAAATTATAAAAATGAAAATGGAGTGTATATTCTATGACAAAATTAGCAATAGCAGGCGCAACTGGTTTAGTAGGAAGAAAAATGTTAGAAACATTAGATCGTAAAAATGTACCGTTTGATGAATTAGTATTATTTTCTTCAGCGCGTTCAGCAGGAGAAGAAATTGAATTCCAAGGCAAAACGTATATTGTTAAAGAATTAACTGAAGAGGCTGCAAGTGAACATTATGATTATGTTTTAATGAGTGCCGGTGGAAGTACAAGTGCCCACTTCTCCCCTATTTTTGAACAAGCTGGTGCCATTGTTATTGATAATTCTAGTCAATGGAGAATGGCAGATGACATTGACTTAATAGTACCTGAAGTTAATGAACCTGTTTTAAACAGAAAAATTATCGCTAATCCAAATTGCTCTACTATTCAATCAGTTGTACCTTTAAAAGTGTTACAAGAAGCATTTGGCCTAGAGCGTGTAGCTTATACAACATATCAAGCAGTTTCAGGTTCTGGTGTAAAAGGTAGACAAGACTTATCTGAAGGTGCGAATGGTAAAGCACCGGAAGCATACCCTCACCCTATCTATAATAACGTGTTGCCACATATTGATAGTTTTTTAGAAAATGGGTATACAAAAGAAGAGCAAAAAATGATTGATGAGACTAGAAAAATTTTAAAAGATGATGATTTAAAAGTAACAGCAACTTGTGTACGTGTGCCTGTTCAAGATAGTCACAGTGTGCATATAAGCGTTACGCTTGAAAGTGAAAGTTCAGTTCAAGAGATTCAGCAACTCTTTGACAATGATCAACGCGTTGTACTTATTGATAATCCAGAACAAAATGAATATCCATTGGCGGTTAACGCTACTGGCAAAGATGAAATTTTTGTTGGTAGAATTCGTCGAGATGAATCATTAGATAATACTTTCCATGTTTGGTGTACTTCTGACAATTTACTAAAAGGTGCGGCTTTAAATGCAGTACAAGTTCTAGAACAAGTAATGAGTTTGAAAGGAGTAAAATAAAATGGGACATATTTTTGAAGGTGTAGGTGTTGCTCTAACAACACCGTTTACACACAATGAAGTTGATTTAAATGCGCTTAGAAGACATGTGAAATATTTATTAGAAAATAATGCGAAATGTATCGTGGTTAATGGTACAACAGCCGAAAATCCTACTTTAACAGATGAAGAAAAAGATCAAGTATTGGAGACAGTTGTGAATTATGTAGATAGTAAAGTACCAGTTATTGCTGGAACGGGTACAAATAATACTCAAAAATCAATACAAGCTTCAGTACGTGCAAGAGAAATTGGCGCAGATGGTATTATGTTGATTACGCCCTACTACAATAAAACAAATCAGCGTGGATTGATTGAACATTTTACAACGATAGCTAATGCAGTAAAATTACCTGTCATTTTGTATAATGTACCTTCACGTACGAATATAACTATTGATCCAGAAACAGTTGAAACATTAAGTGGTAATGAATATATTGTAGCGATAAAAGATGCTACTAATGACTTTGAATATATGGATGAATTGAAAAAACGTTTAGATTTAAATAACTTTGCTTTGTACAGCGGTAATGATGATAATGTGGTTGATTATTTTGAAAAAGGTGGTCACGGTGTCATTTCTGTTGCAGCAAATGTCATTCCTAATGCATTCCAGACTTTATTCGATGCAAAACAAAGTGGAAAAGATATCAATTCACAATTTCAACCAATTCAAACACTATTAGATGCATTAGCTGTTGATGTCAATCCTATTCCAATCAAAGCATTAACAGCGGTTGAAGGGTTTGGTAATTATGAAGTACGCCTTCCACTAGTGAAGCTTCAAGATGCAGAACGTCAAACATTAGAGCAAGCATACGAACAATTTAAAGCAGGTGACAATACATGAAGATTGTGTTAATAGGCTATGGAGCCATGAATCAACGAGTAGCAAGATTAGCTGAAGAAAAAGGACATCAAATTGAAGGTGTGATTGTACCTAACCCATCAAAATCATACCCTTATCCAACGTTCCAACGTATTTCAGACGTTAAAGATGCTGATGTCGCAATCGATTTTTCAAATCCAGAGTTATTGTTGCCTTTGTTAGATGATGAATTTAATTTGCCATTAGTTATCGCAACAACTGGGGAAAAAGAAAAAATTATTGCAAAATTAAAAGGATTAAGTAGTGAAATGCCAGTATTTTTCAGTGCAAATATGAGTTATGGGGTTCACGCATTAACTAAAATTTTGGAAGCTGCTGTTCCCCTACTTCAAGATTTTGACATTGAACTTACAGAAGCACATCATAATAAAAAAGTGGACGCACCTAGTGGTACATTAGTAAAACTTTATGATGTAATTGAGTCTTTACGTGAAAAGACAACACCAGTTTACGATAGACATGAAATAAATGAAAAGCGTTCCCAAGATGAAATTGGTATTCACTCAATTCGTGGTGGTACGATTGTTGGAGAACATGATGTTTTATTTGCAGGTACTGATGAAACAATAGAAATCACCCACCGTGCTCAATCAAAAGATATTTTTGCTAATGGAGCGATTGGTGCAGCAGAAAAATTAATTAATAAATCAAATGCATTTTATACATTTGATAATTTATAACTTTTAAGGAGCGAATTAAATTATGGTACAACATTTAACGGCAGAAGAAATTATTCAATATATAAGTGATGCAAAAAAATCTACACCACTTAAAGTTTATGTGAATGGGCAGTTTGACAAAGTAACGTTCCCTGACAGCTTTAAAGTGTTTGGTGGTTCTGATTCTAAAGTAATTTTTTGTGAAGCGGATGATTGGAAGCAATTTTATGAAAATCATCAATCAGTGATTGATGAATTAGAAGTTGAGATGGACCGTCGTAATTCAGCAATTCCATTAAAAGACTTAACCAATACGAATGCACGTATAGAACCTGGTGCATTTATTCGTGAACAAGCTACGATTGAAGATGGCGCAGTGATTATGATGGGTGCTACTATCAATATCGGTGCTGTTGTTGGTGAAGGAACTATGGTAGACATGAACGCAACACTTGGCGGTCGTGCTACTACAGGTAAAAACGTCCATGTTGGAGCTGGTGCAGTATTAGCTGGCGTGATTGAACCACCTAGTGCATCACCAGTGGTCATTGAAGATGACGTACTCATTGGTGCAAATGCAGTGATACTTGAAGGTGTTCGTGTTGGTGAAGGTTCTATTGTTGCAGCTGGTGCAATCGTTACACAAGATGTTCCTGCTGGTTCTGTAGTTGCTGGAACACCAGCAAAAGTGATTAAGCAAACAAGTGAAGTTGAAGATTCAAAAAGAGAAATTGTTTCAGCACTAAGAAAATTAAATGATTAATTTCAAAATTAATAGATAATTAATAAAAACTGAAATTTTAATATTTATAGGAGGTTTTTAGACGAAATAACATGTAATTATTGATATATACACATTTATTTTAATGTGAATATCAATATGTAACTAAGCAAATCGTCTAACCTCCTTTTTATACATAAATCGTCTTAATTGAGCATTATTTTATACCTATACATATTACAATAACTAAAAGGATTTGATTTTAATGAATGAGTTAGAATTTGTTACAACCCATAGACGTCACTTACATCAACATCCAGAATTAAGCCTCCATGAATTTGAAACGACTAAATATATTGCAGCATTTTTAGATGAACTTGGTATTGAATATCATCGTCCACTGGAAACGGGTTTGATTGCCTATCTTCCTGGTAATGGTAATCATACGATTGCTTATCGTGCGGACATAGATGCCTTACCTATTTATGAAGAGAATGACGTCCCGTATCGTAGTAAAACTGATAATGTTATGCATGCATGTGGGCATGATGGACATACAACTGCATTAATGCTATTTGTTAAACGATGTAAGGCTATGGCAGATCAAGGTACACTACCTCAAAATATTGTATTTATCTTTCAGCCAGCTGAAGAAACTGGAGGTGGCGCAAACCGTTTAATCCGTGCAGGCGCTTTTGATAAATACCCTATCGAAGCTATATTTGGTATTCACGTAATGCCTTTTGAAGATGAAGGTCGAGTTGTGATTCGTGATGAAGAAATTACAGCAAGTGCCACAGAATATCGCTTTTATTTAACTGGTCTATCAAGTCATGTTGCGGACAAAGAGCAAGGACATTCTGTAGGAGAAGCACTGCAGCATGTTTTAAGTCAAGTTGGTCAGATACAACAATTCCATTTAAATGGGTTGAAGAGAAATATTGTACATATGGGTCATTTTGAAGCTGGAGAAGCCATAAATACAGTTCCTAGCAATGGCTATTTAGAAGGTACAATTAGAACTTATGATGTCTATGATTTGGAAACTGTTAAACAGCAAATGAACAAAATTGCCGAAAGTGTAAAATTATTGTTCGATGTTGATTGTGAAGTGAAATTTGAAGAAGGCTATCCACCAACATATAATTCACCTGAATTACGTAAACATGTTGAAAATGGTCTGGATATTGCTGACTTAACAATAGTAGACAAGCCCACACCGTATTTATTTGGCGAAGATTTTAGCTTTTATAGTCAACTTGCACCTAGTTATTTTATTTTTGTGGGTGTACGAGACGAGACAAATGGTTTTGTAACAGGTTTGCATACTGCCCATTTAAATTTTAATGAACATATGTTAATTAAAATTGTAAATTATTATGAAGCGATTTTAAAATCCTATAGTGAGGTGGAAACACAATGACAGCAATCTGGTCTGTTGATGCTCAACGATTTTACAATAATGCGCTTAAAGTAATCCAAAATAATCAAATTATGGCAGTAGTTAAAAATAATGCTTATCATTATGGATTGGAATTTGCTGTACAGCAATTTTTAAAAGCAGGTATTAACACGTTTAGTACGACATCTTTAAGAGAAGCAGTTCGCATTAGACAATTAGCCCCCGATGCAACAATTTTCTTAATGAATGCGGTATATGAATTTGATAAAGTGCGAGATTATCAGATTCAAATGACCCTGCCCTCATTAAACTTCTATTATGAACATATTGAAGATTTACAAGGTATTCAAGTGCATTTAGAATTTGAAAATTTACTTCACCGCTCAGGTTTGAAAAATATTGATGAAATAAGAGAAGTGATACATCATCATATGAAAAATGCAAATAAAAATAAAATGCATATCACTGGTTTATGGACCCACTTCGGGTATGCTGATGAATTCGATGTGTCTGAATATAACGTAGAGCGTAAAGCTTGGTTAGATATTGTTAGCACATTAATAGACGAAGACTATCACTTTGAAATGATACATGCACAAAACAGTGCAAGTTATTATAGAGAAAACGGTGTGCTTGAAAATCATACACATGCGCGAGTCGGAATTGCGCTTTACGGCTCTAGACCTTATCAAACGATTGATGTAGATGCGATAGAACAATCATTGACTGTAAAAGGTAATGTCATCCAAATTCGTGAAGTAAATGAAGGTGATTACTGTGGCTATAGTTTTGCATTTGAAGCTAAACATGATCATACAAAATTAGCAGTAGTTGATATTGGCTATGGAGATGGTATTCTTAAATCAAGAGCAAAACATGAGGCACTTATCAATGGCAAGCGTTACCCTATTCGTGCGTTGATGATGAGTCATATGTTTGTTGAAGTTGATCACAACGTGCATGCACAAGACGAAGTAATATTATATAATAATGATATTCGTGTTGATGAGTTTACATTTAAAGGTGTTGGCGCGAATTCTGAACAATTAAGTGCAATGAATCATGACTCACTAATAAAGGAGTATAGATAAATTATGGTAGTAGAATATAATGATCGTGGCGAGTTAACAATGGGAGGTACAAGTCTTAAAACAATAGCACAAAGTTTCGGTACACCTACGATTGTTTATGATGAAGATCAAATCAGAACACAAATGCAACGATTTCACTCTGCTTTTCAGAAAAGTGGATTGAACTATAACATTTCATATGCTTCTAAAGCATTTACCTGTCTACAAATGGTGAAATTAGTACAAGAAGAAGGTCTTGAACTTGATGTAGTATCTGAAGGAGAACTGTATACAGCATTGGAGGCAGGTTTTGATCCGCAGCATATACATTTTCATGGTAACAACAAAACAAAACATGAGATACAGTATGCATTAGAAAGTAAAGTTGGTTACATCGTTATTGATGCATTAGAAGAAATAGAACTCATCGATAAGTATGCGAGTGAAACGGTTAATGTTGTATTACGTTTAAACCCTGGTGTTGAAGCACATACTCATGAATTTATTCAAACTGGTCAGGAAGATAGTAAATTTGGTCTGTCAATTAAACATGGGTTAGCAATACAAGCAGTTGAAAAAGTAAAAAACACTAAACATTTAAATTTAAAAGGCGTTCATTTTCATGTAGGGTCACAAATTGAAGGCACAGAAGCAATGATTGAAACTGCAAAAATAGTAATTCAATGGTTAAAAGAAAATGCTATAAGTGTTGAGTTGATTAACTTGGGTGGTGGATTCAGTATTAAATATGTTGAGGGTGATGTTAGTTTCCCTATCGAAACAGGTATTACTGAAATTACTGATGCAATTAAACAATTTTCAACTGAATTTGACTACCCTCTTCCTGAAATTGGAATAGAGCCTGGAAGATCCATAGTTGGAGAAGCTGGTATAACATTATATGAAGTTGGCACAATCAAAGAGATTCCCAATGTTAACAAATATGTATCGGTAGATGGTGGTATGAGTGATCATATCCGTACTGCGTTATATGATGCACAGTATGAAGCATTGTTAGTTAATAGAAATGAGCCTAAAGATGAGATTGTAACAATTGCAGGTAAACTTTGTGAGTCTGGGGATATAATAATTAAAGATGCCAAGTTACCTAGTACAGTTAAGCGTGGTGACTATCTAGCAGTATTATCAACTGGTGCCTATCATTATTCCATGGCTTCTAATTATAACCAAATGCAAAAACCATCAGTATTCTTTTTAAAAGATAGTAAAGCGAGAGAAGTTATAAAACGACAATCATTGCGACAATTAATCATAAATGATACAAAATAACTTGTTAGTGTTATAAAGAACCAATCATGTATAAAAGCTCTTTTTAAAGTACCCGATTTACGAGTATTCACTTTAAAAAGAGCTTTTTAAGTTACAATTTATTAATTTATATATTAAAAAAGAACCTTTAACAAGGTTCTTTTTATAGTCAATATTGCAATCTATATTATAGTTTTACAACGTTCGCAGCTTGAGGACCGCGGTCGCCTTCAACTACTTCAAATTCAACTGATTGACCTTCTTCTAATGATTTGTAACCTTCTTGGTTAATCGCTGAGAAGTGTACGAATACATCGTTTTCTCCTTCTACTTCGATAAAACCAAATCCTTTTTCAGCGTTAAACCATTTTACTGTACCTTGTTTCATAAATGTGAAACCTCCAAGACTAATATTCATTCAATATGCATTATTCGCATATTACAAAAAATACAATTTCACAGTGTAAATCTGTCTTACAATATTCTTTGCAATATGGAATAAAACAATTGCTTGACTCATATTATAAGCCATAATAGCTGAAAATGCAATGCAATTATGAAAAAACAATTTATTAAACAATCGGTAATTTATAATAAACTTCATTATTATTTAAAACAATATAACTATAAAAAATCTGTAAATCTTCATCACAATCTTCACAAAATCCTAATTCACAATTATTATAAAATGCATGAATATTGTATTTACCAACGAGGAAATTATCATAATGCTTTTTACTATTTTCAATGATTGATTGATAGTAATTTAGCATTTTCTCATAGTTTTCAAAATGATATTGTTCTACGATATGATCAGTCCAGTCACTAAATAACCACCAGCCTTCATAATCAGCTCGAATTTTTGCAACTGTCCACATGTAAATTACACCCTTTCACTTTCAACTTCATATTTTAACTTCGACAAATACATTTTTCGTTCATTATCAACATTATATTAAGTTTGATTTATTATGTTCATTTTGATTTATTTGCACGTATTAGCCATATGTAAGTAATGCATTAAAAAATACAGTTATTCAACGATACTCAAATGATATTGCAAAATAGCTATGTGTAATATTTTAACTGTATCATACACAAAATCAAGTTATCTGTTTCATACTTTTGACGGATAGACAATTGTTGTTCAGACAAAAATATTAGTTTTGTATGACAAAATTTCGTATAATGATAATAAGAGGTGTTTATATGCAATGCAAACATATTAAAGTATTCGGTATAGTTCAAGGCGTTGGTTTTCGCTATTATACCGAGAAGATAGCAAGAAAATATAATGTTGTGGGTACTGTTCAAAATATATCTGATTATGTAGAAATATACGCCCAAAGTGATGAGGCATCACTAACTTCATTTATTAACGCTATCATTGAGGGTGCTTCACCTGCTTCTCAAGTTGAAGATTATGAAATTGAAGAAATAGAAACGAACCCATCATGGAAAAAATTTAGTACATTATAAAGGAAGATGAAGTTTGAGATATAATATTTCGCGAATTTATGGGACCATTATTGCTTTTCCAATAGCAGTTATCGCGTGGATTTCTAGTATATTTGCATTAGAATTAAATTTTATTTTTGATTTCCTTATTTCTGCAGTAGCGTTTATAGCATTCTACTTCCCTACTCAGCGTTTAACTTCTAGAAAATATTTAAATGAAATTGGCTTAACACGAAGAGATTATCATTTTGTAAATAGTCAATTAAATAATGCTCAAGACAAGATAAGAAGAATTTTAAAATCTTTTGTTAATGTGAGATCAATCAAAGATTTTAGACAAGTAAATGAAATATATAGATTATCTCGAGCTATTTACTTTGCTGTTAAACAACAACCTAGAATGTTTTTTAAAGTAGAAAGTTTTTTCTACTCTCATATTGATAATGCATTGAATCTCATTGAAGCTTATACGAGATTGGCAAAATCTCCAAAAAAATCTAAAGAAGAAAAGCAAAAGTTAGCACAAACTCGCATCACATTAGATGAAGTTAAACGAACTTTAGTAGCGGACTTAAAGAGAATTAATGAAGAAGATTATAGTCAATTAGATATAGAAATGGAATTAAATAAAATTGAACAAAAAAGGCATAAGTAAATTACATGAAGAAATGGAGTGAAATTAAATGGTAAGAGAACAAGACTTTTTAAATTCGCATCCATTGGATAAATATATTGATGAACAATCAGCAAATGAATCAGAAATTATCAACAGCTCAAAACAATTTACTCAAGATGATCAACAAAAAATTGATGAATTGAGTAAACAAATAAAACCAATGGATAATGATAGCTTATTAAATTACGGTACTACTGCACAATCTGATATGTCCCAATTCTCACACCGTATTCTTAATGAGGTAAAAACTACAGATGTCGGTCCTGTTGGGGAATCATTAAATGGATTGATGAGCAAACTTAAATCTGTAAACCCAGATGAGTTAAACCCAGAAAATCAATCGAAATTAAAACGTATTTTTAGACGAACAAAAGCATCAGTAAATGAAATTTTTTCAAAAATGCAATCTGTTGGTTCTCAAATAGATCGTATTTCTATTGAATTAGACAAACATAAAAATAATTTAAATAAAGATATAGGAATGCTAGATGAATTGTATAATTTAAATAAAGCGTATTTTGATGAATTAACACTGTATATTGAAGCGGCTAAAAGAAAGCAACAAATGCTACAGCAGGAAGATGTACCTAAATTAAACGCGCAAGCTAAATCTACAGGTAATCAAATGGATGTTCAAGCTGTATCAGATATGGAACAGTTTATAGATAGATTAGATAAACGCATTTATGACTTACAACTATCTAGACAAATTGCTATACAAACAGCACCTCAAATTCGAATGATTCAAAATGTAAACCATGCATTAGCAGAAAAGATTCAAAGTTCCATTTTAACGAGTATTCCTTTATGGAAAAATCAAATGTCAATTGCTTTGACGTTAATGAGACAACGCAATGCAGTTTCTGCACAGAAAGCAGTAACAGATACAACAAATAATTTGTTACTCAAGAATTCAGAACTATTAAAACAAAATGCAGTTGCTACAGCTACTGAAAATGAACGTGGTGTCGTTGATATTGAAACCTTAAAAACAACACAACAAGATATTATTGATACGATTGAACAAACACTTCAAATTCAAGAACAAGGTCGAAATAAACGTAGACAAGCAGAAACTGAATTAAACCAATTAGAAACAGAAATGAAGAATCAATTATTAGGTATGAAACAGCAAAAGTAACAAGAATTTAAAATATAAGTCCATCATAATAAGCCTGTAAATGAATGATTTCCATGATTCATTTACAGGCTTTTTTCTTGAAAAGAATATTTTATTTTGTATGTTGTGGCATAGGCATAAATTGTAATCAATAAATCATATTTCTCACCAGTCATATGCTCAGTTTCGCATAATAAATCTACCCCAATATGCAGCAAACGTCAATTTCTATTGAAATTGACGTTTATTTATTAAAGAAGGATGTCTATATCTTAGCTATTTGATTATGCTATTCTTTTTCGTAAATAATAGTTTTTTGTTTTTTAAACAATGGCGCTACAATATATCCAATAATTGTAGTGATAACTGCAATCGGGAACCATTCTAATGAATAATCTTTCAATGGTAAATTATCAATAAGGCCTAATTTAATCCATCCTTGTGAATGTACCACACTAAGGATCGAAACAATAGAAACCACCGCTACAGGAATTTGTTGTGCAATTGGTTTTGTTGGAACAAAACGTGCAATTAATATGAGTAGTACTGAAGTGATAGCTACTGGATATACAATACTTAAAACTGGAACTGACATCGTAATCACTGAATTTAATCCTTGGTTTGCTAAAATAAAACTCACTAATGTAAAGATGATAACGTAAGCTTTGTATGAAATTTTTGGGAATATTCTATTGAAATACTCTGAAACAGATACAATCAATCCGCAAGCAGTAGTTAAACAAGCAAGTGCAACGATAATACCTAGCAAGTACTTCCCAAAAGCGCCAAATCCAGTGCTTGCCATTGTTGTTAGTAAATATGTGCCAATATTTTGATCATTAGCAATTAAACTTGCCACTTTCTCTTGCGGTACAGCCATGTGGTTACCTATAAATCCTAAAGAAATATAAATAAACATAAGTGCAACTGCAGCAATAATACCAGCCAATAGTGTTTGTCTGAAAATTTTATTAGCATGCGTGATACCAGTCGCTTTAACCGCGTTAACTACAATCATTGAAAAAGCAATGGCAGCAATAGCATCCATTGTTAAATAACCATTAGTAAATCCTTGAGAAAATCCTGCAAAATTAGAAGTGAAAGCTTCAGCTGCTTGACTATGTGAATTGCTACCATAATCAACAAACCCTTTGATAATCATCGCTAAAATAGTAATCAATAATAAAGGTGTTAACAATGAACCAATGCGATCTACCATTTTATTTGGATTGATACATAAATATAAAACTACTAAAAAGTAAATAATTGTAAATATAAACAATGCTAAACTGCTATTAGTATGGGCAATTGGTGTAATTGTCATTTCAAATGACGTTGATGCAGTACGTGGTATTGCAAAAAGTGGCCCTATTGTTAAATATATGATAATTAAGAATACAACAGAGAATTTTGGCGAAATTTTATTTAAAGAACCAATATAACCTTGTTTATCTAAAGCACCAACGACTACCCCTAATAATGGTAATCCTATACCTGTTAAAGCAAATGCTAATATAGAAGGCCAAAAGAATTGACCGCTATCTAAACCTAAATTTGGTGGAAATATAAGATTCCCTGCTCCGAAAAACATAGCGAACAGTGTAAACCCTATAATCCATGTATTTTTATTCATAAATCGTTCTCCTTCTTGCCTATAAAATAATATTTACTATTCTATCACGATTTATAAGAATGCGTCTATATAAATTTCTGAATATTTCAATTTATGTGTGATTTTATAAATAAATTACGTACTAAAAAGATTTTAATAATAATTTTTTAAGTAATGGTGCAAGGTGGCTTGGTAGATTTTCTACACCTTCAACGAAAATTGCATAGTTACCATAAATATTATGAATTGTTTCTTCAATGTCTTCTGTAATTGGATCTTGACTTAAAAATACATTAAAAACTTCAATACCCAATTTACGAGCTGTTTCCACTGCTTCATAAGTATCAAGAATACCATCTTGGCTATAATTATAAGCGGATGGCTCACCATCAGAGAATACAATTAGAAAACGCTGATTATGCGCTCTACGCATTAAACGTTCACTTCCAATTCTAATTGCCACACCGTCTCTATTATCATCTTGAGGTTCTAAGGCCATTATTCTAGGTCCTTCTCGTTTTATAGTTGATTGATCATAAGCTATAATTTCATCAATGATATTAGGTTGTTTTGTATCATCAGCATCAAATGCATCTTCATTAAATGCTAAAATTTCATGTTTTACGTTTAACGATTTTAACGTTTCATGAAATAAAACGACACCTTTGATTGTTTCAGACATTTTATCCTGCATACTTGCCGATGCATCCACTAACAATGTGAATGTTGCATCAAAAGTTTGGCTTAAATCTTGTTTTTTATAAAATAATTTATATTGATCATCAATAAACCAATTTAATAAATTTTTTTGTAATCGACCTTTGGTTAGATTTCGACGTTCATCTTGGTATTCTCTATCTATTGTTTTTTTGATAATTTGTATCAAATCTTTTGTTTCAAATTGTACTTCGTTTTCAACTTCGTGATATTCATTTTGATATTCAGGTCGTATTTCAGGTACGTTCCATTTAACATCAACGTTTGCATTTATGCCTTTTAATGCAAAAGCAGAATTATTGCCGATTGATCCGCCCTCATCACTTTCTATTTGGTTTGTGGAACCTTTACCTTTTTTTGTTTGCATATCTGTCATATCATCACCACTGTCACCTTCTCTAGCAGTGTCATTATCGCCAATAACATCACTATTTTCACCTTCATGAAGTTCCATTTCTAAATATGCACCACCTTGTGAAGCACTATCTTGATGATTGGATTCAATATCCTCGCTGACACTCTCTTCATCATGATCATTGTTTGAAGCATTATCAGTATTACTTGCATCTGTTCGTTTTAAATCTTCAAAATTAAGTTCATGAATTGCTTCATATACTTTTTTAGGTAAATGATAATATTCATTTAGCATATCTTCGTTTAAGATATCATCAATTTGAAACATGATCCGTTCAGCTAAGTACATATTATCCTCAGAAGAATCATTATAGAAAAAATTAGGCAGGTATTGATACATATTTAACAGAATATCATCAATTTGTGGACCAATTTGAGGTACGTCGTAAAAGTTTTCAGTTAAAAACGAAGATTCCAAATATAAAAAGAGCAAATCTGTAAATGTTTTTTTTGTTTTATATACATTAATTTGAGTACGTGTATAGCTTAATCTAATTTCATTACGCATGTGAATTGCATCTTTGGTAGATGGTCGTTGCTTAACAATTTCGTTTAATATTCTTTTATCTTCTAGTAATTTAAACAGCTGTTGGAAAAATTTTGGATGCTTAAACGTATCATTGTGAATGACTTTGTTGATTACTGTTTCATCCATCAATTGGTAGCCATAAGCTGCGAGCATAACATCTGTTTTAAGCCCTGTTGTTTCAATATCTTTTTTTCTATGTGACCAAAAAGAACTCGTTATTAACATATTATTGATTGGATCGTAATATGGGAATTTTTGAATTTTAACTTGTGTTTGTTCATTTTTAAGTAATAATCGAGCTAAATCTTGCAGCATCATCACTTGCTTTGCATCCAGCTGTTCATCATTAAATAATATAAAACGATCGCTCATAAATATCCCTCACTAAAAATTTAATTCTACCGCATTTAATATCGCTTGTTGCTCACGTTCGTCCTCTAATTTATCAATAATTGTACGTTTGATGGCACGTTCTATAGGCATCACGGTAGCCAAATCACTTAAATCGATTAAAGCACGTATGCTCGCTGCTTCTTCAGATATTTGACCTTGTTTTGTCATTGTTCGTAAATCTTCATTAAAATTGATGATTTTTTGTATTGTCGTATCATCTGCTAATTGGCTTTGATCTTTAATCACATCACTTAATATATCCCCATCAATATAATCTACTTGAATGACTATAAAACGGTTTTTTAGTGCTTCGTTCATCGGTAATGTTCCAATATAGCCCTCATTTATTGCAGCGATAACATTAAATCCTGGAGCAGCATTAATCACTTCGCCAGTGAATGGATTTGTTAATTTTCTGCGGTAATCTAATACACCGTTTAAAATTGGTAATGTTTCTGGTTTTGCCATGTTGATTTCGTCGATATAAAGAATATGGCCTTCTTTCATCGCTTTGATTACTGGTCCATCAATAAATACAATTTCTTGAGTACCGTTTTCATTTGTCTGTATAGTTTTAAAACCTAATAAACTTTCAGCATCTAAATCTACTGAACAATTGACTTGATGCATTGGTCGCTGTATTGTTTCACTTAAAGTCTCAGCTAGCTTTGTTTTTCCTGAGCCCGTTGGTCCTTTTAATAAAATGTTTTTATTTAATGCCATCAATGATTTTGCATCATCAAATACTGTTTCATCTTTATTAATATATTGTGATTTCGCCATTGTTTCTTACTCCTTTAAAATTAAAATAAGTTATAAAAAATCCATATCATTAAAAATAGACCGGGGCTTGAATAATGTTTGATATTATAGCCCTAGTCTTATTAATTTAAGCAATATTTAAAGTGCACATTTTCAATAGTGCATGTGTCATACTGTAAATTATACCTCTTTAAAGTAGGTTTTAAAGTAGCCACCAACAAGTCCAGAGTTGTCGATGATTTGATAATATTCTTCAGTTTCATTTATTACATCATATTGTTGTCCCACAGTTAACATATCAGAGACTGTGAACTTTTGTGCATCTGTATGTGTAACTTCTACTTTTTTAATGGGTGTATGATCTTTCCAAGTTTCGTGTAACATTTCTAAAAATCCTCTCTTTTTTATTATGAAGTTTCTAAGGTTAAAATGAATGTAATACCACTTTTTTCAGTGATTCTTAATGATCTTTCGCCTTCTTGATCTAACGTTTGATAAGGTATTCCTATGGATTCAAGTTCTTCAATAGTCTTTTGAAATTGTGATTTAGATTCTATTCCGAATTCAATTTGTTCTAATATACCATGTTCTGGCATTAAAATTTCCTCGTTTGAAGCGTAAACATGTAGCTCACCACCCAAACCACCATCACCTATACGAAAAACTTGTATTTTAAAATCAGCATGTTCACTAGGCGTATATTCTGCAAAATGTTCTAGGCCAAATACTCTAGTTAAAATAGATTGTGTGAGTACAATATCATTAACTTTTAAGATTACAGGTCCTAGCCCTTGAATCTGATGTAATGGGTTTACATTACTTTCGAATGTAGGTATACCTAATGGGGTGCCAGAGTTATGTTCATTGGAATAAATATTAAATGTTTGACCATTTTGATCTTGGAAATTGAAGTATTTATGGCCATTTAAATCTGTAGGTGAACTGAAAGAAATTTGATGTTGTTTTAAAATAGATTGATATTCTTCAATTCCTTCATCACTTGGAACCCTCAATCCGATATTTTCAATATGGTTGTTATTGTTAATATAGTTTGGTACTTCTACAAAATGTATACGTGTACCTGAATTTAATTCAGCATCACCAAAACGTAAAGCTTGTCCTTTATCTGCCACATTTAATCCAAGTATGTTTGAGAATAACTCTTTGGTTTTACTTAAATCATTTGTCCCTGTAGTAACACTTCTAAGACCATTCATTATATTAACCCCTCTATTCATATCTTTTCAATACATTATAACTTATTTTTCATGTTATTTGTATGATGAAGTATCTGATTGTGATTGTATTTACAAAATTGTAATTTTTAAACATTGGAGGATTAGCAGAAATGTATTAATATAGGTATATAATAGGAATAATTATTTTATATGTTCAAATATTTATTTTAGTTACTAGAGGAGGTTGTATATATGATTGGTACATGGATTTTATTTGGTGTCACAGTACTTATTGCAGTTTATTCAGGTATTACTTTCTTTTCCAATATAAATAACAAAGCAAAACAGCAAAAAGCAAGCAAAGAAAGTATAAAGAAAAATAATATTTACGGCATTGTTTTTCTAGTGTTTTTAATTCTTGCAATTATTGAACTGTTTGTATTTATTGCTTAAATAAAACGTTTTAAAATAGTCAAGAATATAAATGACAATAACGGTTGAAATCGTAAATTTCAAATAAATAAAGGACGCATCCATTTACTGATATGCTCCCTTCAAAGTAGACACTTAAAAATGTAAACTTTGAAGGGAG
>NZ_PPQC01000005.1 GCF_002902365.1 Staphylococcus cohnii subsp. cohnii | reverse complement strand
TTGCAGAAAATCCTGATTTAATTATTGTTGGTGGCGGCATTGCAAATGCTGAAGACCCTGTAGAAGCTGCTAAACAATGTCGTGATATTGTAGATGCCCATACAAATGCATAATCAGTTACAATTAATATTAAATAAGATTAAACTAAATAGATAAAAATGCACATGTAGTTGGTGAAAAAATTAGAAAACATTTTATGTTTAAACTTCCTTTTTCTAGTGTATATAGTACTTAGGTTTTAAAATATAATTGAAAGATAGGTTGTATTATGACTAAAAAAGTAGCAATCATTTTAGCAGATGAATTTGAAGATATAGAATTAACCAGTCCAAAAGAAGCATTAGAAAATGCTGGATTCGAGACTGAAGTTATTGGAGATACAGCAAAACATGAACTTGTTGGTAAGCATGGGGAGAAAGTAACTGTAGATGTTAGCATTGCAGATGCGAAACCAGAAAATTATGATGCATTATTAATTCCTGGCGGATTCTCACCCGATCATTTACGTGGTGATGAAGAAGGTCGCTATGGTACATTTACTAAGTATTTTACTCAAAATGATGTACCTACATTTGCGATTTGTCATGGTCCACTTTTACTAGTTGATACTGATGATTTAAAGGGCCGCACAATAACTGGTGTTATCAATGTACGTAAAGATTTATCTAATGCTGGTGCACACGTTGTTGACGAATCAGTTGTAATAGATAACAATATTGTAACGAGTCGTGTCCCAGATGACTTAGATGATTTCAATAGAGAAATTATTAAAAAATTAAAAGCATAATTTTGTAATATCAATCAGTATTTATTATCTAAGAGACTAACAACAAAGTTTATAACTTTGCTGTTAGTCTCTTATTGTTAGGTTTTTATAAAAATAAAATGAACTTAACTTCATTAAGATAACTTATAATCTACGATAAAATATTAGATATTCTACATACTGTTTTTGTAATGTAACCTATTTCGAAATTCTACTAATCTTTTAACTTCATCTATACTATTAATTGTTGAAAATTACAATGGAGGGCAATTTAATTTATGAATGATATTACCATTATAGGAGCTTCACAAAATAATTTAAAAAATATAGATATAACTATACCTAAACATTTGATTACAGTATTTACAGGACGTTCTGGTTCAGGTAAGTCATCACTGGTATTCAGAACAGTAGCTGCTGAATCTGAACAACTTTTAAATGAAAGTTATTCTAGCTATATTCAATTTCATTTAAATCAGCAACCTAAACCAAAAGTAAAAGAAATTAAAAATCTTCCAGTAGCAATGACGATTAGTCAAAAAAGATTTAATGGTAATTCTCGCTCTACTGTAGGTACAGTATCTGATATATACGCCTCTGTTAGATTGTTATGGTCAAGGATAGGTGAACCTTTTGTCGGTTATTCAGATGCCTTTTCATTTAACAGTCCCAATGGTATGTGTGAAACATGTGAAGGATTAGGTTACATTGAAGACATTAATTTAAATGAGCTCTTAGATTGGAACAAATCTTTAAATGAAGGTGCTATTAATTTCCCATCTTTTGGACCTGATAAAGAAAGAGGGAAAGCTTATCGTGATAGTGGTCTGTTTGATAATGATAAAAAATTAAAAGCATATACAAAAGAAGAATTAGATTTGTTTTTGTATCAGGAGCCAATAAAATTAAAAAAACCACCTGAAGAATGGCGGAAATCAGCAAAATATGTGGGACTTATACCTAGGTTTAGAAGAATATTCTTGGGAGATAAAGAATTTAACAAAAAACGTTATGCTAAACATCTTAAAAATGTTGTGGAAAATAAAATTTGTCCAACTTGTAACGGTCAACGTTTAAATTCGAAAATTTTGAGTTGTAAAATTATGGGGAAAAATATTTCAGATTTTACACAAATGACTGTAAAAGAAAATTTAGCATTTCTTAATAAATTAAATAATTCAACAGCCCAGTTTATTATTGAACCACTCCGAAAACAATTAGAAGCACTTGATTATATAGGATTAAGTTATTTAACTCTTGACCGTGTAACCACTTCTTTATCAGGTGGAGAAGCACAACGGCTTAAATTAATACGACATTTAAATAGTTCGCTATCTGATTTGGTTTATATCATTGATGAACCAAGTGTTGGTTTACATCCAGAGGATATTGCAAAAATAAATGAAATTTTGAAATCTTTAAAACATAAAGGTAATACAGTATTAATTGTAGAACATGATCCTGATGTAATTAAAGAAGCAGATTATATCATTGATATGGGACCAAGTTCAGGGGCGCAAGGTGGAGAGATAACGTTTAAGGGAACATACAAAGAATTATTGTCTTCAGATACATCTACTGGGGAAGCACTACGTATCAAACATCACTTAAAAAATGAGATACGTGAAGCAAAGAGTTTTTATCATCTTGGACCAGTGACCCAAAACAATTTGAAGAATGTGACAGTTGATATACCCAAGCATGTTTTGACAGTATTAACTGGAGTAGCAGGTTCTGGGAAAAGTTCACTTGTTAAGGCAGGTTTTGCAAAAAATGATAATGCAGTATTTATGGATCAAAAAGCGATACAAGGTTCCAATCGGTCTAATTTACTAACTTATTTAGGTGTTTTTGACAGAGTCAGAAATTTTTTCAGCAAAGAAACTGGATTAAATAAATCTATGTTTAGTTATAATTCGAAAGGAGCTTGTGCCAATTGTGGTGGTAAAGGTTATATTGAAACAGAACTTGCATTTATGGGTGAATTTTCACAAACATGTGAAGTGTGTCACGGTAAACGTTATAAGCCAGAAGTGTTGAATGCAACTATAGATGGCTATTCTATTGCTGATTTCCTTGAATTGACTGTTGACGAAGGTATAAGATTTTTTGATAAAGAAAATGAAATTCAGTCTAAGTTACAAGCTATAAGTAAAACTGGATTAAATTACGTAACCCTTGGCCAACCTCTATCTACATTATCAGGTGGTGAAATTCAACGCGTTAAATTAGGCCAATATTTAAATGATGATGTTACAGATAGTATTTTTATATTTGATGAACCTACGACAGGTTTACATGAAGCTGATATTCCTATATTGATAAACTGTTTTAATGATCTTATTGAACAAAATAACACTGTTATTTTAATTGAACATAATTTATCAATTATGTGTGATGCTGATTGGATTATAGATGTAGGGCCAGGCCCTGGTCTAGATGGGGGTAAAGTACAATTTAGTGGCTATCCTATAAACTTTGTTAAAGAGAATAAAACATTAACATCTAAGCATTTGAAACTTTATATAGCAAATGATTAAAATTGTTTCATATTTTCATATAGCATTGGTTAGATTTAGAAATTTTGTAACTTAGCGATTCTGAAAATTATCACATGAAATTAATAAAGAAGTCTATATACTGGTTATAATCTGTATATAGACTTCTTTATATATTTATTATTATGGTTTTAGAATTACTTTAATATTATTATCTTTTTTCTGATCGAAAATATCATACGCTTGTTTTGCATCTTCTAAAGGCATTGTGTGAGTTATAATTTCTGTTGGATCAAAAACTTCATTTTTAATCATTTCATATAATTTTGGCATTTGATGAATAACTGGCGCTTGTCCACTTTTTACTTGGACATCTCTATTAAAAATTAAATCTATTGGATAATTGTCTGCAGGTGTACCGTAAATACCAGTTAATTGAATCGTTCCAAATTTTCTTACTGATTCAGCTGCTGTAATAATTGGACTAATATTACCTCGTTGTGCTGAATTTGAACTTATCTCTAAATCATCTTGAGCAACTTGTCCATCCATTCCAACACAATCTATAACGACATCTGCACCACCGCGTGTGCTTTCACGAAGTAATTTTCCTATATTATCTTCTTTAGAAAAATTATATACTTCAGCGCCATTGGATTTTTTGGCATGGTTTAATCTATGTTCTACATTGTCAATGGCAATCACACGTTCAGCGCCTTTTAATTTAGCAAATTTTTGTGCCATTAAACCGATTGGGCCACAACCAAGAACAATAACGGTATCTCCAGATTTTACGCCTGCATGTTCAACACTCCAATAAGCTGTTGGGACAACATCAGATAAAAATAATACTTGTTCGTCTTTCAAATCACTATCTGGAACTTTGAAAGAGGAGAAATCGGCAAATGGGACTCTTAAATACTCTGCTTGACCTCCCCAGTGGTTTCCGTGCATGCCACCAAAACCGAAAAGTCCACCATTATCCATTTTCCAACTTGCCGGTGATGAGTTAGAATTATCACACTGAGACTCCATTTCATTATTACAATAGAAACAATCGCCGCAACCTATGTTAAAAGGTATAACTACTCTATCTCCCTTTTTTAAGGTTTTAACGTCTTTTCCTACTTCTTCTACAATTCCCATTGGCTCATGTCCAATAACAAAACCAGGATCCATAAATAAATCGCCTTGATGATAAAGATGTAAATCAGAACCACATATACCTGAAGCTGTTATTTTTATTATTGCATCCGTTGATTCTTCTATTATTGGATCATGTACTTCACGAACTTCCATATTTTTATGACCTTGATAAGTAACTGCTTTCATTTAAACCACACTCCTTTAAAAAACTTTACCCTTGATATTATAATGTAAACTCAGAAGAATAAATTGATTTATTACTCTTTTTAGAAAATTGTTAGTTTATATGTTGCAAAATACCAAACATCGCATTTATTTAGCCAAAATTAATAAAAAAGTAATTATAGATAAGTTTAATACACGTAAGCAATATACTATATTAGAATAAAATTAAAGATTTATCTAAAAGTAACTATACAGTTTTGAACTATTTATAAGTAACTGCTGATTTTAAAGAAGAATTTGTGCGTGTTTTCTTAAACCGAAATAAAAATCTGAAAAAGCAAAGGATTTTGATGTTTATTGCTTTTAAAAGCTAGTAATTTAAATGAACATTATGTTATTGCTACTTTTTGGGAAATCAAGCTACTTACAAACTATGGCAAGATTCTCGAGAATATAAAGTATCTCATAAGAAAAGAGGGATAAAAAATGTATAGATCAAGATATTTTCGTTAACGAGCATGTTTTGAAATGATTAAGACACTCTTTTTAAAGAAGTATCTTTTTTATATTACTTTATAGCTTAAAAATTTTGAAAAATTTGTTTAATTTTCATACTTACTTTTTTTCGGTGTAGTTAAAGCTACGACAGCTATAATAATAAATAGTCCGTCTACTAGTTGATAGTATCCAAAGGACTCATTTAACCAAGTAATTGAAATGATGGCCAAACCGTCCTCCTTGGCTTTGCAGTACTATCCATAGAACAAATAAAAGCAGCAGTTAAACTGCTTGAAAAAGCATGGTTTGACAAAAATACAAGTAATCATTATAAAGATTAACTTAAAGCGAAGTATAATTATACTTCGCCTTTTTTAATATAGAATCTAATGACCCTATATACACTATTAATATCAGAAAAATATTTTGTGTGTTTAGAGCGTACTTATGTGTCTTTGAGTCGTTCTCTATTTATATCGATCTACTAGTCAATATAAAAACATATCAATATCTGAAAGAGATTATATAAAGTTCGGTTCAATTTTTCTTCTTTTAAAAAACTAACTAATTTTCATTATTAATTAATTTCAAATATTCATCTCCCCATTCACAAATACCATAGACCACATTGTCGAGAGACAAACCAACACTAGTTAATCGATATTCAACTTTTGGAGGGACTACTGGATATATAGTTCTTTTTATTATCATATCCTTTTCAAGCTCCCTTAATTGTCTAATTAACATTCTTTGATTAATATCTGGTAATTTTTTTTCTAATTCACTCAACCTAAGTACTTCTGATTGTAATAAATGATAAATAATAGGGATTTTCCACCTACCACCAATTACTGATAAAGCTAAATCTTTAGAAGTGTAAAATAATTTATTATTATATTCTATTAACAATTTCTTCTCCTCAGTGACATATTTGTCAGTATTGTATTTCCAAAGTTATTATACCATAATGAATATATAATATATAGGAGGTAATAACATATGGAATTACAATTAGCGATTGATTTATTAAATAAAGAGGATGCTGCAGAATTAGCAAATAAAGTTAAAG
>NZ_PPQC01000038.1 GCF_002902365.1 Staphylococcus cohnii subsp. cohnii | reverse complement strand
GCCATAAACATTTTGTTTTTTTCACTGTCTACTTGACAGGGTGCAGTTCAAAGAACATGGATTAGTCCTTTTTATATCGAGCAAAAACATATACTTTCAAAAGTAATAAAGATGATTTTAGAAAAATCAATAGAAAGATTAAAATTGATAGCGAAAAACTATTTAAATAAACAATTAAAAATATAACTTTTACAAAAATTGTCTACTTATTAAATGAGGTTCTGTTGCAAAGTAAAAAATATAGCTAACCACTAATTTATCATATCAGTGTTCGCTTAACTTGCTAGCATG
>NZ_PPQC01000037.1 GCF_002902365.1 Staphylococcus cohnii subsp. cohnii | reverse complement strand
GTTGTGGCGCAGATACAAAAATTAATACTACATCAAAATTTAACTAAGATTTAAGCTACTAGTTTTTGCTAGTAGCTTTTTTATTTTTAAAATTTTAAATACCTTTATTTTGAATTTTAAGGGGGCATTTTAAAGATTTAGGGGTAATTCATATAGTTTTATGCCTAAAAACTTATATAAGCTCTTAAAACGCAAATATGAGCCAAATAAATATATTCTAATTTCACAAACAAAAATTTGAACAAAACCAGTGCTTAATTTTTTTAGACACTGCCATTTACATGCAAATTAAAATTTTCATAGTAAAACTGGTCAACCATGCCGGTTGAACGCTATAGTTCTCGCAGGGGCAAAAATACATAAAAAAACGCTAGCTTTTAAGCTAACGTTTCAAATCTTTTAAGTAATAATTTTGTTTTTCAAAATTCCAAATTGC
>NZ_PPQC01000036.1:162715-164071 GCF_002902365.1 Staphylococcus cohnii subsp. cohnii | reverse complement strand
TCCCTTCAAAGTTTACATTTTTAAGTGTCTACTTTGAAGGGAGCATATCACAGCCCCAAAACCATTTTTTCTTCTTCTTTTTCTTTTCGAGTTCTTTATACTCTTCGAACTGTTGTTTTTGCCTTTCTAATAATTCCTCATTTGTTAATTCTTTTGCTTCCTTTGACATAAGTGAATCCTCCTAAAATTATAATATATATGAACAACAAAAGTCGTTATTCTAAATTATGATATTCAAACACACGTAAGTGCGAAAAATGAATTAAATAACCATTATGTAGTGTTCTAAATAATTCTTAAGTTATCGTAAAAAAACTTTGGTGATACAATTTTTAAATTGATTTTAAAATAAATTATTATCTTAATTGTACTATACCTAAAAAATAAAAGTGATAACAAAAAGTTATGATGATTATTATTTTTTGTGAAAATACTTATAGTTATATGTAAATCAAATATGATTATTGTAGATCAAACGAATAACTATATGTTTATACATTTTTGATACAACACAGACGAATGTTAGGAACATAATTAACGTTATTTGATATATTAAAAGAAAGTAATTCAGCGCGTGTTGTTACTGTAAGTTCATCATCATATAGGATGTCAGTTAGAGATCACCTTTAAATGATATTGAACTTGAACATAACTACTCAATGGCAAAGGCTTACGCTTACTCTAAGCTTAATATCATTTTGGAATTATTGGATGAATGTAACGGAAAAATTTAGAAGTTAAAAACATATACATACTAAAATACGACAGAAAAAATCGATTTTTTAAATAACACATAAGGAGCATTAATGGCCGGAAAAATTTAGAATTTTATTCACGGAGAACATTATATAAAGTATCTAATTTGCAATGCTAAGTAATTAGTTGGATAATTAATTTATAATACTTACACAGGGTGAATATAGATGGACGAAATTTTTGTTTTTAAAATAAAAACGAACGATGGAAATATGTTTCGTGAATATGTAGAAAATATTTGGCAAATTAGTGAAGCAGTGGCATTAAAAAGGTTTGAAAAAGCGATTAAAAAGCATGAATACTTTTACTTAAAAGATAGTGGTAGATATATTAATGTGAATAATATTATTTCAATAGACGTAGAACTTTTGAACGATAACGTTTAATTTATATATAGTAGCATAGTTTATTAAATTATCGGTGTGAAATATAAGTATATTGATATCATGAATTGTTTTTTAAGATTTATACCTACAGTTAAACTATAGAATCAATATAAAATCAAGACGTAGCATTATGAAAATTGGTTACTTAGTGTGCTTAATTAACAAGAAATATTTTATAATCCAATATGGATATTGCTCAAAAGGAGCTAGAAAA
>NZ_PPQC01000036.1:143557-162701 GCF_002902365.1 Staphylococcus cohnii subsp. cohnii | reverse complement strand
ATAAGATGCGGAAATAAAAAAAGTTTTACACCGAATCCACAGTTTTTAAAAAGGAAGGTGGCTTAACTGATAAAAGTATTCTTTTTTTAGGTTCCTCAATAACATACGGAGCAGCTTCTCACGGGATATCATTTGTTGAATTTTTAAATATAGAATCAAATGTGCATACAACAAAGGAAGCAATTTCAGGTACGAGTTTGTCAGGGACAGAAAGGAATACGTATGTTCAAAGGATTAAAAAAGAGGAGTTAAGTAAAGCCAAATATGATTTGTTGGTTTGTCAGTTATCGACAAATGACGGTAGGTTAAATAAGTCTATAGGTGAAATAAAAAAAGAGTACGACATTGACGCCTTTGATGTAAAAACAACAATCGGCGCAATGGAATATATTATTAGTTACGCTAAATTAACTTGGGACATTCCCGTATTATTTTATACATGTATTAGAAAAACAGATCCTTATTATGAATTCTTGGTATATAATTTATATAAACTAAAAGAAAAATGGGATATTGAAATTTTAGATGTTTGGGGCAATCAATGGGCAAGTGAACAAATAAAATATGATAATACACTTTTTGCTGATGATGCACACCCAACTTTAAAAGGCTATCGCTATATTTATACACCACTTTTTAAAGAAAAGATAAAAAATATATTGAGCAAAGAAATATAAAAATGAACTACTTTTTACGAATCAGAAAAGTTAGCAGTTCATTTTGGATTTAATGCAGAAGGATAGGCAAATGAATGCCTATCCTTTTTAATTATCCAGTATTTATTTTTTAGGAAAAATGAACAAAGTAAAAATACTTAAGACAATAGAAATTATAGCTAGATAAACTGGTGCATTTATATTTTGAGTGTAAAAATAACCAGCAATAATTGGTGCTATTAAAGTACCTAGAGAGGTAAAAGCAGAGTTTATTGAACCTGCTAAGCCTTGTTTGTTTTGAACTAATTTTGATAGATACACTGTTATAGTAGGGCGTATGATATCAAATCCAATAAATATAATCCAACTTATTAATATGAGGGATATCACAGAATTTAAGAATAATAAGCTAAATAGTATGACGATCGAATACATTGAACTAATAGTAATAATCGAAAGTTCACTTAAATACTTTGAAATTTTAGGATATAGAAAATATTGAGTGAAAGCGCCTAGCAAAGATCCACCTATAATAGCGGCAGCTATATTAATTGATGTAAACGCAGCTTTATCGACTAAGTATAATGGATAAAGTTCTTCTATAGCAGATAGTCCAAATGCCAATAAAAATATAATTATAGAAGGTAATAAATATAGCTTTAAGTCCTTAAATTTTATTTTGAAATTTTTATTTTTTGGTACATGTTCATTTTTAATATGTGGAATACTTAACTTTAAATTTATAACTAACATAATCATGCCTATTATCATAGCTATAAAATAAGGTAATCTTATGTGGATTGATGAAAACAGCGCTCCTATACCTGGTCCAATGATAAAGCCCAATGATGTTATAGCTGAAAATGTGCCGAAATTTTTATCACGATTTTTTTCATCAGAGATATCTCCGATAATGCCAATAATAGATGTAGTTATTAAGGCAGCACTTATGCCTCCCAATACTCTGGAAAAAAAGAGTGTATAAAAATCCATACCTATCCCGAATAAGCATTCTGAAATTATATAGAATAACAATCCAAACGATAGAAAATGTTTTTTGGGGTACTTGTCAGAAAAGTATCCAATTATAAGTGAACAAATCATTTGGAAAAAGAAAAAACTGCAATAAGTATTCCAAAAGCATTTCCAGTTATAGATAAATCTTTAATTATTAAAGGTAAACTTGGGACGACTAGTCCTATGCCAGTAAATGCTAAAAAAATATTGATATAAAGTGGAATAATTAAACTTCTTTTAATCATTGTAACTCCTTAATGGAATAAATGATTAAAAGTAAGATTTCAATCATATATTGTTTGCATATTTATATAATTGATTAATTTAATCATTTATTCCTCCTGTTGTTTTAGTTTTAATTTGAATTATTAACGTATTTTTTCTGACTAACATAAAAACTCCTCCTTTTGATGATTATATTATACAATGTTTTATTTTTTACGAAAATAATAACTTGGAATATTTCTATTTATTTAAAAAGTATGGTTAAAACTATATTAGTTTATATATTCAACTTAATTTTAAGTGAAAAAAGATAACAATATTGTAAGTACACTTAATTCATTTTGATTGATAAAATAATTTTATATAACGAAAGGAATGATTATAAATGAAGAAGATATTGGTTTTAATGCCAGTCGTAATACTAGGTTTAGCAATAATATTAATAGGAATGTACGTAGTGTCAAATGGAAAAAAACAAGAAGGAGAAATAGCTGGTTTAATTGATCAAATTAACCCTTTAGTTAAAGAGGAAAGTAGTTATATAAAAACAAAAAAACCAGATAAATTTTTGGAATATGATAGAGCTAGTTACACACAAAAAGCATATGATAAGCAAGGTGAAAGTAGAAATCTTACTTTCACAGCTGCTCAAAGTTTAAAGCTAGATAGATATTTGAAAATAACCCATAAGGGAGCTCATGTAGCTACATATGAAGAAGTTAACAAACAGGATATACCTAAAAAAGCAATTAAAAAAATTGAAAAGTAAAAATTATAAGTAGATAACTCACTTTAAAGGGACTTTCAAACAGTTCCTTTATTTTCTATTTATATCATTTTTTCAAATAGGATTTTTTTCCTCTAACTATTCTTTACTTGCTCATTTCATTGTTTAATTCTTTTTGAAAATGAAGAGTGTCGTTTTTAGCTAATTAAGTTGTATACTTATTCTTATTTGCATTTGATTTAATAAGTGTTGAATCAATAAATAAAGATGAGTAATTTATGCCGTCTCCTGCGGGAATAGCACTAGCTGAAGACGACAGGCTAAGGCAGTGACCGCGGAAAGCGTGCATAAAAAAACTGCCAACAAAGTCGAAGATTTTGTCCACAGTCTGTAGCAATCTATATAAGTTGGATAATAATTTAAAAATTAAGTGACTAATGTGTTGATCCAAAAGTATTAAGTAGTACAACACCCACAATAATGATAATAATTGAAAAGATACTCATTAAATTAATTTGTTCTTTGAATATCGCAACTGACACAATTGTTGTAAGAACCAAACCAAGTCCAGCCCAACTTGCATATGTAATATTTAATGGTAAATGTTGTAATGTTTTGCTTAAAAAATAAAAACTTGCAAGAAATGAAATAATTGTTGCCAAAGTTGGATAAAGTTTTGAAAATCCTTCTGATGATTTAAGAAATGCGCTGCCTATTACTTCTCCAACTATAGCTAAAATCAATAATAAATAAGGCATGATATTATCTCCTTTGTAATTGATAATTTCATTTTACTAGTTTAATCAATGAATCGTAGTCTTGTAATTTTCTAACGATTTGCGAGTATTGATTTTAGTGAATTCAAAAGTTTAAAGAATTATTATAATAAGTATATAATTGACTTTTTGTAATATGGTTGTAATATTACAATTTAATCAACTAAAGATTCAAAAATTTTACAAGGAGTGTTTAATATGAATAAAGTGTCAAAGATAATGTTATCTTGCGGCCTCGTATTTAGTACAGCAGTAGGTGCAGCAGCAATCGATTCACATCAATCATAAACCCAAGCAGCAGAAACGCCATATTATAACTATACAGGTTATACATCAGCAAATAGTGAATTTATTTTGGATCAAGATTTTATTAATGCAATTAAATACGGTAATTTAACAATTAATAGTTATAAAATTACAAATAGTGACGCAGAAACAGCTGAGATGGTAGATATATATGATCAATCATTTCGTAAAACTGGAGAAAATAAAACAGATGCTGTTACTTTTGATTTAGATGGTAAATCTGTTTCAAAAAATGATTTATTAACAGTATATGGTCCTTCAGATGTAACCGACACACCAGCAGGACATATGTATGAACGTAATTATAACGATACGTCAATCAAATTTTATGTAAACGATGGCTATGTAACCAAGGTACAAATTAATACTTAAAGTGAAATATAAAGAAAATACTAATAAATAAATCAAATTTAATAAATAAACGCTCACCAATTGGTGGGCGTTTTTGTAATAAAAAATATTTTTAGTGTGACTTTAATAGGTTAAGGCTAAAATCATGCATATAATTTTATACATAATTTTGGAAGTAAAGATTTAAGCATGTTCTTTGAGAGAGTATAAATTTTTAATTTCAACAATTTTTATGCGTTGTAATAAGAGGCAAGTACGTTTGTTTTAAAAAATATTTGGCATATTAATCCTTCTGAGGTCTTAAAATATAAAAATAAAAAACCAAAAATATGATGATTGAAGGTGGTAAACTAATAGATATTGTTTTTATAAATTCGTTACTGATTAAAATCAATGTTTCGAGATTAGAAGCATTCATAATTTCATTAATTTTTGTTTCTGATGGTCTGATTAAAATTGTGATAAATGTTATTATCAAGAAAAAAATAGTAGAATATTTTAGACTTTTTTAAATCTCATGAAGCACCTCTCTTTGATATAGCGTATCGTAATTTTGATACACGTATGACATATGTATTATTGCTATAATTATATAATAAAAGATGTATATATGTCATAGTGTTATTGAATTTTATTATAAAAGCGTTGCAAAACCTAATTATATATAATATTATAAACTTGATAATTATTTCAGAGTTTTACCTATTTTGAAGCCACCTTTAATGGTGGTTATTTTAATGGGTTTATAATTGTTGGTTTTAAGATAGTTTGTAAAAGGGAGATATTAAAGTGAAAAGAGTAATAGGCGTAGGTATTTTAAGTAGTATATTACTTTCTGGTTGTGCTCCAGATATGTTAAATAAAAAATATTTGAATATTGCCCATCGAGGAGCTAGTGGATCTACACCTGAACATACTTTTGTCGCATATGATAAAGCAATTGATTTGGATGCACATTATATAGAAGTAGATTTACAAATGACTAAAGATAATAA
This sequence comes from Staphylococcus cohnii subsp. cohnii, assembly GCF_002902365.1. Classification (GTDB taxonomy): domain Bacteria; phylum Bacillota; class Bacilli; order Staphylococcales; family Staphylococcaceae; genus Staphylococcus; species Staphylococcus cohnii. The sequence goes on along the minus strand of NZ_PPQC01000036.1, from coordinate 157,648 downwards.
GTTAATCGCAATGCATGATAGTAAAGTTGATAGAACTACTGATGACACAGGATATGTAAAGGATAAAGATTTCGCTCAAATAAAAAAATTAGATGCTGGATCTTGGTTTGATAAAAAATATAAAAATGAAAAAGTACCGGAATTAGCAGAAATACTAAAAAAATATTATAAAAAGTCTAATTTTTATATTGAAACTAAAAATCCTGAAATGTATCCAGGTATGGATGAAAAACTAGTAGAAGAACTCAATAATAAAGTTTTATTAGGTAAAAATAAATTAAAAAAAGTAAAGTTATAATACAGTCATTTTCTGAAAGAAGTTTAGTAAATATACATAAAATAAATAAAAATATTCCATTAATAAAACTGATTGATGATAATGATATTAATAATTTATCAGATAAAGAACTGCAACGCTTATCAAAATTTATATATGGTATTGGGATGAATCATAAAAGCGTAAATCCTGAATTAGTAAAACGAGTACATGATAACGGATTAAAAGTTCATGTTTTTACATTAAATACTAAAGGAGAAGTTAAAAAAATGAAAAAAATGGGGGTTGATGGTGGCTTTAACAATAATCCTTAGTATTTAATTAAAATAATTTTTATGATCGAAGGTGTAATTTGAATAATATACTTAAATAATGCCAACGACTATATAGAGCCGCAATGAACTTTAGTAGAGTTTTGAATCTTTAAGAAGCATAAATCATAAAGCAGGGAACTAAAATTTTAAATTATGTATTTATTCACAATGAAAAGAAAATTATTTTAGCATAAATCGTTTATATGTACATTTGTTTGGTTATATTTAAGAAAGTCTTAAATTGGAAAGGTGTATTGTAAAATGGAGAAATTAAATCAGGTCATGCTATATGTAGATGATCAGTCAAAAGCTGTTGATTTTTGGGAAAATATAATGGAATTTGTTGTTATATCAGAAGAAGCATTAGCAGAGGGGTATAAAGCAGTAGAAATAGCACCCAATAATGAAGTCGAAACATCGATTTCTATTATGGAAAAAGCATTTATTAAAAAATATAGTCCGGAAGTTAATTTGGGTACACCATCACTTATGTTTAAAGCGTCAAATTTCGATGAACTCTATGAAAAGTTAAAAGCAAAAGGCTTAACTGGACATGATATTATTGAAATGTCAGGAACTCGGGTATTTAATTTTCAAGATGGGCAAGGCAACTATTTCGCCGTTAGTGAATAACATTTATTATTTTCTTGGAATAAATAACTGCAGTCAATAGGACTGAAATCAAATCGATGAAATTCGTTTGATTTTGGTCCTTTTTAATAATCGTAAGCATATTTATTATACCTTACGGGGGTATATGTTATAATCATTAATGTTAAGAGAATAACGTTACACTTTGTAAGGAGGGTATGACATGACAAATTCAAATAACCATGAATCACATGATCATCATGAACATGGAATGCATGAAGAACACCATGCACAACATCATGAAGGGCATGATATGCATAATCACCATGCACATCATCATGGTGATTTTAAACGTAAATTTGTTATATCATTGTTATTTGCAATACCGATCGTCATTTTATCACCAATGATGGGAATAAAATTACCGTTTCAATTCTCATTTAATGGCTCTGATTGGATCGTATTAGTGCTTGCCACAGTATTATTTTTCTATGGTGGTAAACCTTTTTTAACTGGCGCAAAAGATGAACTTTTATCTAAAAAGCCTGGTATGATGACGCTTGTTGCGTTAGGTATTTCTGTAGCATATATTTATAGTTTATATGCATTTTATATGAATCATTTTAGTCATGCATCTGGACATGTTATGGATTTCTTCTGGGAATTAGCTACATTAATATTGATTATGTTGTTAGGACATTGGATTGAAATGAATGCAGTTGGTAATGCAGGCAATGCTTTGAAAAAAATGGCTGAACTTTTACCTAATAAAGCGATAAGAGTGATAGATTCGGAAGAAAAAGAAGAGGTTTCTATATCTGAAATTGCAGCGAATGATATTGTGGAAGTAAAAGCTGGGGAAAGTATACCAGCGGACGGAGTGATAACCCAAGGCAGTACCTCAGTAGATGAATCATTAGTAACAGGGGAATCTAAGCAAGTAGTTAAAAATGAACAAGACGAAGTTATCGGTGGTTCTATTAATGGTTCAGGAACGGTACATGTCAAAGTAACTGCTACAGGAGAGAATGGCTTTTTATCACAAGTGATGGGGTTAGTAAATCAAGCACAAAATGATAAGTCTGATGCGGAATTATTATCAGATAAAGTAGCGGGTTATCTATTTTATTTTGCAGTAAGTGTTGGTTTAATAGCATTTATCGTGTGGATGCTTATCCATAATAATATAGATTTTGCTTTGGAAAGATTAGTTACGGTATTGGTTATTGCTTGTCCTCATGCACTGGGCTTAGCTATACCGCTAGTTACAGCACGCTCTACTTCTATTGGCGCACATAATGGATTAATCATAAAAAATAGATCTTCTGTTGAATTAGCTCAACATATTGACTATATTATGATGGATAAAACAGGTACTTTAACAGAAGGTGATTTTTCAGTTAATCATTATGAAAGTTATACAGATCAAAGTGATAATGAGGCAATCTTATCTTTATTTGCTTCATTGGAAAGTAATTCAAATCATCCACTTGCTTTAGGCATCGTGACATTTGCTGAAAGTAAAGGTATCAAAATTAAAAATCCTCAAGAAGTTACAACTATACCAGGTGTTGGATTAGAAGGTATAATAGATAATCAAAAATATAAAATTACAAATGTAAGTTATTTAGAAAAAAACAACTTGAAATATAATATCGAAGAATTTGAAAATCTTGCTAAACAAGGTAATTCAGTAAGTTTCTTAATTAATAATGAAGCAGTCATAGGGGTTATTGCACAAGGGGACAAAATTAAAGAAAGTTCAAGAAAAATGGTTTCAGATTTATTATCAAGAAATATTACGCCAGTGATGTTAACAGGAGATAATAATGAAGTTGCAACTACAGTAGCTAAAGAATTAGGTATTAATGATGTGCATGCACAATTATTACCTGAGGATAAAGAAAAGATTATTCAAGATTATCAAAGTAATGGACATAAAGTAATGATGGTTGGTGACGGTATCAATGATGCACCAAGTTTAATTAGAGCGGATATAGGTATGGCTATTGGTGCTGGCACGGACGTTGCTGTTGAATCAGGTGACGTGATTCTTGTTAAAAGTGCGCCATCAGATATTATTCATTTCCTTTCACTTTCTAAAAATACTATGAGAAAAATGATTCAAAATTTATGGTGGGGAGCTGGATATAACATTGTTGCTGTACCACTCGCAGCTGGTGTATTAGCATTTTTAGGTTTAATCTTATCTCCTGCTGTCGGAGCAATTTTGATGTCTTTAAGTACAGTTATTGTGGCAATTAATGCAATGACATTAAAATTGAAGTAGGACTATAAAATTTTGAATGAATGCATACGATTAGAACGACTTGAATAAAGTGGAACGACACAACCTTTTAAAGGTAAAGTGTTTGTTCCATTTTTTTAATTAGTAAACAAGAAATGAATTATGCTAAAATGGTGCTAATTTAATAAGGGGGTATGACATGTCAGTAACACTGGAGCCTATGACGCAAAAAACTTTTGATGAAATTTATGAAAATAGCATTCATGAATATGCGCATGAACACATAAAAAGCGGTGATTGGGAAGCAAAAGGTGCCATTGAGAGGGCACGTTCAGATTTTGAAAAACTATTGCCTTATGGATTAGCTACTGAAAATCAGGATTTATTTTCTGTTAATTATTTGGATGAAATGATTGGATATTGTTGGTTACATTTTGAAGGAATTAAAAAGGAAACTAAATGTTTTATTTATGATGTACATATTTTTGACAGTTATAGAGGTCAGGGCTTAGGTGAAAAAACGATGCTTTGTATCGAAGATTATTGCCAAAAAAGAAATATACATCGTATTGGTTTACATGTGTTTGGTCACAACGAGAGGGCAGTATCCTTATACAATAAATTAGGATTTCAAACTACTAATTATAGAATGGAAAAAGCGATTGGGAATGATACATATTAAAATAAAACGCTAATTTTAAAAAAGCCATCAAAAGTTTTAAGTAGGGAATTTAAAAATCGGTGATCAAAGCATATTGATAACGAAACATTTTTAGAATTAAGCAATTATTTTTGGATATTTTAATAAATGTTGGCTGGCTAGATAAATGAGGTTCAACAGGAACCTAGATTGATCCTAATGGTTTTACCATAAAAGAAATAGCGTCCAACGACTTATAACTTTTTATAAAAACAGAGAAGACGTCCCTTTCTATATCTGTCCAATAAAAAGGGACGTCTTTTGTATATGATTAAAGCTTTATAAAAGACACTAGACTTTTCTGTTTGCCAGTGTTTGTTTATGACCAGCCAATTAATTGTGCAATCACTAATGAAATAATTGAAATAACTCCCCACATAATAAATAACGGGAAGAAAAACTTGATCCACTTCGTATAAGAAACACCACCAATGGCTAATGCTGCCATGAAATAACCACTTGTAGGATAGAATACATGTGTGAAACCATCGCCTAATTGGAAAGCTAAAACAGCTGTTTGACGAGTAATTCCTAGCATATCGGCTAATGGTGCCATGATAGGCATAGTGACAAGTGCTTGACCACTTCCTGATGAGATGATGAAGTTAATTAATACCTGAACGAGATACATTCCGATTACTGCGACAGTCGGTGTTGCACCGTCAATAACAGAACCTAAGCCATGCACGATGCTGTCCATAATCTTACCTTCTTCAAGAACCACCGCGATAGAACGCGCGAGACCTACAATGATAGCGCCCATCAATACGTCTTTAAATCCGTCATTAAATGACTCGCAAATTTCACGCGTATTCAATCCAGCAATTAATCCAACAACAATTCCCATAATGATAAATAATCCTGACATTTCAACCATAAACCAACCCTGCGTAGTAACACCATATACAAGTACAATAAAAAAGACCAATACAACAGCAATGCCTATTTTTTGACGGAGTGTTGCAACGAGTGGTTCGTGATTCGTAATATCTTTATAGGTTTGTCTTTTTTCAGTATCTTCTTGGTAAACTAAGCTAAGATGTGGGCTTTGTTTTACTTTTCGTGCGTATCTCATTATAAATAATATTGTTATAAAGAGCACAACAATAAAGATTATGAGTCGTAAGCCAATACCAGAAAAAACAGGAATAGCAGATAATTTTTGTGCTAACCCAGTATTGATTGGGTTTAATACACCGACTGTAAAGCCTACAACAGTACCACATAGCGCAATCGCAGTAGCGGTTATAGAGTCATAACCTAAAGCAATAATTAATGGAATGATAACGGGTATGTATACAAGTGAAAGTTCAGCAGTACCTATGAGCGTAGCAATAATTGCAAATACTGATGTCAGTACTGGAATGATAAAGATACTATGATTTAAAAATCTACGCGCGAGTTTATTAACTCCAATTTCAATAATGCCCGTACGTCTTAATACCATAAACATTCCACCAATAATCAGTGTGAAGAATACAATTTCTCCTGCTTCAATGAGACCTCTCGGAATAATGGAAATAAAGTCTATGATATTCACTGGTTCAGCTTTTATATAATGAAATGAGTCTGCATCAACCATTTCTCTACCTTCTGGTCCTTTAATTCGATCAAATTCTCCGGAAGGAATGAGGTAAGTTGAAATGGTGGCTAAGACACCAAATATAAATAATATGACATAAATGTGTGGCATTTCGAACTTTTTCCTGTCTTTTTTTGTTGGTTTACCCTTGTCTTTTGAAAGTTTCATTGCTACACCTCTTTTATCTAACATAAATAATGAAAATATATCATGGTTACAGAAAAACTGTAGTCTTAATTTTCTGAAAATTTTTATTTAAGCTTAATTATAACAAAAATTTTATAAAATTATTAAATAAATATGATTTTAGTTAAAAAAATAGTGTGAATTAATATAAAATAAAAAACCTAGTAATTGAACTGTGCAGCTCACTTACTAGATTTTACTAGAAACATTATATTTATTTGATAATTAAAAAAGTAACAAAGCACTATCTTTAATTATAGGTATTTATTACATTGTTCGATCAACATTACTACACAATATATTCAAATAGCGATGAACATTATGAGAAGTCGTATCTTTAGGCAGTGCATGAGAAAACGTATTACCTTTTGTCGTTTTAACAGTGTAGATTATGTCATAGTTACTAATTTTGAAATCAATTATTTTCATAAATATCCCCTTAACAATGGTCATTGTTTTAAAATTATGAAATTGCAAATGAAACTGTGAAATAGGTTGAAGTACAAAGTTGACCATTTATATAATAGTACTATACATAAATCTTTTAAGTAATAAAAAGTATAACATATTTATGGAGTTAACTTAAATAATATAAATAAAAAACACATTCAAATTTAAGAATATGTTTAATCATTAAGTAAATTTATTATTTCATCGTACTTTTGTTCACTCAAGGTACCTAAAGGACTTTGATTTATTTCAAATATTAAAAAATCATCATTTGAATTGAATACACTCTTTATAGTTTCACAAATCGTATTTTGATCTAAGTCACTTTTTAACAACCACAAACCTTTGTAAATGTACAAAGGTTTACCAACCAGATTTAACTTCGAAGGTAATTTTTCATACCCATAAGAAATAGAATTTAAATTATAGGATAATATATATTTAGCCATTTATATCGACCTCCGATATAAGCATATCATTAACTAAGATTTAAAGGTTGAAAGAAGGTTGGGATTGAAAACCATTTACTATTTTATGGAATATTATTTACTGATTAAGTTTGTTTTTATTTTAGAAGGGGATTTTAATTGTATAGATAACTTTATTTTTAATATTATGAGGTGAAATAAAAATGAATTATATAAAGTATATAACATCAAAAGATAACACGAAGCTTTATGCAAAAATAAATGAAATTGAAAAGGCTAAAGCTAATATAATTATTGTCCATGGATTAGCTGAACATCTTGATCGTTATGATGAATTAGCTAATTATTTAAATAAAAATGAATTCAATGTCATTAGGTATGATCAGCGAGGACATGGTCGATCAGAAGGTAAGCAGACATTTTATAGTAATAAAGATGAGATTGTCGAAGATTTGACTGCTGTTGTTGATAAAGTTAAAGCAAATTATGAAGGGAAGGTATATTTAATTGGTCATAGTATGGGCGGATATACAGTAACATTATTCGGTACACAATATCCTAATGAAGTAGACGGCATAATAACATCTGGCGCTTTAACGAGATATAATAAGAAAACATTTGGCGACGTAGACAATCATGTAGATAAGTATAGTTATTTTGATAACGAGCTTAGTGAAGGACTATGTTCAGATCAAGCTGTTGTTGAAAAATATGCATTAGATGATTTGAATGCAAAGCAAATTTCAATGGGATTATTAGTTACCCTTATGGATGGTATAGCGTATTTAAAAGAGAATGCATCTAAATTTATTGAACATACACTAATATTACATGGTAAAGAAGATGGGTTAGTGAGTTACCAAGATTCGTTACAATTATTTGATGAAATAGGTTCTGAACATAAATCAATTCATATTTATGATGGTTTACAACACGAAATATTTAATGAATCTTCTTTTAACAAGAATATTTTTAAAGAAATTGTTGATTGGTTAGATAATGAAATATAATTAACATAAATTTTTAAAGTATATTTACAAATTTATTGTTGATTAAGTCCTCAAATATTTTAAAATGTTTGTTTCAGCAATTTGAAGGATTTATAATAAAAAAATAATTAAGACAAAATAATTGAAGGAGACATATATGTTTATTAAAACCTTGCACATGGAATACGAAGAGAGTTTCGAAGAATTTGATACACGCGTGAACCAATTTTTACATGAAGTTGACGATAAACAGCATTGGGAACTTGTTTCAGTTACACCTTCAGTTACAAACACTGTGGAAGGCGTAGATTATTTTATTACAATTGTTTATAAAAAGTAATGAATAGTACGATAAAAAAGAGCCTGAAAAAGTTTTCAGGCTTAAACACAATATAGACAGTAACTTGGTTAGGAAATGTCTAATCATCATGATATCAATCTAATCACTAATTATATAAATTTAATATGTGTACTAAATTCATATAATTAGTGACTAAATGTTTTTTGAGGGACGTTGAAATAATCAGCTAAAATTTTAGTGTCATTTTCTGATGGTTTTCTATATCCATGTTCCCAATCCCATATTTGACATATTCTATAGCTCTTCTCGTAGTTTTTGTTTAAATTAATTGCTAATTTAGACAAACTTAAATGTTTTTTTCGCGTAACTCTGTTAAAATTTCCAAAATTTAAAACCTCCCAAAATTAAATACATAAGACTTACATTAATTATTTTAGTACATATAAAAGGTATGTTCAAATTACTAATAATTTATTTAGAATTAATTGGAATGTTATTAGCAACAATTTTAATATTTTGAACAAAATATTAAAATTGTTGATTGTATAAAGTGTCAGAAAGTAAGTATAGGGTATTAAAATAAAATATTAATAATATTTGTAATAAGGAGGAAAATAAATTGAAAATAATTGCTATGAGTATTTTTGTAGATGATCAAGAAAAAGCAAAGCAATTTTATACAGAAAAGCTCGGTTTTGAACTTGTACACGACATGGAGATTGGTGGTGGGTTTAAATGGTTAACTGTAAAAGAAAACAATTCTAACAATCCGGTAGAAATCGTTCTTGAACCTAATGAAAATCCAATAGCAAAGAGATATCAAGATGATTTGTTTAATGCAGGTATTCCCGTTACGATGTTTGGCGTTTCTAATTTAGAACAAACACACCAATCATTGTCAGATTTAGATGTGAAATTTCATACAGCACCAAAAGAGGTTGAAGGAATTAAATTAGCAATCATTGAAGACACTTGTGGTAATTTAATTCAATTAATTGAGCAATAAGTGTATATTTTTTTCTAAGCACTAAATTTAATTTATAGTCATTTTTTATGATATAAGTTAAATTTGGTGCTTGTTACTTATTATATTAAAGTACTTTATAAAATATGATTTCTGTATTCATCACTAATGAAAATGAGTAATCATTTTTTGTAGCCATCTGAATTAAACACTGATCAACCAATTTTTGACTATATTGATAAAGTATATTTTATTGGATGGAACTTTACTGAAAGTTATGAATTTGCAAATGCATTCCTATACGAATTACAATCCAATAACGATGGTAAACCTAGTAGTAAAGTAACGATGATCAATACGATATAACCCCTTTATCCACCGTATTAATCATCGCTCAAAAACATGATTATTTATTTTTTCATTTTATCAATATCTTCCGCAACAATTGTTAATAATTCTTCAGTTTCTGCGTCGGTTAACTCATCAGAACCTTTAATTCTAATGACAGAACCCTTATCCGTTTTAACATGGTAAATCGGTTCTTCGTCTTTATAAACTTTTCGTAATACTTTCATCTCATCACCCTTTTTTTCTATAAAACAATTCACGATAATATAAAATAATGTCTAAATAGAAACATTACTTTCATAAGACGAATAAGTTCTTATTTTATAACTGAAATGATTAATACTTTAACTATAGGATAACTTTTTATTAAATTCATTTCCACTGGTATGATTTAATTAATTTAATTATTTTGTTGAATCTTATTTAAAATAATACATTTTCAACAGTTAATTATAATTTATGATATTTTTTGAGAAAATTAGTTTTTTGTGTTTTTATATTATAAATAAGGGTATAACTAACCAAGCACAAAAAGTCCTCCAAACTTTAGTGTGGAATATATTTTCGAGATTGACGTCGCTTTTCGAAGCGGCGTTTTTGTTTTATACTGCATATAGTATGACTATTTAAAAAAGGGATGTATATTGTGAGATTATTGAGTATATTGTCATTTCTATGTAGCTTGGCGATAACAGTTGTTATTATATATGGCGTTATCATGATGGCTGGTGATTTAATGGGGTTAACAACATTTAATAATCAATTATTAATTGTAGGTCTAGCATTTGTATTATTGAGTGGTTTGTTTGGAAAAAGTAAACCAAGATTGTCAATGTTAGTGCTATTTATTGGATTTATAATTGTGATTGTTAATTAATAAATAATAAAAGGAGTGAAAAGGATCAATGTTTAGCAATGATTTCTTATTTTCACTCCTTTTTATATGAGTCATTTTATCAAAAATAACTAAGCTTTAAATGATTCAATATTGCCTTGAAGTTTTTGATCCATATCATTAGCTATTTTTAATAATAATTGTTTTATATCTTTTGAAGTTAATTCATTATCAGCAGTAACTTTGATAATTAAGCCTAAATCCGTTTTAATATGGAAAGTCGTACGGTTATTTGCAGATACGCTTCTTAATATTTGCATCTTAATCACCCCGTTTTCAAATTACAGAATTATCGTTTGACGTATAACTAAACAGTATTAATGAGATAATTCAATCAACATAGTGTAAAATGTTAATTTGATATAAGTTTAATATATTTGAGATGAAATGAATAATAATTAGCTTCTGATATAGTGATGTTATTATTTAATGTATTTAGGTATCATTTTGATATAGATAAGTTCGCCTAATAATTCACATAATGTTTGTGTAATAATGACAGTAGTTGTAATGGTTACCCAATGGTTTGGTAAACCTAATGCTAAAGGTAGGACAACTAGTGCATTTCTTGTACTAGAACTAAATGCAATGGTCCTTTTGGTTTCTTGTGTTACTTTAAATACTTTACCACATAAGGTACCTATTAAAGGAGCAATGATTAAAAAACAAATATAAATAGGTATAACTGTAATGACAATATTTAAATTATGGATAATTTTGTTTATTTGTGATCCTACAATTGAAAACAAAACGAGAGCCATAAGAATTTCAGGAAGCCAAGATGTTAACTTTAATATTTGATTTATGTTTTTGGACTTTTTACTAGAATATTGCAATAGAAGCGCTAGCAATAAAGGAAAAATTATAAACATCAAAAACGACTTTAAGAATGGCAAAATATCTATTTGTGAAAAAATATCAGTGTTAAGAAATAGCGTGAAATATAAAGGTAATAATAAAATTTGGCATATAAACAGTAGTGGTGTCGCAAATAACATGAGCTGTTCGTTTCCTTTTCCTAATGCATTAAAAACAAGAACGTAGTCAATACAAGGCGTTAGTAGAACAAGATACAACCCGATTAGAATAGGTGCATCTGAAATATCAAACAATTGAATCAAACCATAAACAAATAAAGGGATAACAATAAAATTTGATATTAATAATGCCACAATAGACTTTATATTAAATAAACTATGTTTGATGTTAAAAAATGGAATTTGTGAAAACATACTAAACATAAGTAGACACAAACTAACAGAAATTATAGATTCTAATATGCTGGCAAAAGTATTTGATATTAAGCCAACTAGGATACCGCTTAAAAGTGCTATAAAATAAATGTAAATTTGGTATTTTTCAATCATGGATTTTATATATTGCATAATAACCTCTCGTATATCAATTTTTGTTCATGGATTTATTTCATACACAGTCGGTGTTACAAAATAACCTGAAATAAAAAAAGTGGAGTGAAATCATGTATGCCACTTTGATTTCAAGTCCCACTTCTTTATATGAACTAGTTTCGATTTTATTTTTTGTTTTTATCTTGAACACTTACTTTATTTTCAATTTTATCATCATTTGTGCTATCAATACTTAGCAGTAATGCACGAATAACTAAAATACCGGATATAAGTAATAACAGATTTTTTAAAAGTTTCATATTTTCACCCACTTGTATGAATTTAAATGTTTGTTATAAAAGAATCATATTTATATACATCATACACTAAAATCTACTGATTAAATAAAAACAACACTATTGTGTTTGTTTCCATTATATAAGAGTTATTTAAAGGTCGATGACGTAAAGTGTTGAATTTTCTTCATCGACAGTTACTTTTAATTCATCACTATTATTTTCAATTATGGTATTAACAACACTTCCTTGCTCAATCGTAAAGAAAATTTGGCTTAAAATACCCATCGCATATTCATTAATTGGACTTACAAGAGAAATAGAGGTTGTATCTTCTTGTATCATAAATTGTTTTTGACTTTGATTTATTAATTGCCATTTAGGTAAATAGGTTAATTTCATAATTGTCACTCCTTAATATTGCTACATTTTTAATATTTTTCTAAAGAAGAATATTAAATTTTGAATTAATTGAATGTGAAAGGGAATAAGTTCACCAAATACATAATAATAAGAGGTGATAGCATGATTGTTTTATTATCTATTATATTAGCATTAATTTTTGCTTTTCTAGCAACAATGCCATTTTTATTTATAAATACGAGGTTGCATGAAAATGTTAATCACTCTAAGGAAGAGATACGCCATGAAAAAATAAGAGCGATTAAACGTTTTGTGTATTTTTTTATATTAATTATTATTTTGTTAATGGTTTTTCATTTCATTACAAATTGAATTGATACGTATAAAATACAAACATAAGTGCAAGCATATTTGATTCGTTTTTAAAATTAAATAACTTATGTTATAGAAATAGGAGGAAATGATGATTTTTAAGTGATTCAAGGGTGAAAGCTTGTAATAAAGCGCCACTTATTGAATTGATTTTAAGTGGCACCTCGGAAGCTTATGATATCGTTTAGTTTAAACTAAGATTGTTTAATCGCATACGCATTGAACTGATATTGAACGCCTAAATATAATCTAACTGAAAATAATAGTAAAGAGTATACCCACAACACCAAAAATAATTAACATCACGGTTAGTCCGAGTAAAGATTCTTTGGTTTGTTGTTTATCTTTCAACTTATAAAATATTAAGGAAACAATCCCACAAATTAAAAATATGAGTGAAAGCCAAAATACAATCATGAAATGTAAACTCAAATGCTTGTCCCTCCTTTATAATGTCATCTAGCTGTAATGCTTGATGATTTTATTCAATAACTTAAAAATTAATTGTTTTTAGTTTTGTAAGCTCGTTTGTATTATATTTTATCATTTATTCATAAGATGCCATAGTGTAAGATGTTTTCGCGAAATTGGTTATAAAAAGTAAATTGTAAAAATAGAATATCAACATGATGATGTCTAACGTGTAAAAGCGGAATTGCATGAGCAATTTTAAAGCAAAATTGGATAGTGCAAGACAAGCAGTAAATCAAATTCACATATTATAACGGGTATTGAAAATTGAAAAATCATATTTAGAAAAAGCGTTTGCCAATTAAAAAAGAATTATCGTATAAACATTAAAATTTTAGATTTTATTAATTATAACGGTGTATAATAGTAGTGAATCGAATAAGTAAGGAGATAGAAAATTATGAATGAAGTAAATAAAGTAATATATATTGTTTTAGCGGTGTTTTTAGGAAGTTTTGGAATTCATAAGTTTTATGCTAGAAAAACTGGTATGGGTCTTTTGTTCCTCGTATTTTGTTGGACAGGTATTCCACAAATTTTAGCTATTATAGGTGCGATTATTACGGTATTTAAACCTGCAGATCAAAATGGCAATGTTTTAGTTTAAAACTATGATATAAAATAAAATGAGACTGGGATATAAATCTCCATTCTCAAAATAAGAGGGCAAATCCTTAACAATGGATTTGTCCTCTTTATATTTAAAATATTACGATTTTGACCGTGCATGCTTGCCTGTGGATATGGCTCGAGCCAGTAGTCTCTTGCACATATCATTTCCCCGGGCGTCAGCACGATACAAAATCGTTTGGAATATTTATCAAGATACAAAAGCAAAGGCTCGTTTGAAACAATTCATTACCTCTAATATATTGATGAAGTTCTTATTTTATAAAATTAATAACATGAATTAGCCTGAAATCATAAGTAATAAAGAATTGAAACTTTTGATATGAGAATAATATGT
>NZ_PPQC01000036.1:0-143547 GCF_002902365.1 Staphylococcus cohnii subsp. cohnii | reverse complement strand
GCTCGAGCCTGTAGTCTCTCACTCATATCATTTCCCCGGGCGTCAGCACGATACAAAATCAGTACAATTTGCATTTTTTTATTCAAAATATAAGACCCTTTCGTATAATTTAATAAACACTACTAAACCAAATTAACGAGGTCCTTATGTGTAAAGATTATAACATGACTCAAATGTTACGAATGTGATGATTGTTTAAAATGTCCACTTAAAAATTGATGTAGAATCAGTTTTGGATTCATGAAGGCTATTTTGGGTATCGCTCGAATGTCAGTTTGAGAGATAGACAAAGTCAAAAGAGAATTAGGATTTGTCCTTATGGCATTGAATGTAAGGAAAATAGCAGCTCAACGAGCTACACTATTTGAAAAAAAAGAAAACGACAATTACTACATTATTTCATTAGAAATTATCGTTTTTTGTTTAGTTAGAGACATTTATGTCCCGAACTCGTTTTTATATTAAAAAATATAATGACATCAATCAAATTAAAATAAAAAAGTATTTAATTTTTATTGCTTTAACAATAGAATTCATAAACTTTACAATATTTACAATTTTGATTAAATACTATGAAAACAACAATTAAACTGTTCATTTTTAAATTTAAAAATGAACAGTGATAGACAAATAAATATTATTTGTTATGATTATGAAAAGGCTTTAAATAGTAAGACATGTAACGATTAAAATTTAAATAATCGAGGTAATGCTTATGACATTCTATGATTTTATAAATGACTTTGTTAATGACGACACGCCACTTGGTCAACTTGCCTATTTTATAAATAAAGATAAAAATTTCCCTAAACATGCAACTGGGTATCACGAATTATATGCATACTTTAAAACGAATTATAATTATGATGAAATAATGACGTCTGCAAAAAGGGCATTAAGTTTATATTTGAATAACTTAAGCGTTAATTAGCATAAAGATTCATTGTTCATAATACCAATTTCTTATTTTCAGAGCATATTTTATGTCTTCCGTTCTAAAGTTAATTTCGTTATTTCTAATTGAAAAAGGTTCAATGATATCTTGAGCCATCCATGTATTAATAAGTTCTGTAGGTAGGCCATCTAACTCCATGTCACTTTTACTTAGAACAAAACATTCCCAATCGAGAGAAATTTTTGAAGGATTAATATATATACACTCATTAATCTGATTCATAAAAACACTCCTTAACATTGTAAATCCGACGTTAAGTTTTACCCAAGTACAAATAAAATAAAACGACAATTTTATTTTATTTGTCTACTAATTGATGAAAAAATAATAAATGCTTGAAATTTGTTATTTTGAAGTGTTTTAAGCGTATAATTACGATCGTTTGGCTAATAATGAATAATAATATGTATTTGTTGACAATCATTAATATATAAACACAGTACTAAAAGCATGTCATCAACTAATTCATTGGCGAGGTAAATTATTAATCTCGTATACAAATAAAGCACTCATCCAATTTGATGTGGATAAGTGCTTTATTTGTATTCAAAAGCTAACATTTTTGTTTATTGTGCATTTTTTTTGAAGTAAGTTGAGATATGCATTTTTACCACGGTATAATCCCTAAAATACAAGCTACTAAAATCATAAATAAACTAGATCCAACAGCCCATTTTATTACAATACGTTGGTTTTGGCCATATTCTATATCTAGCATACCTACAAGTAAATAACCAGCAGCATATAAAGGACTTAACACATGTAGAGGTTGACCTAGAACTGAAGCTCTGGCCATATCAACTTTGGAAATACCAAATTGTTGCGCAGATTCAGCTAAAATAGGTAATACACCATAATAGAATGGATCATTGGCCATAAAGTATGTAAACGGTCCACTCAAAATTGCCGTGATTAACGCAAAATGATTGCCCATAGCATCTGGTATGATTTGTACCAAAGTATTAGCCATTTCGTTAACCATTTTCGTTCCATTCATTACACCTGTAAATATACCTGAAGCAAAAACAAGACTGATTACAGAAAGTACATCTCCAGCATGTTTTTTTACAACAGAATTTTGAATACTTAAATTAGGATAGTTTAGTAATATTGCAAAGCCAAACCATAACATAAACAAGACTGGTATTGGCATTAAACCGATAACCAGACAGACGATTAATGAAATTGTTAGTATTGCGTTTGGAATAAGCATTTTTGGTCTTTTTAATAAAGATTCTTCTTTTGTATCGGTAGGTTTTATATCATTTAAATCAATATTTGTATTTGATGTAAGATACTTTTTTGAACGCTTTCCAAGTATGTAAGCAACTCCAAAAGCAAATAATATACCAGCAATCATTGCAGGTATGATAGGCACAAAGACCTCTTCAGTTGTTACTTGCAAAGATGAAATCGCACGTGCAGTGGGGCCACCCCAAGGCAACATGTTCATTACACCGATAGATAGAAGCGCCAATGTAGATAAAGTATATAGACTCATGCCAATCTTTTTATAAAGCGGCATCATTGCAGTTACGGTGATGATGAAAGTAGTGGTACCATCACCATCTAGTGCTACCATTGATGCTAAAATTACAGTGCCTATTGCAATTTTTACTGGATCCCCTTTAACGACTTTTATAATTTGATTAATGACTGGTTCGAATAAGCCAGCATCTATCATAACGCCAAAATAAAGTATGGCAAAAGTCAACATAATTCCAGTTGGTGCAACAGTTTCTATACCATCTAACATAAACTTACCTAAACCTGCATAGAAACCACCAATTAAAGCAAAAATGGTAGGTATAACAATTAACGCAGTTAAAGCTGACATTTTACGTGTCATAATTAGTACCATAAAGATGATAATCATAATAAAACCGAGAATTGCTAAGTTCATATATTCAATTTTCCCCCTTTGTTTTTATCATTATATACTTTTCAGATTTTTTTGAAAACAAAATATTACTTTTTTCAAAAAAGTATATATTGAAAAAACACTTCATAACTAAAATAAATAGTTTTGAAGTGCTTACAATTATTAAATATTATAAAATAAATATGTATTCATATAATTAAATGAAAAAATTTATTACATATGACTTCCAAAAAGGGTAACTTAATAGTACTAAAGAAAATAATGATACCAACATAGCGAAAATATTAGCAATACGATCCCCGCGTAGACATGCATATAAATTAATAAGCAGTACACCCAATATAAATAACAGACCAGCTAATATTTGCATGTCTCCTTCTAAAATTTTATTAACTGCTAATAATGGCGTTGCTAATGTAATTAATGACAAGAACAGTGATAATAATGTCGTTGCATATTTCAAATTGTTCAGTCCTCTCTAAGAAATACTTTTATTAATCTAATGTTATAAATGATAGCTTAATAAAATAATATTTGCTTAACAATTTAATTGCAAGTCATTTTTATATATGACATAACATTTATCAAAAGATGATTAACGAAAAGCGCTAAATTTTAGTAGTTACGGAAGCGTCTGTATAGTGAATGAGTAGTATCAAAGACTTGTTTATTCGAATAAAGACATTTCCTCACCATTGAAATAGTAAATCAACCAATGTTCATCAATATAATCTACATCATATTTTCTAGCAAATTTTTCTATTGCAAGTAATTCAAAATTTAAATTGCTAAAAAAGACTTTGCCACTAATATTATTTGATATAAGTGAAGTCATTAGAATTTCAATTTGCTTATCATGGCAGATTTGGAATACATATTTCATTAATTGTTTGGCAATTTGTTCTTTGAGTTCATGGTTATTACCCATAACACACATATTTTCGATTACTGCTTTGTGTGACAGGCTGTAATTTTGATTAAATATAAGTGTTACCGCACCTATCAAAACACTATCTTGAAAGGCGCCAATGACAATTGATTGATTTGAATGAGTAGAAAGTAAA
Source organism: Staphylococcus cohnii subsp. cohnii (assembly GCF_002902365.1). Taxonomy (GTDB): domain Bacteria; phylum Bacillota; class Bacilli; order Staphylococcales; family Staphylococcaceae; genus Staphylococcus; species Staphylococcus cohnii. The sequence goes on along the minus strand of NZ_PPQC01000036.1, from coordinate 139,646 downwards.
TCGTTTAAATTTAGTTCAGCTAAGCATCGATCATTTTGCAATTTCCAAGCAAATACGTCAAGATCTTCATGAATGCCACGTTTTAATAATTTTCTATAGTTAGGTAAATCATCGATTGATAAATAACGTATATTTGTCATTGTATGCCTCCTAAACTTTATAAATCATTTATATAATAGAATAATAAATTTTACCGTCGTATTAAATTTGATTTTAAGGGAAAAAGTATAATTGAGCAATACTATATTTAATTTTATTCAAAAACATGGAATCATTTTTAATTTAAAAAGCAAAAAATATGAAGTTTTTAAGTATTAAATCGCATTTAATTTAATTTTTAAGTAACGCAGTTGGATATGATAATTATGGTATAATATGGTGGATGATATATTATGAGCGGAGGCACGATAAGTGGAATCTTTAATGACTATTATAGTTTCGCTAATTTTGCTTATCTTGATTTCTTTTGCCATATTAATGATTTACATCTGTATCAATTATAAAGATGAAGACAATTAATAAAAAAGAGAAAACAATCAAAAGACATCATGACATAGGCATAATCAGTATTAAAACAACAAAAAACCCCCAAATTCCTAATCGGATTTGGGGGTTTAGTATTATTGTTATTCTACTACTTGTACATTTAAATCTACGTCAATATTACCGCGTGTAGCTTTTGAATATGGACAAAATTCATGTGCATCTTGTAGATATTTTTCAGCATCTTCTTGTGATAAAACGTTCTTAACTTTTGCATCTATTGAAACACTTAATTTAGGGCTTTCAGCCTCAGGGTCATCTTCTAAACGTACAGTTAAAGTGACTTCAGGTTCAGCGCCTCTCACTTTATTTTGTTTAAGAATTAAATCAAATGCACCATTAAAACATGACGCATAACCTGCTGCAAATAATTGTTCAGGGTTAGTGCCTTTTTCAGCATCAGCTTGTGCTGGAGGAATGACTGCTACATCAATTGCTTTATCATCTGTTTGAACGTGACCGTTACGACCACCTGTATTCGTTGCTTTTGTTTCATAATTTACTGCCATTATATTACCTCCTAAATTACTTATATAACGACTATACCCTGTAAATTAAATTTAAATCATATAAAAGGTGAATAGATTTTTATTATTTACTTAAATTATGTTCTTTTAAGATTGTGTTAGTTCTCAGTAATGTTATACAATAATTTTAATGTTGAGTGAAAAGGAAGTTTTTAAAATGTCTGAAGTAAAAATTGCAGTAACCATAGCACCAGAAAATGAAATTTCTCCAACTTTTTTAAACGAATTAGTAAAATATCAAACATCTATCGATATAATAGAATTAAGAGTTGATCAGTGGGCAACACCAAGGGTTGATGACGTAGCTAATGTCATTGATAATTTATATGAGCTAAACTTAAATAAGAAAATTTTAGTTACTTATCGCACACAATCACAAGGCGGTAAAGGTGATTTGTCATTTGATGCGTATATTAAATTACTTGAAAGGATAATTGAAATAGACCACGTGGATATGATTGACGTTGAATTTGAAATTAACCGTCAATCTCATTATATAGAGAACTTGATTAATCAAGCCCATAAAAATGATGTTGAAGTTATATTGTCTTATCATGATTTTCAAAAAACGCCACCACTTGCTCAGTTAAAACAATTGTATTTTAAAATGCATCAAATGAATCCAGATTACTTAAAAGTTGCAGTCATGCCTTATAGTAAAGAAGATGTCTTAAATTTATTATCAGCATTATCAGCAACAGTAGATACAGTGCCGCAACAAGTGATTGGCATTGCTATGTCAAAATTAGGCATCATTTCAAGAACTGCTCAAGGTATTTTTGGTGGTGCAGTATCCTATGGTTGTTTGGATAATCCTAAAGCACCTGGACAGATACAAGTTGAAACTTTGCGCGCGCAATTAAGACTATATCAGTAGTTTGAAAATCTAAACGTACTATCTTATAATTGAAAATAGTTATCAATAGTGAAAGGGCGATATTAGATGGAACTACAAGATGCAATAACTCAACGAAGAAGTATAAAGGTCTTTAGAAGAGATATGAACATAGATGACGATGCTTTATATGAAGCGATACAGCGTGCTACAGATGCACCCAATCATGGCTTGAGAGCACCTTGGAGAGTGGTTCATATCGCAAAAGATAGATTGGGAGAAATGAGTAAACAATTAACTGAAATTGCTTTTCCTAATCTGAGAAAAAAGCAGGAAGATCACTATAAAGTTGCTACCAATTTAGGTGGTATGCTTGCATTAATCGTTAAAGAAGATCCAAGACAAAAAGAAAGTTTAGAGAATAATATGGCATTTGGTGCATTTGCACAAAATCTTATGTTATTACTTTTTGAATCAGGCATAGGTACTTGTTGGAAGTCACCGGCTTATATTTTCAATCCTGAAATACGCAAAATATTTGGTGTGAAAGACGACGAACGTTTAGTTGGATTACTATATTTGACAGATTTGGAAGATTTAGAAAAAATGCCACATCGAGAACGTCAACAAAATCAAGTCATTGATAAGTTTTAAATAAAAGAATTCAGGACATGACTGTCTCTGACTAAAAAGAAAACGATAACTTCTATTGAAATAATGTAGAAATTGTCGTTTTCTTTTTTTTCAAATAGTGTAGCTCGTTGAGCTACTATTTTCCTTACATTCAATGCCATAAGGACAGATTCTAATTCTCTTTTGACTTTGTCTATCTCTCAAACTGACATTTGAGCGAAACCCAAAATAGTCTTCATGAATCCGAAAACTGGTTCTACATCAATTTTTCTTTGACTGTAGATTTGTTTAGTCTCTGGTTCTGAAAGCTACTGATTAATTTGATATTTAAAATACTCCCAATTAAAATGCTTCATTATCTTCTTATTCGTTTTTGAATTGTTTTTCATACATCAATTTTTAAGTGGACATTTGAAACGATCATCACATTCGTAACATTTGAGTCATGTTATTAATTTTACAAAATAAAAACATCATTAATTTATTAGAATTAATGAATTGTTTAAAATGAGCCTTTGCTTTTGTAATTTGATAAATATTCCAAACGATTTTGCATTGTGCTGACGCCCGGGGAAATGATATGAGTGAGAGACTACAGGCTCGAGCCATATCCCCAGGCAAGCATGCACGATCAAAATCGTAATATATTAAATATAAAGAGGACCAATCCATATTAAGGATTGGCCCTCTTATTTTGAGAATGGAGATTTATGTCCCAGTCTCATTTTAATGCTTATTTCAAAATTTTGATTGTTTAAAAGTTAAAGTTATTAGAATCAAGCCAATAATTACTCAAACGTTTCGGCTAGGAATGATTCAACTTGTTCAGGAGATTTAGCATTTGCTGAATGTAAATGTGCTAATTTTTCTCCATTTTTAAAAACTAATAAGCTTGGAATACCCATAACGTCATTTTTAGCCGCTGCATCTTCTAATTCATCGCGGTTTACAGTATACCAGTTATAATTGTTATATTTTTCTACAATTGGGTCAATCCACATGTCCATTGCCTTGCAATCTGGGCACCATCCTGCTTCAAATTTAACGATGACTGGCTCGTCACTTTGTATTGTATTTTTAAATTGATCATTAGTATTAATTGATTCCATAATTAGACTCCTTTATAAAAGATATTATTGTAACCATTATAACCGACAATTTGCAGTTATTAAAAAAATCAGCTTAATAATTAGAGCGTTTTTGTTATAAGTTTGTTATATTAGTGTTAACTAAGCATAGGAGGTCCTGAAAAATGATAAAATTTTACCAATATCCTAATTGTACAACTTGTAAAAAAGCTGCAAAATTTTTACAAGAATATGGGGTGAGTTTTGAACCTATCGATATTGTGCAACATACACCAACTAAAAATGAGTTTAAAGAAATCATTAATGCTACAGGTATTGATATCAATAAACTTTTTAACACGCATGGTGCAAAATATCGTGAATTAGGCCTTAAAGATAAATTAAAAGACCTTTCCGATGAAGAAAAACTAGATTTATTGTCCTCGGATGGCATGTTAGTGAAACGACCACTCGCTGTATTAGGTGATAAAGTAACAGTAGGTTTTAAAGAGGAACAATACAAGGAAACTTGGTTGTAAACCCATTTTCTTTTACAATTCATTTTTACCAACTTTTGAGAATAATAGCTATATGCTTTGAAAAAGTTTTGTGCTATGAATTGTGAAACATGAGAAGTATTGTAAAATCAATTAAATAGTTGATTGTAAGCCTTTCATATGGCATCATGAATATGTAAAAACATTTAGGAGGGGATTCTCGTGGCAGTACCAAGTGAATTAAAATATTCTAAAGAACATGAATGGGTAAAAATTGATGGAAATACAGTGACGATTGGTATCACTGAGTACGCGCAAAGTGAATTAGGTGATATCGTATTCGTTGAATTACCTGAAACTGATGACGATATTGACGAAGGTGAATCTTTTGGTAGTGTTGAATCAGTAAAAACAGTTTCAGAACTTTATGCGCCTGTTTCAGGTAAAGTTGTAGAAACAAATGATGAACTAGAAGATAGTCCAGAATTTGTTAATGAATCACCATATGAAAAAGCATGGATGGTTAAAGTTGAATTAAGTGATGAAAGTCAATTAGACGAGTTAATGTCAGCTGACCAATATTCTGAAATGATCGGTGAATAATATGAAACCAAACTCCACGATACGATATATCATGGAGTTTTTATTTTATCCTATAATGAAAGACTGAATTTCATTTCAATATTCAAGTTGTTTTTGTAGTATAAATTACATTAAAAAGTATCATTAATAATATCATTGCTGATAAATTGATTATTCAATTATTAAGATTATAATAAGAATCTATAATAAATGTTTATGTTAATAATGTCTGGTGTAGAACTAAATATAAAATTGAATTTACTATCACATTTAGAGGTGAATGTCATGGCGATATTAAACCAAGTTATCATTGTCGAAGGGAAAACAGACAAGAAACGGGTGAAGCAAGTGATTGACCAGCCTATTGAAATCATTTGTACTAATGGAACTATGGGGATTGATAAGTTAGATGAAATGATTGAATCATTATACGACAAGCAAGTTTATGTACTTGCAGATGCAGATGATGAAGGTGAAAAGATACGTAAATGGTTTAAAAAATATTTAAGTGAAAGTAAACACATTCACATAGACAAACAATATGGTGAAGTTGCGAGATGCCCTAAAGCCTATTTGTCAAAAGTATTAGCAAAACATGGATTTTTAGTGAAAGATGAAGAAAAAGTAGCGAAAGCAAAATTAGATTATATTGCTGAAAGGGTCAGTTTATTAACATGAATGTACAGAATGAAACGCGTGTTAATGTTTTAGAACACGTAGATAAAGAAAAATATCTAATTTTTGGTTATACACCAACCTGTGGTACATGTAAAGTATCGGAACGAATGTTAGATATTGCAAATGAAATTTTAAAATTACCAATTACTAAAATAGATTTAAATTTCCATCCTGATTTTAGCAAACAATATGAGATACAATCGGTACCGATACTTATGCTTATGTCCAAAGGTGAAGAACAAAAAAGAATTTATGCATTTCAATCAGTGCCTTATTTGTTAGAAAATTTAAAATAATTATTGACGAATCTTTAGTACAATGGTAGGATTATGGATAATTAAATAATGAACTCTTATCACGAGAGGTGGAGGGATGTGCCCTATGAAGCCCGGCAACCGTCTGTAATAGAAATGGTGCCAATTCACATAAAGTAGATAAACTTTAGAAGATGAGAGAAGCGAGTATGCTTTCTCTATTCTTCGGTGAAAAGAGAGAGCATTTTTTAATTGAATGAGCAATACAAGGAGGAAACGGCAATGATTGAACTAAATCAAATCGTTAAGAGATATAAAACGAAAAAACACGATGTGTTAGCAGTAGATCATGTTGATTTAAGCATTCAATCAGGCTCGATTTTTGGTGTGGTTGGTTTTTCAGGCGCAGGTAAAAGTACTTTGATAAGACTTTTAAATCATCTTGAACAACCAACTTCAGGAGACGTCATCATTGATGGAGATACCATAGGGAAATTATCGAAATCAGAATTGAGAAAAAAACGTCAAAAAGTGAGCATGATTTTTCAACATTTTAATCTATTGTGGTCACGTAATGTTTTGAATAATATTACTTTTCCATTAGAAATTGCTGGTGTATCACGCAGTGAAGCAAAAAAACGAGCGATGGAATTAGTGGAATTGGTAGGACTAAAAGGTAGAGAAAATGCCTATCCATCAGAATTATCAGGTGGACAAAAACAGCGTGTGGGTATTGCACGTGCGTTAGCAAATGAGCCTAATGTCTTGCTTTGTGATGAAGCGACAAGTGCATTAGACCCTCAAACAACAGATGAAATTTTAGAATTATTATTAAAAATTAAAGAAGAAAGAAATTTAACAATCGTTATTATCACACATGAAATGCAAGTCATCAGACGCATTTGTGATGAAGTGGCCGTAATGGAAAATGGCCGTGTTATTGAACAAGGAAATGTGTCAACTGTTTTTGAAAATCCTCAACACGAAGTAACAAAACGCTTTGTCAAAGAAGATTTAAATGATGAATTTGACGAATCCATTTCTGAATTGATCAATTTAGATGAAAGTGCTTATGTCGTACGTTTGAATTTTACAGGAAACAATACAACAGAACCATTAGTGTCATACATAACAAAGACACATAATATTGATGTCAATATTCTTGAAGCAAATATTAAACATACTAAAGATGGTGCGCTGGGCTTTTTAGTATTACATTTATTAGATGTAAATTCTGAAAAATTCGAAAAGTTCAAAAATGATTTAGGTGCACAACATGTTTCTGTGGAGGTGTTAAAGCATGGGTAGTTCATTCAGCGAGATTCTACAGGAAATGCTAACAATGCCTAATGTAAGTTGGGACGAGGTTTGGTTAGCTACATATGAAACAATTTATATGACAGTGATATCTACAATATTTGCTTTTATTTTTGGTTTGATACTTGGAGTACTTTTATTTTTATCTGCTAAGAGTCAATCGCCAGTAGCTAGAGTGTTTTACAGTGTTGTATCATTTGTGGTGAATTTATTCAGAGCAATACCATTTATTATTTTAATTTTACTACTCATACCATTTACGAGTTTAGTACTTGGAACGATTAGTGGTCCAACAGGTGCTTTGCCAGCACTAATCATCAGTGCAGCACCATTCTACGCAAGATTAGTGGAAATCGCTTTTAAAGAAATTGACAAGGGTGTTATTGAAGCTGCTTGGTCAATGGGAGCTACAACATGGACAGTAGTTAAAAAAGTGTTGTTACCTGAAGCAATGCCAGCGTTAATATCTGGAATAACTGTAACAGCAATTGCTTTAGTAGGCTCTACTGCAGTAGCTGGTGTGATTGGAGCTGGAGGTTTAGGTAACTTAGCATACTTAACTGGCTTCACACGAAACCAAAACGATGTCATATTCGTTTCTACAATTTTAATCTTAATTATTGTTTTTATCATCCAATTCATTGGAGACCAAGTTACAAATAAAATAGATAAACGTTAAGTTAAAGGGGACAATTATATGAAAAAATTATTTAGTTTAGCTTCAATAATAGCTTTAGCATTAATATTAGCTGCCTGTGGTAATGGCGGTGGAGGTAAAGATAAGACGATTACAGTTGGTGCTTCTCCAGCACCACATGCTGAAATCTTAGAAAAAGCAAAACCGATTTTAAAAGATAAAGGCTATGACTTGAAAATCAAAACGATTAACGATTATACGACACCAAATAAATTATTAGATAAAGGTGAGATAGATGCAAACTTCTTCCAACATACACCATATCTAAATACTGAAAAGAAAGATAAAAATTATAAAATCGAATCAGCAGGCAATGTACATTTAGAGCCTATGGCCGTCTATTCAAAGAAATATAAAAGCTTAAAAGAATTACCAAAAGGCGCTACTGTTTATGTTTCAAATAACCCTGCAGAAGAAGGTCGTTTCTTAAAATTCTTCTCTGATGCAGGATTAATCAAAATTAAAAAAGGTGTTAAAACTGAAGATGCTAAATTTGATGATATCGTAGAAAATAAAAAAGATATCAAATTTAACAATAAACAATCAGCAGAATATCTACCTAAGATTTATCAAAAAGAAGATGCAGACGCAGTAATTATTAATTCAAACTTTGCAATTGATCAAAAGTTAAGTCCTAAAAACGATTCTATTGTTTTAGAAAAAGCAAAAGATAATCCATACGCTAATTTGATTGGTGTCAAAGAAGGTCATAAAGACGATGAAAAAATCAAGGCATTAATGGATGCATTACAGTCTAAAGAAATTAAAGATTATATCAATAAAAAATATGACGGTGCAGTAGTACCAGCAAAATAATATTAATTCCGATAAAGAATCCTTTAACTACAACGGTTATAGGGTTCTTTTTATTTGTTTAAAATTAGAAAAAGGGCATAAAAATTAGCAGTGTGTGGAATATGACATATAAAAATACGAATGGTTTAGGATATATTAACTTGGTTGCATATGCTCAAATTTGTTCATGATTTTGTCATCAACAAGTGTAATATGCAATTGTTTAGTGAGGTCTTACTCGATGATTTTAATAGTCTAAAGGATTGATAATTGTTTTTTGAGATGAGTTATATTTATTTACTTTGCTTATAAGATGATTTTAAATTGAAAAATTACATATTTGAATTTCACATTTTTATGGCGTAAAATTAAATTATGTTTGAGTGTTTTGCTTTAAAGCACGAAAATATTGATGGTGTTTTTCGATACCACAATATCATTCAAACTGTAATAGGGAGAACTTAAAATTGGGCGTACGTTAAATTAGAATGTAGGATGCGCCATTATATATAGGCATTCATCATATATCATTTCGCTATTGATATATAAGTATGAATGTAAAATAGCCCGGATGTGGTATGGATTTGTAACTAAACTACTTAGTTATAGCAACGAATCATTACCATTCCGGGCTTTAATATTTTTGATAAAGGCAAAATCAAATATTATATAGTGATTGTATTGTCAAAATACTTAGTTAAGCTTCTGATAAATATACAATCCTATTTTTATATGGTTTATACATAGAAAAATTAAAAATCATCGCTTGTAATATGCCCTAGTTTGTAGCTAATAAAGTAGCCTGAAATTACTGTAATAAAAGAAATAATCCAAGTGAAAACATCGCTTGGCAAACCAGGAAATACTGCATATAGTGACCCTACAACAAAACCAATGATAAGTGCATAGGTTAAATAAGTATAATGGTTTAAAAGGTATTGAATCAATTTACTAGAAAATAAGAAACCACAAATAATCCCAATACCTACGACTATTAAGATTGATACAGCTTTAAAATTTAAAGACATAAATTCTGAAATTGAAAACATTATAGTACCATATACACCAAATACTAATAACATAAAGGATCCTGAAATGCCTGGTAGTAACATTGCACTAGAAGCACAAACACCTGCAATAAAATATTTAATAATAAGACCAGTTGATAATTCAAGTGTTTCTCCTGCATGTTTATCACCATTATTTAACAAGGTGATCACTACAATAATAATAATACCAAGTAAAACAAGTAAATAGTGAGAAGTTTGAAATGTTTGTTTAACTCTTGCTGTATTTAATAAATAGGGTATGATGCCTGCTATTAGTCCAACAAATAAAAACATGGTTGGTACAGTATGTTCACTTAAAAGATAATTAATTACTTTGCTCAATAAGCCAATAGCAATGATCATTCCTAATCCAATAGGAATCAAGAATTTTAAGCTTTCCCAAAACCTCTTTGAAAATATACCACTAATAGACCGTATAAAATCATCATAAATACCCAGAAGTAAAGCTATAGTACCGCCACTTACACCGGGTACTAAATCGGAAGTACCCATTGCAAATCCTTTCCATAGATTTGACCACTTAATTTTTGACATACCAAAATCCTTTCTATCTAAAATATATTGAAAATGATAGCACAATTTGTCTTATAACTATATTAAAACAAAAGTTAAAATGAATGAATGATTATAGAATATGCTTTGCTTATAATAAATGATATAGGAATAAATGAGTTGAGAACATCACATCTTATATTATCAGTTAAAGAATTTATTAATGTACTATCAAAAATCATTGTATTTTGATAACAATTTTAATTTAACACTTGAAAAGGTTTATATTCCAACACAACTGCGTTATAATTAGAAGGTGTAACAAGGGCTCAGTCTTTTGACTGTAGATTAAAATTATTATAAACTGGATAGGAAAAACATATCATATAATACGGAGGGAATATGTATGCCATCAACATTAGAAATTAAAGACCTACATGTGTCTATTGAAGGTAAAGAGATTCTTAAAGGTGTTAATCTAACAATTAACACAGGAGAAATACATGCAGTAATGGGACCTAATGGTACAGGTAAATCAACATTATCATCTGCAATCATGGGACACCCAAGCTATGAAGTAACACAAGGTGAGGTACTATTAGACGGCGTCAACATTTTAGAACTAGATGTTGATGATCGTGCCAAAGCTGGATTATTCCTAGCAATGCAATATCCATCAGAAATCACTGGTGTAACGAATGCTGACTTTATGCGTTCAGCGATAAACGCTAAACGTGAAGAAGGCGAAGAAATTAATTTAATGCAATTCATTAAAAAGTTAGACAAAGAAATGGACTTTTTAGATATTGATCAAGATATGGCACAACGTTATTTAAACGAAGGATTTTCAGGTGGGGAGAAAAAACGTAATGAAATTCTTCAATTAATGATGTTAGAACCTAAATTTGCTATTTTAGATGAAATTGACTCAGGGTTAGATATTGATGCATTAAAAGTAGTTTCAAAAGGTATCAATCAAATGCGTGGAGAAACGTTTGGGTCATTAATCATTACGCACTATCAACGACTATTAAATTATATTACACCTGATCATGTACACGTTATGTATGGTGGAAAAATTGTTACTTCAGGAGGACCTGAATTAGCGAAACGCCTTGAAGAAGAAGGTTATGAATGGGTTAAAGAAGAGTTTAATGCTGCAGAATAAGTCTTAATTCATATGAAAAATAATATTATAGATGAAGATTTAGGTTTTGATTTATACCGATGAGTTAAATCATACAATCATCAAATGGGAGGAAAAAAGTATGACGACTGAAACTTTGAACATTTCTGAAGCTCAACTTGTTGAATATTCACAAGCCCATAATGAACCTTCTTGGTTAACTGAATTACGTAAAGAAGCGTTGCAATTAACTGAAACTTTAGAAATGCCAAAACCAGATAAAACAAAAATCACGAGATGGGACTTTGATTCATTTAAGCAACATGAAACAACAGGTAACTTATATGAATCATTAGAAGAATTACCAAGTGAAGTTAGAGAGATTATTGATGTTGAAAACACTGAGAATTTGGTTATCCAACATAATAATACATTAGCGTTCACGAAAGTTTCTGATTCAGCTCAAAATGATGGCGTTGTCGTTGAAGGCCTAGCAGAAGCTTTAATCAACCATCCTGATTTAGTAAAAAAATATTTCATGAATGAAACTGTTACAGTTGATGAACATAGATTGACAGCACTACATACTGCATTACTTAATGGTGGCGTATTCGTATATGTTCCCAAAAATGTAGTGGTTGAACACCCAATCCAATATGTAGTATTACACGATGATGAAAATGCAAGTTTCTTCAACCATGTCATTATTGCAACTGAAGAAAGTGCTGAAGTAACTTACGTTGAAAACTATTTATCAATCGCAAGTGGAGAAGGTAACCAACTTAATATTGTTTCAGAAGTAAGTGCTGGTGCTAATTCAAAAATCACATACGGTTCAGTAGATTATTTAGATAAAGGTTTCACCGGCCACATTATTCGCCGTGGTGTTACTGAAGCAGATGCTACTATAAATTGGGCGTTAGGTTTAATGAACGAAGGTAGTCAAATCATTGATAATACAACTAATTTAATTGGTGACCGTTCTGAAAGTGAACTCAAATCAGTGGTTGTAGGTACTGGTAGTCAGAAAATTAATTTAACTTCTAAAATTGTGCAATATGGTAAGGAAACAAATGGCTACATCTTAAAACACGGTGTAATGTTAGAAGGCGCGCAAACAGTATTTAATGGTATCGGCTATATTAAACATGGTGGTACGAAATCTATTGCGAACCAAGAATCTCGTGTCCTTATGCTTTCTGAAAAAGCACGCGGTGACGCGAACCCTATCTTACTTATCGATGAAGATGATGTAGAGGCTGGACATGCCGCATCCGTTGGCCGTGTTGACCCTGAACAATTATATTATTTAATGAGCCGTGGTATTTCTCGTCAAGAAGCTGAACGTCTTGTTATTCATGGTTTCTTAGATCCAGTTGTACGTGAATTGCCAATTGAAGATGTTCAACGTAAATTACGTGAAGTAATCGAATTAAAAGTTAATAAATAATAAACAATAAATACAATTGAATCCGCAGCAAAATAATTTTAAGAGAATGTGATTGAACATTATTATAAAATGCTCAGATTAAATAAATTAATATAAGTTAGTTTGTTGCATTTCTTAAATTGCTACGGTTTCTTTATTGATTTTTTAAATTAAGAAAGGTCTGTGGATAATTTGACCCAATCACTAAATGTTAACGAAATATTAAAAGACTTTCCAATTCTTAATCAAAAAGTTAACAATAATCGCCTTGCTTATTTAGATACAACTGCTACTAGTCAAACACCAACACAAGTCATTGATGTTATAGCTGATTATTATAAACGTTATAACTCTAACGTACATCGTGGTGTACACACACTTGGATCATTAGCAACTGATGGTTATGAAAGTGCACGTGAAACAGTCAGACGTTTCATTAATGCAAAATATTTTGAAGAAATTATCTTCACACGTGGAACGACAGCTTCCATTAACATGGTTGCACATAGTTATGGAGATGCGAATATTTCTGAAGGTGATGAGATTGTAGTCACTGAAATGGAACATCATGCTAATATAGTGCCTTGGCAACAATTAGCGAAACGCAAGCGTGCATCTTTAAAGTTCATTCCAATGACAGATGAAGGTGAACTTACAATTGAAAATATAAAAGCGACAATTAATGATAATACAAAAATTGTTGCTATCACGCATGTTTCAAATGTACTAGGTACAATTAATGACATTAAGGCTATCACAGACATTGCGCATGAACATGGTGCTATCGTGAGTGTGGACGGTGCACAAGCAGCGCCACACATGGATTTAGACATGCAATCATTAGATGTTGATTTTTATAGTTTTAGTGGTCATAAAATGTTAGGGCCTACAGGTATCGGTGTACTTTATGGTAAACGCGCTTTATTGGATGAAATGGAACCGGTCGAATTTGGTGGGGATATGATTGATTTCGTTGAAAAATATGATGCTTCATGGGCTGATTTACCTACGAAATTTGAAGCTGGTACGCCATTAATTGCACAAGCGATTGGTTTAGCTGAAGCAATCCGCTATATTGAAAATCTAGGTTTTGATGCAATACAAGCACATGAACATGAATTGACGACGTATGCTTACGATAAGATGTCTGAAATAGAAGGTATTGAAATATATGGTCCACCAAAAGACAGACGTGCTGGTGTTATCACTTTCAATATGACTGACGTTCATGCACATGATGTAGCGACTGCAGTTGATACAGAAGGTGTTGCTGTTAGAGCAGGGCATCACTGTGCACAACCGTTGATGAAATGGTTAAATCAATCATCAACTGCACGTGCAAGTTTCTATATTTATAATACTAAAGAAGATATTGATCAGTTAGTACAATCCTTGAATCAAACGAAGGAGTTTTTCTCATATGAATTTTAATAATTTAAACCAGTTGTATCGTTCAGTCATTATGGATCATTATAAAAACCCTAGAAATAAAGGGAGTTTAGATACTGGTGCAATGACAGTAGATATGAATAATCCAACTTGTGGGGATCGCATCAATCTTACGTTTGATATTGAAAATGGTTTTATCAAAGATGCTAAATTTGATGGAGAAGGTTGTTCAATTTCAATGTCAAGTGCTTCTATGATGACAGAGGCAGTAAAAGGTCACTCTTTAGCTGAAGCAATGCAAATGAGTCAAGAATTCACAAAAATGATGCTTGGTGAAGATTATGAAATCAGTGAAGCAATGGGGGATATAGAAGCGCTACAAGGCGTTTCTCAATTCCCAGCTAGAATTAAATGTGCTACTTTGGCTTGGAAAGCTTTAGAAAAAGGTACAGTTGAAAAAGAAGGAAATACAGAAGACTAATCCATGTTGATACGTTGACATTGTGTAAATTTCCATTCACACTAGACATAACATCATGATTACGATGTAACTACAAATGAAGTTATCTTGACGCGAGTCGTTTTAATATATAAAAGGAGTGATTTAAATGGCTAAAAAAGCACCTGATGTGGGCAATTACCAATATGGTTTCCATGATGAAGATGTTTCCATTTTTAGATCAGAACGCGGTTTAACAGAAAATATCGTCCGTGAAATTTCAAATATGAAAGAAGAACCAGAATGGATGCTTAATTATAGATTGAAAGCATTAAAACAATTCTACAAAATGCCAATGCCTCAATGGGGTGGTGATTTATCAGAATTGAATTTTGATGATATCACTTATTATGTTAAGCCATCAGAACAAACTGAACGTTCATGGGATGAAGTACCAGAAGAAATCAAACGTACATTTGATAAATTAGGTATTCCTGAAGCAGAACAAAAATACCTTGCTGGTGTTTCAGCTCAATATGAATCAGAAGTTGTTTATCACAATATGGAAAAAGAACTAGAAGATAAAGGCATTGTCTTTAAAGATACAGACACTGCATTAAAAGAAAACGAAGAATTATTTAAACAATATTTCTCAACAGTTGTACCAGCTGGAGATAACAAATTCTCAGCACTTAATTCAGCTGTTTGGTCTGGTGGATCATTCATTTATATACCAAAAAATATCAAACTAGATACGCCTTTACAAGCGTATTTCCGCATTAACTCTGAAAACATGGGACAATTTGAACGTACACTAATCATTGCAGATGAAGGTGCTTCAGTTAACTATGTAGAAGGTTGTACTGCACCAGTTTATACAACAAGTTCACTACACTCAGCTGTGGTTGAAATTATCGTCCACAAAGATGCCCATGTGCGTTATACTACAATTCAAAACTGGGCTAATAACGTTTATAACTTAGTTACAAAACGTACATTAGTGCATGAGAATGGTAATATGGAATGGGTTGACGGTAACTTAGGTTCTAAATTAACAATGAAATATCCTAACTGTGTGCTTATGGGTGAAGGTGCTAAAGGTAGTACGCTATCAATTGCATTCGCTGGTAAAGGACAAGTTCAAGATGCTGGTGCAAAAATGATTCATAAAGCACCTAACACTTCATCTACGATTGTATCTAAATCTATTTCAAAAGATGGCGGTAAAGTTATTTATCGTGGTATCGTACACTTTGGCCGTAAAGCTAAAGGTGCACGTTCTAACATTGAATGTGATACGTTAATTTTAGATAATGAATCTACTTCAGATACAATTCCATATAATGAAGTATTTAATGATAATATTTCATTGGAACATGAAGCAAAAGTATCAAAAGTTTCTGAAGAGCAATTATTCTATTTAATGAGTCGTGGTATTTCAGAAGAAGAAGCTACAGAAATGATTGTTATGGGCTTCATTGAACCATTTACAAAAGAGCTTCCAATGGAATATGCTGTTGAAATGAATCGTCTTATCAAATTTGAAATGGAAGGCAGTATTGGATAGCTGTAAGTACTGTCACTGAGCTATTTTACTTGTGGATAAGTGTCTAATGATACCATTTTGATACCATTTTATTTTTGAAAATTCTCGAAAACAGCGATAGCATCGTGTTTTTTCTGGGTATATAAATGGCTATAAGTTTGCATTGTTTCTGTTATTTGAGAGTGACGCATTAAAGATTGTAAGACAAAAATATCTACACCGCTGTTGGCTAAATAAGATGCGTATGAGTGTCTTAAAGTATGAACATCATATTGTGGAAATACTTCTTTATATTTCTTTTGTAAGTGCTTATAGTGCTTAGGTTCCATTCCACCAAATATAAAATAAGAAGTTTCATCAAAATATTTATATTTTACTTTTTCTCGTTCGTATCTATTAGCTAACATTTGGTTTATGAAACTTGGTAATGGTACAATGTCTTCAGAAGATTCATTTTTGGCACGATTATAAATTTCTCTATTTGAGGTATCCATCGTTTTATTGATGGATATCTCTTTTTTATATTTGTTGTAATCCTCCCAAGTTAAAGCCATAGCTTCTCCCACACGTAAACCCGTATAAAACATTAAATAAAGCAACTCTCTATAATCATCTTCTTTAATATTATTTATCTTATCTTCAAACTCCTCTCTTAACATATATTTAGGTTTAGGTTTCACTCTAGGAATAGGTGTAATTGAAATAGTTGGATCTATACGCAAACCAAAATGTTTTTTTGCGTGATTAATAACAACTTTAAAACTAGACCATATCGCTCTTGCTGTATTTGGACTATTTACGGCACTCATTAAATATGTTCTGAATTCTTGGCATTGGTTTTGTTTAATTTGATTCATTTTAATATGACCGAATTTATCTTTAATATGTTTGTTATATTCATTTACTTTTCTTCGGCGTGTCTTTTTTCTCAAGTCCGTGTGTTCTAAATAATGATTAAATACATAATCAAACGTATTAGAATCACTGTAACCCGTCTCTATTTCTGTTAGAAAATTTGCTTCTGCTGATTTAGCTTCACGTTTTGTATTGAAACCACGTTTCACTTTCCGTTTGTTATTACCATATACATCTTTATAACGAGTGGAAAAATACCATTTATTTGTATTATCATCTTTATATATCGGCATATTTATCAATTCCTCCTAAAAAAGATAAAAAATAATAAGGGTAGGCGAGCTACCCGTAAAATTATTCTTCAATTTTTGCATTATATTCATCTACTAATTCATTATATCGTTCATCTGAAATGTTAGGATCATCCATTTTTTCATTGATTGCATCTATTTCACTTTCTTTTTGCGATTCTTCTCTCTCCATTGCAGCTTCATTTTCTTCAAGTTGTCTATTAGCTTCTTCTGGGTCAATTAAACCTGCATCTCCATTCGGTATACCTGTGTAACCATTTTCTTTGGCTACTTTTGCGTTTGCCTCCATTTTTTCTTGGTCGGTAGGTTCCTGTTGAATAGGGGCTTGCTGTTGTTGTGTTTGGTTAGGTTGTTCTTCTGTATTTACATTTTCATTATCTGCTACTTGTTCAGAACTTTTATCATCTGTTTTAGATTTTTCTTCATCTGATTTCTTATTGTCTTTTTTATCATCATCTGACTTCTTATCTTCTTTCTTTTTATCTTTGCTAGATGATTTTGTTTCTTTCTTATCTTCCGACTTACTTTCTTCTTGTCCACATGCTGCTAATACCAAGAAACTTGCTAATATTAAAAATAAAACCTTTTTCACTTCACATTCTCCTTAATAATAAATTTTATATAAAAGCGCCACTAAGGACGCTAGTATTAATATGTTTTTTTGACTTGCGACAACACGACCAATAATTTTTCTTCACCTAACATATCGTATATGCAAATTTACAAATTTAACAATTGTTTTTTCTTTAAATCAAATTCTTCTTGCGTTATTGCTTCCATATCTAAAAGTTCTTTTAATTGTTTGATTTGCTCTAAGTTATCATTTTTATTTTCAGTTTGAGAAGGTTTTTCTTTTGGTTCTTGCATTTTATCATTTACATAAGCTATAAAATCATCCAATTCAGAATCATTTATCCATTTCATATTAACTTTATTACCACTGGAATAAAAAGACAAAGTATTCCCAGTAAATTTTTTACTTAATTCAAATGTACTTATTTTATTATAATCAAAATTTTCTAAATCATAACCACTGAATCTTTTAGCGTAAAAAATAATGCGTTTATTCGTTGCTACTAAAACGCCATTTTTAATTGTTTCTTGTCCTAACGTTTTAGTTTCATAAGTTCCAAATATACTATATTGTATTTCTTCATTTTCATTTAGTACTGTTTCTTTAACTAATGATAAGTTTTTTGTTTTTTTAGCCATAATATATTACTCCTTTTAATCTAAATTTTTAAATTCAAATACTTGTAACGGTTCAAACTTGATTACGTATCCTTTGTAATAGGTGGATAAACCATATTTCTTTTTATAAAACTCAATCACTTTAATTATGTACTCTTCGCTTAACTCGACATATTCTGCCAACTCGTGTAAGTTACTTATTCCATAATGATATGCTTCTATAATTAAACGTAATGGTAGGGCAGCTTGATAACCATGTCTTACTGCGTAATTTTCAAATTTACGGTTAATCCATTTAGACTGGTCAAGTATATTCCCATATGTCTTTTCATGATGACCTAATTCTTCAAATAACACTTCTGCTTTTCTAATGTCAGATATGTTATTTTTTATAAAAATTTCTCCATTTATATAACAACCGGGTTGAAAACTAGGTAAGCGACTGGTTTCTTTAATTTCTACATTTTCGTTTGCCATACATAAATCTTCGTATAACCCCATACAAAAACCCCTTACTTATCTCTATTCTTAACCCATTCTATGAATTTATTAACTTCTTCTATTTCATCTTCTGTTAAGCCATCTTTATCAAAATGTGCTGCGATTGTGTCTTGTTCTGGTTGTTCTTGTTCATTTTCTTCAAACCCAAGTAAATATTCAGTACTAATATGAAGTGCTTTAGCAAAATCTTCTGCACGATTCAAAGGGAACTCTCTAGTTAAATTTAAATAACGTGATACAGCGGATTTAGCCATTCCCACACGACGAGCCAATTCACTAAGTGACATGTTTTGTTCTTTTAATGTTGTTTTAATTACCGTGATTATTTCATCATTTGTTCTCATTTTTAGTATCTCCCGAATAATTTATTTGTTCTCTTAAGTGAACATCTTGATTATAACACCGTTCCCAAAAGAATACAATATATAGGAAGAAAAAACTTTTTTGAGTAAAAAAATAACAAAAGTGTTGACCAACGAGAACGAAGCGTGTTAAGTTATATACAGTTCTCAAACGAGAACGATTGGAGGTGACAATATGATACTGAATCTCAAGCGATTGAGAGCCGAAAGAATTGCTTGTGGAATTACGCAAGATGAGATGGCTCACAAAATGGGGTGGAAAACAAGAACACCTTATGCCAAAAGAGAAAACGGATTTGTAGATATCGGTGCAAATGAGTTTATAAAAATGGCTAAAATATTAGGTTACGAAACTAATAACTTAGATATTTTTTTTACACATAACGTTCCCGATAGAGAACAAAATAAAAACAAGGAGGTAAATTAATTGAATGAATTACAACTCAGTGATGACTTAACAACTATCGAAACAGAAATTAAAAGTTATCAAAACATTGCAGGTCAATCCATATTTGAAATTGGTCGAAGATTAAAACATGTGAAAGAGAACGATCTTGTACATGGTGAATTTGGTAAATGGCTTGAAAATGTAGGAATGCACAAACAACAAGCTCAGAGGTTCATAAAAATAGCAGAAGAGTTTCGAAGTTCAAATACAACACCGGTGTTGCATTTAGGAATTAAAGCATTATACCAATTAGCAACTATGCCTGAAGAACAACGCAATCACGTTATAGAAAACGGTATCGAAACCGAAAATGGTAACAAGTCAATAGATGAAGCGACAACTAGAGAATTAGAAAAATACAAAAAACAACTCAAACAACGCGACGAAGAAAAATCCCAACTAGAATCCCAACTAGAACAAGCACAACGTTCTGAATCAATTGCACGTAAACAGTTAGAAGAGGCAGAGGATAGAGATCCGGAAGTGATTGAGAAATACATGGAGCCAGAGGATTATCAAAGCATTAAAAATATGAATGAACATTTACAAAGTGAACGTGAGTATTACAAAAAGCAAGCAGATGATTTTAGAAATGAAGTTAGAGATATTATGAATCAGCCAAATGAAACTACTGAATTCACTGGAAAAGATGACAACAAAGATTACACACCAATTTTTATTCATTTGTTAAAACCTGTAGAAAAGTTTATC
Source organism: Staphylococcus cohnii subsp. cohnii (assembly GCF_002902365.1). Lineage (GTDB taxonomy): Bacteria > Bacillota > Bacilli > Staphylococcales > Staphylococcaceae > Staphylococcus > Staphylococcus cohnii. The sequence continues at coordinate 119,351 of NZ_PPQC01000036.1, read as the reverse complement.
GATCATTACAACCATCATATAAATAAAGAAAATGCATTAAATGAAATAGAAAAAATAAAAAAAATATTAAAGGAGCAATAGATTATGAAAAGAGTAGATATCAACGGAAAAGATTTTAAGCAAAGAGAATTGAAATTACCAGTAAATGAAGTATATAAAACAGAGGATTTAGATATTTTCAAATTTACTAAATTTAATCGAAATGTTCTTATTACAAAGGAAATGCTAGAACAAGCCGAAGAAGGATTTATAAGTCCAGTTATTGTAAATGAGCATATGGTTGTAATAGATGGTCAACACAGAGTGGAACACGCTAGAAAAGCAGGTGTACCAGTCGAATATATTATTAAACCGGGATTAAATGAACACGACATAGTAAGAATGAACACAACGCAAAGAAAATGGAATATGTTGAATTATATTGAAAGTTATGCAAATCAAGGTTCAGAAGAATATGTATCACTATTAAATTTACTTAATAAAAAATATGCAGGTACTACAGTTGTTATTTCAGTAGCGAGAAATAAGACTACTTCTTCAGGTATTACCGAACTTATTAAATCAGGAAATTTTGAATTTATTAATTTTGAAGAAACACTTAACTTCTTTAAGTATTATGAAAAATTTAGAAAAGAAACTGATACACCTAAAAGGACAAAACCAGCATTAGCTCTTTATTCCTTATTTAGAATAGAAGGTTTTGATGGTGATAGATTGATAAGAAAAGTGTTGCAGAAAAAATTCGATGATGATTTAAGAACTAAAGGTTATAACCTTACTGAAGCATTGAAAGAATTTATTGATAAATACAATGACAAATTAAGTCAGGATAGTCCTTTATTTATAGAATACTACATTAAAAATAATGGTGAGTTAATTATTGAAAACACTAGAAAAGACTGGGCACAAAAAAAGACTACCCTAAATGGATAGCCAAAGAGTAAATATCAACAACATAATTATACCACACGAGGTGGTTACTCGCCACCTCAATTATTACACATATTGTGTGTAGAAATAAAAGGCTGTCCATAATGTGGACACCCTTAAAGAGGACCGCATCACAAATCGAACAGTAGGAGGAATTTCAATGACGGATAAAATTAAAGGTTTAGAAGTAGATATATCTAAAGGAGAGAATAACATGAAAAATTTTAAAGAATTAAACAATGAAGTGCTAGTAGAAGAAATGGAAACATTGAAAGTAGTTTTAGAAAAAACGAGAAAAGAACCAACTCCACAACAGGTTGAAGCTGCTGCGAAGTTGATTGAAGCAATACGTGCTACAGCGTTCAATTATTAGCGAGCAGCATTACTTGCTTGACGTTCATCTTTGCAAACTATCGCATTTGTAACATTGTTCAAGTTTATAAATTGGTTTTCATTTGCAAAGATAGTTGATTCATCAATGATTTCAGAACGAGTTACAGTAGTGTGTTTGCCATTAATATATTTAACCACTACAGCATAATTGTCATTTAATGAATCGTTTATTGATTTTGCATTCATATTATTTCACCTCCTTAGGTGATTATAACAGAAACACGTTACGCAATATAAAAATCGAACAATAGGAGGAAACGTAATGATTAAAAACGTACTAACTTCAAAAGAAGTAGGAAATGTATTGGAGGTCTCAGCATCTACCGCATGCAAATATATCAAGCGTATGAACGAAGAAATGGAAAAACAAGGATACTTTACTATTTCAGGCAGAGTACCAGTTAAAATGTTTCAAGAAAAATTCCCGTACCACGAAATACCGGAAGAAATACTAAAAGGAAAGGAGTGATTACATGAGAACACTATTAACATTTCTATCTATGCCATTCTCAACAATAGCAATAGGCGTAGCGACAAACGATTTCTACATCGGTATGTTGTTATCGGTAATGGCAGGTTTCGGACTGTATTGGTTCTGGGATAAGTTTCTTGACGCAATAAAAAAGACTGAAAGCAACGGCAATTGCTAACAGTCAAACGATTTACAAAATATACAACTTAAATATACACGGAATAGAGGTGTTTCGTCAAATGGCGAAGGAAAAATCATTGTCTAGAAAGGAATATTGCAGAATCGTTCACAAGAATGTAGATCATTATGTAAACAATCGTCCAACTGAACGAGCGCCCAAAGTTGAGTATACAGACGAAGAAGAAACAGCACGTAAATTTTTCGAAGAAGATTTCGAAGTGTTAGAAATCGACTGGTCACTACACGACAAAATTATATATGAATCAACTCATATAAAGATACAAAGAAGTGAGAGGGTTGAAGTAAATGAGTGAAGAATTAAATTTATATCAAAAGATAGCAGATGTAAAAGCAAATATAGATGGATTTACAAAGGATACTAAGGGTTACAACTACTCCTATGTATCTGGTTCGCAAATATTACATCGTATCAGAAGTAAAATGGTCGAGCATAATTTATTACTTGTACCTAGTACGTCAAATGAACAATGGACTACGCACTCATACAAGAATAAAAAAGGTTATGAAGTAGTAGATTTCGTTGTAGAGATGGACCTTAACTACAAATGGATTAATGCTGATAAGCCAGAAGAACAATTGGATATTAGTTATCATGCTTTCGGACAACAAAGTGATATTTCACAAGCACATGGTACGGCATTAACGTACGCAGAACGTTATTTCTTAATGAAATTCTTCAACATTCCAACTGATGAAGACGATGCAGATGCAAAAGAAAAACAAGATAAATATTCAAAAGTAGACCCTGAAATTAAAGCGTTATTAGAAAAAGAAATAAACGATTTTATAAATGAGGTAGAACGAAATAACAAAACAGAAGATTTTAAAGGAAAAATAAGCTTTTTAAAAAATATGAATATTGATGAATTGAGTAACGATAAAATCAATAAAAGTAGAAAGTCCATACAAACATGGTTAAAGGAGATTGAATAAACATGATAAACAGAGTAATTTTAGTCGGTCGTTTAACTAAAGACCCAGAATTCAGAACAACACCATCTGGCGTGAATGTCGCAACTTTCACGTTAGCAGTCAATCGTACATTCACAAATGCGCAAGGTGAACGTGAAGCAGATTTTATAAACTGTGTTGTATTTAGAAAGCAAGCAGAGAATGTAAACAAATACTTATTTAAAGGCCATTTAGCTGGTGTTGATGGCCGTATCCAATCACGTAGCTATGAAAACCAAGAGGGGCGTCGTATTTTCGTTACCGAAGTTGTTACGGACAGCGTACAGTTCTTAGAGACAAAGAATAACGAACAGAAACAGAATGTTTCAAAAGGACAACAGACTGGCACAAATAACCAACAGTTAAGCAATGACAATCCATTTGCAAACGGTGTAGATGTGGACCCGGACGATTTGCCATTTTAATTGTATGCAATATAAACAAGGTGATGTAATGCCAATTATTAAAAACTACATCCAGCAAGATGACGGCACAATAACTGCTGTCATCGAGGGTGTAACTTTAGAAAATAAAGACTTCTTACTGTTAGATAACGGACTAGAAGTAGAATGCGACGTAATCGTAAGTGATCCATACAAAATAACCGATAAGCAACGTAGAAAAGTATTCGCAATGATAAGAGATATATTCAATCACTACGGACAGCCAATGGACTACTTACGGTATATGTTCCAAAAACAATTGGAGTTCTTACACGGTTATGAACCTATTTCGTTAAGCAACTGCAGTAGACGACAGGCGAGTGAATTAATCGAGTTGATACTTGATTTTATATTCGCAAATAACATACCTATCCACAAAGCCACTAGCGACCTTATGAGCAACGATAAGTATTTTATATATAAATCTACCATAAACAGAACATGTGTTGTCTGTGGGGCTAAGAATGCCGACTTAGCACATTATCAAGCAGTAGGTAGAGGACGCAACAGAAATAAGATAGACCATTATGGAAATAAAGTGTTAGCGCTGTGTAGAAACCATCATACAGAGCAGCATCAAATAGGCATGGATAGCTTTAACAAGAAATATCATCTTACAGACAGCTGGCTTGATGTAGACGAGAAGCTGAATAAGATGTTGAAAGGAGAAAAAGCAGATTGAGTAAATTATTAATAGATGACTATCCAATACAAGTGCTGCCTAAATTAGCAGAACATATTGGATTAAACGAAGCAATCATACTACAACAAATGCATTATTGGTTGAACGCAAGTAAACACTCACACGACGATAAGAAATGGATTTATAACAGTTATAAAAATTGGGAAAAGCAATTTCCTTTTTGGAGCAACGTTACTATAAGAAGAACAATATCAAGTTTAGAAAAACAAAATTTATTATTCACAGGTAATTTTAACAAAGCAGGATTTGATAAAACAAAATGGTATTCGATAAATTATGAAGTTTTAGAGGGTGTGAGCAAACGAGTTGCTCAAAATGAGCAAACGAATGTATCAAAAAGAGAAAATGGAGATGCTCAAAATGAGCAAACCAATACCATAGACTACACAGAGACTTCTACAGATAGTATAGACACCTCAAAAATATTTGAATATATATCTAAAGAATTACATCCAGTTAGTAATATGTTGCAAGTAGAAAACCTAGATTATGAAATAAACCAAATTAAAAATGATGCATATGAAATAACAAAGACAGCTGTCGATTACTGTAGAGAAAAAGACAAAGGAATACCTTACCTAATATCAATATTAAAAAATTGGAATAAGGAAGGCATCGACACTGTAGAAAAAGCTACAGCTAAAGTTACACCTAAACAACGTAAGCAGTCTAAAGATCAAACCGAAGATTTCTTAGAGAAGAAACGTCAAGAAATATATGGAGGTTAGACATTATGCCGATGACTAAAAAAGAAGCATTTCACATTATTGAAGTTGTAAGTAATGTCTACAATATGGAATTAACCGAGAATAAGTTTAATTTATGGATTCAGTTCTTAACTGAAGATGGGGATTATGAGCCAACAATGAAAATGGCCAAAAAATATATTAAAGATGGTAATGTTTATCCTCCTAAAATACCTAACATTATGCGGGCATCACCAAAGTTAATGCAAGAAGATGAACTGGATGATGAAACAAAAACGCATCGATGGAAAATGGAAAACGATCCCGAGTATGTGGAACGCAGGAAACAAGCGCTAGATGCTTTTAAACAAAAGGTCCAAGAATATAACAACAGAGGTGATGACTATGTTGAATGAGCAATATGAGATTGAAAGTACAGTCATTGCCAGTTTGTTAAAAAAACCAGATTTGCTTGAGAAATTAAGAGTTAAGCCCTATATGTTCCAGAACGAATATTTCAAGAGTTTTCTCGAATATATATTAGATCAAGGGAAAATCGATTTAAATGAAATATATCTCAAGAGCGCTAAGGATAAAACATTCCTAAGTAATGATGTGATAGGTAAACTATATCAATCAGACTTTATAGGTTATGGCTTCTTTGAACGATACCAGCAAGATTTATTAAAGAACTATCAGATTATAAAAGCTCAACAAATTACAAATAACTTTAAAGCGAATGCAACTAATGAAAATCTAAATGCGATGCTAGATGAGTTGAAAGACCTAACAAATATTACTACTAAACAAGAGAACGGAACGCAAAAATTTGTAAATGATTATGTGGAGTTGCTGTACAGTGATGAACCGTCACGAACAATCAAAACGAAGTTTCCATTGATGGACCATAAAATAGGTGGATTTGAACCTAGTCAGTTAGTTGTAATCGCAGCACGACCTAGTATAGGTAAGACTGGTTTCGCCCTTAATATGCTATGGAATATTGCCAAACAAGGATATGAAACATCATTCTTCAGTATAGAAACAACTGGTGTAAACGTATTACAAAGACTATTAGCTACGATTACAGGCATTCCATTAAAGAAAATAATGGGAATCAAAGACCTAACACCAGAGGAATTAACACAGTTAACTAGCGCTATGGATAAAATACTGAAGCTAGGTATCAATATCAGTGAAGAAAGCTCAACTACTATTCAAGATGTTAGATCACAAGCAATGAAATCATCAGATAAACCACAAATTATTTTTATAGATTACCTGCAGTTAATGAGTACAGATACCAACGCAGATAGACGTGTGGCAGTAGAAAAATTATCTCGAGATTTGAAGATTGTAGCTAACGAAACAGGTGCTGTCATAGTCATTCTTTCACAATTAAGTCGTGCGGTAGAAACACGTAATGACAAACGCCCAATGTTATCGGATATGAAAGAGTCTGGTGGTATTGAAGCAGATGCAAGTTTGGCAATGCTTTTATATAGAGATGATTATTATGACCAAGATGCCGAAGATACAGATAAATCTATTCTTGAATGTAACATTGCAAAAAATAAAGACGGTGAAACTGGTGTGATTGAGTTTGATTACTATAAAGCAACGCAGAGGTTTTTTACATGAGTATAAATCAATTTAAACAACTACTAGGACACCTATTCAGAACGACATACAAGGGCGATACGCTCATCCAACGCAATTTGCTTGAGTTAGGTTGGGCAACTGAAAGATTGCTTGTGAGTGGGCGAATAACGCCATTTGATGTGTACGAAGAAAAGAAGGACATTATTTTTGAAGATATGGAGTGGTCAGACAGATGGGATTAGTTGATGGTTATAAAAATAAATTTTATTTGTACCGAGAGAATAATGAAAAAGTAATTTCAGTTATTCCATTAGCTCCTAACGTGAATAACGTAGGAAATTTAACTGGTGCTTACTTTGCAGGTACAGAAAAAAATATGACTGATGATGAGCTGATGAGTTTTAAGGGAGTACACAATCTGTACTACGAGCATGAGCTTGGCAGCCAAATGAATATATTTGACCTCTAGGAGTGAATAAATGAAACGCATAGAGCTTACGGTAGATGCTCCTATGGCATCACCTAGACCGAGATTTAGAAATGCAGGAAAATTTGTACAAACATACATGTCTAGCGATTATATGAAGCATAAGAAAGAGTTACAAAAACAAATGCCGAAACTTCTGCTAGATGGGCCACTGATAATACTCATAGAGTTTCACTTTCCAATGTTAAAAAGTTGGAGTAAGAAAAAACAACAATCAATGGCAGGTAAATATAAAATAACCAAACCAGATGTAGATAATTTGATTAAGACAATACTTGATGCTGGTAATAATCACTTATGGGCTGATGACAATATCGTTGCTGATGCAAGAGGTATAAAAACTTATTCCTTTGAGCCGAGAGTGATTATTCACATTGAAAAAGTAGAAGGTGATCTAAATGAATGAAGAAACGTTAAAGATTAAATACACGATAGAGTATGAAAGACAATATACATTTCCTGCTAAAAATGGTGAACCAGATAACGATGTAGAACATAGAATATCGAATCACATGATTACAAATTTAGATGATTACACAGATGAAAATTTATTTAGGGATATAATCGACGTAAAAATTATAGATAGGGGTTATTGAGATGAGGTTTCAACGTGTGAAAGATAAGAATGGCGAAGTGTGTTATGCACTGCAAAACTGGGATAAAGCAATCTTAATACCAGTCGAAGATTACAAAGAGGCAACGAGATTGGGCATAAGTAATGGAACAATCAAAAAACATATGGAAAAAGGTATAAGACATTTTCGTAAATACGTTAGAGATTATGATGCTCAACAAGGGTTAGCTAGATTAAAGCGTGAGGACAGAGAACGTGAAGAACGCAAGCAAGCATTAGCGGAAGAAAAGCAACGTAAGGAACAGGAACGCTTACAGATGATTGACGATGCGAAATGTAGCAGTAAGTGGTTTCAGGAATTATCTAAAAATAATTTAGTAGCAAAACTTAAAAAAGATAAATATGGCAATCAACAATTAGTTTAGAGGTGGACAGAATGGCAAAAGGACGATCACATGCATACGAATATGTTGTATATAAAGGGGATGAAGTGATTTGTGCCGGTACTAGACAAGAAATACAAGCGAAGATGAATATTACAGAAGGTACATTTGCTCGAATGGCAAGTTCTCTAACAAAAAGAGAAGCTGGACCAAACCAAATTGTAGCAGAGAAAGTGAGTATCAAAGAAATAAAAGCAGAGGCGGTGCGTTAGATGAAAATCAGTGATTTAAAAATAGGTAAATACGTTGTTGTGAATGACTTAGGTGCAGGTAATTATAGCAGTGGCATGCGTGTGATAGGTAAAGTGGTTGAGATTGACGGTAAAGGAAACTATGCAATTATCGAATCGCTAGCTAAACACAGATATGAAATCACAGACTTCAACGATTTTGAGTTGTGGGCGAAAGAGATAGAAAATAAGACGAAGCGTATGGGATTGGATAAACAATCCAACGACGTACAACAACGTAAGCGTAAGGATAACGTCAACAGTCCTTCACATTATAACTTTGGTGATATAGAAGTTGTGGACTTCATCGACCAGGTTACCAAACATTACAATCCAAACGTAGCTTATCACATTGGCAATGCTATCAAATATATTAGCAGGGCGCCGCATAAGAATGGTAAAGAAGATGTTGCTAAAGCTAAATGGTCAATAGAACGTGCGTTTGAGAATTGGGATGTGAAGTAAATGACACCTAACGACATACTACTAAAAAATTCTGACTTGATTGTTAAATCATTATTTCAAAGAGCTGATAGAACATATAAACAATTCTTGAAATATAGTAACACAAGTTATGAGGCAGAAGTTGGTACAAGTAGATACTGGAAAGCAGTGGCTGCCGCTGAACAGACGCAGAGAGAAATAAAAGGATTAATTGAACAACTTAAAGCAATGGACGAATATACACAGTGGAGTGAGAAGTTACACCAAGACAGATATAAGTTTGTTGAGAAGTACGACATAGTAATGGAGAAATATAAATTATCATGATGCTATCAGAAACTATCAAAGTTAAGTACAAAATTGATACTAAAGGCAGAAACACTGTCGAAATGACAAAGCTACTAAGATATTGGGGAGTTAAAGGATTCTTATACTCTCTCAATACACGTAGCATTGTCATGGCAGTGTTACCAGAGGACAAGAAACATAACAGGAAAGTTTTAAATGGGATAAAGGAGTGTTAATTATGAATTCAGAAACGAAACTTCATGTAAGTGTTATGGATGCAAGGTTGAAGAAAGTGAAAAAGCAACATGACCAATACAAACAAGCGTATCAACACTGTGTAGATGATTTAATCGTCTTGCGTGCGAATAATAAACGATTGGAACGAGAGAACGCCGAACAACTTGCATTACTGAAACAGTTTAGAAAGCTCATAGATTATAAATTATCACTGCATCAAGGCAGTTCAATGTATAGAGAATATCGAAGTAAGTTAGATAAGTTGGGGGTTAAGTAGATGGCGTATGAGTATGAGGAAAGCAATAAGCAAATAGTTTTTACAGTAGATAATGAAACTTCAATGGATGAATTAAACGAACGAATTAAAGAACTTGAAGAAGTCTATCGCAAAGCTAAAACTTTAGATGAAGTAAAAAATTTCACTACCGAAAGATTAAAAGAACAGAAACATACTGACGAATATGATTTTGGTGAAAGATTAATGTGTGAAGAAATAGAAGAGATTATTGGAGGACAAACAAAATGACTAAACTACAAATCAAACTATTAAGCGACAACGCAACTAAACCAAAAAGAGCAAACCCTAGTGATAGTGGATTGGATTTATATGTATCGGAAACAGTAAACATTCCACCACACACTACTAAGTTAGTTAAAACAGATATAGCTATAAAATTACCTTACGGATACGAAGGACAAGTAAGACCACGTTCAGGAAAGTCATTAAAAACTAAATTACGTGTTGCATTAGGAACTATAGATTACACATACCATAAGGAAGTTGGAATTATTACAGATAATATAGGCGATAAACCTATTATAGTTCAAAAAGGTGAACGATTAGCGCAGCTAGTTGTTGCGCCAGTGAGTTATATGGAGGTAGAAAATGTGGAAAAATTCGAAGAAGAATCAGACAGAGGCGGATACGGATCAACAGGATACTAAAGATATCGTTGAACGTGTACGAATAATATTAGGCAAGGAGTGACGACATGCAATTCCTAGTACGCAAAACAACCCACACAACAGGTGAAGTGTTCTTTGATGTAACCAGAGCTAAGGAGAATGAAGAATTCATTGTAGTGGACGCAGAGAATAAGGAAGATGCGAAAGAGAAGGTAAGGAAACCTAAAGGATTATTGGAAGTAGTACCATCTAGTTTTAATAACGGTCCTATTAGTAGAGCGTTAAAAGCTGGTATGTATAGAAAGGACAGTGAGTGAGATGGAAATAGGTAAATACTATTATGTTGTTACACGCAATAATCAAATGGCTACCGGTTCAGTTGTGAGTTTTTATGCTGACTGGGAAGTCATCGAGAAAACTATAGAAACTACAACAGATATTACTAAGGTTAGATTGTATGAAGATTATGATGACGCATTGAATTTTGCAGAAAAATATAACTTAGAAGTTAAGAAAATTAGAACGGACATATTAGGATTGGGGAGTCGATGAAATGAAAATACTTAAAACACTACTAATCACTACCTTGTATGAATTAAGCAAATACGTTACGAATGAAATTATAGTACGCATGCAAGCTAATGACATGGTGGATCAGTATCCTAAGGACTATGAGGTGAGCGACTAATGTTCTGGATTATATCAACTATTCTTCTAGGCGTAATCGCAGTCATTTCTCTTATATACAATTCAGTTAAAGATACTAAGATAGATGCACTGGAATATGAGGTTGCGTACTTGCTAGATATTATATTCAATGATCATGGTGATGTGGCGTTGAGGTTGAAGGAAGATGAACTCACTGACGAACAGATCAGAGAGATAAAAGATGCATGGGATAAACGTATTAAATAACTGGAGGTATTAGATGTACAGTGAATCAGAGGTAAGACAATTAATTACAGGCTATCATTGGCGTGTTAACTTGCTAGAACATAAGGTGTACGAGTATGACAGTACCTCAACAGGGCAGTATGGTATAGAGGCGGCAATGCCGAAAGGTCAAGGACAGACAGGAGATAAGGTGTTAGTTAGAGTGATACGCAATGATAAGGACAAGAGACACTCACAGAAGCTTATAGAAGAGATAGGCTTTGTAGATAAGCTAGAGTGTTATATCACTAATGATAAGAACTACCACATATTACAATTACTTAAACAAGGAGAAACTATCAAGACTATAGAAAGACTACTAAGTATTAGTAGAAGAAGTATATATAGTCGTATAGATAAGATAGTAGACACATACATGAAGCACCAATAAGTCTGCACATATTGCACACTTTGCACAGATTACACACTATTATGTACTGTACATAGGTACGGTATATAATATAGATATACGATAAGTTTCAGTGACTTATTATAAATAACAATACTATATTATATTGAGGCACGCAGGGGTGATTACCTGTGTGTCTTCTTTGTGCTTATTGATATGAACACTACACATGAACTCCAACTATATAACTTTTAGTCATGCTCGTAGTGTTGATATGAGTTAGCATATGCCATTCATTAATAAAGATAAGGTGATTGCATATGATAGATGATATTAACTATAAAGATGTGAATGATCGTAAGAGATTTTATAAGAAGAGAGAATGGAAAGACATAAAGGCGATAAGGCGTGAGATTGATAATGATGAATGTCAGTGGTGCAAAGATAATGGCAGAGTAGTTACGTCTAAAGACACAAGATTAATTGTTCATCATAAGCAAGAGTTAAAGGACAGACCAGACTTAGCATTAGATATAGATAATTTAGTTACAGTTTGCTTTGCTTGTCACGAAAATCATCACGATAGAAATATTTATAAAAAGAAAAAAGATAATTGGAATGATGAATGGTGGTAATTTAAAAAAAATAAAAATAAATTTTTAAAAAATATTTTTCAAAAAAATTAAATCCCCCCACCAAAATATTTTTAATTTTATTTTAACCTCGGGGAACGAGGTGGGGAGTCTTTTCTCGACATTTGCTAACAAATATCGCGTATAACCCCCTCCCTAAAGCATATATAGAAAAGAGGTGATAACTGTGGAAAGAAACGAACAACAAATTAAAGAGCATGAGGCACGAGTAGATAAAGAAAAGAAACGCTTAGACAAGGTTTTCCAATCTATACCAGATGACAAAAAGAGAGTGGCGCAAGGCTTAATCGTTCAAGCTGCTAGAATGCGTGTATTACTTGATGACGCATGGTTGGATATCCAAGAAAATGGCGATTATGAGTTATTCACTCAATCAGAGAGTGCCCCTCCATACGAACGTGAACGACCAATAGCCAAACTTTTCAATTCTCGTGATGGTGCTTATCAGAAAATTATACAACAACTAACGCGGTTGTTACCTGAAGATGTAGCGCAAGAAGTGAAGGAAAAAGGTAGGAGTTTATTATGACGAAAGTAAATAAACATGTACAACGGTACATAGATAAATATAAAAATGGCGAAATCAATTTAAACAGTGACCGAATTAAATTAATAGATCACTTGGAACTTAACGTTTTGTATCGAGAAGATTTATATTTCGATGATGAACAAATTGAAAAGTGTATTGCTTTTACAGAAAAGTTTTATTTTAAATTACAACCATTTCAAAAATTTCTAATCGCCTTTATTTTCTTGTTTGATGAAGAAGATGAATTATACTTTGAACAGTTCTTTTGGTTAGTAGCACGTGGTGCTGGTAAAAACGGTTTGATTAGTGCTTTATCTAACTATCTAATAAGTGAGCTACATGGTGTAGATAATTACGACGGAACGGTTGTAGCTAACACTGAAAAACAAGCTAAAACATCATTTGAAGAAATGCACAGACAAATTACTAAACATAATTTATACAGTGGAAAGATAAATGATGTTGAAGGTGAAGGATTCTTTGATTTAACCAAATTACGCATAACATCAGAAGTAACACAAAGTAAATTTGAATTCGCAACAAGTAATGCTGGTAGTAAAGATGGTGGACGTGAAGGTTTTATTATTTATGATGAGATTCACAGATATGAAAACAATGACATAGTAGACGTATTCTCTAGTGGGCTTGGTAAAGTAAAGCACCCTAGAGAATTTTTTATAGGTACTGATGGATTTGTTCGTGAAGGATTCTTAGATAAAATGAAAGACCGTTCTAAAGAAATTCTTGAAGGTCGTTCACCCGATGATAGATTGTTTCCATTTATTTGTAAGTTAGATCATAAAGAAGAAAAAGACGACCCTAGTACATGGTCTAAAGCGAATCCAATGTTTGAAGAGCCTATGAGTGAATATGGTAAACGCCTTTATCGTAAGGTTCTTAACCAACATAAAGACTTAGAGCATAGCCCTAGTGGTTATGAAAACTTTATAACAAAGCGTATGAACCTACCCGAAGAAGATTCAAGTAAAATTGTAGCATCTCGTGAAGATGTGCTTGCGACAGCTCGCAATATTCCGCCGTTAAAAAACAAAACAGCTATTGGTGGCGTTGACTATGCAAGTATTAAAGACTTTGCAGCAGTTGGATTGTTGTTTAAGCAAGGAGACGATGTCGTATGGATATCACACTCATTCGCTCGTAAAGATTATTTAGACGAAGCTAAACTTAAGCCACCTATCAAACAATGGGAGAAAGAAGGGCATTTAACAATAGTTGATGAACCATCTATTAACCCGATTCATATTGTTAATTGGTTCATAGAAATGCGTAAAAAGTACGCAATTCAAAAAGTAGTAGCCGATAATTTCCGAATGGATTTAATGCGCCCACTGTTTGAAGAAGCAGGTTTTGATATAGAGGTGTTGCGCAACCCTAGAGGCGTTCACAGTAAATTAGCGCCACGCATTGAAACGTTGTTTGCGAATCGTCGTGTCATATATGGCGATAATCCGTTGATGCGTTGGTACACAAATAATGTGGCAGTCCAGGTGAAAAAAGACGGTAATAAAGAATTTATCAAGAAAGACGAACACAGAAGAAAAACAGATGGTTTTCATGCTTTTTTACACGCTTTATATAGTGTAGACGAAATAGAAGAAATAGATTTAGATCAAGCATTTGACTTATTAGATAAACTTGATTTCTAGTTAGGAGGTGATTTATTGGGAATTTTTGATTCAATACTGAAAAGGAATCTAGACTTACGAGACATGCTTGATTTGGATTTAGCCTATGACCCTGCTAGTAGGTCGTATTTGAAACGTATTGCACTTGAAACCTCTATTAACTTTATTGCTCGTACCTTTAGCCAATCGGAATTTTGGGTTAAAGATGGACAAGAATTAGTTAGAGACAAGTTGTATTACAAATTAAATGTACGACCTAATACTGATTCTAGTGCTTCAGACTTTTGGCATAAAGTTATTTATAAACTTGTGTATGACAACGAAGTATTAATTATAAAGACTGATAGCGATGACTTATTGATTGCTGATGATTTTTATAGAGAAGAATATGCAGTCTATGATGACTTGTTTAAAGATGTAGTAGTTAAAGACTATGTATTTAAACGCAATTTTAAGATGGATGAAGTAGTTTATCTAAACTACAACAACGATAAGTTACAAAGATTTGTAGATGGCTTGTTTGGGGATTACGGCGAGTTGTTCGGTCGTATGATGGACACGCAATTACGTAAGAACCAAATTAGAGGTATTGTTAGTGTTGGTAATGGTGGCGGCCAATTAGACAATAATAAAATGACAAGGCTACAGAAGTATATCGATAAAATATATAGTCAATTTAAAAATAATGGTGTCGCAATCGTACCACAAGTACCCGGATTTGATTACGAAGAATTATCCAAAGACAATGCTAATGGGACTGATAACGGCGCTGAAAACTTGCAAAAAGTTAAACGTTTATTCATTGATGATGTAGCTAAGATTATTGGTATACCATCTAATATTATTCATGGTGATGTAGCAGACCTTAATAATGCTATGGATGCTTATCTTGATTTCTGTATCAATCCACTTGTCACTAAAATTGAAGATGAATTAAATAGTAAGTTTTTTACAGAACAAGAATATTTAAAAGGACAATGTGTCAAAGTCGTAGGCATTAACAAGGTAGATCCTATTAAGAATGCGGAAAAAGTAGACAAATTAATATCGTCAAGCGCAGCTAAACAAAATGAAGTGCGCGAAATGCTCGGTCTTGAACCTGTTGAAGGTGGAGACCGTTTTATTTTGACTAAAAACTATGAAAAAGAAGATTCAACGGAAGGAGGTGAGACTGATAATGAAGACGAAGAAAGAATTAATCAAAGCAACGTCTAAATATTCGTTCAAGAATGAAGTAGAAGACGATAAAGTCATTCTCACCTTAGGAGGACCCGTTGCCGAAGCTTCAATTTTTGCAGATGAAACTATCAATAGTACAGATATTGCGGATGTATTAGACGATGTGAACAAAGATGTTGTTATTAGATTAAATAGTCCTGGTGGTGATGTATTCCAAGGTATCGAAATTTACAACTACCTTAAGAATCACCCGTCAAACATTACAGTAGAAGTTACTGCTTTAGCTGCAAGTGCTGCATCGATTATCGCTATGGCTGCTGATTCTATTGTAATGGAAAAAGGTGCTTCAATCATGGTACATGAAGCTGCAACTTTAGCTATTGGTAATAAAGCCGATATTAAAAAAACGCTAAACGCTTTAGAAACGATTGATGAATCCATTGTGGACATTTACCAAGAAAAAACTGGTTTAGATCGTGAAGAAATTTCTCAAATGATGTCTGAGGAAACTTGGTTTACTGCTAAAGACGCAGTAGATAAAGGTTTTGCAGATGATACAAAAGAGAAGGTTGAAACACCTAAAGAAACTAAAGTAGAAAATAACGCAGAAATCATTGAATTAAGAGAGCAAGTTGAAAACTTAACAAATATAGTTAAGTCGTTTGAAAACATAAATAAAAAACCTAAAACAAAAAGGTTATTATAGGAGGAAAAAGTATGACGATGAAATTTAAGGATGCAATCAACAAAGATGTTGAGAATTTAAAGAATGAATATTTCAATGCAGTACGTAATGAAGAAGAGCAAGAGGTAGTGGAAAATAAATATGCTGAATATATGGCTGCCTTTTCTCAAAACATACACAATGAAGTTTTAAAAGAAGCACGTGAAGAAGTCCACAACACTACTACGGATAAACAAGTACGTATGAACCGTGGAGATAATATATTAACTGCAGAAGAAAATCGTTTCTTCACAAACTTAGTAGAAGATGAAGCTAACTTAGATACTTACAAAGAAGAAGTTATCTTACCTGAATCTACAGTATTACGTGTATTCGAAGATATGCAACAGGCTCGCCCTTTACTATCTAAAATTAATTTCCAAATTGCTGGAATTAAAACACGTATGATTGTTGGAGACCCAAGTGGAGCAGCAATCTGGGGAGAAATCTTTGGTAAAATTCAAGGACAAATCCAAGCTAATTTTAAAGAATTAAGCTTCTCACAAAACAAATTAACAACATTTGCGATTGTACCGAAAGATATGCTCGACTTTGGTCCGGAATGGGTTGAACGTTATGTACGTTTACAATTAGCAGAAGCAATGGCTCTTAAATTAGAAGAAGGCGTTGTTTTAGGTAATGGCGCAGCATCTAACCAACCGTATGGTCTAACTAAAGACTTAACGTATGATACTGATGGTGTAACTGTAACAGGTGCAGCAGATAAAACGGCAACTGGTACATTAACATTCGCAGACGCTCAAACTACTGCTAATGAACTTGCTGGCGCATTAACAACACTATCTACTAAAGAAAATGGACATAAAGTAGATGTAACATCAGGTGTGACTTTAGTAGTTAACCCTGCCGACCAATTCTATATTAAAGCTCAAAACACAATGCAAACAGTTAATGGTTCTTGGGTCACTTCGTTACCATTTAATGTAGATGTTATTGCTTCTGAGTTCGTACCAGAAAACCAAGCATTATTTGTAGTAGGTAGTCGTTACTATGCAGTTCAAACTGGCGCAGTTAACATTAAGTCTTATGACCAAACATTAGCTTTAGAAGATGCAGATGTATTTATCGCTAAGCAATTTGCACACGGCATGCCTGATGATAATAAAACTTCATTAGTATATGACCTAAATATCGCAGCTAAACCAGAACCAACGCCTGAAGTTTAATAGAAGGTGATTAAATGATCACACAAACACAAGTAGATGAAATGAAAAGACGATTGAAAATATTTCATACATTTGAAGATGAACATATCAAGTCATTGCTTGAGCAATCATACGAAGATATAAAGTATCGTTGCCAAGACTTTGTAGTCGGTGAAAACATAAGAGGTACAGAACTTGTATATGAGCGTACAAGATATGCTTATAACGATGTATTAGAATATTTTCACGAAAACTTTTTATCACAAATCACTTCTTTCGCTTTAGAAAATATGAAGGAGGTTGATTATGAAGAAAAGTTATAAACCACCAGAGATAAGTAACGGAGACCTTAGAGTTCCCGTTACTTTTTTTCGTATGGTTGAAAATGAAGGTCCTTTACCCGGTAGCAGCAAAGCAGAGGATGTTTTCACTACACTTTGTGAAGTTTACGAAAGTTCAACTAAAGACTTAGAGAAAACAAGTAATGTTACAGGCACAAGCAAAGTGACTGTTAATTTTAGAAACCCCCATTCAGATTACCGTATTAAACATTCCGATACGTTCGAGTTGATGCATGACCTATATCAAGATTTAACATTCAGAGTTATTGATTTTGCACCTAATTCAAGTAATAGAGAAATAATCAAAGTTGTAGGTGTCGCTAATGACAGTTAAATTGAAAGGTTTGAAAGAAATTGAACAAGCATTAGAGCGTAAATATGGTAAGCAAAAAATGAAAAAGATAACTGATAAAGCACTTATAGCTGGTGGTCAAGTAATAATTAAAGAGATACAAGGCAACTTCCAATCCTTTAAAGATACAGGTGCCAGTATTGATGAAGTCACATTATCTAAACCTTATTCATTAAATGGTGTACGTACAATAAAAGTGCATTGGAAAGGTCCTAAAGATCGTTATCGAATTATACATTTAAATGAATTTGGTACTGTCAAAAACCCCAATCCAGATGGTAAAGGTGCGATTGATAGAGCTTTAAGAAGTGGTAGAGATACCTATTTCAAAATAGTTAAAAGAGAATTAGAGAAAGGGTGATGTAGATGAGGGATATTCTAATGGACATTTATAATACGCTGATAAACGACAATCAAGTTATAGAACATGTAGGAAAAAGAATTAAATTCTACGAATACCCAGAACCCTCTGATGCATCGAAACCTTACATTGTCATGAGTGAAATTGACGATACTTTACCACTTGCATATGCAGATAATGATAACTTGGCTTTAAGTTATTTGGTACAGATTGATTTGTTTGTACCAGAATCAAGTGATTATCAAGCTTATCATGTTAGGAACGAACTTAGTTATCACATTTCTAGGTTGATGAAAGAAAAGTTAAAAATGGAAAATACCGCAAATGCAAAACCAGAATACGATAGAGAATTAAAAATATACAGGTCCGCTCGTAGATACGAGGGGGCCTTTTATCGTTCTGAATTAAATATACAGGAGGAATTATAATGGCTAAACAAAAAACAAGTTTTACAGGTTTAGATAACTTTAACTACAAAGTATTAAATCAAGATGATTCAACAGTACAAACACCAGAGCGCATCGAAGGGTTACAAGAAATTACAATTTCTAAAGAACAAGAAGTTGTTAAAGCACATGGTGACAACAGAACAATGGAAACAGCAGTAAGTAACGGTGATGTGGAGTTAGAATCAGGTTTCCACACATTAGCACTTGAAGATCGAGCAGCTTTATTTGGATTAGAAACAGATGAAAACGGAATCGTAGCAGTAGGTAATGATACACCAAACGATGTAGCTGTCTTACTAGAACGTACATCGGCAGAAGGTCGAGAAGTTGTAGGTTTAATATCTGGTAAGTTCACATTCGCAGAAGTGGAAGGGTCTACAAAATCTGACGAAATCGAATTCTCTAGTCAATCAACTACTGGAACATTCATTGCGAAAGATGTCGAAGGTTACGATGAGCCAAAAGCTATGTTCTTAGGATTTGACCCTAAAGGCACAAATGCAGCGTTGCACAGTATATGGGAAAAAGTATTTGGCGAGGCACACCCAGACGCAGTAACAGAACCAACAGTCTAAGACAGGAGGTAATTCTATATGGCTAAAAAGTATGAAGTAATAGCTAAGTTTAGAGATGGTGAAGACAAAAATAAACTTTATGAAGTTGGAGACAACTATCCAAAACCATCTAATAAGAAAGTTAGTAAATCACGTATTGAATCGTTATCTAGCAAAGATAACAAAATAGGTAAACCGTTCATAAGAGAAGTGGAAGAAGTTAAAGAAGAAGAGTAATTACTGAGGGCTTAATGCCCTCTTTTTTATTTGCAAATAAAAATACAAAAATCAAAGGAGCAATTATAAATGGCTAAACAAACTAAATTAAACTTTATCGAATTAATTACAGGTGAAAAAGAAAATGGTGAATTTGAAACTAAAGTATACTTCACACCTAAACACTTACCTTTCAGTGAGTTAATGAATGTATTTGAGAAAGTGGAAGAAATTGAAAAACTAGAAGAAGATTCAGGAATTGAAAGCATTAGAGAAATGTTTAAGTTAGTTGCAGAAGATATTTATAAAAAACAATTTACTGTACAAGAATTAATGGACGGATTGCATGCACCAGAAGCAATTCCAGAATTAAGAGCGCAAATCCAATTCGTTTCCCAAGGAGAGTTATCAGAAGAAAATGAAAAACGTTTGAAACAGCTTCTAAAGTAATAAGAGGTGATATGAATGAAACACAGCAAAATAGAATTAGCTACTAACTTTGATAGTGAAGGAGTGCCGATGAGATACGAAATATTCGTAACTCGTCCAAGCATTCCTTTTTCTTTGGTATATGAATGTGTTTCTTTTCTAGCTTCGTTAAAAGGCAATCCAGACAATGACGAGTTACACGTAATGATAGACCTAGTTGTCCGTATATTCGATAACCAGTTTTCTAAAAGACAACTTATTGACGGTCTAACATCGTACGAAGGTACCCACGAACTATACAAACAAGTTGTTTTTATAGGTAGTGGTCAAAACTTAGATGATGAAGTTGAGTCTAATGAAAATGTGCAATCCATTTCGGTGAATGGTTGGGAAGATCATAAAGAAAATTTGAAAAAAACTATTAAGAAAATGGTCAAAGACGGTGAGCAGACGTACAACGATGTGTTAAATATTCCGTTTTATTTGGTGTTCGATGATTTAAATAGGAAAGCTAAAGCGGAACGTAAGTCGTCTATGCTTGATGCCTTTGGACAGTAAATATAGGAGGTTTTGAATTATGGAACAACAAATGTTAAATGCGTTTATTGAAGCGCCTATTCATTACAAATGTGACAGCATGTTGACTGCTTGTATCTTTTAATTACTTTATTAGGAATTTGTAAGTAAGGAGGTGGAACAATGGCAGAAAGAATAAAAGGTCTTCAAATAGATTTATCCATGAAAGATATGGGCATTGGTGCGACACTTGCTGGTGTTAGACGTAGTTTTAAAACATTGAATTCTGACTTGAAGTTATCTAGAAACAACTTCAGAAATTCTAAGAAGTCTATGACTTCATATAAAAATAGAATTCGTGAGTTAGATGGTGCTACTAAACAACAAAGGAATAATGTTAAAGAACTACGTGCACAATACCAAAAGACAGCGCAAGAACAAGGCGCAAATAGTGCTAAAGCTGCAAGATTACGAACAGAGTACAACAAGCAAGCTGATACTTTGAATTATTTGGAGAATGAGTTAGAACAAACAACTAATTCATTTAAAAATTTTCAAAAGGAATCTCAAGCAGCTGCTAGAGTATCTAACAGTAGTTTCGGTAGATTAGGTAAGAGTTTTACTGAAATGGGTCCAAAGATAAATAAAGTGGGCGAATCAATGAAAAGTGTTGGTCGTTCAATGTCTATGTATGTCACAGCACCAGTTGTAGCTGGATTTGGTTTAGCTGCAAAGACTAGTATAGATTTCGATGATTCTATGCGTAAAGTTAAAGCGACATCTGGAGCTACTGGTAAAGAGTTTAACTCACTACGTGATAAAGCGTTGGAAATGGGTGCTAAAACTAAATTTAGTGCGAGTGAGTCAGCAGATGCACTCAACTATATGGCACTTGCCGGTTGGGATTCAAAAGAAATGATGACTGGTATAAGTGGTGTTATGGACTTAGCAGCAGCATCGGGTGAAGACTTAGGTCAAGTAAGTGATATTGTGACCGATTCATTAACAGCTTTTGGCATGGAAGCAAAAGATAGTGGTAAGTTTGCCGATGTATTAGCACAAACAAGTTCTAAAGCTAATACAGATGTGAAAGGTTTAGGAGATGCGTTTAAATACGCAGCACCTGTAGCTGGTGCATTAGGTTACAGTGTGGAAGATACATCAGTCGCTATAGGTTTAATGAGTAATGCGGGTATTAAAGGTGAAAAAGCTGGTACAGCATTACGTACGATGTTTACTAACCTTTCAAAACCCACTAAAGCTATGAAAGATAAGATGGATGAACTCGGTATATCTATCACAGATAGTAACGGTGAAATGCTACCAATGCGTGATGTTATGGATCAATTGAGAAGTAGCATGGGTGGTTTATCTAAAGACCAACAAGCAGCTGCAGCAGCAACTATATTTGGTAAAGAATCTATGAGTGGTGCGTTGGCAGTGGTTAACGCATCAGAAAAGGATTACAAAAAACTTACTAAATCCATTGATGGGTCAAAAGGTGCTTCTAAGCGAATGGCTAAAGAAATGGAAGGCGGTATTGGTGGTTCAATGCGTAAAATGAAATCTGCGGTTGAATCACTAGCAATTAGTATTGGTGATGTAGTAGCACCATTTATAGGAAAGGCAGCAGACGTCATTGCGGGTTTAGCAACTAAATTAACTAATTTACCTAGTTGGTTACAAGGTACAATAGTAGCGTTCGGTGCATTAGCAGCTGCAATTGGTCCATTAACATTAATTGTAGGAGTATTTACAGCCTCATTAGGTAGTATTATGACTACACTTGGACCAATAATGGTTGGTATTACCAAAGCTGGTGGTGTAATGAAATACTTATCTGGAGTAATGGCAACTGTTACAAAAGCTTCACCACTTTTAGGAATGGCATTAAAAGGCATTGGTTCCGCAGCTACATTCATGCTAGGTCCTTGGGGATTAGTCATTGCAGGTGTAGTAGCTTTAGGTACAGCATTAGTTGTAGCTTATAAGAAATCTGAAACATTTAGAAATATTGTGAATGGCATGGTTACAGGTGTGGTTAATGGATTTAAATTATTATGGTCAGGAATTATGACTGTACTAACACCTATAGGTCAGGCGTTTATGAAGTTTGGTCAACAAATCAAACAGACAATTGGTGATTTTTGGGCTAAACATGGTTCTCAATTTATGCAAGCGATAAATAATATTAAGAATGGTTTCTTTGCATTTTGGGAATTCATCCAACCAGTTTTAGGGTTCATAGGTGGATTATTCAAGAGTACGTTTAGCGATTCCATACCTGTTATAAATTTCTTTAAAGACCTTATAATGGGTAGTTTAGTACATGCGTTTAACATGGTAAAAAATACTGTGATGATTGCGTTTAATGCGATTAAAGGAATTATCATGGGTGTTCTAAATGTAGTAATGGGATTCGTTAAAATGTTTATTGGTATTTTCACAGGCGATTGGAAACTATTCGGTGAAGGGTTAAAACAAGTTGCTAGAAGCTTCCTAAGTATACTGAAAAACCTGTTCCAATTAGCGTTTGCTGGAATCCTAGGTATAGCTAAGACAATTTGGAGCGTAATTAAAAATACAATAGTTGGATTAGCAAAAGGTATTTGGACTGGTGTTAAGAACGCTTTTACTTGGTTAAAAAATAGTACAGTATCAATTTTTAATTCCGTTAAAACTTTTGCTATTAATGTTTGGAATTCTATCCGAAATGGAGTAGTCAATTTTGCTAAAAGTTTGTGGAACGGAGTAAAAAGTGCGTTTAACTGGTTGAAAAATGGAACAATTTCAATATTCAATAATGTTCGAAACTTTCTATATGGACTATGGAAGGCAGTTAGAAACAGAGTAGTATCACTCGCACAATCTTTATGGAATGGCGTTAAATCTAAATTCAATTCGTTAAAAAATTCTATAACGTTTATATTTAATGCTGTTAAGTTTTTTGTTTTGAAAACATGGTTATCGATAAGAAGTAAGGTGATATCACTTGCAGCAAGTTTATATAATGGTGTTCGTAGTAAATTTAACTCACTTAAAAGTTCTATAAAGTCTATATTTAATAGTGTACGCTCATTCTTGTATGACATATGGCAGAAAGTAAGAAATAAAGTTGTTTCAGTCGCTACATCTCTGTATAACGGTGTTCGTAGTAAATTTAATAATCTAAAGAATTCTATTAAAAATATCATAGGAAAAGTAAAAAATAACCTATACGACACTTGGGACAAAATCTGGAACAAAGTAACAGGTGTTGCTACATCCTTAAAAGATAAAGTAACAGGTACATTTGGGGAAATGCGCGATGTACTAGGCGATATTATTGGTAAAATTAAAGGCTTCATCGATGACATGGTAGACAAAGTTAAAAAAGGTCTCAACAAACTTATTGGTGGTGTGAACGCAGTTGGCGACAAACTTGGTATGGGTAAAGAAATGGTTAAACCTATCAAGCTATCAACTGGTACAGAGTCTACACATTCACAGAACTTTGTAAGCAATGGTGCGATTAGCAAACCAACAATGGCAGTAGTAAATGATAAAGGACCGGGGAATGGTTCAGGACCAAATGGACATCAAGAACTAATTCAACGTAAAAATGGTTCTTTACATGCGCCGCAAGGTAAAAATACACTTGTAGGATTAGATAAAGGCGATAAAGTCATTAACGGACGTAATACACAAAGTCTTATGAGTTCTGGCGCAATTCCAAAATTCTCTCGAGGTACAAGTGATCTATTAGCAGGTTTAGGCTTCAAAAAGAACAAGAAAGATGATTTGTTCGGCGGCTTAGAAAACGATGCTAAGAAGAAAGCTGGCGGAGGACCTTTAGATACAGCTGAAAAACTGTGGGAAGCAGGAAGTGGAGCTGTTAAAGAAGGTAGTAAAAAAGCAGTAGAGACAACATTAAAAAAAGCTGGACAAGGTGCTAACTTCCTTAAAGAAAGCATGGGAGACGTAATGGAGTGGATGGATAAGCCTAAAAAGTTACTTGAAAAAGTAGTTAAAGATATGGGTGTCAATTTTAACTTCCTAGGCGGAGATTCTATTCCTGGAAAACTTATGTCAGGCATGTACAAGAAAATAAAAAATGGGATAGTTGACTTATTTACATCTTGGTTTAGCCAACAAGGAAGTGGAGATAGTGGCTTCTTAGATTTATCACACGGTATTAATTTCGGTTTTGCTCGTACAGCAGCAGAAGCATTAGCACAAGGATACCCATTCCCTAGAGCGCATCACGGTCTCGATATTGGCTATCCATATGGAACAAAAGTATTCTCTACTACAGGTGGTACTGCTACAGCTAGCAAAGGTTGGAATGGTGGATTCGGTAACATGGTATCTGTTAAATCAGGAACTATGGAAACCATTTATGGTCACTTATCCAAACATGCATTTAGTGGAAGTAAAAAAGTTAAACCAGGTGATTTACTTGGTCTATCTGGTGGTGACCCATCAAAACAAGGCAGAGAAGCAGGTAGTTCTACAGGCGCTCACCTTCACTATGAAATGCGTTGGGGTGGCGTACCTAAAGACCCTACTAGTTGGTTAAAAGAAAACAATGGTGGCGGTAAAGGCGCTGGTAAATGGAAGTCAACAGTTAAACAAGCATTGGAAACAGCAGGCCTTCCAACAGGTTCCAAATACGTTAACGCATGGTTGAAACAAATTGACACAGAATCGAGTGGCAATGAAAAGGCTATCGGTGGTACTGATGGACTTGCAGACGGTAGAGCAAAAGGTTTAGTACAAGTTAAACCAGGAACTTTTAACGCTTACAAGATGAAAGGTCATGGCAACATCATGAAAGGTTTAGATAACTTAATCGCTGGTATGAGATATGCTGATGCTAAGTATGGTAATGCTGGATTAAGTCAAATCGGTAAAGGTGTAGGCTATGCAACTGGTGGAATCATCAACAGTGAAGGTTTATACAACCTAGCCGAAGATGGACACTCAGAGGTAGTAGTACCACTTGACCCTGCACGTGCTAATGACGCAATGAAGTTAATTGGTTATGCACAAAGTAAGGTTAAAGATAAGAAAAATAAACGACCTAATGATATGAGTAATAAATACGGTCAACAATCTGGTAGTGACAATGATAATTTACTACTACAAATGATTGCGAACCAACAGAAACAACTCGATACGTTAACGGAAATTGCACGAAGTAATAAAGGTATTGAGGAAAAAAACTATTTCCCTACTAGTCGTGAAATGACGAAGATGAACAATGAAAACATGGCGTTAAATAATGCAACTCAATTAATGAGAAATTAATGAGATAAGAGGTGATAACTATTGGGATTTACAATGTATGACCCAAATATGAATAAATTACAATTTCCAGTTGGCGTAAAGCCACTGGATTTTTTTGTATCATCAATGGAAAAAGAAAGAAAAGAACAATCAATTGATGGTATACCGGGTGTTATAGATTATGGATTTAACTATAAACAACGTGAAGCATCACTAACATTCTTTTTACGTCATTATCATGGAGAACATGATTATTTTCTATTAGAAAGTGAATTAAATGCTTTTTTAGATAGTCATGAGTATTTTTATGTTGCTCGTAATGCTTTACCTTCAAGAGTTATAAAAGTAACTGTAGATGGTTCGTTTAAACCCGAACGTATTTTAGGAAGTATGTATGCACAACTTGAAGTTGATGCACGAGTAACAGGATTACCTTTTTGGCGTACGAAGTATGACACACAAGAAATACAGACAAGTGGTTATAGTGCAATTGTAGAGAAATATGGTATGGCCGATGGAATTAATGTAGAAAACGCAAATTATGATTTCACAGATAACACTTTCACCGTATGGAATGGTGGGAACGTCAGAATTGATCCTAGAAACATGGATTTGAGGATAACTGTTTTTAGTCCGGTCAGTAGTAATAATTTTACTTTAGAGAATATAACTACTGGTGAAAAATTCATTGTGAATAGAGATTTGAATCAACAAACAGTTGCGTTAGAAAACGCTAAGTTTTTATTAAACAACTTAAACAGACTGCGAGAATGTAATAGAAAATTCATATCTTTAGCTCCCGGCAAAAACGAGATAAAAATAAGTAACGGCACGTTTACAAAAGTTCAATTCAAATTTAATTTCCACTATAAATAAAGGAGTGACGACATGGGAAGAAAAAACATTGACGCAATGTGGGACAGAAAAAACTTAAAGAACATGAATGATAATTTTTACGAACTATTTCTAAACATGGGTGACCATGTGTCGTTAATTAGAAATTTAGTAGGTAGTACAGATAATGTTCTGCCAATACCGCCTAATGGCGAACCAATGAGAACTTATGCAGACTCTATAAACGACCCGTATTTCAATGGGTTAATGAGTTTGAAAACCTCTCCGGGATTAACTGTAAATAGAGATTCATCTTTTGAAATTAGCCCAGAAGGCTATTTTTTTTACACGATGAATGCTGTTAAAGATTTAGCGCCTAATAAAAAGATGTCTTTTATTGTATACACATCTGAAAACAATAGTAATTTTAAACTTGAATACAACTTTATTGATTCGAGTGGTAAAAGTATCGGGGGCATAACAGGTGTTGAAGAATCGGCACCCAACGTTTATTTAATAGAAGGTTTATCAATACCAGTAGGTACAAACAAGATTGATTTAAGGTTAGATAATAGAACGGGAAACACAACCGTACAAGTGGATAAATTAATCATTGTAGCAAGTGAACGAATGGGCTTATTTAATTTCAGTAGCACAGATATAAAAATAGATTTAGACGAACAGGTAAAAAAAGTAAATGACAAAATAGACAAATTAAATGAACAAGGTTTAACGATTGCTTATGAACAGCCGGAAGATTTTGAATTAAAAGATCATGTATTGAAATCAAATATATACACTGATGGTCGTGGTACTTTTGATACGGCATTAGATGTTGAAAGTTTTAAAAACACCAATGGAAAAACTTACTATGTTTCTGGTGATGGTTTAAATGCCAATGATGGCTTAAGTTCAGCCAGTCCTTTGGCCGATATATATACAGCAATGAATAAAAGTGATGTAGGAACTATTATGGTAGATGGTAGATTCATTTATAATAGAACAGCTTCAGGTAATGTTATCGGTTATCCAAATAAAGATATAAATATCATTGGTTATAATGGTAAACCTAAAATGGCAACTTCAAACACACTAAAATATACTAAAACACCGGATTATCAAAACGTTTATCAAGCGAGTAGAAATGGAACAATGAGAGTTATAAATATACATGAAAAAGATGAATATGGTGACCATTTAGAATTTACGAAAGTTGGAAGTATTGCAGAAGTAGATTCAACGCCTAACTCTTGGTACAGTGCTTCTGGTATTGTATATGTAAATCAAGATAACGGAGAAGTTAATGATGATGATATTCAATGTTTGCTTTCTACTGATTTAATAAGATTTAATGGTGATTTCAACGTTTATTTGGAAAACATTGAGCTACTAGGCGGCGCACGCAATATTAGATTTGAAACAACTAACGGTCGGCTAGTAATGAATAATGTTAAAGCCTCTTACTCAACGCAAAGTAATGGTAATGGGTTAGAAATGGTCGGTGGTAGTTACTGTATTTCTAAAGACTGTGAATTTTCAAAACAAATGATGGATGGTTTCAACTACCACAAATCATCAAATGGTGCGTTACCTTACTTCGTTGAGATTGACTGCATAGCTAGAGATAACGGTGTTATGAAAGGTACAAGTGGAAATCGTTCCGATAACGGTTCTACAGCTCATGATGGTATTAAAGGTATAAGAGTTAATGGTTTATACGCTAGAAATGATGGCGGTAATTTAGCAGATGTTAATACTGGAACGCAAACGTGGAATTTAGGTTGCATCGCTTTCGGTTCATATCAGGTATCTGATTTCCAAACAACTACTGGCGCACATCAATTCTTGGATAGTTGTGAAGGGTTTGGAAGCAATTATTCAGTTCAATCTGTAAACGCTGATGACAAAGTATATATAAGACGTGGACAATTCCAAAGTAAAAATATATCTGGAACAGAAACAACTTATTAACAATTTTTAAAGGCTAACTGTAAAAGTTAGTCTTTTTCTTTTGGGAAAGGAGAGTGAATAAATGTTTATTCGTGACTTAGAAGGCAATGAATATTTCTTGCAAGGTGTGCTTAAGCACGATCAAGAGTTAAACGGTGATGAACGTATTGATATCGAAATAGAATATACTGATATGAACAGTGAGTTTTTAAGTAAGCAAGATGACTTAAAGATGTGGATTATCCTATTTGAAGGTAAAGAATATCGCATTATTTCCAGTAAACAAACGGGATTTGGTGATAAGTATCGTATATCTGTCACTGCAGTGTTATATATGTTGGATTGGCTCAACTCTCACCGTGTATACGAACGAATTGACGCAAGTCTAACTGTAACAGAAGCATTTAATATTGTGTTTAATGATACACCTTTCACATATTCAACAGTTGAGGCTGCACCTAGTAATCGTTTTGAAGGTATTGGAGAAGGTGAAACACGTCTTGAAATATTCAAAACATTTATAGATAGATATGGTTATGAATTTAAAATAGTAGGTAATGTTGTCTATTTATATAACCAAATCGGTAATGATGCGAATTTTGAATATAGATATAAAGTGAATGCACAAAACATTGAAAAAGAAGTGGATGCTTCTGAGATGTGGACGTATGCACGAGGGTACGGAAACTATTCAGATGATGATTCAGATACAGATGTTGTTGAAAAAGCTAAATTGAAACGTGAATACACTTCTCCACTTGCTAAAATAATTGGTATAAGAGAAGCACCACCTATACGTGATGGTCGTGTTACTAAACAAGCAACTATGGACGCTAACCTTAAAAAGACAGTTGATGAAAGTGTGAAAGTATCCTTTACTGCTGATATTTACGATATGTCACAACAAGGTTATGACTACCAACATGCAGTATTAGGAGATAGGGTGTTCCTAGTCGATGAACGTATTGGATTAGACACTGAAATACGTGTAGTTAAAATAACACGAAACTTTAGTAGCACTGGTCAAATATTAGATTTAGAAATAACTTTCGGTTCCGGTAACATGGGTGATCGATACGGTAGCAACTTATCGACTGCTGCTAAAGATATAGCCGACTTGATACAAGGACGTAAGTCGCTACCATTCCAAGCACTTGATATTATCAGTAAATCAATGGTAACGAAAATTCAAAATACATCAAGTGAAATTATATATGATACAAACGGTCAACACTTCATGGATAAGAAGAATAATAACAACATCATGACTATGAACAGTAGTGGATTATTACTTTCTACTGATGGTGGTAAGACTGCCAAAACTGCAATCACAGCAGAAGGCATAGTGGCAGATACGATTACTACTGGTACGTTGAACGCTAACCTAATTAGTGTGCGTGGTGGAGACAACAGTAAATTTGTAGAAATAAAAAACGATGAAATGACATTGTTCGGTACTTTCAAACGTACATGGCAAAACAATACAACAACTAACAACGTATTCACTAGATTTAAAAACGGTCACTTAAGATTTAGGAACAACGATTTAAATCGTTCTATTTACTTTTCTGATTTTGGTATCTCCACATATCTTGATGGAGATAGTTCAGATGCTTCTGGTACATTAGAGTTCTTTGATTATACTTATAGTGGCGCACGTGGGGTCACGCTCAACTCAGGTTTAGGCGTAGTTGCTTTAAGGACAGATTCTAACAGAATATTGTTAGATTCACATGCAACTGTAAATATTGAAAGTAAAACATCAAGTCTCTACTTTAGACCAATGAGTGATAATAGAGTTGGGCGTAATGAGTTTAGAATGTGGGTTAAAGAAAATTCAGGAGCTAGTGATACTGATGGTATACTTTCTTACGGTTCGATTACATCAGGGTCAACATATGGTAGTAGTTTGCGTTTTGATAAATCATCTTCAACCAATTATGTTTATGCCACTAACAATAATGGTGATATTGGTTCTGGTGATTTTTATGCTAGAGACTTATACGGAATGTTAAAAGCTAAAGCAGATAATCAATATATTGGCGTTAATGGTGCATTGCGCATAACCGATATGAAAGGGTATAACGGTGGCAATGTTAATTACAAAGACTTGCAAGTCAAAGACATACAGGCAGGTTCTATTCGCACACATGATGGTAATTTCTATATCGGTGTATCAACTAATGAACTAAGAGTTACTAACAACCTTTTATATAACGGTGGAGATATTGGATATAAACCAGTAAGAGCGTCAGACTTTAATAACGCTTCTTTAGAAGAATACAAAGAGAATATAAATGAATGGAATTTCGACGCTTTAAGTGCAATTAATAATGAAACACAATTATATTCGTTCAATTACAAGTCAGACGAAAAGAAAGAAACAAAATACGGATTAGTTATCGGAGAAGGTTATAAAACACCTAGCGAATTAACGAGTGGAGATGGTGTGAATATATACGGAATGGCAACGTGGTCATTCAGAGCAATTCAGCAATTAACTAAACGAGTGGAGGAATTGGAAAATGGAACAAAATAATGTAGATGATAAAGATTTGAAAATAGCTTTTCAACAAAATGAAATGGCAAGATTACAAGATGTCGCTATGAATTTACAGGTAGAGTTAGAAAAACTAGCAAGAGAAAACCAAGAGTTGAAAGAGTCGCAACCCGAATAGGTTGTGGCTTTTTATTTTATAAAAAGTAGGTGAACGTATGAACGAAAACTTCACAATACACGATAAACTAGCCACCTTATCTTTGTTTGGGTTAGGTGTATTTGTAGATATACGAGGTGTCTATTGGCTCATAAGCCAAGAAAAGGTTATTAACGAAAGTGATTTCTACCGAGAGCTAAATGAAGTTATGCCTATTTGGATTTGGGGTTTGTTACTGCTTGTGTTCGGCACTTGTCTAATTCTATCAAGTCTATTGTTTGGTAAAAGGTCTATAAATAATTGTTCAAGCCATTTTATGTTAATAGGTGGGTTAGGAAGTGCCATCATACACTTCTTAATGGCTTCGGCCGCTGTGTATAATGCGCTTAATTGGCTAACGCCAGCACAGTTAATCGCTATCACAGCATGGCTTGGATTTGTCGGTTTCTTAGGTGGTTTGGGTATTTATGGACGAAAATAAATATGTACTAAGACACGAGTGGGAAAGATCAAGAGGTAAGCTAAATGAACGCATAAACGAAGTAGATAGCAAACACACAGACAATTTTAATAGTTTGTTGAATAAAGTAGATAGACAGACATTGCTGCAAGAGAAAGCATTCGAATCACAAGCTAGATCAGAAAAACACTTAGAAAAAATGAGCGAATCATTAGCAACAGTAGGGACTAGAGTTACTGATTTAGAATACGAAACAAAAAGTCATGAGAAAGAAATTAAAAATTTACAAGGAACTGTAGAAGCAGAAGCAAAAGGAAACAGAGAAGTAATTGGCTACTGGTTGGGATTTGCGGGTGTTGTATTAGTTCCTCTTATCTCTGTGGTAGCAAACATCTTCTTTAAATAAGTCGGCACTCATGTGTCGGCTTTTTATTATTCGCAACGATAGGTAAATACATTTCTCGATGCAACACAGGGCGTTTCTCAGCGTCTTATATTTGGAGGTTATTAAATGAAGAGTATAAACTGGAAAATTCGTTTTAAGAAAAAATCATTTTGGGTGGCTATCGTTTCGGCGATAGTCCTTTTTGTTAACAATATAACGCAAGCATTAGGATTAAACTATACAGAACAACTGGAACAATTTAGCGATGGTATTAATGGATTATTAGCTGTATTAGTCACATTCGGAGTAATAAACGATCCTACTACTAAAGGGATGAAAGACAGTGGCATTACACAGACTTACACAAAACCACGTGATGAAAATGTTGATCCAGTTGAGTATCAAAGTGAAGGAAACACATTCACACCTAAAGAATATGATACTAGAGAAGATTTTTCTGATGATAGTGATGAAATAGATTTTTATTCAACTTTAGCAGATGGTGGTCAACATCCAGACGATGCTAAACATTTAGAAGATGAAGAACAACCAGAAGATGATAC
The DNA here is from genome assembly GCF_002902365.1 of Staphylococcus cohnii subsp. cohnii. GTDB lineage: Bacteria > Bacillota > Bacilli > Staphylococcales > Staphylococcaceae > Staphylococcus > Staphylococcus cohnii. Next base: position 86,847 of record NZ_PPQC01000036.1, on the reverse strand, counting down.
TGATGAAGGTCTAGGACAAAGAGGTGTTGACAATGGCAAAAACTAAAAAACAAATTGAACAACGACTACAAGCCTACGCAAAAGGTACAGTGGATAGTCCATATCGTATTACAAAGCCTACGAGTTATGACCCATCATTTGGTGTTATGGAAGTTGGCGCCATTGACGCAGATCGTTACTACCATGCACAGTGCCAAGATTTAATTACTGATTATGTATTGTGGTTAACGGATAATAAAGTGAGACCGTGGGGAAATGCTAAAGACCAAATTAACCAAAGTTATGGAACAGGATTTAAGATTCACAAAAACATGCCATCTACAGTTGCTAAAACGGGTTGGATAGCAGTATTCACTACTGGCACTTATGCTCAATACGGACATATTGGGATTGTATATAGCCCAGGCGACACAAATAAATTCCATATTATCGAGCAAAATTGGAATGGCTGGGCAAATAAGAAACCTTTAACACGTTGGGACAATTATTATGGATTAACGCATTTTATCGAGGTTCCATACGCTAAAGAAGCGAGTACGACTAAGAAAACAACACCTAAAGCAGCTACAAGTAAACCAATTAAAAAGATTAGTGTTAGCCATAACAATATCAGTAGAATGAGTAGCTTTAGTAAACGTGGTCACAATCCTACTTCTATTACAATTCATAATGATGCAGGTCGAGCTAGTGCTAAAGATTATGAAAATAGTCTTAAGGGTGCAGACCAAAACAGATTGAATAATGGTATAGCTCATATCTACGCAGATTCAGGGCATATTTGGTATGCAATCGAGCCCGATAGGATTGCTTATCACGTTGGAGATGGAGTAGGTAAGAAATCAGGAAACTGGAACTCAGTAGGTATTGAAGTATGTCAATCAATGAGTGCATCAGATAAAGAGTTTATGGCTAATGAGCAAGTAGTATTGCAAGAGGTAGCTAGACTATTGAAGAAATATAATTTACCTGCAAACCGTAACACAGTGAAATTACATTTAGAATTTTCACCTACTAGTTGCCCTCACAGAAGTTTAACAATGAGAACAGGATTTAATCCAGTAACTCAAGGTAGACCATCAGAAGCTATTATTAAGAAACTTAAGGATATTTGGATTAAAGAAATCCGTGCTTATATGGAAGGTAAAACACCATCTATAAAAACAGTAGCTAATAAGCCAGGTTCAGCTTCTACACCAGCTACTAAAAGTAATAATGGCGGGTGGAAAGTTAATGCCTATAATACCTATTACAAATCAGAGCGCGCTTCATTCACTGTAGGCGGTACACGTATCGCAGTGAGAAGCACTGGACCATTTACAACATGTCCATTCACTGGCTGGCTTAATCCGGGTGTAACTATCACATATGACGAGTGCATGGTCCAAAACGGCTTCGTATGGTTGGGATATGATTCTTACAATGGCAGACGTTATGTACCAATTAGAACGGCGCAAGGAACACCAGGCACAAGCAATTATGTATTAGGACCATTATGGGGAACAATTAAATAACTTTCGTGGCGGGCTTTAGTCCGCCTTTTTACATAGAAATATGGTATAATTACTTTAAGGTGATTATATGAAAAAATATATAAAAGGGAATAATCATATTGATTTAACTAACCTCCCTACAAGAAAACATGGTAAAAGAATATATACAGATTGGAAAAATTGTTATAAAGAAAAAGTAGAATTTCAATATGACGATATCAATGATTTCTTTTATCTAACATTTGAAGAATACAATCCTAAAACAACACAAAACAAATTAAAATTGGAATACAACAACAACTCCATAACAACTTCCACCGGAAATCTAATAAATATTAAAATTAAGAATTTAATATATGGAAATCCATCTGATTACAAATATGAAGTTAATGATATTATTAATGGGTATAAAGTATTGGAAAAAATTAGAGTTGAAATTGGTGATTTAAATCAAAAAGGATATTTGATGTTATGTCTTACATACAATGAAACTTTTGAAATGTCTGAATACTATGTAAAAGCTGGATTTAAAAGTCCTTATGTAACGGGTAAAATAGCACACAAAGGAAATTGGCTTTATAGTGAAAAAGATATTTTAGAAGTGTTAGATAATCCAGAGGATGCAAAAAAATATACGAAAGGATCACATGCCAAAATAAAAACTGTATGCCCTAACTGTTTATATATCAAAATGTATACTGTGAACAAATTGGTAAATAGAGGTTTTTCTTGCATTAAATGTTCTAACCATATTTCTTATCCAGAAAAACTTATGATATCTTTGCTAGAGTTGAACAACATAGAATACGAGTTGCAAAAAGTTTTTGAAAAACTACCAAAGAAAAGATTTGATTTTCACTTACCAGAATATAATGCTGTTATTGAAATGCACGGGAAACAGCATTATGAAGAATTTAAGAATACTAGATGGGGTAAGTTAGAAAACATTCAACAGTCCGATCTAATAAAGAAAAACTTCTGTAATGAGCAGAAAATAGAGTATATTGAAGTAAACAGCAGTAAATCCGATATGGAATATATTATAAAAAATATAGAATCTACAAGTTTAAAAAACATTATAAGTAATTATAATAAGAAGAGTCTAAAAAAACAGATGAAAAAAATATCTAAATATGAAAACGTGAGAGAAATAATAAACGATTATAAAAATGGAAATACAATTAAAAATATAACTGAAAAGTATCATTTAAATTCTTCGACAAACACTGCAAATCTATTAATGAGGTTTGGAGTTTACGAAGAAAAACCTGCTTATAATTTAAAAAAAGTAATATGTTTAAATAACTTGAAAACATTCGATTCTTTAACCAAAGCATCTAAGTATGCTGGATTGAAGAGTTATAAAAAAAGTAATTCTATATCAAAAGTTTGCAAAGGAGAAAGAAATGTATCTGGAAAACATCCGGAAACAGGCGAACCTCTAAAGTGGATGTATTATGAGGATTACATTAACCAACAAGAAATGTTATAATAAATGTACCACGTAATCATACTAGGGTAGGCACTTATGTGCTTGCCCTGTTTTTTGTGGTATAATTTATTTACATGTATAATTCCTTTCTCAAATTTTTTATATCCACCACCTACACATGTCACTGGGTGGTTATTTTTTTACATAAATAAACCCACCAATTAAGGTGGGTCACGTGTCAAATATGTGTCAAAATGTTTCTATTTCGTTCTATTCCGTCCGAAAGTTAAAACGGCTAAATACTTTAGTTATGCGTTTTTTTCGGTCATCTTTTAAAATATACAAATACCCTTACTCAATGTTATAGGTGTACACATTAATGTTTGCACAATATAAAATTAATGTTACTATATACACATGGTGATAAATAAACCACACCTCGCTTTTTCGAACATATTACACACAAGCCGTCTCATAACGAGATGGCTTTTTATAGTTATTAAAGATAAATTTGATTAGGTGGTCGCATTGGTACTGATACCATTTTTGATACCATTTTATCTGAATACGTGTTTTTTATAAAATTTACTCCCCTCCAAAACGTTGATTTAAAGGCGTTTTAAAAATATAAAAAATACAAAACAACTTAAACTTAGTCGAAATGGAAGGTTCAATCGGCTAAAGTATTTATGACGAATAGTTTAGTTTTACAGTAAGTGATTAAATTTAAAAAACACGAGTGATATGATTTTGATACCCTTATATATGTGGGCATTCAAATATGTATCACTTCGTGTTTTTTTATTATAGTTGTTTTGAAAACGCTATTTTAATAGTTAGAAATGCGTTTATGTATTGTAAAACAAGGGAATTGATACATATCGTTTAAAATTTTATAGAATAAAAAAGGAGTTATGCTGATATGATTATAGCTATAATCATACTTTTATTTGCTTCATTCTTCTTTTCTGGTAGTGAAACAGCTTTAACTGCTGCAAATAGGATGAAAATACAAACTGAAGCTGAAAATGGAGATAAAAAGTCTGCTAAATTATCAAAACTACTTACTAAACCCAGTGAATTTATTACTACAATTTTAATTGGAAATAATATTGCGAATATTATTTTGCCTACATTAGTGACAGTATTAGCAGTGGATATTGGAATGAACGTTGGTGTAGCTACCGCAATTACCACGGTTGCTATTATCATTATTTCTGAAGTGATTCCAAAATCTGTTGCTGCAACTTATCCAGATCGCATGTCTAGATTGGTTTATACACCGATTTCATTTTTTGTCACAGTATTTAAACCAGTTACGAAATTGTTAAACTGGTTAACAGATATGATCAATAATTTACTTTCTAAAGGGCAAGAAGATCAACAACGATTATCAAAAGAAGAGATTAGACAGATGGTTACGATTGCAGGTAGTGAAGGTGCTTTCAATGAAATGGAACGAAATCGAATTCAAGGTGTTATGGATTTTGAACAATTAAAAATAACAAATATCGATACAACACCAAGGATTAATGTAACTGCATTTCCGGCTGATATATCTTATGAAGACGCGTACGATACTGTAGTGACGAATCCGTATACACGTTATCCAGTATATGATGGTGATATCGACCATATTATTGGCATCTTCCATTCAAAATATTTGCTAGCATGGAGTAAAGAAAAAGCAAACAATATTTTACAATATACTTCAGAACCTTTATTTGTGAATGAGCATAATAGAGCAGAATGGGTTCTGAGAAAAATGACTGTGTCACGTAAACATTTAGCAATTGTATTAGATGAATTTGGTGGGACAGATGCCATTGTTTCTCATGAGGACTTGATTGAAGAAATGCTAGGTATGGAAATTGAAGATGAGATGGACGAACAAGAGCAAGAGAAATTAGAAGCACAAATGCAAGCTTATAATAAAAAATAAAACTATAGTCATAAAATTTAAGTTATTGTTTTTAATGAAAGGAGTGTTTTACATGCACTTTTCATCAAAAGTAACCCAAATGTTGAATATCAAACTTCCTATTATTCAGGCAGGTATGGCAGGTAGTACAACGCCTGAATTAGTAGCATCTGTTAGTAATAGTGGAGGTCTTGGTACAATTGGGGCAGGATATTTTAATTCAGAGAAGTTAGATTCAGAAATAACATATATTCAAGAATTAACTGACTTACCTTTTGCAGTTAACTTATTTGTTCCAAGTGAGCAATTATATATTCCGGAAAATGTAGAACACATGAATGCATGGTTAAAACCCTATAGAAAAGCTTTGAATCTAGAAGAACCTGTGATTGATATTAGTGAAGAACAGCAATTTAATGAATCTGTAGATATGGTAATCGAAAAAGGGGTTCCTGTCGTTTCATTTACTTTTGGAATACCAAATCAAAATATTATTAAAAAATTGAAAGCGCGTCAGATTACTGTGATAGGAACAGCAACCTCAGTGGAAGAAGCGAAAGCTAATGAAAGTGCTGGAATGGATGCAATCATCGCTCAAGGTAGTGAAGCAGGTGGGCATAGAGGTTCTTTTACTGTAACTTCAGGTGATCACACACCATTAATTGGTACCATGTCATTGGTACCACAAATTGTAGATAATGTATCTATTCCAGTGATAGCAGCAGGTGGCATTATGGATGGACGTGGCGTTGTTGCAAGTATGGTGTTAGGTGCCGAAGCTGTACAAATGGGAACAGCTTTTTTAACTTCAGAAGAAAGTGGTGCTTCAGCTTTATATAAAAATGCAATACAGCAAAGTAAAGAAACAGATACTGTCATCACCAAAGTTTTTACAGGTAAACCAGCTAGAGGTATCGATAATGAATTTATACACAAGATGGAAGGTTATGATGATGACATTCCAGATTATCCTATACAAAACCAATTGACAAAAAATATTCGTAAAACCGCAGCTGACTTAGGTAATGAGCAATGGACACATCTATGGAGTGGACAAAGCCCTAGGTTATCACAACCTAGTTCAGCTTCTGAATTGATAGCTGATATCATACAAGAAACCAAACGCATACTTAACGAATAATAAACTTAAATTGTTTCATGAAAAGTTGCTATTTTTAATACGATAGCAACTTTTTTAATTTTTATGTTTCGTGTATCTACTCAGTAATCGTTGTTTTATCATAAACTTAACCGTTGAAACAATTGAAGAATATAATTTAATCTAGTGAATCTCATAAATCATCTATGGTATCATGTAACTGGTGATACTATGATAAATATTGGATTAACAGGTTGGGGAGACCATGATACTTTGTACGAAGATTTACAGCGTAAATCAGATAAGCTAATTACATATGCAAGTCATTTTCCCATCGTAGAATTAGATGCATCTTATTATGCGATACAACCTGAAAGAAATATTAGAAAATGGATAAGAGAGACGCCTGAGAGATTTCAATTTATAGTTAAAATTCATCAGGCATTAACACTTCATGCAGATTATCACGATTTTACAGAATCAAGACAAATACTTTTTGATCAGTTTATAGCGATGTTAACGCCATTAAAATCTGAACAAAAGTTAGCGATGGTACTAGTACAATTTCCGCCTTGGTTTGATTGCACGGTACAAAACATCAGATATATTCGATATGTACGAGAACAGCTGAAAACATTTCCTGTTTGTATAGAATTTAGACATCAATCCTGGTTTAGTAATCAGTTTAAGGAAGAAACATTAGCTTTTTTAACTGAACATGACATGATACACGCAGTATGTGATGAACCACAAGTTGGCCAAGGGTCAATCCCCCTAGTTAATCGTATTACAAATGAGACAGCATTTGTGCGCTATCATGGCAGAAATGAACATGGATGGACAAAAAAAGATATGACGGATGAAGCGTGGAGAGATGTAAGGTACTTGTACGATTATAATAAACAAGAACTTCAAGATTTAGCGCAAAAAGTGAAATTATTAGAACAAAAAGCTAAAAATATTTATGTCGTTTTTAATAATAACTCCGGTGGTCATGCTGCACAAAATGCTAAAACATACCAAACATTATTAGGCATTGATTATGAAGGCTTAGCACCACAACAATTAAAATTATTTTAGGAGCGGTCAGATATGTTAACAATAATCATTTTGATTTTAATTGGTGGTTTATCAGCCATATTGGGTTCACTTGTGGGCATTGGTGGCGGTATTATCATCGTCCCAACTTTAGTTTATTTGGGCGTAGAAAATGATTTACTACATGGTATCACACCTCAGATTGCCATAGGAACATCTTCATTAATATTAATCGTGACAGGACTATCATCAACATTAGGTTATTTAAAAACGAAACAAGTTGACGTCAAAAATGGTTCCATCTTTTTATTTGGATTATTGCCAGGTTCTTTGGTTGGGTCTATTTTAAGTCGTTTTTTAACTTTAGACTCTTTTAATTTATATTTTGGGATCTTTTTAATATTTGTAGCAATTTTGCTCATGATAAGAAATAATATTAAGCCGATGAAAATGTTTAATAAACCAAAGTATGCACGTACATATGTTGATGGTTATGGAAAGACACATCATTATAGTGTTCCGCCAGTTGTAGCATTTGTATCAACGTTATTTATAGGTGTTTTGACAGGATTGTTTGGTATTGGTGGCGGCGCATTAATGACACCTTTAATGTTAATTGTTTTCAGATTCCCACCACATGTCGCTGTCGGTACAAGCATGATGATGATATTCTTTTCTAGCGTGATGAGCTCTGTTGGGCATATTGCCCAAGGACATGTAGCTTGGGTTTATTCTATTGTATTAATCATCTCTAGCTATTTGGGTGCTAAAATAGGTGTGAAAGTAAATCAATCCATACAATCAAATACTGTCGTTATGTTATTAAGAACAGTTATGCTTATAATGGGACTATATTTAATCATTAAATCATTTTTATAAACTAAGAGGAGGGAACCAAGGTGAAATTAACTATTTATCATACAAATGATATCCATAGTCATTTGCATGCGTATGCTCGCATTTCCGAATATTTAGCTCAAGAGATACCAAAATTAAATCATCCCTCGCTCTATTTAGATATTGGAGACCATGTAGATCTATCTGCACCTGTTACAGAAGCTACTATGGGAATAAAAAATGTTGAACTATTAAATAAAGCACGATGTGATATAGCAACAATTGGTAATAACGAAGGTATGACCATTTCACATGATGCATTAAATACACTTTATGACAATGCAAAATTTGATGTAACCTGTGCAAATGTTTTTGACGAACAGGGTGACTTACCGCGCAATATCACATCATCAATCATTAAGGAAATTGAAGGTGTGAGCATCTTATTTGTTGCAGCAACTGCGCCATTCACACCATTTTATAGAGCGTTGGATTGGGTTGTTACCGATCCATTAGAAGCTATTAAAGACGAAATCAGTGCGAACGAAGGCGATTATGATTTATTGATTATTATGAGCCATGTAGGCGTGTTCTTTGATGAGAAATTATGCCAAGAAATTCCTGAAATAGATTTAATACTAGGGAGTCATACACATCATTATTTTGAAAATGGAGAAATGAATAATGGTGTATTAATGGCAGCTGCAGGTAAATATGGTCATTTTTTAGGTGAAGTGACATTGGAAATAGACCGTAATAGAGTGGTAGATAAGCAAGCGGTGATTTATCCAGTAGATACTTTACCTGAGGTTGAAACACATTTCGAAAGTGAAGGTAAAGCACTATTAAGCGATCCAATTATTAATCGACCAGTTGAATTACCAAGAAGAACAGATGTTATAACAAAGACTTCTTATATGTTAGCTGAAAGTGTATTTGAATTTACAAATGCTGATTGTACAATCATTAACGCAGGATTGATTGTAAAAGGTATCTCAGCGAATCAAATGACAGAGTTTGATATTCATCAAATGTTACCTCATCCTATCAATGCCGTTCGTATCCGTTTAAATGGTCTGGAATTAAAAAATATAATTATTAAAAGTCAAAAACAAGAATATCTACATGAACATGCACAAGGTTTAGGTTTTAGAGGAGATATTTTTGGTGGCTATATATTATATAATTTAGGATTAATAGAATCAGAATCAAGATATTTCATCAATGGAGAAGAAATTGAAGACGATAAAATTTATGTGTTAGGTACTGTTGATATGTATACATTTGGTCGTTATTTCCCATCGTTAAAAGAACAATCTATAGATTACTTAATGCCAGAATTTTTAAGAGATATTTACAAAGAAAAAATGCTCGAATATTAAAATATTACATTTTACGTTTTAATTTAATCCGATTTTCGTTATAATGATTACAGATTTGAAATCAGGAGGAATTGTGCGGTTATGGCTACTAAAAATGAAGAAATTTTACGTAAACCAGATTGGTTGAAAATAAAACTGAATACTAACGAAAACTACACTGGTCTTAAGAAAATGATGCGAGAAAAGAACTTACATACAGTGTGTGAAGAAGCAAAATGTCCAAACATACATGAGTGTTGGGGCGAACGTCGTACTGCTACATTTATGATTTTAGGCGCAGTTTGTACGCGTGCATGTCGTTTCTGTGCGGTTAAAACCGGATTGCCTAATGAGTTAGATTTAGATGAGCCAGAGCGTGTGGCAGAATCTGTTGAATTAATGAATTTAAAACATGTTGTTATAACAGCGGTTGCACGTGATGATTTAAGAGATGCTGGTTCAAATGTTTATGCTGAAACAGTCCGTAAAGTACGTGAGCGTAACCCTTACACTTCAATAGAAATATTACCATCTGATATGGGTGGTGACTTTGAAGCTTTAGAAACGTTAATGGCTTCAAAACCAGATATTTTAAACCATAATATTGAAACAGTTCGTCGTTTAACACCAAGAGTTCGTGCTAGAGCGACTTATGACCGTACTTTAGAATTTTTAAGACGTTCTAAAGAATTACAACCTGATATACCAACAAAATCTAGTTTAATGGTAGGACTAGGTGAAACTCACGAAGAAATTTATGAAACAATGGATGATTTGCGTGCGAATGACGTAGATATCTTGACTATTGGTCAATATTTGCAACCTTCACGTAAACACTTAAAAGTTGAAAAATACTATACACCTTTAGAATTTGGTAAATTAAGAAAAGTAGCAATGGATAAAGGTTTCAAACATTGCCAAGCTGGACCGCTTGTGAGAAGTTCTTATCATGCAGATGAGCAAGTAAACGAAGCGGCAAAAGAAAGACATCGTCTAGGTGAAGAAAAACTTAATACAGATTCTAATAGTTAAAATATAGATATTGTATTTAAAGACTTAGTTCAATTAGGGATATTAACGATGCGCGTTAACTCACTTTGGGCTAAGTCTTTTATTAGAAATAATAAAAATTGATTACTAACCTATTAAAGACAGACAATGTATGGTTAAATTGAGTAATGAAAATTAGATTAGGTGAGTATAATGATAAAAGTTAATAGTTTTTATTTTGAAATTATAGAAGATTATAGAGAATGTTTTGATGAAACATTATTTGCAAATCGTTACGCTGATATTTTAGATAAGTATGATTATATTGTGGGAGATTTTGGATATGATCAATTAAGATTAAAAGGATTCTATAAAGATTCGAATAAGAAAGCTGAATTAAGTAAGCGTTTTTCCACAATTCAAGATTATTTATTAGAATACTGCAACTTTGGGTGTCCGTATTTTATTCTCAGAAAAGTTCCAGAAAATGAAATTCAATCTCAAATTGAAACAGAAGATGAAAATACGTTAATATCATTTGAAGAAAATAAATTACAAGATGTTAAAATTCAACCAACGATTCAAGATACAGAATAATAAGTTGATGTAGATTTAGCGCCAGTTTAATATTAAAAAACAAGTTAGGCTGCTATTCAACCGAGGAGTTACGGGTGATGAATAGTAGCTTTTTTATAAATTTAGCAGATGCTAAATAAAAAAGGCTGATTATCGTAAATGACTCAGCCTTTTTCAATGACATTGTGTCTTATCATGTGCATCGATTTAATTAATAATATGACATAGAAATAATTTTTAACGAACTGTATTTTGGCCATTAATACTAATTTGAACTTGTGCGTTTGTCATAGCAATTATTGTATGACTTGATTGAGATATTCAGTGATTTCATTACCTTCATTTTCAGTTACACCTAAAATATAAGCAATGTATCCTTCTTCTTCTAAATCATCTGTACCAATAATGCCAAATTTATTTGTTTGCATGTTTAAAACAATTGTTTTTCCAAAGTGACGATCAGTTTGTATGAGCATTAAATCATAACGACTAAATTCTCCGACGAAACCTACAAATTGCACCTGTGATGATTCATCATCGTCATAAAGATACATATCTATCATAAAAACACCCTTTCATCATTGAGATATTAAAGTTTTATATCATTCGAATCATTCAATGAACTTAAAAAGTCTTAATTTACAGTATAACCATAAATGAATTCGACTGCAAAGGTGTGGTATGATGAGAATGATAGGGGTGACATAGATGTATTTTGTTAATAAAGAAAAGTTAGATAAAAAATTAAACTATTTACAACAATTAGTTAATGATTATCCAGATTATAGAGATAATCACTATGCATTTGAAAGAATTTCACAAATGTTGATTGAATCATCAGTAGATATTGGTAATATGATCATTGATGGCTTTATTTTGAGAGATCCAGGAAATTATAAAGATGTCATTGATATTTTAGAATTAGAAAATGTAATTTCTAAAGATACTCAAAATAATGTTAACCAAACTGTTGATGTCAGAAAGCAATTCGTTCATTTTTATGATGAACTTGATACGATTCAATTAAAACCACTTTTTGATAAAGCACTTGATTATTATCAACAATTTATCGATGAGGTAATACAATTTTTGAATAATGAAAATGTACCTATAACAGCATTTGGTCAAAAAGGAGAGAAGTAATTTTTGATGAAACAGTACAAAGCATATCTCATTGATTTGGATGGTACGATGTACAAAGGAAATGAAAAAATTGATGGCGCAGCACAGTTTATTGAATACTTAAACAAGCATCAAATACCTCATTTATTTGTCACGAATAACTCCACTAAAGAACCATCAGAAGTAGCAGAAAAATTAAAAGTGATGGGAATTGATGCTACAGCAGATGAAGTAGTTACATCAGCACTGGCAACTGCAGAATATATTGCTGATGAACAACCAGGTGCCTCAATCTATATGTTAGGTGGCACTGGTTTAGAAAAAGCGTTAACGCAACATCATTTAAAAATAAAAGATGATGAGTTTGTAGATTATGTAGTTATTGGTTTGGATGAAGCTGTAACTTATGAAAAATTAGCAACGGCTACGCTAGGTGTTCGAAATGGAGCAAAATTCATTTCAACAAATAAAGATGTATCCATTCCAAAAGAACGTGGATTCTTACCTGGTAATGGCGCAATTACAAGTGTTGTGTCAGTATCTACAGGTGTTGAACCAACATTTATTGGTAAACCAGAACCCATTATTATGAATAAAGCCTTAGAGATTTTGGGATTAGATTGTTCTGAAGTTGCAATGATAGGTGATTTATATGATACAGATATACTTTCTGGAATCAATGTTAATGTTGATACAATACATGTTCAAACAGGTGTATCAACTTTAGATGATGTAAACCAAAAAGCAATACCGCCAACATATAGTTTTAAAGATTTAAACGAGGTAATCAAAGAACTCGAAGTTTAGGAGTGATTGAATGCAAAAAATCGTAGTAAGTAGAAAAATTCCACAGAAATTTATCAAACAATTAGAGGACATCGGTGAAGTAGAAGTTTGGGATGCATCGTTGACCCCTATGCCAAGAGAAAAATTTTTAACAGCTTTAAAAGACGCAACAGCTTGTTTTGTGACATTAAGTGAAACAATGGATGAAGAAGTTATTGAAGCTGCACCAAACCTGAAAGTCATAGCAAACATGGCAGTAGGTTATGACAATATAGATGTTGATTTGATGCAAAGTAAGGGTATTGTTGTGACGAATACACCAAGTGTTTTAACTGAAACAACGGCGGAATTAGGCTTTACTTTGATGCTTGCAGTAGCAAGACGTGTAGTCGAAGCGGAAACTTATGTTCAAAATGGTGAATGGCAGAGTTGGGGACCGTATTTATTTGCCGGTAAAGATTTATATCATGCTAATGTCGGTATTTATGGTATGGGCGATATTGGAAAAGCATTCGCGAGACGTCTAAAAGGTTTCAATACGAATATTATGTATCATAACAGAACTAGACATAAAGATGATGAAGAAGCGCTTGGTGCATTATACGTTTCATTTGAAACATTATTAAAAGAGAGCGACTTTGTGATTTGTACGGTACCATTAACTGCAGAAACACGTGATAAGTTTGACGATAAGGCATTTAAAATGATGAAAAATGATGCGATTTTTATCAATATCGGTAGGGGTGCTGTCGTTGATGAGGAAGCATTAGTGAAAGCTTTACAAAACGGTGAAATTAAAGCATGTGGATTGGATGTTTTAAGAGAAGAACCCATTGATATGAAACATCCATTACTTTCAAGGGACAATGCAACAATACTGCCACATATTGGAAGTGCATCGGTGATAACAAGAGACCGAATGATACAACTTTGTATAGATAATATAAAGTTAGTGTTAAGTGAAAAAGAACCTAAGACACCTGTAGTATAAATTACGCATACCTTTTCAAGCGACTCATTATTTGGTTAACCCAAATGAAGAGTAGCTTGATTTTTAGAAATATTTACAATGAAGGTCAGTTATTTAAATTTGCATGATTACTAAAAGAGATTGCCGCATATGATAACTGTGATTGTTGCATTATTGGCTTATTATATCTTGATTTGATGAATACACATTAAATTTTTGTAAAAGAATTTAATGTGTATTTTTTTAATTTTTAAAATAGCGTTCTATTTATTTATATTCTATCTAACAGTTTTGTTATATATATGCACAAATATTTAATTGTAATGACGTAGGAAAAATTGTATAATTAATTGGTGAAAAAGTTGAATAATTTATATACAATAAAGTGTAAAATATAAAAAATAATTTAATGAAGATGGTTAATGGTAAATTTACATAAATGCTAGAGGTGAAATATGCAAAAAAACGATAAAGAACGTACTGCTTTACAAAAATTCAAACCGTGGTTATTGATAGTAATGTATTTAGCTATATTAATTGCATTATATTTAATTTATGGTACAGGAGATACACACAATAACTTTATTTACAATGAATTTTAATTAAGGAGACTATCATGAAAGACATCATTCGAACTTTAATAGAGCATGGAGAAAACTGCCCAAATCAAGTTGCAGTTAAACATAATGACGAAATTCTGACATATGAAGCGCTCAATTGCTTTGCTAATAAACTTGCAATCCTATTGAAAGATGCTAAAACACCACTAATTTTATATGGGCACATGTCCCCGTTTATGATTGTGGGAATGATAGGTAGTATGAAAGCAGGTTGTGGCTATGTCCCCCTAGATACTTCTATCCCTCAAGATCGTATTCTATCTATTATAAATAAAATAGAGCCTCAATATATATTTAATACTACTGATGAACAACTAGAAATTGAGGATATTTCCTTTATTTCAAAAGAGTTATTAACAAGCGTAAAACAAAATGAAGACATAGTAAGTAAAATTAAAGATTCAGATATTGCTTATACTATTTTCACATCAGGTTCTACTGGAGAGCCCAAAGGTGTACAAATCAGTTATGAGAGCCTCAATCTTTTTACAAATTGGATGTTAGAACTTAATCAAGTTGGTTCAAATCAACAATGGTTAAATCAAGCACCTTTTTCATTTGATTTATCTGTCATGTCTATATATCCATGTTTAATGACTGCTGGAACTTTGAACTTAGTTGATAAAACAATGATTAATAAACCAAAATTATTAAATGAAATGTTAGAAGAATCAAAAATAAATGTATGGGTATCTACACCCTCATTTATGGAAATGTGTCTCATGTTACCTCGCTTAACAGAAACATATTACAGTAATTTAAAGGAATTTTTCTTTTGCGGCGAGATATTGGCAAATAAAACTGCAAAACTATTGCTGCAACGTTTCCCATCTGCATATATTTACAACACTTATGGTCCTACAGAAGCTACTGTAGCAGTTACAAGTATATTAGTTACAGAAGAAGTGATAAATCAGTACAATCCTTTACCAGTAGGATTACCGCAGCCGGGTACGAAGTTATCTTTGACCGATGAAGGCGAACTTATTATTTCAGGGAAATGCGTAAGTAAAGGATATGTCAAAGACGAACTACGTTCTAAAAAAGTATTTAACGAAATAGACGGTCAGAAATCTTATTACACTGGTGACAAAGCACAATTTATTGATAATCAATGGTTTATAAATGGGAGAATAGATTATCAAATTAAATTAAACGGTTATCGTATGTAATTAGAAGAAATAGAATTTCAATTGCGCAAATTAGAAAAGATTAGAGATGCGATTGTTGTACCAACTTATAAAAATAACAAAGTTACTCATTTAAATGCAGCAGTAATATTGAATCATTGTGACGAGGTAAAAGATGTTCAAACTTTGACACATGATATCAAAACTGAATTAAAACCTGTACTGCCTGAATATATGATTCCCAAAAAGATAATATATATGAAAAAATTACCGCTTACAATGAATGGGAAATTAGATCGTAAGAAGATTGCAGAGGCTATATTAAAATGATTCCATATAGCGATTTTACATTCTTTTTTATAGCATTAGCAATTTTGTTACCAGTTATTATATTAGGATTTATGGGCAAACAGAGCAGAATCTATAATGGTCTTAGTACAGCCGTCATGATTATATTAATATTTTCATCGACTAAGCATAATCTATTTGGACAAACGTATTTAAGTTTAGAATTGATAAATTTTATACTTTATCTGATTTGGCAAGTGATGATTATTATATATTATTGGCATTCTCAAGCTAAAAATAATACAACAACAAAATTTATATCGGTTATTTTTCTCTCTATTTTGCCATTGATTGTTGTTAAAGTTATGCAAAGTTCGTGGTTTGGTACTGCACAGTTAAAACTTCATGAGAGTAAAGTTATTGAATTTATAGGGTTTTTAGGTATTTCATATGTAACATTTAAAAGTGTTCAACTATTAATGGAAATTAGAGATGGTTCAATCAAAGAGGTAAGACTTTGGAAAGTCGTACAGTTTATATCATTTTTTCCAACCATTTCTTCAGGGCCGATTGATCGTTACAAACGTTTTGTCAAAGATGACAATAAAATACTGAGTGGAAGTGACTATAGTCATTTATTAGTCAAAGCAATACATTACATCATGCTCGGATTTTTATATAAATACATTATTGCTTATTTAATACAAACATTTGCAATTAATCCATTAATGTCGAATTTTTCTGGTGTTATCACAAAATGGCTATATATGTATGCTTATAGTTTATATTTATTTTTTGATTTTGCCGGTTATTCACTATTTGCGATAGCATTTAGTTATATTTATGGCATCCATACCCCACAAAACTTTAACCAACCATTTAAAGCTAAGAACATTAAAGATTTTTGGAATAGATGGCACATGTCACTCTCATTCTGGTTTAGGGATTGTATTTATATGCGTTCATTATTTTTTATGTCAAAGAAAAAATTACTGAAAAGTCAATTTGCAATGTCGAATATAGCATTTTTCTTAAACTTTTTAATAATGGGTATCTGGCATGGTATTGAAATTTATTATATTGTGTATGGTTTGTACCATGCAGCATTATTTATTGGATATGGCTATTATGAAAAATGGAGAAAAAACCATCGTCCACGTTGGCAGAACCAGTTTACAACTGCTTTAAGTATTGTTGTAACGTTTCACTTTGTAACATTCGGTTTTCTGATTTTTTCTGGAAAACTTTTTTAAAATGAGGAGGAATTATAATGGAATTTAAAGAACAAGTGTTAGATCTATTAGCTGAAGTAACTGAAAATAATATCGTGAAAGAAAATCCTGACATTGAATTATTTGAAGAAGGTATTATAGATTCATTTCAAACGGTTGGTTTATTATTAGAAATTCAAAATAAATTAGATATAGAAGTTTCAATTATGGATTTTGACAGAGATGAATGGGCAACGCCTAATAAGATTGTAACGGCATTAGAAGAACTAAAATGAAATTAAAACATTTTATTCCAATTATTATCAGTCTATGCTTATTTGGGATTTTCTTAATATTACCTTCTAGCTGGTTTAGCGGATTAATTACTCCCAAAACTATAGATAATCAACGCACTTCACTGTCAGATCAAGTGTTAAAAGGTACGCTAATACAAGAGAAAATGTTTAAATCGAATGATTTTTATCCTATTTATGGTTCTAGTGAACTTGGAAAAGATGATCCATTTAATCCGTCCATGTTATTGCGCAACAAAAATACGTATGCTAAACAACCATTTCTAATTGGCACAGGTGGTTCTACAGATTTGGTTAATGCTGTAGAATTGGCTTCACAATATGATTATTTAAAAGGAAAGAAAATGGCACTTATCATATCACCACAATGGTTTACGGACCATGGATTAACTAATAAAAATTTTGATGCACGTATATCTAAAGCACAATTGAATCGTATGTTTAATCAAAAGCATTTAAGTCCAGAGCTTAAACAACGTTATGCAAAGCGTTTATTGAGATTTAAAAATGTAGAAAACCGAAACTATTTAGAAAAAGTAGCTAAAGGTAAAACCAACAGTAAAGACCAATATTTATCACCGTTTAAAATGAATCAATTTGAAAAAATTGAAGCGATAAAGTCGAATTTCCCACTTTCAAATACTGAGCTAGAAGATATTAAACCAGTAACAGCGCAAAATGAAAGTTGGAAAATGCTTCACAATAAAGCTGTACAATATGGCGCTAAACATTCACAATCAAATATGTTTAAAATTAGAGATGAGTATTGGCAATTAATAAAAAAACATAAGCGTAAAGTGAACAGAGATTATGAATTTAATAGTAATTCTCCAGAATTTAAAGATTTGGAGTTATTGGTAGATACTATGCGAGAAGCTGGTGCTGATATTGAGTATATCAGTCTTCCATCAAATGGAAAATGGTACGATCATATAGGTGTAAATAAAGAAAAACGTCAGAAAGTGTATAACAAAATTACGGAAACTGTTGTTAATCGTGGCGGGAAAATTTATGATATGACAGATAAAGATTATGAACCATATGTTATCAGTGATGCGGTCCATATAGGATGGAAAGGCTGGGTTTATATTAGTGAACATATTGCGCAACACATGGGTAAATAGTTGTTTTAAAATTGAACGTGAATGATTTGAATATAAAAATGCACCTTCATTGAACATGAAAGTGCATTTTGTTATGAATCGATTATCATATAACAGATTCATAAACAAAGAATTCTATAAAATTTGACGTTTTTGTTGTTTAATTTATATATAAGTTGATCAACTAGAATACTTGTTCTACTTCTACTACTCCAGGTACTTCTTCATGTAAAGCGCGTTCGATGCCTGCTTTTAATGTGATTGTTGAACTTGGGCATGTACCACATGCACCGTGCAATTGAAGCTTAACAATGCCATCTTCTACATCTACTAACGAGCAATCGCCGCCATCACGTAGTAAGAATGGACGTAGTTTTTCAATTACTTCTGCTACTTGATCAAACATTGTTACGTTTTCAGTTGGCATGGAAATGCCTCCTTTCAAGTATATTATTTCATTTTCTGTCTATCTTTTTATTATAATAGATATATAAAGAAAAATCTATCAATCAAGACAAAAGGGGATAGTTAAAATGAATAAAGTAAGTGTAGTCGTTTATGGTGCAGATGTTGTTTGTGCCAGCTGTGTTAACGCACCAACTGCTCGAAATACTTTTGATTGGCTGCAACCATTGCTCAAAAGAAAGTATCCAGATACACAATTTGAATTTACTTATATCGATATCGAGAAGGATACTGAAAACTTAACTGATCATGATCAACAATATATTGAGCGTATTCAGGAGGATGAATTGTTCTATCCACTTGTAACAATGAATGATGAATATGTTTCTGATGGATATGTACAATTGAGAGATATCACTCAATTTATGGATGCAGATTAATTTAATCATTTAGAAAAAAGACACGCTCATATACATTTAATACATGTTAGTAAAGTATATGAAGACGTGTCTTTATTATTTTTGTTTAAGATTTATCCATTGTGATATTTGTATAACCATAGCACACCAGATTTTAAAATTGAAGCTAAACGACCAGTAACTGTTCTGTCCATGATGTAGGCAAACCCTTTTTTATCGCCAAGAGAGCCTAAGAAACCTTGAACTTTAAGTTCTGGCATTTTTTCTGGTAGAGGCTTGCCTTGCCATTGTAGTTTCATAACATCAGCAATTTGATCTCCTTGCACTTCAGCAAGTTGTGCACTAGGTGCATGAGGCAAATCTGCACAGTCTCCCACTACGTACACATTTTTATAGGTTGGAACTTGATGGTATTGGTTAAGGATCACACGGCCGTCTCTACTAATATCAATTGGTAAATTTCTAACAATTTCCACAGGTTGGATTCCAGCAGTCCAAACGATTAAATCTAATGGTTCAGGTACATCATTATTGAAAATCTTACCAGGTTCCACTCGATTAATATCAGAGTTTGGTACTACTGTTACATCGTTCTTTTTAAACCAATTTTCTATATAACGACTTAATTTTTCAGGGAAACGTTGTAAAATGCGTTCTCCACGATCATATAAGTATATTTGTAAGTCTTTACGACTTTCACGGAGTTCACTCGCTAATTCGATACCACTTAAACCTGCACCTACAATACCAACTTTTGCTCCGTTTGGTAGTTCACTAATATGATGGAATGTTTCCCGTGAACTTGATAACGTTTGGATACTGTGCGTATATTCTGCAGCACCTGGAACATTATGATATTTGTCCTCGCAACCAAGTCCAATAACTAATTCATCATAATCTACTTTTGTGTTGCCAACTGAAATAATTTGATCTTCCAAATTAATATCATTAATTTCTCCATACACAATATTGATACGTTCTGAATCAGGGAAATTCATACGAATATCTTTGTCTGATTTAGTACCAGCAGCTAATTCATAGAATTCTGGTTTTAAACCATGATAAGGCATACGATCAATTAATGTAATAGAATAATTTTCAGGAAGTGCAGATGGTAAAATATGAGACATAATGCGCATATTTCCGTATCCGCCACCCAATAGTACTAAATTTTTCATTTATGATACCCCTTTAGTAAAAATGTATTGAGCAATTTGATAAAAATATTATTTTTGTTCATAAATAATATTTTTATCTATTGTCGTCAATGTAAGTCAATAAATATAATTTGGTTAAATCATATTCGTCTTCATTGAACGAAATACCAATTTCATAATAAGCTTACTTAGATATATTATATGCTTTTTTATATACTTCTACAAATAAACATGATGAATTGTAATTTGTAAATATATATCTTTTAAATGCAATATGATTATAACAATATAAAAAAATTGTGTTAATGACATTTCATACGAAAAACAGTTTTGTTTTAATTTATTTGTAACAAAAATGGCAAAACAGATGAATCAATAATATAAGCTAGTAATTGGTCAAAAACGGTGTGATTTTGTTATAATTGGTAAACTGATAATTAATTGAGAGGGTGTAATATGAATCCAATAGTTGAGTTCTGCATTTCGAATTTAGCGAAAGGTGGAGATTATGTATATAATCAACTTGAAAATGATCCAGGTGTAGATGTTTTAGAATATGGTTGTTTACAAAATTGTGGTATTTGCTCAAGTGGCTTGTATGCATTAGTAAACGGTGATATTGTTGAAGGAGAATCACCAGACGACTTATTACAAAATATTTATTCACATATAGAAGAAACATGGATTTTTTAGGGAGGTAATTTTAATGGCAGTAGTTGAACTGACAGAAGCGGCAGCATACGAAGTTAAAGATATGATGGAACAAAATGATATGCCAAATGGTTTTTTAAAAATTAAAGTTAATGGTGGCGGTTGTACTGGATTAACGTATGGTATGTCTGCAGAAGCTGAACCTAGTGAGAATGATGAAATATTTGAATTTCACGGTGTAAAAGTGCTGGTTGATAAATATGACATACCAGTATTGGAAGGTACAAAAATTGATTTTAAACAATCATTAATGGGTGGCGGCTTCCAAATAGACAATCCAAATGCAATTGCATCTTGTGGTTGTGGTAGCTCATTTAGAACTGCAAAAGTTTCTGGCTCACCAGAAGATTGCTAATAATTGTAAATAGCGTGTTTATAGACTATAGTTCGACTAAGTAAGGTGAGAACTATAGTCTTTTATCTGTTTATGTGAAAAAACAAACAATATATGCGTTTCGGCTTGAAAATAAACTATAAAAACTATAAAATTAGTGTTGGATGAAAAATGTCTTTTTTGTGAATTTTTATGAAAATCAGTAAATTAAAAAGACGATCGCAACAAAAAAATTATGAAAGCTTAGGTGAATGAAATGGCTCAAGAACGTAAAAAAGTTTTAGTTTTAGGCGCTGGTTACGCTGGGTTACAAACTATTACCAAATTACAAAAGCAACTTTCGGCTGATGAGGCTGAAATTACATTAATTAATAAGAATGATTATCACTACGAAGCGACTTGGTTACATGAAGCTTCAGCTGGAACAGTTAGTTATGAAGATGTTTTATACCCAGTTGAAAGCGTGATCAATAAGAATAAAGTAAACTTCATCAAAGCAGAAGTTACAAAAATTGATCGCAATGCTAAAAAAGTAGAAACTGATGCGGGCATTTTTGATTTCGATATTTTAGTTGTTGCTTTAGGTTTCGAAAGTGAAACATTTGGTATTAAAGGTATGAAAGATCATGCTTTCCAAATCGAAAATGTTTTAACTGCTCGTAAATTGGCGCGTCACATTGAAGATAAATTTGCTAACTATGCTGCATCAAAAAATAAAGACGATAAAGATTTAGCTATTATCGTTGGCGGTGCAGGATTTACAGGTGTTGAATTCTTAGGTGAATTGACTGATCGTATCCCTGAGTTATGTAACAAATATGGTGTAGATCAAACAAAAGTTAAAATAACTTGTGTAGAAGCTGCTCCAAAAATGTTACCTCAATTCTCTGATGAATTAGTAAACCATGCAGTAAGCTATTTAGAAAGCAAAGGTGTTGAATTTAAAATTGCTACACCAATCGTTGCTGCAAATGAAAAAGGTTTCGTGGTTAAAGTTAACGATGAAGAACAACAATTAGAAGCGAATACAGTGGTATGGGCTGCTGGTGTTCGTGGTAGCAAATTAATGGAAGAATCATTCGAAGGTGTGAAACGTGGCCGTATTGTTACTAACCAAGATTTAACTATCGATGGATATAATGATATTTTTGTAATAGGTGATTGTTCTGCATTTATTCCTGCTGGAGAAGAACGTCCATTACCTACAACAGCACAAATTGCTATGCAAGAAGGCGAGCACACTGCTAAGAACATTAAAAATATCCTAGAAGGTCAACCAACTCAAGAATTTGAATATGTTGATCGTGGTACAGTATGTTCTTTAGGTGCTAACGATGGCGTTGGTGTTGTTTATGGTAAAGATATCCAAGGTAAAAAAGCTGCATTTATGAAAAAAGTTATCGATACACGTGCGGTATTCAAACTTGGTGGCGTCGGTCTAGCATTTAAAAAAGGTAAATTTTAATAACTGATAAATACTAGATGTATATCTAGTAGTATAAATATTGAGGCTGAGACTATTTTATGTCTCAGCCTCAATTATTATATGTATATTTTTATAAGTTTACACTGTAAATCATTTTTAATAATGAACAGGGATTAATTAATGATACAATGTGACTGAATAAACTGAAATGAGGGATGATTGATGAAAGCAATTATAAATAACACTGCTAAGGTTGAACAAGAAACAATCATTGTCGGTGTACCTGAACACTTAAATCAATTAGAGGCCATAAAAATAGGTGAAGAAGATTTAAAAGACTTATTATCACCTTTAAAGGAACATCAAGTCTTTAGCACTAATGTTGGAACGATATCGACTACATTTTTTAAAGTAGAAGAGAAGGCGCATAAGTTGATTACTGTAGGATTAGGAAATACTAAGGAATTAGGATACAATGATTATTTAAAAATATTCGGTAATTTATTCCAAGCTTTAAATAGCAGTAGAATCACTGAAGCTTCACTGTTATTTAATTCATTTAAATCTCAAAAAGTAGAAAAAGAAATAATCGCTGAAATTCTTGGTCAGCAAAGTGAACAATCAATTTATCATTTTGATGGTTATAAAACCAATAAATCAGCACCTTATCAATTAACATTAGAGATACATACAGAAGAAGATGATATTGCAAAATCTATTGAAAATGGTGAAGCAATTGCAACTGCTGTTAATTTAGCGCGTGATTATGGTAATATACCACCTAATATATTAACACCAGCTTATTATGCAGAACTGATAGAAAACCAATTTAATGACACTAATGTATTTGTTGATATCAAAGATGATGAGACTTTACAAAAAGAAGGGTTTGGGTTAATTCATGCAGTTGGTAAAGGTTCTAAAAATGGACCACGTGTAATTACATTGACTTATAATGGTGGCAAACCAGGAGAAAATCCTATTGCACTTGTAGGCAAAGGCATTACTTATGATTCCGGTGGTTATTCAATTAAATCTAAAACAGGTATGCAGACTATGAAATTTGATATGTGTGGCTCTGCAAATGTAATAGGAATGATCGAAGCTGCCCGTCAATTAGCACTACCTTTAAATATTGTTGGTATTATTGCTGCTGCTGAAAATATGGTGAATGAAGAGGCGATGAAACCAGATGATGTTTACACAGCCCTTAGTGGGGAGTCTGTAGAGGTATTAAATACAGATGCAGAAGGACGTCTTGTTTTAGGGGACGCTGTATTTTATGCTAATCAATTTCAGCCAAATATAATATTAGATTTTGCAACTTTAACTGGTGCTGCTGTAGCTGCGTTAGGTGAAGATAAAGCTGCCGTTTTTAATCAAAATGCTGAAGACACGTTAAAATCTATTCTAGGTCAAGCAGAAATTATGGATGAAAAAGTCTTTGAATTACCAATTACTGCTACAGAACAAGCACTGATAAGAAAAAGTGAGGTAGCTGATTTAGTCAACCATACCAATGGTCAAGGCAAAGCATTGTTTGCAGCAACATTTATCAATCATTTTGCAGGTAATACACCACATTTACATTTTGATATAGCAGGGCCTGCTACTACGAATAAACCAAGTTATAAGGGACCTGCTGGACCTACAGGTTATCTAATATCAACAATCGTACAATGGTTACGTAATCAATAAAATAAACAACATTGAAGTTAAGAAAACATATGCTTCAAGTTAATTTTTAGTAGATTAACTTGAAGCTTTTTTAACTTATATAAAAAGGTCGGCAAGTTTATGAAGCATGTCTCATTTTAATATAAAGTTTTGAATAAATATATCTAAAGATAGGATTGACAATTTGATAAGCAATTGTTATTATAAATCTCGTGATACTTTAGTTCGATAACGTAATAAAGGAGTTGTGCTTTTGTGATAAATGCAGTTGTTATAGCAGTGGTACTGATGATTGTACTCTGTTTATGTAGATTAAATGTTGTTATAAGCTTATTTATCAGTGCACTAGTTGGTGGCTTAATCGCAGGTATGAGCGTCACAGACATTGTATCTGTATTTGGTAAAAATATTGTTGATGGCGCTGAAGTAGCATTAAGTTATGCTTTATTAGGTGGATTTGCTGCGTTGATTTCTTATAGCGGTATTACAGACTATTTAGTAAATAAGATTATCAATGCGATTCATGCAGAAAACAGTAAAATGTCACGTATTAAAGTTAAAGTTATTATTATCGGTGCACTATTAATTATGAGTGTAATGAGTCAAAACTTAATACCTGTACATATTGCATTTATCCCAATTGTAATACCTCCATTAATAAGTTTGTTTAATGAACTTAATATAGATAGAAGACAAATTGCAATAATTATTGGCTTTGGTTTATGTTGGCCATATGTTTTATTACCCTATGGTTTCGGTCAGATTTTCCACCAAATCATTCAAAGTGGATTCTCTAAAGCAGATCATCCAATTGAAATGGGTATGATATGGAAAGCAATGCTGATTCCATCATTAGGCTATATTGTTGGCTTAATCGCAGGTATTTATTATTATAGAAAACCAAGAAAATACTCTGAACATAAAGACATTAAAGATATGAGTGAAATTGAAATTAGACCTTATGTTCTCGTAGTAACGATTATTTCTATTATTGCTACTTTTTTAGTACAGATGTTCACTGATTCTATGATATTTGGGGCTTTAGCTGGTGTACTTGTTTTCTTCATTTCACGTGCTTATAAGTGGACTGAGTTAGATCAAAAATTTGTCGATGGTATTAAAATCATGTCATTTATAGGTGTTGTGATTTTATCAGCAAATGGTTTTGCAGGTGTAATGAATGAAACAGGCGATATAGGTAATTTAGTAAGTGGACTTAGTGGTGTTATTGGAGAGAATAAATTAGTTAGTATTATTGTAATGTACATTATTGGTTTGGTCGTGACTTTAGGAATTGGCTCATCATTTGCTACAATCCCTATTATTGCAACGTTGTTTGTGCCATTAGGTGAATCTTTGGGACTAAGTACCATGGC
Organism: Staphylococcus cohnii subsp. cohnii; assembly: GCF_002902365.1. GTDB lineage: Bacteria > Bacillota > Bacilli > Staphylococcales > Staphylococcaceae > Staphylococcus > Staphylococcus cohnii. Next base: position 61,054 of record NZ_PPQC01000036.1, on the reverse strand, counting down.
ATTAATTGCTTTGATAGGAACGGCGAGTGCATTAGGAGATTCGGGATCGCCTGCGAGCGATTCAACATTAGGTCCTACAGCAGGTTTAGATGTTGATGGTCAACATGATCACATTCGTGATACATGTATTCCAAACTTTGTTTTTTATAATATTCCATTAATCATTTTTGGCACTATTGCGGCTATGATATTATAGAGCTAAGAATTAGAAAAAGAGGTGTCTTCAATGGCGAATATGCTTGATGCTTTAAAGATAAAGGTAGAGCGACAAGAACATGGACTTATGGTTATGTCTATGCCAGTCACAGATGAAGTGAAACAACCATTTGGCTTTTTACATGGTGGAGCGAGCTTAGCGCTTGGAGAAACAGCATGCTCAATGGGAGCTGCTGACATCATTGATACAGAGCATTTTATTCCTTTAGGTCTAGAAATGAATGCAAATCATATAGGTTCAACGACTGAAGGAACAATATTTGCGACTGCTACAATCATTCATGAAGGTAGTACAACGCAAGTTTGGAACATAGATATCAGAGACCAAAATGATAGATTGATTTGTGTAATGAGAGGGACCGTTGCTATTAAACCACGTAAACGGCAATGAGAAATTAAAGTATTAGATTGGTGATATTAATCTTAATGATTAGCGTGTATTCAAGCTAATTATTATTAAATGTAAACTATATATGAGCTTGGTACAAAAACTAAGAAAAATAGCACGCAGATGATTTAATTAATGCATCTGTGTGCTTCTTTGTTATTCAATATTTCGTATGGTGGGCTCGCTTTCTTAGGGGACAGCTTCAGCTTGTCTTGTTTCCTCAAGCGACACGCCAAAATACAACGTATTCATATGTCATTTCACATTAAAATACTTTAAAAATAAGGTCTTATATTAACCAAAATGATGTTAATAATTATTCTACATGTATACACCAATCTGTATACACTGGTCGTAAAATAGAAGAAATGTTTAATAATCGTATCTGAATTATGTAGCTCTTACAAAATCAAACACCTTTTTATAAAACAATGAATCGTTTTAAAGTAAATCTTAAAGTAGATGTCTTATTAGTATCTTTATTTCTTGGTATTAATGGTATTTAATATGAGCAAATTAGCAACTCAATGAGTTAATTATTATTTCAATTGAAATTGGCTTTTTCACTTGTCCAAGAACTTTATGTCCCAGATTCTTTTGAATATGATTATTTGTTGTTAAATATATCTTATGTTCAATACGTTTTTTTTGATAAAACAGCAGTTGCAATTTTTGCTGCTGCTTCACGGCCACCCATGATGTTGCGAGCAAAGGGACCGAGTTCTAAATCTGCTAGACCACCTGTGACGAATAAATTCGGTAACCATTCTAAATGAGATGAAATAGAAGGCAGTCCCGCATCTGACACAGGTGCATTAAAATTTTTAACGAGCTGCTTGATAATTGGTTGTTGCATTAGTGTATCTTCGAAACCTGTGGCTAATACTACGCTATCATAGAACATACAATATTGTTCTGTACAAATATGATGATGATGTATATCTTTTAATTCATTGATATGCATTATTAATTTGCCTTGCTTCATGTGTTTTTTGAGCCTCAATGCTAATTCTTTAGGCATAGAACCTTTATGGCGCTCTTTTTGAATGATTTTCAGTTTGGTTTTAGAGTCAGTTAATGCACTAAAGTTTGACATTTTTTTGGGACCTAACCAACCTGGATCTGCGTCGAAGTCATGTACGTCAATTATTTTATTTGTCCAAAGATGAATGACTGATTGCGGTTGATGTTGTAGTAATTTTAAAGTGACATGTGCTGCAGAAATCCCACTTCCAACGACATGAGAAGTTTGTTTATGTAAATTTAATTGTGAATCAAAAATATGATATACATCTGGCGTATGATTAAAGTTATGTGGAATATAGGGTACGTGATTACAACCTGTTGCAATCACCAAGTAATCTGATGTAATCCAATTGTGTTGTGATAATTGTACATGCCATTGTTTTTGGTTGAAACTGATTTTATTAGCAAAACCGACAATATGGTTCTTGTTCAAATTAAATTTATGTAATAGATGGTGAATATGGTCTATAAATAACGCTCGATTTGGTCTTTTATACGGTCCATAACTGGCATTAATATACTGATAACATTTAGCAAATTGATTTAAATGAAAGGGATTAGGGTGTATATGGTGGACACACGGCGAACGTAAATAAGGCATTTGAATGCGCTGAGTATAATCCTCGAATTGCTCGCATAAACTATGATGTGGATCAATAATTGTTAGTTCGTGGTCTTTGATACCTATGGATTTTAATTTTATCGCAATTGTAACTGCTTGGATACCGCCACCGATTATGGTCCAAGTAGACATATTTTCAGCTCCTTTTAAAACGTAATAATTACGATTTAATATATCATCACACATCGAATTTAGCAATCATTAATTTTATAAAATAAAAAACGCATCCCAGATAATTGGAATGCGTAAGTTAATGACTTTACAATTTTGTATCTTTTAGGTCTTTTTGTATATCATCACGTTTTGTTCTTTTGGAAGCGGGTGTTCTCAAATTATATGCGGATTTAATAATAAGGTGACTTGCTAGTGGACCTGTTATCAGAATAAATAATATTCCAATAAGTAATTGCATATTTACGTAACCTTCACGACCTATGAAATATAAGAAAACACCACTTATAAGTAACATTGCTCCTAATGTAGCAGCTTTACCAGCAGCATGCGCACGTGCATATACATCATCTAAACGTAAGAGGCCAATCGCAGCTAGTGCACTTATGAGTGAGCCAAGGATAACCAAAATAAGCGCTATACTAATGACGATCGTTGTTATCATGCTCAATCACCTTACCTTTATCCATATATTTTGCAAACACTGCAGTTCCTAAAAACGCTAAAATACCAATTAATAAAATGACAACCATCATATATTTAGTACCTAAGAAAATACTAAATAGTGCTACAATCGCCATTAGTTGGATACCCATTGCATCAAGTGCCACAACCCTATCAGCAAGAGAAGGGCCGATAATGACACGAACAAGCATACCAAACATTGACAATGTTACAATAACTAATGCCACGATTAATATCACGTTGTAGTTCATTAATACTCACCTACCTCTCTTACCACTTTTTCTAGTGATGATTTAATACTTTCTATTTCTTCTTCTTTGGTACTGAAATCAATACTGTGAATATATATTTGTTTGCGATCATCACTGATGCCTAGAACAATCGTACCTGGTGTTAGTGTAATCAAATTTGATAACAACACAATTTGCCAATCTTTTTTCAAATCTGTTGGATAAGTAAAAAAGGCGGGTTCATTGTTAATTTTAGGTTTAGTAACGATTCTAATAACATCAATATTTGCTTTAACCAATTCTACTAAAAATACGATAAATAATTTTATGATTTTATAAATAGTAATAACATAAAATCTACCGGGTAAGACACCACGCATCAGGAATACTAACAATAGCCCAAATATATAACCTAATAGGAAATTATTAAATGTATAGCTACCTGTTACAAATAGCCAAAACACTGATAAAATTAAATTCACTAATATTTGAATTGCCATATTATTTGCCCCCCAATACGCTGTCTATATAAACACTAGGATTATAGAATGTTTCGGCAGCATCTTTTATGATTGGTTGTAAAAAGTCAGCGGATAGGCCAAATATCACTGATATAGCAACTGCAATAATAGCAACTGTTAAAATACCTTTGTATTGCAGTTTAGGGTTGACTTCATAACCTTCAGATTTTCCGAAGAAACCTTTTAAGAAAATACGAATAACTGAGTAAAGTACAACTAAACTAGATAATAAAACGATAATTCCACTTAAATAAAATCCTTTTTCGAAAGTAGCTTGAACAATGTAATATTTACCATAAAAGCCGCTTAACGGTGGTATACCGGCTAAACTCAAAGCAGCGATAAAGAAAGACCAGCCTAATACAGGGTAATGTTTGATTAAACCACCATACTTACGTAAATCGTGTGTTTTGGTGATTTTATACATGACACCAATTAAGAAAAATAGGGCTGCTTTAATCAACATGTCATGTAATGTATAATAAATCGCTCCCATCATACCAGCCTGATTCATCATTGCTACGCCGACTAAAATGACACCAACAGCAATCATAATATTATAAATTATGATTTTTTTAGTATCAAAGTAGCTAACAGCACCTACACAACCAAAAATAATTGTAAGTAAGGCTAAGAATAAAATGATGTACAGTGAAAAGTTAGAAGCATCACCAAAGAATAAGCTTGCTGTTCTAGCTATTGCGTAAACGCCAACTTTTGTTAACAACGCACCAAAGAAGGCAATAATTGCTATAGGTGGCGCATAATAAGCACCTGGTAGCCAGATATACATTGGGAAGACACCAGCTTTTGTAGCAAAGACAAAGATAAACATAATAAATATAATACTGATAATTCCTTTATCTTGTGTTGACAATTGACTTAATTTTTCACTAATATCTGCTAAATTCAATGTGCCTACAACAGAATAAAGCATTGCGACGGCTATAACAAAGAAAGCAGAAGATGTCACATTTACAAGTACATATTTTATCGTTTCACTCAATTGAACTTGTGTGCCACCAATAACTAATAAAATATAAGAGGCCATTAAAAATACTTCAAAGAATACGAAAAGGTTGAAAATATCACCAGTTATAAATGATCCTATAACACCAGTGAGCATAAACATAATAGCAAAATAATAGTAATATGTTTCACGCTCGATACCTACAGATTGATATGAATATAAAATAATTAACATCGTTACAATTAGACTTGTAATCACAAGTAAAATACTAAAAATATCTGTAACAAAAACAATACTATATGGTGCATCCCATGAACCAAGTTCGAGTTTTATAGGTCGATCTCTGAGAATATTTTTTAAATTTATAAAAGCAAAAATTAATGTGACTGCAGTACCTGTTAATGCAACGTAGCGTTTAATTTTAGGGCGTTTACCAATAAAAATTAATGCAATAATTGTTAACATTGGTATGACGAGTAATGAAATAATAAGATTACTCTCTATCATTATCTAGCACCCCTTTCATACTTTCTACGTTGTCTGTACCTAGTTCTTTATAGCTTCTAAAAGCCAATACTAAGAAAAAGGCTGTTACAGAAAATGAAATTACTATAGCTGTTAATATGAGTGCTTGTGGAATTGGATCCACATATGAAGTGAACCCTTTTTCATAAATAGGGACTTCACCTTTCTTAAGACCACCCATAGTTATTAAGAATAAATTAGCTGTATGTGTTTGTAATGTAGTCCCAATAATGATGCGTATCAAACTTTTAGAAAGAATGAGATAGACGCTCATTGCAGTGAGAATACCACAAACAAAAATCATCACTATTTCCATTACTCATTCTCTCCAATCGCTAATATTATAGTCATTATTGTGCCAACAACCGCACATAAAACACCTAAATCGAAAAATGTGGCAGTATGCATTTCTATAGGTTTTAAAATACCTAATGGAATCTCAAATGGCGTATGCGTAAAGAAGTTTTTATTGTATAGCCAACTCGCCATAGGTGTAGCTAAACAAAAGAATAACCCAATACCAATGAGTTTCTTGAAATCCCATGGATATATTTTACGCATAGTCTTAATATCGTAAGCCACTGCTACAATCACAAGTGAACTTGATAGGAGTAGGCCACCGACGAAACCACCACCAGGTGTATAATGTCCTGTTAAAAATAGGTGTAAACCAAACATAACGATTAAGAAGAAAATCACGATAGCTGAGTATTGGAAAATTAAATTATTTTTCTGTCTTTTCAATGTGAGTTCCTCCTTCATTATTTGGTTTGTTTTTATAACGAAGTTTAATCATTGTGTAAACACCTAAACCTGCAATTCCTAGTACAGAGGATTCGAATAAAGTATCGGTACCACGGAAATCAACTAGAATAACGTTGACCATGTTTGTACCATGTGCTAAATCATATACATGCGCTTTATAAAATTCTCCAATTGAGCCAAAGTGTCTATTACCATATGTGATTAAACCTAATACTGTTACGACGGTACCAGCACCGATGGCAATAATAATGTTCAACCATTTATATGAAGTTGATTCGTTATGTCGATTTAAATTTGGCAAATGATAGAAACATAATAAGAACAATGCAGTAGAAATAGATTCTACAACAAATTGCGTCAATGCTAAGTCTGGTGCACCAAAGAAAATAAAGAAGATCGCTACTGCATAACCTACTGCACTTGCCATGATTATACTGAATAGGCGTGAGCGTGCAAATATAATCATAGACGCTGCTGTAATGATAAAGACTACGATGATCAATTCAAATGGTCTGATTTCACTAACATCTTTAAAGTTAACATTGAATGGTGTTACTAATAATGTCACAAGTGTAATCACAATTAAAGATGCGAAAATGATTAATAAGTTATTACGTGTAAACCCAGTAACGTAAGTGTTAGTAAATTGACTTGAATAGCCTGGGAACACCGCTCCAAATTTATCATACCAATAATTGATTGTTAGTTTTGTAGGTTGTGCTTTTAATAGGCTGATCCAATAACCAAAGCTAAGTATTAACAAAATTCCAGCGATGTAAATGCCTAATGTTGAGAAAAAGGCTGGTGTAAATCCATGGAACATATGAAACTCAGCTGTTGCGTTACTATTATGACTAATTGCGTATACTGCTGGTTCAATGATTGTCCCAGTCAATATAGAAGGGAAGAACCCAAAAACAATGACGAGTATTGCTAATATACCTGGAGAAATTAGCATTAGTTTTGAAACTTCATGCGCTGATTTTGGTAAATTATTTGGTTTATAGCTACCTAAGAATATTTGACCAATAAATCTAACAGCATAGACAAAAGTGAATACGCTACCTAAAATTGCCACGATTGGTATGAGTATACCAATACTATTTAAACTGAAGATATTAGCGTGCGTAACTTCAATCATACTTTCAAGAAATTTCTCTTTTGATAAGAAACCATTAAATGGAGGAATACCTGCCATACTTAATGATGTAATTAATGTGATGGTAAAAGAAATTGGCATGATGGTTACTAAGCCACCCAATTTATTGACATCACGTGTTCCCGTACTGTGATCAATAGCACCAGTTACCATAAACAATGCACCTTTAAAGGTAGCATGATTTATAAGGTGAAACACAGCTGCCGTAAAAGCAGCAACGTAAATTTGACTGTCTGAGCCTTCGAAATGGTAACTTACTGCTCCGATACCTAACATTGACATAATCATGCCAAGTTGTGAGACAGTTGAAAAGGCTAAAATGCCTTTTAAATCTTGTTGCTTTGTTGCATTTAATGATGCCCAAAACAAAGTGATTAACCCCACTGCAGTAATCGTCCAAATCCAACCTTGTGAAAGCGCGAATATTGGTGTCATACGTGCAACTAAATAAAGACCGGCTTTAACCATTGTTGCTGAATGCAAGTAAGCACTAACTGGCGTTGGTGCTTCCATTGCATCTGGTAACCAAACATAAAATGGAAACTGAGCTGATTTAGTCATCGCTCCTATAATTACAAAAATCATAGACAATATAAAGTAAGGGCTTGTTTGGATTTCAGACGCGTGATTTATGAGCGTTTGAATACTAGTGGAATTACCTGCAAGGGATAGTAAAATAAGACCACCTAGCAGGGAAAGACCGCCCAACACAGTTATGAGCATTGATTTTTGTGCACCATAAATAGATGCTTGTTTCGTTCTCCAAAATGAAATGAGTAGAAAACTTGAAAATGAAGTTAACTCCCAAAATAGATATAAGATAATGATATTATCTGATAATACGACACCTAACATGGCACCCATAAAAAGCAAAAGGTAACAATAAAAATGACCTAATTGCTCTTGTCGACTTAAATAGCTAATAGAATATAAGACAACCAAGCTTCCAATACCAGTTATTAGTAAACTGAATAATAAACCTAAGCCATCAACGTATAAATCGAAATTCATGCCAAAATGAGGCATCCAATTTGCTTTATGTACTACGCTTTTACCTGACATTGTTGTCGAAATGATTGATAGAAAATATATAAATAAGACGACGGGGATAGGTAACACAAACCATCCTAAATGTATACGCTTATGTATGCGGTATACAATTGGAATAATGAGTGCAAATATTAACGGTAATAATACCGCTATATGTATCAAACTCATTATTTTATCCTCCTTTTTAAAATAGTATAAGGTCATTATACATGAATAAGACTATTCTGAAAAACCACGCTAACCCTTGTGGAGCTTTAATTTAAAGTTTGTTTTAAATAAGAAGAAACACGGTATTTTTATTCAAAATTTTGTTTATATTGAATTGAATAATCTTTTTTTAATTGTGCTAAATTAGCAAGCGAGCAATTAGCATGTTCAGTATTTTCTTCTTTTAATTTATTTTCTAAGTTTGTAATTGCAATTTGTAAAGATTGTATATAATCCAGTTCTTCTACATTAAATGTTCTAAGCTTGGATTTTGACGTATAACGCTTTTCAAATTGACTTAAAGCTTTGCGCTCATGAAAAAATACGTTTTTTGTTTCGTTTGGATGGTGTAAGTCACCTTGCTTTGGATGTTTAATGACCTGTTCAATTTGAACAAGTACTTGATTGTCATCCTCTTCTATAACAGAAACACCATAACTTCCAGTTTTATGTGCAAAACGATATAACATAATTCAATACACCCCTCATTTTATGTTAGAATACATATATCATCTTAACATGAAATGGAGAATAAAAATGTCGAACTATCCTCAGCTAAATTCAGAAGTAAACGAAAATGAAATAAAAATGGTTATGCATACGAATAAGGGTGATATGTCTTTCAAATTATTGCCTGATATCGCACCTAAAACAGTAGAGAACTTTGTTACACATGCGAAAAATGGCTACTATGATGGTATTTCTTTCCATCGTGTCATCAATGACTTCATGGTACAAGGAGGCGACCCAACTGCAACTGGTATGGGTGGTGAAAGTATTTATGGAGGTCCATTTGAAGATGAATTTTCACTTGAAGCATTCAATTTATATGGTGCATTATCAATGGCAAATTCTGGTCCAAATACTAACGGTTCACAATTCTTTATTGTTCAAATGAAGGAGGTACCAGAATCTATGCTTAGCCAACTCGCAGATGGTGGTTGGCCGGAACCAATTGTGAAAGCTTATGGTGAAAAGGGTGGCACACCTTGGCTAGATCAAAAACATACTGTTTTTGGTCAATTATTAGAAGGTGAATCTACGTTAGAAGATATTGCTGCAACAAAGGTAGGACCACAAGATAAACCTTTACATGATATCACGATTGATTCGATAGATATTATTGAAAAATAATGTGAAACATAGTTTGAACGGTAGTGGGTAAAACAATCTTTTATCGTTTTGTATTTTAATGAAACATTAATCGATCATATTAAAAATATAGAGAAGTCTAAGAGACTGGGACAAATTAATTGTTCCAGTCTCTTAACTATTATTATGATATTTTTGTTGTCTTTATAAGAACATGGCGATGCATGCATATTAAATAAAATCATCTTCTGAACAATCACTTGAGATTTTTTATTTTGAAAGTATTGAATCAAGTTACATTCTTAGAATTGTTCAAAAGCCTTTGTATAATGAGACGTAACTCCAATTCGAACAATTATTGTATAGCTGAATTTTGAAAAATCGTGAAATTTTTCTAGGTAATATTAGTACCATTGAATGATTTATGCTATTATGAACATGTTAAGTAAAACGAAATAAGGGGTTATCACGTTGAATAATCACTATAAAGTAGGTCAACATATCAAAGTTCGTGTGACTGGTATTCAACCGTATGGCGCTTTTGTAGAAACCCCTGACAATACTGAAGGATTAATCCATATTTCTGAAATTATGGATGATTACGTCCATAATTTAAAAAAGTTTTTATCGGAAGGGCAAATTGTCAAAGCGAAAGTCATTTCAATCGATAAAGAAGGAAAGTTAAATCTTTCTTTAAAAGATAACGACTATTTTAAAAATTATGAACGTAAAAAAGAAAAGCAATCAGTATTAGATGAAATTAAAGAAACCGAAAAGTATGGGTTTCAAACAATTAAAGAACGCTTACCGGTTTGGATTAAACAGTCCAAAAACGCGATAAAAGATGAGCGATCATCTTTTAAAAAACACTAACATTTTATTTTAAGATGTTAGTGTTTTTTATTTGTAAGGTAAATTTTGTAGGTTAATATAAAACTATATGCGTGAGCATATAATTTTATATTTAAAATCAGGAAAGTTAGAATTAAAATCGCTTAAAGTGATTATGCAATGACACTTAAGTATATTGTATATTAGGAGGATTTAATTTAATGGACAAAAAATTTCAACCGTTATTTGAAAAATTAAAATTACCAAATCAAGTAGTTTTAGATAATCGATTTGTACTAGCTCCATTAACACACGTTTCATCTAATGATGATGGTACAATTTCTAATGAAGAGATTGTGTATATGGAACAACGTTCTAAAGATGTTGGTCTAGCAATTTCAGCAGCAAGCAATGTTACTGATTTAGGGAAAGCTTTTCCTGGGCAACCTTCAGTAGCGCATGATTCTAATTTAGAAGGCTTAAAACGTTTGGCAAAAGCTATGAAGAAAAATGGTGCGAAAGCGGTTGTTCAAATACATCACGGCGGTGCACAATCTTTACCTAATTTAACGCCTGATGGTGATGTTGCGGCACCTAGCCCTATATCATTAAAAAGTTTTGGTGAACAAGAAGCCCATCAAGCACGTGAAATTACTAATGATGAAATTGAATCAACAATAAAAGCATTTGGTGAAGCAACGCGCAGAGTCATTGAAGCTGGCTTTGATGGTGTTGAAATTCACGGTGCCAATCATTATTTAATCCATCAATTTGTATCTCCATATTATAATCGTCGTAATGATGAATGGGGAGAAGACCGTTATAAATTTGCTACAAGTGTAGTAGACGAAGTAACTGAAACTGTTAAAAAATATGGCAGTAAAGATTTTATCGTTGGATATAGATTTTCTCCAGAAGAAGCTGAATCTCCAGGTATAAGCATGGAAATTACAAAAGAACTAATTGAGCAATTAATAGAAAAACCTTTAGATTACTTACATGTTTCATTAATGGATATTCACTCTCAAACACGTGAAGGCCAGTACAAAGGGCAAGAACGTATTAAACTCATTTTAGAGTGGATTAATGGACGCATGCCATTAATAGGTATAGGATCTATCTTTACGGCTGAACAGGCTATTGAAGCAATTGAGTCAACAGGTGTAGAACTCGTCGCTTTAGGACGAGAAATCTTATTGGATCATAATTTTGTAAGTAAAATTAAAGATGGCAAAGAAGATGAAATTTTATCTCACTTTGACCCACAAAGAGCAGATAAACATCATCTGCCACCAAAATTATGGGAACAATTTAATAAAGGCTTTTACCCATTACCAAGAACAGACAATAAATAAAATCTTTGAATGTGAAGATGTTTATAATATTAAATACCACTTTAATTTCAAAACTGAAGTAAAGTATAAATATTTTACTTATGAAGCAACGTCAATTTCTATTGAATATATATAGAAATTGACGTTTTTTGTTTGTGTAAAATTTTGATGACCGTTAAGGTAACCTTTTATATTAAAAATAGTCAATGGTTGTTGGTGCTGGCGTTTTTTAGGAAGATATAACATATATGTCGGAGATATTAGCAATTTTTATATAAAATATTATAAATTGTAGGCACTAAAATTAGTATGAATATTGTGATAGTGTTTTTAATCAAGAAGAATTAATAAATTTATTAAAATTGGCTTGTGTAAACAGTCAGAAGTGTGTCATTATATTAATGTAAAGGCTTACATTTTGAAAGCTATATTCTAAATTTGATATTTAAAAGTGGCTATTTGAGTTCTATATCTACGATTTTATAGTATTTTCGGAAAATAGTTTTCGTAAATGAATAAATACGTTATGCTATGAATGAGTATTGCCAATAAATTATTATATACTTCATACAAAGGGGAGATATTATGTCAAGATCTGAAGAAATCATTGAATTAACAAATCATTATGGTGCACACAATTATGTGCCGCTTCCAATTGTAATTTCAGAAGCTGAAGGTGTATGGGTTAAAGATCCTGAAGGAAATAAATATATGGATATGCTATCTGCTTATTCTGCAGTAAACCAGGGCCACAGACATCCTAAAATTATTCAGGCTTTAAAAGATCAAGCTGACAAAGTGACTTTAGTATCACGCGCATTTCATAGTGATAACTTAGGAGCATGGTATGAAAAAATATGTAAGTTAGCTGGTAAAGACAAAGCCTTACCTATGAACACAGGTGCAGAAGCAGTTGAGACAGCATTGAAAGCTGCGCGACGTTGGGCTTATGATGTGAAAAATATTGCACCTGATCAAGCTGAAATTATTGCATTCAATGGTAACTTCCATGGTCGAACAATGGCGCCAGTATCATTGTCATCTGAACCAGAATACCAACGAGGCTATGGTCCATTATTAGATGGGTTCCGCAAAGTCGATTTTGGTAACATAGATGCTGTTAAAGAAGCAATTAATGAAAATACAGCTGCTATTTTAATTGAACCTATTCAAGGAGAAGCAGGAATCAATGTCCCACCAGAAGGTTATTTAAAAGAAATTAGAGAATTATGTGATGAACATAATGTATTATTTATTGCTGATGAAATTCAAGCAGGACTTGGACGTTCAGGAAAATTATTTGCTACTGATTGGGATGATGTAAAACCAGACGTATATATTTTAGGTAAAGCGCTAGGCGGTGGTGTATTCCCAATATCAGTTGTATTAGCTGATGAAGAAGTATTGGGTGTATTTACGCCTGGTTCTCACGGATCAACGTTTGGTGGTAATCCATTAGCGTGTGCTGTATCAATTGCAGCATTAGATGTATTAGTTGATGAAGATTTAGCAGGACGTTCTTTAGAATTAGGTGAGTACTTTAAATCAGAGCTTGAAAAAATCAATCACCCAGCAATTAAAGAAGTACGTGGTCGTGGATTATTTATTGGTATAGAATTAAATGAAAATGCCAGACCTTACTGTGAAAAATTAAAAGAAGAAGGTTTATTATGTAAAGAAACACATGATACAGTAATTAGATTTGCACCACCTCTTATTATTTCCAAAGAAGAATTAGACTTTGCATTGGAAAAAGTAAGAAATGTTTTTAAATAAAAATGTTCTGTAACTTAAGTTTTGAAAACCCTTTAAAAAGCAAAATCTTATGTTACAATTATCGTGAAAGCGAAATCATTAGTAACGAAAAAGAGGCGAAATGAATCATGATTGAGAATAATAATTTAGTTACTTCTACGCAACAAATTATTAAAGAAGCATTGCATAAATTGGGATTTGATGATGGGATGTATGATTTAGTAAAGGAACCATTAAGATTCCTTGAAGTACGCATTCCTGTACGTATGGATGATGGTACTGTTCAAACATTTAAAGGTTATCGTGCTCAACATAATGATGCTGTTGGACCAACAAAAGGTGGGGTGCGTTTCCATCCAGACGTTGACGTCGAGGAAGTTAAAGCGTTATCTATGTGGATGACATTAAAATGTGGTATCGTCGACTTGCCATATGGTGGCGGTAAAGGCGGCATCATCTGTGATCCTAGACAAATGAGTATACATGAAGTTGAACGTTTATCTCGTGGTTATGTACGTGCGATATCTCAATTTGTTGGACCTACAAAAGATATTCCAGCACCAGACGTATTTACTAACTCACAAATTATGGCTTGGATGATGGATGAGTATAGTTCATTAGATAAATTTAATTCACCAGGGTTTATTACTGGTAAACCGATTGTATTAGGTGGATCACAAGGCAGAGATCGCTCTACAGCACTAGGGGTAGTAATTGCAATAGAGCAAGCTGCTAAAAGAAGAGGTCTAGATTTGAAAGGTGCTCGTATCGTTATTCAAGGATTTGGTAACGCGGGTAGTTTCTTATCTAAATTCCTATATGATATGGGAGCAAAAATTGTTGGTATTTCAGATGCTTACGGTGCATTGCATGACCCAGATGGTCTTGATATTGACTATCTTTTAGATAGAAGAGATAGCTTTGGTACTGTAACAAATCTATTCGAGGAAACAATTTCTAATAAAGAATTGTTTGAACTTGATTGTGACATTCTTGTACCTGCAGCGATTGCTAATCAAATCACAGAAGACAATGCTAATGAAATTAAAGCTGATATTGTTGTTGAAGCGGCTAATGGTCCAACAACACCAGCTGGCACACGTATTTTAACTGAACGTGGTAAATTGCTTGTACCTGATGTGTTAGCAAGTGCAGGCGGCGTAACAGTTTCTTACTTCGAATGGGTACAAAATAATCAAGGTTATTATTGGACAGAAGAAGAAGTAAACACAAAATTGCGTGAAAAACTAATCACAGCCTTCGATACAATTTATGAGTTATCACAAAATAGAAAAATTGATATGCGCTTAGCAGCTTATATTGTGGGTATTAAACGTACTGCTGAAGCTGCACGTTATCGTGGTTGGGCTTAATTAAATATTTTAATTTGTAGAAAAAGAAGAAGTTCTTGAATTCAAGAACTTCTTCTTTTTATTTTATTTATTTTTTTGTTCATCATCTAGAATCACTTGTTTATATAAATCAGGGTAATTTGTGAAAACACCATCTACTCCATATTGATTTAAGCGGTGCATATCAGCTTCATTATTAACGGTGAAAGGATGTACGAGCAGACCAGCTCTTTTAAGATTTTTAACATTTTGTTTTGTTAAATCTGTATATTCAGGGCCGACACCAATGGCGTATTGACGGATTTGGTCAAAATCTTGTTGGGTTAATGAGCGTAATTCACCTTTATCTAATAATCTGATTAATGGGACATTGCTATTTAATTGATGCAATTTATTTAAGCTTTCAGGTGAAAATGATTGTAATAAGACATGTCCTTGATTCAATGATTGTTCATTAAGCATATTGTGATTATTCAGTGTTTTTAATACTGCTTCTTCCATACCTGGATAAACATCTGGTGATTTCGTTTCAATATAATAATTTGCATTAGTACCATAGCGTTCTAATATTTCATCTAATGTAGGAATTTCAGCACCCACATAATTTGAATTTGCATACTGAGGATTTGCGGCATTAAATTTACTTCCAGCATCTAATTGCTTTAATTCCTTTAGCGTATATGAATCAACTCTACCAGTACCATTTGTAGTCCTATCTACAGTTTCATCATGCATGGCAACGAGATGACCATCTTTAGTCATCTGAAGATCGATTTCGATATAAGAAGCACCCATAGCATTGTGACTTTTATCATATGAATAAAAAGTATGTTCTGGCGCATAACCACTTGCACCTCTATGCGCGACCGTTGTATATTTCTCGCCCGTTAGATTTTGTGCTCTATTTGGATTATGTGAGTTATTATCCTTTTGGTTTGATGGTGTGGTGGCATGTTGTTGTGTACTGACATTGCTGTTACTTTCGTTTGCAGATGTTATAGATGTCGTTCCAATTAAAGTTAAAGATAACGTTGCTATACTCGTGGATAGTACTTTTTTTAAATTTTGCAAGAATGGGTCACTCCTCGATATGTATTTACATATCAACCCTACAAAATAAAAGTGTGTTTGAGAATAACATTTACAGGATTAAAATTTAAGTTTTATAAAGTTAATATTTTTATAACAATATATTAAACTAATTAAAACATTTCGAGTATAAATATAATAGAAAATATTATTTTCTATATCATACTAGTTTCATATCTTCATATAAGACGCCCAATCAACGAGTAAACGTCAATTTCTATTGAAATTGACGCTTACTCGTAGTTAAAACTACTATACTGATAATTTAATTGTGTTATCTTGTTTTAAAATTTTCAATAGCTAATTTAATCTCATCTCTAACACGTTGGAATTCTGACCACGATTTACCAGCTGGATCATCAAATCCCCAATGTTCTTTTTTAACATTTGGCGGTAAAATCGGACAATTCTTATCTGCATCACTACATAATGTTACGACCAAATCTGCTTGCTCTAAGATATCACTATTTATTAAATCTGATGTATGATTTGAAATATCAATATTTACTTCTTTCATAGCTTCTACAGCTTTAGGATTAACACCATGTGTTTCAATACCCGCAGAATAGACATGCCACGTTTTTCCTAATATATGCTTTCCCCAACCCTCAGCCATTTGGCTACGACACGAGTTTCCTGTACATATAAAATAAATTATTTGCTTATCCATTACAAATACCTCTTTTCTTAAAATATGATAAGTGTAAGATATAAACCTAGCAGTGTTACAAATAGTACGGGAATGGTAATGATAATACCTGTTCTAAAATATGTTCCCCATGAAATTTTCACACCTTTTTGTGTTAAAACATGTAGCCACAGTAATGTTGCTAAAGAACCAATAGGTGTAATTTTAGGACCTAAGTCAGACCCTATAACATTCGCATAAATCATGCCTTCTTTCATCGTTCCAATTACATTGGATTGGCCAATAGCAATAGCATCTATTAATACAGTAGGCATATTGTTCATAATTGATGATAAAAAGGCTGATATAAAGCCCATACCCATGACACTGCCAAATAATCCATAACTTGAAACGTTAGATAATACATCTGCTAAAATTGTGGTGATACCAACGTTTTTCAATCCAAACACTACTAAATACATACCAATAGAAAATAGCACAATGTTCCAAGGTGCGCCTTTAATCACTTGCTTGGTATGAACTGCCTTAGATTTACGAGCTAAGAGCACAAAGATAAAAGCAATGATACCAGCAATAATTGATACAGGAATATGAATAAATTCACTTACAAGATAGCCAACGAGCAATATGGCTAATACAATCCATGAAATTTTGAATAATTTGGGATCTTTAATTGCATCTTTAGGTGCTGTAAGATTTTCAGTATCAAATGTTTTTGGTATAGATTTTCTAAAATAGAGCCACAACACGAGAATGCTAGCTATTAATGAGAATATATTAGGTATTATCATACGACTAAAATATTCAATAAAGCCAATATCAAAGTAATCAGCAGAAACAATATTCACTAAATTACTTACAATTAAGGGCAATGATGTCGTATCAGCAATAAACCCACTCGCGATAATAAAAGGGAAAATCACTTTTTTATTAAATCCTAAATTTCTCACCATCGCTAATACGATAGGCGTTAAGATTAAAGCTGCGCCATCGTTGGCGAAAAACGCTGCTACTATGGACCCTAACAACATGATGAAAACAAACATTTTTAAGCCGTTACCGTTTGAAGCCTTGACCATATGTATCGCAGACCATTCAAAAAATCCAATTTCATCTAATATTAATGAAATAAGAATCACAGCTACAAAAGTTAAAGTTGCATTCCAAACAATGCCAGTTACTTCTACTACATCGGAAAAGCTAACGACACCTGTAATAATAGCTATAATAGCCCCAGCTAAAGCCATAATACCAATATCTAATCCCTTAGGTTGCCATATGACAAAAGTTAATGTTAAAAGAAAAATTATAATTGCTAGAATGGTCATGTTTAACACTCACCTGATTTCATATTTTTACATACGCAATGTTGGTTAGATGTGTTAATCATATTGAGACTTTGATTGATATCATCTAAAATAGCATGATTAAGTTGATACATACGTTTGTTGCCATTTTTGCGTGTATTTACTAATTCGTGATCTACTAATGACTTCATATGATGACTTAGTGTAGGTTGTGAGAATTGAAAATGTTCCAACAAATCACATGCACATAATTCACTACAAGAAAGTAAATCTAATATTTCTAATCTGCTTGAATCGGATAGAACTTTAAGCAATGCTGAAAGTCTTTTATAAGACATAAGTATACCTCCTAAACATTAAATAGATTAACATCTATATAGAAATTCGTCTATATAGTTTTGAGCTAAATAATAAAAGAAAGTATTGATTTTATTCAAAAATATGTGATGTTGAATAATTTATTAAACTTATACAATCGTATATCGAAGAAAGTAAATGAAGTGTAATAAAGCGAAGCGGTTTGAATAGTGTGAATACGGGTCTGGGACATAAAATTTTGGACAAATGTGACGTGTTTTGGCGAGACACTTGAGGGAATAGGACAACCTAATGACTACAAACTGAAGCTGTTCCTTAAGAAAGCGAGCCAACATTACGAAGTATTGAATAAAAAATGCACTCAGATGAATTGAATTAAATCATCTGAGTGCTGTTTTTCTGGGATTTATGTCCTAAATGCTACTCTAAAGTTTGTTAATTTGTATCCTGTTGTTGCTTTATGACTGATAATTGGTGCTCCACAGCTGTTTGTCCAGTAGAACCATAACTAATTCTACGGCTAACACAATTTTCTGGTTTTAAGAAATCATAAATATCAGAATCAATACTTGAATGCGCATTTTGATATTCTTCCAATGGCACATCTAATAAATAAACATTATGTTGAATTGACCATAGTACGATTTTCCCTACAATTTCATGTGCTGTTCTAAAAGGAACTCCTTTATTGACTATGTAATCTGCCAGTTCAGTAGCATTTGAAAAATCATTATAAACAGTTTGATGCAGACGGTCGACATTCACAGTCATTGTATCTATCATACCTGCAAAAATACGCAAGGAACCTTTTATCGTGTGAACAGCATCAAACAAGCCTTCTTTATCTTCTTGCATATCTTTGTTATATGCTAAGGGTAGACCTTTGAGCGTCATTAATATGCTCATTAGGTTTCCTGTGGTACGTCCTACTTTACCTCTTATTAACTCTGCCATGTCAGGATTTTTCTTTTGTGGCATGATTGACGAGCCTGTTGAAAACGCATCTGATAAAGTTACAAAATTGGCTTCTGCTGATGACCAAAAGATGATTTCTTCAGCAAAACGCGATAAATGTATCATTGTTAATGATATGTTATGCAATGTTTCTACAATATAATCTCTATCACTTACAGCATCTATACTGTTTTCATAAACAGAGCTGAAATTCAATAAAGATTGCGTTTCATGACGATCGATTGGATAAGTCGTTCCGCTTAGTGCAGCTGCACCAAGTGGGGAAATATCGATACGCTTCAAACTATCCTGAAAACGTGATTTATCTCTATCTAACATCCAGTAATACGTTAGTATATGGTGTGCAAATGAAATAGGCTGTGCTCTTTGTAAATGTGTATAACCTGGCATAATTGTATTGACATGTTGTTCTGCGATATTGACGATGGTTTGTTGCAAATCATTGACGAGCTCAATAATCTGAGTAACTTCATCTTTTGTATATAAGTGCATATCAGTAGCGACTTGATCATTTCTGCTACGTCCTGTATGCAATCTACCGCCTGCATCACCGATACGTTTAATTAGTTCATGTTCGATGTTGAGATGAATATCTTCTAAAGAAACATCGAACGTTAAATTACCTTGTTCATAATCATTTAAAATTGATGTTAAACCTTTAACTATTTGCTTACAGTCTTCATCAGTTATGATATCTTGTTTGGCTAACATTTGAGCGTGAGCAATACTTCCTTGCACATCATATTGAATGAGTGTTTTATCAAAGTGAATGGAGGCATTAAATTCATCGACCCAATCTTCGGGCTGCTCACTAAATCTTCCTCCCCATGCTTTATTACTCATCTAAGTAACCACCATGTAACATAGAATTAACTTTTGTAGGTAAACCAAAGATATCAATAAAACCGACTGCAGATTCTTGATTAAATGCATCTTCCTTAGTATAAGTAGCTAATTTTTCGTTATATAGTGTATGAGGTGATTTTCTGCCGTTTACAACAGCACTGCCTTTAAATAATTTAATACGTACATCACCAGAAACGAATTTTTGTGTACTATCCACAAAAGCTTTTAAGCTATCTGTCAGTGGAGAGAACCAAAGCCCATTGTATGTTTGTTCCGAAAATTGTTTTTCAATAACAGGTTTAAAATGTGCTACATCTTTAGTTAAAGTAATCGTTTCAAGTGCTTTATGTGCTTTCATTATGACTTCTGCTGCAGGCGTTTCGTAAACTTCTCTTGATTTAATACCAACGAGTCTATTTTCTACATGATCAATTCTCCCAATACCATGTTTACCAGCTAATTTGTTTAAATCTAAAATTAATTGACTTAATTTATAAGATTTACCATTTAAAGCGATAGGTAGGCCTTGTTTGAACGTAAGTACGATTTCATCAGCTTCGTCAGGTGTATCTTCGATTTCATTTGTTAAGTCAAATGCATCTTTAGGTGGTGCGGCATATGGATCTTCTAAAATACCACATTCATTACTTCTTCCCCATAGATTTTGATCAATAGAATACGGAGAATCATGTTGGATCGGTACTGGAATATTATGTTTGATTGCATAATCAATTTCTTCTTCACGGCTCCAGGCCCATTCTCTAACTGGTGCAAATACTTTTAACTCTGGGTCTAACGCTTTTATTGCAACTTCAAAACGAACTTGGTCATTACCTTTGCCGGTACAACCATGTGCAATGCCTACTGCATTTGTTTTACTAGCAATTTCAACTAATTTTTTTGAAATTAAAGGTCTTGATAATGCGGATACTAATGGATACGTGCCTTCATACATCAGATTGCCTTTGATTGCATATGAAACAAAATCTTCACTGAATTCTTCAGTGGCATCAATAATATGACATTCAATTGCTCCCATATCTAAAGCTTTTTGATGAACTAGGTCTAAGTCCTTACCTTCACCTACATCCAAACAGCAAGCCACGATATCATAGCCTTTATCTATCAACCATTTTACGGCCACACTTGTATCTAAACCGCCAGAATATGCTAAAACTATTTTTTCCTTCATATATTACACCTCAATTGAATTTTTAAATATGTTGTTTATAAATTTGATATTAGTAAGTATAGCAGAAGAATTATGAAAATAAAACCATTTTTATACATAATTATGCAAATTGTAGAAATTTCTCACAATTCGAATATCCATTTATGTGGTGATTTGTAGTTGTTTATAAATTTTATGTGCCTTGTAGTGATGTATATATTAATGAATATATTATTAGATATTCTATCTGTTATATAAGAAATGAATAAGATAAAATAATTATAAAAATTTTGTTTTGTAGGCTAGTTGTTTGAATAGTCAAAATAAACTTAGTAAAATATGTATGAAATCAAAAACACTGGAGGCAATTTAGATGACTCATATTCAATTAGATTATGGTAAAACTTTAGAATTTTTCGGCGAACATGAATTACAGCAACAAAAAGATATTGTTAAATCAATTCATAATACAATTCATGAAGGAACAGGTGCTGGTAGTGACTTCTTAGGTTGGATTGATTTACCTGTTAATTATGATAGAGAAGAGTTTTCACGTATTTTAGAAGCTTCTAAACGTGTTAAAAAAAATTCAGATGTATTTGTAGTGATTGGTATTGGTGGTTCATATTTAGGTGCACGTGCTGCAATTGAAATGTTAACACCAGCTTTTAGAAATAGTAATGAATATCCTGAAATTGTCTTTGTAGGTAATCATTTATCTTCAACATATACGCAAGAGTTAATTCATTATTTAGACGGTAAAGATTTTTCAGTTAATGTTATTTCTAAATCTGGTACTACAACAGAACCAGCAGTTTCATTTAGACTATTTAAGCAAATCTTAGAAAATAAATACGGTAAAGAAGAGGCCAAACAGCGTATTTTTGCAACTACAGATAAAGAAAAAGGTGCTTTAAAACAATTAGCAACAAATGAAGGTTATGAAACGTTTGTAGTTCCTGATGATATTGGTGGCCGTTACTCCGTTTTAACAGCAGTAGGTTTATTACCAATAGCTGTTGCTGGTATTGATATTGAAGCTATGATGGACGGTGCTGCTAAAGCCAGAGAAGAACTTTCTTCAGAAAACCTAGAAGATAATATTGCTTATCAATATGCTAGTATTCGTAATATTTTATATGCAAAAGGCTATGACACTGAGATGTTAATAAACTATGAACCTTCAATGCAATATTTCAACGAGTGGTGGAAACAATTATTTGGTGAATCAGAAGGTAAAGATTATAAAGGCATCTATCCATCCAGTGCAAACTATACAACTGATTTACACTCACTTGGACAATATGTGCAAGAAGGTCGCCGCTTCTTATTCGAAACGGTTGTCAAAGTAAACACACCAAAACATAACATTACTATAGAAGAAGATAGTGAAAACTTAGATGGATTAAATTATTTAGCAGGCAAAACAATAGATGAAGTAAACACTAAAGCCTTTGAAGGTACTTTATTAGCACATACTGACGGAGGCGTGCCGAATGTAGTAATTAACGTTCCTCAACTTGATGAAGAAACATTTGGTTATCTTGTTTATTTCTTTGAAATGGCTTGTGCGATGAGCGGCTACCAACTTGGGGTCAATCCGTTTAACCAACCAGGCGTAGAAGCATATAAACAAAATATGTTCGCGTTATTAGGTAAACCAGGTTTTGAAGATAAAAAAGAAGCATTAGAAAAGCGTTTATAATTTTAGCTATTTATAAATCTAAAAAATGACTGGCAAAATGATTTCCGCACTAATTAGGCGGAAATCATTTTTTTGTATGTGCCTTATTTTATCCATGCACATCATCTTTTCTGTGAGATGTCATTAACTGTTTTGGTACTTGAGACTGATATTTGCACAAAAGCATACATAATTGTTTTAAAACCGCTATAATATACTTATAATTATCGTTGACTAACAATAATGGTAGGGATTGATGAAATGACTCAAGAACAAGTGCAGTATTGGTTTGATTTATTTGGCAGTTTAGGTTATATCGTAGGGTTTTTATTGCCTTTTATTGAAGCTTTTATCCCAATACTACCTATTATTGTATTTGTGATTGTTAATGTGAATGCATTCGGATTATGGATGGGCACATTATTAGCATGGTTGGGTACTGTTTTAGGGAGCTATCTTGTATTTTTAGGCTTTCGAAGATTGAACCATACACGTTATATGAAAAAATTACAGCAACGTACCTCAGTGCAGAGATTAATACATTTTATAGATAGAAAAGGGGTTATCCCGATTTTTATTCTATTATGTTTTCCGTTTACACCAAGTGCATTAGTGAACTTGGTAGTGAGCCTGTCGCATATCAGAGCACACGTTTATCTTGTCGTATTGTTCAGTTCGAAATTGATAATGATCGGTTTAATTGGATGGTTAGGTAATGATATTACGACGCTATTTACAGAGCCATTAAGGTTGATTATCATTATTATTGTTATTATTGTCGTTTGGTTTATAGGTAGAAAACTTGAACGATATTTTATGCATTCTCCAGAGGAGTGAGAATTTGGGTAAGGTAGTAAAACATTTGATTTCTATAATATTTGCGATTATTATTGTAATATTGATTCAGACTTTTATTGTTACAGGAGCAGTCATACAAGATAAAAGTATGACGCCGACGTTGAAACAGAACGATCGTGTGATTGTTAATAAAATCAAAACAACCTTTAACATGTTAAAGCTAAACGATATCATCATGTATCACAAAGGTGACGATGTACATATTGGTAGAATTATCGGAAAGCCCGGCCAATCTATAACTTTTAAAAACAATCAATTGTATAGAGATGACAGACAAGTAGATGAAAGGTATACTGAGTCAAGTATTGATGATTTGTCCCTCAGAAATATTAAAGGTTCTGAAGGAGATATTATTCCACCAGACGAATACTTTGTACTGAATGATAATCGTGAAATAAAAAATGATTCTAGAACAGAAGGCTTTGTTCGACGAGAAGACATTATTGGTGATGTAAGTTTAAGGTATTACCCTTTAAGCAACTTCACAGTAAACTTTAAATAAATAGACGAGGTGTAAAAAGTGAAAAAAGAAATACTAGAATGGATTGTGTCAATTGTTGTCGCAGTAGCGTTAGTATTATTGATTACAAATTTTGTTGCAAAATCATACACAGTCAAAGGGGATTCTATGGATCCAACCTTAAAAGATGGTGAACGTGTAGTTGTAAATATGTTTGGTCAAAAACTAGGACATTTAGAAAAGGGAAATGTCATTGTATTCCATGCCAATAAAGAACAAGATTATGTAAAACGTATCATTGGTACATCTGGAGATAACATTGAATATAAAAAAGATCAATTATATGTTAATGGTAAAAAAGTTGATGAACCTTATTTAGATTACAATGAAAAACATAAACTAGGTGAATATATTACAGGTACTTATAAAACAGAAGATTTCAATCAGGCTGATGGTAAAAACAAAATTCCAGAAGGGAAATTGTTAGTATTAGGTGATAATCGTGAAGTGAGTAAAGATAGTCGTTCATTTGGTTTGATTGATGAAGATAAGGTGGTAGGTAAAGTTTCATTTAGATATTGGCCACTTAATAAGATGACATTTGGATTTAATCCAGATGTCAGTTATGAATAGATAATATATGCATATATATCCTGAGACATCCAAATGTCTCAGGTTTTTTTATATAGAACGATTGTACAAATTGTAGTTTATTAACCGTTTGAGAAATGGAATGTTTTTTAAATATAAAAGCAATACAATATTTAATTAATATATGAACATAAGTGTAGGTAAATCACATAGACTAATAAACAAAGTACAATGCTTAATATGTTAAAATATAAATCAAAGGAGTTGTTGTATGCAATGGAATTCAATGCTTATATTGGGAGAGCTGGCACTGGTAAATCATACAGTGTAATAGAAGAAATAAAAACAAAAATGAAACAAAATCCATTAGGGGATCCTATTATATTAATCGCACCTACCCAAAACACTTTTCAGCTAGAACAAGCCTTCGTAAACGATCCATTATTATATGGCAGTTTGAGAACTGAAGTGCTCCATTTTGAACGCTTAAGTCATCGTGTTTTTCAAGAAGTTGGAGGATTAACAGAACAACAGTTATCCAAAGTTGGTACTGAAATGATGATTTATGACATTATTCAACAACATCAGTCACAGTTAAAATTGTATCAATCACAAGTGAAATACTATGGTTTCAGTGAAAAATTATATGAACAAATACAAGATTTTAAGAAATATGCAGTTTCACCACAACATATTGAAGATTATATAGCAACCAACCACTTACAAACGAGGACTAAGCATAAATTAGAAGACATTGCATTAATATATAAACATTTAGAAGATAGAATTCGTGGAGAATATATTTCTACTGAGGATAGTTTGCAACGATTTATTGAAGTGATGAATCAGTCTGAATGGTTGCAACGTGCCGAGATTTACATTGATGGATTTCATAACTTTTCTACAATCGAATATCAAATCATTCGGTCATTAGTTCAAAATACTAAAAAAGTTACAGTTGCTTTAACTACTGATGGAGATAAAGATATTTTTAGTTTATTTAGAAAGCCGTCAGAATCTTTAACACATATGCAAGATATCGCAAATGAATTAAATATTGATTTAAATATCAAGCAATTTTATCAACAGCAAAGATTCATTCACGATGATTTAACACATTTAGAACAAAACTTTAATGCATTGCAATTTGAACCAATTGCGTCAAATGGACACATCTCTATTATAGAATCATCAGTGATGCGAGAAGAAATAAATGAAATTGCAAGACGCATTCTAAAAGAAAATCGTGAATTGGGTAGACGGTTTCAAGATATTGCTATTTTATATAGAGATGAGTCATATGCATATTTAATGGAATCTATTTTACCTCAATATGACATCCCGTATAACATTGACGTCAAGTCATCAATGACGCATCATCCTATAATGGAAATGTTCCGTTCATTAATTGAAGTACTTCAGACAAATTGGAACTTTGAACCACTCATGCGTTTGTTTAAAACAAATATTTTAACTAAAAAATTTAAAGACAGCCAATACTTAATTGATATTTTAGAAAATTTTGTATTAGAACGTGGTATTTATGGCAAACGTTGGATAGATGATAAATATTTCCAAATTGAACAATTTAGAAAAATGGGTTTAAAACGGCAACCTTTAACAGATGAAGAACGTGAAACATTTGAGAGGGTCATCCAATTAAAAGTAGATGTGATAGATAAAATTATGCGCTTTGAAAATCAAATGGCGAATGCAACAACAGCTGTTGATTTTGCAACGGCATTTTATGAAGCAATCGAATCATTTGATTTACCCAGCCAGTTAATGACAGAACGTGATACGTTAGATGCTGAAGGCGAACACCGTAAAGCAGAAGAAATTGATCAAATATGGCATGGTTTTATTCAAACATTAGATGATTTAGTTACAGTATTTGGAACTCAAGATTTAACAAAAAGTAGATTTTTAGAGCTATTAGATATTGGTTTGGATCAATTGGAATTTGTAATGATTCCTCAAACACTTGATCAAGTTAGCGTTGGTACCATGGACCTAGCAAAAGTTGATAATAAGCAGCATGTGTATTTAGTTGGTGTAAATGACGGTATTTTACCGCAGACTGTTAGTGCTTCAGGCTTAATTACAGATGAAGAGAAAAAATATTTCGAAGAACAATCTGAGATTGAATTAAGTCCAACATCAGATATATTACAAATGGATGAAGCATTTGTTTGCTATATTGCTATGACGAGAGGGCGTTCAGAAGTGACATTCTCGTATTCATTAATGGGCGCAAGTGGAGATGAAAAAGAAGCGAGTCCATTTTTAAGTCAAATTCAACAACTGTTTACAAATCTTGAAGTACAAAACATCCATCGTCAACATCAAGCAAATCCACTAACGTTAATGGAACATCCACATCAAACAAAAATTGCATTATTTGAATCGCTCAAAGCGTGGCTTGATGAAGAAGTTGTCGCAGATACATGGTTAGATACATATCAAGTTATGAGAGATGATGAGAAATTAAATGCGGGCCTTAATTATTTATTATCATCTCTCACTTACGATAATAAGACAGTACAATTAAGTGAGGCACTATCAAAAGATTTATATGGTACGACCATTAATGCCAGCGTATCACGTTTTGAAGGGTATCAATCATGCCCATTCAAACACTTTGCTTCACATGGTTTACGACTTAATGAACGTACAAAATATAAACTAGAAAACTTTGATTTAGGTGATATATTCCATCAAGTATTAAAATTTATTTCTGAAAAAATTAATGGTGACTTCAAAAATTTAAACGTAAAGCAAATTCAAAAATTAACGAGTGACGCATTATCTGAAATTCTCCCAGAGATACAATTTAATTTATTAAATTCAACAGCTTATTACCGCTATTTGTCACAGCGCATAGGTTCAATAGTAGAAACAACTTTAACCGCGTTAAAATATCAAGGTAGTTACAGTAAATTTATGCCGCAACGTTTTGAAGCTAGTTTCAGAAAAAAACCAAGGGACAATCAAGAGCTATATGCTCAGCCTTTACAAACAACACAAGGGGTTCCTATCAATATTCGGGGACAAATTGACCGGATAGATACGTATAACCATGGAGATGAAAGTTTTGTAAATATTATTGATTATAAATCATCAAAATATAGTGGGACCTTAGATTTAACAAAAGTCTATTATGGTATGCAAATGCAAATGATGACCTATATGGATATTGTATTACAAAATAAATCTAGACTCGGACTAACGAATATGACTAAACCAGGTGGGTTATTGTATTTTCATGTTCATGAACCACGTATTAAACTTGCTTGGAATGAATTAAATGAGACGAAAAGAGATTTAGAATTTATTCAATCTTTTAAACTAAGTGGCTTATTGAATAGTGATGAAGCAGTATTAGACGCTTTTGATACGCGAATAGAACCAAGCTATAATTCAGATATTGTACCTTTAGGTTTAAAAAAAGACGGTGGTATTAAATCTAATAGTAAAGTTGCGGACGAAAAAACTATTTACAAATTAATTCAGCATAATAAACAAAATTTTATAGAAACAGCATCTAATATTATGGATGGACATACAGAAGTAGCACCCATGAAGTATAATCAAACACTGCCATGTGATTTCTGTAGCTATAAACCAGTCTGTCATGTTGATGGCATGATTGATAGTAAACGCTATAGAACTGTAGATGAAACAATTAACCCAATTGAAGCGATACAAAATATGGAATTAGAAAGTGAGGAAGAAGAATGATAAGTGAGATTCCTGTGAAACCAGCTGATACAAGGTGGACCGATAATCAGTGGAAAAGTATCTTTGCAAAAGATCAAG
The DNA here is from genome assembly GCF_002902365.1 of Staphylococcus cohnii subsp. cohnii. Taxonomy (GTDB): domain Bacteria; phylum Bacillota; class Bacilli; order Staphylococcales; family Staphylococcaceae; genus Staphylococcus; species Staphylococcus cohnii. The sequence continues at coordinate 32,608 of NZ_PPQC01000036.1, read as the reverse complement.
ATATACTTGTAGCAGCAGCTGCAGGCTCTGGTAAAACAGCGGTCTTAGTTGAACGTATCATTCAACGCATTCTTAGAGATGAAATCGACGTAGATCGTTTATTAGTTGTAACATTTACTAATGCAAGTGCAAGAGAGATGAAGCAACGTGTAGACCAACGTATTCAAGAAGCGTTTATTGAATCACCTGATAATACACATCTAAAGAATCAACGCATTAAAATTCATCAAGCTCAAATTTCTACACTTCACAGTTTTTGTTTAAAGTTAATTCAGCAACATTACGATGTATTAGACATTGATCCAAACTTTAAAACAAGTGGTGAAGCGGAAAATATTTTGCTACTTGAACAAACCATTGATGAAGTTTTAGAACAACATTACGATATATTAAATCCTCATTTTGTTGATTTGACTGAACAATTGTCTTCAGATAGAAATGACGAGCAACTTAGAGATATTGTAAAAAAAATGTATTTCTTTAGTGTTGCTAATCCCGATCCTTTGAATTGGTTAAGCCATCTTTCAACACCATATAAAGATGAAGCACAACAAGAAGCATTATTAAAATTACTAAATGAGTTGGCTATGATATTTATGGAATCAGCGTTAGAGTCATTAAATAAAAGTTATGATTTATTTATGATGCTGGAGCAAGTTGATAAACAAATTGCAGTTATCGAAAAAGAACAACAATTTTTAAGTAAAGCTATGGAAAATGGCTATATCAATCATGAAGCAATCGTGCAACACGAATTTGAAAAAACATTCCCTCGAAAAGATAAAAAGATTAAAGAAGCGAATGAAATGATGATAGATGCTTATGATGATGGTAAAGCATATTATGATAATTATAAAAAATTAGTATCAAAAGTTAAAAATGATTATTTTTCAAGATCTTCAGAAAATCTAAAAGCAGATATGCAACGTTTAGCGCCTAGAGTAGCTTATCTTGGTCTTATTACCAAAGATGTCATAACATTTTTTAATCAAAAAAAACGCAGTCGAAATATTTTAGATTTCTCAGATTATGAACATTTTGCTTTGAAAATTTTAACAAATGATGATGGTTCACCTTCAATCATTGCACAAACTTATCGTGAACAGTTCGAAGAAATATTAGTAGATGAATATCAGGACACAAACAGAGTACAAGAAAAGATTTTGTCTTGTATTAAACGTGGTGCAGAACATGATGGCAACTTATTTATGGTAGGGGACGTAAAACAGTCGATTTATAAATTTAGACAAGCAGATCCTAGTTTGTTTATCGAAAAATATAATCGTTTTACTATAGAAGGTTCATCTTATGGTTTACGTATAGATTTATCTCAAAATTTCCGTTCAAGATTAGAAGTGTTAACAACGACTAATTACGTATTTAAACATATGATGGATGAATCTGTAGGTGAGATTAACTATGATGATGCAGCACAGTTATATTATGGAGCTCCCTTTGACAACAAGCCACATGATGTAAATTTAAATATGTTAGTAGAAGATGCATCTTCTGAGTTAAATGGTTCTGAACAAGAAGCAGAATACATTGTGCAACAAGTTGAAAAAATAATGAATAATCATGAAATCTATGATATTAAAACACAACAATATCGAAAGCCTAATTACAAAGATATCGTTATATTAGAAAGGTCATATGGGCAAGCGCGAAAAATACAACAAGCATTTAAAGATCATAATATTCCGTTTCATGTGAATAGTAAGGAAGGGTATTTTGAACAAACAGAAGTACAATTGATATTGTCCTTTTTAAGAACAATTGACAACCCGCTACAAGATATTTATTTAGTAGGGTTAATGCGTTCAGTTATTTATCAATTTACAGAAGATGAATTATCGAACATTAGAGTGTTTAGTCCTCATGATGATTATTTTTACCAATCTATACAACATTATATGGATAATGATGTTGCCAATAAAAAACTAGTCAAAAAATTAAAATTGTTTTTAAATGATATAGCTATGTATCAAGACTACAGTCAAAATCATCCTGTATATCAACTTATTGATAAATTTTACAATGATCATTATGTTATTCAATATTTCAGTGGACTTATTGGTGGAAAAGGGCGACGTGCGAATTTATATGGATTGTTTAATAAAGCAGTAGAATTTGAAAATTCTAGTTTTCGCGGCTTATATCAATTTATTCGGTTTATTGATGAACTTATGGATCGAGGAAAAGATTTCGGTGAAGAAAATATTATAGGTCCTAATGATGATGTAGTACGAATGATGACAATTCATAGTAGTAAAGGGTTAGAGTTTCCATTTGTTATTTACTCTGGCTTATCACGTAAATTTAGAAGAGACGATTTACACAAACCTGTCATCTTAAACCAAAATTATGGACTTGGTATGACGTATTACGATGTTGAGTCAAATTTAGCGTATCCCTCATTATCTTCAGTCACTTTGAAAGCAATCGCAGAAAAAGAAATGGTTTCAGAAGAGATGAGATTGATTTATGTGGCATTGACGCGTGCTAAAGAACAATTATTTTTGATTGGTCGTGTTAAAGATGAGAAAGAATTAACACAACTTGAGCAGGTTTCTGTCTCGGAAACACATTTACCAGTAAGTTATCGAATTACAGCCCAAAGACCGATTGATATGATATATCCAATACTAGCAAAATATCAATCATCGTCATTACCAAGTGAAATGCGATTCGAGCAATCGATAGATGATATTGATGCTACGATGAAACCTTATGTGAAATTGACTACAGAGTTTTATGAAGATGTTGCTTCAGAACAAGTTATTTCAGATAGTGAACAGCGTACTGTTAGTGACATTGAGAATATGAATAGTGGCAATGACACCTTAAAAACACAAATACATCAACAATTAACATACGTCTATCCGTATCAGGAAGCTAAGGAAAAACCTTCAAAACAGTCTGTTTCTGAATTGAAACGACAATTAGAAACGGAACAAGCGGATACAAATTATGATAGAGTTCGACAGTATCGTATTGGTACGACTGCATACGAAAGACCTGCATTTTTAAGTCATCAAACTAAAAGAAAAGCAAATGAAGTTGGGACATTGATGCATACAGTCATGCAGCATTTGCCATTTAAACAAGAAAGGTTAACTTCAGAAGAAATTGAAGCATTTGTTGACCAGTTAATTGTTAAATCTATCATTCCTAAAGACGCAAAAGCTGATATTCAATTTCAAGATATTCATAATTTTGTTGAAAGCGATTTGTATCTTACGATAGCGCAAAGTGATTATATTTATCGTGAATTACCTTTCGTTGTTAATCAAGCAAAGGTAGACCAGTTGCAAGATGGAGAAACTGATGCATCAATTATTCAAGGGATGATTGATTTAATTTTTATTAAAGATGACCAATATTACTTTGTTGATTATAAAACAGATGCTTTTAATAGACGTTTGCATATGTCAGATGAAGAAGTCGGAAATCAATTACGCACCCGTTATAAAATACAAATGGAATATTATAGAAACACCTTACAGACCATCCTTGGTAAATCTGTTAAAGGCTATCTATATTTCTTTAAATTTGGTCAGCTTTCAATAGATGATAAGTCGATAAAATAATGTTTTGATAAAGGAGTGCTAAACAGTGTCGACACAGCAGAGAATATTTGAATTAGATGCTTTACGTGGATTCAGTTTGTTAGGCATTGTATTGATGAATATTTTGACTTTTAGTATGCCATATGAAGAATCATTTCTCCCTGATTTAGTGAAGGGCATAGATGAAAGTTTATTAAGAGGCGTTACACTTTTTGTGATTAGTTCTTTTTATCCCATTTTCACTTTTTTATTTGGTTATGGTTTAGCCATAATGTATAAGCATAGTCTAAAAAGATCAATGAAATACTATCCTTTTATTTATAGGAGATTAATAATTTTATTAATATTAGGTGCATTACACGGTTTTTTACTTTTTTCAGGTGATATTTTATTCAGCTATGCATTTACTGGGATGATTGCAGTATTATTTATTAAAAAAAATGCGAAGCAACTTTTAAAAATAGGTATTGTTTTGTTTGTAATAAAAGTATTGATGTTGATTTTACCTACTTTTTTAGTGACACTCTTCGATGATCCATACAGTACTATTAACATAAGCGGATATACTGTTTCTGAAGTCGTCAACTTTAAGCAAAGTGGTGAATATTTTAACTATTTAAAAATAAATGCTGCTGAAAATATTTATAATATTATAGATACAGTAACTTTTTCTGCATATTTTGAATTTTTACCGTATGTGTTCTTAGGAATGGCAGCACAAAAATACAACTTGATTAAAAAAGTACAATCTAATCAAAGTCGTTATCGTCATATTTTATATGTATCTGTTATGTTAGTTGTAGGATATGCTTTTAAAATGCCATATGTAATTGATTATGGAAATCAAGCTTTTGCTATTATTAGCGCTATGATTGGTGGTCCAATTGTAGCATTTGGTTACATATTATTGTTTATCTATTGTTGTCAATTTAACCGGTTTTCTAAAATAGTGCGTGTTTTTAAGTATCCAGGAAAATTAAGTTTAACAGTATACCTAATGCAAAGTTTTATTTTTACATTTATTTTTGCAGGCTTAGGTTTTTATAATAAGCTGCCACTTTACGAATCTTATATTATCGTGTTTATTGTATATAGTTTGCAACTTATTTTCTGTTATATGTATCTGAAATTTTATAGATATGGACCTATTGAGTGGTTGTGGCGTAAAGTGACTTATTTAAAATAATGATGTGATATCTAAGACAGTGTTTATTGAATTTTTTGAAAATAATGGGTATTTATTTGTGATTTATTACTAAATATAGTTATAATATGTAATAAGATATAGATGAGGAGCTGATATTGAATGAAATTTTTATCATTCAGACATAATGAACAGACATCTTATGGTGTGAAAGTTAAAAGAGAAGAAGCTGCTTGGGACTTGAAAAAAGTCTTTGCAGATTTTGCGGAAGGAGACTTTCATCCTAAGACATTATTGAATGGTCTTCAACAAAACCAAATATTAGATTTCCAAGAACAAGTACGTAAAGCAGTCGTAGCGGCAGAAGATAGCGGCAGAGCTGAAGAATATAAAGTTGCATTTACAGATATTGAGTTTTTACCTCCAGTAACGCCAACAAATAATGTGATTGCTTTTGGACGTAACTATCAAGATCACGCAAGTGAATTGAATCATGAGGTACAACGTTTATACGTCTTCACAAAGGCAGCTTCATCGTTAACGGGTGATAATAGTGTAATACCAAACCATAAAGATATTACAGATCAGTTAGATTATGAAGGTGAGCTAGGTATTGTTATAGGCAAATCAGGTGAAAAAATTCCAAAAGCTTTAGCACTTGACTATGTATATGGCTATACAATCATTAATGACATTACTGACCGTAAAGCTCAAAACGAACAGGACCAAGCATTCTTATCTAAAAGTTTAACTGGTGGTTGCCCAGTTGGTCCATATATTGTAACAAAAGATGAATTACCAACACCTGAAGATGTAAATATTGTAACTAAAGTAAATAATGAAATTCGTCAAGATGGTAATACAGGGGAAATGATTCTTAAAATCGATGAATTGATTGAAGAGATTTCAAAGTATGTAGCATTACATCCTGGTGATATCATTGCTACTGGTACACCAGCTGGTGTGGGTGCAGGTATGACCCCTCCTAAGTTCTTACAGCCAGGTGATGAGGTAAAAGTAACGATTGATAATATTGGTACTTTAACAAATTTCATATCAGAAAAATAAAAATAAACCAATTAGGCTAATGATTATAAAGTTAGCCTAATTTTTTTGAAACAAAGTAATGATATTGCTTTAAATTGAAATTAAAGATAAAATGTGAAGTGCAGAACTTTTTTTGAAAAACATATACTTTTTCAGTATGATTAGAGAAGTACGCTTTTAGTTTTGTAATTAAAAGTAATTATGTATTTATATTTTTTATAAAAAGTAAAAATAGTGTGGGGGTATCATATATGTTACATATGCATATTGCAAGTTGGGTATTATTAATTATCTTGTTTTTCGCAGCTTATTTTAATTTCTCAGAAAAACAAGGCGCAACACCTTATTTTAAACCAATTCATATGCTATTAAGATTATTCATGGTTTTAGTCTTAATTTCAGGATTTTGGATCTGGATTCAAGCATTTGGTGATGGAAATTCAGGCGGACACATGTTATTAACATTGAAGATGATATGTGGTGTTGCTGTAGTAGCGTTAATGGAAGTTACAGTTACAAAACGCAAAAAAGGACAATCAAGCAACGGTATGATGTGGGGCACGATTGCATTAATTATAATTACTATGATTATTGGTGTTATTTTACCGCAAGGACCAATCACACAAATGTTTGGTATGTAAAAAACGGAGACAATTTAATGTCTCCGTTCAGACTGTCGACAAAGTCTCCGACTTTGTTGGCAGTTTTTTTGTGCACGCTTTCCGCGGGAACTGCCTTAGCCTGTAGTCTTCGGCTAGTGCGCTTCTCGCAGGCGTCGGCCCAAACCACTGCCAACATTAAACTGAAAATACTATAATATATATAATTGAACAGTGGTGGTGTTTATTATGTTGAATAAATCCATTAACAAAAGAGATCAATATGAAATGATTTCTATCTCTGCATTAGTTCCTAATAATTATTTATTACGCGTTTTATAGCCTATCATGTTGATAATATCTTTTGGTCGACTATAAGGTGGAGCATAAGCAACTTCGAACTCAGTAAGCTCATCAATGGTTAATTTATGCAACATGCCCATAGATAAAACATCTATACGTTTATCAGCACCATTTTTTCCTACAGCAGCAGCACGAATGATACGTCTGCTAGATTTATCGAAATAGACACGTAAATGTAACTTAGTATTTCCTGGGTAATAACCTGCATGTTCTCCTTGGTTAGCTTCTACTATTTCATAATCAAAGTTATCTAATTCTTGTGGTGTTACGCCAACACTGGCAAAGGTATAATCAAAGAATTTTACAATATTTGCGCCTAAATAACCCTTAAAGTGTACTGAAGTATTTCCTGCTAGTTGTTCTGCAATAATACTTGCTGCTCTATGAGCCCCCCATGCTAAAGGTACATGTGCAGTTAAGTCTACATGACGATAATGAGAAGTAATAATATCACCTAAAGCATAAATGTTTTCAATGTTCGTTTGAAACCGATCATTTACTGGAATGTAACCTTTACTGTCTAAAGTTACATTTGATGATTGAATGAATTCTGAATTAGGTTTAACGCCAATCCCTTCAATAATCAAATCATAGTGTTCAACTTTACCAGATTTAAAATGAACTTCATGACCATTCACTTTTACAATTTCTTCATTTAAACGATAATTGATATCTCTTGCTTTCATTTCATCAAAAATGGGCTGGTTCATATCACTATCCATTAATTTGTTCACATGAGTTGAACGATGTATTAATGTGCTTTCAATACCTCTATGATGTAAATTATCTAATATTTCTAATCCAATATATCCCGCACCAACGACAAGTGCTGTTTTAACGCTTTGTCGTTCGATAAAGTTTTCAATGGCATCAGTATCTTCCATATTTCTTAATGTAAAACTGATATCACTATTTAAGTTTAAAGAATTCGCGCTACATCCTGGGCTTAGAATTAAAGTGTCATAGCCTTCTTCAAACGTCGTATTATCTTGCTTGTTATATACGGTAATTGTTTGCGTTTTGTCGTTAATTGCAGTTACTTCGTGATAGGGCTTAACAACAATCTTTTTAGAATCATAGAAAGACTCTGGCGTTGCTTCTAATACTTTGTCTCTAGAATCTACGACATTTCCTAAATAATAAGGCAGTGCACAGTTAGCAAAACTCATATCTCTATCTTTTTCAAAAACGATGATTTCACTCACATGGTCTAATCTTCTGATTTGGCTAGCAACGGTTGCACCTCCAGCAACAGCCCCAACCACTACAATTTTATTCATAGTATATAGCCCCCTATAAATTTAATAATTAAATATGTGATTCTACTACTGTTTCATAAGATAAGTTTAAATGGAAAAAATCATTTAAATAGCGACCAATACCATCGTCATTATTTGAATAAGTTACATGATTTGCGACATGTTTTAATTCGTCTAAACCATTTTCCATAGCAATGCCATGTTTGGCATATTTTATCATTTCTAAGTCATTATCTTCATCGCCAAATGCAATAATATGATTTCTATCCATATCTAAATAGGATTTAACATAATCTATACCTCTTGCTTTACTAATACCTTGTTTTACGATTTCAATAACTGGGAAGGGTGAGCCCCATCTTCGGTGTTCAATGTTTTCAGCATAGAAACGTGTAAGCATTTGCTTGATTCTAGGAATCATAAACTCTTCAGCTTCAACTAAAATTGAAGTAGGTGATTCATTTAAGGAATTAAGTAAGTCACCGGTTTCTATTTTAGGGTTTCCCATTGAAAAACCATCAAATAATTTTTGGTCAAAATTATTTAAAAAGACATAATCTTTTACTTCAGCAATAATATTGGAAACACCAAAGTTGTTTAGTGACTGAATAATCTCATGCGATAAGTCTAAATCTAGTACTTCATGTTTATTTTTAAAATGGTCGTCTTTTGGATGGTGGACGAAAGCACCATTAAAATTAACTACAGGTGTATTCATATTTAGTTCATGATAATAAATTTGACTGGCTCTGTATGGTCTGCCAGTTGCTATCATTAGTTTGTGTCCTTGCTTTTGTAATATCGTTAAAACCTTTTTAGTATAAGGTGTAATTTTCTTGTCATCGTTTAACAGTGTTCCGTCTAAGTCTAAACAAATTAAATAAGAACTCATGTAAATCTCCTTTAAATTTAATAAATGATGTATGAATATCATAGCATTTTATTGGCGTTTTGTAAGATATTTGATATATTGTTAGTATGATTAAATACGAAGAGGTGAGATGTATGGACGAAGGATTAAAAGATAGCATACTAAATGCTTTAGAGATGGTAATTGACCCTGAGTTAGGAATCGATATCGTAAACTTAGGTTTAGTATATAACGTAGATGTTGATGATGAAGGCTTATGTACAGTAGAAATGACATTAACTTCTATGGGTTGTCCGCTTGGACCACAAATTATGAACCAAGTAAAAATGGTCTTAGCAGAAATTCCTGAGATTTCAGACACAGAAGTAAATATTGTTTGGAGTCCACCATGGAGTAAAGAAATGATGTCACGTTATGCTAAAATTGCACTTGGCATAGGTTAATAAAAGATAGATAACTAGTTTAAGTAACAATACGTTTCGATATGTATTGCTAACTTAAGCTAGTTTTTTTATTTTAGAACACTTATGGACATTTTATGTCAGGCTATTTTAAATTTTTTTATTTCTATCGCTCAATTCATTAAAATAATTGCAGTTGTATTACATTAATATTACAATGGCTAAGTGAATAAATTAGATGTTCACGTAATTTTAGGAAAGTTTGTGGGGAAATGAACAATGATCTTGAAAATAATCATGTGACACGTAACACGCGGTATATGCCTGGTTTAGATGGTTTAAGAGCAATAGCAGTAATTGGTATTATTATTTACCACCTAAATAAGCAATGGTTAACTGGTGGATTTTTAGGTGTTGATACATTTTTCGTTATTTCTGGATATTTAATTACGAGCTTACTTTTAAAAGAATATGAAGAAACAGGGATAATTAATTTAAAAAACTTTTGGGTACGACGATTCAAAAGATTGATACCTGCAGTACTAACTTTAGTATTTGTTGTAGTAGTAGCAACATTGGTATTAAAACCAGAAGAAATTGTTAATATAAAAAAGGATGCAATAGCAGCAATTTTTTATTTTTCTAATTGGTGGTACATCGCTTCAGATGTCAATTATTTTGAACAATTTGCTTTTATGCCATTAAAACATTTATGGTCCTTAGCAATTGAAGAACAATTTTACATTGTATTCCCAATTCTTTTTATATTGCTTTTATTATCATTAAAAAAATACCGCAATGTTGTTTTAATATTTTGGATAATTTCATTAATTTCTTTACTTGTGATGATTATCATTTCACAACCGCATATGTCTCATTCACGAGTTTATTTTGGTACAGATACGAGACTTCAAACAATGTTATTGGGTGTTATACTAGCGTTTTTATGGCCACCGTTCAAGTTGAAGAAAAATCCTCAAAAAACATTAACGCATATCATAGATGGTATTGGCGTTTTTGGTATTTTTATCTTACTTTTACTTTTTTATAAAGTTAATGATAATAGTGATTGGATTTATAATGGTGGATTTTACTTAATATCTGCAATGACGCTATTTGTCATAATGAGTGCTGTTCATCCATCAGGTTATTTTGCTAAAGTTATCGGTAACCCTATTTTTGTTATGATTGGTAAGAGATCTTATAGTTTGTATTTATGGCATTTTCCAGTTATTAGTTTTGTACATTCATATTACGTTGCTGGGCAATTACCGAATTATGTGTATGTTTTAGATATCATATTGACAATCACTTTAGCTGAACTCTCGTACCGCTATATTGAAACACCTTTTAGAAAAAAAGGCTTCAAAGTATTTTCTATAAAAGTAAGTAAAAAATTACCGTTTGTAAGAACAGCTATTTTATTAATATTTATGATTCCAAGCTTATTTGTTTTATCCGGCAGTTTTGATAAATTAGGTAAAGATATGATTACAGATAAAAAAACAACGTTTAAAACAGATGAATTTGATAAACAATTAGTGCGGCCGATACCAATTGATGAAGTAAACTTTTTTGATAAATCAAATGCTAAAAAAATAACAACATCAGAAGTATATACAAATATTAAACCATTGCTCATTGGTGATTCAGTGATGGTTGATATAGGTGAGAATTTTAAAAAAAGGGTGCCAAACGCAAAAATTGATGGTGAAGTTGGTCGTAATTTATATGATGTTGCACCACTTGTAGAAAAACACTATCAATCATTTAATAAGAGCTCTGATAAAATTGTGCTAGAACTAGGTACAAATGGTGACTTTAGTAAAGAACAATTAGATACGTTAATCAATAAATTCGGAAGTGCACAAATTTATTTAGTGAATACGCGCGTTCCGAGAAGTTATGAAAGTCACGTGAATAAATTGATGACAGATGCCGCTAAAGCACATAAAAATGTAACGCTTATTGATTGGTACAAACGTTCTGAAGATCATACAGAATATTTTGCACCAGACGGTATTCATTTAGAAACAAAAGGTGTAGAGGCATTAACTGATGAAATTTTAAAACATATAACAAGCGATTCAAAATAAATCAAAAGGTCAGAGAAACACGATATTAATGTAGTTTGATCACACATAAACGCCAATTTCAATTGAAATTGGCGTTTACATTTTTTATAGATTTATTTTTTCGAAAAACCAAAACTTTCATTTGAAAAACTATTAATAACCTTTTATTATGTCTGTGCTCATATTAAGATGAAAATATATTAAATGACAGGTATTTATAATTTATGAGTTGCAATCGTTAGGTAAAGTAAACTTAATATTTTCTATCACGCTCATTGATTGGGTAATCATTTGCACTCATATCTCTTCTCGTCATGAGGCCGTTGTTATTAAATTCCCAATGCTCATTGCCATGTGTACGCATCCATTGATTTGTAGAGGCATTATACCATTCATACTCAAATCTAACTGAAATACGGTTGTCGGTGTAACACCATAATTCTTTCATCAATTTGTAATGAAGTTCTTTGTGCCATTTTCTATATAAAAAGGATTTAATTGCTTCTCGACCTTCAAAAAACTCACTACGATTTCTCCATTGTGAATCTTGTGTATAAGCAAGACATACTTTTTCAGGATCTCTAGTATTCCATGCATCTTGCGCCAATTTTACTTTTTCTAAAGCTGTCTGTTTATTAAACGGCGGCGTTGGTCTTTTGATTACGTTATTCATATATTCAACCTCCATTGTTGTATATTTACAATAATGCTAACATAACTTTAACGTAATGGGATATGTGCTTTTGTTGAAAGTATAAAGATTGCTATCAATTTAGCAGTTTTTATGTAATCTGTATGAATGTTTTAACAAATGGGTATTGGGCAAAAGTTATGATGTGCTAAGTGCTCAAAACTTTAAAAAATAATTAAAAAACGAACCCTTTATTGTTGATTCTTGTCAGAAAGCGTAATATAATATAGATAAGGTCAAAGAAAGTCAAAGTCAAACTTACTTTTTTGATCAATCATTAAATGGTGAGGTGAATCAATTTGGATATAAATCAAATGACCTATGCAGTTCAAAGTGCATTACAGAATGCAATTGAATTAGCCAAAACAAATGAAAATCAAAATATTGAAATTGAAGCAGTATTATCAGCGGCATTAACAGAAAATGAAAGTTTATTTAAAAGTATTTTCGATAGAGCGCATATTGATACAGAAAAATTAGATCAATCATATAAGGAAAAATTAAAAAAATATCCATCAGTCCAAGGGGATAATGTTCAATATGGTCAATATATAAGTCAAAATGCTAATAATTTATTAAATAAAGCTGAAACTTATATGAAAAAATATGAAGATGAATATATATCTATGGAACATATCGTTTTAGCTGCCATGGATATAGATGATACGACCAAACAATTTGTAGCAAATAAAAAAGAAGTAATAGAGGAAATTATAAAAAAAGTTAGAGGAGGCAATCGTGTGACATCACAAAATCCAGAAGCAAATTATGAAGCATTAGAAAAATATGGCCGTGATTTAGTTGAAGAAGTGCGTCAAGGTAATATGGACCCTGTCGTTGGACGTGACGAAGAAATTCGTAATTCAATCCGTATATTAAGTAGAAAAACCAAAAACAACCCGGTCTTGATAGGTGAGCCTGGTGTCGGTAAAACAGCAATTGTCGAAGGATTAGCGCAACGTATCGTACGTAAAGACGTACCAGAATCACTGTTAGATAAAACAATTTTTGAACTTGATTTAAGCGCACTTGTTGCAGGTGCAAAATATCGTGGTGAATTCGAAGAAAGATTGAAAGCAGTACTTAAAGAAGTCAAAGAATCAGACGGAAGAATTATTTTGTTTATTGATGAAATTCATATGCTCGTAGGTGCAGGTAAAACTGAAGGTGCCATGGATGCAGGTAATATGCTTAAACCAATGTTGGCTCGTGGTGAGCTACATTGTATCGGTGCGACAACTTTAAATGAATATAGAGAATATATTGAAAAAGATTCAGCTTTAGAACGTCGTTTTCAAAAAGTAAATGTATCTGAACCTAATGTAGAAGATACTATTTCTATTTTACGTGGTTTGAAAGAACGTTACGAAGTATATCACGGTGTTCGTATACAGGATAAAGCATTAGTAGCAGCAGCTGAATTATCAGACCGTTATATTACTGATCGGTTCTTACCAGATAAGGCAATAGATTTAGTAGACCAGGCATGTGCGACGATACGTACTGAAATGGGCTCAAATCCAACAGAATTAGATCAAGTGAATCGCCGTGTTATGCAGTTAGAAATTGAAGAGTCAGCATTGAAAAATGAATCTGATAATGCCAGTAAACAACGTTTGCAAGAGCTACAAGAAGAATTAGCAAACGAAAAGGAAAAACAAAGTTCTATTCAATCACGTGTTGAAGAAGAAAAAGAAAAAATAGCTAAATTGCAAGAGAAACGTTCAGAATTAGATGAAAGTCGAAAAGCTTTAGAAGATGCTGAAAATAACTATAATTTAGAAAAAGCAGCTGAATTACAGCACGGTAAAATTCCACAACTAGAAAAAGAATTACGTGAATTAGAAGACGCTTTCCAAAATGAACAAAATGAAGACAATGATCGCATCATTCGTGAAATTGTTACTGATGAAGAAATTGGCGATATTGTTAGTTCTTGGACAGGCATTCCAGTATCAAAATTAGTTGAAACTGAAAGGGAGAAACTCCTAAACTTATCTGATATACTTCATGAACGTGTTGTAGGTCAAGATAAAGCTGTAGATCTAGTTGCTGATGCAGTTGTCAGAGCGCGTGCTGGAATTAAAGACCCTAATAGACCAATTGGTAGCTTCTTATTCTTAGGGCCAACAGGTGTAGGTAAAACAGAATTAGCGAAATCATTAGCATCAACTTTATTTGATTCAGAAAAACATATGATTCGTATTGATATGAGTGAATATATGGAAAAACACTCTGTCTCTCGCTTAATAGGTGCTCCTCCTGGCTATGTTGGTCATGAAGAGGGTGGTCAACTGACAGAATCAGTTCGTCGTAATCCTTATTCAGTTATTTTGTTAGACGAAATAGAAAAAGCACATTCAGATGTGTTTAACGTGTTGTTACAAATATTAGAAGAAGGTCGTTTAACTGATTCACAAGGACGAGAAGTAGATTTCAAAAATACTATTATTATCATGACAAGTAATATTGGTTCACAAATATTATTAGAAAATGTAAAAGATACAGGTGTGATTACTGAATCAACAGAAAAAGCAGTAATGAATAGTTTAAATCAATACTTCAAACCAGAAATCATAAATCGTATGGATGACATCGTCTTGTTTAAACCATTATCCGTAAATGATATGAGTTTAATTGTTGATAAAATTTTAACACAATTAAACATTAGATTGATGGAACAACGTATTTCCATTGACGTTTCTGATAAAGCTAAAGCATGGTTAGGTGAAGAAGCATATGAACCTCAATTTGGTGCAAGACCACTAAAAAGATTTGTTCAAAGACAAATTGAAACACCACTTGCACGCAAAATGATTAGAGAAAATTTACCAGAAGGTACATTAATAAAAATAGATTTATCAGATGATGGTTTAACATTTGAAGAAATTAAACCAGAAATAATATAAACTGAAAATAAATAGTATTTGAGATATCAACGCTCATATAATAAGCCCGTAATCGAACTAAAACAGTTCTTTTACGGGCTATTATTATATTAATTCTTAATATTCAATGCGTACTTTAATAAATTTAATTAGTGTTGGATTAATTAAAAATTTAGTACATTTAAAATCTTAGAAATTTTCTATAGCAAAAAAGCAATCTCTAAATTGAAAACTTAGAGATTGCCTTTTTAAATTCGTTCGAGATATTTTCGTTTCGAACGCTTCATAAAAATGTGTATGTGATAAAAAAATTAATGTTGTTCTTTCGTCTCATGCTTTGAAGGTTTAATAATCAAATCAAATAATACGACAATGATTGTAAATACAATAGCACCAATAATAGGGGTGATTAAATTAAGTGAGCCCCCACCTGAAAGACTGTTAAGTACGAAATTTACCATTTGTAATAAGACAATAGACCAAAATAACACTACGAGGTATTTCATTATGTAATGCCTCCAATTTAATATATATACATTCATTATAAATAAGAAAGTAGTATTTGTATAGTAGTAACTTATAAAGTATAGATTTTAATTGTGCTAACATTTACGATAAATTATAATAAATAATGTGATTTTAATGAGTATACTAGGTGAAGTTCTTGTATTGGAAATATATATTATGTTAAATTAATACCTGGTATTAAAAAATTATTAAGAAGGTGTACAACCATGAACGTGGGTATTAAAGGTTTCGGTGCATATGCGCCTGAAAAAGTAGTAGAGAATGCCTATTTTGAATCATTTTTAGAAACTTCAGATGAATGGATTTCAAAAATGACAGGTATTAAAGAAAGAAGATGGGCTGATGAAGATGAAGAGACGTCTGATTTAGCTTATCAAGCAAGTGTTAAAGCTATCAATGATGCTGGTATAGAACCAACTGATATAGACATGATTATTGTTGCGACATCTACAGGAGATTTTCCGTTTCCAACTGTAGCTAATATATTACAAGATAGACTTGGAATCGGAAAAGTTGCTTCTATGGATCAGTTAGCTGCATGTAGTGGTTTCATGTATGCAATGATTAATGCTAAACAATTCGTACAATCAGGTGATTATAAAAATATTTTAGTTGTAGGCGCAGATAAATTATCTAAAATCACGGATTACACTGATCGTTCAACAGCTATATTATTTGGTGATGGTGCTGGTGCAGTAGTTATCGGTGAAGTATCTGAAGGCCGAGGCATTTTAAGTTATGAACTTGGATCAGACGGTTCTGGAGGAGAATATTTATATTTAAATCCAGAAAATGGTAAGATATTTATGAATGGACGAGAAGTGTTTAAATTTGCTGTTAGAATCATGGGTGAAGCTTCAAATAATGCAGTTGCAAAAGCAAATTTAGAACCAAATGATATCGATATGTTTGTACCACATCAAGCTAATATTAGAATTATGGAATCTGCAAGAGAAAGATTAGGTATACCAAAAGAAAAAATGAGCGTCTCAGTTGATAAATTTGGTAATACTTCTGCAGCTTCAATTCCTTTAAGTATCGCACAAGAATTAGAAAATGGTAAAATTAAAGATGATGATGTTTTAGTACTTGTAGGATTCGGTGGTGGTCTTACTTGGGGTGCTGTAACTATAAGATGGGGAAAATAGGAGGATAATTTATGAGCAAGGAACATCGCGTTGTAATTACTGGTATAGGTGTTTTATCTCCAATCGGTAATGATGCAAAAACTTCATGGAAAAATGCACTAAATGGTGTTAGTGGTATAGATGAAATAACACGTTTAGATACATCAGCATATAAAGTTCATTTAGCTGGTGAATTAAAAGATTTTGATATTGAAGATCATATAGATAAAAAAGAAGCGCGTCGTATGGATCGCTTCACACAGTATGCAGTAGTTGCTGCAAGAGAAGCGGTCAATGATGCCAAACTAGAAATTAATGAAAACACTGCCGATAGAATTGGTGTTTGGATTGGCTCTGGAATCGGAGGCATGGAAACATTTGAATTATCACATAGTCAATTGCTAGAGCGTGGTCCTAGACGTGTGAGTCCTTTCTTTGTACCGATGTTAATTCCAGATATGGCTACAGGCCAAGTATCTATAGATTTAGGTGCAAAAGGTCCTAATGGTGCTACTGTTACAGCATGTGCAACAGGTACAAACTCTATTGGAGAAGCTTTCAAGATTATCCAACGTGGTGACGCTGATGCTATGGTTACTGGAGGAACAGAAGCACCAATCACACATATGGCTATAGCTGGCTTTAGTGCAAGCCGTGCCTTAACAACGAATGAAGATAAGGAAACAGCTTGTCGACCATTCCAAGAAGGTCGTGATGGCTTTGTGATGGGTGAAGGTGCAGGTATTGTTGTACTTGAATCATTAGAATCAGCAAAAGCGCGTGGTGCAGAAATTTATGCTGAAGTAGTCGGTTATGGTTCAACAGGTGATGCTTATCATATTACTGCGCCAGCACCAGAGGGTGAAGGCGGCTCACGTGCAATGCAAGCTGCGATTGATGATGCTGGCATTGAGGCCAAAGATATACAGTATTTAAATGCGCATGGTACAAGTACGCCAGTAGGTGATTTAACTGAAATTCAAGCGATTAAAAATACATTTGGTGAAGCAGCTAAAAACTTAAAAATTAGCTCTACAAAATCAATGACTGGTCACTTATTAGGTGCAACTGGTGGCTTAGAGGCAATCTTTTCTGCCTTATCTATTAGAGATGGACGTATCGCACCAACCATCCATGCTGAATCTCCAGACCCAGAATGTGATTTAGATATCGTTCCTAATAAAGCTGAAGACTTAGATATTACTTATGCAATGAGTAATAGTCTAGGATTTGGTGGCCATAACGCCGTGCTAGTTTTGAAAAAATTTAACGACTAAAATAATATGTAATGTTAAAGGCTGAGACAATTCATTTGTCCAGCCTTATTTATTTTTGGCTAAATTTATGAAACAGATACGGAAATTTTATAAATAAGCTTTGGACTGTATAAAGCATTAAAAAGTAATAATACAAATAATTAATAGTAAAATACATAATTAATTTTGATGTTTTGTATATTTATGACGTACACCTAGTGTATAATGTGCTTTATATTTAGGTTGAAAGGAGGCAGTCAAGATGAAACGCTTTTCAACTTTATCAACAACTTTGAAAACACGAATGATTGCAGATTTTATCTTGATTATAGCAAGTCAAGCCATCATGCCTTTTATAGCACTTTATTTAACGAGCAAGGTGAATGCAGTTTTTGCAGGGACATTTTTAATTATAAATATTATAGTGAGTTTTATAGTGTCTTTCTTAGGTGGATATTTAGGCGATAATTATAATAGGAAGAAAACGGTGAATTATATCCATTTTTTATACGCAATTTGCCTAATTATTCTAAGTATTACGGTTACTATGGACGGTATTGGTTTAGTTATATTTTGTATTGCTATTTTTGTTTTTCAATTATTGTTTGCTGCAAGCGAACCTATATTTGAAGCGGCAATTATGGATGCTATATATGAAGATGTTAGAGAATATGTATACCAACTCAATTATTGGATGTTCAATATTGGTACAGCAATCGGTATGGCACTAGGTGCATTGTTATATTTGGGACATAAACATTTATTATTTATCCTCTTCTTTATCGCGATGTTAGTGAGTTGGTATTTATTTGAAAAGTATTATGATGTTAAACAAATCATTAACAAAAAGGGAGATGTTACGACTAAGTTTAAACATTTTTTTGATAGTTACCGAGATGTAGTTAAAGACAAGTATTATATGATGCTAAATTTAGGTTATATGATGGTCATTATGGCTGAATTAAGTTTAAATTCTTATGTAGTGGTAAGATTGAAAGATGCTTTTGAACCATTAACTATTTTTGGTTTTTATATAGATGGTGTCAGAATGTTCACAGTCATTATGATTATTAACACAGTAGTAGTTGCAACTTTAACTTTTACTGTTAACAGAATTGTTGCAACGACTTCAACTAGAATTGCATTTATGATTGGGATTGTTTTGTATACATTAGGATACAGTGTTTTGACATCTGCAACATCGTTTTGGATTTTATGTTTGTTTTCAATTGTAGCGACGATAGGAGAATTAATATATTCACCTATCCAAAATGCGCAACGATTCTTAATGATTCCTGAAGATAAACGTAGTACGTATAGCACATTTGCAATGGTTTCATTTTATGGTGGAAATATTTTAGCACGTTTTGGGCTTATTATTGGCGCATTTATATTGCCATGGATGATGTCAATTTATGTGGCAGTCATTGTTTTATTGGGATTTGTCTTATTATATTATGCACTTTTCTGCAATCCCAACATTGATAGTCGTAAACAAAAAAGGCTGGATTAGTTATTGTTATTAAATACAATTACTAATCCAGTCTTTCTATATAGCAAATGATATTAAAATAGAGATAATGACATAAATGAGGTTACAAAGAAAAGCAATTTTCACCCAAGATGAAACAATATAAATATCTTTTTTAGGTTGAGTAGGCTTAAAAAACGTATCATCTTCAAGCGAGCTTCTATGTTTCTTTCTCATCAATTGATATTTTAATCTTCTGAAACCAAAGCTTGTAGGATCTAAAATGCCTTCTTGTACAATCAAAATGATAAAAGAGAATATTGCTAAGAAGATAGAGACATAGAATATTATATTAATAAAGTTTATCCAAGTATGATTTGAAAATAACCATAGAATAAATGAAATGATAGGTGTAATAAGTAAAAATAATACAAAATGCTTTAAATATTTCATGTCGTTGCCCCCCCAAAAAGAATTAAATTAATTGTAACTTAAGTTAACTAAAAAATGAATAAAAATTACTATAAATTCGTTAACAACAGTATTTAATTAGAAGTTTAAAATTAATTAATTTTTAATTTCTTTAATAAAGTAAAGCAATAGAATATTGATTAAAATCTTAACTAAACGTATAATGTTATTAAATATTCTGAATATTGCGAAGGGAATGTTTAATTCGATTCAAAGGGGGATACGATATGCTTAAATATGTTTTAAAGCGACTGGGTTATATGTTTTTATCATTATTCATTATCATTACCATTACATTTTTCTTGATGAAACTTATGCCAGGTTCACCATTTAACGATGAAAAATTAAATGAAGAACAAAAGCAAATTCTAAATGAAAAATATGGTTTGAATGACCCAGTACCAGTTCAGTATGCGAGTTATTTAAAGAATGTTGTTACGGGGGACTTTGGTAACTCATTCCAATATGATAACCAGCCAGTTTGGGAATTAATCAAACCGAGACTTTTACCATCTTTAGAAATGGGTTTAACAGCGATGGTGATTGGTGTCATACTCGGTTTAATTTTAGGGGTTATTGCAGCAGTCCGGCAAAACACATGGGCTGACTATACAGCTACAGTAATTTCAGTTATAGCAGTATCGGTACCATCATTCGTATTAGCTGTTTTATTACAATATGTATTTTCAGTAAGGTTGCAATGGTTCCCAGTAGCAGGTTGGGAAGGTGTTTCAACAGCAGTGTTACCATCTTTAGCACTATCAGCAGCAGTTTTAGCGACGGTAGCAAGATACATAAGAGCAGAAATGATAGAAGTGTTGAGTTCAGATTATATTTTACTTGCACGTGCCAAAGGTAATTCAACAATGAGAGTATTATTTGGACATGCATTAAGAAATGCCTTGATTCCAGTAATTACAATTATTGTGCCAATGTTGGCGAGTATATTAACAGGTACTTTGACAATTGAGAATATTTTTGGTGTGCCAGGGTTAGGTGACCAATTCGTAAGATCGATTACCACGAATGATTTCCCAGTAATTATGGCAACAACCATTTTATTCAGTACACTATTTATAGTTTCTATTTTCCTTGTAGATATATTATATGGTGTTATTGATCCACGTATACGTGTACAAGGAGGTAAAAAATAATGGCTGATAATAAAAATGAAAATTTAAATCAAGATTATTCAAATGCAGTTATGTCACATACCTCAGAAGCGATACCAGCATCAGATTTTATTAGAAGTAACAATGACATTGAAAAAGAACCGGAAATACAAAGAGAGAGTAAAAACTTTTGGCAAGATGCATGGACACAATTAAAACGTAATAAATTAGCGGTAGTTGGTATGATAGGGTTAATTATTATCATTATTTTAGCGTTAATTGGACCATTATTTAGTGCGCATGACTATGCTGAACAAGATGTTGAAAGACGTAACTTACCAGCTAAAATACCTGTGCTAGATCAAATTTCATTTTTACCATTTGATGGTGAAGGTGCTCAAGGTAAAGACGCGTATAAAGAAGCTGGAGTGAAAGAAAATTTCTGGTTTGGTACAGACCAATTAGGTAGAGATTTATGGTCACGTACTTGGCAAGGTGCACAAGTATCATTATTTATTGGTGTTGTTGCAGCATTGCTCGATATTTTTATAGGGGTCATTTATGGCGCGATTTCAGGATTTTTTGGAGGTCGTATTGATAATGTGATGCAGCGTATTATTGAAATTGTTGCGTCTATACCAACATTGATTGTTGTTATTTTATTCGTGTTAATCTTTGAACCATCTATATGGACGATTATATTAGCGATGGCAATCACAGGCTGGATTGGAATGAGTCGTGTTGTCAGAGGGGAATTCTTAAAATTAAAAGGTCAAGAATTTGTATTAGCATCCAAAACATTAGGTGCATCTAAACTTAAATTAATATTTAAGCACATATTACCTAACACACTAGGAGTTATAGTTGTTACATCTATGTTTACAGTGCCGAATGCAATCTTCTTCGAAGCATTCCTAAGCTTTATTGGTATTGGAGTGCCAGCACCAAGAACATCACTTGGTTCACTTGTAAATGATGGTCGCGCAATGTTATTGATTCATCCACATGAATTATTTATTCCGGCTATTATTTTAAGTTTATTAATATTATTCTTCTATCTATTTAGTGATGGATTACGTGATGCATTTGATCCGAAAATGCGTAAATAAAAAGGGGGCAACATTTTATGTCAGAAAGAATATTAGAAGTGAACAATTTGCATGTTTCCTTTGATATTGACGCAGGGGAAGTGCAAGCAGTACGTGGCGTGGATTTCTTTCTAGATAAAGGAGAAACACTAGCAATTGTTGGTGAATCAGGTTCTGGGAAATCAGTGACAACTAAAGCTATTACGAAATTATTCCAAGGTGATACAGGGAGAATTAAAAAAGGTGTTATTAATTTCTTAGGTGAAGACTTAGCTAAAAAATCAGAAGAAGAATTGATTAAATTACGAGGTAAAGATATTTCTATGATATTTCAAGATCCAATGACTTCGCTAAATCCTACAATGAAAATAGGCAAGCAAGTCATGGAGCCATTAATGAAACATAGAAATTACAATAAAGTAAATGCGAAGAAAAGGGCATTGGAAATATTAAACCTTGTCGGTTTACCAAACGCTGAAAAACGTTTTAATGCCTATCCACATCAATTTTCAGGTGGACAAAGACAAAGGATAGTCATTGCGACAGCACTTGCATGCGAACCTAAAGTATTAATTGCAGATGAGCCAACAACTGCACTTGATGTAACGATGCAAGCACAAATATTAGAATTGATGAGAGAATTACAAAGCAAAATAAGTACTTCAATCGTTTTTATCACTCATGATTTAGGTGTTGTTGCTAATATAGCTGACAGAGTAGCTGTTATGTATGGTGGACAAATGGTTGAAACAGGAGACGTAGATGAAATATTTTATGACCCTAAACATCCATATACTTGGGGGCTATTATCATCGATGCCTGATTTAACGACTGGTTCAGAAACAGAATTATTAGCTATTCCAGGTACACCACCAGATTTATTACACCCGCCTAAAGGAGATGCGTTTGCTGAACGTAGTCAATATGCATTAGATGTGGATTTTAAAACACCGCCACCATGGTTCAAAATATCTGATACACATTTTGTGAAATCTTGGTTACTTGACGAGCGTGCACCTCATGTTGAACCACCAGAAATGGTACAAAAACGTTTACGTAAGATGCCTAATAATTACGATAAGCCGCAACAGGTAGAAAGGGTGGCGTTTGATGATGCAAAATAAAGACATACTTTTACAAGTGAAAAATGTTAAGCAATATTTTAATGAAGGTAAACGTAGTGAAGTACGTGCAATTGAAAATATTTCATTTGATATTTATAAAGGGGAAACATTTGGATTAGTTGGTGAATCTGGTTGTGGTAAATCTACTACTGGTAAAGCCATTATTAAACTTAATGATGTAACGAGTGGAGAAATTCTTTATGACGGTGTAGACATTCAAAAAATAAAAAACCGTAAAGATTCTTTGAAGTTTAATAAAAAGATGCAAATGATTTTCCAAGACCCATATGCTTCATTAAATCCAAGGTTGAAAGTCATGGATATAGTGGCAGAAGGGATTGATATTCATAAGCTTGCTAGTGGGACAAAAGATCGTAAAAGAAGAGTTTATGATTTATTAGAAACAGTAGGTCTTAGCAAAGAACATGCCAATCGTTATCCACATGAATTCTCAGGCGGTCAAAGACAACGTATCGGTATTGCACGTGCATTAGCAGTAGAACCAGAATTTATTATTGCAGATGAGCCAATATCAGCGTTAGATGTGTCAATACAAGCCCAGGTCGTTAATTTGTTATTAAAGCTGCAAAGAGAACACAATATTACATTTTTATTTATTGCCCATGACCTTTCAATGGTGAAATATATTTCAGACAGAATAGCAGTAATGCATTTTGGTAAAATTGTCGAATTAGGTTCTGCAGATGAAATATACAATCATCCGTTACATCCTTACACGAAATCATTGCTTTCAGCAGTACCACAACCGGATCCTGAAAGTGAACGTTCTCGAAAAAGAACAGTGTATAAAGAAGACACATCCAAAAATAATCAACGGTCATTAAATGAAATACAACCTGGCCATTTTGTATTTACTACGGATGAAGAAGCAGAAACATTAAAATCTCAAATGCAAGCACCATCAGTATAAGGGGAAGGGGGATTAATATGAAAAGGATTAAACTATTTATAGTTTTATTAGCTTTAACGGTGATCACAGCGGGATGTAGTAGTGCTGAAGGTATCTACTCGGATAAAGGGCAAGTGTTTAGGAAAGTGATACCACAAGATATTTCTTCTTTGGATACTGCCTTAGCCACTGATACTGTATCCTTTGATATATATAACCAAGTGTACGAAGGTTTATATACATTAGATAAAAACGATAAAGCTCAACCAGGTGTTGCTAAAGAGATGCCAGAGAAAAGTAATGGTGGAAAGACATTGACTATTAAACTGCGTAAAGATGCTAAGTGGTCAAACGGTGATCCTGTTACAGCTCATGATTTTGAATATGCTTGGAAAAGAGTTGTTAATCCAGAAACAGCTGCTGAATATGCTTACATAATGTATGATATTAAAAATGCTGAAGACATTAATATGGGGAAAAAAGATGTTGATAAATTAGGGGTTACAGCTTTAAATGATCATACATTGAAAGTTGAATTAACAAAACCAATTCCATATATTAATGAAATGTTCGCCTTTGGAGCATTTATGCCACAAAATGAAAAAGTTGTGAAAAAGAATGGCGAGCAATATGCTACAACTGCAGATAAAACAGTCTTTAATGGACCGTTTAAAGTTCAAGATTGGAAAGTTGAAGATAAAATTCAGTTAGTTAAAAATGAAGATTATTGGGACAAAGAAAAAGTTCAATTAGATCGTGTAAATTATAAAGTGTTAAAAGATCAACAAGCAGGTGCATCACTTTATGACACTGGTTCTGTAGATGATACGACCATTACCGCCGATCAAGTAGATAAATATCAAGATAATCCAGGATTGAAAAAACGTTTATTGGCTAGTACGTTTTATATTAAAATGAATCAAGACAACGTACCAGAATTTAAAAATAAAGATTTGAGGTTAGCCATTGCACAATCTATCAATAAAGAGGGGTATGTGAATTCAGTAAAAAATAATGGTTCAGAAGCGACAGATGGATTTACTGCTAAATTAACGGCAGAAACACCAGATGGTAAAGACTTTGCTGACTCCATAGATTCACCACTGACTTATAATCCTAAAGCGGCCAAACAACATTTAGAAAAAGCAAAAAAAGATTTAGGTATTAAAAATTTAACATTTACGATGAATACTGAAGATACACCAGATGCAAAGATTTCTGCTGAATATATTAAAGCACAAGTAGAAAGTACCTTGCCAGGTGTTACTTTGAAGATTAAACAATTACCATTTAAACAACGTTTAAATCAAGAGTCTTCTGAAACGTTTGAAGCATCGTTATCAGGTTGGGGGCCGGATTATCCAGACCCATTGTCATTCTTAAATATTATGACTACAGGTAATTCGCAAAATAATACTGCATGGAGCAGCAAAAAATATGATCAACTTATTAAAGATGCAAATGGTAAATTATTGAAAAAACCTGAAGAACGTAATGCAGCAATGAAAGAAGCGGAAGAATTATTACTCAATGATGCGCCAGTAGCACCTGTTTATCAAAAAGGTGAAGCACACTTAACTAATCCTCAAGTTAAAGGGTTAATTTATCACCAAATCGGTGGCGATACATCGTTAAAAGAAGTAAGCATTGATAAATCAATTGACCGTGAAACAGGCAAAAAGAAATAAAAAGAACCCTGAGTACCATTTATTGAATTAATGAAAAAAGCGTCAATTTCTATATCATGTTATAGAAATTGACGTTTTCTTTGATAATGAGGACTTTTGTACTTATTGCACTATTATTTTCCTTCAGTAGAATTGACATTTAACGATATTGTAATTTGCTAAAATCAATAAGGCATTTGAGTGAAAATTACAGGAATAAATCATTAGCAGATTAATTTAAACATCATAAAAGTTTAAAAAATACTAATCCATATCAAATGGATTAGTATTTTTAACATGAGATTTATGCCAATCTCCACTATGATTTTATAGATTATCTTTTTCGACCTAAGCCCATCGCTTTTTCCATTTTTTTCAATGTTTTAAATGAAGCTTTTTGAGCTTTATCTCTACCGTTATCTAAAATTGTATCTAATTCATCAGAGTTGAAATAGTATTCATATTTTTCTTGGAACTGAATTAAAAATTCTTTCACAATTTCAGCTAAATCTGATTTAAATTCACCATAGTTAGAATCTTTATATTGTGTTTGGAGTTCATCAATTGTTTTATCAGTTAAACTTGAATAGATAGATAATAAGTTTGAAATGCCAGGTTTGTTATCACGGTCAAATTTAATAATGCCATCTGAATCCGTTACTGCACTTCTTATTTTTTTTGCACCCACATTTGGTTCATCTAATAACGAGATATAATTTTTTTGGTTGTCGTCACTTTTACTCATTTTTTTCGTTGGATCCTGTAAACTCATAACACGACCACCAACTTTTGGCATGCGTATTTCTGGTTTTACAAGAACATCATTGTAACGTGAATTGAATCGATCTACTAAATTTCTAGTTAATTCAATATGTTGTTTTTGATCGTCTCCAACAGGAACAATATTTGTGTTATAAATGACAATATCTGCTGCCATTAATGGCGGATATGTAAGTAAACCAGCAGGTATGCCTTCAGTTTGTTTTACTGCTTTATCTTTAAATTGTGTCATGCGTTCTAATTCACCAATCGATGAAATAGTTGTTAACATCCAGCTCGCTTGCACGTGTGCCGGCACCTCAGACTGTATAAATAATGTTGATTTTTCTGGGTCAATGCCTGAAGCTAAATAAATTGCTGCTAGCTGTCTTGTTTGTTTACGTAGTTTTAATCGGTCTTGTGGAATTGTAATCGCATGTTGATCCACGATGCAGAAGAAGCAATCATAATCATCTTGGACTTCCCCAAATTGCTTCAACGCACCAATATAGTTACCAAGCGTTGGAATACCGCTAGGTTGGATACCAGAAAATAAAGTTTCCATTTTTTGATGCCTACCTTTATAATAATTTAATTTATATACTTTAGTAATAGTATAACAGTATTTCAATCATTTGTAAGTTATGTTAAACTGTATACATATCAATATTTCTAACTAAGTTGATTGGGAATTAAGCTTATTTGAAATTTTTTAAAAAAATTAGAGAATTCTCATTTAATTTTAATGTTGATAGGGTATACTTTAATTGTAAGGTTAAGAGAGATAAAAATTACTTTAAAATTTCTTAATCATATAAAATTGAAATCTAATGAATTTATATTCATGAAAAATAGGAGAGTGAGATGTATGGTAACATTATTTACTTCACCAAGTTGCACATCTTGCCGTAAAGCGAAAGCATGGTTACAAGAACATGACATTCCGTATACGGAGCGTAACATTTTTTCAGAACACTTAACAATTGATGAAATCAAACAAATTTTAAAAATGACTGAAGATGGAACAGACGAAATCATATCTACTCGTTCTAAAACTTATCAAAAATTAAATGTAGATATTGATGCATTACCACTTCAAGACTTATATTCAATTATCCAAGATAACCCAGGTTTATTAAGACGTCCAATTATCTTAGATGATAAACGTTTACAAGTTGGTTATAATGAAGACGAAATTAGACGTTTTTTACCTAGAAAAGTACGTACGTTCCAATTGCAAGAAGCGCAACGTATGGTTGATTAATTAATGTATAGATAGAGCGATTGAGCCATAAAGTAACGTTATTGTGATGTTGCTTTGTAGTTTTGTTGTATTTACCGTAACAGATAAATATATACGTACGTCAAACAAATCGGTTATTCAATTGTGAATGATTATTGACTGAATTCAAACAGCACTCTTATAGAAAGTGCTGTTTTTTGGCCTTTTATAAGGGTATATGTTATTATAAGAGACCAAATAGAAAATAGTAAAAATTAATCAAACAAATTAATTGTAATTCTTACTACGTTCTAATACAATAATGATTACTATTCATCGACTGTAAGGAGTGAGATGATATGAGAATAGAGCGAGTTGACGACACTACCGTTAAACTATTTATAACATATAGTGATATAGAAGCAAGAGGCTTTAAACGTGAAGATTTATGGACTAATCGCAAACGTGGAGAAGAATTCTTTTGGAACATGATGGAAGAAATCAATGAAGAAGAAGATTTTGTTGTAGAAGGTCCTTTATGGATTCAAGTACATGCTTTTGAAAAAGGTGTTGAAGTAACGATTTCTAAATCTAAAAACGAAGATCTTATCAATATGTCTGATGAAGACAATGATCAATTAGATCATCAAGTTAATGATTTATTATCACAAACATTTGAGCAAGATGATAGTTTAGAGGATTTATTTGAACAACGTCAACAACAAAAAGAAACGCAACAAGATCAAGAACGCAACAAACGTAAACCACAGAATACGCGTACTGTTATAGTTAGATTTAATGACTTAGAAGAAGTAATTGATTATGCTTACCATAATAATCAAAGCGCAGATGAGTTTGAAGATTTATTATATAGTCTTAATAATGTATATTACTACGCTGTTCACTTTGATGACACAGTTGGACAAGAAACAATTAACGATAGTTACAGTCAGTTACTTGAGTTCGCATATCCTACTGATAAATCAGAAGTATATTTAAACGATTACGCAAAAATTATTATGAGTCATAACGTCGCTTCACAAGTACGTCGTTATTTTCCTGATACAACTGAATAATGATGATTAGAAACTAATATAAATTATTATCAATACTGGTTATGATTTAATTAGTAATATTATTTAGATACTGAGCCATAAGTTAATTGTTAACTTATGGCTTTTTGTATTAATAATGTTTTTTCTTAAATAAAGTTATAGTAATTTGATGACTTTCTGCGTGTAATTATATGAGGTGACGAAATGTTATACGCAAACAATGATCAAAATCAGACCGTCTGGGCAAAAAATGCAATAAAAAGTGAAAACTACCGTTGCCCATTTTGTAAAGGCAAAGTGGTATTAAAAAAGGGGGCATACTATACACCTCATTTTGCGCATGTTCGTAATGATCTTTTGTATTGCCATAAAAATGAATCGCAAGCACATTCTGAGTTGAAATACCGCATTGCTCAACAGCTAAAAGATTTAAATCATAAAGTTAGCATTGAACCATATGTACCACAAAGTTACCAATATCCTGATTTAATCATTGATGATGAAATTGCATTCGAAATACAATTTTCAAAAGTAACATTAGCGTGTATTTCAAGGCGCAGTAGAGCTTTACAAAATGCGGGTTATAAAGTTTATTGGATAATAAAGAATGTAAAATATAATAAAAATAATGGCGTTGTATACTTATCAAAATACGAAAGAAATTTCATTGATATTTACAATAGATTGTTATTATCATGGGATACAACACATGAAATGCTTTTTGGTTATAAAATGATTAATTTTATAGGTGGACAACAATTTATTGCAAAAGGTTTGATATACCATTAGGACATTTAGTTAATCAAATTCAGTCAAAGCATGGTTATCATGTTGCAACACAAACGTTAAAACTATCAAAACGTGCTATAAGGCGTTATTTAAGTTTATGCCGTAAAGCACATTCAGTTTTAGAGCCAAGTTTAAGTGTGATGTATAATTTAAAGTTAACTGATGAGTGGGTAGGTGAGTACCTAGGAATTATTTATCCAGAACAAATGTATATTAAATCGCATCCTGTGTATTGGCAATTACAACTTATATATATGTGGCAAATGAATACTTTTAATATGACACAATTTAAACAACTGCTAGAATTAAACCAATTTTATAATATTGAAATAGATAAAGCACAAATATGTTATAGCATTGTTCAAAAATTCAAACAATTCTATTATAATCATGGGTGTTATAGCGTGCAAAAATGACTATGACGTGAGAAAATTATACTAATAGACTTTATAGGAGGTTTACTAGATATTATGACACAACAATTAACAAGGGAAGAACAAGAACGTCAATATCCAGAATATACTTGGGATTTATCTACCATCTTTGAATCTGATAATGCTTTTGAAGCTGCATTTAAAGATGTTGAAAATAATATAGGTGAAGAACAACAATATGTCGGTCATTTAGCTGATAGCTCAACGACACTATATAATGCATTAGCATTAGAAGATGAATTAGGTTCCAAGTTAGAAAAAGTATATGTGTATGCCCATTTAAAACAAGATCAAGATACGGCGAATGATAAATACACAGGTTATGAATCCAGAGCGCATCAATTAATTATAAAATTCAGCTCAGCATGGAGTTTTTTAGTACCTGAAATTCTACAAATAGATGAAGCAACGATTCAAAGATTTATTGATGAAAATGATGATTTGAAACGTTATAAATTTGATTTAAAATTAATTAATGAAAAGAGACCACACGTATTAAGTGCTGATAAAGAAAGATTATTGACAGAGGCGCAAGATGCATTGTCTACACCTGACAACGTGTATGGCATGTTTAGCAATGCAGACTTAGAATTTGAAGATGCAATAGATAGTGAAGGTCAAAAACACGCATTAACACAAGGGACATTTATCAAGTGTCTGGAATCAGATGATCGCGTATTACGACAATCTGCATATGAAAATTTATATAAGGCATATGGTGCTTATAACAATACACTAAGTGCGACACTGGCTGGAGAAGTTAAGAAAAACGTCTTTAATGCTAGAACACATAATTATAAAACGGCAAGAGAATCTGCTTTGAATAATAACCACATTCCAGAAGCTGTTTATGATAATTTAGTGAAAACAGTTCATAAATACTTACCTTTACTGCATCGCTATACTAAATTGCGCAAAGAACTATTGGGCTTAGATGACATGAAAATGTATGATGTTTACACACCACTTGTTAAAGATATTAAATTTGAAATGCCGTACGAAGAGGCTAAAGATTGGATGTTGAAAGCATTACAACCAATGGGTGAAGAATATATGAAAGTTGTAGAAGAAGGTTTGAATCATCGATGGGTGGATGTCTTTGAAAATAAAGGTAAACGTTCTGGAGGATACTCTTCAGGTGCTCACTTAACAAATCCGTTTATATTATTGAATTGGTCAAATACAGTTTCTGATTTATATACTTTAGTACATGAATTTGGTCATTCAGTGCATAGCTACTTTAGCCGTCAAAATCAACCATCTAATTTAAGTGATTACACTATTTTCGTTGCAGAAGTCGCATCAACTTGTAACGAAGCATTATTAAGTGACTATATGGATAAACATTTAGATGACAAACGCAGATTATTACTATTAAACCAAGAACTTGAACGCTTCCGTGCAACGCTATTTAGACAAACAATGTTTGCAGAGTTTGAACATAAAATTCATCAAATAGAAGAAGCTGGAGAACCATTAACTGCTAACCGTATGAATGAAGAATATGCAGATCTCAACAGAAAATATTTTGGAGATTCTGTTGAAACAGATGAAAATATTAGTAAAGAATGGTCTAGAATACCACACTTTTATATGAATTATTATGTGTATCAATATGCAACCGGATACAGTGCAGCTCAAAGTTTAAGTCATCAAATTTTAACAGAAGGTAAACCGGCTGTTGAGCGATATATTAAAGAATTCTTGAAAAAAGGTAGTTCAAATTATCCAATTGAAATCTTGAAAAATGCTGGTGTAGATATGACAACGCCTGAACCAATTGAACAAGCTTGCCAAGTATTTGAACAAAAATTAGACGCTTTTGAAAAGTTAATGAAAGCTTAGTATGAATGTATTCGTTTACAATATGACAAGTTTGTGACAAAGGGTATTTATTTAATTTTAATGGTTGAAAGGTATATAACAGCGTGTTATATTATATATATGAAATTAATCACATAACAAACATACCCCTTTGTTTGAAGTGAAAAATTTCTCCCATCCCCTTTGTTTAGCGCCGTGTAATCAGACACGGCGTTTTTTTTATATCCATTTTTAAATAACTAAGTGATGTATAAGAAATTGAATAACTATTCAGATATTTCGACATATATTTTTCTTTGAATTTTATATAAAGTACTAATGTATATTGATAATAATGATTAACAATTAGTAAATAAGTAAAAGTTGGAGAGATTCATTTTATAAAAAGTAATTGAAATATAGTAACTAAGAGCAATAAAAAAATGCCAACTTCTTTAGTAATATAATATAGAAGTTGGCATTTTCTTTATTTTTACGAAATTTTGTAATTCGTATTTCAATGATATAAAGGTAAATTGCAAATGTTGATTTGAATTTTACTAGCACGTGGTTCGGATCTTTCATATTATATGACGATTTGAAAACGCTTTAGGGATTTAATTTATATAATTGTATCTTTGTTTCTTTTTTACCGTATTTAGTTAAGCGCGGTATAGGTACTTTTTGAGCTAAAACACATCATTTATAGTAGATTTGTAACGTGTTGATCGATGAAAAACTGAGGTGAGTGTGAAGTTATAGACTTAAATCATATTCTGTTTGAGTCAGTATTATGCTAATAGATAACTTAAAAAAGGGATAATTCATTTTGTTATGATATGCTCCCTTCAAAGTAGACACTTAAAAATGTAAACTTTGAAGGGA
>NZ_PPQC01000035.1 GCF_002902365.1 Staphylococcus cohnii subsp. cohnii | reverse complement strand
TTAGTTAAGGGTTCTTCTCAACGCACAATAAATTTTCTCGGCATAAATGCGTCAACTCTTTTATTCTTCAGAAATACTTTTAGTTAATAAAGTTGCTCCACCAATTAACATTCCAATGCCCAAAATAAAGAAACCACTAAAGATAGCAAAAAGACTTCCTAAAGATAAGAAAATAGAAAATAAATTACGTTCTGTTTTTTTCAACTTCAAAACTCCTTTTTAGCAAACTTTATCACAATAGTTATCGCTTTACAGGTCTGATTTTCGTCGTTATAATCTAGTTAAATCCCGTAAGGGCGCACTTACACGTCGGATAAATCGACGTGTGCAAAACCATAATCGACCTTCGTCGATTTTTTTAATCTTAGTTTTAAGTAATCGGTGTTG
>NZ_PPQC01000034.1 GCF_002902365.1 Staphylococcus cohnii subsp. cohnii | reverse complement strand
TTTTTTCAGCTAAATTCATACTAATCATCCTTATCTAATATATTGTGTAGTGCTTTTTCAAAAATATTAACCATTTTTCAAATTTCTTTATTCAATATGCTTAAAATTGGAACAAAAGTAACAATAATTTCTAAAGCAATGGAACATACTATTTGGTTACCGGTGTAAGTATAGCTATGTAAAAATGCATTAACACCATGATTATCGCTTGAAAATGTTTTATAAATCTTTTGAGAATTTAAAGTAGCAGCTAAAGGTAAATCCCCCCGTAATCGTCTTACCTAGACACATGATAGCTAGCGCACATTTTCATGATTACAAGTAAACATTTCACCACTCTTTCCTATATCTGTATTAGTACTGATAATAAAACTAAGCGATCTAAATGTAAACTAAAAAAATGAA
>NZ_PPQC01000004.1 GCF_002902365.1 Staphylococcus cohnii subsp. cohnii | reverse complement strand
GATGGTAGTCGGACTTACGTTCCGCAAGAGTAGGACGTTGCCAGGCAATTAAATAGGATGCGATGAGCCGAGACCGAAAGGTCTCTTTTTTTTACCAAAAAAGGAGCTTAACTTCCAGTTCGAAGAACTGCAAGCTGACAAAAGAAAGCGCTTGAAGCTGACGAAGTGAACGAAAAACGAAACGAGCTTACAAGTGGTAAGTGAGTGAGGAAAGCGTGAAATAGTAAAAGGAATGCATGAGCTAAAACTCATGCATAAGTACCATTAGAACAATAAATTGAAAATGTTAAATTCGTATTGAACATAAATTAAAAAGTCTAGCTTACGCTAGACTTTTTAAATTAATAGTGAATAAAGCATTTTATTCTCATTAATGTAGATATTTGAAGGATCAAATTCATCTACATTTGACTTTAAGTTATCTAAATCTTGATGATTATTTAATTGTATACCGATGATAACAGTCCCTGTATTTTGAGAACTTTTTTTAAGATACTCAAATTTAGTAATATCATCTTTTGGTCCAAGCACATCATTTACAAATTCTCTTAATGCACCAGGTCTTTGTGGGAAGTTGAGAATGAAATAATGTTTCATTTCTTCAAATAATAAAGAACGTTCTTCGATTTCTTTCATGCGGTTAATATCATTGTTACCACCACTTACGACACAAACAACTGTTTTACCTTTAATTTCTGAACGATATTGTTCTAATGCTGAAACACTCAGAGCACCAGCAGGTTCAGCAATAATTGCTTGTTTAGAATACATGTCCAATATTGTTGAACATACAGCACCTTCATGTACTTGTACGTAGTCATCAACTACATTTTTAGCGATATCATATGTGATTTCACCGACTTTTGCTACAGATGCACCATCCACAAATTTATCAATTTCAGGTAAAGTTACAATTTGATTTTCTAGCACAACCGAAGCATACATGCTACTAGCGCCAGCAGGTTCTACGCCAATGATAGAAGTTTGTGGTGAATGTTCTTTAAAGTAAGTACCTACCCCTGAAATTAATCCACCACCGCCTATAGCTGCAAATAAATAATCAAATTGTACGTTGTCCTCTTTAGATTGTTCTAAAATTTCTTTAGCTAGTGTACCTTGGCCAGCGATTGTATAAATATTATTAAATGGATCGATGAAATTCATTTTATGATCTTGTGTATACGTGAGCGCCTCTTTTAGACAATCATCAAATGTATCACCGATGAGTACGACTTCAGCGTTACTTCCACCAAAAAATTTCACTTGATTTATCTTTTGAAGAGGCGTAGTCACAGGCATAAATATAACAGCATTTAAATTAAGTTTGTTAGCCGTGTATGCAACACCTTGTGCATGATTACCTGCGCTTGCACATGTAATACCGTTTTGTCTATCACTTTCATTTAACGCTATAATTGCGTTATAAGCACCTCTCAATTTAAATGATCTAACCCATTGTAAGTCCTCTCTTTTTAAATAGACATCACAGTCATATTTATGAGATAAGTAATGATCCTTTTGCAAAGGAGTTTCTTTAACAACATCTTTCAATTGTAAGAAAGCTTCATCTATATCTTTTGAAGAAACAGTTGTTTTAACAGCCATAAATTTCACACCTTTATTTAAGTTTCGTTAAAAAGTTTTTGATGTTTCATAAGCTTGAATTTCATCTTCGTATTGTAGTGTTACCGCAACATCATCAAGTCCATTAACAAGTTTATTTTTCCATGTTCCGTCAATGTCAAAATGAAATGATTTATTATTTGCAGTTACTGTTTGATTAGGTAAGTCAACAGTGACTTTGCCTGCATTGGCAATATATTGACGCTCATCTGCATTTAATACGATAGGTAACATCGCATTTTTAGTACAATTCATATAAAATATATCGCTATAACTACCAGCAATTATAATATCAAATCCATAATCTTTAATTGCCCAAGCTGCATGTTCACGGCTCGAGCCACAACCAAAATTATCACCCGTTACTAAAATAGTGGCATCTTGGTATTCTGGTTTATTTGGATTGAAATCTGGATTGTCGGATCCATCCTCTAAGTAGCGCCATTCATCAAAGGCAAAAGGTCCAAATCCAGATTTAGAAATTCGTTTTAGGTGCACTTTTGGAATGATTTGGTCAGTATCTATATTATCATGGAACAGTGGCACAACTTTACCAGTATAGGTTGTGATTGGTTGAATTTCCATATTATACAACCACCTTTCTTACGTCTACAAACTTGCCATTAATAGCGGCAGCAGCTGCCATAGCAGGGGAGACTAGATGTGTTCGTGCGCCTTTGCCTTGACGTCCTTCAAAATTACGATTACTTGTTGATGCACAATGCACACCAGCAGGTACTTGATCTGGGTTCATACCAAGACACATTGAACAACCAGGTTCTCTCCATTCAAATCCAGCATTTTTAAATACTTTATCAAGACCTAGCTTTTCTGCTTCTATCTTTACAGTTCTAGACCCAGGCACAACGATTGCTGTAATATTAGGATGCACTTGATTTCCTTTTACAATATGGCTCGCTTCTATTAGATCAGATAGTCGGGCGTTCGTACAGGAACCTAAAAATACATAACCTAAATCAATGTCTTCTGCTTTTTGGCCTGGTTTTAACCCCATATAGTTGTAGGCACGTTCATCATTAACATCATTGATTTCGGGAAATGGTGTATTAAAGCTAACACCCATTTCAGGGCTAGTACCCCAAGTAACTTGTGGTTCTAAATCAGATACATCTAGTTGTATGATTTTATCAAAATTTGCATCTTCGTCTGTGTATAATTCACGCCACTCGTCTACAGAGTATGCATAATTTGTTGCATACGGTCTTCCTTTAACATATTCAAATGTAGTTTCATCCGGAGCCATCATGCCATATTTTGCACCTGCTTCGATTGCCATATTACAAATAGTCATTCTAGCTTCCATTGATAGACTACTTATGGTTTCACCTGAAAACTCAAGCGCATATCCAGTACCAAAGTCAACACCATGTTGGTTAATAAGATGTAAGATAATATCTTTTGCATATACACCTGTAGGTAATTCACCAGTTACATCAATTTTTAAATTTTTAGGCTTTGTTTGCCATAATGTTTGTGTTGCAAAAACATGTTCTACTTCACTCGTTCCAATACCAAATGCAATTGCCCCAAAAGCACCGTGTGTGGCAGTATGTGAGTCTCCACATACGATTGTTTTTCCAGGTTGTGTAAGTCCGGTTTCAGGACCTACCATATGCACGATACCTTGTTCATCAGACCCCATATCAAAAATATGCACATCAAATTCTTTTGCATTTTTTTGAAGTGTTGTTATTTGCTTATTAGCAATTTCATCTTTGATATTAAAAATATCAACTGTAGGGACGTTATGGTCTAGTGTTGCATATGTTAGATCTGGTCTACGCAACTTTCTATTTTGTAGTCTGAGTCCTTCAAAAGCTTGAGGAGATGTGACTTCATGTATTAGATGTAGGTCTATATATAATAATTGTGGGTCACCTTCTTTACCAGTTAAGACATGCTTATTCCAAACTTTGTCAAATAATGTTTTACCCATATGACATCTCCTCCTTTTTAAAGATTTTGTTTAATGAATTTAAAAATATCTGTTGTTTTATAATTACCATTGAGATCTTTAGTCGTTTTTTCATTTTCGATAAGTTGATATATGACTGATTCTAACTTTTGAGCTGCTTCAGGAGCATCAAGACTTTCTCTTAAACACATAACCACTGATAAAAGCATGCCGAATGGATTTGCAATATCTTTATTTGCAATATCCGGTGCAGAACCATGAATTGGTTCGTAGAGTCTTGGTCCTTTTTCACTAAAACTCGCTGATGGCGAAAGACCGAGTGAACCCGGAATTACAGATGCCTCATCACTTAAAATATCTCCAAATAAATTTTCAGTTACAATGACGTCAAATTGCGAAGGATTTGTAATGATGTGCATTGCGCAAGCATCTACAAGTAAATGATTAACCTCAACCTCTGGATATTCTTTAGATACATCATTTATAACTTTTCTCCATAATTTACTGGAAGCTAGTACGTTTTCCTTATCTACTGAAGTTAATTTTTTGCGACGATTTTGAGCTAAATCAAAAGCAACCCTTGCAATTCGTTCTATTTCTGTGCGTGTATAAGTTAAGGAATCTAAAGCTTGATCTTCATTCCAATGTTTTGGTTCGCCAAAGTAAATACCACCTGTTAACTCTCTCACTAAAATAAAATCTGTACCAGCTACACGTTCTTTTTTAATAGGTGATAAATGACTGGTACCATTTGTTACAATAGTGGGGCGAATATTAGCAAATAGACCTAATGCTTTTCGAATACCTAATAGACCTTGTTCAGGTCTATTATTGGGGTCTGTCCATTTTGGGCCACCAACAGCACCCAATAGAATTGCATCAGCTTGTTTACAAGCGTTTAGCGTCGTATCTGGTAGTGGTGTACCATGATTATCAATAGCGATACCGCCAAAATCATGTGTTTCTATTTCATAGTTAAAATTATAGATATCACTTAGTTGTGAAAGAATTTCTAGTGAACCATTTAAAATTTCTGGTCCAATCCCATCCCCGGGAAGTGCTACAATCTTATAACTCATGAGTGAATACCTTCTTTCACTTCTGAATTAGAAACGTATTTAGCATGTGCTTCAACATAAGATTTACATGATGCTAATAAGATGTCATGGTCAATACCTACACCAGTAACAATTTGATCTCCTATTTTAATTTGCACGTGAACTTCTGCTTGTGCATCAGTACCTTCAGTTACAGATTCAATGCGATAATCTATAAGTTCAGTTTTGCGATCGAAAATTCGATCTATTGCATTGTATACAGAAACAATTGAACCAGTTCCAATACTTGAGTCTTGATACGTATTTCCGTCTTTATCTTGAATTACTACGACAGCACTTTGCAGTCCATTTGAGACAAATTGTAGTTGTAATGCCTCTACTTTATAGATGGCATTTTGTTCGTGTTTAGTACCTTGAATGAGCGCATGTATATCTCTGTCAGTAACTGCTTTTTTCTTATCAGCGATTGCTTTAAATTGTTTAAATAGTTCTTTTTGTTCTTCAGAATCTACATCATATCCCAACGCGACTAACTTTTCTGAAAAGGCATGCTTACCTGATAATTTACCAAGTGGTAGTTCAGTAGTTTTGACGCCTACTAATTGTGGTGTCATAATCTCATAAGTTTCGGGGTTTTTAAGAACACCGTCTTGATGAATACCTGATTCGTGACTAAAAGCATTTTGTCCGACAATAGCTTTGTTTCTTGGGACTCGAATACCTGCATATCGTGCTATTAAATCAGATGTATTTTTAGTTTCTTCAAGATTTATTTGTGATTGATTACCATAATGATCTTGTCGAACGTATAGGCCAAGTGCAACTTCCTCAAGGGCTGTGTTACCTGCACGTTCGCCAATACCATTTAAAGTGCCTTCAATGCGTTTTGCGCCATTTTCAATTGCGGCCATACTATTTGCAACTGCCAAGCCTAAGTCATCGTGACAGTGTGCACTATAAATAACTTCGTGATTTGTTTTAACGTTTTCTTGGAGAGTTTTAAAAATTTTGCCATATTCTGTAGGATAGCTAAATCCAACAGTATCAGGTATATTGATTACACTTGCTCCCGCATCAACTGCAGTTTGCACACATTCGATTAAGAAGGGCAGTTCTGTTCTTGTAGCATCTTCTGGTGAAAATTGAACTACGTTAAAATACTCTGTAGCATAAGCAACATGCTCTTTGATTGATGTTAACACTTCTTCTTTAGACATCATGAGTTTTGAGTCACGATGTATAGGGCTAGTTGCTAAAAATACATGTATTCTAGGTTTTACAGCCTCTTTAGTCGATTGGTACACTGCGTCAATGTCTTTTTTTACACAACGTGCTAAGCCACAAACAGCAGTGGTTGTTAATGCTTTAGAAATAGCTTCCACAGATTTAAAGCTACCTGAACTTGAAGCAGGAAAACCAGCTTCGATGATATCAACGCCCCATTTTTCAAGTTGCTTCGCAATTTTCAAGCGTTCATCGAATGAAAAGTTTACGCTTGGCGTTTGTTCTCCGTCTCTTAGTGTTGTATCAAAAATTTGAATATGGCTAGTCATTTTAAACATCTCCTAATAAATAGATTTTAGTTGAATATGATGTGTCGGCTGAAGAATCTTAACTTGTCTTTAAAAGAAAAGAGGATTTCGCTTGATTCTTCAACCATCATCATATAACTAGTTATTTTTCAATACTCTTGGATTTAATGAATGGCATCATTTCGCGTAAGTCTCTACCTACCGCTTCAATTTGATGTCCATGTTGTTCTTCACGTAGTTTATGGAATTCTTCAAAATTATTTTCATTATCTTTAATGAAACGATCACTGAAGTTTCCTTGTTGGATATCATTAAGTACTGCTTTCATATTATCTTTAACATCTGGAGTGATTACGCGTGGTCCTGATACATAGTCACCAAATTCAGCTGTATTTGAGATAGAATAACGCATGTTTTCCATGCCACCTTCATACATTAAATCAACAATTAATTTCATTTCATGTAATACTTCGAAGTAAGCAATTTCTGGTTGATAACCAGCTTCAACTAAAGTTTCAAAACCAGTTTGAATTAGTTTTGTTGTACCACCACAAAGTACAGCTTGTTCACCGAATAAGTCAGTTTCAGTTTCTTCTTTAAATGATGTTTCTAAAACGCCAGCACGTGTTGCGCCAATGCCTTTTGCATAACTTAACGCTAAATCAGTAGCTTCCCCACTAGCATCTTGTTCAACTGCAAATAGGGCAGGTACAGCACTTCCTTCAGTAAAGGTACGTCTAACTAAATGTCCAGGTCCTTTTGGTGCTACTAAGAATACATCTACCGTTTCAGGTGGTTGAATAACATTAAAGTGAATATTAAATCCATGTGCGAACACAAGTGCATTATTTGGCTCTAAATTAGGTTCAATTTCTTCTTTATATACTTGTCCTTGAATTTCATCTGGTAATAATACCATGATGACATCAGCTTGTTTTGCTGCTTCATTTACAGGATATACTTCGAAACCATCATCTTTTGCTTTATCAAATGAACGCCCTGGTCTGATGCCAATAATCACGTCATAGCCGTTATCTTTTAAGTTTTGAGCATGGGCATGTCCTTGTGAACCATAGCCAATGATAGCTACTTTTTTACCTTGTAATGCATCTTTCGTTACTGATTGGTCATAATAAACTGTTGTCATAATAAAATCCTCCATGTTTTTAAATTATAGTTTGGTGACTTGTGTTTTAAACTAAACCGGCTGAACCAGTTCTTGAAACTTGTTCAATGTTATATGATGATAGATCGTCTAATAAATTATCCATTGTATATTGTGGACCTGATGCTTGAAGATAGGTATAAGGATCTTCATTTTTTAAAATAGAGACTAGCGCATCATAAGGTTTAATTACTTTTTGCAAGTCTTGATGATTGCTTGGTGTTTCTAATTTCACAAGCACCAATTCTCTGTTGTAAGTGTTAGTATCAGTGATATCTTCTACATCAATGATATTTATTTGTTTTTCCAATTGACTAATTAGATTTCTTAGAACATCTGAATCTGGAATTTCTGCTACGAATGTGATGTTAGAAACGCCATCTTCTCTTGTAGGTGTAACTGATAACGTGACAATGTTAAATTGTCTGCGAACAAAGATGCTCGTTAATCTATTTAAAGTACCAGCTTTATCTAAAACTTTTGTTCTAAATGTGCGTCTCATAATAATCCCTCCATTTCATAATTCACTTTACCACTAGGAACCATTGGGTTAACTGGTTCGATAGGTGAGATACGAACATCAATTAATGCAGGACCATCATGTTTGAAAGCAGCATCTAATTGTTCTTCTAAATGTGTTGGATTATCGATAAGGAAACCTTTAACATTGTATGCTTCACCCAATTTTAAGAAATCGGGTTGTCCA
This sequence comes from Staphylococcus cohnii subsp. cohnii, assembly GCF_002902365.1. Classification (GTDB taxonomy): domain Bacteria; phylum Bacillota; class Bacilli; order Staphylococcales; family Staphylococcaceae; genus Staphylococcus; species Staphylococcus cohnii. The sequence goes on along the minus strand of NZ_PPQC01000004.1, from coordinate 99,923 downwards.
TTAAATACAGAATGAGAGAAACGTTTGTTAAAGAATTTATCTTGCCATTGCTTAACCATACCTAACGTACCATTATTGATAATTACAACTTTTATATCTAAACCGTACTCTTCTAGTATTGCTAGTTCTTGATTGGTCATTTGGAAACCGCCATCGCCGACAAAAGCGACAACTGTTTTATCAGGTTGGGCCAGCTTTGCACCGATTGCTGCAGGTATACCAAATCCCATTGTTCCTAAACCGCCACTCGTAACTAATTGGCCATGATTTTTAAATGGATAGTATTGGGCCACCCACATTTGATGTTGGCCGACATCAGTGGTAACTATTGCATCACCTTGTGTAATTTCTCCTATATACTCAATTGTGCGTTGTGGTTTTGAAAACGTATCATCAGGGTCTTCACTGTATGCAAAAGGTTGTTCTGCTTTATTGTTAAAGCAATTTTCTAACCAGTCATCATGGTTGATTGAATAGCTATCGAATTCAAGTAAAGCTTCTAATGTTGCTTTACAATCTGCAATGATGCCTAAATCAACCTTGATTATTTTATTAATTTCTGATGGATCAATGTCGATATGAACAATTTTTGCATTAGGTGCAAATTCATCTGGCTTACTAGCAAGTCTGTCATCAAAACGACTACCAAAGTTTATGAGTAAATCACACTCTGTTAATGCCATATTGCTTGCATATGATCCGTGCATACCTCCCATACCTAAAAATAGGGGGTTTTCATATGGTATGGCACCTAAACCTAATAAAGTGCTAACTACAGGCAATTGATGTCGTGTAACAAATTCAGTGAAAACTTCATTTGCTTTAGCGTGATTTATACCAGCTCCTGATAAAACGACAGGTTTTTTAGAAGTTTTTAAATAATCACGTAATTTTTGGATTTCTGTTTTGTCTGGTTGATTAGGCACTGAATAGCCAGGTAGATTCAATTCGTTTGAAATTTCTGCGTTAGTAGATAAGATTCCCATATCTTTTGGGAAATCAATAACTACTGGTCCTTTTCTTCCTGTGTTGGCCACGTGAAATGCCTCGTGGATTATTTTTGGAATTTCATTTACATTTTTAATCTGATAGTTATGTTTCGTTATCGGCGTGGTCATTGAAAGCAAGTCTGCTTCTTGGAAAGCATCTTTACCTATACCAGCTGTTGCAACTTGACCTGTGATAACGACAAGCGGCAATGAATCACTATAGGCATCTGCAATACCAGTGATTGCATTAGTTGCTCCTGGTCCACTTGTAACAACAACAACACCAGTTTTTCCAGAAACACGGGCATAACCTTCAGCAGCATGTGAAGCGCCTTGTTCATGTCTTGCTAGAATATGTTTTATTTTCCCGTCATAAAATGTGTCATATAGTGGAAGTACAGCACCACCCGGGTAACCAAATATAAAATCTACATCCTCATTTACAAGTGAATCTACTAATAATTCTGAACCAGATTTCATTTCATCAATTGTTTCTTTTTCTAATTCAACTTCGGGTTCAATTGCTTCTGCTGTTTCGAAATAATCTAAATTTTCTGATTTTTCATATTCAAGTATTTCAGTTTGTTTAGACATCATACTCACTCCTTAAATGAGATCTTCAGGTACCTGCATAATACCACCAGTGTTAGCACTCGTTACTAACGCTGTATAGCGTGCAAGATAACCTGTTTTCACTTTTGCTTTAAATGGTTTCAAGTTTTGCTTTCTAGATTCTAATACTTCTTCTGTAACTTCTACATTTAATGTTCTGTTTGTTAAATCAATTGTGATATCGTCGTTGTTTTCAATTAAAGCGATCGGGCCACCCGCTGCAGCTTCTGGTGAAATATGTCCAACCGCAATACCTCGTGTTGCCCCTGAAAATCTACCATCAGTGATTAATGCAACATCTTTACCTAATCCTCTTCCTACAATAGATGATGTAGGGGCCAACATTTCTGGCATTCCAGGGCCACCTTTAGGGCCTTCATACCTAATCACAACTACATGACCTTCACGTACGACGTGATTATCAATCGCTTCAACGGCTTCATCATGTGAGTCAAAACAAATTGCTTTTCCTTTAAAGACTTTAATTGAAGGATCTACACCACCGACTTTTATGACTGCACCTTTAGGAGCTAAGTTACCATATAGGATTGAAAGGCCACCTTGTTTATCGTAAGGATTATCAAGGTGTCTGATTACATCGCTATTTAATATCTCTTTTTGTTCGTTATTTTCACGAAGTGTTTTACCTGTAGCTGTGATTCTGTCTGGATGGAGTGTACCTTCTTTTTTAAATAATTCATTAATGATAGCTGGAACGCCACCAGCTTCATGCACATCATGCATAGAATAGGAAGAACTTGGTGCTATTTTTGACAAATAGGGCGTTTTCTTCGCAATTTCGTTAATTCTTGATAAATCATAATCAATACCTGCTTCATTTGCAATTGCTAATGTGTGTAATACTGTATTGGTAGAACCCCCCATAGCCATATCTAAAGCAAATGCGTCATCAATTGCTTCTTTAGTTACAATGTCTCTAGGTTTAATGTCATTTTTGATATTATCGACTAGTTTAAATGCTGCTTCTCTAATCATTTCTCTACGTTGTTCACTTACTGCAAGAGCTGTACCATTATATGGGAGCGCTAAGCCTAAAACCTCCATCAAACAATTCATTGAATTTGCTGTAAACATACCAGAACATGAGCCACAAGTAGGGCAAGCATTTTGTTCCATATCCAAAAATTCATCTTTTGAAATTGAACCATCTTTAAATGCTCCGACAGCTTCAAACATTGAAGAAAGTGTTAAAGCTTTGCCTTGTGATGATAAACCTGCTTTCATAGGGCCACCTGAACAGAAAAAAGCAGGAACATTGGTTCTTACAGCAGCTAATAACATGCCAGGTGTAATCTTGTCACAGTTTGGTATGTAAAACACGCCATCAAACCAGTGTGCATTGATAACTGTTTCTGCAGCATCAGCGATAACTTCTCTAGATGGCAGTGAATATCTCATTCCAATATGTCCCATTGCAATACCATCATCTACACCGATTGTGTCAAATTCAAAGGGGATGGCACCTGCTTCGCGAATTGCTTCTTTAGCAATATCAGCTAATTCTCTTAGGTGAACGTGCCCTGGAACAATGTCGATATATGAATTACATATAGCTACGAAAGGTTTGTTCATATCTGTTGGTTTTTCTAAAGCACCTGTTGCATGCAAAAGGCTTCTTGCTGGAGCTTGATGATCTCCTTTTTTGATCATATCGCTTCTCATATTAATTCCCCCATAAATTTGAAAATAAAAAAGCGTCCCAATAAATAATTGGGACGCTTTCAAGTCCCATTCAACTAGAAATAGGACTTAAACATTTAGTAGATTCTTTACTAAAGTTCCAGTCCTAATAGCATAATAAAATGACTAAAATATTTGAAGTTGTTGGTTGGTATTGCATTGTATATTTGGTCATCTCATTATGCTCCTTTCCATTAGAATGGTTTATCTTTTAATGTGTTTAATTGAATTGTCTAAAAATTCGATAAATTAAATTTACTATACTGAACTTCTACTGTCAATGATTTTTTTAAATTTTCTATCAATTCAAATAATTTCAAAATGTTGGAACTTGTTTTAGTTTGAAGTAAAATAAGAAAAAATTTGTTAAACTATAATAGTTAATTTAATGATAATAAAGTTTTTAATGAAGTAGATAATCATTAAGCGCTGATGTAATTACTAAATATATTAGTCATTTTTATCCATCAACAATATTTTGGAAGTAAATAGAAATACTTGAGCGAAGTTCAAGCATAAGCGACCCTAACTAAATTAATTTAGAGCTGTTGCTAAAAAAGGAGAGGCATATGATTAAAATAAATGATTTAGAAAGTTTGGCACATTTTGCAGAAGTGTTAGCGAAACATTTATCTGCAGGGGACATTATTTTATTAAATGGTGATTTAGGCGCTGGTAAAACTACATTAACACAATTTATTGGTAAAGCCATAGGTGTAAAACGAAATATAAATTCTCCGACGTTTAATATCATTAAATCTTATCAAGGTAGTGCATTTAAATTACATCATATGGATTGCTATAGATTAGAAGATAGTGAAGAAGATTTGGGATTTGATGAATATTTTGAAGATGAAGCTGTCACATTGATTGAGTGGAGTGTATTTATCGAATCATTTTTACCAGATGATCACCTAACTATAAATATTAAAACTATAAATGAGACGAAAAGACATTTAGAGATAAAAGCAGTCGGTGAACATTATCAAAAGTTAAAGGAGGTTGTTGAATATGATATATCTGTTGATTGATACATCGAATCAACCATTGTCTGTTGCAGTAATGCAAAATAATGTAGTATTAAGTGAAATCAATACTAACGTGAAGCAAAATCATTCTACTCAGTTAATGCCAGCCATTCAACAGTTGATAAATGAGAGTGAAATAGCAAAAGAAGAAATAAATGCAATTATTGTTGCACAAGGACCTGGTTCATATACTGGACTTAGAATTGGTGTAACCGTTGCTAAAACTTTAGCTTATGCATTGAATGCTGAACTATACGGTGTTTCTTCACTAAAAGCACTTGCTGCCACTGTTCAAGATGACGAACGCCTATTGGTTCCAATATTTGATGCACGTAGAGAAGCGGTTTACACTGGCATTTATCAGTTTAATGGAGATCAATTGGTCCAAATAGAAGCAGATCAATATTTACCAATACAAGAACTTCTCAACTTATTACATAGATTGGGGAAACCCTATGTATTTGTGGGCATAGATACTGAAAAAATAAAAGATTTATTAGATAGTGATTGCATACCCAACTTACCAAAAGCAAAGTATATGAAACATTTAATTGAAACTACTGAAGATATCCATCAATTTAAACCAAACTATATTAAATTATCAGAGGCTGAAAGAAATTGGTTAAACCAACAGAAAAAGAGTTAAATATACGTTTGATGACTTTGAGCGATGTGCCTCAAGTATTTGATATTGAAAGAAATAGTTTTAACGACAGTAGTTGGACAATTGATACTTTTTATCATGAAATAGAACAAAATGAGTTTGCACATTATTTTATTATTGAATATAATCATATGATTATTGGGTATATTGGTATTTGGATAGTGATAGATCAAGCTCAGGTTACAACAGTTGCCATAGATGAAACATATAGAGGTTATGGATTAGGACAATTATTATTAAAATATGCGATGAATTATGTACAAACCAAATGTGAAATAATGAGCTTAGAAGTTCGTGTAGACAATGAGGTTGCACAACATGTGTATACAAATTTAGGCTTTCAATTTGGTGGTAAACGCAAAAATTATTATGGTGAAGGTGAGGATGCGATAGTGATGTGGGTGAATTTAAATGAGTGATCAAACGTTGATTTTAGCAGTTGAATCAAGTTGTGATGAAACGAGTGTTAGTATTATTAAACAGGGCACAGAGGTTTTAAGTAATATTGTATTAAGTCAGATTGAAAGTCATAAACGCTTTGGTGGTGTGGTACCTGAGGTCGCTAGCAGGCACCACGTGGAAGGCATTACAACGACAATTGACCAGGCATTAAATGAAGCAAAAGTAACAATGGAAGATATAGATGCAGTTGCGGTAACACAGGGACCTGGGCTCATAGGTGCATTACTAGTAGGAATCAATGCAGCTAAAGCGTTAGCTTTTGCTTATGATAAACCACTGATACCTGTACACCATATTGCAGGGCATATTTATGCGAATCATTTAGAGCAACCATTACAATTTCCTTTAATAGCTTTAATCGTTTCAGGAGGGCATACAGAACTTGTATACATGAAAGATCATTTGAATTTTGAAGTTATAGGTGAAACAAGAGATGATGCTGTTGGTGAAGCTTATGATAAAGTCGCAAGAACGATTGGCTTAGGTTATCCAGGTGGGCCACAAGTTGATCAATTAGCAGCAAATGGTCAAGATTGTTATAACTTCCCAAGAGTTTGGTTAGAGGCAAATAGTTACGATTTTAGTTTTAGCGGGTTGAAAAGTGCAGTGATAAATAAATTGCATAATTTACGACAAAAAGGGTCTGAAATAAAGCCTGAAGATGTTGCAACGAGTTTTCAAAATAGTGTTGTAGAAGTATTAGTTGGAAAAGCAGTGTCAGCTTGTGAGGCTTATGATGTGAAACATTTAATTGTAGCTGGTGGTGTCGCAAGTAATAAAGGTTTAAGAGCAGCGCTTAATAATGCATGTAAGGATAATGATATCAATTTGCGTATACCAAGCCCAAACCTTTGTACAGATAATGCTGCAATGATTGGTGCTGCAGCACACTATTTATATCAAGCAGGGTTAGTTGGAGATATGTCATTAAATGGATTTAATGATATGGATATTGAACAATTTTCATTAAATACTTAAATGCGTAATAACATATCTTAGTGTAGTTTTAACTTAGTATCATAATGTACTTATTAAATGTGCACAAAGTATATTAATTATTAATACTGGAAATATTGGAGTAGGGATTTTAAATCAAGCAGTGATTTGATTTATGTTCCTACTTCTTTTTTTGAAATTTACTACTATGATTTTCAGAAAAATATAAAGGATTGATTTTATAAATTTAAGCAAGCTCAAATGTTTAAATATTAAAAATGGGGTATATATTTTAATATATAGTCATACTATATAGAATAATGTAAATAAGCATTACATTATTAGGAGGCGGCTTATAAATGAAATCAGTTCAGTATTTTAATTTTGAAAATAGTTTAGCAGCATTAGACTTTTATGAAAAAAATTTAGGTGCCACAGATATTCAACGTATTGGTGGTGACCATGAAATGTTTACAGATATGCCAGAAGAATTCCAAGTAGATAAAAACTTTACAATGAATGCTTCATTTAAAGTCTTAGGTGAAACATTTTATTGCAGTGACACATGGAAAAATAAAAAAATCGATAATAGTGGTGCGATTGTAACATTTACATTCGATCACAGTAATGAAGTAGATAAACAACAGGCTATTGATTTTTTTAATAATGCCATAGCAGCCGGATGTGAAGAGGCAATGCCGTTAGGTAAAACGGAGTGGTCAGAATTATATGGTATGTTTAATGATCCTTTTGGTGTTACTTGGATGATTAATGCTGAATAAAATATTTAAACCAAATAAAGGAACAATGAAGTAAATGCAAACTTCATTGTTCCTTTTTCGGCATTCATAAGAGCATTTATGATTATATTATTAGGTTTAAGATTTTAAAGACTTAAGTGGAAGATGATTTAGCTCGCGTATATACTTGATTAGGGAATTTTAAGATTCTTAATAATTCAATCGCATTTCTTGTATCTGCTTTTCCAGGTTTAATTTTATAATCAAAAGCAATTTCGTTTTCATAAATAATCTCATTAAAATGAAAGTTTTTGAAATTATCTTCTAATAACGTGGCTAATTCAATATCATGAGTCGCAGCTATGATTTCGTAATTTTGCCCATTGCCTAAATAATTTAACACGGATTCAGAAGCAGCGATACGTTCAGTTGTATTGGTTCCTTTAAATATTTCGTCTATAAAGCAATAAATTTTATCCTCTGTTTTTAAATCAAATAATCGCTTAATTGATTTGATTTCTGTCATAAAATAACTATCACCAGACAAGATATCATCTTGGTTCACCATAGAAGTGAAAATTAAACCAGGCTTATACTTGAAGTAATTTGCAGTAACTGTATTTATCGTTTGAGCTAATAAAAGATTTAAGGCGATTGCTTTCATAAAAGTTGATTTACCTGACGCGTTTGACCCAGTTAATAATATATGGCTATCGATTTCTAAATCATTAGAAATAGCATCGACAAGTAATGGGTGTGTAAGTGCTTCAAATTCTACTGAATCATCATTACTTGCTTGGGGCAATGCATATTGTGATAGCGTTTCTCTCCACAATGCTACTGCATAATGATTGTCTATGCTACCTATATATTCATAACAAGCCATAACTTCAGATTCATATTTTTTAAAGCTATGTTGTATTAAATGGAAGATATGATAGTCCAACATAAATATAGCTTTAAATAAAAATGCAAATATCATAGAATCTTCTGTTGTATTTACTCTTCCTAGAAGACCACTTAGTCTACGAGCAACTTTAAAATGATTAAAGTCAACATCTATGGAAGGCGCACCATCTATTTTATGAATTGCATAAGCTTTTTTAATAACATTTGACGTATAAAATAAAGAATTCAAATCTTGATCGAACGTTTTTCTAAGTATGCCACTCAAAATCATATTGAATATAGCAGCAAGTATAGTTAAAAGTATACCGATTTCAGGTTTTAAAAATGTAACAAGCAAAAATACTAACGGAAAATACGTAGTCAACATAAAAAAATAATTACGTTTCACTGTAGTCAATTGATCAGGGAACGTTGGATAAATCGCTTTACCTATTTTAGCAAGGTGGGTTGATATTTTAAGACGAAAAATTTCATCATTCTTAAATTTTTGAATTAAAGTTTGATTATGAATCGTAAACATTTTTCTTAAGGTTGCATACAAGCGCATTTCGCCAATTGCAGAAAAATTAAAGTTCATGTTGTCGAAAAGGGCATTTAAATTCAAATCAGCGTAAGTTTTATCATCTATAAGATTTGTTTCATCAAATTGGTGTTTATATGTATCGAATTGATAACTATACCTGTGATTAGGTCGAACAAAAGATTCTAAAGGTTTTCTTAGTGACCATAAAGGTTTGATATCATGTTTTAATTTTTTATTGGCAATGATTGTAGTGATAATAAATAACAGTGTTGTTCCGATAATTAATGCGATTAAGAACCAAAAAATAGGATACATAAGTTTCACCTCATACTAAATTAATATGTTTTATTATGTCATGAAATAAATCGATTCACAAATAGCTGGTTATGTTAAGTACTGATATATGTCAATAGAGAACGTGCGTACTTATCAACAATTAGTGTATAACTTGTTGATAAGTCGTGGGCAAATGTGTGGATATACATTGTTTTCTGAATATTCAATGGTACAAAAGTTACATTTTACTTGTGGATAAATAGGATAACTCTGTGGATAGCTTTGATAATAGGGTTGAAGCTGTGAATAGTTAATGTGTAAAATAATAATAAAAAGTACGAAAAATGAAAAAATCATTTTTCGTACTTATCGTTAAAATTAGTTTTAAATTAACTTTTCTTGTAATTCTGCCCATTTCGACATGACTTGTTCTAATGCTTGTTCGCTACTTTCTTTCTTCTTAGCTAATCGATTTGCTTCCTCTGGATCACTATATATATCTGGTAAAGTAAGCAATTCATTGATTTCATTAATTTTAGTTTCAAAGTTATCTATCTCGGTTTCGCATTCATCAATTTGGCGTTCAATTTGACGTTGTTCGCGTTTTTGAAGTTTTTGATCAATATAATTATCGTTTTGCGTCACCATCGGTTTTGTCTGATGTGAAGCTTCATATTCTTTTTTAGCTTGAATCGCTTCGTTTTCTTCTTTTTTCTCTATAAAATACTGATAGTTACCTAAATACATTGTGCCACCATGAGTGTCTAAATCATAAACTTTGTTTGCAAGTTGATTAATAAAATAACGGTCGTGAGAAACAAATAAAATCGTTCCTTCGAAGTTATCCAATGCCTGTTCTAACATTTCTTTTGAATCTATATCAAGATGATTTGTAGGTTCATCTAAAATAAGTACATTGTTACGTTCAAGCATTAACAAAGCTAATTGTAATCTAGCTTTTTCACCACCAGAAAGGTCATTAATGATTTTTTTTACATCTTCTTGTACAAATAAAAATCGGCCTAATACTGCACGTATGTCTTTCTCATTCATTGAAGGGTATTGATCCCAAAGATAGTCTAGTATTGTTTTACTAGATTTAAATTCAGCTTGTTTTTGATCATAGTAACCGATTTTTAAATTGGCACCAGTAGTAATTTCACCATTTAATTTTGGTTGTATACCTGCAACTGTCTTGATTAAAGTAGATTTCCCGATACCGTTAGGTCCAATAATAGCGATATGGTCTCCTTTAGTTACTTCAATGTTGATACCTTTGGTAATTGTCTGTTCATAACCAATTTCTAAATCTTTGATGTGAAAAACATCGTTACCTGTATTTCGATCAAAATCAAATTGGATATTAGCACTTTTGGCATCAACCATTGGTTTATTGATTCTTTCCATTTTTTCAAGCATTTTCCTACGGCTTTTTGCCATGCCAGTAGTTGATGCCCGAGCTATATTTTTATCAACAAATGTTTCTAAACGTTTAATTTCATCTTGTTGACGTTCATATTCTTGCATGCGTTTTTCATAATACTTGTCTCTTTTTTCAATAAATTGTTTATAATTACCTATATAATGTTGCACATCTCCAAGTGCAACATCATAGATTTGATTTACTATTTTATCTAAAAAATATCTGTCGTGGCTAATGATAACAATAGCCCCTTTAAAATAGTTTAAATAACTTTCTAACCATTGTGTTGTTTCCATATCTATATGGTTAGTTGGTTCATCTAGCAATAATAAATCAGGCTCGCTTAATAACATTTGGGCTAATGATAGCCTTGTTTTTTGACCACCACTAAAGTCATTAATAGGGCGATTGAAATCTGGTTCAGTGAAATTTAGACCGTGAAGTACCGTTTTTATCTTACTTTCATATTGATATCCATCTTGTTGTTCGAATTCATTGGATAAGTATTCATAACGATCAATATGATTTTTATATTCATCTGTATCATATTCATTTGCATGCTGTGCTAACCAATCCGTTTCTTTTTTCATTTCAAATTCAAGTTTTTTCATATTTTCAAAAGGTTTGGACATTTCTTCAATCACAGTTTGGTTTGTGTTGAGTGTCATTTGTTGTGTTAAATAACCAAGTTTTAAATTTTTACTTTTTGAAATATGACCACTATCATAACCTTCGACGCCAGCGATAATTTTCATTAATGTAGATTTACCAGCTCCGTTACGTCCGACGATACCGATACGTTCGCCAGTTTTAACTTCAAAATTGACATTGTTAAAAATATCTTCTCCGTCGAATGATTTTGTAATGTCGTTTAATTGTAATAATATCATCCGTTTTTGCACCTCTCTATTCATTATCATTCTACCGTATTCTGCCTATTGTTAAAACTACCAGTGTTTATTTTTATAAAGTATTAATGTATAATGTTGAAGTAATTATAAGATTAATTAGAGATTATAGTATAGGAGGACAAGATCTTGGCTAACCAAAGCGAAAAGATTCCTCGTGCCACGTTAAAACGGTTACCGTTATATTATAGATTCGTCAATACTTTGAAATCTAAAGGGATAGACAGAGTTAATTCTAAAACAATTAGTGAAGGTTTGAACATTGATTCTGCAACAATTCGTCGTGATTTTTCTTATTTTGGTGAATTAGGCAAAAAAGGATATGGCTATAATATTGATAGCTTGTTACATTTTTTTAAAAATGAGATAAGTGAAAATGATGAAATTAAAATAGCCATCGTAGGTGTAGGGAACCTAGGTAAAGCATTACTAACATATAATTTTTCTATTCATGATGAAATGACTATTACAGAAGCGTTTGATATTCGTGATGATGTAATAGGAACACAAATAGGTAATGTGGTTGTAAGCTCATTTTCAAAAATCACTGATGTATTAAAGCAAGAGCAAATTGATGTCGTGATATTAACAACACCTGAAAACGCAGCACAACAAGTTGCAGATACATTAGTTGAAGCAGGCATTAAAGGGATTCTAAATTTCACACCAACACGTGTTTATACGCCGTCAGATGTACAAGTTCATCACATTGATTTAGGGATTGAATTACAGTCTTTACTTTTCTTTATGAAAAATTACAGTAATAAATAATGATTTTAAAATATTAACTTTGTAGAGATACAAACATTTTTGATGTTTAGTTGTCTCAACAAAGTTTTTTTGTTGTTCACTTAGCTCTGCTTTACCTTATACATATACCTATGAATAAGCCTTAAAACATAAAGGTTGAAATTTCAGTACAAATCTAATATGATAATTCTTATTGATTTTATCGGAAAGAGGTAATGTTATGACGTGGTTAATAATCAGTGGCTTAATCGTAGGTGGACTTTTGGGATTTGTCATGCAACGTACACGATTTTGTCTTGCTGGTGGATTTCGAGATATGTATATTCAAAAAAGTAATAAAATGTTTTATGTCTTGTTAATAGCAATATCCGTGCAAAGTATCGGACTGCTAATTCTAACTTCGACAGGGTTAGTAGAAATACCAGAGTCAACATATCCAATCATAGGTACGGTTATTGGCTCATTTATTTTTGGTATTGGAATTATATTAGCTGGTGGTTGTGCAACTGGTACATGGTATAGAGCTGGAGAAGGATTAATTGGTAGCTGGATAGCACTTATTGCATATGCATTTACATCAGCAGCTACTAAATTTGGTTTATTATTACCTTTAATGGATGGCATCAATAAACCTACTAATGTAAATACAAGCATGGCTCAAACAACTGGTATTCCAACATGGGTATGGGTTGCGTTATTAACAATTATAACGGTTATATTTGTTGTTAAAACGCTTCGTAAACCAAAGCCCAAATTTGCAGTACCAAAATTAAAACAAAAGTTTACGGGGATTCGTTATTATTTATTTGAAAAAAAATACCATCCCTTTGTTGCAGCTATTGCAGTTGGTCTAATTGCATTATTGGCTTGGCCAGTGAGTGAATCTACTGGCAGAATGTACGGTTTAGGAATTACAACGCCTTCTGCAAATATCATTCAATTTTTTGTAACTGGTGATCTTCAACTATTAGATTGGGGTGTATTCCTTGTTTTAGGTATCTTTGCTGGTTCTTATGTTGCAGCAAAAGGAGCTAGAGAATTTAAGTGGAGGCTACCTGATAAAAAGACAATCCGTAATAGTGTTATTGGTGGCGTATGCATGGGATTTGGTGCATCAGTAGCAGGTGGTTGTTCTATCGGAAATGGTTTAGTTGAAACAGCTACAATGTCTTGGAAAGGCTGGATTGCGCTTGCATCAATGATACTAGGTGCTTGGTTTATGAGTTATTTCATATTTATTAAGCCGATGAAAAAAGCACAAAAGTCTACAGCTCAAACAGTTTCCACACAAACACAAACGACATAAATTTTATTTTTAGGAGGATTTCATTATGGTATATGAATTAGGTACAGTAGGTATGGTTTGTCCTTTTCCTTTAATTGAAGCACAAAAGAAAATGACTACTTTAGAAAATGGTGACGAATTAAAAATTGATTTCGATTGTACTCAAGCAACTGAAGCAATTCCAAATTGGGCAGCTGAAGAAGGTTACCCAGTTACTAATTATGAACAACTTGATGATGCTTCATGGACAATCACTGTTCAGAAAGCTTAATGATATAACATTAAATTTAAATAACTGAGTAAGATGAAAGTTAATGTTAGATTAAAAAATATTATTTTATTATATACTGCTCACTGAGAGAAAGTCCGAGACATATTTTATGATGTTTCGGACTTTATTATGTTTTATAAAAATGTTTTATAGCTTTTATATTGAGTGACGCATGTTGAATAGGTAAATGAGATTAGTCGTCTTTGAATGATATATAATTTAATACTAATCATATATAGAGTTGCTTCTTGAAGTCGGCATTATTTTTTGTGTTTATAAAGTAGTTTGAGTTTGACTTTTAACAGTATTTAAAGGGAATACAATATGATAAAATAGATGATGTTTACAATGCCAAGTAATGAGAGTGAAAATAAAATATGATTGGCATATCTAAATGTAAGATTTTTATATAATTGATTATAAATTCAGTTATTGTCAATATGTGCAATGATGGTGTCAAAATAATATACGATAAGTTAATTTATAGACGTTATTAAATCTATACAATTGTAAATAATAATTTAAAAATTGATGTGTGAGGAACTTTTTATTTGAATAAAGTTGAAACTATTTTAAGTATCATTGGTTGCTAGTGTCCATGTTACAGGAATCACATTTCGATTAATACATCATGCCACATGTGCAATTGTTTTGTAGCAGTATAAGCCATAGCTTTGTACTAATGAGTAGGATAAAACTAATATAATGATAATGAAATACATAATTTGATGATGAACTGAATTGCGACAGAACAAATATCAGAAAGTAGTAGTTTGTAATAGGAGGAAATAAAGTGAGTGAATGGACAAGAGATGAACGTTACCAACGTTATGAAGATATTAATCAACAAACAATGGACGAATTAACTGAGCGTGTGAATCAATCTAAATATAGACAATTGTTTCATATCCAGCCGAAAACAGGATTGTTAAATGATCCTAATGGTCTAATTTATTATAAAGGAGATTATTATATCTCACATCAGTGGTTTCCTTTAGGAGCCGTCCATGGTTTGAAATATTGGTATACATATAAAAGTAAAGATTTAATAAATTTTGATAATCAAGGAATTTCACTAAGACCAGATACGAAAGATGACAGTCATGGTGTATATAGTGGTAGCGCATTTACATATAACAACAACTTGTATTATATGTATACAGGAAATCATAAAGATGAAAATTGGAATAGAAAGTCTACACAAAATATAGCTAAGGTACATGACAATGGTGATGTTCAAAAATTTCCTAAACCAGTAATAGCTGCACCACCGTCAGGATATACGCAGCACTTTAGAGACCCTAAAGTATTTGTTAAGGATGAAGTTTACTATGCAGTAATAGCTGCACAAAATGAGGAAGGATATGGAAGAATACTTCAATATCAATCAACAGACATTGTGAATTGGACATTTCAAGGTGAAATAAAAACCAAACTCGAGTCATTTGGTTTTATGTGGGAATGCCCAGATTATTTTAATTTAGATGGTTTCGATTTACTGTTATTTTGTCCTCAAGGTATTGAACCAGAAGGTGAAAAGTTTAGGAATATTTATCAATCTGGTTATATCATGGGGCAATACGACATAGATCACCTCGTTATGGATCATGGCGATTTTCATGAATTAGATCATGGTTTTGATTTTTATGCGCCTCAAACTTTTACAGATGAATTTGGTAAAAGAATACTCATTGGTTGGATGGGTTTACCAGGAGTAAACTATCCTACAGATTCAGATGGTTGGGCTCACTGTTTAACAATTCCACGTATTTTGACAATTGAACAAGGTAATTTAAAACAACGTCCTATTAAAGCACTTCAACAATTAAGAACGAATAAAGAAACAGCATTAGGTTACGCTAATAAATTTACGCGATTTTTAAATCCATATGAAGGTAAACAATTTGAATTGATTATTGATATTTTGGAAAATGACGCTACTGAAATTTATTTTGAAATTAGAGCTTCAAAATCACAGTCTTTACTTATTGCTTATAATACAAAAACAAAAAAAATCACATTGGATCGTAGTGAAAGTGGCTTATTACCAGAACCAGTCGATGGTAATACACGTAGCACTTATTTAGATACGCCATTATCTCAACTACAAATGTTCGTAGATACATCGAGTATTGAACTATTTTGTAATGATGGTGAACGTGTGATGACTTCAAGAATTTTTACAGATGATGATGCCATAGGTTTTAAAGCTTCTACCGAATCTGGCCAAGTCTTTCTTAATTTTACAAAATATGACATAAAGGATGATCAATAAATGAAACGTTTACTTGCAATAGGGGAAGCACTTATCGATTTTATCCCTAATCAAAAAGACTCAAAATTAAAAGACGTTGAAGGATTCACAAGACAAGTCGGTGGTGCGCCTTGTAACGTTGCCTGTACTACTACAAAATTAGGTGGGCAAGCAGAAATGATTACCCAGTTAGGTAATGACGCATTTGGCGATTTAATTGTTGAAACCATAAGTAATATTGGTGTACATACAAACTATATCCGACGTACAGATGAAGCGAATACTGCTTTAGCATTTGTAAGTTTAACCAAAGAAGGGGAACGTGATTTTTCATTCTATCGTAAACCATCAGCAGATATGTTATATCAACCTAGCAATATAGATGCAATTACTGTAACAGAAAATGATATGTTACATTTTTGTTCTGTTGATTTAGTAGATAGCCCAATGAAACAGGCGCATAAAGCATTAATAAATAAGGTGAAGTCAGCAAGTGGTACGATTATCTTTGATCCTAACGTACGCTTGCCGTTATGGACTAGTGAAGAGGAATGTAAAAATGCAATTCGTGAATTTTTGCCATTAGCGCATGTGCTAAAAATTTCAGACGAAGAGCTGACATTTGTGACTGGAAATAAAGTTGAAAAAGAAGCTATCGCTTGGCTTTTCCAAGGTAGCGTAGAGGCAGTTATTTATACTAAAGGCAAAGAGGGTGCAGAAATTCATTTTAAAGATGGCACAGTGATTGATCACTCTGGTTATAAAGTGAAAGCGATAGATACTACTGGCGCTGGAGATGCTTTTATAGGAGCATTAATTAATAGATTGGCAGTATCTGATATTGATAATCCTATAGCAGCATTAAAAGTACAAGGTGAAAATATACTTGAATTTAGTAACATAGTTGCTGCAAAAGTTACTACTAAATATGGCGCGATTGAGAGTATACCTAATTTAAATGAAGTTAATGAAGTACTTGAACATTAAAAGTGTGAACATGGAAAACACTCCTATTCATTGAATCCAATTCCGTTAAGATGAGTACGGGAAAATAGAGATTTAGAAATACTTGAGCAATATAGCTCATACATAAGCACCGCTAACTCAATAAATTGAGAACTGGTGCTTTCATGATAATAGGCAGAGACAATTAATTGTCTCTGCCTATTAATTTATGTATTAAATTTTTTTGACATTACGTACGGACGCGTAGCAGTGTTCATTATTTTTGAAGTAAACAATACGAGACTTAGAATCAATGGATTCTATATTGTGTCTATTAACAACAAAACTATTATGACATCTAAAAAATCGTTCATCTAAATTATCGATCTCTTTTAAATTACCATAAAATTCTATTTGTCTATTATCTAAATGAGCAATCAAACGATGTGAATTCGAAGAAGATTCAAAGAACATTACATCATCATATTGAACATAAATAGAATTACTGCCACGTTTGAGTTCGATTGTTTCAACTGTGTTTTCTTTTGAAAGTAGCTTCAATCGAGTTTCTGATGTTTCGAGACAATCAATTACTCTTGATTTTAATTCATCAGGATCATCTTTGAAAATAAAATCCATAGCAGCAACTTTATATACAAAAGTTAAATAAGTGAGCTCACTGTGACTTGTGACAAATATAATATTGCTCACTGGATCGTATTTTCTAATCTCACTTGCTAATTTAATGCCATTAATATCAGCTTCTAATTGTATATCAAGAAAATAACAACCAATATCTTTAAGTTCTTTTGCACGTTCCAATACCTCATAAGGATCTGACGTAGCTACTTCAATTTCCATTGGCTTTTCTTCTATCATGATGTAATTATTGATAATTGAAACTATATTTTCACGTTGTCTTACATCATCTTCACAAATGAATATTTTCATATTTACACATCCTTATGAATTAGAATTTAATATTTCTACTTTTTGGATAAAATAATTATTGTCAATTGTTGTATCTAATAAAACGTTGGAAGTTGCATCGGTTATTTCCTTTAAGCTAGATAACCCTAAACCACGATTTTTTCCTTTTGTTGAGTAGTTTTCTTGGAATAAAGTATGTACCCTAGGCATATCAGGTTTACATTTATTCATGATGATAAACATCACTGAATCGTCTTCATTTTTGATAAAGGCAATGCGAATTAAAGGGTCATCTTCAATTTTTTCTGATGCTTCTATGGCATTGTCTAATAAAATACCAATAACTCTACTTAAATTGATAATAGGCATATCAATTTTCTCAATCGGTTCTGGAACTTCAATGCTCAATCTTATATTTTTTTCTTGAGCTTGTAATATTTTAGTTGTTAATAAACCTTTAATTTCGCGAACTTTTAAATTTTCAATGCCATTAATTTTAAGTGTTTTCATTTGCATATTATCTTGCATAGGTATGATTTCTTCATTAAAATACTTACGTAAACCTTCCATATCATCTTCTCGGATATAATCAGATAAGGTTGAAAGTATATTAACATAATCATGTCGGAATTTACGCATCTCATTATTGATTTTTTCAATTTGTAACGTATATTTATAATAATTTTCTATTTCTTTAATATTACGTTTATATTGAATTTGACGTATAATACTGAAGGAAATAGTAATGATTAAAATAGCAGTAGTAATGATGACCACTGCATACATGATCACAACAAATTTAATATCTGAAAATGATAAAATAGAATTTGGTAAATAAAAATAAATTAACAATAAAACTGTGAGTAAAAACAAGCACACAATTGAAAGATATATTTTATTTAAAGATAAAAATGAAGTTGACATTTTTATAAAAAAATATTTTATTATGTATCCTAAACTTATTGCAATTAAGATAAAACTTACTGCATAGAATGAACTAAAAATATAATTTAATGTGATAACTTCTATTAATTGAGTAGCTAGCCAAATAGAAATGAAGTTAGCCATATATAAGATGAAAAAACTGATTAATGCTGCAACGACACCTATGGTTTGTTTTCTTATGTACATAAATATAACGACAGCTATTAATAATAAAATAGTTGTCTTTTCACTAATAAAGTAATAAATAATAGTAGAAGGGATTATAATGCAAATCATTGCGATATAATCCCTAAAAGTATATTTGATGTTCGTTAAAGTTTTAACATTAACGAATAAAAGAACTGATTGTATTATTGCTAACAAAACAGAATTAAAAACTACCATATATATACACACTTTCTAATAACAAATTATTTGTATAAATCTGTAATTTCTTTTGGTACCTCAGGTTCATCAAAATAAGCACTGCAAACTTTTCCACCTGAAACTGCTCCTAAAACACTAAAAAATTTAACGAATAAGTTTATAATAGATTCAAAAATATGCATATCTAAACATCCTCCTTAGGAAAAAATATTGGGAGTTGTGCAAACGCAATTAGTGTAAGACCTAAAAGCACTAATTGTGAATACGGCTCCTTTAAAATTAATGATATAAATAATAATAATAAAGTTACAACAATTGTTTTGATTTTTTTACCTTTTCTAAGTTTTATTGGAATCGGTTGTTTTTTAGTTGCTGAAGGTGCATAAATAACTAAAATAATAAAACCTAATAAAGCAAGTATATACATAAGTAAAATATCCATTTTTATATACCCAATAAACCATGGCAGTAAAACAAATAAAACAATGTTTTGAATATGACACGAAAGTGATGACTTCGCATGTGCACCGTGTGCATACTGTCTAATCAAATAATAAGATAAGTGTACAGTTAGTGTGTATAAAAATATATGGCAAAGGATTGAAATGCCATAAACTACAATAGTTTTCGCAAGATTGCTAACAAAAACTTGCATGCCTAAACGGAGTTTTAGGAACTCAAGATGATCAAGACTATTTCTTTGTTGAAGATATCGTGCTAAGTTTTCAATTTTGTTATCAATTCCCCTTAACATGGCTATTCTCTCCTCACCCGTATTATACAATTTTAATTATATTTTAGGCGTCTCATTGCTTAACTGTAAGTTTTGTATTCCTAACTGTTTGAATTTCTTATCTTTTTAATTTTAACATATAATTCTTAACAAATAAGTATGAAATATAACGAGTTAGGAATTATTAAACGCAATCTAAGAAATACATGGTTTAATATACTTGTATCACAAAGAAGTGATAAAATTATTTAGACTTAACCGTTTAAATGATGATGTTAATTAGACTTTTGAGCAGGAGTCTAATTGACTTTACTAAATTGTAACTGTATCTCCGTATAGTTATTGAAGTTACAAGTTTAGTTGTCGGTTTCATTTCTTTGAATACGGACAAGAGGAGGCTGATGTTGTGACAAGAACCTTTTCAGTAATAGCTAGTGGTTTCGTAAAATAGTACTAGATTAGTACACAACTCGCTTAATACGTTAAGCAAATCCCTTAAATTTGTATTTGTAGACCTTTCCCAGTCTCAAAACAAATCTATTTTAACTTTGTCTATAACAGAGACAATTTAAAATTTAAACATGTAAGCTATCGTAAACATCATTCAATTTATCATTTTAATCGGTAAATTCACTAATTTTTTTCATAATTAATAACATCCCCAAAAAATAGATAGAGAAATAACTGTATAAAACATTCCCTTAATAATAAGTTGCAAAAAACCGTGAGTCCCTCCCAAGCTCACGGTTTTTTTATGTTTATTTATAAAGGTGTGGTCTCAAATTTTTAAAGACGGGTATTGCTTCACGTTGTTTGGCAACTTCATCTAAATCAAGTGAACAACTTAATCTTCCTTCTTTGTCATTGAGCTGATCTATAATTTCACCATTTGGATTAATAATCATTGAGTTACCAGCATATTCGGTTTTACCATCGTCACCACAGGTGTTACAACCGACGACAAACATATCATTTTCTATCGCACGTGCTTTTAGTAAAGCAATCCAATGGTCTAATCTAACACTTGGCCACTGCGCTACATAAAATGCGATTTCTGCACCTTTACGTGCTGGATAACGTAATATTTCAGGAAAACGTAAGTCATAACAAATAATTTGTGCAATTTTCACCCCATTAGAAAGTGAAAAAGGCTCAGGCACAGCGTTACCTGGACTCATAAAGAGTGGCTCATCTAGCATAGGGACGAGGTGTACCTTATCGTAACTATGGATTAAATAGCCTTGTTTTGATACTGCAAAGGCAGTGTTATATACATTTTCTTTCATAATATTAGATACAGAACCTGCTACAATATCTACTTGATATTGTATAGCTAATTTTGAAATAAATTCAAAACTTCGTGATAACTGTTGATCAGCTAGTTTGTTTAATTGGGGTAAGGCATATCCGTTATTCCACATTTCTGGCAATACAACAACATCCGTATCACTTGTTACATAATTAGAGAACCAATTTTTAATGGTTGTTTCATTAAACGAAACATTTGCTGGTTCAATTTTAAGTTGAAAGATTTCTATATTCATCAATTTCACCCCTTATATTAGTATTAAACTAAATATACTAAATATATTTAGAAAATTCAAAATTTGGTTAATAGTATTATTAAGAAGTAAAAAAAGAGGCGAAGACATGAAAGTCTTTGCCTCATATATAGATAGTTATACAAATATATATAAATAAATTTATTTTTGTATATGTTTGTTGTTGGTGGATGTAATTTATCTTGTCATTTTGTAGATATTTAAATTTTTACTTTTTTATAAGGAAGCGTTTATCTATATCATTAAATTCTTTTTCGCTAGCTTCTTCACGAATATTACCGAAAGGCATTTGTGCCATAAGTTTCCAAGTTTTTGGAATATCAAAAGCTTCAGAGACTGCTACGTCTACAAGTGGATTATAATGCTGTAATGAAGCCCCTATACCTTCAGTACTTAGTGCTGTCCAAATAGCGAATTGATGCATGGCATTTGTCTGGCTAGACCAGATCGCAAAGTTTTCTGCATAGTTAGGCATTTGATTTTGTAAACCTTCGATGACTTCTTCATCTTCAAAGTATAAAACTGTACCGTATGAATGTTTAAAATTATCAATTTTATCAGCGGTAGGTTGGAAATCACGATCAGGTCCCATCGTATTTTTAAGTTCTTCCTTTGTGATTTCCCAGAATTTATCATGATTATCATTTAATAATAAAACAATACGTGTAGATTGTGAGTTAAATGAAGAAGGGACATGTTTAATTGCATGTTCAATTATATTTTCAACTTCTTTATCTGATATTGAGATTTCTTTATTTAAACTATAAATTGTACGTCTCGTTTCTATTGCTTTTTGAAATGCATCTAAATCTTTTGATTTTTTTGTGAATAATCCCATTATAGTAGCTCCTTCATTAATTCAAAATATATATCTAGTATAATAATTATATCAGAGTTTGTAAATAGGCTTTTTACAAAAAATTTCAGATTTATTACTTTTTCCTTTCAATAACCATCTATTTAATGAAAAAAAGTGAGCTTTCTAATATAATTATAATTAATATAAGATTTATTACTATGGAGGTGAGAAAATGAAAGGGTATAAAATGAATAAAATATTAGTTTCTAGCTTCGCTTTTGCTATAAGTGCTTCTTTATTATCAAAACCGATTCAAGCAGCTGAATATCAAAATAGTAAAATATCAACCGATGCAAAAGATAATTTTGCTAGAACTGATAATATTGGACATTCAAATTTTGCGCCTTCAATTTCCGACCTTTATAACATAAATGGTAAAGAAGATTTTGACACTAACGTTGAAAACGATAATACAATAAATAGTGAGTTGTCAGCTGATAAATTAAATTCAGGTGAAAAAGAAGAATCAGTAAACGATGACACACCATCAGAGCCAGATGAGCCAAGTGATGGAGACACGTCTAATTCAAGTGAAGACGATAATACAGGAGGGCAATCCACACCGGATCAACCAAAAGAAGATGAAAGTAAACCATCAGAGCCAGATGAGCCAAGTGATGGAGGCACGTCTGATTCAAGTGAAGACGATAATACAGGAGAGACATCCACATCGGATCAACCAAAAGAAGAAGAAAGTAAACCATCAGAACCAGATGAATCAGGCGATGAAGACACGTCTGATTCAAATGATGGAGATAACTCTGATACAAATGAGGGAACAGACAAACCAACGAATCCAGACTCATCAAATGAAGGTGGGGGTACGCCACCAAAACCAGATAAACCAAGTGGTGGAGATAATTCTGACACAAATGAGGGAACAGACAAACCAACGAATCCAGACTCACCAAATGAAGGTGAGGGTACGCCACCAAAACCAAATAAACCAAGTGGTGGAGATAATTCTGACACAA
The DNA here is from genome assembly GCF_002902365.1 of Staphylococcus cohnii subsp. cohnii. Classification (GTDB taxonomy): domain Bacteria; phylum Bacillota; class Bacilli; order Staphylococcales; family Staphylococcaceae; genus Staphylococcus; species Staphylococcus cohnii. The sequence continues at coordinate 76,878 of NZ_PPQC01000004.1, read as the reverse complement.
ATGAAGGAACAGACAAACCAACAAATCCAGACCGACCAAATGAAGGTGGGGGTACGCCACCAAAACCAAATAAACCAAGTGAAGGAAGTTCACCAGGTTCAAATGGGGGAACTGGTGCAACGACAAATCCAGAGCGACCGAATTTGACACCACCTCCACAAACACATTATCCAAATAAATCAAGTAATGGAAATCATAGAAGCGGTAATGACGATGTGTATCAACCAACACAACCAGTCAAACCTTCAAACTCTACACGATCAAACTTAAAAAGAGCAAATGAAAATACGCAACCAAACAAATATCAAAATGATATAAACTATGGAGACTTGTCAGTTAGACAAGACTCAAGTCAAACGTCAACGCATACAAATAGTGATCGTCAAATTTTAAATAGATTTAATCAAATGTCTACCGGTTCGTTTAAATATAATCCTTTTGTCGTAAATCAAGTAAAACAATTAAATAATGGGGAACAAAAAATCTCTAACAGGGATATTTTATCCATTCTTAGACCACAACGATTTGATGATAATGCTTTTTTAAATGAGTTACAGAAAGGTACGAATTATTTTAAATTCCAGTATTTTAATCCTTTGAAATCACAAGATTATTATCAAAATTTAGATGATCAAGTTTTAGCTTTGATTACTGGTGAAATTGGATCAATGCCAGATTTGAAAAATCCCAAAACGGAAAGTACTTCAGGTAAATATGAGTATCACGCTAGCAGTGATGAAGAAATGACTGAAACTGCAGATGAAAATTCAAAAAATACTATCGATATAAAATTTGAACGTATTTTATTTGCTTTAATAGCAGCTATTTTTATTATATTTATTGGTGTCGTAGTTGGTTACTTTGTTCATCGCAAAAACAAAAATAATGAATAATTGAAATATAAAAGGGATTAATCCATTCAATGATATGGATTAATCCCTTATTTTGAGTATAGAAGTTATTTCCAAATTTTATAAAATCATATTTGTTAAATAATAAGACTGAAAATAAAAGAAGTAGTTTCTTGTAGTTCTTTTATTTTTTCTGGGCCAATTAAAACTTGAATTATTACCACAAAACCATTTTGCATCATATGTACAGCAATAGGTACCCATATGCGTTTTGTAAAAGCGTATAGCCCTGAAAAAATCATTCCCATACCAAAATAAATGATGAAGAAGGCTGGGTCACCATGTGCCGCACTAAATATAATAGAACTTACTACTGAAGCTACTATAAACTTTAGGGTTTTATTGCCTTTCATAAGTTGATATAACTCACCAAAAATAACTTTTCTAAACACATATTCCTCGAGTATTGGACCTACAACTGAAATTAAAATAATGAAGACGGGAATATCTTGAGCTACTTTCATTAATCTTTCGGTATTTGGACTTGATTGTGGACCACCTAATACGAACATATTAATTAAATTAGCAATAATTTGATACGCCATAACACAAACATATCCAACGAGCGCCCATAATACTGCGTAGCGTTTCTTTTCTTTTGTTCGTTGTTCTAATTGCGTTGGATTAGCAATGAAATTATTGATTATAATAATAATGATTGATGCGATTATAAATAAAATAACTTGTGTATAAATATTGGTAAACATTAACGATTTACCACTTAAATTGTCGAAAAACCCTGCCATATGTAAAAATAAAACACCATATTGTGCTAGACCATAAATAAATAATGTCAATATGGATACCCACAAACGAGACATAATGAACCTCCAAAAAATAGTTTATATCTTATTTTAGCGTAAATTATCGTCACACACAAAATATACAACGATGGTTTTAACTTGAAATGTTGACCAACTTTGATTATTATAGAAATTAGATTAGCACTCAAGGTAATGAAGTGCTAAAGATTTCCAATTCTAAGGAGGAACAATCAATGTTAAAACCATTAGGTAACCGAGTAATTATTCAAAAAATAGAACAAGAGCAAACAACAAAAAGTGGTATTGTATTAACAGATAGCGCTAAAGAGAAGTCAAATGAAGGTACGATAATTGCAGTAGGTGCAGGACGTATTTTAAAAGATGGTTCTCGAGTTGCTCCTGAAGTGAACGAAGGCGATAATGTTGTTTTTCAACAATATGCTGGCACAGAAGTTAAACGTGGAGACGAAACATATTTAATCCTTAACGAAGATGATATTTTAGCAATTATTGAATAATAAATTATAAAAACGATAAATCATATTAACAACATGGAGGTTAAGAAATATGGCTAAAGATTTAAAATTCTCTGAAGATGCACGTCAATCTATGCTAAGAGGTGTAGATAAATTAGCAAATGCTGTTAAAGTTACAATTGGTCCTAAAGGGCGTAATGTTGTATTAGATAAAGAGTACACTTCACCATTAATTACTAATGATGGTGTAACGATTGCAAAAGAAATTGAATTAGAAGATCCTTATGAAAATATGGGTGCTAAACTAGTACAAGAAGTAGCAAATAAAACAAATGAAATCGCTGGTGATGGTACAACAACAGCTACTGTATTAGCACAAGCAATGATTCAAGAAGGTTTAAAAAATGTTACAAGTGGTGCTAATCCAGTCGGCTTACGTCAAGGAATCGACAAAGCTATAGAAGTAGCGATTGAAGCGTTACATGAAATTTCACAAAATGTAGATAATAAAAATGAAATCGCTCAAGTTGGTTCTATTTCAGCAGCTGATGAAGAAATTGGTAAATATATTTCTGAAGCAATGGAAAAAGTTGGAAATGATGGTGTTATTACAATTGAAGAGTCAAGCGGTTTTAATACTGAATTAGAAGTTGTAGAAGGTATGCAATTTGACAGAGGTTATCAATCTCCATATATGGTCACAGATTCAGATAAGATGGTCGCAGAGTTAGAAAGACCGTATATTTTAATTACAGATAAAAAGATTTCATCTTTCCAAGATATTTTACCGTTATTAGAACAAGTGGTTCAAGCTAATCGTCCAATTTTAATTGTAGCTGATGACGTTGAAGGCGACGCATTAACAAATATAGTCTTAAACCGTATGCGTGGTACATTCACAGCAGTAGCAGTAAAAGCGCCTGGATTTGGTGATCGTCGTAAAGCGATGTTAGAAGATTTAGCAATTTTAACAGGTGCACAAGTGATTACTGACGATTTAGGTCTAGAACTTAAAGAAGCATCAATTGATATGCTTGGTACTGCTAACAAAGCTGAAATCACTAAAGACAATACTACAGTTGTCGATGGTGATGGTGATCAAAACAATATCGATGCAAGAGTAAGTCAAATCAAAGCACAAATTGAAGAAACTGATTCTGACTTTGATAGAGAAAAACTGCAAGAACGTTTAGCAAAATTAGCAGGCGGTGTTGCAGTAATTAAAGTTGGTGCTGCAAGTGAAACAGAATTAAAAGAACGTAAATTACGTATTGAAGATGCTTTAAATTCTACAAGAGCTGCCGTTGAAGAAGGCATCGTAGCAGGCGGTGGCACAGCATTTATGAACATTTTTGATAAAGTATCGAAAATTGAAGCTGAAGGCGACGTAGCTACTGGGGTTAATATTGTCTTAAAAGCTTTAGAAGCTCCTGTACGTCAAATAGCCGAGAATGCTGGTTTAGAAGGTTCAATTATAGTTGAAAGACTTAAAAATTCAGAAGTTGGCGTTGGCTTTAATGCGGCTACTAATGAATGGGTGAACATGCTTGAAGCTGGTATTGTAGACCCAACTAAAGTAACACGCTCTTCACTTCAACACGCAGCAAGTGTTGCAGCAATGTTCTTAACAACAGAAGCAGTCGTAGCCAATATTCCTGAAGAAAATAACAATGAACCACAACCAGGCATGGGTGGTATGCCAGGTATGATGTAAAAAGACCATAGAACGTTGATATGACAGTATATCATTCGTCCAATGGTCATGATTTGGTCATAGAAATTTTAAAATAATTCTTTACTGACGTTTTCCATTAGATTACTAAATCTTTGGGAAACGTCTTTTTGTATCGTAGTTTAGATTAAAACAAAAATGTTATAAATCTTGAAAATTAATGATAATAAAATGTTAGTATAAACGTTTTACTTATAGTTTATATCTGAATTTTGAATTAAGGTGAAGTAGATTAATATTCATTTTAGTATTGTGAATAAGTATTAAATAAAAGGGTAGAGAGTGGGTGTACGTTTTAATAGTTGCAACATATTTTAGCTGCACGATATTTGAAGAGTGGAGGGAATTAAATTATGACTAAGAAATCAGTATATGATGTTATTGATATGGGTGTTAATTATTTAATTTCAGGTTATGATAATTGGAATAATGACCAAGTATTGGACGATAAAATTGATTTATTTCCAAATACAATACATTGGCAATATGGTCATGTTTTAACTATATTTGAATCTGCTTTATCTCTATATGATAAAAATACAGTTGATATTGAACAATACACTCGCTTATTTGGTTATGGTTCTTCACCAGAAAAATGGGGAGATGAAACAATACCGAAAATAGACGAGATATTGAACGATATACAGACCTTACCAGAGCGCGCTCAAAAACTTTCAGATGAAGAACTACAAACAGAATTAACTGAAACAATCGCAGGTTGTAATACGTTAGACGAATTGTTGGCATTAAATGCCATTCATATTCCTTTACATGCTGGTAAAATTGAAGAAATGTCACGTGTTTTAAAACAACAACAATAAATTAAAAAAGATGAAATTGCTATGAACAGCAATTTCATCTTTTTTTTATACATTTTGTAAATCAGAAATGGCTTTAGCTATTGAATCAAAGACATGAGGGATATCATCTTTTTCTACACAACTAAAAGCAATTCTAATGTCAGAATCATTTAATGCAATTACACCAATAGAGTAATTTTCAATTAAATGCTTACGCAATTGTTCTGGATTAACATTTTTAACTTTAAGCGCCATAAAGTATCCAGAGTTAAAATCATAAGGTTGCCAATATGTTGAATATTTTTCGTCATAAACAACAGATTTTGTAATTTGGTATCTTGCATTTAATGTCTCAATATTCTTTTGAATTTCTTTATCAAATTGATCATGGTTTTCAAGTACATATTTAACTGCGCTTTGAGAGGGCATAGGTCCACTAGAAATATTACTTCTAATTAAACCTTTTACTTTGGCTTCTAAGACTTGCTTTGTAATAGGGTCGTTAACACCAAAACTGATAAATCCTACGCGTAATCCCCATGCAAAGAATTCTTTAGTAGCCCCATCTAAACGGATAGGTAATAAATGAGGTAAATGTAAATTTGTTAATGCAGTAAATAAAGATTGCGTGTAAACATCTTCATAGAATAAACCATAATAAGCGTCATCTATTAATGCAATAACATTGGTACCACGCTCTGCAAGTGATTTGATGGCATCGACAATAACGGCTACTTCATCTTTAGTAGGCGTGTAACCAGTTGGATTATTAGGGTAATTTAGGATTAAAATAACTTTATCTTTGTTATATTGTTCTAAAGTATGAACAAGCTGTTCAGTGGTAAAATGTCCTTGTTCATCGAAGATATCATATGTTTCAATTTCAGCACTATGTCTTGTACTATATACTAATTTATAGTTACCCCAATTATGTGATGGTAGTAAAATTGTGTCTCCGCTATCAACAAACATATCCCCTACAATAGATAGACCGTGTGTCAAAGCATTCGTAACAATAGGTCTTGTCATGTGGTTCGCAGTTAAATCAGGATTGTCTTTCAACATTTTTTGTTGCCATAAATCACGAAGTGCTTCTAAACCTTGAGGAGGTGCGTACGGAAAGATGTCATTTGGTTCTAAATGATTGAACATATCATTTAACGTTTCAGCATACATTTTACTATCTTTATATGTTGCCATACCAATTGTGGCATTATACTTAGTAGCTTTCGCTTCTGCAGATTGTGATAAAATGCCTTTTGGATAATACATTAATTTGCCTAAATCAGAAAGCATATCTGCAATTTCTGGATTGGATTTAGATAATTGTTCGTTTAAATCTAAAGCTAAAGGATTCATAGTTTGTTAACCTCTCTTTACTTTTTAAATGATATAACTATATTATCTTGAAATCAGTTAAAATTAAAGCGTTGCAAACATTTTATAAGAAAAATATAAATTTAAGGTCATTTTATACGAACATGTGTTCTGTTTTATGTTAGAATATAGATAGGCCATCAAAATCCTACATGGTACTTTTTTTGTGGGGGGTGTAGTATGGTTACGTGGTGGCAAGAAATTTTAGTAACTTTAATAACAGGTGGCTTACTTGTTGTATTCCGTGTTTGGTTAGAAAATAAGTGGAAAGACAAATAGGTGGCCTTACACAAAAAACCCCAAGTCTGCGCTATCAGACTTGGGGTTGTGTAGTATAATTCGTGGATACAATTATATTTTAGCACCGCTAAGTATAAACTGCAAACAATATATTCTATTGCGTGTAATGCAAATTAATAATAAGATAATTTCAAAATTAGAATAGTATGAATGAGTTTTAGAAATTGTGAGTAAATTTTGATACAATGTAATTATTTGAGGTGAGTATAGTGAAACATTTAACAAAAATATTTGTGATTATTGCTATTGTATTATTTGTCGTTGGTTACTATTTACAAGCTACTGGACATGAAAATTCAGGCATAAAATTATTAATTGCAGCAATTATGTTTATGATTTGTGCATTTATAAATAGAAGTAATGATAGACGCAAAAAAAATAATCAAAAGAAATAAGTAGTAAGAGATAGACATGTATCTCTTTCATACTAGGTATAAGGCTGACCATTTTATGTGGGTTAGCCTTTTTTATTTCAGATGGTATAGTTATTTGCACTTATTTTAGCTCAAAATTTTTTAGTTAAAATGAAAATTTGACTTTACAAGTGTGTATATATTGTATATATTGTGTATGTACAGTTATAAAGGAGGACGTTAATGAAAATACTTTTAAAAAACAGTAGTGAAAGACCGATTTATGAACAAATCAAACAACAAGTAAAAGAGAACATTTTAAAAGGACACGTTACTCCTGGAGAACATTTGCCATCAATGAGAGAACTGGCACAAGATTTAAGTGTTAGTGTGATTACGACAAAACGTGCTTACGAAGATTTAGAAAAAGATGGTTTTGTTTTTACTATAAGAGGAAAAGGTACATTTGTGAAGGAACAGGATAGTTCAATTTTAAAAGAAAAACAATTTATAGTTATCGAGTCCTTAGCCAAATCAATGAGTAAAGAAGCCAAGACCATTGGTATGACTTTATCTGAGTTACAAGAAATTTTATCGTTGATTTATGAGGAGGACGACGAATGAATGCTATAGAATTGAAAAATATTAACTATCAATATAAAGAATTTCAATTAAATGATATTTCATTTGAAGTTCCTCAAGGTTTTGTAACAGGTTTCATTGGTGCAAATGGCGTTGGCAAAACTACAATCATTAGGTTAATTATGGATTTAATTGAGCCCAATAATGGTGAAATATTAATTTTCAATCAAAAAATGAAAAATAACGCTGTAGCAATAAAAGATAAAATTGGTTTTATTTATTCGGAATTATATCTTAATGATAAATGGACCATTAAAAAAATCGAAAATTATATTGCACCATTTTATAGTTATTGGAACCATGATGTTTTTGAACATTATGTTGGATTATTTGATTTGCCTTTTAATAAAAAGATTAAAACATTCTCAACGGGAATGAAGATGAAGTTATCCATTGCAATCGCATTTAGTCATCAAGCTGAACTTTTTATTTTAGATGAACCTACTTCGGGTTTAGATCCTATTATTAGAAATGAAGTTTTAGATATCATTCAAAAAGAACTTATTGATGAAAGAAAGACTGTTTTTTTATCTACTCATATTATTTCTGATTTGGAGAAAATAGCTGATTATTTAGTTTATATTAAGGATGGCGAAGTTGTTTTAAATGACTTTTTAGATCATCTTTTAACTCAATTTAAAATTGTCAAAGGTGATTCCAACCAAATTGATGAAGAATTAAAGCATTTAACTCAATATTTTGAAATTAATAAAACTGGTTATACTGCATTAACCACACAGGCTAATGTGTTCTATGAAATATTTGATAATGCTGTTGCAATCACGAGTCCAACAATTGAAGACTTAATGGTTTACCTCGAAAAAGGGAACTCCAAAGAATGATTTGGGGCTTTCTAATAATTAATAATGCGGGAGGTATAAGATGAAAAATTTACTTATTCGAAACCTTAAGTTACGCAAATGGACGATTGTTTTATATTCAGTTTTACTGATTATTTCCCCTTTACAATTAATTTTGAATCATGACACATTGATAAATAAAGTGCTTTATTCTGCCCTAGTTATGGTACTAGTAGTTATTTCAGTGTTGGATTCAGGACATGTTTTTAGATTTAATAAAAAGTTAGGATATAAACAGTCATATGATTTTTTTGCTAGTTTACCGGTTTCTAAATTATCTTTACTAAATGCGAACTATATAACTGTTTTGGTATTTACTTTGGTTGGTGCAGGTATTTTATCTTTATATGGCATATCCAATGATAACTATTCAAGTAATACAATTAATATTAACTTCACATTGCCATTTTCTTATATTGCCATTAATCTCTTCGCGATACCATTAGGTTTTAAGCGGTTTATAGAACAAAAGGCAGAATATATTTCATTTATTCCTTATGTGTTAGGAATGTTAATTTTCTTACCTTTTATCATTGCAATTATCATTATTGGTTGTTCTTTACTATTTGATTATGATTTTGAACATTTAAGATATTTTAAAGATTTCTTTAACTATGGCTTCTTATTGTTAAGTGTTGTATTTTTAGGAGTAAATTATATCATTCAATATAAAAAGCTAAGTTAACTTTAAAGGAGGCGCATTATGCAGTTAAAACAAATTACTAAAACATATGGTAATAATAATGTATTAGATCATATTGATTTTGATTTTGGCCATAGTCAAATTGTTGGTTTAATAGGTAAAAACGGGGTGGGTAAAACCACTTTAATGAAAGTGATGAATGGCAACATTGTAAATTATAAAGGTGAAGTTCAATTAAGTAATAAAGAAAATGTAGGCTATTTAATAGAACACCCGAAACTATATGATAATAAATCTGGTTTATATAACTTGAAACTTTTTGCAAATGTGTTAGGAAAAGGATTTGATAAAAAGTATGCTGATCAAATTATTGATGCATTTGGAATGCGTAGTTATATTAAAAAGAAAATTAAAAAATATTCAATGGGAATGAAACAAAAGTTAGCCATTGCAGTTTCTTTAATGAATAAACCTAAATATTTAATATTAGATGAACCGACAAATGGAATGGATCCTGATGGCTCAATTGACGTTTTAAAAACGATACAATCGCTTGTTCAGGAATTAGATATGAAAATTTTGATTTCTAGTCATAAACTTGAGGATATAGAATTAATTTGTGATAGAGCAGTCTTTTTAAGAGATGGTACATTTGTGCAAGATGTTGATATGAAAGAAGGCGCCCCAACAGATTCTACAGTATTGAATCTTGAAGCGGCTGACTTTGAAGCAGGATTAGCTTATTTAAATGAACACTTTGATGTAATACAGTCTCAAAGAGAGACAGGAGAAGTTATATTAAAGGCTCAAAAAAACTATAAAGATATATTAAAAGGACTAGCAAGTAAAGAAATTTTCCCTGAGTTTATTGAAACGCGCAAAAGTTCTTTACGTGATACGTACTTCAATATCAATCAGAAAGGTGGCCAATAATGAACAGTATTCAACTTGTAAAATATGACTTAATTAGTATTTTTAAAAGTCCTTTAACTTACTTAGCATTATTATTGACTATTTTACCAATGATTGGATTTACAATTTTATTTGTTCAACAATCTGATGAAATGAACGGTAACACATTACTTTCAATAGGTAGTTGGTTCTTTTCTATTATGGGGCTACTTTTTGTAATAAAAACAATCACACGTGATATTTCACAAGGTACGATTCAATTATATATGAATAAAACATCAAGTCGTGTAGGTTATGTTGTTGCAAAAGTTGTTTCTATTATATTAATTGCCATATTAATAACAGCAATTCTTGTTGCATTTGTTTTAATTGTTCAGGGTATTGTAGACGGTGAAAATATTAAAACTGATAAAATTTTTGAATTACTATGGTTTTTCTTAATGTTCCATCTATTCTTTGGATTACTATTATATTTATTTGCATTAGTAGTACCTAAAACAGCACTTATTTTCACATTAGGAATTTTCTTAGTATTGATTGTGCCTTTTGCAGAGCCTTTCTTACCAATGATTCCAAAAATTGGAGATAATATACAAGACTCATTAAAATATATTCCATTTAGTTATTTAACATCTAAAACGACTTCTGGAGATTATACATTCAGTAATTGGCAATGGTTTATTACCTCAGCTTCAATTGTTATTTTATTTATTATTAATCTATTCTATGCATCTAAAAAAGATATTTAATAGTAGAAACTTAACTTCAATAAAAACACGTATGAATTGTAGTAAAGCTAATCCAATTCATACGTGTTTAATTATTTAGTGATTAATTTATCTAAGATTGAGTCGTAAACATGCTTCCACATTTGTGAGTCTGTTTTGTAACGATTTGCAATAATTGTATGTGTTTCTGCAGATTTATCATTAAATGTAGGATCGTCTTTTTCAGGTAACTTTGAACGCGTTTCATCTACAAAGTTTTGGACTTGTCTAGCACGAGGGCCCCAAACAGTTTGTTGTTCAAAGTCATCATTTAGGAAAACAAATATTGGAATGGATCTAGCTGTGCCATTTGTTAAGTATTGGTCTATTAAATCTGTATTTTCATCACGATGGAATACTTTGACTTCCAAGTGTAGTTCTTCGCTTATATGCTTTAGAATAGGAAGGTTCATCATAGCATCTCCACACCAATCTTCCGTTATTACAAGCACTTTACTGTAAGGTAAAGATTTGATTTTTTCAAGACGTTCATCATCTTGAGGAAGTGAGAATGATTTATAAATTGTTAGTAGATTTTCTTGGTTTTCAGTCATATCCTCAATGTACTGATCAAGTGGTTGACTGTTTTTGAAATAAGTTTCTAAACTTGTCATTATTTTTCCCCCTTTAATTTATTAGCTATTATTATACCAACAATTTTAAATGAAAGAAAATTTTTAATACTTAGAAAAGTAATAAGTTTTAATATTTGTTTTAAATGAAAATACTAAATGTTTATGCTATATTGATTTAGTATGAATAGTGTAAAACAACATTAAGTTACATAACTTTTTGATATCCGTTTTTTAACTAATAATATTTAAACATTAATTTATTATATATAATCATTGAACTTTTGTAAGTTATATTTGGATAACTAAATATATATATAAGTGTTTATTGTACATAGAAATGATGAAATATAGAGCGTTGAAATATATAGTAACTAAATTTGGTAATGACACTCTGCAGTGGTTTGCCATTTTTGAATTGAAATAGAAATTGATTAAATCCTAAAATTTGAATGGCGGTAGATAACTTGGATAAAATCACATTTTTAAATGCGTTAGAACAAGAATTAGAAAACCTACCTCGAAACGAACGAGACAAAGTGATGTATGAATATGAACAATATTTTTTTGAACAAGAAAATAATGGCAAAAATGAATACCAAATCATTGGAGCTTTAGAATCGCCCAAGCAGATTGCTAAACAGATAATGGCAAAAAATGCTATTGTATCTGCCGAATATAGGCCAAATACTAAAAATATTGTCAGAGCAATTATGGCTTCTTTAGGTATGGGGATTTTGTCATTAATTATTATTTTGATACCCATGGTTATATTAGCAGTGTTTATGTGTGCATTATTGCTCGTTGCGCTTTTCTTAACTATTAGCCCTGTATTGTTAATTGTTCATGGATTATTGAATCATATGATCAGCCTCGCGATAAGTAATTACTTTTTTGCTTTTTCTTTTACAGGATTAGGTATTGTTTTATTTGTAATTATTGCTAAATTAGCACAACTTGTCTATCGTTTAATTTTAAAATACTTAAGATGGAATATCCGAACAATTAAAGGAAGTGTAGATTTATGAAGCGGTTATTTTTAGGTGGGCTAACTTTATTTATAACATGCTTTCTTTTAGGAAGTGTTACATGGTTCGGTTTTGAAAAACAAAATGAAAAATTAAATAGTGTTAATAAAGTATTGGATTCTAAAGATATTAATAATTTAGATGTCTTAACTGAAAATTGTAAAGTTTTAATTAAATCTGGAGATAAAACGTCAGTGAGATATAAAGGTAAGAGAAATCTTGATATAAACAATAATGATAAAACGTTGAAGGTTAAAGAGACTGAAAAACTAGAAAACCATTATGGTTTAAATTACAATCCATTTAGAAATTTTGAGGATAACTTAATTATCACTTTACCTGAAAAAAAATTAAATAAGCTACATGTATCAAGTAAATATAATACTATAATTGTTAAACAATTAAATGTAAATGATGCAGATTTGTCAAAAAAACATAAAAATGGCGGTAAAGTGTTTTTAAATGAATCGAAGTTTGGAAAGTTAAAATATAAAGGATTAAATTCAGCTATTACGTTTAAAGAAAGTGAAATAAATAAGGCTAATATTGAAACTGAAAATGCTAGAATAACGGGTGAAAATACGCTTATTCAAGATTCAGTGTTATTAGTAAATAAGGGAACTATAAGATTATCTGAAACTGACATCAATTCTAATTTTAAAGCATCTGCTAAAAAAGGAGATATTAATATTAGTTATAAAAACGCTCCGAAAAACACACTTCTTAAGTTATATCCATTTCATGGTGATAAAAAAGTTAATAATAAGCATTTTAAGAATGAAAAAGTTGGAAATGGGGATAACATTTTAGAGCTATATACTACTGATGGGGATATAGTGATTGATTAATTATTGAGACATCATTGATTCGACTCGTCCCTGATTCGTGCTTGTTGTTAGGGGATTAATGAACTTCAGCTCAAGTAATCATTTTATACTTTTTTCGATCCTAGTCATCTTTATTGTTATGGGGCGATGAAATCTTTTTAATAAAATTAGGTTTCATCGTCCCACTTTTTTAATATAGTTTAATATGTTGCAAAAGTTAACTCGGTATCTAAATGACCAAAAAGTGTATCTGTTGATAAAGCTTGCCCATTAAGCCAATCTGTAAAGTTTATTATGGTCGGATGATTATTTTCCCCGATTGCAATATGTGCAGTTAAACTTTGTGGTTCATACATACTTGTATGTATTGTTCCTGACCAACTTTTAAATAATTTACTGTAAATTTTATACTGTGGATTATTAAATAGCTTGAAGGCCTCTGCTTTATTTAAGTGTGTCGGTTTATGCTTAATAAGCCGTTCTAAACGCGCTTCTGATTCTGCTGTATAATTTCTATTTTCATGTGTTAATAATTTAAAGTGATTCGTACAAGTTTGGTCATAACGCACATTAATCGAACGAGGTGTAACTTCAATGATTGCATGTTCTAGGTTTTTATCCATAACAATGTAACTAAACGAACTTCTATGTGGGATTTCTTTTAACAATTGAATTGCTTCTGGTACAGTTTTACAATACTGCAAAATAATTCTGCCAATCATGTAACATACAAAACCATCACCAGGATGTTTACGATGCATGAAATTGTAACCCATAGAAAGACCAGCTTCGTTCATTCCATCCATTCTTCCAGTTACACGTGAGGTTGGGCCAATCTGTGCTAAACCACCATCATTTGGTTGAAATAATAAATATCGACCATCATAAGTGGCAGGATGATAATCGTAGTTGCGTACCATGTAATCATTTCCTAAAAATACAGTGCAACCGCTATTTTTTAATGGTGTAAAACGATAATGCCCGAAGTTTAGTATCATTTGTTTGGTAGGAAGGTTTAAGACCTCTTGCATACCTTTTATTTCTTCCCAAATTTGTGGTGAGTATATTTGGAAAATATCATATGTTTCTTTAATATTTATATCAAATCTAGGCATACGCTTTTTCCATTCTTTTTCTCTATTTTTTAGTATTGGCGTTTGTTGCATCCATTGAGCAGTTTTGATGCCTAAATCAAAATGTGATCCTCGATGTGTTAAAATATCTGATTGTACTTTTTGCATAAAAAAACTCCTATGTTAAGTGTAACCTTACAATAATGTTATCTCATTGTAACGTCATGTTAATTGTATTACTGTTGTGTGGAAGTTATCATAAAATTAACTTTTAAAACTAAAGCTTAATTTAGTTGAATGAGGTGATGATTATGTTAAATTACTATGGACAATTAAGAGATGCTCTGTCAACTTGGTGGGGGAATTAGTATCTAATAATTATTTTATAGTAGTATCATGTTTACTTCAAATGGTTATTAATATTCCAGTTCTTTTCAAACTATATTAGGGTATAATAGTTATTTAGTACATTCATAATGTAATTTTATATTATGAATGTTAAGAATAATTTATTTGAAAAAGGGTAGATATTTATTGATGTCTTTAAGTATGCTATCATTAATGTTAGACATGTTAATAAATTATTGAGGTGAAACAGAATGTGGAATTTTATTAAAGGTTTATTTAAATTTGTATTCGGTACAATTCTTACTGTATCGTTAGCAGCAGGAATAGGTGCTGTTGTATTTGCTTATATTTTCAAAAAAGACTTTGAAGATATCGAAAATAAAACAAAAGAAATCGTTTCAGACATCGAATCTAATAATTAATTATTGATAGAACACTTTTGAGTGTTCTATTTTTTTTAGCCTCCGTACATCTGCAGAATGCAGATGTTACGGAGGCTTATGCAGTCGAAAGACTGTGAACCTAAAACAAGAGAGCTGCAGGATGCAGATGTTACGGTGGTTTATGCAGTCGAAAGACTAGGAATTAAATGCACCCAATAATTGACTTTTAATACGACTTTGGCTGGTGCTTTAGATTTATACTTGTGATATCAAAAAGCGATAATTTTATTGTGTTTGGAGTAGCAAGTGGATATCCTTCTAAATACATATGAAGCATATCAATATTCTTAATTTCCAATGTGATATATTCTAACCAACCATTCTTATAGTATTCGATACTCACTGGTGTATTCGCATGTAGTGCTTGATGTAGTTGGATATTGAGTTCATTTAATTGATCGTCTGATAAAATAGGACGGTCAATTTTATTTTGATCAATGATATGTTGTTGTACTGCCTCAAATTGTTCGGGTAACGTTGCAAAAGGAGCCCATTTAACCATACCACGCCCTTGTGGAATATTAGGATTTAATTTTTCTCTAGGTATTTTTCTGTAATCAGTCTCTTTATTATTATATTTACTTGAACACATCCAATCACCTCAACTTAATAATAGAACACTTGTTCGTATTATTGCAAGTTATTTTTCAATATTTAATAGAATGTGGATTCCAATGTTTGAAAACTTAGTTATCTTATAATAGAAAATAGATAATAATTAAAATGAAAGCTAGAAAATGATAAGTTTAATTAAGATAAATCAGTTTCATAAAAGGAAAATATATTTATGTCATACAAGTTTCAATAGGAATATTTATAAACGGCGTATTAACGCTAAAACCATTATATTGTCATTTAGTATTAATATTTATTAAAATGAAAGTATCATAATATGGAGGGGTTTACATGACTACAGTAGGATATATCGGTTCATATACGAAAAAAGAGGGGAAGGGCATTTACCGTTTTGAATTAGATGAACAAACAGGAACGGTTGTCGAGATAGAAACGGGGTATGAATTAGAAGCATCAACATACGTGAATCAGCATCATTCATTTTTATATGCTGTCACACGTGAAGGTGAAAACTGTGGTATCGCAAGTTTTAAAATAGAAAAAGATAGCAAACTTAGCCTTATTAATAAATGTTTAGCTTCAACAAAAGGTAGTGGATGTTATGTTTCAGTTTCACCAGATGGAAAATATATTTTTGAGGCAGTTTATGGTGCAGGACTGGCTCGTATTTATGAAGCGAATCCGACTACTGGTGAAGTTATTCGTTTAATCCAAGAGTTAGCACATGATTATCCAACAGGCCCTTTAGAAAGACAAGAACAGCCTCATGTCCATTACCTTGGTATAACGCCAGATGAAAAATATGTGGTAGCCATGGATTTAGGGACTGACAAGATTGTGACGTATGAATTTGGAGATAATGGCTACAGTGAATATGCTGTATATGATTTTGAGCCTGGAGATGGGCCACGACATATTTCATTCCATGAAAATGGCAAAATTGCTTATGTTGTACATGAATTATCAAATATTGTAAGTGTCATGGCATATGAAAATGGTGAATTCTCAGAAATTGAACGCCATGCAACAATACCCGAAAATTTTGAAGGTGCAACAAAATTAGCTGCAGTAAGATTATCTCATGATCAAAAATTCCTATATATCAGCAATAGAGGACATGATAGTATTGCTATATTTAAAGTTGGAGACAATGGATCAACAATTTCACTTGTAGATATAGTCGCGAGCGGAGGAGCATTTCCACGTGATTTTAATATTACTGAATCAGATGATTTCTTAGTTTGTGCTCACCAAGAAGGTAATTATGAAGTAGTTGTATTTAAGCGAGATAAAGTTACTGGAAAATTAGAGAAATCAGATGAATCACAAAATGCGCCAGAAGGTGTTTGTGTTCAGTTCTTAAAATAAAAATAAATGATAAAAAGCCCGGAAACTATACTAAGTTTTCGGGCTTTAATATATCAAAATACTATTTGTTGAAAAATGCTTTAATATATTTAAATTTTCCTTTATAAGGAGGGAACAGTAGGCTTGATTCAAGTCTTGTAGATTTGAAAATATAAGATTTATCATGACTAAAAGTATCAAATGAGTATTTTCCATGATATTTTCCTATACCGGAAGCACCAACACCGCCAAAAGGTAAGTTAGGATTTGCTAAATGCATAAGGGTATCATTGATTGCACCGCCACCAAATGATAATTCATTTAATATTCTCTCTGAACTATTTTCATCTTCACTAAATAAATAAAGGCTTAGTGGTTTAGGTTTAGTACGTATTAAATCAATTGCTTCGTCAAAATCATCATAAGTTATAATAGGTAAAATTGGGCCGAAAATCTCATTTTCCATAATTTTTGAATCGAAAGTCGTACCTTCTATAATAGTAGGTGCAATAAAATTTTCATCAATGTCAGTTTGACCACCAAAAGTAATTTCAGGGTGATGAATATTTAATAATTCGTTTAAACGATGATAATGTTTTTTGTTTACAATTCGTCCATAGTCCGGACTATCTTGAATGTTTGTGCCATAAAATTCAGTGATTGTCTTTTTTAATGCACTGATGAGTTCATCTTTAACTTTGCGGTTTACAAGTAAGTAATCCGGTGCAACACAAGTTTGCCCAGCATTTGTAAACTTACCAAAACAAATACGTTCACTTGCAACTTTAATATTTGCACTCTCATCAATGATTGTAGGTGACTTTCCACCTAGCTCTAAAGTTACTGGTGTTAAGTTTTTACTTGCTGCATTATAAACAACGCGTCCAACTTGTTCACTACCTGTAAAGAAAATATAATCAAAAGGAAATTGAAGTAAAGTTTGAGTTGTATCAGCATTTCCTTGAATGATATTAATGTATTCAGGATCAAATGCATCGGCAATGATTTGCTGTATGACACCAGATACATTAGGTGTGAACTCAGAAGGCTTTAGTATCACAGTATTCCCTGCAGCAATTGCACCAATTAACGGTTCTATTAACAATTGGAATGGATAGTTAAAAGGTCCGATAATGAGTACTGTGCCATAAGGTTCTTTCATAATGTAGCTTTTAGTAGGGAACATGAATAATGGTGTGTTTACTTGTTTGGTTTTCGCCCAATTTTTAAGCTCTTTACGAGCTGATTTAATATTTTTTAATGTAAAGCCAATCTCAGTTGCATAGGCTTCTACTTTATTTTTACCTAAATCTTTTTGAAAAGCTTCAAGTAATTCACTTTCATAGTTTTTAATACTCTTACTTAATTGTTTGAGTTGCTTTTTTCTGAATTTAAGTGATTTGGTTTCATGAGTATTAAAATATTGTTTACTATTGTGGAAAGATTGTTCTATTGAATTCAAATATTATTCCTCCTAGTATATTGGTGATTTAGATAGTTTAAAATGATGGATAAAAAACTGGAACATAATTATTATTATGTTCCAGTTTTTCTATATAGTAAACTATTTAAGTTTTTATTATTATAGCGTTATATATTGATAAAGTATGAAATTAACTTAAAGCTTCTGTAATTTGTGGTACAACTTGTTTTTTACGAGATACAACACCTGGTAAAAATGCAGTATTGTTGTCTAGTTGAACATTGAATGCATTGCCTACTTTATCTTTTTCAGCACCAACGACTAAAATCTTAGAGTTACTGTTAATGATATCAGTTACAAGCAATACAAATAAATCATATTTTTCGTTTGTACTCACTTCTAACATTTCTTTTTCTAACTCTTCTTGACGTTGGAATACTTCATCAATATCTACAGTATTAACTTGACCAATACGTGTAATATAGTCACCCATATTAAATGATTTCGCATCCATATTTAACAGTTCAGATGCAGTTTTATCTGTTGTAGATGCACCTGCTTTTAACATTTCTAGACCATAGGATTCTAAGTCAATGTCTGCAATTGATTTTAAAGCTTCAGCAGCGTCAATATCTTGTTGTGTACAAGTTGGTGATTTAAATAGTAGGCTATCTGAAATGATAGCAGAAATCATTAAACCAGCAATTTCAGGTTTGATTTCAAATCCGCGTTCTTTGTACATTTTGTATAAGATTGTTGCAGTACAACCTACTGGCTCTGCGCGATAATACAATGGTGCTGCAGTTTCAAAGTTTGAAATTCTATGATGATCAACGACATGTTGAATTGATGACTTGTCAATCGTATCAGCACTTTGTTGGAATTCATTATGGTCAACTAAAATAACATTTTGATTATTTAAATCATCACTAAGTAATTCTGGTGTGTCTACATTAAAATGATCTAATGCATATTGAGTCTCAGGTCCTACCTCACCCAAACGATAAGGTGTTGCCTCTGTATTTCCTGTTTGTTGTTCAAAGTCTGCCATAATAATAGCTGATGAAATTGCATCTGTATCTGGATTTTTATGACCGAAAATATAAGTTTTTGCCATGTTTTAATTCTCCTTAATTTTTTATTTAATTTTATTTTATCATGATTTTCTATTGTTATTCTACTTCAGCACCTAATGAATTTTTAAAATGATCTAATGCCCATTGATGTCCTGTTGGATTAAATGAGGCAACACCCTTATGAGAAATTGAAATAGTATATCCCAAATTGTAGGCAGTGATAGCAGTGTGAAGTACACAAATGTCTGTACATACACCGACAATTTCCAAATGAGTAATGTTACGTTCGCGTAACATAATATCTAAAGGTGTACCACAAAATGAATCATAACGCGTTTTATCTAAATAATGAACATGATCATTAAATAAGATATTCTGATAAATATCATTCACTTTACCGTAGAGTTCTCTTCCAGTGGTGTCTATTATATTATGTGGTGGGAAAAGTTTGTTTTCTGGATGATAGCTATTTTCTTCATAATGTAAATCCATAAGAAAAAAGATATTAGCCTGTTTTTTATTATATACTTCAATTCTTTCAACAATATAATTTTCAATTTGTTGACCAGGAAGGCCACAAGTTAATTTGCCATTATCAGCAACAAAATCATTTGAATAGTCAACAATAATAAGCGCACTATTTTTCATCTAATGTAACACTCCCAAAATTAAGATTATAGTTATTATATACTAAGTACATAAATCATTAAAGGTGCATTTAAAGCGTTTAAAAACTAAATATTAGTTTATTATAAAGTATTAAGTAAGGAGGAAGAGTTGCTAATGATCATTAATGCAATGCAATTTGGATTAAAAGGTAAGCATAAATGGGCAGATACACGTGCGATTCAAAAAGCATTGAAATATGCTAGAGACCACAAAAACACAACAATTTATATTCCTAAAGGAGAGTATCATATACGTAGACCGTTGGTAATATATGACTCAACTACTTTGATATTGGATGATGAAGCAGTATTAAAAAGAGTAGGTAAAGATACTTTATTAAAAAACGGTAGATGGTTGAAATCTTATTATGGATACGAAGGTAATGGTGCAATCTGTATTGCTGGTGGCACACTGGATATGAATGGTTATAATTATCCATATAACAATACAGCAATGTGCATGGGCCATGCTCAAAATATTCAAATTTTAGACGTAACATTCAAAGATGTTGTTGGAGGTCATGCCATAGATGCATGTGGCATCAATGGATTATATATCAATGGATGCCAATTTTTAGGATTTAAAGATGACAAAGGGGAAAGATTGTTTTCAGAAGCGGTACAAATTGATATACAAGTAAAAGGTGCTTTTCCAAAATTCGGTGCAACGGATGGTACGATAACTAAAAATGTAGTGATTGAAAATTGTTATTTTGGAAATTCTAAAACACCTACAATGGGTGCGTGGAATAGAGCAATAGGATCTCACGCGAGTAGATTTAATCAATTTTATGAAAACATACACATTCGTTTTAATACGTTTGAAGGTATAAACCAATATGCACTGACACCTTTAAAATCAAAAGATACTTTTATTCACGATAATATATTTAAAAATTGTGGAGGTGGTATTCGGTTTTTAGCAGTGAAAGATGGTAAAAATGCGCAAGACCTTACAGGTAAGGTGAGAACAACACAATCTGGAAGTAATTTGTATATTTACCAAAATCATTTTGTTGGTCATATGTCTAAAGATGCAATTCGAGTGCAAAGTTACCATAACGTAAAACACAATAATATATTTATTGCACAGAATCATTTTGATAATAAACATCAAAGACTTTATTTAAAAGATATAGAAAATTTGTATCTATCAGATGAAAAAAATATAAACATTAAAAAAATAAACATAAAATAATGATTCTTTATTTTAGTAGTTCTGAATTAAAACACAATATAAAACATATTGTAATTTAATTGAAATTATATTATCTTAAAGAGTAATAATGTAAGAAAATTCAGAAAACAACTAAAATCGGGGGGAACATTATGACTAACACGAACAAAGGGGAATTTAGACGTTCGCATTATTTAACATTTTTTTCTGAAAAAAATAAGTCTTATAATGCAGGACAACTGACAGGATTGATTTTAGGGCCACTACTATTTATTTTGACATTGTTAACTTTTCAACCTGAAAATTTATCTTATAAGGGTGTTTTTGTGTTAGCAATTACAATTTGGATAGCTATTTGGTGGATTACGGAAGCAATACCAATTGCAGCAACTAGTTTATTACCATTAATTTTATTGCCTATTGGTCATGTACTTAGCCCAGAAGAAGTATCTGCTCAGTATGGGAATGACATTATCTTCCTATTTTTAGGTGGATTCATACTAGCTATAGCTATGGAAAGATGGAATTTACATACACGTGTAGCATTAACAATTATCAGTATTTTAGGTACAAGTACTGGAAAAATTTTATTAGGTTTTATGATTGCGACAGGATTTTTATCTATGTTTGTTTCGAACACTGCAGCTGTGATGATTATGATACCGATAGGTTTAGCAATTATTAAAGAAGCAAATGATTTAAAAGGGGAAGAAATGAATGCTAAAAGCATCAATAAATTTGAACAGTCATTAGTATTAGCTATCGGATATGCAGGAACAATTGGTGGATTAGGAACTTTGATTGGAACACCACCACTTATTATTCTAAAAGGACAATATCAATCAGCTTTTGGTGAAGAAATCAGCTTTGCCAAATGGATGGTTGTTGGTGTACCAACGGTCATTGTGCTATTGATTTTAGTATGGCTATATTTGCGTTATGTTGCATTTAAACATGATATGAAAGAACTACCAGGCGGTCAAAATTTAATTAGAAAAAAATTAGATGAATTAGGTAAGATGAAATATGAAGAAAAAGTAGTACAAGCAATTTTTATATTGGCAAGCTTATTATGGATTAGTAGAGAATTCTTATTGAAAAATTGGTCGTTCACCTCAGAAGTTGCCGACGGTACGATTGCAATGTTTATAGCTGTATTACTATTCTTAATTCCAGCTAAAAATAAAGCGCAACATACACGTATTATTGATTGGAATGTTGCCAAGGACTTGCCATGGGGCGTGCTCATTTTGTTTGGTGGAGGTTTAGCACTTGCTAAAGGTATTTCAGAAAGTGGTTTAGCTACATGGTTAGGGGAACAATTAAAGTTAATCGAAGGTGTCAGTCCATTAATTATCGTTCTTGTCATCACAATATTTGTGTTATTCTTAACAGAAATAACTTCGAATACAGCTACTGCAACTATGATTTTACCTATTCTTGCCACACTTTCTGTTGCAGTTAATGTACATCCGTTACTACTCATGGTGCCGGCTGCTATGGCAGCCAATTGTGCTTATATGTTACCGGTTGGTACACCGCCAAATGCTATTGTATTTGGTACTGGAAAAATTAGTATTAAAAAAATGGCATCAGTTGGATTTTGGGTCAATATATTGAGTATTATTGTCATTGTGTTAGTGGTTTATTTCTTAGTACCACCAGTATTAGGCATAGATGTTACCAAGCCATTACCATTAAAATAATTAAAAGCGTCATAGAGCCTGAGGCATATAAATGTCTCAGGCTCTATTATTGAAGTATATAAGATGATAAGCTTGCGAGTTAAAGTTTCAATAAGTTTTACTTTAATAGTTAATCGTGATTTAACTTATTGAAAGACCCAATGACTGTAACTTGAAAATCTAAAGTGTTCAAGATTTTAATGACTTTAGATAATTCTTCTGTTAACCCAGTGTCTGCTTGGACGAAAAAATGATACATACCTAATTGTGTTTTTAAGGGTCTAGACTCAATCCAAGATAAGTTGATGTTAAAAAGCACAAAGGTATTTAGAATACTTGCTAGTAAACCTGGTTTGTCAAATTGCGGTGTGATGAGTAACATAGTATCGCTTGCATTGTCCAAATGTTGCGGCTGGTTACTTACGACTAAAAAGCGTGTAACATTGTGAGGGAAATCTTGAATGTTTTGTTCTATAGGTTGGAAACCATAAGTTTCCCCGCTACCTAAAGGTGCGATTGCACCAACTTGGTTAGTTATTTTTTCTAAACTTTGTATCGTGCTATCTACATAATCATATGTGAAGTTATGCTGTTGTATATATTTACTTGTTTGACTAATTGCTGGGCTTATTGAATAAACTTTTGAGATATCATTTACTGTAGCATTTTCAGGGCCATATAAAGCAAATTGTATATCTAAATGAATTTCTCCCTGAGCATAAATGTTCTGTTGCGTTAAGGCATCGGCAACAATATTGATTGTACCTTCGATTGAATTTTCGATAGGCACAACAGCAATGCTTTGATCATCTTCTGAGACAGCAGTAACAACTTCATACAAATTAGATTTGGATATATAGTCAAACTCAGATTCTGATTGATATTGTTTTGCTGCTAAATATGAAAATGTTCCTTTTGGACCTAAATAATATAATTTCATTTGACGTTACCCCTTGTATATATGTGTTAATTTTAAAAATTAATGGAAAGGACACCCAGAAGCAGGTGATTGTTTTTTATAAAAGAAATTTGGTTCTCTAACCTCGTTTTTATATCCATGATGGTAATTAGATACTAGCGTAGGAGATAAAGAGGGTGCTAACCAAGACCATTTACCAGTTACATATCTTCCATTTTTGCGTTCATTTTTTTCAAATCTTTCAAATTGTTTTGAAGCGGTTAAATGATCAACCATTGACACGCCCTCATTTTTAAATGAATGATATACTGCATAATTCAATTCAACTAATGTTCTATCTTTATTAAAAGAATTATTCTTTAGTGTATCAAATTCAAAAGCTTCTGCAACGGTTTCTAGTAAATTATAGCGATATGAATCGGTAAAATTACGCACAGCAATTTCATTTACCATATACCAACCATTGAATGGTGCAGTTGGATATGTGATTCCACCAATTTTCAAGTCCATGCTTGATATAATTGGTACGGCATACCATTTTAAACCAAGCTTTGCTAATTTTGGAAAACGGTCATGTGTAATGGGAACTTCCTTAATTAATTCAGGTTGATAATTATGAAATTTCAATGTTTCACCAGGAATTTTATAAATTAAAGGTAAAATATCAAAATCAGTATGATTGCTTGTCCATCCTAAATGTTCTGCTAATTGAGTGATTTTTATTTCAGCAGGGTCACCAACATCTTCATATCCAGCATATCTGATGAGTTGATTATTAAATATTTTTGGTGGGTTTTGAGCGGCAAAAATAGTGATACATGGTTTGATTTTTCCATCATTTGTTGCAAATTGAATATGATTTTCTATAGCGTCTATAAATTCATGTTCTGACTGAACATGCCTTGCATCTTTGACAGTTAAAGCATCCCAGAATGCACGACCTATACAACGATTTGAATTTCTCCATGCCATTTTAGCACCATATACAAGTTCTTCATTCGTATGTTCATACGTACCTGATAAGTTGATTTGTGTTTCTATCTGATTTATCCGTTCTAATATAGTATTTTCATTATAATTTAATTCTTGATACATTGTCTGAATAAATGATTTAGCTTCATTTAACATATAAAACACCTCGCACATATTATACGATATTTCTTTCTATTTTTATTGTTTAACTATAGAATTGTCATGATTTTGTCGCTACTATTTTGAATTTACTAATAACTAAATAAATAATAAATAACAAAATTATATTTAATAATGTTCAGAAGTTATCATAGAAGTAATATAGATAAATTTGTTTCAGATATAAACGTTTAATTTTTTGTGTTAAACTAATGAAAAAGCCGATAGGAGAGATAGCGGTGTACCAATTTGAGTATGATACTTTAGTATTACATAATGATTTATATCAAATAAATATGGCGGAGAGTTATTGGAATGATGGTATTCATGAGAGATATGCTGTATTTGATTTATATTTTAGAAATATGCCATTCAACAGTGGTTATGCAGTGTTTAATGGATTAAAAAGAGTTATTGCTTATATTAATAACTTTCATTTTTCAGAATCGGATATTAAATATTTAAAATCTATTGGTTATCAAGAAGACTTTTTGGAATATTTAAAAGATATAAAGTTTACTGGTGATATTCGTTCTATGCAAGAAGGAGAATTATGCTTTGGTAATGAACCTTTATTAAGAGTTGAAGCACCACTCATTCAAGCGCAATTAATTGAAACGATGTTGTTAAATATTGTAAATTTTCACACGTTAATTACTACTAAAGCAAGTAGAATAAAACAAGTTGCGCCTAATGATACATTAATGGAATTTGGAACAAGACGTGCACAAGAAGCAGATGCTGCTTTGTGGGGTGCAAGAGCAGCATATATTGGTGGATTTGATTCGACTAGTAATGTGCGTGCCGGAAAACTTTTTGGTATACCAGTATCAGGGACACATGCGCATGCAATGGTTCAAACTTATGGTGATGAATATATTGCATTTAAAAAATATGCAGAACGTCATAAAAATTGCGTGTTCTTAGTTGATACTTTTCATACCTTGAAATCTGGTGTGCCAACAGCGATTAAAGTGGCTAAAGAACTTGGTGATGAAATTAACTTTATTGGTATACGTTTAGATTCTGGTGATATTGCATATTTATCAAAAGAGGCACGTCGTATGTTAGATGAAGCTGGATTCACTGACGCTAAAATTATTGCGTCAAATGATTTAGATGAGCAAACAATTACAAGTTTGAAATCGCAAGGTGCAAAGGTCGATTCATGGGGGGTTGGTACTAAGTTAATTACTGGTTACGACCAGCCAGCCTTAGGTGCTGTATATAAACTTGTGGCAGTTGAAGATGCTTCAGGGAATTATGTAGACCGAATAAAGCTATCTAACAATGCAGAAAAGGTAACAACACCAGGTAAGAAAAATGTGTATCGCATTATTAATAAGAAAACCAACAAAGCTGAGGGTGACTACATAACGTTAGCGCATGAAGATCCTTATGATGAGTCGCCACTTAAATTATTCCATCCTGTTCATACGTATAAGATGAAATTTATAAAGTCTTTTATAGCTAAACCATTACATCATGATATTTTTAAAGCTGGTGAACTCGTTTATGACTTACCGAGCGAAAAGGAAGCGCAAAACTATTTGACTGAAAGTCTTTCATATTTATGGGATGAAAACAAACGTCACCTTAATCCACAAGAGTATCCGGTTGATTTAAGTACAGAATGTTGGGAAAATAAACACAAACGTATATTTGAAGTGGCAGAACATGTGAAGGAGATGGAAGAAGAAAATGAATGAAATTCAAGATATTATCGTTAGAGAAATGAAAGTTAAATCCAACATTGATAGCAAATTAGAAACACGTAATATTGTTCAATTTATAAAAAATTACATCCAATCTCATTCATTTATCAAATCCTTAGTTTTAGGCATTTCAGGTGGACAAGATTCGACTTTAGCTGGTAAGCTGTGCCAAATTGCAGTAAATGAATTAAAGGAAAAGGATATTGATTGTCAATTTATTGCGGTTAAATTACCGTATGGCGAACAAAAAGATGCGGATGAAGTTGAAGATGCCTTGAAGTTTATAAAACCAGATCGAACAATTACGGTTAACATTAAACCTGCTGTAGATCAAAGTGTACAATCGTTAAAAGAAGCTGGAATTACGCTTACTGATTTCCAAAAAGGGAATGAAAAAGCACGTGAGCGTATGAAAGTGCAGTTTTCGATTGCATCAAATAAACAAGGTATCGTAGTGGGAACCGATCACTCAGCGGAAAACCTAACAGGATTTTTTACAAAATATGGTGATGGTGCAGCGGATATTGCCCCGTTATTTGGTCTGGATAAACGTCAAGGACGACAAATCTTAGCGTATTTAGATGCACCAGCACATTTATATGAAAAAATACCAACGGCTGACTTAGAAGAAGATAAACCACAGCTACCAGACGAAGAAGCACTTGGTGTTAGTTATGCTCAAATAGATGATTATTTAGAAGGTAAACAAGTGCCAAAAGAAGCAAAAGCTATCATAGAAAATCATTATATTAAAAATGCACATAAAAGAGAATTAGCTTACACAAGGTATACATGGCCAAAAAATCAAACAGATTTCGAATGATTTTAGTGACAAAATAATAAGTTACTGATAAAATAATTTGGATTTAATGAGAAAGAAAGGGAAATGAACATGTCAGTAATCACATCTAATCCATGGTTAATGGTTTTAGCTATTTTTATTATTAATGTTGCTTACGTAACTTGTTTGACAATGAGAACGATATTAACACTCAAAGGTTATCGTTATGTTGCAGCAGTTGTAAGTTTCTTAGAGGTTTTAGTCTATGTAATTGGTTTGGGAATGGTTATGTCTAGTTTAGATCAAATTCAAAATGTCTTTGCATATGCTTTTGGATTTTCAATCGGTATTATTGTAGGCATGAAAATTGAAGAGAAATTAGCGCTTGGCTATACAGTTGTGAATGTTACTTCATCTGAATATGAATTAGATTTACCAAAGCAATTAAGAGATTTAGGTTATGGGGTTACGCATAATACTGCTTATGGTAGAGATGGTACGAGGTTAATTTTACAAATATTAACACCAAGACGTTTCGAATTAAAATTAATAGAAACAATTAAGCAAATTGATGAAAAAGCGTTTATTATTGCATACGAACCAAGAACAATTCACGGCGGTTTTTGGGTTAAAGGTGTGCGCAGTAAGAAACTTAAACAATATGATCCGGATAAAGTGGAAAGTATATGAAAAAGCAGCAAAAGTTTAAAGTAGAAGAAAACGAAACGATACAAGATTGTTTGCAACGTATGCGAGATGCTGGATATATGCCTATTAAACGCTTTGAAAAACCAATTTATAAGGAAAATAAAGATGGTGAATACGAAGTATATAGACAAGAAATTCAATTTGTTGGCAAATTAATAGAATAATTGTTCCAAAATAGCTAAGAAATTAGATATGAATAAGTGTTATATATATATAAGTGTAATCGTTGACAGAGATAAAAAACTCAGGTCAACGATTTTTTTAATCATGTAGTTCCATTTTTGATATAGATTAATAATTTTTTTGAGTAGAATAAGGTTTTTCTGCACGCCTTTTGATAAAACGTGTTA
Source organism: Staphylococcus cohnii subsp. cohnii (assembly GCF_002902365.1). Classification (GTDB taxonomy): domain Bacteria; phylum Bacillota; class Bacilli; order Staphylococcales; family Staphylococcaceae; genus Staphylococcus; species Staphylococcus cohnii. The sequence continues at coordinate 48,494 of NZ_PPQC01000004.1, read as the reverse complement.
AAATTTCTGTAAGAAGATAGAAAAGACTTATACATTTATGGTCAATTCTGTTAAACTAATAATGACAAGATTAAACACGAACTTTAATCGTATTTTTTAATTGAATGTACATGTTTTTGAAGTTTGTAAACTAAAACTTACGCAAGATAGGAGCTTATTTCAATGATAGAACGTTATTCTAGAGAAGAAATGTCTAATATTTGGACGGATCAAAATCGCTATGAGGCTTGGTTAGAAGTAGAAATACTCGCATGTGAAGCTTGGAGTAAATTAGGTGATATACCAGCTGAAGATGTATCGAAAATTCGTCAGAACGCAAAGGTTGATGTTAACCGCGCAAAAGAAATTGAAGAAGAAACACGACACGATGTCGTTGCATTTACAAGACAAGTATCAGAGACATTGGGTGAAGAGCGTAAATGGGTTCACTACGGTTTAACATCAACTGATGTAGTTGACACTGCACTAAGTTATGTTATTAAACAAGCAAACGATATTATTGAAAAAGATTTAGAAAGATTTATTGATGTTTTAGCTCAAAAAGCTAAAAATTATAAGTATACTTTGATGATGGGACGCACACACGGTGTACACGCGGAACCAACAACATTTGGTGTTAAGATGGCATTATGGTATACAGAAATGAAACGTAATTTAGAGCGTTTTAAACGTGTGAGAAAAGAAATAGAAGTCGGTAAAATGAGTGGTGCAGTAGGTACTTTTGCGAATATCCCGCCCGAAATTGAAGCGCATGTCTGTGAAAATTTAGGTTTGGATACAGCAGCTGTTTCTACTCAGACATTGCAACGTGATCGTCATGCATATTATATCGCTACTTTAGCGTTGATTAGCACTTCTATGGAAAAATTTGCAGTGGAAATACGTAATTTACAAAAAACTGAAACAAGAGAAGTAGAAGAAGCTTTTGCTAAAGGTCAAAAAGGCTCGTCAGCAATGCCACACAAACGTAATCCAATTGGTTCAGAAAATATCACTGGTATTGCACGTGTTATCAGAGGATACATTACAACTGCATATGAAAATGTAGCTTTATGGCATGAGAGAGATATTTCGCATTCATCTGCAGAAAGAATCATGCTACCAGATGTAACGATAGCTTTAGATTACGGATTAAACAGATTTACAAATATTGTAGAAAGACTTACTGTATTTGAAGATAATATGTTAGCAAATATCGATAAAACATTTGGTCTTATTTATTCGCAACGTGTATTATTAGCGTTGATAAATAAAGGTTTAGCACGTGAAGCAGCATATGATAAAGTACAGCCAAAAGCGATGGAGTCTTGGGAAACAAAAACACCATTTAGAACATTAATTGAACAAGATTCATCTATTACTGATTTATTAAGCACTGAAGAATTAGATGAATGTTTCAATCCAAAACACCATTTAAATCAAGTTGATACGATTTTTAAACGTGCAGGATTAGAATAATTGAAATTTACTGATGAAATCGTTACACTTTAATGTATTAGCACGTTGAATTAAGATTAAAATGAAAGTACAGGGGTTGTTTTTAATGCAAATAGAAAAATTAAGAGGAAAAGCATTAGATGAATTATTTGATGCAATTCTTACATTAGAAAACAGAGAAGAATGTTACCAATTCTTTGACGATTTATGTACAGTAAATGAAATCCAATCGTTATCTCAACGATTGCAAGTCGCAAAAATGATTAAGCAAGGATATACTTATGCGACGATTGAACAAGAGTCTGGTGCTTCAACTGCAACGATTTCTCGTGTTAAAAGATCTTTACAATGGGGAAATGATGCTTACACAATGATTCTAGACCGCATGAATATTGAAACGACCGATTAATTAACAATTCTATATATTATAGCGAAGTGTAATTTTAATGATTTCATTTGAAAAGCTGTTAGCAAAGAAACATTCTTTGCTGACAGTTTTTTTGTTGTTAATTTAAAGTGTATTGATAAAATAGAGTCGAGGCTTTAAATGTTTTGAATATATTTAGCTAGAAACATGATTAACTTATGATTTATTTGTCATGTTAAAATACATTGTGAAATCCTATATCGTTTTAGAACTCGGTGGTTAAAAATGATATAATCAAAAGTATGCTAAAAAAAGGAGTAACATATCATGTATGACATTAAAAAGTGGAAACATATTTTCAAATTAGATCCTGCCAAGTCTATTTCTGATGAAGATTTAGACGCAATATGTATGTCTCAAACCGATGCAATTATGATCGGTGGAACAGATGATGTTACTGAAGATAATGTTATTCAATTGATGAGTAGGGTGAGGAGGTATCCTTTACCTCTAGTTTTTGAAATTTCCAATATAGAAAGTGTTATGCCTGGATTTGACTTTTATTTTGTACCGACTGTATTGAATAGTACAAATGTAAAATATCACAATGGCATACTTTTAGATGCATTGAAATCTTTTGGACACGTTATTGATTTTGAAGAGGTTGTTTTTGAAGGATATGTTGTCATGAATCCTGAAAGTAAAGTAGCACAAGTTACACAAGCTGAAACAAATTTAACAGATGAAGATATTGAAGCATATGCTCAAATGATTAATGAGATGTATAAATTACCAGTCATGTACCTTGAATATAGTGGTACATATGGAGATGTTGAAAAGGTTAAAACAGCTGCAAATATGTTAAGTGATACACAACTATTTTATGGTGGTGGCATTAGTAATCAAGAAGAGGCTGAAAAAATGGCTTCGATTGTTGATACGATTATCGTTGGTGATATCGTTTATAAAAATATTAAAAGCGCATTAAAAACAGTTAAGATAAAGGAGTAACATAAATGAATGCATTAGTAAATAAGATGAATGATGAACAAAGCTTAGCAGTACGCACTACAGAAGGGCCATTACTTATTATGGCGGGTGCAGGTTCGGGCAAAACACGTGTTTTAACTCATCGTATAGCTTACTTGCTTGATGAAAAAGACGTATCTCCATACAACATTCTAGCGATTACTTTTACAAACAAGGCAGCAAAAGAAATGAAAGCACGTGTGGAAGCTTTAGTTGGTGAACCAGCTCAAGTTATATGGATGTCAACGTTCCACTCAATGTGTGTAAGAATATTGAGAAGAGACGCAGATAGAATTGGCATTGAACGTAATTTTACTATTATTGATCCAACCGATCAAAAATCAGTTATCAAAGATGTATTGAAAAATGAAAATATTGATAGTAAAAAGTTCGAACCAAGAATGTTTATCGGTGCTATAAGTAATCTAAAAAACGAATTAAAAACACCAGAAGATGCTCAAAAAGAAGCTGATACTTATCATGAGCAAATGATTGCTACAGTATATAAAGGATATCAAAGACAGTTATCAAGAAACGAAGCATTGGATTTTGATGATTTAATCATGGTTACAATTCGATTATTTGAACGTGTGCCAGATGTATTAGAATTTTACCAAAATAAATTCCAATACATACACGTCGATGAGTACCAAGACACGAACAAAGCACAATATACATTAGTTAATCTTTTAGCATCTAAATTTAAAAACTTATGCGTAGTTGGAGATTCTGATCAATCTATTTATGGCTGGCGTGGCGCTGATATTCAGAACATACTTTCCTTTGAAGAAGATTATCCTGAAGCTAAAACGATATTTTTAGAACAAAATTATCGTTCAACTAAAAATATATTAAATGCAGCTAACGAAGTAATCAAAAATAATTCAGAGCGTAAACCTAAAGGACTATGGACAGGTAATACATCTGGAGATAAAATTCACTACTACGAAGCTACTACTGAGCGAGATGAAGCTGAATATGTAGTCAAAGAAATTATGAAACAACAACGCAACGGAAAAAAATTCAAAGACATGGCTATCTTGTATCGTACTAATGCACAATCTCGTGTGTTAGAAGAGACTTTTATGAAATCTAATATGCCTTATACAATGGTCGGTGGTCAAAAATTCTATGACCGAAAAGAAATTAAAGATCTACTTAGTTATTTGAGAATTATATCCAATAGTAATGATGATATAAGTTTACGCCGTGTAATAAATGTGCCGAAACGCGGTGTTGGACCTTCGACAGTAGATAAAATTCAAGCCTATGCTGCTCAAAACGATATAAGTATGTTTGACGCGCTAGCAGAAGTGGATTTTATAGGTTTATCTAAAAAAGTTACGCAAGCATGTATTACTTTCTATGACATGATACAGAACTTAATTAAACAACAAGAATTTTTAGAGATTACTGAAATCGTAGAAGAGGTACTAGTTAAATCAGGTTATCGTGAGATGTTGGAACGAGAACAAACATTAGAATCAAGAAGTAGATTAGAAAATATAGATGAATTTATGTCAGTGCCTAATGATTATGAAGAGAATACCCCATTAGAAGAACAGTCATTAATTAACTTTTTAACAGACTTATCTTTAGTTGCAGATATAGATGAAGCGCAAATAGATGATGGTATAACATTGATGACAATGCACTCAGCAAAAGGATTAGAGTTTCCTATTGTATTTATAATGGGGATGGAAGAATCATTATTCCCACATATAAGAGCAATCAAAAGTGATGATGATCATGAAATGCAAGAAGAAAGAAGGATTTGTTATGTTGCGATTACACGTGCTGAAGAAACGTTATATTTAACGCATGCAACTTCAAGAATGCTTTTTGGCAGACCTCAGTCCAATATGGCTTCAAGATTCTTGAAAGAAATACCTGAAGATTTATTAGAGAACGAAAATAAAACACGATCTGCAGCACAAGGGAATCGATTTAAATCTGCAACCAAACAACCTGAAAAAAGAGGTTATAGTAAACGTGTTACTTCTTCTAAAAAAGCACAACAATCAACGGATTGGCATGTTGGTGACAAAGTTATTCATAAATCATGGGGTGAGGGCATGGTGAGCAATGTAAATGAAAAAAATGGTTCAGTTGAACTAGATATTATCTTTAAATCTGAAGGCCCTAAGCGTTTGCTTGCTCAATTTGCACCTATTGAAAAGAAAGGGGAATAAAGTGTGGCTGACTTACAATCGCGTGTCGATGTATTACATCAATTGCTAAATCAATATAGCTATGAATATTATGTACAAGATAATCCTTCAGTACCAGATAGTGAATATGATAAACTTTTGCACGAATTGATAGATATTGAGACAAACTATCCAGAGTATCAAACAGTTGATTCACCTACAGTAAGGGTAGGTGGTTCAGCTCAATCAACGTTTGAAAAGGTAAATCATGATACACCGATGCTGAGTTTAGGAAATGCGTTTAATGAAGAAGATTTAAGAAAATTTGATCAGCGTATACGTGAGCAAATTGATCATGTTGAATATATGTGCGAGTTGAAAATAGATGGTTTGGCTGTGTCTCTTAAGTACGAAAATGGTAGGTTCGTACAAGGTTTAACACGTGGTGACGGTACTACAGGCGAAGATATTACCGAAAACTTAAGAACGATACATGCAATACCATTAAAGATTAATGAAGCTAGAACATTTGAAGTTCGCGGTGAAGCATATATGCCTAGAAAATCATTTTTTGATTTAAACGAAGCCAAGGCACAAAATGACGAGCAACCATTTGCTAATCCAAGAAATGCGGCTGCTGGTTCACTGCGGCAATTAGATTCCAAACTTGCCGCAAAGAGAAAACTAAGCGTTTTCCTATATAGTGTGAATGACTTTACACAATTTAATGCTCACACACAAAGTGAAGCTTTAGATGAATTAGATAAATTAGGTTTTAAAACAAATAAAGAACGAGAACGTGCTCAAACTATAGAAGAAGTATTTGACTATATTGAAAAATGGACGGAAGCGCGGGAACAGTTGTCATATGATATTGATGGCATTGTTATTAAAGTGAATGATTTAGATCAACAAGATGAGCTTGGCTATACACAAAAATCTCCGCGTTGGGCAATTGCATACAAGTTCCCTGCTGAAGAAGTCATAACAGATTTATTAGATATTGAACTTAGTATTGGTAGAACAGGCGTCGTGACACCTACGGCGATACTTGAACCAGTAAAAGTAGCGGGAACTACAGTTTCTAGAGCTTCTTTACATAATGAAGATTTAATTCATGAAAAGGATATCCGAATTGGCGACAGTGTAGTAATTAAAAAGGCTGGAGATATCATACCAGAAGTTATAAAAAGCGTTTTAGATCGTCGACCGAAAAATGCAGAAGTTTATCATATGCCAACACATTGTCCTAGTTGTGATCATGAACTAGTAAGAATAGAAGGGGAAGTAGCATTAAGATGTATCAATCCAAAATGTCAAGCACAACTCGTTGAAGGTATGATTCATTTTGTATCACGACAAGCAATGAATATAGATGGTTTAGGTACTAAAATCATTCAACAACTTTATGAAAATAAAAAAATAAAAGATGTTGCTGATATATTTTACTTAACTAAAGATGATTTGCTACCATTAGAGAGAATGGGTGAGAAGAAAGTCAACAATCTATTAAATGCGATTGAACATTCTAAAACAAACTCATTGGAACATTTACTATTTGGTTTGGGAATCAGACACCTAGGGGTCAAAGCGAGCCAAGTCATTGCTGAAAAATATGGAACGATGGATCATTTATTTGATGTTACTGAAGAATCATTAATTGAAATTTATGATGTTGGCCAAAAATTAGCACAATCATTAGTCACTTATTTAGAAAATGAAGATATCCGTGCACTTATTAATAAATTAAAGGAAAAACATGTTAATATGACTTACAAAGGCGTCAAAACAACCGAGTTAGAAGGTCATCCAGAATTTATTAATAAGACCATTGTATTAACTGGCAAGTTATACCAAATGACAAGAAATGAAGCTTCAAAATGGTTAGAATTGCAAGGTGCTAAAGTTACAAATAGTGTTACTAAAAAGACAAATTTAGTAATTGCTGGAGAAGACGCTGGTTCAAAACTTACAAAAGCCGAAAAATTTGGCACAGAAGTTTGGACGGAGGATGATTTTGTCCAGAAACAAAAAGAAATAGAGGGATAGAGGAGATAATGCATGAAAAGAACGATTATACTATTCATCTCAGCAATTTTTCTATTATCAGCATGTGGAAATGATGATAGTGAAAAAAGTAAAGAACAACCTGATGACAATAAACAGCAAGAAAAATCCGGTTCAGTAAAAGAAATCGCTACTGATAAACATGTTCAAGGCAATAATTATAGAACGATTTTACCATTTAAAGAAAGCCAAGCACGTGGTTTATTACAAGATAACATGGCAAATAGTTATAATGGGGAAGATTTCGAAAACGGCCTCTTAGAATTGAGTAAACAAGTTTTTCCAACTGACGATTATTTATATCAAGATGGTCAGTACTTAGATAAAGATACGATTAATGCTTATTTAGATCCAAAATATACTAAATCTGAAGTAGATGCGATGGATGAAGATGAACGAAAAGAAAAGAAAGCGAATGAGAATTTAGGTCTAAATCCATCTCATAATGGAGAAACAGATCCAGAAAAAATTGCTGAAGAATCACCTGCGTATCTTTCTAATATTTTAGAACAAGATTTTTATGCGAGTGGTGATACTAAAGGTAAGGAAATTAAAGGTATGACTATCGGTCTAGCTATGAATAGTACATATTACTATCAAAAAGAAAAAGATGGCGAAACCTATAGTAAAAAATTAGATGACAAAGAAATTAAAAAACAAGGTAAGCAAATGGCAGGAGAAATTTTGTCGAGAGTCAGAGAAAATAAAGATTTGAAAAACATACCAATACACTTTGCAATTTATAAACAAACAGGTGAAAATTCAATTGTTCCAGGTGAATTTATTGCTGGTACGACAGTTGAAGACGGCAAGACGCGTATTAATGAATGGAAAGATATAAATCAAACTACAGCATTGTTACCTTCTGATGAAGCAGGCGAAATTGATGAAAATTTAAATAATAATTTTAAGCAATTTAATGATAATTTACAGACGTATTTTAACAACTTTACTCAAGCAGTGGGTACAGTTAAATTCGATAATAAAAAAGCGAAACAATTAACAGTTGATGTACCGATTGATTATTATGGTGAAGCAGAAACAATTGGCATCACACAATACATCACTGAACAAGCAGAGAAATACTTTGATGATATTGACGAATATGAAATTCGCATAAAAGATGGTAACAAAGCAAAAGCTTTAATCAGTAAAACTGAAGATGACAAAGATCCACAAGTTCATATTTATAAAAACAATAATTAATATACGTTTCCTCGATAAAAGCCACTCTATGTAATCACGACAAGTGTTACAAGAGTGGCTTTTTAGTATCAATTTATAGTGAAAGCGTTGCGATTCGATTATTCTTTAACAATTTCTTTTACTTTATTTAAATCGTGCTCTACAAATTCACCAGGTTTTTTAGTAATTTTACTTACTAGATAAGTAACTATCACACTTGCTAGAAAACCAGGTATAATTTCATACATACCAAATATTTCATTTACTGATGCTAACGGTTTAACCCAAGCAATCCATACAATAACGACTAAAGCTCCTGTAATCATACCACTCAGCGCGCCAGCGTGAGACAACCCTTTCCAGTATAGTGAGAAAATCACTAACGGACTGAATGCTGCGCCAAATCCTGCCCAAGCATTACCGACAAGATTTAAAATTGTATCATTTGGTGACCATGCAATCCAAATAGCAATAATTGCAACTAGTAAAACAGATAGTCGTCCAATCATTACAAACTCTTTTTCGTGAGTTTTTGCTTTCGCTTCACCACGAATAAGTTTATAAAAATCTTCAGTCAATGAAATAGAAGTCACTAATAACTGAGATGAAATTGTGCTCATGATAGCTGCCAAGATAGCTGCCAACAAGAAACCGCCTACAAGAGGATGGAATAAAATTTGGCTCATAATGATAAAGAGTGTCTCTGGATCTTCCATTTTAATATGGTATTGAGGTATAAATGCGATACCTGTGAGACCTACAGCAACTGCGCCTAAGAGACCAATAACCATCCAGCTAATACCTAAACGCCTTGCTTTTGGTAAAAGTTTATGTGATTTAATGGACATGAATCGAACAATGGTATGTGGTTGACCAAAATACCCCAAACCCCAGGCAAATAATGAAATAATACCTAAAAACGTTGTACCTTTAAACAAATCCATATTGGTAGGTTTCATAGCTGCTACTTCGCTAAAAGTATCCAAACCGTTGAGTTTTATAAGTGCTACAATAGGAACCATTATCATTGCGATCAGCATAATTACACCTTGGAAGAAATCTGTAATGGATACAGCTAAATATCCACCAAAGAACGTATAAAAAATAACTATAGCCGCAACTATGATAAGTCCCCAATGATAGTTTAATCCAAAAGCACTTTCAAATAATTTTCCACCAGATACAAACCCAGAATGTGTATATAAAGTGAAAAACACAACAATAATTAGACCTGAAATTATTTTTATGTAATTTTTACGGTCATTGAGTCGATTTTTGAAAAAGTCTGGCAGGGTGATAGCATCTCCTGCAATTTCAGTATAAATGCGGAGGCGAGGTGCGACTACAAAATAGTTAATATAAGCACCGAGTGATAAACCGATTGTAATCCACATTGCTGATAAACCAGTACTATATACAGATCCAGGGAGACCCATAATCATCCATCCACTCATATCTGATGCACCTGCTGATAAGGCAGTTACGTAAGGGCCAATGCTTCTACCTCCCAGCATAAATTCACTTAAATTACCTGTCGATTGCTTGTAACCGTAATAGCCAATAATTAATAAAATGATAAAATAAATGATAATCATAATATACGTTTGCCAAGTAGCGTGAACTTGATTAGCTAAAGATGTGCCTAGAATAAACATAATACTTCAACTCCCTTATCCCCAGAATATTAAATTGTGTTACATGAATTATTATGCAATGTAATTTATAAATAGAGTGGATTTATTTTTAGTTTTTTAAAATATTTAGCTCAATGACCAAAATGAAAATGCTTACAAAATATAAAATGATATTACACAGTTTATAAAAGTTATGATTTATTATGCAATAATTGTCATTAATACTATGAAAAGTGTATATATTGTTTTTGAAACATATTTAAGTTACATAATTACAAATGTTTAGCAAACGGAACTTAATTAAAATATGGTTATTTATTGTTATTGTTGAAAAGTTTAGATTTTTGCTTGGAATTTTGATACAATTTTATAATGAATGAGTAAAAAGGAGGCTTTTATTTAATGGCTAAAGTTACACGTGAAGAGGTAGAGCATATTGCTAATTTAGCTAGACTTCAAATATCTGAAGAAGAAACAATTGAAATGCAAGATACATTAGAAAGTATTTTAAATTTTGCTAATCATATAGATACAGCAGACACTAGCTCAATTGAGCCAACTTATCACGTATTAGATTTACAAAACGTGTTAAGAGAAGATAAAGCAATCGAGGGCATTCCTCAAGAGCTTGCATTAAAAAATGCTAAAGAGACGGAAGATGGACAGTTCAAGGTACCATCTATCATGAATGAGGAGGACGCTTAAGATGACCATCCGTTATGAATCTGTGGAAAATTTAATTACATTAATAAAAAATAAAGAAATTAAACCTTCACAAATAGTGAACGATATCTATGATGCAATTGAAGAAATTGATCCAACAATTAATTCATTTCTTGCATTAGATAAAGATAATGCTTTTAAAAAAGCACAGGAATTAGATGAATTACAAGCCAAAGACCAAATGGAAGGCAAACTCTTTGGTATTCCAATGGGAATTAAAGACAATATTATTACTGAAGGTGTAGAAACAACTTGCGCTAGTAAAATGTTAGAAGGATTTGTACCTATTTATGAATCCACAGTAATGAATAAATTACGCAATGAACAAGCTGTTTTAATCGGAAAATTAAACATGGATGAATTTGCAATGGGAGGTTCTACAGAAACTTCTTATTTCAAGAAGACGTTAAATCCATCTGATCACACAGCTGTTCCTGGTGGTTCATCTGGTGGTTCAGCAGCAGCTGTTGCAGCGGGATTAGTACCTTTTAGTTTAGGTTCAGATACTGGTGGCTCAATTCGTCAACCTGCAGCTTATTGCGGTATAGTAGGTTTAAAACCAACTTATGGTCGTGTATCACGTTTTGGTTTAGTAGCATTTGCGTCTTCATTAGACCAAATTGGACCGTTAACGCGTAATGTTAAAGATAATGCTTTAGTATTAGAAGCAATTACTGGTTTAGATGAAAATGATAGTACGAGTGCACCTGTAGAAGATGCAGACTTTACATCTGATATTGGTAAAGATATTCAAGGCCTTAAAGTGGCATTACCAAAAGAGTATCTTGGTGAAGGTATATCTGATGAAGTGAAAGCATCTGTGAAAAAAGCTGTTGAAACATTGAAAGAATTAGGTGCTACAGTAGAAGAAGTTTCATTACCGAATACGAAATATGGCATTCCTTCTTATTATGTAATCGCATCATCTGAAGCATCCTCAAACTTATCACGCTTTGATGGTATCAGATACGGTTATCATTCTCCAGAAGCAAATTCACTTGAAGAATTATATAAAATGTCAAGAAGTGAAGGATTTGGTGAAGAGGTTAAACGTCGTATTTTCCTTGGCACATTTGCACTAAGTTCAGGATACTATGATGCGTTCTATAAGAAATCACAAAAAGTTAGAACATTAATAAAAAACGATTTTGATCGTATTTTTGATAACTATGATGTTGTAGTTGGGCCAACAACACCAACAACTGCATTTAATATAGGTGAAGAAATCGATGATCCACTTACAATGTATGCGAATGACTTACTAACAACACCAGTTAACTTAGCTGGTTTGCCAGGTATATCTATTCCTTGTGGTAAAGCGAATGGACGTCCTATTGGTTTGCAATTTATTGGTAAACCTTTTGATGAGAAAACATTATATCGTGTCGCTTTCCAATATGAATCAAAATTTAATTTGCATAATGAATACGAAAATTTATAAGGAGTGGAAATCATGCATTTTGAAACAGTTATTGGACTAGAGGTCCATGTTGAGTTAAAAACAGAATCTAAAATGTTTTCTCCATCGCCAGCACATTTTGGAGCGAAACCTAACTCAAACACAAACGTAATTGATTTGGCTTACCCTGGAGTATTACCAGTTGTCAACAGACGTGCCGTTGATTGGGCGATGAGAGCGTCAATGGCATTAAATATGGATATTGCAACAGAATCAAAATTTGATCGAAAAAACTATTTCTATCCTGATAATCCTAAAGCATATCAAATTTCACAATTTGACCAACCAATAGGTGAAAATGGTTATATTGATATTGAAGTAGACGGTGAAACAAGACGTATAGGTATCACACGCTTACACATGGAAGAAGATGCTGGTAAATCAACACATAAAGATGGTTATTCATTGGTTGACTTGAATAGACAAGGTACACCATTGATTGAAATTGTGTCTGAGCCAGATATTCGTTCACCACAAGAAGCATATGCCTATTTAGAAAAATTACGTTCGATTATTCAATATACTGGTGTGTCAGATTGTAAAATGGAAGAAGGTTCACTACGTTGTGATGCCAATATTTCTTTACGCCCATACGGTCAAGAAGAATTTGGAACAAAAGCAGAGCTGAAAAATCTAAACTCCTTTACTTATGTACGTAAAGGGTTAGAATATGAAGAAAAACGTCAAGAAGAAGAATTGTTGAATGGTGGAGAAATCTTACAAGAAACGAGACGTTTTGATGAATCTACAGGTAAAACAATTCTTATGCGTGTGAAAGAAGGGTCAGACGATTATCGTTACTTCCCAGAACCAGATATCGTACCTTTATATGTTGACGATGAATGGAAAGAACGCGTACGTCAAACAATTCCTGAATTACCAGATGAACGAAAAGAAAAATACGTGAATCAATTTGGTTTACCAGCATATGATGCACACGTGATTACATTAACAAAAGAAATGTCTGATTTCTTTGAAGGTGCCGTAGCAGAAGGTGCTGATGTAAAATTAACTTCCAACTGGTTAATGGGTGGCGTAAACGAATACTTGAATAAACATCAAATAGAATTATTAGATACAAAACTTACACCACAAAATCTTGCTGGTATGATTAAATTAATTGAAGATGGCACAATGAGCAGTAAAATCGCTAAAAAAGTCTTCCCAGAACTAGCTGAAAATGGTGGAGATGCAAAACAAATTATGGAAGATAAAGGTTTAGTCCAAATCTCTGACGAAGCGACACTTCTTAAATTTGTAAATGAAGCATTAGACAATAACCCACAATCAGTTGAAGACTATCAAAATGGTAAGGGTAAAGCAATGGGCTTCTTAGTAGGTCAAATTATGAAAGCTTCAAAAGGTCAAGCTAACCCACAATTAGTGAATCAATTATTAAAACAAGAGTTAGATAAAAGATAACAATATCATTTGTATTTTAAACGGTTATAATCTAATTAATGAAGAGCCCGAGATATAAACATCTTGGATAAAGTATTAAACGTCAATTTCTATAACAAAATAGGAATTGACGTTTTTTTATAAAATTTTAAGCGCGCATTGAACTACTACTTTTTAATACGATTTTATAAATTGCTAAATTCAAGGGATAGTATGTGTGAAATACTATAAGAACGATCGATATATCAGACAAGGTATGATACGCAGTCAAAATCTTAAATTTAATATATAAGAACACTAATTTAAATTATGGATAGTGCCATGTTTTGAGAATAGGAATGAAAGTTTCAATTTCTTTAATATTAAGTAGTATATTATAATTTCTTTTTGAAAATAGCCTAAATGCTTTTATCATTTAACTAAATCATTTAATATATATACTGAGTATAAAAAGTTGAGGGATAAAATATGAGAAAACGAGCTAGAATCATTTATAACCCAACATCTGGTAAAGAATTGTTTAAACGAACATTGCCAGATGTGTTAATAAAATTAGAAAAGGCCGGTTTTGAAACGAGTGCCTACGCAACTGAAAAAATTGGTGATGCAACAACTGAAGCTAAACGTTGTTTAACACAAGATTATGATGTTTTAATAGCTGCAGGTGGCGATGGGACGCTCAATGAAGTCATCAATGGTATAGCAGAACATCCAAATAGACCTAAGATTGGAATCATCCCAATGGGAACTGTAAATGATTTTGGGCGTGCATTGCATTTACCCAACGATATTATGAGTGCGATTGATGTGATTATAGAAGGCCATTCAACGCGCGTTGATATTGGAAAAATGAATAGTAGATATTTTATTAATTTAGCTGCAGGGGGACAATTAACACAGGTATCTTATGAAACACCAAGTAGATTGAAATCAATTGTTGGTCCTTTTGCGTATTATATTAAAGGATTTGAAATGTTGCCTCAGATGAAAGCTGTTGATTTACGTATCGAATATGATGATGAGGTATTTCAGGGAGAGGCGCTCTTATTTTTATTAGGTTTGACCAACTCTATGGCAGGATTTGAAAAATTAGTGCCTGATGCCAAATTAGATGATGGTTATTTCACCTTGATTATAGTGGAAAAAGCGAATTTAGCAGAGTTAGGGCATATTATGACCCTTGCTTCAAGAGGTGAGCATATTAAACATCCTAAAGTACATTATAAAAAAGCAAAATCAATCAATATCTCTTCATTTATAGATATGCAATTAAATGTGGACGGTGAATATGGTGGTAAATTACCCGGAAACTTCTTGAATTTAAAACAGCATATTGAAGTTTATACACCAAGTGATATTAAAAATGAGGAGCTAGTTGAGCAATAACAAATAAAATATTAAAATAAATCGTAATCGTGAACTAGTTTAAATAAGTTAAAATGAATCTTCAAAAACGTTAATAGACAAAGAGGTTAGGTAAAGAGACAAATAGCCTAACCTCTTTTATATGGGGTGATAATATGAGCATATTACAAAAAAATGAAATCTTAGAAGGACACGTAATTGATTTAACACATGAAGGACACGGTGTTGTAAAGTTAGATCGGTATCCTGTGTTCATTCCTAATACTTTAATAGATGAAACGATTAAATTTAAAGTGATTAAAGTTAAAAAGAATTTTGCAATAGGTAAATTAATAGAAATTAAAGAACAAAGTAAAGAACGTGTTGAGCCGCCATGTGTATATTATTACAAATGCGGAGGCTGTCAATTACAACATATGACATACCAAGCTCAATTGAATATGAAAAAAGAACAGGTAATTAATTTGTTTCATCGAAAAGCAGATTTTAAAGATACGATTATTAATGAGACAGTTGGTATGGAAAATCCTTGGTATTATCGAAATAAATCACAAATACCTATTGGAAAGCATAAAGACGGAGAGATTATCTCAGGTTTTTATAGACAAAGAAGTCACGATATTATAGATATGGAAAGTTGTTTAATTCAAGACCAATTGCATCAAGAAGTTATGAACCAACTTAAAGTTTGGTTTAACGAATTAAATATTAGCATTTATAATGAGCATAAAAAACAAGGGCTTATGAGACATGTTGTCATTCGTACTGGACACCATACAAGAGAATTAATGGTGATCTTTGTGACCAATGGCAAGAAGTTTAAACAGAGTGATTTACTTGTGCAAAAATTAGTTAAAGCATTTCCTGAAATTACGAGTATAAAGCATAATGTCAATAATACTCATTCAAATGTAATATTAGGAGCGGAATCTAATACGCTATATGGTAAGACAACAATCAATGATAAATTATCAGACGTTACCTTCAAAATAAGTGATCAGTCTTTTTATCAAATTAATTCGATACAAACTGAAAAATTGTATCAACTTGCGATTGAATACGCAAACTTAAAGCAGGATGATGTTGTCTTGGATACTTACTGTGGTATCGGAACGATAGGTTTATATATGGCACCAAAAGCGAAACATGTTTATGGTGTAGAAGTTGTATCAGAAGCCATTGAAGATGCTAAACAAAATGCGACTATAAACCAATTTGAAAATACTACTTTTGTCTGTGGTAAGGCAGAAGAGGTTATATTAAAATGGAAATCACAAGGAATTAAACCTGATGTAGTGATGGTTGATCCGCCTAGAAAAGGCTGTGACGAAACATTTTTAAAAACATTATTAGAATTAAACCCAAGAAAAATTGTCTATATTTCATGTAATCCTTCAACACAACAACGTGATGCGCAATATTTAGCACAACATTACAAACTAACGAAGATTACACCCGTAGATATGTTTCCTCATACAACACATGTTGAAACGGTTGCTCAATTCAATCGTATATAAAACATAGGTTAATAGATAAGCATGATTTAATAAATATTGTGTAAAGTTAATTAATCTGTTGTTTACTCAGTGTTGCAGTTTATTTCATTGTAAGAAGATTTGTTAAAATTCAATTACAAGTCATTAACTTTGTTCAATAGCTCTTTCTAAGTGGTTAAAATCATTGTATACTTTAGGTAACAACAAAGCATTTGGAGGGTTGCTAATGTTTAAAATTGAGTTGTTTTCTAATAAAAAGTTATTAGAAGGATTCTTACTATTCCAATTAACAATAGTAATGATCAGTATATTGTTATCATATAAATTTGCTTATTTATTTGCTTCAGTTATAGAGCAAAATATCTTATTTAATTTATTGTATGGTATTTTAGGCTTTACAATTGTTTATTTCTTACATGAATTGATTCATAACTTAATGTTTCGAATTTTATCAAAAGGTCGAAAACCTATTTATCGTGTTAAATATGGTTTGATAAAGTCACATATGCCACAAGTTTATTTCAAAAAATGGTAATATAGCTTAATTATGTTAGCCCCTTTAATTATTATATCATCCATTTTATTTATCATATTTTTTATTACGCTTTATTCATCTATCATATTTATTACAAGTTTTCATATTGGATATTGTGTTGTAGATTTGTATTTACTTTCAGGTGTGTTAAATGAAAAAGTGGAAGTCATAGAAGATACTGAGGATGGTATTAAATATTATACAAAAAACCCTTCAATTGAATTGCAAACTGAACCAAAATCATAAGCATTAATTAATCTGAGTTAGTATTACTGCTAAATACATAATTATCATTATAGATGATATCGTATTTAAGAAGCGGATAGCTAACTCTTTTTTGTTTGTTTTACTATAATGAGCATATATTATGTAACAAAATCATTTAGATTGTAATATAAATAACAATAATATAATTATATAAGTTTAAAAAGGGAGGTGTGTGCATTGACAGAAAGAAGAATTATTCATATAGATATGGATTATTTCTTTGCTCAAGTAGAAATAAGGGATAATCCAAAGTTAAAAGGGAAACCAGTCATCGTTGGTGGAAAAGCGAGCGGTAGAGGCGTGGTGTCAACAGCTTCGTATGAAGCAAGAAAATATGGTGTTCATTCTGCAATGCCCACTGCACAAGCACATAAATTATGTCCGAATGGTTTTTATGTACCTCCTAGATTTGAAGCTTATAAAGAAGCTTCAAACACAATTATGAATATTTTTAAAAGTTACACTGAAATCGTTGAACCATTGTCATTGGATGAAGCATATTTAGACATTACGCATTTAGTCCGTCCTGATTTACCAGCGTCTATGATTGCACAATATATACGTAGAGATATATACGAAGCTACCCAATTAACGTCCTCTGCAGGTGTTTCTTATAATAAATTTTTGGCAAAATTAGCGAGCGGTATGAATAAGCCTAACGGTTTAACCATTATTGATTATAAAAATGTACATGAAATATTAATGGGCTTAGATATAGGTGATTTTCCAGGAGTGGGCAAAGCTTCTAAAGAAAAAATGCATGAGCATAAAATTTATAATGGCCAAGATTTATATAACCAAAGTGAGCGTGAATTAATTCGTCTTTTTGGAAAACGCGGTTATGGATTGTACAATAAGGCGAGAGGTATAGATAATAATGAAGTGAAAGCCACAAGAATTAGAAAGTCAGTTGGCACAGAACGCACCTTTGCAACAGACGTTAATGATGATGATCAAATTCTTCAAAAAATTTGGGAATTAAGTCATAAAACAGCTGAACGTTTAGCCAGAATTCAAAAATCTGGCAAAACTGTCACTGTTAAAATTAAAACTTTTAAATTTGAAACTTTGTCAAAACAAAGAAGTTTGAGAGATCCCATAAGAAATGAGACGGATATTTATAACATTGCTTATAGTTTATATACTGAACTCAAAGATTCAGAAACACCAATTAGACTTGTGGGTGTTACAGTAGGTAACTTAGAAAAAGCAACATATGAAAACATGACAATTTATGACTATATATAAATGAAATACCATGGAAATAAATTCTGATTTTGAATAAACTAATCTTTATCTTTTAACTGCTTACCAAATATTGATAATATACTATTCAAATCATCATAGTGTTTTAATAATCGAAATGTAATCATTGCGCATGCTTTGGCATCATTTAAAGCATCGTGATGACCGTGAAAATCTAGATTGTAATAATGCATCATATGGTTCAACCCATAACGATGATTATTTACTGTCTTTCTTGATAGTTGTAGTGAACAAAAATAAGTGATTGTTGGTGTGTCTTGGCCAATTTGCTTAATGCTGTCATATAAAACATTCATATCAAATGCAGCATTATGAGCAACTACTGGTAACCCATCAATAAATTGCATCATATATGGATATACTGAGTCAAATGTCGGCGCATCTTTTACATCATTTGGATTAATACCATGTACGGCAATGTTTTGTTTTGAAAAATAGTCATTTGGATTAACCAGTGTATAAAAAGATTCTGTGATTTGATGATTGATAACTTTGACCATTCCCACTGAACATATACTCGTTCTTTTTCCGTTTGCAGTTTCAAAATCTAAAGCAATATAAGCATTGGCTGTCATCAAGCAAGAACCCTTTCTCTTATAGAATATGTTATGACTTTATATAATTCTCTTTTCGAAGTCAAGTGAGTAAAATCACTTAAACTTAATAGATGACCAACAGTCCCTTGCTACTAACAGAAAATGACTTAAAAAAGCATGCCAATCATGTTGGCATGCTTCTGTATATTCATCATTAATTTAAAAATTGTTAGCGTATTAACGCTATGCCTCATCTTCATTAAATGAACGTGCAGCTAATTCTTTCTCATATAAATATAAAGTGTTACTATCATCACCGATACGGTTTAAATAATCAATATGTGTATCAAACATTGATTCTTCTTCGACTTGTTCATCTAGGAACCAATTTAAAAATGAAATTGTGGCATAATCTTTATCTTTATTAGCTAGGTCAGATAAGTTGTAAAATCTACGTGTTACATCTTGTTCTTGAGCTAAGCCATCTTCAAAAGTTTCTAAGATACTTGTGAATTCAGATTTAGGTGCTGGTATTGAATTAAATATTGCTTGTTCACCACGATCATTGATATAATCATAAATTTTCTTACCATGAAATCTTTCTTCTTTTGCCTGCTGAATATAGAAATTAGCAAAGCCTTCGTAGGACTTGCTATCACAATATGCAGCCATTGCCATATAAGCATGTGCAGCAAAATATTCGTGGTTCATTTGTTCATTTAATGCATCTAATAATTCTTTATTCAACATAAGTAATAGCCTCCATGTATCAGTTTTCATTAGTATAGCAAATTTATTCTCATTCGTAAATAATAATTATTCTAATCTGAAGAAAGCGAAAGATATTTGCATTGAGAATTGTTTGGAATACAACTTAATCGTGTTATAATATTTGAGTGAATAGTAGAGGAGGAAGTAGATGAGACAATGGACTGCAACACGTCTAGCGAGACTGGCAAGACAAGTAAGTCGTACTGTTGGGAAAAAGGGAACAGACTTACCAGGACAAGTCGCTAGAAAAGTGGATAAAAATATTTTAAGAGAATTAGCATCTCATGTAGATGAGATTGTATTTATAAGTGGTACAAACGGGAAAACGACTACATCAAATTTAATAGGTCATACTTTGAAAGAGAATCAAATAGAAATCATACATAATAATGAAGGTGCCAATATGGCTGCTGGCATTACATCAGCCTTTATTTTGCAAATTAAAAAAAACACAAAAATTGCAGTTATTGAAATTGATGAAGGTTCAATACCAAGAGTACTTAATGAAGTTACGCCTACGATGATGGTGGTTACTAATTTCTTCCGTGATCAAATGGATCGATTTGGGGAAATCGATATTATGGTAAATAATATTGCCAAAGCAATTGATAATAAAGGGATAAAATTATTGTTAAATGCTGATGATCCATTTGTGAGTAGATTAAAAATAGCGAGTGACACTGTTAATTATTATGGAATGCAAAAGCACGCGCATGATTTTGAACAAAGTTCTATGAATGAAAGTAGATATTGTCCTAATTGTGGTCGCTTATTACATTATGATTATATTCATTATAATCAATTAGGCCATTATTATTGTGAATGTGGCTTTAGACGAGAAAACTCAAAATATGAAGTAACTCAATTTGATTTAACACCTTTTATTAATTTAAATGTTGGGACTACTACATTTAATATGAAAATTGCAGGCGATTTTAATGCATATAATGCAATTGCTGCTTATACCGTGCTCAGAGAACTTGGATTAAATGACGCGTCAATTCGAAAAGGTTTTGAAACTTATACTTCTGATAATGGCAGAATGCAGTATTTTAAAAAAGGTACGAAAGAAGCAATGATCAATCTAGCTAAGAACCCTGCAGGTATGAATGCAAGTCTCTCAGTTGGTGATCGGATAGAAGGGAACAAAGTTTATGTCATCAGTTTAAATGATTATGCTGCAGATGGACGTGACACATCATGGATTTATGATGCTGACTTTGAAAAATTAGCGAATCAACAGATAGAAGCTATAATAGTTACAGGTACACGAGCAGAAGAGCTACAATTGAGATTAAAGCTTGCAGAGATAGATGTACCAGTTATTTTAGAAAATGATATCTATAAAGCGACTGCGAAAACAATGGAATATACTAATAGTTTTACTGTAGCAATACCTAACTATACTTCGCTTGCTCCAATGTTAAAACAATTGAATCACTCTTTTGAGGAGGATAACGTAAAATGAATGAGTTGACGGTCTATCACTTTATGCCTGATAAATTAAATTTGTACAGTGATATAGGGAATATCATTGCACTTAAACAACGTGCAAAACGCCGTAATATCACTTTGAAAGTTGTAGATATTAATCAGACAGATAATGTTACTTTTGATGAATGTGATATCTTCTTTATAGGTGGAGGTAGTGACAGAGAACAAGCATTAGCGACATTAGAATTGAGTAAAATAAAAAATAAGTTAAAAGCTGCTATTGAAGATGGTTTGCCTGGTTTAACTATATGTGGTGGTTACCAGTTTTTAGGACGTAAATACATTACACCAGATGGTACTGAATTAGACGGTTTAAATATTTTAGATTTTTATACAGAATCTAAAAAAAATCGTTTGACAGGGGATATCGTTATTGAAAGTAATACTTTTGGTACAATTGTAGGATTTGAAAATCATGGGGGCCGTACTTATCATAATTACGGAACTTTAGGTGAAGTTACTCATGGCTTTGGTAATAATGATGACGATGCTAAAGAAGGCATTCATTACAAGAATCTACTAGGTACTTATTTACATGGACCGATATTACCTAAAAATCATGAAATTACAGATTATCTATTAGAAAAAGCATGCGAACGTAAAGGCATTGTATTTGAACCGAAAGAATTAGACAATTCAGAGGAAGAAGCAGCTAAGAAGGTAATTGTTGAGCGCGTTTCTCAACAAAAATAGTAAAGATTTAACTCGTATGAATAAAATAAATCACAGCCTAGGACAAAATGTTCTAGGCTGTTTTGTTGATGTAACAATATTTAATTGATTATATTAGGCAAATCGATTATTTAAAATTCTATAAATTAATAGTATTTCATAGACAATATGACTTTTTAATTGATTTTTATCAAACTCATCTAAACCTTTGACAGTGGATTTAAGTAACGACGCTGATTTTGGATGACGTTCAAAATGTCCAGTTCTATGTATGTTATTTATACTCTCAGCAATATTTAGGATGGCAAGTTGCTCATCTTTAGTAAAAGTAACTTGTGTATCTTTTGGTAAAAAAACTAAGTTAGATAAGTGCGTTATAAACAAGCGATTTGTATGTGTTCGTGTAGTTAAAGATTTTAAACGAATCCATTCTGAATTGTGGTGTTTGTGATAACTGAGCTCATCTTTTTGATAAGAAAGTAACGTCTCGACTTTTTGGTTTAAATTTAATAATGTGGTTAATTGTTGATTGGTCGTTCCATTAAAAAATTTACCAATAACAAGTTGGCGCATACGCTTATGAAATAATGCGTACATTTTTTCTTCAGTTTGAGTAATAGCATCCTCCAATTGATCATAATATTTGGGAGGTAAGACAATAAAGTTTACTAGGCCCGCTGTAACTAATCCAATAATTGCCGTTAATAACCTGGAGAAGAAATTAAAGTAGTAAGCATCATGTATGCCCGGAATCATAGCCATTGCAGTTAAAGTTGCTACAGTTGTACCTACTTGTAAATTTAATTTTGTACAAAGAATAATTGTGAATGTTGCACTAAATGCATAGGCAAAAGCAGATTGATCGCCAAAAATAAAAGTAAATATAACGGCAAACAACGCACCGATAATTGTTGCAGGTAGTCTTCTATAACCTTTTATTAACGATGCCTTAGCGGTTGGTTCAATTGTGACAATAGCTGTTAATATAGCAAAAATTGGATTTAAGTTTAAAGCTAAACAAAAAAGAGCAGTTAAAAATGTAGCTAAACCTGTTTTCAAAGTTCGTGCACCAATAATATTTTTATACCAAGAATCATTCATATTAAAACTCCTATAAAAATAAACGTTTAATGATTTAACCAGAATTGTAAAAGTGGTTATGTCATTATTTGGTTAAAATGTTAAACTATATATGATAAAAATTTTCTAATTTATTATATCAAAAAAAGTCTGCTATAATAAGAAAGAATATAATTTACAAAAAGGAACGGGATAAAATGATTGTAAAAACAGAAGAAGAATTAACAGCACTAAAAGATATTGGATATATCTGCGCACTAGTTAGAGACAAAATGCAAGAAGCTACTACACCTGGCATCACTACTAAAGAACTTGATGATATCGCAAAAGATTTATTTAAAGAGCACGGTGCTATCTCAGCACCAATTCATGATGAAAACTTTCCAGGTCAAACTTGTATCAGCGTTAATGAAGAAGTGGCACATGGTATCCCTGGAAAACGAAAAATTCGTGAGGGCGACTTAGTAAATATTGATGTTTCTGCATTGAAAAATGGGTATTATGCTGACACTGGTATTTCATTTGTAGTTGGTGAAGCGGATAATCCATTGAAACAAAAAGTTTGTGATGTTGCTTTAGAAGCATTTGAAGCAGCTATGACAAAAATCAAACCTGGTGCAAAGCTGAGCCAAATTGGTAAAGCAGTTCACGCAACTGCACGTAAAAATGATTTAACTGTAATTAAAAATTTAACAGGTCATGGTGTTGGTCAATCATTACATGAATCTCCAAGCCATGTGATGAATTATTATGATCCAAAAGATAAAACTTTGCTTAAAGAAGGTACTGTGATTGCGGTTGAGCCATTTATTTCTTCAAAAGCTACATTTGTCACAGAAGGTAAGAATGAATGGGCATTTGAAACTCAAGATAAAAGCTTTGTTGCTCAAATTGAACATACGGTGATAGTAACAAAAGAAGGACCAGTTTTAACTACTAAAATAGATTAGAATAAGTTTCGGTCTAAAGTCCTAATATAAGATGGTTCCGGAGCCTATACTAATGGTTCCGGAAATTTTTTATAATAGAATCTAATCAATCATGAGGTGATTCTATGAATTATATTACGACTTATCTAGAAAAAATGACTAAACAAACCTTTTATTCAAGTTTAATTGAATACAGACAATATCTTGATAAAAAATTAAGAAGTATAGAAATGTACATAAATTATCTATTTGAAAGAAAAACTTATGTAGCTAGATTAATAGATCATTTAACATTATCTTTAGAAAATAAGTATATCGACATTTTAGATGAATCTGATATTGAATGTGCACAAGAGATTGAGCACTATGATATAGAAAAAATTAAAAATGATTTGAATGAAATGGAAGCAGACTACGCACGTATTGTAGCCGATTTATCACAACAGGCAAAGGAAAAAGTGAATGTTGAAACAGAATGTGATTTAATCGAACAAATTAGTTTAGTCGCTTGAAGAAAGGTGGCGAAACATGACTCATAAATATATATCAACTGAAATGTTGATTGTGTTTACAGCATTAATGATAATAGCTAATTTCTACTATATTTTCTTTGAAAAAATAGGTTTTATTTTTGTATTATTACTAGGCTGCATATTGGTTTATGTAGGATATTTATATTTTCATAAAATACGAGGGTTATTAGCGTTTTGGATAGGGGTATTACTTATTGCTTTTACTTTACTATCCAATAAATACACAATTATCATATTATTTATATTTTTAATTGTGTTAATTGTGAGATATATATTTTATAGGTTCAAACCTTTGAAAATTATTGCGACAGAAGAGGCAGTAGAATCTCCAGAATTTATTAAGCAAAAGTGGTTTGGTGAACAACGTACACCTATTTATGTTTATAAATGGGAAGATTTACAAATACAGCATGGTATTGGTGACATTCATATAGATATGTCTAAAGCTGCTAATATTAGAGAACATAATACTGTAGTAATCAGACATTTTTTAGGTAAAGTGCAAATTATTGTGCCTTTAAATTACAATATAAAATTACATTTTTCAGCACTTTATGGTAATGCATATGTTAATGAAACATCATATAAAGTTGAAAACAACAATATTAAAGTTGTTGAAGAAACAAAAGAAGATAATTATGCTGTTAATGTCTATTTGTCAACATTTATTGGAGATGTTGAGGTGATTTATAAATGAATCACTACATAAGAGCAATAGGATCAATGTTGATATTAGTTTATAGTACATTTTTCGCTATGTTTTTTATAGATAAAGTTTTTGTGAATATTATATATTTTCAAGGCATGATTTATACGCAAATCTTTGGAATACCAGTTTTACTATTTATCAACTTATTAGTTATATTACTTTGCATCATTGTTGGCTCAGTATTAGCGTATAAAATCAATCAACAAAATCATTGGTTACAAGACCAAATTGAGCGTTCTATAGAAGGACAAACAGTAGGTATCAATGATCAAAATATAGAATTATATAATGAAACAATTGAATTATATCAAACGCTTGTACCGCTCAATCAAGAAGTTCATAGATTGCGTTTAAAAACACAAAATTTAACGAATGAATCATATAATATGAACGATGTGAAAGTTAAAAAAATAATTGAAGACGAAAGACAAAGACTGGCTCGAGAGTTACATGATTCCGTAAGCCAGCAATTGTTTGCAGCAAGTATGATGCTCTCTGCTATTAAAGAAACTGATTTGAAAGCACCTTTAGATCAACAAATTCCAGTATTGGAAAAAATGATCCAAGATTCACAGTTAGAAATGCGTGCCTTGCTATTGCATTTAAGACCAATTGGCTTGAAAGATAAATCACTTGGCCAAGGTATCAAAGATTTAGTGGTTGATTTGCAGAAAAAGGTGCCTATGAAAGTTGTACATGATATTGAAGAATTCGACGTACCCAAAGGTATAGAAGATCATTTATTTAGAATTACACAAGAAGCAATTTCAAATACATTAAGACATTCAAAAGGGACAAAAGTTACAATTGAATTGTTTAATAGAGAAGAATATTTATTATTACGTATACAAGATGATGGTAAAGGCTTTAATGTAGATGATAAGGTAGAACAAAGCTATGGGTTAAAAAATATGCGCGAACGAGCACTTGAAATAGGCGCAACGTTTCATATAGTATCACTGCCAGATTCAGGAACACGAATTGAAGTCAAAGCCCCATTAAATAAGGAGGATTCATATGCCGATTAAAGTATTATTTGTTGATGATCATGAGATGGTCAGAATTGGTATTTCTAGTTATTTATCTACTCAACCAGATATAGAAGTAGTCGGAGAAGGGCAATCGGGTAAAGATGCAATTGAAAAAGCACATGAACTAAAACCTGATTTAATTTTAATGGACTTACTGATGGATGATATGGATGGCGTAGAAGCTACAGAACAAATTAAGAAAGATTTGCCACACATTAAAGTTGTTATGCTAACAAGTTATATTGAAGATAATGAAGTGTACCGCGCGCTAGATTCTGGTGTAGATAGCTATATTTTAAAAACAACAAGTGCCAGTGATATCGCTGAAGCAATACGCAAAACATATCGTGATGAATCTGTATTTGAAGCAGAAGTGTTGGTTAAAATGAGAAATCGTATGAAACAACGCGCTGAATTATATGAGATGTTAACTGAACGTGAAATGGAAATATTATTATTGATTGCAAAAGGGTACTCAAACCAAGAAATTGCCAGTGCTTCACATATTACAATCAAAACAGTTAAAACACATGTGAGTAACGTATTGAGTAAATTAGAAGTACAAGATAGAACTCAAGCTGTAATCTATGCATTTCAACATAATTTAATACAATAAAAAAAGCTAAAACCTAAGCAGAGATACAATACTGTGTGCCTAGGTTTTAGCTTTTTTAAATTTATAATCGGAGAAAGATTCTGTCGTTTAATCTACGCTGTTATTCTTTTCTTCTTCAATTTGATCAATTGTAATTTCTTCTGGTGTTTTACCTGCAACTACTTTTCTTTGATGCATAATTGCATTGATTTCAGCACCAATAATGATGATAAAACCAGTAATATAAAGCCATAACATTAATATAATAATACCGGCGATACTACCATATGTTTTAGAATAGTTAGCAAAGTTTGAAATGTAAATACCAAATAAATAAGAGCCGCCTAAAAATACGATAGTTGCAAAAATAGCTCCTGGTATAACAGAAAGCATTTTAATTTTAACATTTGGTGCTAACGTATAAAGTACTATAAATGCTATGAGTACTACAATAACAGGTAGCGCAAATCTAACTAAGTTGAAAATCCATTTAACTTGATCGCCTAAGCCTAAAGGTCCAAATAGCAATGACCCGATTTGTTCACCAAATGTAGGCAATACAATTGCTAGTGGTAAGACGATAATTAATGCCAGTGTAAATACTACACTTAATAGTTTAGAAACAATAAAATTTCTGCTATCTTCTACGTCATAAGCCACATTAAAAGAATTCATCAAAGCGGTCATACCATTAGAAGCAGACCATAACGCTAAGATTAACCCTACAGATAAAATACCGCCACTTGCATTACCCATAATATCGCCAATAATAGATGATACTTGTGGTGCGTAATCTTGTGGCACATGTTCCTTAATCATGCTTCTAATCGAACTTTGTTTAATACCGAGGTACGGCACAATTGATAACAAGAAAAGTAACATAGGAAATAGAGATAACATAAAATAATAGGATAGTTGTGCTGATAATCCTGATGCATCGTCTTTTCCTATTCTATATACTAAATAAGAGAAAAAATTTGAATCTTTAGTATATTTTGCAGGCTTATTGATACGTGATACAAAAAATTCTTGATTGTCTTTTTTTGGTGATTTCGATTTAAATTCATTTGGTGTTATGTATATACGATCACGTTCAATTTGTTCGTTCTTATCTTTTTTGTTCTTTTGATCTTCCATTTCTTTAGTTTCATTTAGAAAATTAGAAGATGTTTTTTCATTTTTAGACATATCAAATCTCCTTATGTATTGATATTTTACGTATACAGTTTAATATACTGTAAAATGCATTAAAGGTAAATATGTGTTGCTATATTCTTTTAAAATAAAGTAACTTTTGAAAAATAAAATACCAAAATAACAAATCAAAAATAAAGGGGGTTAGGAAAGAAATCAAAACTTATAAAGTAGATTTCCAATTCCCACCCCCGATTGGATGACTATGTTATATTATGCGTAAGTCATCTATGACCCTTCACTTCAAACAATCATTATGAAGCGACCAAACATTTTATTATGTTCACTAGTCACGATATTATTTATTTAATTTTTTAAACGATTATTTTTGCGTTCAACAAATGTGTCTTTTGCATCTTTTAAGGAACGCTCTAACTCTGGATTATTACGTCTGATTTCTTCTATTGCATCTTTCCAATAAGAGACTTCATCTTTTATATTAGAAATTGCTGAAGGTTTTTGTGAACGATTACCTTCTTTAATATCTTTAATTGATTGTTTTAATGATTGGCGTGTAGATTTGTCAGCAAGTGTTGCTGTGCCTCCTATTACAGCACCTAATAATATACCTGGAATTAATTTGTTTTGCATGATGTTGTTACCCCTCTCTTAAATTAGCATCTTTAATAATGAAATCAATTAAATTATCACAAGATGATTGTACCATTTTATACACGCCTTCGAAATTATTTGTATAATAAGGATCTGGTACATCAGTTTCAGTCATATCACTGAATTCTAACAATTTAAATAATTTTCCTTTAATATTTGGATTAATACTTTGAATATCATCAACGTTACTTTGATCCATAGCAATAATATAATCAAAGTCGTCGTTAGATTCAAATAGTTCACTAATCATACCATTAAATGGAATATTGTGTTCAGATAATATTTTTTGTGTCCCTTCATGAGGTGATTGTCCAAGATTCCATTTACCTGTACCTCTTGAAGTGACTTCTATACCATCGATACTTCTATCTTTTAACCTTTGTCGCATTATAGCTTCTGCCATAGGCGAGCGACAAATATTTCCAAGACAAACAAAAGCAACTGTAATCATATATTGACCTCCAAATTATATAATTCTATTTCCCATTTTAATGGTTTATTAATCATTTCTAAAGAGGAATTATGATAAAAGTTTTACAAGGTTAGCAAATTTGATAAAATAAACTAAAAAGAGGTGAGAGTAGTGACTAAAAGTAACGAAGAAATGATTGAAGAAATTCGAGGTCGTTTAAATCTAGTAAATCAAAGTTTAATCAATCCCGAAAAATATAAATCTGCTGATGCACAAGAAGTAAAAGAGGTATATGATTATGTAACGTCCAAAGCCTCATTTACGCCAAGTGAAGCTTCGGCAATTGCAGACGCACTTGGACAAATTCGTAAATAAGGGAGAGTTTAAATATGGGGCAATTACAACATAAAATGAAACAGTACGCTGAATTATTAGCTGGCATTGGCATGAACGTACAAGAAGGACAACCAGTGTTTATCCGTTCAAGCGTAGATGCTTTAGAATTAACGCATTACATAGTTGAAGCAGCATATAAAAGAGGCGCTTCAGATGTGAAAGTAGAGTATAGTGATGATCGTTTGGCACGACTTAAATTTGAAAATGAAACAGTTGACCACTTTGAAAATAATGAAATTAAAGCTTATGAAGTTGCTAAACGTATGGATTATGTTAACCGTGGTGCAGCTAATCTCGCACTAATTACTCAGGATCCAGATCTATTAAATGGTATAGATAGTGATAAATTAGCCACTTTCCAAAGGCAATACGCTACAGCATATAAAGGTTATATGGAAGCAAGTCAAAAAAATCAATTTCCTTGGTGTGTAGCAGCATTTCCGTCTAAAGCTTGGGCAGCACGTGTATATCCAGAATTAACTGTAGAAGAAGCATATGAAAAATTTATTGATGAAGTGCTAGATATAGTACGTGTAGATGGAAACGATCCAGTCGCAAATTGGGAAAAGCATATTGCTAATTTAAGTAAACATGCAGATAAACTGCAACGTAAAAACTATGCGTCATTACATTATATCTCTGAAGGAACTGATTTGGAAATTGGTCTTCCAGAAGGTCATATTTGGGAAGATGCAACAAGTTATACAGAGGATGGTCAAGCATTTGTTGCTAATATCCCAACAGAAGAAGTATTCACAGCACCGCATCGTTTGAAAGTGAACGGTTATGTGACCAATAAATTACCATTAAGCCATAATGGTAATATTATTGATGGTTTTACACTTACGTTTAAAGATGGTGAGGTAGTAGATTTTAAAGCTGAACAAGGTGAAGAAGTGCTACGTGATTTATTAAATACAGACGAAGGTGCCAAACATTTAGGTGAGGTTGCTTTAGTACCAGATGATTCACCAATTTCAAATCGTAACACAATATTTTATAACACATTATTTGATGAAAATGCCTCATGTCATATTGCATTAGGTTCAGCTTATGGTTTTAATATTGAGGGTGGTACAACAATGACTACTGAAGAAAAATTAGCACATGGATTAAATGATTCATTGATTCATGTAGACTTTATGATTGGTAGTTCCGATTTAACGATTTATGGTATCACTACAAGTGGTGAACAAGAACTGATTTTTGAAAATGGTAATTGGGCAAACTAACTATTTGAAAATGAAGAAAAATTTGATTATGAGATACTTATTTCATCTATAGTCATCATTATCGGGGGTGGGACGACGAAATCTTTTTAACAAAATTAGATGTCTGTCCCACTCCTAATTTATATTAGGTTAAGTTTAAAAAAGGGAAGGAAGATATTATGGGAACTACAAAAATGAAATCGATGTCTGAATCTAGAGGTGTTAAAGCAAGACAAGTATTTCCACAAGATACTAATCATCATCATACGATGTTTGGCGGAATGTTGATGGCTAACATTGATGAAATAGCAGCTATTACAGCAATGAAGCACAGTAACACACAAGTTGTTACAGCATCTACAGATTCTGTTGATTTTTTAAAGCCAATCAAAACCGGCGATATAGTGTCATATGAAGCAATGGTGTCATATGCAGGTACATCATCAATGGAAGTATGCGTACAAATTATAATTGAGGATGTCTTGAAAGATGAAAGGCACCTAGCTGCACTAAGCTTTTTGACATTTGTTGCCCTGGATAATGAAGGCAAGCCAACACATGTACCACAAGTCTATCCAGAAACAAAAACTGAAAATTGGTTTCACGAAACAGCATTAGCGAGAGTTAAACGCCGTAAAGAAAGAAGACAAGAAAGTAAAGAAACAATTGAGTTTTTAGCCAGTGTGCAACATATAGAATAAAGTTAAGGAATGTCTATTTCGAATATGGTGATTGAAATCCTTGTTTTGATTATGGATATTCATCATATTTGAAAAATAGACATTCCCTGTTAATTGAATATTTAAGCTCAATAGATATGATTATTGCATAGGATAAAGTCGATGCATATCTATTTCATTTTGTTTGAAATTTGTATCAGGATAATACATATTTTTTACTAGAACATTTGGGCCTAAGCAATTGAATTTAGGACAATGGCAGTTAAGTGATTGTGCTAAAGGGGTCTTTAACCATGCATCAAAAACATCCGTGAGTTTATCATTTTTAATATTTGATAAAGTGCCATTCTCATCACCAAAATCAGTCACTATAATGTTTCCAGAAAACACATTCACATTCAACCTATTTCTACCATCTGGGTCATTTCGCATCGTAATATTTTTGGAATTTCTTAATCTGTGCAACAATGCTTGATCATCTTCGTTGGTTATACATGGATAAATAGGCAATGTGCCAAAAAGCATCCATATATCTGGGTGTCGAATATCTAGTAAATGATGAATTGCTTCTTTTATTTCAGTTAATGATAGTACCTCTAATTGACTAGCAAAGTCAGAAGGATACATCGGATGAATTTCATGTCTTTGACATTTCATATCATTAACAATTTCATTATGTATTTTATTCAAATAGGGCCTTGTACTTTTGTTTAACATTGTTTCAGCAGAAATGAACATACCTTGTTCAGAAAGTGTTCGAGCGTTTGATAACATTTGATCATAAAGTCGTAATTTCGCTTTCAGTGGTGGTTGTTTTTCCATTGCTCCAAATCCAACTTCTGTAAATTCATCTATTGTTCCCCAATTATGTGAAATATGCATTACATCAATATATTCAGCGATATCTAAATATCTGTCGATAGGTAACGTTAAATTTGAATTCATTTGAACATAAATTTCGCGATCATATGCGTACTTCAATAGTGGTTTCACAACATTTTTAATGGATTTTTTTGAAAACATAGGTTCTCCACCAGTGATTGACATCGTTTTTAAATTTGGAATTTCATCCAAACGGCGATAAATTAAGTCCATTGGCAAAGGGGAAGGGTCCGCAGTTTGAAGTGTGTATCCTACAGCGCAATGACTGCAACGCATATTACAGAGATTCGTCGTGGTGAATTCAATATTACTTAAAGTTAATGCATTATGCTCTTGAATATCATTATAGGTTTCCCATGGATCATTAAATATAGATATAGGTTTTTTAATACTAGATAATAAAGATTTTTGATAGGTCATTTAAAACATCCTTTTATTAAAGCTTGGTTTAGGTTTAAATATATGAAATGGTTAAACATATAGAAATTATTCTAATTTAGTTAAATTATTTCAGTTTATAATTATTAAGACTTTGGCAAAATTTGTCAAATCCATGTTAGTATAATAATATCTGAAAAAAAGGAGTTACTAATACAATGGATGACAATCAAACAATAGATCAAATAAAAAAGAGATTAGAAAAATTTATGAATGATATTGATCATGTAAACCCTAATGAAGTTAAAGTAGAAGACATAGACGAATGGATTGGCTTATTAGATCAATTAGAAGAAAAAGTTAAATCAGTTTCGAAATCATCAGATTAAATTTCGGAGTATTAAAAGTTTTTATGTTTAAAAAACTTCGGTTTCGTCTATACAGAGTATATAACATAAATATGGAAAGGTGATAATTCATGGCTAAAAAAGTAGCAATTATTGTAACGAATGAATTTGAAGATGTAGAATTAACAAGTCCTAAAGAAGCAATTGAAGAAGCAGGACACGAAACTGTTGTTATTGGAGATGAAGCCAATAGTGAAGTTGTTGGAAAACATGGTGAAAAAGTTTCTGTGGATGTAAGTATTGCTGATGCAAAACCAGAAGATTATGATGGATTATTAATTCCAGGTGGTTTCTCACCTGATCATCTACGTGGTGATTCTGAAGGCAGATACGGTACATTTGCTAAATACTTTACCAAAAATGATGTTCCAACGTTTGCAATTTGCCATGGACCACAAATTTTAATAGATACAGATGACTTATCAGGTAGAACATTAACTGCAGTATTAAATGTTCGTAAAGATTTAGCGAATGCAGGTGCACAAGTAGTTGATGAATCAGTAGTCGTTGATAATAATATTGTAACTAGTCGTACACCTGATGATTTAGATGACTTTAATAAAGCAATTGTAGATCAATTAAACGCTTAAGGAATTAAACGCTAATTGAATCATTGATATTTTTTTAAGAGGTTGTCTTTATTTTTATGAATTTACTTTTATGATACAAAAGTGGTTCATTATAAAATATAGGCAACTTCTTTTTGTTTATTATAGAAATTTTTAAATTGAAAGTGAGATTTGGAAATCGATGATATTATCATATATATGTTTAAATAGATTGGGTTAAATCGCTTATTATAATGCCTTGATAGGAGATACATATACACCCTTGGACTGATTTTTATGATTTACTATAGATAAAAATTCCAACAATTGATAAACTCACTTATAATGATATGAGAGCAATATAAAGGAGCTACCGCATGAAAAGAAGCGATCGTTATAAGCAAACAACTAAAAAATCTCAAACCGATACTGTAATCGAACCTCAATATAATACTTATTTTCAGCCAGTAACAAAATCACAAAAACATAAAAAAGGAAAAGGGCTTTTCTTTAAACTACTTGTTCCAATTATACTTGTTTTAGGTATATTTATTGCTATAATGTATGCTTTCAGTACTCGTGCAGATGTTGATGAATTAAAAAAAATAGAAAATAAAGATTCGTTTGTATCTGTGTCAAATATGCCAGATTATACTAAAGGTGCATTTATAGCTATGGAAGATGAGCGTTATTATAAGCATCATGGATTTGATATAAAGGGAACATCACGAGCATTATTTTCAACATTAAGTGATAAAAGTGTACAAGGTGGAAGTACAATCACACAGCAGGTAGTAAAAAATTATTTTTATGATAACGAACAATCAATCACGCGTAAAGTTAAGGAATTATTTGTAGCTCATCGTGTTGAGAAATCATATAGTAAAGATGAAATACTCAGTTTTTATATGAATAACATTTATTACGGTAGTGATAATTACTCAGTAGAATCAGCTGCAAATTATTACTTCGGGGTGACGACAGATAAAAATAATCAGGAGTTACCACAAATTTCAGTTTTACAAAGTGCGATTTTAGCAAGTAAAATTAATGCACCTAGTGTTTATAATATAGATGATATGTCCGATAATTTTATTAATCGAGTGAAAATTGATTTAGAAAAAATGAAACAACAAGAATTTATTACAGATGAACAATACAAAAATGCGTTATTAGAATTAGGTGTATGATTATAGTAATATCATTAATGATTAATAGCTGTATAAAATAAGTCGCCAATGACAAACTCCTTTCCAAGAAGTCATGTGAAAATGATTACTTGGAGGGAGTTTTTAATATCATTTAAAATTTTAAAAGATACAATATATGTTAACTGCAATTGAAGTTAAGAAAATTTTTAAGTATGTAAAACACTATAAAATATACCGATATATGCAGATTATGTATGCTATTTCATGAAAGGATTATACTGCAAACCATGTTATAATTTGTACATAATCATAGTGAAGTTGTAGTTTGCAAATAAAAATCACTATAATTCCATTCATAATCAATATAAGTTATTCTTATAAGTGGAGTGAAGATAATGCCGAAAATCACAAAAATAGAAGTTCAAAAAAATAATAAAGACCGTTTTAATTTATATTTAGATGATGAATTTGAGATGGGTATTGATATTGATACTTTTGTATATTTTAACCTTAAAAAGGGACAAATTGTTGAAGCATCAGATATGGAAAAAATTCAAAATTATGAGCAATATAGACAAGCAATTAATATAGCGATTCAATATTTATCATACAGAAAAAGAACTGAACACGAAGTATCACAACATCTAGCAAAAAAAGATATTTCAGAAAGTGTAATTGCAAATGTATTAGATTATTGCCACAAACAAAACTTAATAGATCATAAAGATTATGCTAATAGTTTAAAAAATACGATGATTTTAACTACAGATAAAGGTCCTGAAATTTTCAAACAAAAATTACGTGAAGCTGGTATAGAACAAAATATCATTGATGAATATGCGCTTTTATATGATGATGAGCAATCTTTAGATAAGATCATAAAATTAGCAAATAAAATATTGAAACAAAAAAAAGGACCACAAATAAAGCGTAAAGAAAAGCTAAAACAATCTTTAATACAAAAAGGTTATACATTTGAAACGATTAATATTGTTATGGAAGAATTAGATTTTTCACAATCAGAAGAAACATTAGATATGTTATTACAAGATGATTTAGAAAAAGCGTATACTAAAACTTCAAAAAAATTTACAGGTAAAAAATTGGTCAATAAAACAATTGAAACACTTATGAGAAAAGGTTATCAATATGATAAAATAAAAGCTAAACTAGAAGAGAGTGGTATTGAAGATGGAACGGAAGAAATTGAGTGAAATGAGCGAAATAGAATTACGTCATGAAATTCAAGGATATAAAGAACAAATGCGCAAAGCAGAAATGAATGGTATTTATAATGAGTATGACGTATATGCAAGTAAAGCAATCATAGCGGAAAGTTATTTAGTAGATAGAAACAAAGTAGAACTTGGAAAAATATATAAATTAAATGATGGTACTGGAAGTTATTTTAAAGTAGAGCGACTTAAAGGAATATTTGCGTGGGGATTCAGAATCAATAGTTCAGAGCCAGAAGAAGGTTTACCCTTAGCACTATTAAAACTGTAGAAGGATGAAGATAGCATGGGTAGTTCAATTATTTTAAAGTTACTTAATGTAACACATTACTATAGAAATAAAAAATCAAAAAAGTGGTATCAACCTTTTGGTTATGATGCAGATAACATAGAGTTAAATAATATAAACCTACATATCTATCAAGGTGAATCACTTGGAATTATCGGTGAACCTGAGTCTTCAAAATCTCTTGTAGGTCGGATATTAAGTGGTGAAATCAAACCTGACAAGGGTAGAATTGTGCGTAAAGCAGATTTGTTTTATGCAGATATAGACGATAAATATTCACAAAATATATCAGTTAAAGATTACATATCAAATGCAGTTACGCTTTTCCCATACAAAGTAAATACACATAAGGTTGAACAAGTTTTAAAGTATGCACACGTCGAAGAACAAAGTGATACATCCATATGTGAATTATCAGATGAAGCTTATGCGCGTATACTTTTTTCTCTTGCCAGAACATCTAAAGCCAGTATTATCATTTTTAATAAAATACTGCAAAATTTAACAGACGAATATTTTGAAAAAGCAATTGAACTATCAGATGAATACATAAATAATAATTTAACCGTTGTTATGATAGATGACAATGTCGAAAGAGTTAGTAAAGCAAGTAATTATATAGCATGGATTTCGCATGGTCAACTTAGAATGGAAGGTTCTATTAACCAAGTCATTCCTGTCTTTAATGAACATGAGAAAGATAGAGCATCTTTAAAAAGTAAAGAAGAAAAGCAAAACTTTGATTTGGATTGGAAAAAGAGCAGAGCACGTACGCCAGAATTAACATATAATTTCAAACGTATCGAAAGGTATAATCACGTCAAACCACCGATTGTATTAGTCAGGTTCTGGACATTTATTACTATTTGTATCTTAGGGGTGCTTTTAACAGCGTTACTAATGTTTAATGATATTGGAAAAATTGAAATTGGACAAAACGAGGACCAGGCTTCTATTCAGAATCAACCAAAAAATCCCTATGAAGATAAGCTATCATACGGAATTGTATTAGATGATTCAGTCAAATTAGATAATTTTAAGAATGATAAAGTTTTAAGTCCAAGCAAATATGCTTTGCTTACAATAACAGGTGAAAATACTAAGAGTTATCGCGTTAGTGTCGATAATCAGTCTTATAAAGTTGGTAAAAAAGATATACGTTATTTTGATCCAGCTGGTTTATTCGAAGAACATAGTGGTGATGCACTCGCGCCATTTATGAGTAAAAATTATAGTAATTATTACGAATTTTTTAATAGTCACTTACATAAAAAACATGGTACTGTGACTGATTCGCTAGTTCCAGAAGAAGGAAAAAATGATCGTTTTATTGTTCCTATCGTTCAACAACCGATTGCTATGATATTTAATGATCAAAATAAACTCTCTGGATTTACAATTCCGATGAAAGATAAAACGAAGTTAAAAGATAAATTTAATATTGATAATAACTTTTGGATTACTAAATCAGGTAATGGTTATTTCATGGCAGATTTTAAAAATGATAAATGGATATATATTGAATTGTAGGTGATATAAATGATAGATAATCTAATTATTTTTTATAAGAATGCACCATTTTTAAGTAAACATTTGTATCATCGGTTAAAGGGACAATGGAAATGGTTTGTTATACCATTTATTAGTAGCATCCTATTATTATGTTTGTTAATGTTTATATTTAATGTGAATGGTACAGAAGAAATAAAACAAGCACGAGGCTATTTTAGGTTAGCAGCATTAATAAGTTTTTCATTTATTTGGATAGCTATTTATCAAAGTTACCAATTGTTTAAAAAAGAGTATTTTACTGCAAAAGTTTTTAATTTAAATCCCATTTTTCAAACTATTATGATAGCTATTATTACTAATTTATTGATGTTTATTGCATTAATGATGATTATCATAATGACACCAGTTAACATAGAAAGTTCTATTCCATCAACAATATATTTTGTCGTTATGTCAATTATATTTGTTGTAACAATTTCTACGGTATTTGGTTTACTGACTATTACCAAAAATAATGTAAATATCATATTTTATATATTATCAGTAATCATGTTCTTTATCGTACCGATTGTATTTATCCCGTCCAGTAATTCAACTGTATTTTCACATATTTTAATGTTAAATCCGTTGTTTTATCTTATAGAGGGAATTTCACAGTCCGTTGTTTTAGGTGCATTAAGTTTAAATAATATACCGTACCATTTTTATTTTATATTTGTAATGGCTACATTAT
The DNA here is from genome assembly GCF_002902365.1 of Staphylococcus cohnii subsp. cohnii. Classification (GTDB taxonomy): domain Bacteria; phylum Bacillota; class Bacilli; order Staphylococcales; family Staphylococcaceae; genus Staphylococcus; species Staphylococcus cohnii. Next base: position 10,123 of record NZ_PPQC01000004.1, on the reverse strand, counting down.
GTGCAGTTATATTTGCGATGTATAGAATGACTGCGTATCAAAAATTTAGATTTGGAAATGACACAGTAGAAAAATCGACTGATACTAAATTAAAAAACAAGATAAACCATAATGAAAACGTAACTGCTCAAGATACAAACACAAATCATAAATAATGATTTTATATTTTAATTATGTATCTTCAATATCATATTAAAGGCTGAGACACATGATTGTGTCTCAGCCTTTGTTAATATCAATAAAATATCACTTAGCAAATAATTTTCTTTGTAGTTTATCTTCGCTAAACACCCAACCAATATAAGAATGATCAATATTCATAAACTCATCTAAATGTGCGATTGCTACAAATGAATAGTGTCCGTTTTTGAGATAGCGTAAATCAATCAATCTAATTTCTGTCGTATCATCATCTAATTTTCTAGCTTCCCAACGATAAATAGATGAGAAGTTAAGGAAAGTTTTGATATTTTTATCATCTTCAACAAACTGCATTAAATCATTACTAGGGAAAGAATGACGTTCTGATTTATCACTAAAAACGATGTTTCTACCATAACTTCGTCCAACATAATCGTACTTTTCTGTTTGAATAGCTACGCGCCATTCCATAAATCGCATGGTAGGTGCAACAAAAACTTTAACAGGATTATGTTCTTGCTTTATCTGTTTAAGTGCTTGTTGTTTAATGATGGCTTGCATTCTAAAACGAATAATATAATAAACAACAAGAATAGCAAAAATAGGGAAGAATGAAATGTAAGGATGTAAGCCTAATACCCAAAGTATAATGCCAACACACCACAGAGTGAATATGATTGGATCAAAAGTATTGATTACACTTAGTTGAATCCATTTATTTGTGATGGGTCTGAGCGCCTGAGTTCCATAAGAATTAAATATATCTACAAAGACATGAAGAAAAACTGCAAGCTGAGCCCATAACCATATATGGCTAGCATCAATATTTTTGAAAAATGTAAAAATAAATAAAGTTATAAGTAATGGCCACAAAATCGTAAAAGGTATTGAATGTGTTATACCTCTATGATTTGATATATAAGTAGCATTATCTTTAAGTTTTAAAACTGTATCACCATCTGGTATCAGTGAACCAATGATTAGAGTCGTTGCTGTTGCTGCAAATGAGCCAGTCATTGCAGGATCTTGTGTTGCCAAAGCGGTTAATCCAATACCCATGACAATATGCGTACCTGTATCCATAAGTATCCTCTCATTTCATTTCAATATTATTTCTATTATAATCTAATATACTAAATAATAAAATTAACATACTAAAATGAAGAAAAAAAGTTTTAGAATCACATAGAGAAAGAGATGTATAACATGTATAATGAATCGCAATTTAAAAATAATCTCGTAAAATGGTTTGAGAAAAATCAAAGACAAATGCCTTGGAGAGAAACTAAAAATCCATACTATATTTGGTTGAGTGAAGTAATGTTACAACAAACCCAAGTGAAGACGGTTATTGATTATTATCATAAATTTGTAAATAGGTTTCCAACAATTACTGATTTAAGTAATGCACATGAAGATGAAGTGCTTAAATATTGGGAAGGGCTTGGTTATTATAGCCGTGCACGTAACTTCCATACTGCGATAAAAGATGTAGCAATTAATTATAATGGTGAAGTTCCCGATGACCCTGAGCGCTTTAAAGAACTTAAAGGTGTGGGTCCATATACACAAGCAGCAGTCATGAGTATTGCTTTCAATCTTCCATTAGCAACAGTAGATGGTAACGTTTTTAGAGTTTGGTCAAGATTAAACAATGATCATCGTGATACCAAATTACAAACCACAAGAAAAGCATTTGAAAAGGAATTGGAAGTTTATGTCCAAGAGGATTCAGGTACTTTCAATCAAGCTATGATGGAACTAGGTGCATTAATTTGTACACCTAAAAACGCGTTATGTATGTTTTGTCCTGTCCAAGAACATTGTGAAGCTTTTAAACAAGGAACAGTAGATGAGTTACCTGTAAAAACTACGAAAGTGAAGAAAAAACATATCAAACAAAATGTATATATCGTGTGTAACGAAAAAGGCGATTTATTAATTGAAAAAAGAACCCAAAAACTTTTGAATAATATGTGGGAATTTCCTATGTATGAAGCGGAAAGTAATGAAAATATTAATACGGAGTTATCTACAGAAATTGAATTTCAAAGTAAACCTGTTTATTCATTAAAACATCAATTCACACATTTAACTTGGGATATTGATGTATATTTATCTCAAAGTTACGTTAGACAACAAGAAATTACATTAACTGACAACATGGTGTGGATGCGCGTTAATGATAAAGATGAATATAATTTCCCAGTAAGTATGTCAAAAATATATAATTTTTTGCTAACAAATATTTAAGGTCGTTCTGTCATCGCTAATTATGTTATAATTCAATATGTGAAATCAGAAAAGGTGGTGTGGAGCATGGTTAAAGAGTCCATACCTAAAGAGGGTCAGACGATAAAAATTCAAAGTTATAAACACGATGGAAACATACACCGTGTTTGGTCTGAAACAACTATTTTAAAAGGTACGGATCATGTTGTCATTGGTGGTAATGACCATACATTGGTAACAGAAAGTGATAATCGCACATGGATTACAAGAGAACCTGCAATTGTATACTTCCATTCCGAATATTGGTTTAATGTTATTTGTATGTTTAGAGAAGATGGTGTTTATTATTATTGTAATTTATCTTCACCATTTGTATGTGATGAGGAAGCTCTAAAATATATAGATTACGATTTAGATATTAAAGTTTATCCCAATGGTAAATATCATTTATTAGATGAGGACGAATATGAGCAACATATGCGCCAAATGAATTATTCATCTGATATTGATGTGATTTTACGAAGAAATGTAGATATTCTTCAACAATGGATTGAGCAGAAAAAAGGGCCATTTGCACCAGACTTTATTAAAGTTTGGCGTGAAAGATTCAAAAAGATTAGAGATTATTAAGCATATTTAATGTATTTGATAGTTATATTCGATATAGTTATGTAGGTATATATGATACAAGTTAATTGTATAGAATAAAAAAATCATAGCAAATGCTTAACTAAATCATCTGATTGTAGATAATTGTTTAACAGCCTCGTTGAATTTCAGCGAAGGCTGTTTCATTTGCTGAAATAAGCAAGGAGGTATAGTTTGTATGATTCGCAGATATATACAATTCGTAAAACCATATAAATGGCGAATCATTGCCACAATTCTTGTAGGTATCTTAAAATTTGGTATTCCAATGCTTATTCCGTTATTAATTAAATACGTTATTGATGACATTATCAATAATGGTGCAATTTCGGTAGAAGAAAAATTTACTAGATTAGGAATTGCGCTAGGAATAGCCTTATTTATTTTTGTAATCGTAAGACCACCTATAGAATTTTTAAGACAATATTTAGCTCAGTGGACAAGTAATAAAATATTATATGATATTCGTAAGCGTCTATATAATCATTTACAAGCACTAAGTGCAAGATTTTATGCTAATAACCAAGCTGGGCAAGTTATTTCAAGAGTAATTAATGATGTTGAACAGACAAAAGATTTCATTTTAACAGGACTTATGAATATTTGGCTTGATTGCATAACAATCATTATTGCCTTATCAATTATGTTTGTATTAGATGTAAAATTAACACTGGCTGCAATTATTGTATTTCCAGTGTATATTCTGACTGTCTATTTCTTCTTTGGACGTTTAAGAAATTTAACACGAAAAAGATCACAAGCTTTGGCTGAAGTCCAAGGTTTTTTACATGAACGTGTACAGGGCATGTCAGTCATCAAAAGTTTTGCAATAGAAGATAACGAAGCAGTTAACTTTGATAAACATAATAGTAATTTCTTACAACGTGCATTTACACATACAAGATGGAATGCTTATTCATTTTCTGCAATTAATACAGTGACTGATTTAGGACCTTTAATTGTAATTGGTTCTGGTGCAGTATTAGCTATCAACGGTTCCATTACAGTAGGTACACTCGCTGCATTTGTGGGTTATCTTGAACAATTATTTGGTCCATTACGTAGATTGGTTTCTTCATTTACTACGTTAACGCAAAGTTTTGCATCAATGGACCGTGTCTTCCAGCTAATGGATGAAGGTTATGATATTAAAAATAAAAAAGGTGCCTTACCATTAGAAATTAAAGAAGGACGTATTGAAATAAATAATGTGAGTTTTAAATATAATGCAGATGAATCTACGATATTAAACCATATTAATTTGGATATCGAACAAGGAGAAACGGTAGCATTTGTCGGTATGAGTGGTGGAGGAAAATCGACACTTATCAATCTTATACCGAGATTTTATGATGTTACAGATGGCGAAATCAAAATTGATGGTACCAATATAAAATCCTACTTAACAGGCAGTCTCAGACATCAAATCGGATTAGTCCAACAAGATAACGTACTATTCTCAGATACAATTAAAGAAAATATTTTATTAGGTAGACCTGATGCAACAGACGAAGAAGTCATTGCAGCTGCAAAAATGGCGAACGCACATGATTTCATTATGGAATTAACAGATGGATATGATACAGAAGTGGGTGAAAGAGGCGTCAAACTTTCTGGAGGTCAGAAGCAACGCATATCTATTGCGCGAATCTTCTTAAATAATCCACCGATAATTATACTAGATGAAGCAACAAGTGCATTAGATTTAGAAAGTGAATCTATAATTCAAGATGCATTAAATATTTTAAGTAAAGATCGTACAACATTAATTGTGGCACATAGACTATCTACAATTACTCATGCAGATAAAATTGTTGTTATAGAAAATGGTGAGGTAGTAGAAAGTGGAACACATCAAGAATTACTAGCGAAAAAAGGTGCTTATGAACATCTATATAGTATTCAAAATCTATAAAAGTGATTTGCTAAATTTTGATTGTTTAAGCGCAGTGAAAGTGTAAGCATAATTTTAAATTGAATAAAAGAGATAAAAGACCAGAGACATTTTATATTGTCTCTGGTCTTTTTAGTTCAAATTTTGAGGATTTATAAATCAAAATCTTCTTCTTCAATTTCAATTTCATTATCATTAGAGTGATATGAGAAGAAACTGATAACTAAGCGATCCAAATGTTCTATAGTATAACGATATTCTTCAATAGCTGAAATAATCTGCATTATATTTGTAAATGAATATGTTGTTTGGTATGGATCTTTAATGATTTCTCGTTGGAAAGCATCCATTAAATCCTTTTTTTGTGGATTTTCAATCTGACTATCAAAATGACTTATATCATATCGTGCTTTTTTTGAAATGCTGATGAAAATTTGTTCGTGATAAGCAATGAGCAAATCTATTTCTAATTTTATTTGAAGTAACAACTCATTATTTAAATTATGAAGATCGTTTTGATAACGATTCATTCGTTTTAAAACATCGTATGCTTGCCGTGTACTACGCACGACTTGTTTAAATAGAATTTTTTTTCTATTTTGTGCATAAATTTGTTTTTTCGTCCAAGGTCGTTCTTCCTCATAGTATTCAAATATTTGCTCTAATTTCGAAATTCGTTTGCTGATTAGCCCTCTATCTTCTTTTATATGATGATATTCAGATGTATCATTTAACACAAGTTTGAACCATACAAAGATATCTGAACAAATGTTTAATGAATTATAATAAATTTTAGACTCGAATTTAGGGGGTAAGAATAAAAGATTAACTGCAGAAGAACTAATTACACCTACCATAACAAGGACAAATCTGTAAAATGCAGAAATATAAAAGTTACCAGTATGTGTTCCCATAATAATTAATGCAGTTATACTTGCAAGTGTAGCTACATGTTCCAATTTAAAACGGAATAAAATAGCAATTAATAATATAACAGTAACCCCCATGATTACTGGATTATTACCAAAAACAGTAACCATAACTACTGCGAGTATTGCACCGATCAGGTTACCAATTGCTCTTTCAGAAATTGTTTTAATGGAACGAAAAACACTTGGTTGCATCGCGATTACCGCACTGACAGCAGCGATTGCTTTTAATCCTGCTTCATCAGGGAACAGAGAAGCGATAAACAAAGCAAGTATAATAGCTATACCTGTCTTCAGAATGCGTGCTCCTAATTTCAAATGTACCGCTCCTTCGTATATTTAATAAAATTATGTTTATACTTGTTATACAACGATTCCCTATAAAATTCAAGTTTATTTCATTTGACTAAAAGCGTAATCTACAGCATCTAATGTTTTATCAATATCATCTTTAGTATGTTCAGTTGTTAAAAACCAAGCTTCAAATTTTGAAGGAGCAAGATTAATGCCTTGATGTAACATGAGTTTAAAGAATTGTGCGAAAGCATCACCATCTGAATTTTCAACTTGATCATAATGTGTGACAATTTCATTTGTAAAATAAAGTGTTAATGCACCATAAACTCTATTGACTGTAGCAGTTATATTATGTTTTTGAATTAATTTATTCAAACCATCTTCTAATTGTTGACCTAGGCTATCTAAATGTTCGTAGATACCATCTTGTTCTAATACTTCTAATAATGCGATGCCTGCTTTCATAGATAATGGATTACCAGCCATCGTTCCAGCTTGATATGCAGGGCCTAGAGGAGCAACTTGTTCCATAATGTCTTGTTTGCCACCATAACCACCAATAGGTAGACCGCCACCTACTATTTTACCGAAAGCTGTTAAATCTGGATAAACTTGATATAAATCTTGAGCACCGCCAAAATGGAAACGAAATGCAGTAATAACCTCATCATAAATTACTAAACTTCCATTATTATGTGTAATTTCATTTACTTGTTCTAAAAACCCAGGTTTAGGTTTGACCATACCAAAATTACCAACGATAGGTTCGACTAATACTGCTGCAATATCATCTCCCCAATAATCAATTGCTTCTTTATAAGACTCTATATCATTGTAAGGTACCGTGATGACTTCTTGAGCTACACTTTGAGGAACTCCGGCTGAGTCAGGTGATCCTAATTGAGATGGACCACTCCCAGCTGCAACTAATACTAAATCTGAGTGACCGTGATATTGGCCAGAAAATTTAATTATCTTATTTCTTTTAGTATACGCACGTGCCACTCGTATGGTTGTCATTACAGCTTCTGTTCCAGAATTAACGAAGCGAATTTTTTCTAAAGAAGGGATAGCGCTACGTAATTTCTTAGCGAAATTTATTTCAAGTTCTGTTGGCGTTCCATATAATACGCCAAGTGCAGCTTGTTCTTGAATCGCTTTAGTTATATGAGGATGAGCATGACCAGTAATTATTGGACCATAAGCTTGTAAATAATCGATATATTTATTTCCATCTACATCAAATAAATAAGGACCTTGACCTGATTTCATCATTACTGGAGCGCCACCACCTACAGCTTTATACGAACGAGAGGGTGAGTTGACGCCTCCCAATATATATTCATTTGAGTAATCTTGAAGTCTTTCACTTTCTGTAAATTTCATTAATATCAACCTCTTTTATTTAATATTTTCGTTTATTATCGTATCATATAATTATTAGTAAAAAGAAATAGGGTGAGTTATTTGTTGAAAAAAGGAGATCAATTTCCAGAATTTAAACTTGAAAACCAAAATGGCGATATTATTTCTAATGACACATTAAAAGGATATAAAGCAGTGCTTTATTTTTATCCAAGAGATAACACGCCAACATGCACAACAGAAGCCTGTGATTTTAGAGACAATTTATCATATTTTAATGAACTTAAAACAAAAGTTTATGGAATTAGTGGAGATACAAAGAAAAAACATCAAAACTTTAGTAATAAGCATAATTTAAATTTTGACTTATTGACCGATGAAGATTATCAATTATCCACAGAAGTGGGCGTATACCAATTAAAGAAAAATTTTGGAAAAGAAACTATGGGAATCGTAAGAACTACGTTCATTATAGATGAAGATGGCATTATAATCGATGTCATAGAAAAAGTGAAAGTAAAATCACAAATGGACGAATTAAAAGCAATACTGGAGTGATTAAATATGAAAGCAGTTAGTTTGAAAAAAATGGGAAAGTTGGAAAATGATTTAGTTGAAGCTTTTCCAAACGTCAATTTTATATTTACACATGGTGTTTCTGAAATTAATGATCATGATAAAAAAGATTTAGATATACTGTTTGGGTATGATGGTCAATTAGATGAAGACTTTTTGAAGGAATGTCCGAATTTAAAATGGCTGGCTTGGTATGCTACTGGTGTCAATAATCTTCCTTTGGAATATATTAATAACCACAATATATTGTTGACGAATGGTCGTGGCGTTCATGCAAAACAAATGTCTGAATTTATTATGGCTTTTATATTAGATGACTATAAGAAAATGAAGGTTTCATTTATTAATCAAACAAATAAAAATTATGACTCAAAGTTAACTGGTAAAAGAGTGAGCGGTGAAAAGCTTTTATTTTTAGGAACAGGGAGCATAGCTCAAAAAACGGCAACTATTGCGAACGCGATGGACATGATTGTACATGGTGTTAATACAACTGGTCACCCAGTAGAAGGCTTCTCAAAAACGTATACTATTAATCATTTATCAAAAGCATTGGAAGAAGCAGATATTGTTGTAAATACGTTACCTGAAACGCAACAAACGATACATTTACTTCAAAAAGATCATTTTGAAAAGATGAAAGACTCTGCTATATTTATTAATGTAGGAAGAGGAACAATTGTTGAGGAAAATGTAATAGCAAATGTTATGAGAGAAAACGTCATACGACAGTCATATTTAGATGTGTTTGAAAATGAGCCACTTAAACCAAGCAATCAATTATATGACATAAGTAACATTACAATTACAGCACATATCACAGGTAATGGTGTAGAAAATAAACAAGAAGTAACTGAGATATTTAAACGCAATCTTAACCATTTTCTCAATAAGGATACTTTAATTGAGAATGAAGTAGATCCCAAAACAGGATATTGATTGAAATGGTCTTTGTTTATTGACAATTCAATGATGCAACAGTTATATTAATATTAAGTAATAATAATTATTAAATAGAAAGATGGTGAGGGACATGAGTGCAGAGATGGAAACAGTTGAACATCAATTAGAAGATTCTATTGCGTCTTTAAGAGATAACGGTATAAGAATAACACCACAAAGACAGGCGATATTGAAGTTTTTAATTGTCTCTGAAACACATCCCACTGCTGATGAGATTTATCAAGCACTTTCACCCGATTTTCCAAATATAAGTGTTGCAACGATATATAATAATTTACGTGTATTTAAAGGAATTGGCATCGTTAAAGAATTGCCTTATGGAGATGCTTCAAGTCGCTTCGATTTTAATACACATAATCATTACCATGTTATATGTGAAAATTGTGGAAAGATTGTAGATTTTCATTATCCACAACTAGATGAAGTTGAACAATTAGCTCAACACGTAACAAATTTTGATGTAACGCATCATCGTATGGAAATTTATGGTCTATGTAAAGAATGTAAAGATAAAGAGAAATTACAGCAGTAATACAATTGAATAATTATAAAAGTTATTAAGATTCAAAGTGCCGCATTTTATAAAATGATTATAAATGCGGCACTTTGAATTACTAAGAGATAAATATAGATTAATAAAAGTAAAAATGCATAAGAAGATAATTATAGACAGTGTTATTGAAGGAATAGACATAAAATACAAACATAATTATAGGATTTCATAATATTAATACATATAAAAAATAATTAGTTATTACAAAGGTAAAATTTAACTAAAAAGTTATTGGAATTGAATTGACGTGTGAGATTTATCTTGATATTATATAAAAGTCGTCAAAACGAGATGACTTAAAAAAACCAAACAAAAATATTATAAAGTGTAAATTTGACACTTGTTAAAATTATTGAATGGTTATACAATAATAAATGTTGAGTTAACAAACGAAACAAACTTAATAATAATAAAGAAAATTTATTATTGACTTAACAAAAACTTAATGTTACAATTAATTCTTGTAACACATCAATGAACATTGAAAACTGAATTGCAATATGTCAACGTTAATTCCGATTTCAA
>NZ_PPQC01000033.1:12911-57848 GCF_002902365.1 Staphylococcus cohnii subsp. cohnii | reverse complement strand
TCCCTTCAAAGTTTACATTTTTAAGTGTCTACTTTGAAGGGAGCATATCATTCTGGATTAGCTCTCTTTGCATCTCGCAAATTAATCCGTATAGTTTTCTAAAAGATGGTTTGGTATCATTCACTCTGAATGTGAACGCGTTGTATTATCATTAAAAAATGATATCAATTAGCACAACATCACACACGTCAGATTCTATCTTTATGATAGAGCAATGGACGTGTGTTTCATAGATAACTATCTTTAAACTACTGCTTCGCATTTAAACATTCTTCAACATATTTAAATTTAGTATTTGATATACATCCCACAAGAATGAGGTTCCGTAGTCGTAAATCCGAATTGTTCATACAATTGATCTGCAGGATAATCTGCCATTAAACTCACATAAGTACCATCTTCTGCAACAGATGATATATATTTCATAATATTAGTCATAACCTGTTTACCATAACCCTGACCTTGATAACGTGGTTCTACTGCTATGTCAATAATATGAAAAGCAGTACCGCCATCTCCAATTACTCTGCCCATCGCTATTAATAAGTCATCATCATATATTGTAATGTCAAAGCATGCATTTGATATCCCTTTTTCTGTCGCCTTTTGTGATTTTTCACTTAACCCAGCTTTTTTTCTCATATTTCTATAATCTTGTACTGTTGGCGCTTCGTACTTTATTTTAACCATGTATTTTCATCCCCCAGACTGCTAAACCATGATTTATAAATATTTTTTCATCACTACTTTATTAGATTCTTTGAATGCATCATTATGACTCGATACATAACCTTCAGGAGCTGCTTCTGGTTCAACATAAAGCTTTGCTAGATTAGCTGCGTTTGCTGCGTCGCTAAAAGCACTCGCGATTAAGTGTGCTTTTGCTTCATGATAAATAATATCACCACAAGCGTATAGACCTTCAATACTCGTTGCAGTGTTACCAAAACCTTTAATATTATATTCACTATGCATATCAACTTGAGTTGTAGATTGTTCTAATAATGTATTTTCTCTATCGAATCCATGACTGACGATGACTTCGTCAAAAGCACGTACCTCTTGTTCCCCTGTTTCAATATTTTCCAATATCACTTGTTCTATACGCGACTGGGTAACGTCTCCTATTAATTGATAGATATGTGTGTTGGGTAACTTTTCTACTGACAATCCATCTAATATATTTTTCATTGCTTCATAACCCTTGATATCCGCTTTTCGATAAATTAATGTCACACTTTTAGCATAGCCACTTAAATCATTTGCCCAATCTAGAGCAGAGTTACCTGCCCCTGAAATCAATACGTTTTTGTTTTTAAAATGTTTTAAAGATTGCACAACATAATGTAAGTTTGTTAATTGATATCTTTCTGCTCCCTTGATATCAAGTTGTTTTGGATTAATGATGCCACCACCAATGGCGATAATAACAGATTTGGATTTATATATATTTCCTTTATTGGTCTCTACTTCAAAATGACGTTCAGCCAATTTCCTAATATCTATCACACGTTCCTCTAAATTTACTTTAGGATTAAAATGTAGTCCTTGATTAACAGTATCTTGTATAATTTCATAGCAAGGTTTCGGTGCCAAGCCCCCGATATCCCAAATAATCTTTTCAGGATACACGTGCATTTTACCTCCTAGCTTATCTTGAATATCAATAATTCTTACATTCATCCCTCTTAATCCAGAATAAAAGCTCGCGAACAAACCGGCTGGTCCACCACCGATAATGATTACATCATCCATAATAATCCTCCTACATGTACTACTTATTAATACCTATTATCCTATTATTGATAATGCTTATCAATTAAAAAGGGTGACTTTTTAAATAATTAATTACTTTATATGTATAATGGCTTTAAAATAAAATAAAAAGACGATCAAATTCGTATCGATCGTCTGCTATATCTATGATTGCTATATTTGTTTTAAAAATCTATTTAGAGAAATTATTTTTCTGATTTTTTGACAATGGCGTTTTTAAGCAAGAAGAATAATAAAATAAAACCAGCTGTAATAACTGTATGCCCCATTCCTGCATAGCCAGCAAATGATTCTGGAACTTTAAGTCCCATCACTTGGTAAGTGCCTTTCGTAAACATCATACCAATCGTTACCAATACACCTATATTATACACGATAAAGAACCAATTAAATAAATAATAACTACTCAAATTAAATACTTTTGTTACTGGTAATAAAATGAGATGCATAAACATTCCTAATATTAACGTATGCGTATGTACTACTACTAATTGTGTATCACCTGTAAAGTCATAAGCAAGTGTTAATTCACGATAATAAAAACCACTAAGCAATCCTAAGATTGTATAAATTAAAAAAGCGTATAATATTCTGCGCATTCAAAATCCTCCTTAAAAATTATTATAAAATAAATTTAATTAAAATACAGTGACAATTCACCAAACTTCACAAAAAAGCTAGTAATCAAAATCTGATTACTAGCTTAATCACTTATACTTTATCTTTCTTTACGAGACTTTTTAAAAATTGCTATGAGCGCTAAAATAATAGCTATGATAGATACAATCCATAAAGCGATAGAATCATTGCCCGATTGATTATTTTCAGAATCAACATCAGCTTTTTTGGATACTTTAGTCATAGGTGATGGTTTTTCTGCGTCTTCATCACCATTCCATTTTACAGTTTCTCCATCGTCATAAGTTTGATAAGCATCCCATTTAAATTCGCCTTCTTTATCAGGATTTGCTACTTGAATAGGTAAATCGACAAATTCATTGGGTCCAATACCTTTATCTTTAGCTGTCCAAGTGATTTTGGTAATATTACCATCGTCATCTTTAGTTAATTTATGATCAAATGTTTCCTGTGGTGCAACACCTACAACATTTACACCTTTGGGTACTTTCAACTCTATTTTTGTCGTGTTCGCTTCTTTTTCTACTGGAACTCTAACATCATATTTTTCATAAGAACCTGGTTCACTTGTGTCAGGATTCATAGTCACATGTGCATGAGCACTTTTGGAAAATACTAAAACAGTAAAACAAACTGCGATGGCTAAAATAAATTGTCTTTTCATCTTTTAAACTCCTATCCTGGGATATTTAATTGACTCATAATTACACCTGCTAATATGAGTAAAATACCTATACTTAGTTCTATGATTAATGCAAATCTATTTGTCTGACGATGCTTACCAAGCGCTCTAGTTGTTTGATAAAATCCTAACGTCATCATCACAAATGTTAGCAGAATCTTAATAAGTAATAAAACGCTCCACGTTTGAATATTTTTCCACAATGTTAAGACATTCGTTTGGTCAATTGACATAAGGACACCTGATATGACAATTAACATGACAGCGCTAATATTTACTTTTAATAAAAAAGGCCTCATTTGATTTACTGCAAATTGTTTTTTACCCAATACCATCACCACTAAGTATATCAAAGCCCTAACCAAAATGAGATTCCAGTAATATGGATCACCCTGATAAAAATCGACCATATTGGTACAGATTGAGACCAAGCATGTCCAGACATACTAAGCGCAATTAATATTAGACTTGGAATGAATATATACCAACTTGTAGCCATATTTTTCAAAGTGAAAAGCAATAATAATATGATAACTGCAATCATTGTTAATATGAATGGTGTTTGCAATAAAGTTGCTTTTTGTAGACTTAACACATCTGACACAACATTAGAAGATAAAGTCATCATATAAATTAAAACTGTGATAACGGAAATCATGACCAACGTCAAAATGGTTGGCATCGTGTATGTTTTAAAATTTAAATGAGGTAAACTTTGTCTTTTAGCTAAGCGGTTGACAAAATAAAGGCCGGTAAGTGTAATCAATAATCCTTCTATTATAAAGCGCGTAACCCCAAACCAAAAATCTGCCTTTTCATAAAACGGTGGTGCTGTATCAATTCCATTTGCTGTCTGTTTTCCAACTGAAAATTCAAAACTATCATTGATCTCATGGCCATCTGCAGACATTGTATGCCATTTTATACTGTGCGTACCTTTATTTAAATTTTCAATAGGAAATGTCAATGTTTGAGAGGAACCTGTTGTACTTGGTTTTACTTCAGTCAATTCAGAACCATTGTCATCATAAATCTTTATGCTTGAATACTTTGAATGGACTGGTTCATTAAATTGTAATGTTATTTCTTTTGGCGCGTTTTCAACAACACTATTTTGTGCTGGAGTAACTTTTTCTAAAGTTGCATGTGCTGAAACTTGCTGAGAACAAGTAACTATCCCAATGATTAACGAAATTATAAATATAACATAAGAAAACTTATGAAGTTTAAATGTTAATTGCACTTTCATCCCCCTTTTTCAAAAAGTTTATATTATCAATGAAATAAAAGAAATATATATTCACAATATAAATTTCATTTTGTCATTTTTTGGACAAATAATTATAAATTAAATATTATTGTTCCAATTAATTAGAAATAAAATATTAGTTTTGTTTCCATTAAAAATATTTATAATGTGTTGTTATAAAAATAAGTATTAAACTAATGCTAAATTTGTTTTTATTAGAAATGCTAAGTTACAAATTATGTATAAATTTAAATAGCAAAGGACTAATCCGTCGACTCTCACACGGACTAGTCCTTTGCTTTAATTATGCGCTTTAGGCCTCAACTTCTTATTCTTCAAGAATGATATGGTTTACATAAATATAACGCATTAAAATTCATCTTGTTCAACTTGCACAATTTTATCTACTTTACGTTGAGAACCACCTTCCCAACTTACATTTAAGTATGCTTCAACATTTTTTTTAGCAACTTCTATACCAATAATTTGTGCACCCATAGTCAGTATTTGAGCATTGTTACTTAACTGTGCACGCTCTGCAGAATAGTAATCATGCGCCAAAGCAGCGCGTATGCCTTTTAATTTGTTGGCTGTTATCGCAACGCCAATGCCAGTTCCACAAATAAGAATACCACGTTCCTTATCTCCTTGTTGGATGCTTTTACCAACTTTAGCAGCAACATCTGGATAATCCGTCTCTGCACAATGATGACAACCAAAATCTTCGACTTCATGGCCCAGTGCTTCTATATGCGTTTTCACTGCCTCTTTTAAGTCGTAACCATTGTGGTCTGCACCGATTGCTATTTTCATTCTAACTCCTCCTTATATACTTATCACTTCACTTATACATATGATTTAAATGTATTTAACATCAGATACGCTGACATCGCGCCAGGATCTACATGACCTTGCGCACGATAGCCTAATCGCTTAGAACGGCCTTTATTTGAAACAATATCCTTTGTACTTTCCATACCTTTTTTAGCCTCTAAAAGTGCAATCTCAAATGCTTCCTTGAAATTAATACTTTGATATTTAGATGTTTCTAATGAAAGATAGAATGGTTCAAGTGTATCAATCATCGTTTTATCACCTATTTCAGCTTTACCTCTTGCCTTAATTCCTTTACTGAATGCAATCCAAAATTGATATAAGTCTGTATCATCTAATTCAGTTTTATTTTTCACTGCAACTGCTGACTTTAAAAAACCTGAAGCATATAAAGGACCTACAGATGACCCGACTGCATCCAAAAAGCTTTTACCAACAGCAACACTGATTTTTGCAATATCATCTTGTACTTGTAACTCGTTATGAATCGTACTTTTTACAGCTTGATAACCAATATTCATCGTCACACCATGATCACCATCACCTATTTTTCTATCTAATTCACATAGGTTATCTTTTTGTTCTTCAAACAACTCAGCTAATGCTAGGATGAATGATTTATATGTTTCACTTGTTAATGTCATTACAATTTCCTCCTAGACTTCTTTAAAATTTGGACAATCGACAGGATGATCTATACATGACTTTAACGTCTCGTCCACCTTCATCAATGTTACTGAGAAGCCACCCATTTCCATTGATGTAATAAAATTACCAATATACGATTTGTACGTCTTTATATTATTTTCATTTAATATTGCATCAACTTCTTTATTGATAATATATAATTCCATTTGTGAGGTTGCACCCAACCCATTTACTAACACAACCACTTCATCATCTGATTGATAAAGACCTTCTTTCAAAATGTTTTTCATAATAACTTGGACGGTTTCTTTTGCTGTGCGAATCGTTGTTTTTTCAATACCTGGTTCACCATGATGTCCTAATCCAATTTCCATCTCGTTATCTTCAAGATCAAAACTTGGTTTTCCTGTTTGCGGTAAATAACAAGGACTTAACCCAATGCCCATCGAACGTGTATAATCATTTGCCAGTTGTGCAATACGACGTACTTCCTTCAAATCATAGCCAAAATCAGCAGCAGCACCTGCAGCTTTATAAACCAGTAATTCACCTGCTATGCCACGTCTCTCTTCAATTTCCTTCGCTGAAGCAACATCATCATTTCCTATTACTACTGCTGTTTAAATATCATCTTCGACTTCTGTCATTTCGCTGGCCATTTCAAAATTCATTAAATCTCCTGCATAATTTCCATAAATATATAACACACCATTTCCGTCATGAATTTCTCTAGTTACAGCTTGTATAGGAATTGGTGAAGGTGAAGCGAAAATATTACCTACTGCCACACCATCAGCCATACCTTGACCAACATATCCGATAAAAGCTGGCTCATGTCCTGATCCTCCACCAATTAAAACACTCACTTTACGATTAGGGTGTCGTTTTTTTCCAATTAATGCTCTTTGATGCAAGTTTGAACGTCTAATATATTCAGGATAAGCAATTAAATATCCGGCCATTAATTCTTCTATAACGTCATCAGGATGATTAATCATCTTTTTCATTTAAAGTCTCTCCTTTTAACTATCTATGTTATCTATCACTTTGCTGTTTTAAGGTACAAGCACGATTTTCAATGACTTATCTCCTTTTTTCATCAATTCAAAGCCTTCTTCAAAATCTTGCAGTGGCAATTGATGTGTTACTACGCCTTCAGTTGGATAATCACCATTTTGTATACCATTTATCACAAGCGGATAACAGTAAGGTCCTAAATGACTACCCATTAAATCTAGTTCTTTACGATCAGAAATGATGCTCCAATCAACAGTTACTGGATCCCCAAATACAGAAAATTCGACAAATCTTCCTAGTTTTCTAATTGCACTCAAACCCTGTTCAACAGATTTAGGATGTCCTGTCGCTTCAATGTAAGTATCACAACCATAGCCCTCAGTCATATCCTTAATTTCTTTTACTATGTCAACTTTTGCTGGATTCATTACAATGTCTGCACCAAACTGTTTCGCTAATTCTAAACGATCATCTTTCATATCTAGTACAACCAAAGTTTCAGCGCCAGATTTTTTAGCAGCTCCTATCATGCCAAGCCCCAGTGTTCCAGCACCAGATAATACAACGAAATCTCCTAATTTGATGTTTGCACGTTGCACTGCATGTAAACTACAAGCATATGGTTCAATTAGAATTGCTTTTTCTATAGGTAGATCTGCAGGAACTTTATAATTTATTGCTTCTTTAGTGAATTTCATGTATTCAGCCATACCGCCATTGACATTATTTTGGAAACCGTATAAATCGTGTTTTTCACACATCCAATACTCTCCACGTTTACAAAATCTACATTCCCAACAAGGTACAATCTGTTCAGAAATGACACGATCACCTATTTCAAAATCAGTCACATCTTCGCCTTTCTCAACAATACGTGCAATAAATTCGTGGCCCGGTATCATCGGTGCTTTAATATAAGAAGGTTGCGTTTCATCATCCCAAAAACTTGGTGCTCCGCCATACGCTTTAATATCTCCTGCACAAATACCACATGCTTCAACTTTCACTATAATTTCTTTTGAATTCTCAATTGTTGGCGTCTCTACTGTTTCATATTTATAATCCCCTGGCGCATATGCTACAACTGCATTCATTTTGTCTGGTTAATTTTTATTCGTCATTTTCAACAACCCCTTCTTTCATTAGAAAACGCTTTCATTTATACCTATAATTCTAATATATATTTTCATTTATTTCAAATATTTTTTCGTTTATTTTCGTTTTGTTTTTGTTTTGTTATTTTTATAAAAAATTGTGTTAAACTAAATTATGAACATAAGGAGGTTGCGAATCATATGAAAATGTATGCAGATGAACGACGAGAGCACATATATACTTATATAAAGTCACATAAAAGAGCTACTGTAAAACAACTTTCAGATTACTTAAGCGTGACAGAAGCAACAGTTCGGAGCGATTTAAGGCTTTTAGAAAGTGAAAATAAGATTACACGTACACATGGCGGAGCAAAAGTAAATGATACGATGACTTCTAAATTAAACTTTTCTTACCGCTTAACACAAAAGCATCGTGAAAAACATAAAATAAGTGAGCATGCGTTAAATAAAATCGAACCGCAACAATGCATACTCATCGACGCAAGTTCAACTACATATGAGCTTGCAAAATTAATATCTGAGACAACAATGGAACTTACGATTATTACAAATGGATTGGAAAATGCAGTACTCTTAAAAGAAAATCCTAACTTAACAGTGCTCGTAGTTGGAGGGTTTGTATCACAAGATTCAAATGCAATTACTGGAAACATTGATTCACAAATTTTAGAAATGTATCATATTGATTATTTCTTTTTATCTGCAAACGGTTTCACCTTAGAAAATGGTTTGACTGATTTTTCATTACCTGAAGTTCAACTCAAAAAGCAGATGGTTCAAGAAAGTGAAAAAGTAATTGCTCTGATAGACCACAGTAAATTTGATATTTCATCTACTTTATCATTTGCTAAAATCACTGATATTACTGAAGTTATTACTGATGAACCCCCCCAAAAAAAATGGCTACAAAACATGCCATTTAAGTTAACTGTTGTTTAATTTCAAAATTAACAATTTAAAAAGCTGTATCAATTAGAATAATTTAATACCTAATTGATACAGTTTTTTTACTTAAAATAATTATCCAATCTTTTTATATACCACCTGACCATCCAACAGTAGTGAAGATATACAACACAATTGAACCTACGATGACCCAAATTAAAAACAATGGTGCCATAAATTTAAACCATGAACTAAAATTAGCTTTCGCAATAGCAATCGCACCTACTGTCGCACCCAATGTTGGCGTAATTAAATTACCTAATCCACCGCCAAAAGATAGTGAAGTTAACAGTATTTGGTCATTCACACCAAGTGTATGCGTAACTGGTTGTAATATTGGAACCATGACACTCATTAAACCTGAACCAGATGGTACTAAAAAATTAAATACTGTTGCTACTAAAAATATTAATATTGATACGACACCGGCTGAAGAACCATCAAGTTGTGTCGTTAATCCGTTGACAATCGTACTTAAAATCTTACCTTTTTCTAGAATGACGCTGATTGTGTTTGCCATGATAATAGCAAAAGCAACCACTAGCATTGGTTTAGCTCCTGCTAGAAATCCATCCACCATTTCACTAGGCCGTTTACTTTTTATTAAGTAAGCAAGCACAAAACTAATACCAAAAACAGTAATGAATACACCATTTCCATATTTCTCAGTCCAACTTAACATGCCGTTACCTATTGCTAACACTATAGGTGTAAAAATCACTAATCCTACTACAACCAAATCTCTCCAATTAATTGTTCTATCTTTCAAATCAATTTCTGTATTTGTTGTTTGCACATTATTTTGTTGCCAAGATGTAGTATTCATCAAACTTTTATTTGGTGATTTAATAACCCTTCTCGCATACCAGATAACATATAATAAAGTGACCAATAAAAACACTGTATACATAATTGCTCTCCCACCATATCCTGAATATAATGTGACTTCCGGATAAACGATTTGACCAATTTTAGCCATACCTGAAGGAGAAACTGAAAATGCCATATACAAAGGTAGGAAGGTCATGCCAAGGGCAATAATTGGATCTAATTTTAACCTATTCGCTAAAATGACACCGAGCGTAACAAAAACAATCATCTGATCGCCACCTACAAAAAACCCTATAAACGCCATTAAAGAAAATAATCCTATAATAAGTGGTAAAGCACCTGCGTGTTCAAATCTATATATCATATAATTAGTTAACTTTGTCACTGAGTCCAATTGCAACATACCTCCAATTGCCCCACCAACAAATAGCAATAAAGTTACAGTTTGAGCTGATTGTATACCCCCATTTAATATTAAGGTAATTGCATAAAACGGATTAACTGGATTTTGTGAAATAGCATGATAAGTTCCTTGTACAATTTCACCACTTTTTGTCGTGTCAAATTCACCAGCTGGAATGACATATGTCAGTAAACATGCAAACATCATCATCATCAACATCATTAATAACACGTGTGGCAATTGAAATTTTCTTTTTTCTTTTATTTTTAATTGGTCTTGTTCAACATCTGTTTGCGAATGATGTGAAGTTGCACTATATTCAGACATTCTATTTCACTCCTTAAAAATCATTTAGATTAGATATGCTCTACTTTTGTGTTTCGATATCGATTTTCTTTAAACGGAATACCAAGATGATCACGTAATGTACTACCTTCATAAGATTTCGAATAATAACCTTTTGTTTCTAATATCGGTAACACTTCTCTTAAAAATTCATCATATATTTCACCATAGACATGTGGTCCAAAGATAAAGCCATCTGCTGCACCTTGTTCAAACCATTCAATTATTAATGCTGCTACTTCTTCATAAGTGCCTGTAAATGGTGAACGTCTTACAGTTTCTTCTAGAGCAACTTCTCTTAACGTTAAATTTTGTGATTTCGCACGTTCAGCAATTGCATCAGTAGTTGCACGAAAACTATTTTTCCCTACGTCACCTAACTCTGGAAATGGTGCATCTAATTCGTATTGAGTAAAGTCATGGTGATCATAATATCTTCCCAAGTAGTCTAAAGCCTCTTCAATTGTTGCTAATGATTTAAGTTCATTTAATCGTCGCTCTACTTCGGCTTTATCTTTTCCAATGACTGGTGCTAGCATTGGATAGACTTTAACATGGTCGGGATTACGCTCAAATGCTTGGGCTTGTTTTTTAATACTGTCATAATTACTTTTAGCAATTTCAAGTGACTCACCAAGTGTAAAAACGGCATCAGCATATTTAGCTGCATATGCCTGTCCTTTAGGAGAAGCTCCTGCTTGGAATATAACAGGTTGTCCTTGTTCTGACCGACTTGCATTCAAAGGACCTTTAACTTGGAAATATTGACCTTTGTAATCTAAAGTATGCATTTTACTTTTATCAACATATTCACCATTTTCAACATCGAACGTAAACGCGTCATCTTCGTACGAATCCCATAATCCTTGTACAACTTGGATATGTTCTTCAGCAATATCATATCGAACATCATGTTCTGGATGATCTCCTTTACTATAATTGTCAGCACTCCCAGCTAAAGGCGAAGTTACCACATTCCAGCCTGCACGACCTTTACTAATGTTATCAATGGTTGAAAGTTGTCTGGCCACTGTGAACGGTTCACTATACGAAGTTGAAATCGTACCAACTAATCCAATTTGCTGCGTTATAGGAGAAAGAGCTGCTAAAAATGTTAAAGGTTCATGTCTATCTAAAAAATGTGGTATCGATTTTTCATTGATATATAATCCATCTGCTACAAAAACGAAACTGAAGCCAGCTTTTTCTGCTTTGCGAGCAATTTCAAGTTGAAATTCAAAATTTGTACTTGCATCACTTGGAACCTCACTTGATTTCCAAGCATGCATATGACTACCAGGACCGTTCAACATAATTCCAAAATCTATTTTTTTATTTGTCATTTTACCCCTGCTTTCAAAGTCGATTTTTTATATACACGCGCTAATTGCTCTACTGTTTTTAATCGTAATGAATGATTTTGAACGGGCATATGAAACATAAATTCATCAACTTCATCATCTATATTTAATTCATGAATCTGTTGTTTTATGGACTCAGCTGTACCATTAAATACCTCTATTTGTTGTGCTTCAATTTCAAATGTCCTTGAACTTTGCTTTTTAAAATCATCAATTTGGTGTTCACTTGATACTGTTAATTTTTGACCGTCATCAAAGTGTAAAACATAGTTTGTACGCCCTTCTTCAATTAATGTGTACTCCGCTTCGCTATTCGATACAACAGCAGCCAAGGCAACAATTATTCTCCCCTCAGGGTAAAATGCTTTGTATGTACGAATGGCTTTTTGTAAAAGTTCATTATCCGAATTCAAAAAATATGCATAAATAAATCCTACTTTTTCTTCTGCTGCAAAACGCGCTGATCGTTCACTGCCACCTAAAAGAAAAACATGTGGTTTTTCAACCTCTTTATTACGAATCGTTGTTTTTAAATTTGAATATGGATTTTCTTTAGGAAAGTTTCCATTATTAAATTGATTTAATAGATGAAATTTATCATTGAAAGATGTAGGTGAACTTTTGATATCTTCTTGCAATGCTTGTGTCGCTAGAGGAAAACCACCAGGTGCTTTACCTATACCTAAATCTACTCTTCCCGGAGCGATTTGGCTCATAAAATGAAACTGCTCAATCACTTTAAATGGACTATAATGCTGTAGCATAACCCCACCAGAACCAATGTTTATTCTACTTGTTTGGTTTAATAGATGTGTAACTAATATTTCAGGACTCGTACCAACGACTTCTTGTATATTATGATGCTCTGCAACAAAATATCTTGTATAATTCAGGTTTTCTGCTAATTGAGCGAGTTCAACTGTTCTCTTTATCCCGTCGCTAACTGCTTCATTATGATCTATCGGACTTTGATCAAGTATACTAATAGATGTCATAAACAATCCCCCCATCGATTTCTGAAAATTATATTAGTTTCAATCTTATGCTCACGGTAACATTTTGTCAAGTATCCTTATCGTTTTACTAAGGATTAAGAGAGGGGTTGCTTTTGCCATCTCGAGTACTCCATTTTTTACATACCATTTATCATTTAAATTGAAAATTGTTAACCAAGTACACTTTTCTCATAAAAAAAGAGCAGAGTAACATCACCCTTTAATAAAGTGATGTTATTCCGCTCTAATTTAAAAGACTAAGCATAAAATTTATTTCTGTTATGGCTTGCCTCATTATATGATATTAAATTTTGCATACATTGTGGTAAAAATTACTTTTTAATATGACCAACCCAAAGTATGTTCCACTTCATCATCCTCATGTTCAATATTATCTATATCAATCATAGATTCTGAAATGTTTCTAGAATGGTAACCAATACGCTCTAAGATAGCTATCATATCTAGATATAGCAAACCACCTTCTAAAGAACATTCTCCAGAACTTAAGCGCTTGATATGTTTCTTCCTAAGATCATGTTCTAATGTATACGAATCGTTACTCAAACGAACGATTTCATCTTTTTTAACTCTGTCATATACGTTAAACATATCAATTGTTTTTTCAAGTGACGCATCGACATGGTCATATAGTCTTTCAATACTTTGTTCTGCTTTTGCAGATATTTGAATTGATTCTGTTTCTTTTTTCTTTAAATCCAATAAATAAGCTTCTGTTAAACTTGCTACTTTAATAAACGTTCGATTAACATCGAATAACACAGACATTCTTTCTGCATCTTGTTTGGATATCTTCTTCTCAGAGATTTTTGTTAAATATTGTCTTACATTGTCATACATACTTTCCACAGCTGCATGCTTCTGAATTATATCTTTTTCTGTTTTATCATCATAGTTCTTAGCATATCTAAACATATCGAAAGTCATATGACCTATATTTTGAATTTCATCTTGAGCTTCTTGTAATGCAAAGTTAGGAGCTCTGTTGATTAAATTTTTATCTAACATTCTTGGTTTATATTTTTCATTCAAGTCTTCGCCTGGTACTAACTTCGTCACAATCCATGCTAGGATGAAAATAAATGGCAATTGAATAATTGTGTTTGTTACATTGAACGTACCATGTGCAAATGCAATAACCATTTCAGGTTTTAAATTCATAATCCCTTGCATCCATTCAATAACTAATTGATAGAGAGGCATGATTATTAAGAAAATGATAGCGCCAATTACATTGAAGAGTACATGTACAGCTGCCACACGTTTTGCCGCCAACGAGCCTGCTAAACTGGCAAGTACTGCCGTGATTGTCGTACCAATATTATCGCCTAAAAGTACAGGAAGTGCACCGTGTAAACTAATTAAATCATTGGCAAAGAATCCTTGTAAAATACCAATTGTGGCACTTGAACTTTGGATAATTACTGTTAATAATGTACCTGCTACCACACCATATAATGGATTCGAAGACATATCTAACATAATTTGTTTAAAAGCGTCTAAATTTGCTAATGGTTTAACTGCACCACTCATAAGTTCTAAACCATAGAACAATGCACCAAAACCAAATAAAATCATACCCACATTTTTCACTTTACGTTTTTGAATAAAGAAAATTAGAAATGCACCAATTGCTAAAATTGGCAGCGAATACTCACCGATATCAATACCTATAACAAATGCAGTAACTGTAGTACCAATATTCGCTCCCATAACTACTCCAATTGCCTGACGCATTGTCATAAAGCCTGCACTAACAAGACCTATAGTAATTACTGTTGTGCCCGAACTACTTTGAATTAATATCGTTACAATCATACCAGCCAAGACACCCATTAAAGGGTTACTTGTAAAAGTATTTAAAATGCTTCTTAATCTATCACCAGCTGCGGCTTGTAAACCGTCTCCCATTTGTTTAATACCATATAGAAAAATACCTAATCCACCAATAAAGGTAAAAATAATCTCCATTACAGAAGAATCCATCGTTACACCTCTTTAAAATATTTGTAAACTATGTGAAGTATAACTAATTTTTGTTAAGCTAATGTTAATTTATCTTTAAAATTACATCGTATTTTCTCAACATTTCTGTAATCTTATTTCACCAATACATGCAAACCTTTCTAAATTCGTTAACCATGCAGATTTTACAATATGATACTTATAATATCCTTAAATTAATTCTTTTTATAAGTATTACAATTAAAATTGAAAGATACTTGTCAACCGCTCTAATCTTCGCTAATATAATTAAGAATTTAATGAAGGGAAGATTTGTATTGTGATTACTGCTTATAAACATACTCAAACACAAGAAATAATAACATCAACTTTAGACCATGATGCTTCATGGATCAATGTCGTTGACCCAAATTGGGAAGAAATAGAACATTTAATAGATTTATACCATTTACCAGAAAATTTTATTAGAGACCCTCTAGATACTGAGGAAAGTTCTCGTGTTGAATACGATGAAGAAACAGGCTATTCCCTCATAATCCTTGATTTGCCAGTTGTTAATGATACAAATCTTAATGTGCTCTCGTTTATAACAATTCCTCTAGGTATTATTATTGGTAATAAAAAAATATTTACTGTATGTAATGTGGAGAACGAATTTCTAGAAAAATTTAGCCATCAAAATTTAAATTTACATTTTCATAGCCGATTCGCGCTCAATATATTATTAACGATCGCGAATCATTATAATAGAAACCTTAGATTATTAAATAAAACGAGATTACGTATAGAACGTGATTTAAAAAATAATGTTACAAACAAACAACTATATAATTTAATGGAAGTTGAAAAGAGTTTAGTTTATTTCTTAGCAGCATTAAAAGGTAATGAAACGATAGTAAAGAAACTTTTCAGATTACCTGCAATTAAACGATTTGAAGAAGATGAAGATTTGTTGGAAGATTTAGTCATAGAAAATAATCAAGCTTTAGAGACCACAAGATTATACACGGATATATTAGAAAGTATTACAACTTCATATGCATCACTACTTTCAAATGAAATGAATAATACGATGAAAACATTGACATTATTTACTGTCTTTTTAACATTACCAACTTTAGTATTTAGCTTTTTCGGCATGAATGTTCCATTACCTATTGATGAACATAGCTATGTCTCTTGGGTTATCGTGATCGCTATTTCACTAATTATCGTTTCATGTGTTGGTGCATTTCTATGGCGAAAGCAAAAGTTTTGATATAGAGCAAACACACATTTAAAAATAACTAGATATAAAGCTTATGCTCAATATGAAAGATTCTATCATGTGTTATTGTACTGAATCTTGAAATTTGTACTTTGGTTTTCTGTAATATTCTAAAAGCTTGTTTCCTCAAAAATTTAGGAGACATGCCTTTTAAATTTATTTCACTTTTTTATTAAAATTTATATATTGAGAATAGCTTGTCACATCAGGTTAATTTTCAAAAATAAAAACGTCAATTTCTATACGATTAGAATTGACGTTTTTTAAATATTATAATCCAAACTATTTTTTGCTGATGGTAAAAATGAATATTAGCTGACTTTAATTTGATACTGGCCTTAACCTAAAGGCATAATATCTTCTTTAGTAATATCATCGTAATAATATTTTATTTTATAGATAAAATAATCTTTCAATCTATTCATGTTTTCCAATGTGCTTGAAGCTTGTTCCAAATGAATTAACCACGATCTTGCTGGACACTCAGTATCATAAAATTCTTTATGGATTCTTACTGTTTCTCTATTAACAGGCAATTGATATTTCTTTAAAATTGCAGCTGCTAGCCAAAAGCTAACCTCTTCTACCTTCATAAATGCACTATCTGTTAATATACCATTGATTTTAGACTGACATCTCTCGATACCAATATAATGCGTATTGGCAAATATATTTCCGCAGTGCCATTCAGTATATTGTGTTGGATGAAACCAGTAACATGTGTCTTGGTCGATGTAGACGCTCGCCCATCCTTTTTCTAATTCGTTTTTTTCAATGCGCTTATTTAACCATGTAATGTAATTTTTGGCAGAATAATTTTCGGCATCATCGTGTAGAACGACACCTAAAATATCTTTTTTTCGTTCAGTGATTTTCTCTTCTATTTCATAATAATTTGAGTATATATGCTCCATTATTTTCCCTCTTTAATATTTAAATATTTAAATTTTTCATCATTAGTTCGTTTAATTTATTTTTTCCAAATTTAATGGTGTACACAATTTAATTTTATCGATTGAATTAGCGCTTGAAATAAGAAAATAGTTATATTTAATATATTAATATTCACAACTATTTATTATATAATGTAATTTAGTCAATATAACAATATGTTATCAGGAGTTGCTAGATAGAATGGAACATGCCACATTATGTATCCACGATTTTTTAACTACAGACACGCAACGTTGTATCAACCAAGTCATACTGTTATTTTCATTAAATAGTAAATTGAATATCAATATTAATGGTAAACAAACTTCGGTTGAAAACAATATCGCTATCATCAATCATAGTGATTTATTTTGTATAACTCACGCAGAACAACTTGTTGAACTAAAAATACCAATACAACAAATCATCCCGCTTAATCAATTATTTTTTAATTGTTATTATGATGCAAAAGCATTGCATGCTCAAGAATACTTGAAGTATTTAATACTAAACATGATTGAAAAATTAAATACTATGAATTCAATGGAATTACCTCAATTAACTGAGCTTATTTCTACCTTAGAGCAAGAAACTAAAAAATCAACTGATTATGCTTATATACCGACAATCCATTCTGAAAATGAACTTTTAAATAAAATATCAGATTATATTCAAAAGCACATTACACAACATATCATGTCCAAAGAAATTTCTTCAATTTTTTATATTTCTAGTTCATACATATCGATTTTATTTAAAAAATATTTAGGTATTAGCTTTAAACATTATGTAGTAAGTTTAAAAATTGCGCTTTCTCTTAATGAACTTATTAATAGTAACAAAACCATTTATCTTATTTCTGAGAATATGGGTTTCAATCATTATGCTAACTATACTCATCAATTCAAATATCATCTCAAGTTAACACCGCTTGCTTATAGAAAAAAGCTTAATATATTGCACAATAATCCTATTACGTTATTAACTACTGATATTAGCGGATATTCACACTATTTCAAAGCCTACTTAGATGACAATAATCAATCACTTGATAACGAAATTATCAATTTAGACCACTTAAAGTATAATGATTTGGGAAAACAACCTACCATCTTTATTCATATTGATAATCTAATGGATATAATTCAAACAAATTTAAATCAAAAACTTAATTTTAGTGACCTTACAAACTGCTATTTACTTATAAATAATGTGAGCAATCTAGCATCATCTTCACTCAATTTAAATGGGATTGTCAATTTAATCGATGCTATTTTTTCTAACTGTATAGGCGTAGTTATTAGAATTAAATCCATGGAAGAATATAAAAAAATAGAACAAGTGATTTCCCAATTTTTAATATTCAAACCTAAATATCATGCTAATGGTAATATGTATAACTTTATGATTCTATTTGATTCAGAATACTTAAAGTTAAATGATATAAACAGATTGTACATTAAAGTCAGAAGTTTAAATATTAATATCAAATTAGCAATCAATGTAGAAGGCGTGTTAACCCAAACTCAAAGTCTTAAACACACTTTTACACTCTTACATAGATTTAATTTTGACTTTAATTTTATTGATGTAGAACGTAGCGAATTACGTACAATGTTATTAAAGCATAGCCATCAATTCGATAATGTATCAAGTTATAGTGATTATTATAATAAATTCGTCACACTTTCTAAGCTACAACCTAATAAATGTGTGTACTCAAAACTTACTAAAAATCACTTCACTCAATATAATCAAAAAGCGCCTTTAGGATTATCAGAAATTATACAACATACAATACAATTGATTAAAAATGGTTCTGCTGTTGGCTATGAACTAATGAATAAATGTATATATGACGTTACATTAATGAATTATCACGGTATATATGAACCCATTGTATATATAATGCAATTCTTAAAGCCATTTTATGGAAAAGCGATATTAATACAACCTAATTATTTAGTTGCAAAAGATAAACAATGTACACATTTACTATTATTCAATGCCAATACGCACACAACGTTAAACAAGCGAAAGTTTATATTAAAACAACAAACAATTATTTCAAAATTAATTTTATTTATACGTACGTTAAATAGAGAACATGGTTTTATAGATTATGCTTTATCTCCTATATTTAATGATATTTTCATTGAACAATCACTGTTAAAAAATATAGAACGTTCAAATATGCCGAAATCAGAATTACGACACACTACCTATCCACACACACCTATTGAGTTTGATATTGGTCGAGATGAGGTGAAATACATTCGCTTATCACCTACAAATAAATAATAGTGCAGCATAGACATGAAACTTTAAAAATAAGTACATATTAGCAAAATTTAATTTAAAAGTTTTGTCATCGCTTATACTTCAATTGCATTATGCTAAAATATCAGATATAACTGAAGTAAAGATATATAAAGGAGAATCTAATTTTGAAAAATAAAATGTTTGCAATTATTATCAGTGCAGTAATGGTGATTGTAGCTATTGTCTTAGTTATTATGATGGTTTCTGGTGGTCAAAAAGAGACATACTTTGGCTACATGAAAAATAGTACAACTGCTGATAAAGTAGTGAGTGAAAAAGACCATGAAGTAGAGGAAAATGTAAAAATACCTTCTAAATCAGGATTTAATCCTAAAAAATGTGATTTTGTAAAACTTATTAAATCTGAGGACGAAGACACTTATAGTAAAATGGAAGTCGTTGATCACGATGACATTCCGCATGGTCTAATGATGAAAATTCACGATATGGACATGAAAGGCATGTAAATAAATAAAACCGCGTCACAAATCAGCCCTATAAGCATTTCTTAGAAGTGCTTATGGGGCTGTTTTTGCCTTAAATAACATTAATTTTGTTTAACCCATCACTTGTTTTCAAAAACATCCTACTGTTGTTGTTTTATAATTAACATAATATAACCGTAATTAACAAAAAAGCACTGAATAGATTTATTTTCTATTCAGTGCAAAATGTCAGAATTTTAATTTAGTTTATATCGATTTTAGATAGGCTTGACCTTTCTCTTTGTCATAAGCATTTTCCCATTTTGCAATAACAATGGTAGATAATGCGTTACCTAATACATTTACACAAGTTCGTACCATATCTAATAGTCTATCGACACCGATAATCAATGCCAGTCCTTCAGCTGGTAATCCCATTGTTGTCAATGTTGTAATAAGTACTACAATTGATACTCCTGGTACGCCCGCCATACCTTTTGAAGCAACCATCAAAGTAACCATTAACATGATTTGTTGGCCGATGGACATATCGATGCCATACATCTGAGCAACAAATAAGGCTGCTATTGATTGATATAATGCAGATCCATCAAGGTTAAATGTATATCCAATTGGTACTACAAATGAAGTAATATCTTTTGGAGAACCAAAGTTTTCCATTTTTTTCATTATTATTGGTAACACAGATTCAGAACTTGATGTTGAAAATGCTAATACTAGTTCATTTTTTAGTATTTTAATAATAGAGAAAATACTAATACCGCATAATCTAGCTACGATACCAAGTACAACAATAATAAAGAATATCATTGCACCGATAACCACTAATAGTAATTTTAATAATGGTATTAATGCTGAAGCACCAAAAGTCATAATTGTCGTACAAATAAATGCGAATACGCCAATAGGTGCTAATTTCAATATTTTATTAATCATCCAAAACACAGCTTCTAATGAACCACTTAAAACCGCTTTTACAGGTTCTGCTTTTTTACCAATTGCTGATAATGCAACACCAAAAAACACTGCAAAGAAAATGATTGGTAGTAATTCACCTGAAGTCAATGCCTCGAAAAGATTTTGAGGCACAATGTTTACAATTGTATCGATAAAGTGATTTCCATATGTAGATGATTCGGCAGCTTTTGCCGAGGATTCATATGTTGAAATATCACCTTTGGGTAATTTATCTGGATCTAAACCTTTCCCTGGTTTAAATATATTCGCAAAAAGTATACCTAGTCCTATAGCTATTGTTGTTATAATTTCAAAATATAAAATTGTTTTAAAACCGTAACGTCCCACTGTTTTAGATTCACCTACATTGGATATAGATAATGCTAGTGAACAAAAAACAACTGGAATTACAATCATTTTTATTAAATTCAAGAAGACATCGCCAAAAGGCTTAATGTAATTTGCAATTTCATCGTGCCCATAAAGTAATAGGCCTACGATAACACCTAATACCAAAGCGATAATAACTTGCATTGGTAAACTGATTCTTCTTATAATTGCCATGATGTTTCTCCCCTTTTTCTGACATTGCTTAATTATATCAAAATAATTTTTATATAGATATAAATTTTTTCGGCAAAAAGAGTTGATATTACACTTAATTTTTATTTTTACTCATTATATATATATATAAGTAACATAATTATTTTGACAAATATACAAAATTGGCGTTAAAGACTATGATATCACGCTATGATCGCTTACTAAAAGTTAGATATAATGATATAATCACAAATAAAACCACTACTCTTTTAGTCTATTTTTTATTTAAGTAACATAAGAAATCGGTATGATTTTTATATACATTTCACTTGAAATAGTGCTCAAAATGCTTATGTTTTTTAATTTTTACTAAAGTAATCTATACGATAAATGCATTTAATAAAAAATGGCTGATGCCATAAATAAATACGGTACCAGCCAACTTTATCCTGTTTTGCTTTAATCTATAAAATAATAACATCATTAAAAATAACTTTTAATCTTTAGGTTGATATTTTTCTTTAAAAGCATTATGTTTTGCGCCTTTGACATTTTTCTTAGTTTCCGGATCAAAACCTTGCACCAATATACCTTTATATGTACTAATCGGTTGAACGACATAAGTATGATCTGAATCATCTTTAAATTTAATTTCTTTATAATACAAACCTTTTTTAGCACTATATAATGTTTTCTCTGTTTGGATTTTATCAGTTAGATGAGTTTCATCTAAATAGTTATCAACTAACTCTAAATTTTTGTGACCTTGATAAGTTCTTAAACCAAAGAAAAAAATTACAGCCAAAATTAACGAAATAATTAATAGTCCTAGTATTTTCAAAAACGTCTTCATTATTTATCTCCTTTTAAGTAAAAACAATTATTATACATACTCCATTGTTAATCCTCATACTCTTAAATTCCTAGACTACTTATTAAAATTCATAATATTAATATTATGAACGATAACAAATAAATTATAAAGTATTATTACCTTTTGTAACAAAATGTTCTTAATTTTTCGCTTATGCATAACTGTATATATTATAAAATATACATATATTCTTTATTACTTTTTGAATAATCCGTTCAGGACAATTTCACCTAACTTTAATATGAATGAAATCAATAAAATAACTCAAATAACACTTTCACATCAGTATAAAAATATTATGAATAAAGACACAACTGTTCCTTGACAATGTACGTAGTTCATAATAAGGTTAAATTTCAAAAGGGGTGATTAAATGGAGGACAAATTAAGTTACTTAGAAGAACAACTGTGTTTTCTATTTTATGTTTCATCAAAAGAAATAATAAAAAGATATACTTCATATTTAAAAGAGTATGATTTAACATATACTGGTTATATTGTTATGCTCGCAATTAAAAAAAATGAAAAAATCAACATCAAAACACTTGGACAACGCGTTTATCTTGATTCAGGTACGCTAACACCATTACTAAAAAAATTAGAAAAAAAAGGGTTTGTTAGTAGAACACGTGAGATTGATGATGAACGTAATTTACAAATTGCACTTACCGAACATGGTGCAAAAGTTCAAGATTCATTATCCGGTGTCTCTAGAAAAGTTTTTGGTGAATTTGATATGGATATCGATGAAGCCGTTCACTTAAAAGAGACACTACAAAATTTTGTGAATAAACATTTCACTAAAGAAATTTAATATATTAAGAGGCAAAGAAACGTTTAAAGTGTGTAGTTTATTTATGCTATTTTAAACTTAAACTTGCCTCTTTTTTATTTTTTCTAATTATACTTACGTTAACAATCATTGATACGCCATTTTTGATATGATCGTATATTTAGAATAATCAACGCTCATAGTTTGACTTTGACTTTCTTTGACTAATGTATTATAATATAAATATAAGGTTAAAGGAGAGGTGAAAAATGATGCAAAACACTCAAAATCTTTCTACAGATATTCTAGAAAATTTATTAACCGAGCATCATGATTTTAACGTAGATGTATATGAATCAAGTGATGCATATCAAGTCATGGCTGAACTGCCAGGTTACAGTAAAGAAGATATAGATATTCAATTTGATGAAAAGACTTTAACAATCAGTGTTACAAATACTTCTACAACAACTCAAAACCAAGATAATTACTTGATTAAAGAGCGCAATTTTAATAATCAAAGTAGACAATTTATATTTAAAAATGTAGATGAACCTAATATTAAAGCAATGCTAAAGGATGGTATATTAAATGTTACGTTACCTATTAACCATACAAAAAAACAAATTAATATTGATTAAATCGTAACAAAATAAATTTATTATATAAGGAGAGATGCTTTATGGCATTCAATATGAAACCATTCGATAATTCATTTTTCGATGCAAATCCTAGTGATTTATTCAGAGACTTTGGACGTCAATTTTTCGATCAATTTCCAGGAAGTAATAGCATTAAAACAGATGTCAAAGAACTTGAAGATGCTTACGTAGTAGAAGCAGAATTACCAGGTATGAAAAAAGAAAATATTAATCTTCAATTTGAAAATAATGTTTTAACAATAGAAGGTAAACAATCATTTGAAAATAATAAAGAAGATGAAAATGGACGCATGATTCATCAAGAACGCAGCTTTAGTGATGTAAAACGTCAATATCAATTTGATAATGTTGATGAAAATGGCATTAAAGCTGCTTACGAAAATGGCATGCTAAATGTGACGCTACCTAAAAAAGAGAAAAAAGAGTCTTCTTATAATATTCAAATTGATTAAACATTAAAAGCAACACTTCCTAAAAGTGAAGTGTTGCTTTTTTTATGAAATTTATAGTTTTAGTTTACATTTTTAACCATTCTCGACATTGTTGTTAATGCTATAATTCCAAATATCGCTAGTAATAAAAACGCTAAATGACTGGAACCTGTAACTATTGTGACATAAGAAATAACAATCGGTGGGAAGAATCCCCCAAACCGCCCATCATAGAAACAATACCATTTGCAGTACCTGCCTCTTTACTAAAATATAAAAATAGGGAATTCCCTTAACTAAAACCTAAAGGAATCCCCTACTACATATCATCACTTAAAATGGCGGTTGTCCTAATACTTCTTCATCAAAACGATCTGGAATTAATACTTTTCTCATAATAACGCCTAAATCACCATCGTCATTTTCATGTTCCGCATAAACTTCATAACCTCTTCTTTTGTATATATCTAATAGCCATGGATGTTTGCGTGCAGATGTACCCAATGTCACTGCTGGTACCTTAAGCGTATCTCTAAGAAAGGTTTCTTCAACGTATTTTAATAACTTGCCGCCCAATCCTTGACCATCATACGAAGGTTTTGTAGCAAACCACCATACAAACGGATAAATAGAAATACGTCGTTTTGTCTCCCAAGGATAACGTACAGTTATCGTTGAAATAATTTCCGTGTTATTTTCCAAGACAAAAGTCGTACCCGTTTGTAAATTTTTTTCGACCATTTCAACACTAGCGTTGACAGATGGCCAATCAATACCTAATTCTCTTAATGGTGTAAATGCTTCATGCATTAATTTTTGCAATGCTTCAGCATCATCTATTTCAGCAATTCTAATATTATAGTCAGACATTTTGTCACTCCTTAGCGTTTCTCTTAAAGCTTCATTTTATTAAATCTCAAACATTAATTTACAGTAATACAATATGGTTTCTTGATAAATGAGTCAATTTTTTTGTTTTATAGATAAAAAATAAAAGACAATACGATTTCATTAACGAAACCGAATTGTCTTTCTACTTTATCTTAAAATCAACTGCGCAAACTATCGCGTTTACCGTTTAAATAAGCATAAACCAGCCCAACAAATATACCTCCACCAATATAATTACCTATAAAAGCAAAGACTATATTTTTTAAAACGTGTAGCCATGCGACAGCGTCAAAATTATAAAAAACCATACCAGCATATAAACCTGCATTAAATACTACGTGTTCATAACCCATAAATACAAAGACAATAACACCACAGGCTATGAAGAAAGCTTTAGATAAACCATCTTTAAATTGAATTGATACGTAAATTCCAATATTTATGAAGAAATTACAGAAAATGGCTTTTACTAAAATGGCATACCATGTCGTATCTATGGTCTTTCCATCTACAAGCGTTGTTAAACTTGTCACCATTTCCGTTGTCATTATAGGCGTAAACTTCATTAACCCAAATAATACAAAACCTCCAATAATATTAAAAAAGAAGCATACTAACATGATGAGTAAAGCCTTGTTCATACCGATAAGTTTATAATACCATCCAACTGTTAAATACATAAAATTACTCGTTAATAATTCTGAATGTGTTAGTACGATTAATACTAAGGCTAAACTGAATGAAATAGCGCCTATTAAGTTAATGAGTCCTTCATTTGCACCATCAAATTGTGTTTTTATTGCAAGCATGAAAACTGTTACAATGGCTAACAAAAATCCAGACATAATCGATTTTAATGCATAACGTCCAGGTGTTTGGTCAAACATTACATCCTTCATTTGAACTTGATTATTAATGTTCTTAATTGTTTCGCCTGACATATATGTATCTTTGATGGCTTTATTATTATCTATCAACATCGACACCCTTCCCCTTTAAAATATTTAGATTTCAAACTTACAGATTCATTGTATTATTTTTTATTCAAGTTTAATAGACGTACTTCTATTTTACATAAAAAAACACCTCCGTATAAATTCTTATTAATGTGAATTCAACGAAAGTGTCTTTATTTCACTCCAAATATTAGAGACAGTTCATAACGAATTAGCGCTCATATTGGAGCGTGGATAGCTCTAACTTAATCGCGCTGCTTGCTGTTATTTTTTAAATTTTGTTAATATATGTAGGCCATAAGCAAAAATACCATAGCCTGTTAAAGTACGTAATAACCATTTGAATGTACTGCTACTTAAACATTTTTCATTTAACATCATAGCTGGTCCAAGCGTACTTATCGTATATAACCCTAATACTTTTAAATAACGTTTATTCAATACACTCACCTCTTTTCACTTTTATTATAACTAAAAGCTAAAGTGTACAAGTGTTTCAATTCTTACATATCTATGACTATTTATTTTTTAAAAGTGTTTCTAAATTATCAAATGTGCTATTCATACCCGCTTCTACACCCATATCAAGTAATTGTTGTGCTGATTTAGGATCTGGTAGTTCTGCAGTGGATATAATACGTGTTGAATTCTCACCTTTCTGTTCTAATTGAATGACATTACGCATACTAGCCATATTTTTATCAATATTACCTTCTTTATCAGTAAAGTAATCGTTATAATCAATTAAATAAGGTGCTTTGACTTC
Organism: Staphylococcus cohnii subsp. cohnii; assembly: GCF_002902365.1. Lineage (GTDB taxonomy): Bacteria > Bacillota > Bacilli > Staphylococcales > Staphylococcaceae > Staphylococcus > Staphylococcus cohnii. Next base: position 31,199 of record NZ_PPQC01000033.1, on the reverse strand, counting down.
ATTATACTTTGTTAATGTATAACTTGTACCTTGATCAGTATATATTGCAAAAAACGCTTGACCTCCAGTCACAATATTAAATTCGAACACTTTTGTTGTTGCACCTTGAGGGTGGAACCATTGTTCAAATAAAGACTGCTCAGTATATGCGTCAAATATTTCTTCTACAGTTGCTTCAAAATCTCTTTTAAATATAATTTTATTTTCATTTACTTCTATACTCACTTAAAACGCTCCTTTTTATTCATCATTCATAATTACATAAGATGTCACTGTTTTAATTTTGGCATTTTTACGATTGCTTTCAAACTCAATAAAATCCGCAAAGTAGACTGCTGTGCCATCACTATTTAACTGAGTACCATGCATTGCACCAAACTTTCCGTGTGTTAAATTATGCGTCACTTCTATTCTTTTAATATCTACTTTATGCGCTTCAATTTCATTGTGAAATTCATCTAAACTGTTCAATTCAAAAGCACCAGGCACTTGCCACTTGAAATTTGACACAACTGTTTGTGATAACTTATTCTTATCAGCTAATGCAGATCCAATTAGAAAATCTAACATGATTCGCCGTTTGGGTGCATTATCACACCCTAAATCTCCAACCATTTCAAATGGAAATTCTGAAGCCGCTTCATTTTTAAATGATAGTCCTGCTTCTGTTAACGCATTTTCTAATATGCTGATTGCTTTAGGTCCTACGCCATGAGTATCTAATATAGTAGTTCGTTCATATTTTGCTAATTCTTCTAAAGTATTTATACCGATCGAAGCTAACGCATTCGTTGCTGGACGACCAATTTTAGGTAACATTGTTGCCACTGAAATCTCCCTTTTTAATACTTTATACCCGCATAAAAGGATTTTAAATTTTATATAACAAAAAAAGATCCAAGACAAACATCAGTCTTGGACCTTTTTACTATAATTTTTGTTATTAATCTTCTAATGCAAATTCAAGGCTTACTTGGAAGTTTATATCCTTACCAATCATTACGCCACCAGTTTCAAGTGGTTGGTTAAATGTCACACCATATTTTTCACGGTTAATTGTGCCATTAGCGATGAATCCTGCTGTTGTAGCTCCATTTAATGGGTTTTTACTTTGACCTTCATATGATAATTCAAAAGTTTCTTCTTCAGTTACATCTTTAATTGTTAAATTACCAGTAACTGAATTTCCATCTACTTTTGTTACATCAAATTTAATTTCAGGGTAGTTTTCAACATCTAAGAAATCACCACTTTTTAAGTGATTATCACGATCACCAACGCGAGTGTCAATTGAATCTGCTTTGATTGTTAAACCACCTTTAATTGTACTTAAATCATTTAAATCTCCTTCAAGTGAAGCTTCGAATTCATTAAATCTACCTTTTATATTTGAAATCACCAGGTGTTTAACTGAAAATTCTACTACTGAATGTGCTGGATCAAAATTAAATTTTGTCATAAAAATTCATACCTCCAAATTATTAACTTTCTATTGATGCATTTATTATATCAGGTATATTTTATATATCGATAGAAAAGCTCATATTTGTGTTTCTATGAAAAATATTCCCGTAAAACAAAATTTTACTCATTATCTATATAAATAATTAATTTCACTTAAATCCACACATTGATTTAGACTTTAATGTGCTAATATTTCTTTTTTAATTTGTGCTTTTGTTAATTCACTTGAGTAATATGTTGGCCAATTGTCTAATTCTTTTAATACTTTTTGTTTATTATCTCCCATAAATATATGGAAATGTACTGCTTTTTTAGGTGCAATATTATGATCGCTAAATTGTACATATTTTGGTAAATCTTTATTATAGCCTACTCGTTTAAATGAATATCTGACACCTCTATTACCTTTTTCATATTTCAAAATATCTTTCCCATCGTATTTGTATTGGCCAGTTAAGGTCTTACCGTCTTTTTTAAAAGTAATCGTATCCTCCGTAATATTTATATTACTAATATTTGTCTTATATCCTTTTTGGTAATATGCTTTATATTCTTTTGCAGTCATTTGATTATCTTCTTTTGCTTTGTGTTTCATGACATCATCTAACGTGCCATCTTTTAAAAACGGATAAACTGATTGCCATTCTCCTTCATAATCAGTTAATTTTCTATCTTTTACTTGACTATCCTTAAAGTAGCCATCAGCAATTGCTTTTTCATGTTTATCATGTGCGTGTTCATCATCTGTTTTAACATCGTCATTTAATGCCATATCAAGATGTTTTATATTTTTTTCCATTAGGGATTGATATGTCAGTTTATTATCTTCTGCTTGTTCTTTTGATAATGACTCCATGTTATTAAACTTCAATGGTTTTGCTTTTGTTTCTTTGCGAATCGTATCTGTGACTTTATTAGAAACATTGGCTTCATACAAAACGTATTTTGCGCCTGAATCATTAATCTCTTTCACAATTTTTGCTAATGCTTTTTGAGATGGATCTTCAGCATTCATATTTTGTATACCTTTTTGGACAAATCCATATCTTTCTGAAAGATAACCAATAGATTCATGTGATATATATACGGTATTACCTTGCTTATCTTCAGTGATGTTTTGCATTTTTTGATCTATACCCATCAAATCTTCTTTCAACTTATTATAGTTTTTTTCATAATAAGATTTGTGTTTAGGGTCTTGTTTTATTAATTTATCTCTGATCTCTTTTGCAAAGACTTGATTAAATTTTGGGTCTAACCATACATGAGGGTCATAGCCACCATGATGATGTCCATGTTCATGATGGTCACCATGTTCTTCATGTTCTTCGTCGTGTTGATCAGTTAATAATTCGCTTTTATCAATTTTATCTCCTAACGATACCTTTTTATCATCCTTTTTAATTGTTGCTGCCACTTTTTTAGCAATAGGATCCAAATCGTCACCTGTATACAGGAACATATCTGCTTTACTCGCATTCATAATATCTTTTTGTGTTGGCTCATATGTATGTAAATCTGCACCAGTAGGATAAATAGATTTAACTGAAACATACTTTCCACCTATTTGATTGGCAAATGATTTTAATGGAAATACAGTAGTATTAATTTTTATTTTGTCATTATCTTTTGATTCGTTAGACTTTGTGGCACTACAAGCAGTAACGATGATCGCTAATATAATGACAAATGACAGTATGTATATTGACTTTTTCATTCTTATTCCTCCTCAGATAGTAATCATTACGATTTAAAATTATAACTGTACTTTTCGAGATATGCAATACATATTTTGATTTTTTTCGTAATTGTTTCGATTCAATAAGTTAGTCCTTCTTTTTCATATAAACTAAAAATGCCCGTTCCTAAATGTTTTATAAAACGTTCAGGAACGGGCTTTTGATATTAAAGTTTAAATCTAAATTTTAATATTTAACTTTCTTCAAGTATTTTTTTATAGTTCTTATATTTATACGGGTCCTCTACTTTTTTACCTGCTACAAAAACTGTAGGTGCTGTTTCAATATGGTTTTCTTTATATTGTTTTTGATCTTGTTCGGCTGCTTTCCATGATTCACTATCTTTTGTTTTATAACTCGCTTTTATCTTTTCTTTTTTACCATTTGAAATTTCCAATAGATTTATTTGTTGATCAACGAGTTGTTCGGTAATCCATTTTTTTTCTGAGTTCGGTTGTTGCTTAAACATTAACTTTTGAAATTTTAAATATTGTTTAGGTGCATATTGCCTTACTGCATGACCTGCCCTTGAACCTATAATTGAATCTTTTCCTAAAAATGCCATATTAACAAATTGATAATCTACTTTTTTCGTATCAATATATTCTTTTTTTAATTTAGGCATAATATGTTCTTCTACTTTTTTACAATATGGGCACTTAAAATCACCATACTCAATAATTTTAATCTTTCCACCTTTTCCATATTTGTCATCTTGATGTACATTTTGATTGTCATTCGAACATGCGGAAACAAAAATGACTACTGCCATTAATAACAAACTTAACCAACATTTCTTCATTTGTTAAAAACACACCTTCTTATCTTGTTTTATTCTTCTAAGTTCATATTTTCTTCTTTATAATCCGCATCATGTGCATGTGAATATGATTTTGAATTAAAGTTTTTTAAGTAATGTGCTTTACCATCTGTTATTTTATATGTATAAAAATGAACTTCATCATCATCTTTTAATGGTTTATAAGCAATAGTCACATATTTACCTTTGTCATACACATAGATATTCGCATTCTTTTTTTCAAACTTAGATTCCACATCGCCATTTTGCTTATCAGCTAAAATCTTTTGTTGTTTTTTCTGTTGATGCACTGCTTTGTCAATCTCATCAGCATATTTCCCACTACTGCACCCAGCTATAATGATTATTGAAATGAACACCATCGTCATTAATTTTTTCATATTTACACTCCTAATATTACTTCTCATATCTAATATTATTTAACCATAAGTTTTATCTTACAACGAAAATCTTTGATGTGCTAGAACTATAACATTATTTTTATATTTATATAAAAACACTTCCGAAAAATTCATTCATAAATGAATTTAACGAAAGTGTCATATTTACCGTAAAAAATTAAATTTTCACCTATGGTACAACTTTATCCTAGCTATAACTCAATTATTTTCATTTTCATCATATTAGTGCCACTTTGATTGCTAATGCACCGTAATTAAGTTCATCTGTTTGTGAATAAATTTGATATATAGCCGCTAATTTTTGAGAAAGTTGATCATCTGCTTTCGCTCCAACTTCTTCATTTGTATATTGATTCAACAGTGACTGAAACGAAGAAAACACTACAATTTCCTTAACTTGGACTGTTAATGTTTCTTCATTCATTAAATTTTGGAATACAATATAATCGCCGCTTTTAATTTCTTGTCTTTTTTCATCATTCAATCTAATTTCAATCGTTTTGACTTCGTTTTTCATTAATTGAAAAGGTTCATTATTTAAATGCATCGAGTGTTCTATAATCCATACGCTCCATTCATAATATTTATATTGATATCAAAGTATCATAATATTAATATCATTTACAAGACAATTTCGCTTAATGCAGTACGATGTCGCAAATTTAATTATTCAGCATTCTTTTCTTCTAATTTAAGTTGTCTTTTGCTTTTCAACATAAACACACTTATTAAACTAATAATTGATATAATGACTGCAAACCAAAAGGCACCGTGATACCCACTTAGCAATGCTTGATGTTGAATTTCTGCTGTCATTTGTTTTTGGCTCATATCTTTAAACTCAGACATATTTGGTGTGTAGTTTTTAGCAACCTGACTCATAATTGTAATCAAACCTGCTGTACCAATTGATGCAGATATTTGTTGTATAGTATTTGTCATCGATGAACCATGGGCATTCATTTCTGGCGCTAATTGATTCATTGTATGTGTCATTAATGGCATTAAACCAAGTGCGATACCAATCATACGAATAGCATATACAGTAGCTAATATCGCTGATGAAGTATGTTCATCCATGATTACAAAATAAGAAGTTGTTACAACTACAATAAACATACCAATGAATGCTAATATTTTAGCACCATATTTTTCATAGAGTAAACCTGAAATCACTGACATAATCCCCATTACGATAGCTCCAGGTAATAAAATCAATCCTGATTGAAGTGCTGAGTCATTCATAATATTCTGCACAAACATCGGTAACACAGTTTCAGAACCAATCATTGAAATCATCGTAAAAGCCATTATGATAATACCTACGGCAAATTGACTGTCTTTGAATACTGAAAAATCAAGCAGTGGATTTTCCAAACGTGTTTGACGAAATATAAAAGCAGCAACTAAAATAATGCCACCAATTACAGTAGTCAATACAATTGGATCGTTCCAGCCATCACGAGAAATTGAACTTGTACCGTATAGCAAACCACCAAAACCGAACACAGATAAGATTATTGATAAAATATCAATACGTGTCTTTCGATTAGTACCAACATTTTTGACGAATTTAAGTGCACCAATGAAAGTAAGTGCAGCTATTGGAGCAACGACATGGAATAATGAACGCCAATTTAAATACTCTACTAAATAACCAGACAGTGTCGGACCAATTGCTGGAGCTAAACCAATCACCAAACCAAAAGTCCCCATATATTTACCTCTTTCATGAGGTTCAAATACATCTAAGATCGTCGTCATCATCAGTGGCATCATGATACCAGAACCAAGTGCTTGAACAATTCTTGCACTTAATAAAACAGAAAAGTTTGGACTAAATCCTGCAATTAAAGTCCCGATAAAAAAGATAAATATTGCAGTTAAAAATACTTTTCTTGTTGAGTATCTTTGAATAATCATTGCTGACAATGGGATTATTACACCATTGGTCAATAAAAAGGCCGTAGTAAGCCACTGTACTTGTGTGTAATCTATTTTAAAATCTTTCATTATGCTTGGTAATGCTGTAGTTAATAAGGTTTCATTTAATAATCCAAAAAATCCACCACACAACATCATCAAAATCATTATAATTTTCGTCTTTTGATCCATTTTTGTACTCCTATTTTCTATTAATTTATCAACTCTTTTTAGTCGCATTTCTGCATTATACATATTTTAGTTTAATTTATCATTAAAAATACTTAAAATATTAGTTTTATTTTAATCTTTTATTTTGAGAGATTTAAAAAATAGTCATAAATCGTAATAATTACTATTTACATTTCAGGTTTTTTCTTACATAATATCTATAGATAAAGGAGGTCCTCACCATGAAATTAGATTTACAAACAGCACGTCGTAATTTAAATAGTCCTAATATTAAAACACGGAAACGTGCACGCAAAATTATCCAACAACATAAGCGCAATAAATAAAAATAGAAGTAACACTTCAAAACCAATGGTAATTTATTTCTGGTTTTGTCGCATTACTTCTAAAATGTGGCTTGATTCCTGAAAATATACATTTATATACTTCAGGATCAGCCATTATTTTATTTAAACGATTCATTATCTATTTATGAGGTCTTTTTTTACTTACATTTATTGAAAAACTATAAGTAATATTTATTTATTACTTTTAAATCATCTGTTAAATCATAAATCAAAGGCGCTCCAGTTTTAATTTCATATCCTACAATATCTTCATCTGATACATCTTCTAAATACTTAATTAATGCACGTAATGAATTTCCATGTGCAGAAACAAGCACAGTTTTTCCATCTAATAACTGTTGTGAAATTTGGTCGTTCCAATAAGGAATCACCCTAATTAAAGTGTCTTTCAAACTTTCTGATTCAGGCATAACTCTTCTATCTAAATGTTCATATTTTCTATCATTTAAATAGTCTTTTCTTTGTTCTTCACTTTGTTCAGGTGGTGCTATGTCATATGAACGTCTCCATATATGTACTTGTTCTTCTCCAAATTTTTCTCTTGCTTTATCTTTGTTTAAACCTTGCAATCCACCATAATGACGCTCATTTAAGCGCCAAGATTTAATAACAGGAATAAATAACTGTTGAGATTCATCTAATAAGTGAAATGTAGTTTTAATGGCGCGTTGTAATAAAGACGTAAAGGCGATATCAATCTCTATACCCTGTTCTTTTAATTTTTTTCCCGACGTTACTGCCTCAGTTCTTCCCTGTTCTGATAAATCTACATCAGCCCAACCTGTAAATAGATTCTCAGCATTCCAAACACTTTGTCCATGTCTACATAAAATTAGTTTTGGCATAATATTCCTTCTTTCCATTGAATAAAATTATATTATCACCCGTTTTACAAAAATATTACAGTGATATACAGATATAAATCTTGTTACGACAATACTTTATCTATAATTTCTCATGCCATACATTAAAATTATAACAATTTACACTTAATTTTGAAATGATTGTATTCATTTATTCATAAATGACTTTTTATTTTTATTTTACTGTAACCTGTCTATAAAAAAATGATGTTATAGTTGTAAACGTTGATAAACCGAGCAATACGACAGACAAAAATAAGCACTTTTAAAACAACTATGCAGATTAACAAATACAATTTGAAATTATTTAAAACAAACAATTATTAGGAGGATTTTTCAAATGAAAAAATTATTATTAGCTTCATTCGCATCAGTAACAATCGCTACTGCTGGTGTTGGTTTAACTTCAAATACATCTACAGCTGATGCTGCAGAAACTACTCAAGCAAACAATGATGTATATAGTGAATTTATTGCTGCTGGTGGTACAAAAGCACTTTGGGATAACATTGTAATGCCAGAATCAAGCGGTAACCCAGATGCGGTGAATGAATTAGGATATAGAGGTTTAGGACAAACGAAGGAAGCTTGGGGTACTGGATCTGTAACTGAACAAACAAAAGGTATGATTCAATATGCTGAAGAACGTTATGGCTCAATTGATGCAGCAATTGAATTCCGTGCTGCAAATGGTTGGTGGTAAAACGAATTTTATGCATTTCTTCAATATGTAAAAAAATAAAGCCCCACTTCTCAATTTATTGAGTTAGTGGGGCTTATGCATGGGCTGAATCTCAGGTGTTCCTCTATATTTTTTTAAAATTCTAGTCATTCTTACCAGGGTGGAGCAGTGAAATCTTTTTGATAAAAATAGATTTCTGTTCCACTCGTTTTTTTTTACTATAAAATAAGCTAATAAAATTTCAGTTTATACATCAATATTCATTAAATACCTTAATTCAGGTTATCCTTTAGTAGTTTATTAACTTAATATGAATATAAGTCATGATAATAATCAAAATTATTTACTTTCTCGACATCTTAGTTACTGTATTGACTGTGGCTCAGGATGCACATAAACTGAAGAAATGCCTTTGCTATGCATATGTTGTTCTACTTTGTCGCAAATGTGATGTGCTTCCTCTAAAGACAAATCTGATTTTACTACAATCGTTACATCTACAAAAACACTACTACCGTGGTAACGACCTTTAATATTTTGTACTTCTATTACATCTTCAATTTCTAACACATAATTTTTATAAGCTTCTAATTCTTGCTCGTTAAAACCGTCACTTAATGTAAAAATTGATTCTTTAAAGATACCAAAACCAGTATATATTATAAGTAAGCCTAAAATAATGGCTAATATCGTATCAATGATTGGAAATCCAAATTGTGTAAATACTAAACCAATTGCAGTTCCTAAACTCACTAACGCATCCGACAAATTGTCCTTAGCTGCAGAATTCAGAGAACTACTTTGGGTATGATTAGCAATTCTTTGATTAATATAAAACACAGCTAGCATAATCAAACCACTAATGACACTGACATAAATATTTATAATATTAGGAGTATGATGTTCGTTTGTGAATAATTCAGGAACATTCTCTATAATGACTTGGATACCTACAAACATTATAATAAATGACACGAGTAATGATGATATATTTTCAGATTTCAAATGTCCATATGGATGGTTTTGGTCTGCAGGTTTAATAGAAATTTTCAACCCAATAATTACGGCCAAAGAAACAATAATATCTGTCATGTTATTTAAACTATCTGCTTTTACAGCTGCAGAATCATATAAATAACCTACAATAAATTTAGTTACTGATAATATGATATAGACGATTAAACTTAAAAAGGCACCTTTTTGTGCTGTTTCCAATTTTTCTTTTTGACTCATCTTACGTTCCACCTTCAGTATGATTGAATACTTATTATGACTCAATACAAACATATTTACAACGATTTTTATTTAAAAATTATTTAATATAAATAAACTAATTTTTTTAGCCAATCCTAATATTAATTATAAAATTGAGCAAAAATAAGAGACCAAGTTTGAAACAAATCATATTTTTGATTCCGAAACTTGATCTCATAAAAATAACTATATTTAAAATGTTGGTCTATTAATCATTTAACTAATCTCTCAAAATATATTTAGAGAGCACAAATGTTATAGGTATCGTAATGATAAGCCCTGCAAAAGGTGCTATCACAGATGATATACCAAACCATTGTACAAAAATGTACAATAATAAAGTTTGCATGCCCATATTGACAACTTGAGTTAATGGAAACTTTAGGAATTTACTCCAAGTTGGTGTCACTTTATAAACAAAGTAACAATTTAAATAATAAGAAATAACAAAACTAATGATAAATCCACTGATATGACTAACTAAATAATTCATTTCTAATAACTTCAATAAACAAAGATAGACAATGTAATAATTTAAAGTATTCATACCGCCTACAATCACAAATTTAATCACTTCATAGTGTGTTTTAGTCAAATTCATTTTTTACTCCTTAGTAAATTTCCATGTCTTTTTGAATAATTGCTATTAAAAACATATTATTAACGCGCTATGTCTAGTATAATACTTTATCATATAAATGTATGTTTTGTATTATATTAATAATTACAACGAGCTCAATTAATATGCTCGTTTTTAAATATACATGGTATTTAATATATTACTTTTATAAGTAGTTACAAAACGAGATAACATGTATATAATTAAACATTAAAGAGTATTTTAAAGGAGTTTCAAACATGGACAAGATTTCAAATCGTCAACTGCCAATTATGGTCATTATTGTGTTAGGTATCATGACTACATTTGGCCCTTTAACCATAGATATGTATGTGCCATCATTACCGAATGTGCAACATGACTTTAGTACATCTGTATCTCAAGCACAGCTTACTTTATCATTTGCAATGATTGGTCTTGCTATTGGCCAATTTATATTTGGGCCTTTGTCTGATGCATATGGACGAAAAAAAGTTGCTTTGTTTATCATTTCAATCTATGCGCTCGCTTCTTTACTGGCGGTTTTCACTGCTTCCATGGGTGTCTTACTCACTTTGCGACTAGTTCAAGGTTTAACTGGCGGAGGCGCGATAGTAATTGCCAAAGCTACTATGGGAGACCAGCATGAAGGAAAAGCATTAGCTAAAGGACTAGCAGCATTACTTGTAATTAATGGTATCATTACGATTATTGCGCCAATCATAGGTGGATACGCACTAACGATATCCAATTGGAAAGCAATATTTGTAATTCTGGCAATCGTAAGTGTTATTATTTTATTTTTGTCGATCCGCCATTTAGAAGAAACATATCAACCAAATCGAGCAAAACTTAATTTTAAAGTTATTTTTAAAGATTTTGCTCATTTGTTAAAAACGCCTGCATTTATTATTCCAATGATTTTACAAGGCTTAACGTACGTAATGTTATTTAGTTTTTCATCTGCGGCACCGTTTATTACACAAAAAATTTATGACATGACGCCTCAGCAATTTAGTTATTTGTTTGCTTTTAACGGCATTGGCCTTATTATTATGAGTCAACTTACAGCCTTACTTGTGGCATATATAAATCGCTACTTTTTGCTAATTATGTTAACAATCGTTCAAATAATTGGGGTTGTACTTATTATTGTGACATTAACACTGCATTTACCATTATGGGTATTAATTATCGCATTCTTTTTAAATGTATGTCCTGTAACAGGTCTCGGACCTTTAAGCTTTGCATTAGCAATGGAAGGGCGTACTGGTGGTAGTGGTAATGCTTCCAGTTTACTAGGTCTATTTCAATTTATACTTGGTGGTATCATGTCTCCATTAGTAGGATTACAAGGTGAATACAGTATCTTACCATATACGATTATTTTACTAATCACTGCAGTGCTAATCATTGGGTTAGAAATTGGGTTAAAGTCGTTTCTTATTAATAAGCATATAACATGAATTAAAGCTTAAAAAATACATTCAAAGCATTATCAACATTCACAATTAATTTAATAACATATGTATTGATTTGGAAAACTTAGGTTAAAAAATTAATATAGACGCCGCTAAATTCATGTTTCAACATGCTATTTAGTGGCGTCTTTTCTTTTGCTTGCTCAATATACCAATCTATAAAATACTATAAACACAATAAATGTCCAATTCTACTTGACTTGAAATAGAAATGGACGATTACATGACACAATTGTGTTTATATTTCTAACATCGTTGATTTCAAACTTCTATTCTACTATTTGATTGGAAACCAAATTTCAGTAATATAGTCGTTTGAATGTAATTCACCTGGTTTATACAACTCAAAAAAGGAGCGCTTCGCAATTCATAATCTAGAGTATGTAAGATTTTTCTATGAATGGTTTGCATTGCTTGTTTAATCGATTCTGGAACTGGACCTTTGGCATCAAATACTAAGTATCTGCCTTCTACTAATTCTACTTGTTCCCAATCACTTTGCGTTTCCTCATTTGTCACACCTATTAAATAATGCATTTCGTCATTTTCTTTAGGAAGACAAACACCTAATAACCCTTCGAGGTATTGATTACTTTGTGATATCAAGTGATTTTTGTAACCCATTACTTCAAATTCCTCCAAAATTTAAAAATATTTTCTTGTGCTTTTTGTCCAGTTGCATATGCTTTTTTTACCCCTACAACTGGCACTGGAATGTCGGGTAATGTTTCTATTCTATAATCCATTGTTTTCAACCCCTTTCGCACATTATAACCATTTTTATTAAAATATATCTAATATTAACTATGATTTAAGCATCTTTGTAGTCACTTAAATCGATATAGATATATAATAAAAGCAATCATCAATGTTAATAAATCTTTAATATTCGATACAGGAGTCTCTATCTATGAATAAAAAAATATTAGCCGTTAAACCAATTAGCCAATTGTTCCCGATACCTATGATTATGGGGTGCGAAGGCATAGCAAGTGCAATGATATTACAATTCAATAATCACAAAATACCAGCAACACATATCATGAAACACTGGCCGAAACACGCAAATAATCCATATAAAGGCTATGTAGGTCATCACTTATGGGTAAAATGGGGTTATCATCAAACGATTTTCCCTACAGCCTTAGCACCTTATTTACAAACGTATGATAAACGTATTGTTAATAGTACTGGGAAATCACTGGCTTCATTATGTGACGTCATTGATAAAGGGCAACCTGTCATCATTTATCACACTGTTTTAGGTCAAAAGCCTTTTAGCAAAACATTTAAAATTGATAATACACATCATCAATTGGTATCAAACATTCATGTTACCGTGCTGATTGGTTATGACGATAACCATTATTATTATATTGATCCATTATGGTCTAATTTATGGAAATCAATTATTATACCTGCTATTTTTCCGAATAAATATCAAATTATAAAAATTAACAAACAGAAATTAGAAAGCAGTTATAATGCACCTGGTCGTATGAGCATTCATTTACAAAAATAATTAATTAATTTCTATTTTGTGTAACGCATGGTTGATTTCCTGTTCTATATATGGTGTACGCCATTCCCGTTGATAGCCTAAACACGGACAAATATATGTCACGTTGTTTTCTTCAAAAACATTTCGAAAATGAACATGGCCCATAATACTATATCTAATATCATATTGGGTATAAATTTCATCAAAACCCGAAGTACCTATAAATGCATTAAAATAATCAAATATTCTATGTGGCATTGGTACTGCGAATTTACGATGAGTCACGATGTGTGTCATTAATATAATTTTTTTATCTTTTACTTTTTCAATATCCTTCATCGCTTGTTTGGCCGCTATCATTGATAATTTTTGGTCTTCAATTTGCCAATCTATTTTCACTTTATCTTGCCAAGTAGCGCCATAATATTTCCTACGTGCAATGCGTTCCAAAGAGAATTTAGAGTGTGCATATGTATAGTCATACCAACCTGTATTACCTACAATCGCCCACGCTTCATTTATGACAAAAGGATCATCTATTAAGCAATTATCCATTTTGATATAAGTATCCAAGATTTCAGAAGAAGTCGCCCCAGTATCCGTTGACCAAAAATCATGATTTCCCGGTACAAACAGTACTTTTATCATTGTTTGTATCTCGATTTCCTTCACAAATGATTGCGTTAACTTATAATGATTTGAAACATCTCCAGCGATAAGTAATAATTCAATTTTTTGTTGCTCAATTACTGTAACTAATGCCTGTTCATAATCTTTGGGCGTTAGTTTATTATGTCTATCGATATGTAAATCTGAAATCATGCCTATTAACATATTTATCACATTCCTCTACTCGTTTAACAATTTCATTATGACACAACTTCACTATATTCTTTAAATGTTCCGCTTGTATTCATATAAGTTTCGTTCAGCAAATCATTCTGTATATCAAACATACCTGTAAGTCATTCATTAAAATGTTTTTCGAAATTATTTAAATAATATTTAAAAATTGTATGCAATTGTGTTAAAGTTACATTGTTCAAAACCCGAGCAGGAGGAAATAACATATGAAGAAAAATTGGATTGTCTTAATGATGACGATGCTACCTTTACTTTTAACTGCTTGTGATTATTCAAAACAAGAGGATAGAAGTGGCTGGTTTTACTTTATTTTTGTAAAACCCATTGATATGTTTTTGCATGGATTGGGAAAGTTGTTTAACGACAATTATGGGTTAGCCATCATCATGATTGTACTGACCATACGCCTTATCTTAATGCCGTTTATGTTAATACAAGTTAAAAACATGCATCTGATCAGAGAAAAAACAAAGATAGTACAACCGCAAATTGATAACATCAAACAACGCGTAAGAGATGCGCAAACACAGGAGGAAAAACGTGAAGCTAATAGAGATTTGATGACCACTTATAAGCGTTATGACATTAATCCAATAAAAAGCGTTATCGGTTGTTTACCAATTTTAATACAGTTGCCCATATTATTTGGTTTAATCGTGACACTTAAATTTCCTAGCAGTGGTGGAATAGATCAATTCCCTCATTTTTTATGGTTCAATTTAACAAAACCTGATTTATGGATGTCATTAATTGCAGCTGCTATTTATTTCATACAACCTCTTGTAAATGCAATGCATTATCCTAAAAATCAACGCAAAACATATTATGTGATGATGATATTATCACCTATTTTTATAACTTACATATCTTTACATTCTGCAGCAGCACTTGGTTTGTATTGGACATTTAGTGGTTTGTTTTTAATTTTACAAATGCACTTTGCTCATTCATATTACAGTAAACAAGCAAAACAAGAAGCTTTAAAACTTGCGGATTCTCTCAATTAAACAAATATTAACTAAACAATGAGTCATGTTACTTTATTGAATTTTAAAATTCTTTCATTTACATGTAATGAATTCAAAAATTTCTTTTACACATCGTTAGATGCTATAATATTTACAATTTGATAAACAAAGGGGGAAGATGTATGGAGTTTACAATAAGAGCATTAACTGAAGCAGATAAGTATGGTAAAGCACTTGTCCACTATGAAAGTTGGTTGGAAACTTATGACCATTTATCTAAAAATAATTACTTAGAAAACCTAGACAAAGCTCAATTTATCAGAAAGTCTTATTTGCACAATGTTCCGACATTAGTTGCCCTCGTCGAAAACGAAGTAGTAGGTTTCATATCTTATGGCAAAACGGAATCCTCATCTTCTTCTGACGACTGAAGTGAAATCTTCGCACTTTATTTATTGGAAGATTATCAGCGTCATATGATTGGTTATGCACTTACACAACGTGCCTTGGAATTATCTTATCCTGACAATGTAACCCTATGGGTAGTTGAAGAAAATAAAAATGCGATTCATTTTTATGAGCAAGTTGGATTTAAGTTGAGCAATGATAAACAAGCTACTTATTTTGGAAAAACTTATTATGAAGTTCGTATGAATTATTCAAGAAATGAACACTATTATTAAAATAACAAGTTACGACTTTATTACTACATTGTTTTACGCACTAAAAAAAGCAATGACACCCGCTATCATCATAGTATGTGTCACTGCTTTTTTATTTTAATATATGTTCTAAAAATAATTTAATGCGTTTCACCTAAAGCAATTTTAATGTCCTCATCTGATTCTATAATCGCTTTGAGAGCAGCTTCCAAACCTTCTGCAATCGTTTGAATAGACATGGATGGTTTTTCAGGTTTGTCTGTGACTTGTTGAGGGATAAAAGGCACATGTATAAATCCAAATTTAATATTTGGAAATTGTGTTGCTTGTAAAAATCCAAGTTGATACAAAATATGATTACATACAAAAGTACCTGCTGTATTAGACAATCTCGCTGGTACCCCTGCAGACTTAATCGCCTCTGTCATACGTTTAACTGGTAAATTGGAAAAATATGCGGCATCGCCTGATGATTGAATAACTTCATCTATCGGCTGGTTACCTTCATTATCAGGTATACGCGCATCATCAATGTTTATACCTACACGTTCTGGCGTCAATTCAAATCTTCCACCTGCTTGTCCAATTGTCAATACAACATCATATTGTTCTTGTTTTAATTTATTAACTATAGTTTCTTTGCTTTTATTAAAAACTGTAGGTATTTCTATCTTATCAATCTGATGTGTTTCAATTTCATTTGGCAATAATTTAACAGCTTCCAATGCTGGATTAATCTCTTCTCCACCAAAAGGATCAAACCCTGTTACTAATATTTTCATCATTAACATCCCCTTTTCATTTTTTAATTTATACTTTTTACATTTTAAAACGCCCAAACATACATTAATCCTATATGCACCAAAATTAATATAAGTGCAATGGGCGCTTGCGCTTTAATCACGCCGAATTCTTGTTTCATTTCTAATAAAGCAACTGGTAAAGTATTAAAATTAGCTGCCATAGGTGTCAATAATGTACCACAAAATCCACCAGTCATAGCCAGTGCACCGGCTATAACAGGATCTCCACCTTGGGCGATAACAAATGGAATACCGATACTCGCTGTGATAACGGTAAATGCAGCAAATGCATTACCCATTAACATTGTAAAAAGCACCATGCCAATGACATATGCTGCCGCACCTATAAGATGATTGCCCTCTGGTAAAAAAGAGGATATGCCTTTGGAAATAACATCCCCCACACCACTCACTGTAAAAAGTACGCCTAATGCAGCCAAGAATTGCGGTAGTATACCAACTGTTCCAATTTGTTGGGTTAGACGGTCACTGTCATAAAGTATATATTTACCATTTGGCTTAATAACAATATATGCAGCAAGTAACCCTAATATCGAAGAAACACCTAAACCTATTGCTCCTCCTAATGGTGTCCAATTAGAAACGATAATCGCAGCTATAGCTAAAACAATAGCGGGGATAAATAATTTATTTCCATATTTTTGTGAACCTAAATTTCCCTGTGCTTCGTTGACATCTATAATATTTTTAATAACCACTTGTTTACATAGCGTTAATATTCCCATAACTATGATAAATATGCCATTGATTACGTTAGGTATATAAGGACCGGCAATAAATAAAATAGCTAATAAAATCCAAAATAAAGCTGTACCATATTTTTTGCTATTTGTTGATGCTTTTAACACGCGATATGCCGTATAAAGTAATTGTAAACCAATTAATATGTAAAATAGTTCTAAAATTTGATTTAATGTATGCTCACTCATGTCTTTCCACCTGCTTTTTACCGTATTTCCGATCTAAATATTTATCAAATCTAATATTATTTATCCACACAATAAAAAAGACAATAACAGCGATTGGTAATGATGCTAATACAAGATCAATGGCATTCACTTTAATATCTAAAGACTGAAACGTACCAACCATTAACAATACACCTGCTGCCCCTACAAACAAATTTTGACCGAAGAAATTACCATAATTTTCCATCGCAGAAGTCTGCGCTTTAATCTTTTCGATATCCTTTTCGTCTACTTCATGTTCTTGCAAATGATAGCGTGTTCTTAACGCACCCTGTACCATTGGATTAATCAATGGACGTACAAACTGTGGATGTCCTCCGATACGTATTGATGCAACACCCGCTAATTCTCTAATGAATAAATAGATAGTCATCAATCGCCCACTCGTAACTTTATTCACCTTACCAATCATATTCGAGGCCTGCTTTTTTAAACCAAAACGCTCAATTAACCCCACCATAGGTAATGTTAAAATAAAAAGTGTAACTAAACGATTATCAACAAAAGCTTTTCCTAATGTTTCAAGAATAACGTACAAATTTAAACCTGATACAAGTCCCGTCGCTACAGCGGCGATTAAAATCACAGCAATCGTATCAATCTTGAATAAAAAACCAAGTACTATAATTAAAATTCCAATCAATTTTAACCATTCCATGTTATCTCCACCTTTCTTCTTTTATATTAAAGGTTTACTTTTTTAATACAATGAATTTTCAGATAATTTTTATACCCTA
>NZ_PPQC01000033.1:0-12897 GCF_002902365.1 Staphylococcus cohnii subsp. cohnii | reverse complement strand
TGTTTCAGACTTTTAATGACAACGGCTTATAAGCGATAAATTTTAATTTTTCATTTTTGGAAAATTACTTGAACATCTTTGTTAAAACGCGTGTATTATACTTATTCCTCTACTACGACATTAAAGTTCGCCATAATTCATACATCTAAACACTTGCTATCTCATATCTTCATTCGCATTTAAAATGCTATAACCATTTTAAAGTGGCATCCGATTCATTACGAGAAGGTAGCAATGTTTCAATGATTAATAAAATCGTACATATCCATGCAATCACATTAAGTAAGATGGCTATGCTATTGATTTGAATCAAATCAAATGAAATGTTCATAATAATAGACACAGCTATAAGAATGATGGCAGAAGTTCTTCTTCTTCCTGCATCATAAAATCGTCGCAATGTAATAGCAAACATTGGTATAATCATTGCCAAAACAAAAATCCCAACCAATATTGACAGGATTGTAGCAACAACAAAAGCACCTGAAATAAAAGCAATAACACCAATAATAGCTACAATAAATATACAAACAA
The DNA here is from genome assembly GCF_002902365.1 of Staphylococcus cohnii subsp. cohnii. GTDB lineage: Bacteria > Bacillota > Bacilli > Staphylococcales > Staphylococcaceae > Staphylococcus > Staphylococcus cohnii. Next base: position 12,363 of record NZ_PPQC01000033.1, on the reverse strand, counting down.
TATGAATCAGCACTGGTGTCCAGAACTCTAATCTATTGGATTTACTTTGAAAATCTATATATTTTTTCCAAAAATCTTTATACGCCTCTATCATATTTGACACTCCATTTTTCAATTAAAGTTATTTAAATATTTATTATTCATAATAGCGTAATCGCACACCTTCTAACAAGTACTAGCTACATATCTAGTTTAAATATATGACTTAACTACTTTTTCTAGCACGACAGGTAATTCTATTAATGCGCTCTGCTTATGCAGACGCTCACTTAATTTATGAGCATCTTTGCCGTTGGGTCCTATCAACAATGTAGGTGCACTGATGGCTTTTATTGATTCAAAAGGAATAGTGTATGTACGATTGAAATTTGGCGTATTTTGCTCATATATAACCATCTGTTCCATATCTCCATCAAACTTTAAATAACTCGTATCACTGATGCCATTAAAATAATATACTTGTTCACTACTACGCTGAAATTGTTCATTTAGTGTATGTTTCACTAATTCTATAGTTGAGGATACGTGCTTGTCGGATGAAGCATTAACAGCTGGATAATAAGGTGAAGCAAAAAATGTCACTACAGCTGGCGCTATATTCTTACATATTTGCATCAGCTTATCTGCAACATGAATATTCTGTAAATGTAACTCTGACGTTTCTTGAAGTGTTTGATCTATAAGATTAGTGATTGCTTCTTCACCGTACTGTTTAACAACATATTGCCTAAGTTGCTCATATGTCAGAACATTAATTTTTTTATCGAATTGGTAATCTTCTGTTTCTAATACAGATAGCCAATCCGATTCACAACGCTCAACAGCAGTGATGACCGTATTTATGAATTCTCTAAAAACATCTTTAGGTGTTTTGTTAAATAGAAAGAAGTTAAATAATCCTATGGTTTTGTATGGCGTTTGCACATCATATGTATCTTTAATATCTTTCATCATTAATGTTACAGGTACAGGTGTGGATTCATTTTCAAAATGTTCTTTTAGCTGTGTGTTATATTCTACCGCTTGTGCAATATAACTCATCATAAAGTTAGCACTCAAACCTTCAAGAGGCTGACCGACATGTGTTTCCTTTCCATAGCACAGTACTGCTGGCATGATTTTACCAATTGATCCTGAATATATATAATGTTTTTCATCTGAAGTAGCTTGCTGAAAAGTAGGTTCACTATTCAAATGTAATTGTATATCTAAATCGTAGTTAGCTTTTAATTCTGCTAATTTTTCTACCGCTTTTCTCATACCAGAAGAATTTACTTCCTCGTCTGGAACCGTAACTAAAATCAAATTAATATCCCATTGTTCAATGGATGCTAATTCAATTAAAGACATATGCAACATGAGACCTGCTTTCATATCCATAATCCCACGACCAAATAAGTAATCTTCACTAAGTAAGTCTTCTACAGCCCCTTTATCTAAATAATTTTGGTTTTCTAAAAAATACTGCTTTAATTTATCAGGATTACAAGCTAAATCATGAGCTAAACCAAATTCCGACACATCGACCGTATCATAATGACTAACAAGTACAATAGTTTTACCGGATTGGGAACCCTGATAAAAAGCAATTAATACTTCTTTATCATCATCCGTTAGTATTTTTTGAATTTGATTGGGATTGGTCTTAAAATATTTAAGTTGAAATAACAATTGGTTTACCAGATTAGGGAATGTTTTCTCTCCTTGTGTATTCGTAATTGATTGGTGATTTACAAGTTGTTTTAGTAAAGTTAAACGATCTTGTTCATTTTGCCATAAAGTTTGCATCAATCCAGACCTCCCTGTAAGCGTTTACTAAATTATAATATGATTTCCCAATGATAACCAATAATTTTACTGTACATTTCAAACTAATTTACGCATATGAGGTTTGTCTATATCCTAATTTTTTCAAATATACTACTCTAAAAAATGCACCCTTCTATGCTTGATGCTTAATCTAGCATAGAGGATGCATTTCATTTTGTTATTTACTTCAAAAATCTTATTACCATAACTAATTATTAAATTGCTTTTTCGGAATTAATAACCATACAAATACAAATGCAATGATTGCTAATGCAGCATTAAACCACAGTCCATACATGGCACCAACATGAATATTGTCACGAGCTGACATAATCGTAAATATTGTCCCTGAAATAGCTACACCAAATGAGTTACCAAGTGAAGATGCCATTTTATATACACCAGACGCGACACCTACCTTATCTTCTGGCGCAGTAGTAACAGCTGTATCTGTTGAAGGTGTGGCATACATACCTAAGCCCACACCATAAATTAAGTAACCTAACACACAACTGATGACATAAACAGGTGTAGGTAAAAAGGTTAACGAGATTAATAGAATCCCTATCGCATTAAGCCCTGCACCTATAAGCATTGGTTTTTTAGGACCGATTTCCTGTAGGATTTTTTCTCCGACTCTAATCATGATTAAAACAGCTACTAAGTAAGTAATAGTCATCATACCAGATTGGAATGAGGTGAAATGTAATCCCGATTGAAAATAAGTATTCGCAACAATAAGCGTCCCTGCTACAGCATTTAGTAAAAAGTTTGACACTGTAGCACCACTGTATGCTTTATGTTTAAAAAGTTTAAAATCTATCAATGGGTTTTTAACTTTGTTTTCAAATAATATAAATACAATAATTGAAATGATGAATATCACAATTAACATCAAAATAAGCGGTGAAAAGAAACCATAATTTGAAGATTGTGTAATGATTAAATTGACACTCAGCATTGCAACTATTAATATAATTAGCCCTACAAAATCAAATTTGGCACGCTTTGATGCCTCAGTTTGAATGGCTTTCGTTTCTGGCGTGTGTTTGATTAAATACATAGACACTAAAGCTACTATTATCGAAATAATAAATATAGATCGCCATCCTACAAAGGTAGCCATGATGCCACCAAAAAACGAACAAATTCCAGTACCACCCCATGAACCGATAGACCAGTAACTTAACGCACGTTGTCGCCTTCTTCCAATATAGTATTCATTTATAATTGCTAATGTCTAAGGCATGATACATGCTGCAGACAGCCCTTGTATTGCTCTCCCAAGTACTAACAAAGGGACAAAAATCCTGGAATGATAATAAGTAATGATCCAAGAACGCTTAAAGTCAAACCGATATAAGTCATTTTGACCCTACCATATCGATCTGCAAGTCTTCCTGTACCTACAACAAACAAACCACATAATAATGTGGTTAAACTTACGGCTACGTTTATCGTTCCATAACTAGTTGTGAAAGATGCTTCTAATGCAGGAACGATATTAACGAGCGATTGAGCAAACAACCAAAATGTTATTACTCTTAAAAAAATACCTAAAAGAAGTCTGTTATCTCCTTCAAATGGTTGTTCTGATTCCATATTATTTTGCCTCCTAAATCCCCGTAAAACAACCATAATCATTATTAATGATTTAACTTGTCCAGCTCCAAAACATTTTCTCTTGTCTTATAATAATGATTACATGGTAAACATGACTTTTTAAAATTCAAAACATTTTTTAAAAAAGTCAATAAGATAAAAATAACATTTACTTCAATTTATTGCTAAAAAAGAGCACACAAAGTGTATTAAGTAACTTTTTAATTATTCCACAAAATATATTGATAGCGTTTAAAAATTCTATTCTTTTCTATAAGAATAATTAATACATAATCAAAAATATGTATTATACTAGATAGACAAATTATCTATAAAGGTGTATGAGATGTTAAATTTATTTATTTTATTACTAGAACGTGTAGGTCTTATTATTATTATCGCTTATATATTAATGAATATTAATCACTTTAAAACAATGATGAATCAAAGAGATAAACGAAGTTCACAATGGCAGCTCATCATCATTTTCGGGTGTTTCTCTATGATTTCAAACTTCACAGGTATACAAATCAATGGCAATGAAGTCGTTAATGGCAGTGTCTATAATCACTTAGATCCTGAGGCTTCTCTCGCAAATACGCGCGTACTTACCATAGGCGTTTCAGGGTTAATTGGAGGACCATTCGTCGCTATTTTCGTCGCAATAATTTCAGGCATTTATCGTGTTTATATTGGTGGTGCTGATGCTTATATTTATCTGATTTCATCTATATTTATTGCGCTAGTATCCGGTTATTTTGGTTATAGAGCAATGCGTGCACGTCAGTATCCTACCATAGTTAAAGGTACTATTATTGGAGGTACTACAGAAGTTATTCAAATGATTTGTATCTTAATCTTTTCTGATAATACGGAGCATGCTTGGTCACTAGTTAAATTAATTGCTTTACCTATGATTTCAATCAACTCAATCGGTACAGCAATTTTTTTATCAATTATATTATCGACAATCAAACAAGAAGAAGAAACACGTGCTATTCAAACACACGATGTTTTACAACTAGCAAATGAAACATTACCATTTTTCCGCTCAGGATTAAATGAGCATTCTGCCAAACAAGCAGCTACCATTATTTTAGATCTTATGCGTGTTTCGGCAGTCGCTATCACTAATCGTAAAGATATATTAACGCATGTAGGTGCAGCAAGTGATCATCATGTTGCCCAAAAACAAATCATTACCAATCTTTCAAAACAGGCAATACAAGCAGGTACTTTAAAAGAAGCATATTCAAGGGAAGATATTGGTTGCAATCATCCTGAATGCCCGCTTGAAGCAGCCATTGTCGTTCCATTAAGAGTCAAGAATGATGTTATTGGTACTTTAAAACTATATTTTACTAATAGGCACGATGTTTCTCATTCCGACAAACAGTTAGCATCTGGCCTTGCAGAGATATTTTCTAGTCAACTTGAATTAGGACAAGCTGAAACACAAAGCGCTTTAGTTAGAGATGCCGAAATCAAATCACTACAAGCACAAGTAAATCCGCACTTCTTTTTCAATGCCATTAACACAATTTCTGCCTTAGTCAGAATTGATAGTGAAAAAGCAAGAAAGTTACTGTTACAGCTCAGCCAATTTTTCCGCTCAAATTTACAAGGTGCACGTAACAATACGATTTCACTTGAAAAGGAATTGCAACAAGTTGAGGCTTATTTATCACTGGAACAAGCACGTTATCCAGATCGTTTTGATGTTTCATTCAATATTGAAGATTCATGTTATGGTGCACTTGTACCACCATTTGCAATACAAATACTTATAGAAAATGCCATCAAACATGCCTTTAAAAACCGTAAATATAACAATCGTATTATCGTAACCGCTTATAAAACAGCAGATGGATTATATATATCAGTTGAAGATAATGGTTCAGGAATCCCTGATGATAAAATTAATAATATAGGTAATACACGTGTTTATTCTGATTTAGGCACAGGTAGCGCCTTAGAGAATTTAAATCACAGATTGGAAGGCTTATTTGGTATTACAGCTAAAATGCATATTCATTCCAGCAAAGAAGGTACCAACGTAAGTTATACTATTCCATTTTTCATAAGAGAGGACGAAAAACATTGAAAGCAATTATTGTAGATGATGAACCTTTAGCGCGTAACGAACTTCATTACTTATTAAATGAAATTCGTACGTTTGATGTAATTAATGAAGCAGAAAATGTTTCAGAAACATTAGAACTCTTACTTTATGATCGTTATGATGTAATTTTTTTAGATATTAATTTAATGGAAGAGAGTGGACTCGATTTAGCAAATAAAATTAACAAAATGCAAAACCCACCACATATTATTTTTGCTACGGCACATGATACTTTCGCCGTTAAAGCTTTTGAGCTAGATGCGACGGATTATATTTTAAAACCATTCGAACAAAAACGTATTGCACAGGCCATCCATAAAGTTGAAACAGCGCTCGATCACGATACTTATAAACAAGCAAATGATGTCAGCCAGCATCAAAATGATGCTCACAAAGAAAATACGCCAACTTCACAAATGGTTTTACCTATTGAAGTAGATGAGCGTATTCATATCATTAATTTAGAAGATATTATTGCTATTTCTGTTAATAACGGTATTACTACGATCAACACCTTACAAGAAAATTATCATACAACTGAACCACTTAACCATTACGAAAAAAAAATTGCGGATCCTTTGTTTATGAGAATTCACCGTGCCACGCTTGTTAATAAATTACACATACAAACAATAGAACATTGGTTTAACTATACCTATCAACTTACGATGACAAATGCATTAAAATTCCAAGTCAGTCGCTCATATATGAAAACGTTCAAGCAGAATATGGGCTTACTTTGAATGTCACATCGTAATTAATGCAACTCAGTATATACGTTTCGTAATTCACCTTTAAAACGACTAGTAGCAACCGTTTTCATATTATAATTAACTCAAGATTAATTCGGGAGGAAATACATTATGGAAACAAACAAAAAACAAACTGAGAAGCAGCCTAGTCATTCAAAAACGTATAACTTTTTTCATCAAGTACTAGTGCTGGCAATCATCATGCTTTTATCAAATATTATCGAAAGTTTCATGCCTATTCCAATGCCAGCATCAGTGATAGGTCTAGTCTTATTATTTATCGCTTTATGTACAGGGATTGTTAAACTTGGGGAAGTTGAAAAAGTGGGTACGACGCTAACAAATAATATTGGTTTCTTATTTGTACCTGCAGGTATTTCAGTTATTAATTCTTTAGGCGTATTAAGCCAAAGTCCGATCTTGATTATATTGCTAATTATCATTTCTACAATCTTATTATTACTATGCACTGGATTTTTCTCACAAATGTTAATTACAAAATCATTTATACCTAAGAAAAGAAAACCTAAACAGTTAACGGAGGAAAAATTATGATTGAACATTTAGGCATTAACACACCATATTTTGGAATTTTATTATCTATTATACCTTTTATCGTAGCAACGATATTATTCAAGAAAACGAATGGCTTCTTTTTATTTACACCATTATTTGTCAGCATGGTCTTCGGTATAGCATTTCTAAAGTTAACAGGTATAGATTATGCAAATTATAAAATCGGTGGCGACATCATCAATTTCTTTTTAGAACCTGCAACTATCTGTTTTGCGATTCCGTTATATAAAAGACGTGACGTGCTCAAGAAATATTGGAAACAAATCCTTGGTGGTATTGCTTTCGGAACGACAGCTGCTTTGGTATTTATCTATTTCATTGCAAGTGCTTTCCAATTTTCAAATGAAATCATTGCATCTATGTTACCACAAGGTGCTACCACTGCCATTGCTTTACCAGTATCAGCCGATATTGGTGGTATTAAAGAACTAACATCATTGGCAGTAATCTTAAATGGTGTCATTATTTATGCTTTAGGTTCCAAACTCATTAAATTATTTAACATTACAAACCCTATTGCTCGTGGGCTCGCACTTGGTACAAGTGGCCATTCATTAGGAGTGTCATCTGCACAAGAATTTGGTGAGACAGAAGCTTCAATGGCCTCTATTTCACTAGTAATCGTAGGTGTAATCGTAGTCGTTGTTGCACCAATTTTAGCAACAGTCTTACTATAATATCTAAAATCACAACGATAAAAAGTTAGAACATAAACAATGCTTGCTCAAGCTTAAGCGTCAATTTCTATGATAAATATAGAAGTTGACGTTTTCTTTAGTTTTATGAAACCTAAAATTTTCTCCCCCCGTTTTTTCTTATATTTAATACAGTTTAATTAAATATAAATGTTTATATCATTTTATATACGTTTTGAAATTTTTTAAAAATTAACGTTACATGTTTCCCGAAAGATTTTACTTTACATAGAATATAATTTTTAACAATTATCAGAAAATTAAAATAACATCCTTTTATATCCTTGTATTTTGATAAGAATTATAGTACTATGCATTTATTATAAACATTGGAGGTTCTATTAAATGACATTATATTTACTCGAAGCAAATAATCTTGATTTCGCAAAGTCTAAAAAAGACTTAGAAGATAAAGCAGCAAAACTCACTACTGGTGAAGTACCAACATTAATTGAAGTACAAGCAACAGAAGATTTAACACATGGCTATTTTATTGTAGAAGCGAACAGTGATACAGAAGCTAAACAATTTCTTGAAGATGCATCTATCAACATTAATTTAGTTAAAGAAGTACGTTTAGTAGGTAAAGACTTAGAAGAAGTTAAAAAAGGTGATGCACACGTTGATTATCTTGTTACGTGGAACATCCCAGAAGGTATCACAATGGATCAATATTTAGCGCGTAAAAAGAAAAATTCTGTCCACTATGAAGAAGTCCCTGAAGTTCAATTCCAACGTACTTATGTATGTGAAGATATGTCAAAATGTATCTGCTTATATGATGCACCTGATGAAGACGCCGTTCGTCGTGCAAGAAAAGCTGTAGATACACCTATTGATGATATTGAAAAATTATAACTAAACTTTCTCTTTATATTTATAATTCCATAGGTTTAGTTAGCAAAAGTTATTTATAAGTATGTATCATACTCGTCACACCATTGCTAGCTAACAATCTTATTTAAGCTAAAAATTGGGGTAAACTTATAAATAACCTAAACACTATTCAAGGAGCGGCAATATGAAATCAAATGATACATTTTAGATTTCTGCCGCTTTTTTTTTATCAAAAAAACATATTAATTAGATAGGAATAATAGAGGTGTTGCCATGATTCGCATTAATCACATCCAACATCAATTTGGAGACCATCGTGTTATCGATGATTTTAATTTAAATATTGAAAAAGGTAAAATAGTTACTTTTCTAGGTAAAAGTGGTTGTGGAAAGTCTACCATGTTAAACATTATAGGCGGATTTTTAACACCTTCGTCAGGTACTGTTAAAATTGAAGATCAATTAAAACAAAATCCATCACCTGATTGTTTAATGATTTTTCAGCATCATAATTTACTGCCGTGGAAAAACATTAATGACAACATTCGTTTAGGATTAAATCGCGAAATGAGTGATGGTGAAATCAATAATTATTTAAAATATGTTGATTTAGATCATAAAGGAAAGACGTTTCCAGAGCAATTATCTGGAGGAATGAAACAACGCGTAGCACTTTGCCGTGCACAAGTCCATCAACCCAAAGTCATATTGATGGATGAACCATTAGGCGCACTGGATGCTTTTACACGTTATAAATTACAAGATCAACTTGTACAACTCCAAAAACAATCTACAGCTACGATTATATTAGTTACGCATGACATTGATGAAGCCATTTACCTTTCTGATCACATTATCTTACTCGGCGATGGCTGTAATATTATAAGCCAATATTCAATTGAACAATCACATCCGAGAAATAGAAATGATAGTTATTTATTAACTTTAAGAAATAATATTATGGAAAAATTCGCATTAAACCACCATCAAGCAGAACCTGAATATTACATATAAGGAGTTGTAACTATTGAAAAAAATAATCATCTTTCCAATAATTATGATCCTTATACTAAGTGCATGTAATAATCAATCTATACAGAAGAATAATCAACATAATCAACCGCAAAAGACTTTAAAAATTGGTTATTTGCCAATTACACATTCTGCTAACTTAATGATGACTCAAAAAGTAAAAGCACAAGCTAAACATAATGGTTATAAATTAAAATTAATTAAGTTTAATAATTGGCCAGATCTTATGGATGCATTAAATAGTGGGAGAATTGATGGCGCATCAACCTTAATAGAATTAGCTATGAAATCTAAACAAAAGGGTGCTGATATTAAAGCAGTTGCGCTAGGACACCACGAAGGTAACGTCATTATGGGACAAAAAGGTGAAACGGTAAACAATTTTAATAATGAGCATCAGTATCGATTTGCCATCCCTCATCGTTATTCAACGCACTACTTATTATTGGAAGAAATGAGAAAACAATTAAATTTGAATGCTCAAACATTCAGTTATCATGAAATGGCTCCAGCAGAAATGCCAGCTGCCCTAAATGAACATAGAATTTCTGGATATTCTGTGGCCGAACCTTTTGGCGCATTAGGAGAAAAGTTAGGCAAAGGAAAAACTTTAAAACATGGTAATGAAGTGATTCCCGATGCATACTGTTGTGCTTTAGTACTTAGAACTGACTTAATAAAAGATCAAAAACATGTTGCTCAAAGTTTTATATCTGATTATAAAAAAGCTGGATATCGAATGAATGATAAATCACAAAGTGTTGATATTATGTCTAAGCACTTTAAACAAGATCGAAAAGTATTGGAACAATCCGCAGAATGGACATCATATGGCAATTTATCTATTAAAGAAGATGGTTATCAAAAAATTACACAGTTGATTAACCAACATCAACTTTTCGAAACACCATCTTATAAATCATTCGTTGATCCAACACTGTATAAGGAGGCATAAGCAGCATGTCAGGTAATTTAATTAAAAAGCAAACTTTACCTATACTAACATTTATACTTTTCTTATTTATTTGGCAATGTGTCATTTGGATTGGAGATTATAAACCGATATTACTCCCAGGTCCTATCCTAGTAGCACAGAGTATTTGGCATTTTATTATTACCGGGGAAATATTTACCCATCTGGGCATCAGTTTATTTCGATTTTTTATTGGATTTAGTATCGCAATTTTAATTGGTGTCCCAACAGGTTTTATTTTAGGTCGAAGCACCTTATTGCACACTGCAATAGAGCCGTTATTTCAACTTATACGACCTATTTCACCTATAGCTTGGTCGCCATTTGTTGTTTTATGGTTTGGTATTGGTAGTTTACCAGCAATGGCTATCATCTTTATCGCTGCTTTTTTCCCGATTGTATTTAGTACGATTAAAGGCGTTAGGAATGTTGAGCCACAATACTTAAAAATTGCGTCAAATATGAATTTAAGTGGTTGGACGTTATATCGTAACATCTTATTCCCCGCTTCATTTAAACATATTATGGCTGGTATTCACATGGCAGTGGGAACAAGTTGGATTTTCTTAGTTTCAGGTGAAATGATTGGAGCCCAATCTGGACTAGGATTTTTAATCGTAGATGCGCGTAATATGTTAAATTTAGAAGATGTATTATCAGCGATCTTCTTTATTGGACTCTTTGGATTTTTGATAGATAGAATAATTAGTTATTTAGAAAAATTAATTTTAATCAGATTTGGAGAATAAAGGAGTAATTTATATGACTTTACAAAAACGTATTGAAACAGAATTAGATCCCTATGTTATTGAAATTGATGAAGGGAGTTATTACCCACGACCATTCATTCAAGGCTTATTTAGAGATGGCTATTTTTCTGAAAATGACTTAAAAAATAATCTAGAAGTCATTGAAGAAGTCTCAAAATCCTGCTTAACTACAGGTTTTTGTCTATGGTGTCAATTAGCATTTTCAACTTATTTACAACACGCAAATCAACCACATTTAAATAAAACTTTACAGCAACAGTTATTAAATGGAGAAATTTTAGGAGCAACAGGTTTATCTAACCCTATGAAATCTTTTAACGATTTAGAATCATTCAATTTAACACATCATTATAATGACAACACATTAATTATTAATGGCAAATTACCTGCAATAAGTAATATTGCGTCTGATCATTATTTTGGAGCAATTTCTAAAGCAAATGATACAGATGAGTTAGTGATGTTTATTGTAAAAGCGAATCAAAAAGGTATAACTTTAGATGAAAAATCAAATTTCTTAGGTGTCAATGGGTCGGCTACATTTGCTATTGAAATGAAAAACGTAGAGATCCCTGAATCACAAATTATAACAAAAGAAGCAAAAAGTTTTGCTTCTGCCATTCGACCACAATTTGTAGCTTTACAAATTCCTATAGCGCTCGGTTCAATCAGAGCTTCGTTAGATTTAATTCATAAATTTTCTGACGCACAAAATGGCATCAATAAATATTTAGAATTCGATATCAATGCGTATGAAAACCAATATAAACAGCTTAAAAACGCGTTTTATCATATTATTGAAAACGATGATTTAGACGATAATTTTGCTGAACTGATCAAAATTAAAAAAGAAGCTGGTTACCTATTATTAGAAGTAAATCAAGCTTCGATGGTAAACGGTGGTTCTAGAGCATATTCTTCACGTGCGCCACAAGCTCGTAAATTGAAAGAAGGTTTCTTTTTCGCTGCGCTTACACCTACGTTGAGACATTTAGGAAAATTAGAAGAAGAATACCGCACTACAGTTTAGTATACGAGTATAGATGAAAAATCAAAATCATAGACACACGATGACGACATGAAAAATTCGACAATGATATAAAATGATCGTCTAATATAAAAATAAATGGCTAATCCCTATCATCATGATATGCTCCCTTCAAAGTAGACACTTAAAAATGTAAACTTTGAAGGG
>NZ_PPQC01000032.1 GCF_002902365.1 Staphylococcus cohnii subsp. cohnii | reverse complement strand
AAGGCATTTTTAACTCCTTTTAATTTTCGTATTTTATTTAATTTTATTCTAAGTATTTTTTAATTGTAGTCTTGTATTTTGAGTGTCATTCGCGTGGTATTTTTGTGGATTGATGGTTTTTGAAAGGTTTTTGAAACGAGTTGAAAACGAGTTTCTTCTTGTCTTGATACTATATAGAAATAACTCGATTTTAAAATTATAGCTGTAATCCTTGGTATGTAAGGGATTATAGCTATTTTTCTTGTTGAAAGGAATTTTTGACATAAAAAAACCCCAGTAGTATGATTAAAGCGTCTACTCAATAAACAACTACTGGAGGTCTCTTTATATGCAATATAATACTACTAGATGTATAGACGAAAATCAAGATAACGAAACACTTAAAGATATGACGAAAAGTGGGAAACAACGCCCATGGAGAGAAAAGAAGATAGATAATGTAAGTTATGCAGATATACTGGAAATTTTAAAAATAAAAAAGGCTTTTAATGTAAAACAATGTGGTAACGTCTTAGAGTTCAAGCCGACTGATGAAGGTTATTTGAAGTTACATAAGACATGGTTTTGTAAGTCGAAACTCTGCCCAGTTTGTAATTGGAGGCGTGCTATGAAAAATAGTTATCAAGCTCAAAAAGTGATTGAAGAAGTTGTTAAAGAAAAACCAAAAGCGCGTTGGTTATTTTTAACACTTTCAACGAAAAATGCGATAGATGGGGATACTTTAGAACAAAGTTTGAAACATTTAACGAAAGCATTTGATAGGTTAAGTAGATATAAAAAAGTGAAGCAAAATCTTGTTGGGTTTTTGCGTTCAACGGAAGTAACAGTTAATAAAAATGATGGTAGTTATAATCAACATATGCATGTTTTATTATGTGTTGAAAATAGTTATTTTAAGAATAAAGCTAATTATATAACTCAAGAAGAATGGGTTAATTTATGGCAAAAAGCATTACAAGTAAATTATCGACCCGTAGCAAATATTAAAGCGATCAAACCAAATCAAAAAGGCGATAAAGATATTCAAGCAGCTATCAAAGAAACCTCTAAATATTCGGTTAAGTCATCTGATTTTTTAACTGATGATGATGAAAGAAATCAAGAAATCGTGAATGATTTAGAAAAAGGTTTATATCGAAAACGTATGTTGAGTTATGGTGGTTTGCTTAAACAAAAACATAAGATTTTAAATTTAGATGATGCCGAAGATGGCAATTTGATTAATACAAGTGACGAAGATAAAACAACAGACGAAGAAGAAAAAGCACATTCAATTACGGCAATTTGGAATTTTGAAAAACAAAATTATTA
>NZ_PPQC01000031.1 GCF_002902365.1 Staphylococcus cohnii subsp. cohnii | reverse complement strand
AAGACTCCTTTTTGTTAAAATTATACTATAAATTCAACTTTGCAACAGAACCGCAAATATTAAAGCGATCAAACCAAACCAAAAAGGTGATAAAGATATTCAAGCAGCAATCAAAGAAACCTCAAAATATTCGGTTAAGTCATCTGATTTTTTAACTGATGATGACGAAAGAAATCAAGAAATCGTGAACGATTTAGAAAAAGGTTTATACCGAAAACGTATGTTGAGTTATGGTGGATTGCTTAAACAAAAACATAAAATTTTAAATTTAGATGATGCCGAAGATGGTAATTTGATTAATACAAGTGACGAAGATAAAACAACAGACGAAGAAGAAAAAGCACATTCAATTACGGCAATTTGGAATTTTGAAAAACAAAATTATTACTTAAAAGATTTGAAACGTTAGCTTAAAAGTTAGCGTTTTTTTATGCTTTTTTGCCCCTGCGGGAACTATAGCGTCCAACCGGCATGGTTGACCAGTTTTTATGCCAATTTTTAAATTTGCATGTAACTGGGTAGTGTCTAAAAAAAACGACACTGGATTTGCTTGAATTTTAGTTTGTGAAATTAAGATATATTTATTTGGCTCATATTTGCGTTTTAAAAGCTTATGTAGGTTTTTAGGTATAAAACTATATGATTTACCCCTAAATCTTTAAAATGCCCCCTTAAAATTCAAAATAAAGGCATTTAAAAATTAACAAAATAAAAAAGCTACTAGCAAAAAACTAGTAGCTTTAGTCTTGATGTAGTATTAATTTTTATATCTGCGCCACAACGCCGATTCCTTAAAATGAATATAAAAAATCGACGAAGGTCGATTACGGTTTTGCACACGTCGATTTATCCGACGTATAAGTGCGCCCTTACGGGATTTAACTAGATTATAACGACGAAAAATAGACCTGTAAAGTAATAACTATTGTGATAAAGTTTGCTAAAAAGGAGTTTTGAATTTGAAAAAAACAGAACGTAATTTATTTTCTATTTTCTTATCTTTAGGAAGTCTTTTTGCTATCTTTAGTGGTTTCTTTATTTTGGGCATTGGAATGTTAATTGGTGGAGCAACTTTATTAACTAAAAGTATTTCTGAAGAATAAAAGAGTTGACGCATTTATGCCGAGAAAATTTATTGTGCGTTGAGAAGAACCCTTAACTAAACTTGCAGACGAATGTCGGCATAGCGTGAGCTATTAAGCCGACCATTCGACAAGTTTTGGGATTGTTAAGGGTTCCGAGGCTCAACGTCAATAAAGCAATTGGAATAAAGCAACTAATTTTGGTAATTTGATAAAAAAAGGAGGGGTATATTGAGTAAGTTTTTAAAATATTTAATTTCAGCTATTCTTTTCACAATTGGCACATTTATTTTAATTGGGTAATCGGAAAATAGTGTGGAATTTTTTATCTGAACCCCTCTTTTTACTAATCCCCCCGTTAACTTAACAAGGATTTACTTTTTAACGAATAAAAGCTAAGTCATCATTGGCAAGGGCGTCATTTAACCATTGAGGATGCATTTTCAATAAGTCTCTTGGTAAACTTTGTTGTTCAAAAAATTGAATTTCTTGTGACTCAGAAGAATTACATCGTAGTTCACCCCCAGTAATTTCAGCAAGAAAACAAGTTGTTATAAAATGCACTACTCTTCCATTTGGATAAGTAAAAACCTGAGAATCAGGCTCAGAGTACACACCTATAAGCTTTTTAATTCTAATATCTAAATTGGTTTCCTCTTTTATTTCTCTAATAGCTGCTTCAGAAACTGTTTCCCCTATTTCTATATGTCCTGAAGGAATACCCCAAAGTCCTACATCGGACCTTTTTTGCAACAAAACTTGGTTCTCCTCATTCAAAATAATAACTGCAACACCAGCTTTCAAATCATCGATCCTTTTCATACGATAAATACCTCCTAAATAATAAAAAAAGAGCCGAAGAGAAAGATTTCAACGCATAACAACTACGCTGAACCTTCCCCCTCGGACCTTTTATGTCAATAGGTGCCTTTTACATATTGTAAAAGATGTAGCCCTCGGTCACTGACCTACCTAGATAGCGGAACCCTAGCTACAGTTTTCTAGTTCATTTTTATGCTACCACAATTACTTAGAAAATAAAAGATACTCTTCAACTAGCCTGACCTTAGTTTAGCAAAAATCTACCAGCTATAATGTTTTTCCACACGATAATCCGAATACCCTTTTAATTTTTGTTTTTGATTACTTGAAGCTAACTCCCAATGATAGTGGTTTTCTTAGTAATTTAAGTAACTTAGAATTGTTTTCTTTTTTCAATACACCTGAATTTAATGGTCTTTTTGTTTTATGTTTATTTATTTCTGCTTTAATTCTTATTTTTGGTTTATTGAGTGGTTTTAAAAAAGAGAGTGGCTCCTAATTTTTACTCTCTTTTTTAATTTTTAGAAACGAGTTGAAAACGAGTTTCTTCTTGTCTTGATAATGATTGGAGGCGAAATTAATATCATTTTCCCATCTATAGGTATATCTTTACCACGAATGGATCCAATAGATTTAATCTCTCTATATAAACTTTCTTCTTGTAATTTTTAAAATCACTTTGTAAGGTCATTATACTCTTTCTTTCAGCTCATTATATCCAGAGTCGATTTCAAATCCCAAATCTTCTATCATCTTATAATCTAATTTATTAGGCTGTCCTCCAGTAATTAAGTAGTCTCCTACAAATATTGAATTTGCTGCCTTTAAAGCCAAAGGTTGTAGTGAACGTAAATTAACTTCTCTACCGCCAGCAATTCTAATTTCTTTAGATGGATTGACAATCCTAAATAGAGATATAAGTCGCAAGCACTTCATGGGTGTCAATTCATCCATTTCTCCAAACTTTGTACCTTTAATAGGATGTAAAAAATTAATAGGAATACTATCTGCATCTATTTCTTTTAAGGCAAAAGCCATATCAATAATATCTTGATTTGATTCTCCCATCCCACAAATCACACCAGAACATGGTGAAATATTATTTTCTTTCATAATTTCTATAGTATTTGTTCTGTCCTTATAAGTATGGGTAGTTACAACTTCTTCATGATAGTTTTCACTCGTATTTATATTATGGTTATATCTATCAACGCCAGACGCTTTGAGCTTCTTAGCTTGTTCATCATTAGTTAAACCAAGACACGCACATACTTTCAGTTGAGGATGGTTTGATTTAATTTCTTCTACTGTTCTACTTATATGATCAATTTCTTTGTTACTAGGTCCTCGGCCGCTCATGACAATGCAATATGTACCTATGTTATTCTCGTTAGCTACTTTGGCTCCGCTAACAATTTGTTCTTCTGGTACTAGAGCGTATCTTTGCTTTTGTTTCATATCTCTAGATTGACCGCAATAACCGCAGTTTTCGGGACATATACCACTTTTAGCATTTAAGATCATATTTAATTTTACTTTTTTCCCATAATAATGTTTTCTTAATATGTAGGCTTCGTTCAATAAATCTAATGTATCTATATTAGGATTTTCATATATTTTCAATAACCTCTCTTTAGTTAAGATTTCTCCTTTTAAAATTTTTTCAGCTAAATTCATACTAATCATCCTTATCTAATATATTGTGTAGTGCTTTTTCAAAAATATTAACCATTTTTCAAATTTCTTTATTCAATATGCTTAAAATTGGAACAAAAGTAACAATAATTTCTAAAGCAATGGAACATACTATTTGGTTACCGGTGTAAGTATAGCTATGTAAAAATGCATTAACACCATGATTATCGCTTGAAAATGTTTTATAAATCTTTTGAGAATTTAAAGTAGCAGCTAAAGGTAAATCCCCCCGTAATCGTCTTACCTAGACACATGATAGCTAGCGCACATTTTCATGATTACAAGTAAACATTTCACCACTCTTTCCTATATCTGTATTAGTACTGATAATAAAACTAAGCGATCTAAATGTAAACTAAAAAAATGAAAATGTTTACATTTTAAATTTTTTTCAGCTAAATTCATACTAATCATCCTTATCTAATATATTGTGTAGTGCTTTTTCAAAAATATTAACCATTTTTCAAATTTCTTTATTCAATATGCTTAAAATTGGAACAAAAGTAACAATAATTTCTAAAGCAATGGAACATACTATTTGGTTACCGGTGTAAGTATAGCTATGTAAAAATGCATTAACACCATGATTATCGCTTGAAAATGTTTTATAAATCTTTTGAGAATTTAAAGTAGCAGCTAAAGGTAAATCCCCCCGTAATCGTCTTACCTAGACACATGATAGCTAGCGCACATTTTCATGATTACAAGTAAACATTTCACCACTCTTTCCTATATCTGTATTAGTACTGATAATAAAACTAAGCGATCTAAATGTAAACTAAAAAAATGAATATGTTTACATTTTGGGTGAAGCAATCCCATTAAATACAAAAATAAATCTGACATTTATCTAAAAAAGAGAGGCCTTCATTACTAATATTCCAAAAAACTTCCTAGAAACTCTTGAAGTTATTGTCAGACTTCTGGTTTGCATTTAACCCTACGTTTAAATAATGGTATGACCAAGAAGGGAAAATATACTTTATATATACTGTTGGTGATTTTAGTCAAATTTTAAATTAATGAATAATAATTTACTAACTTAAAGTTAAAAATTGAATTTTCTAAAGGTCGTAAGGTATATCTAATGTTCTTCTTAGCAGTACATTTTCTATACGTTTATTTGCTGTCAACAGCTAAATAAAGTTACTCTTACGTTCTTTTGATCACGTATCGTAACATCTTTTAATTAAAAAAGATCATTATTCATATCTATTATTTAATTAAAAAACTTATTTTCGGTGCATGCTTCGATTAACTCAAATAAGAGCATAAGAAAAAACAATGCCACCTAAGGTGGCAATCAGCATAGCTGATGTTTTTAACATAATATTCCTACGGCACTTTCTCTCTATAAACATTGCTATATCAACATTTATAGCTATTTGAATTTTTGTTGAAAATTAAATATATCACGGTGCACAAAATATACTTTAATGCCATAAATGATTCAAAAACGGTGCACACAAAAGACTATAACGATACTATTTATAGCTTTTTAGGGTTCTTAAAAAAAGAGGGGATTTAAGTTAACGGTGCGTCGTGCACCGTAATTTTTTAAATTGATCTATCAATTGATACTGCAATTTTTGACACTATAATTTATTTAATTATAAAAAAGAAGCCATTGTATTAATACAATAGCTTCTAAATATGTTAATTCATTTTGTTCATTTTCTGTATTAATATCTGTTCTATTATTTAAATCATCTTCACTTTCATTAAATAATTGTTTAACTTTACGTTGATATTCATTTTTACTATCTTCTAATTCTTTAGTAAGTTCTTTCGACTGTTTCATGCTGTGATTTATTTTTTTAATTTGGTTATCACCAAAAGTTGTATCTATATAAAACAGGAATCATAAGTATATTGAGGTGCTTTTAAGTCATTAATTACCAAATAATCACTTCTAAAAGCCTTTTTCAAAAGCTGGTTCTTCCTATTTTTTGTTCTATCGATTTTCATCGAGTAACTCGTTTTCATTATTTTGACTCTCTGTTTCTTCTTTTATACTTTCCACGTCTTTATAACTATCTTCTTTATATTATATCTCTGTTGACTGTACTTCTTGTGGGTTGTTATCTTTATAATTACTATAAGAGGGGTCTTTGTATTTTTTATAAAAGAAAGATACAAAGATAAGTATGGAGATATTATCCATAAAGACTGTATCAGGTATAAAAAAAGGATAAAGCTTATAATACTATTAACGGTTCTGTTGCAAAGTAAAAAAATATAGCTAACCACTAATTTATCATGTCAG
>NZ_PPQC01000030.1 GCF_002902365.1 Staphylococcus cohnii subsp. cohnii | reverse complement strand
GGTTCTGTTGCAAAGTTGAATTTATAGTATAATTTTAACAAAAAGGAGTCTTCTGTATGAACTATTTCAGATATAAACAATTTAACAAGGATGTTATCACTGTAGCCGTTGGCTACTATCTAAGATATGCATTGAGTTATCGTGATATATCTGAAATATTAAGGGAACGTGGTGTAAACGTTCATCATTCAACGGTCTACCGTTGGGTTCAAGAATATGCCCCAATTTTATATCAAATTTGGAAGAAAAAGCATAAAAAAGCTTATTACAAATGGCGTATTGATGAGACGTACATCAAAATAAAAGGAAAATGGAGCTATTTATATCGTGCCATTGATGCAGAGGGACATACATTAGATATTTGGTTGCGTAAGCAACGAGATAATCATTCAGCATATGCGTTTATCAAACGTCTCATTAAACAATTTGGTAAACCTCAAAAGGTAATTACAGATCAGGCACCTTCAACGAAGGTAGCAATGGCTAAAGTAATTAAAGCTTTTAAACTTAAACCTGACTG
>NZ_PPQC01000029.1 GCF_002902365.1 Staphylococcus cohnii subsp. cohnii | reverse complement strand
TAAATGCACCTCTTAAAGCTTCTTTATAGGCAGTTGCTGATTGAGGATCACCTGAGGGTGGTGAAACAAAATGACTAATCGGTTCAGCTGCTCCCCAGAATACTAAACCAATTCCCATTCCAGCGCTAAATAACATCGCAAACCATGAAATTGTATTAAATTCTGGTTTATCTTCTGGTTGACCCAATTTTAATTTTCCAATTGGACTAAAGATCAAGAAGACACAGAAGAATATCATGAGTGCTACAATAATCATATAATACCAACCAAAGTATTCAGTAATCCAACCAGTAATATTTGTCCCTATTTCATTAAACTGCGTTGGAAATATTGCACCTAACAATACAACGATTGCGGTAATAATAATACTATAGGTAAAAACAGAAGACAGTTTCTTCCCATTAGCATTATTTTGTTTATTTTCCAAAATAAAAACCTCCCATTTTAAGTATTACAATACAAAAAGTAATGAATTCCCTTGTAGAATATACAAATTATTATAAATTAAATTAAGATGAAATCCTAGGTGTCTTATGAAGATTAGAATATTATTGGTTATATTGTTTTAGTTACTTAGTAATAAACGCAATAAATAGAAGGCGACTTTAAGCCACATTAAAAAATCCACTCACTATCGCAAATAGTGAGTGGATTGGTGTATATATGCATATAATATTCTTTAGATTTATTGTAACAATATATTGAATAGGAACGCAAAAGTGATAATGAACTAACTGAAGTATAAATACATTTTTTTCTAAATTGAAATCTCATTATTATTTCCTAAATTAATATTTTTTAGTAATTATATCTACAAGGATATTTTGGGGAAAATGGTTTATATTTATGTAATCTAAATATTCGGGGCAAATAGCTCATACATCTTCTTTAAATGTAAAAAAATGATAATACTTTTTAACTTCATTGTAACCTAAAATAGTTTAAAAAATGTTAGAGTGGGATACGTAATTGTGGTGAAATTAATAAATTAAAAAGTTAACCTTTAGGAGGAATTAAATAATGAAAAAAACAATTCTTACTTCAACATTAGCAGTAAGTTTAGGTATAACAGGATTTGCAGCAGATAATTCAGCTGATGCATCTGAACAAAATGTAGACCAAGCTAAATTAGTAAATTTAGTTCAAAATAACCCAGAGCAATTAAATGAATCTCCAATACAAAAAGGGTCATATAATTATGATTTCATTCAAAATGGAGTTTCATATCATTTTGAATCAGATGGTGTAAATTTTAGTTGGAGCTATAATGGTTACAATAATACAACTGCTGAAATAAACAATGATGGACAACAAGAAGTTTCAAAAAGTGAACAACCAGTACAACAACAAGCACCACAAACTAAAGAAACTCAACAGCCCCAACAACAAGCAACTACAAATATTTCAACACAATCATCACAAAACTCAAATGAAGCTTCAAGTGGTTCATCAGTAGAAGTAAACGATCACTTGAAACTAATTGCTCAACGCGAATCAGGTGGCGATATCACAGCCATCAACCCTTCTTCAGGAGCAGCAGGTAAATATCAATTCTTACAAACAACTTGGGATTCAGTAGCCCCAGCAGAATATGTAGGTGTTTCACCAGCTTCAGCACCTGAACATGTCCAAGATGCGGCTGCTCAAAAATTATATAATGAAGTTGGCCCTTCACAGTGGGTAACTGCATATATGTAATTACTTTTATTTCATGCTAATTGCTAATATTGTTTTATTTATAAAAAAATCAAATTTTAATTATTCCCTATAAGTAATGAAATGCTCTCCATATTCTAATGGAGAGCATTTATTTATATAATATCATATATAAAAATTAAATCAGTTACTTTATGGGAGAAAGTAATACTTTTTAAATAAACAACAAAAGCTCTTAATAAGTCTTATTGAGCTTATTAAGAGCTATTACTAATTTAACCTTAAAGTTGTAAGGAGTTAATTCTATAAGAAGGAGATGAAACTTCTGTATTTAATAATTATAGCAAAAACATATGATTGTTCCAATTCATCTATTTAACGATGATACTGCCTCCCTTAATAATATTAAGTTCAACCAATCAGGAAATTTGATATTTTAACGCTAGTCTTTTCTCGTTTATTAGATAAAGATATTTTAGTATATCCAGTTAATTGATAGAAAAGAGGAGCCAATATACTAAGAAATATTAGTTCATAACATGTTATTTTTGGGTACACCCTAAACATACAAAAAGAATTGTTGAAATTATAACAATTGTGACTTTACCTGCTAATTTAGAATAACTTTTCTTGATAAATGATAAAGCTCAATACATTCACTATTCCATTTTTTATATTTTTCGAAATTCCATTGATAAATTATAAAAGATCCCCTCATTTTCATTAAAATCATTTAATTTTTCTAAACAAATGGCCACTCTCATTATTGTGGATATGAGAGTGGCCATAAATTTTATTTGTTTACTTGTCTATTTAACAAAGGGGATTCTCATTGCATTTGTGAATAACTAACTAAATACTTTAAAGCTTTAAAATGATAGACATTAACGAGATTTTAGTTCGTCAGTTGTCATCCATTTATGATTTTTAACCATCTCATCGTTTTCTGTTGATTTATAATCCACCATATAAACGGTTGTTTTTTCTACATCATCAATTTGAGCTTCTGCACCTTTCATACCAGGCATATGGTCAGCTTCTAATTTAACTGTATCACCTTTCTTGAATCCATTTTCAGGGGCATCTGCAACTTCCTCATTAACGACCCATTTGTGATTATTAACTTTTTCATCACCATTTGTAGGTGTGTAACTCACGACATAAGCATACGTTTTATAAGCACCTTTCACAGTACCTTTGGCATTTTTCATACCAGGCATATGATCAGCTGTAATTGTTATTTTATCGTCCTTTTTATATTTACTGTCATCTGTACTTTTCATATTATCTGGGGCTTTACTTTCACTCTTATGATTCATATGTTTTTCTTGTTTTTGATCTTTAGAATTTTCTTCTTCTTCGTTACCAGTTGAACAAGCTGATAATACTAATCCTGAAGCTACTATAATTGAGCTCAATTTTTTCATCATATTGAATTATCCTTATAAATTATTTTGTTACTTTTATTTGTCCCATCATTCCATTATCTTCATGCTCAAGTATGTGACAATGGAACATGTATGTCCCAGTATTTTTAAAAACCACTTCTATTTTGGCTTTTTGTCCAGGTTCCAGAGATATAACGTCTTTTTTGCCTCTCATATCTTCTGGAGGTTTCTTCCCATCCACTGATAAAACTTTAAATTGCGTTCCGTGGATATGGAACGGGTGCTTCATACCACCCATTTTATCTTTGACGTTTTCAATTTCCCAAGTTTCTTTACGGTTTACCTTTTGTGTGAAATCTATTCTGTTAGGATCGAATTTTTTGCCATTAATAGTAACATTATCGTCCATACCTTCTAATTTGATTTTTTTATCTACTTTTGGAGTAGTGTCTTTGTTAGTACTTTTTTCTTTGTTAATAATTGGTAAAATTACTGTTTCATCATTATCAACAAGATTGACTTTTTCTTCTTTCATTTTAGATAAATCTATTACTATTTCTTTTCTTGCTGAAGGAGCTAAATTAATTTCTTTTAACTTTTTAGTCTTTTCTAAATGGCCGCCTTCTGAAGCAATGTATTCAAAACTTTGATTATTACTTAGCTTAAGATTTAAATCCCGAGCATTGGAGCCATTTAAAAGTCTCAAACGTATTTTTCCTTCTTTTGTTGTTAATTTAGGATCTACTTTCCCATTCACAAGGACTGTATCACCTTGAGTACCATCTTCATCTTTCGTTTTTGTATAATTTAATTTTTTAGATACAAATGTTTTATCTTGGATTATTATAGGCAAATCATTTTTCCCATAATTGCTAGGATAATTATTCTTTTTGTCATCCTCTATATATAATAACCCTGATAAACCATTATAAACTTGTTTAGCTGTATTTGGGGAGGGGTGGGGATGATACCATAATGTAGCAGCCTCTTGTTTAACCTCAAATTTTATTGTTTTTTCTTTTCCTGGTTTTATAACTTGAGAAGGGCCTCCATCCACTTTTCCATCTATTTCTAACCCATGCCAATGAAATGTTGTATTTTCATCTAAGTTGTTGACTAACTTAATTTTAACCTTATCTCCTTTTTTTAATTTTAAAGTTGGCCCAAGTAAATTTCCATTGTATCCTAAAGTGTTAGAGAAATTACCTTTGTAAAATTCTGTCTTTCCTTTCTGCGCTTTTAATGTATAACTTTTATAACCATTGTTATCTTTTTTAGGCTCTAAAACTTTGGGAAATGTTATTTCATTTTTTCCTTGTGAAGAATTCAAATTTTTTCTTTCGTCATGATTTTTCATATCCATCATATCACTTCGCTTTTGATCATTTTCTTTCATGTCCATCATGTTGTGCTTACCTTCTGCAAAAGTATCATTAGGAACCATAAACATTATAGAAAATAACGTAATTAAAATTGTGAACATTTTTTTATACATTATATTTACCTCTTTTATTTTAATTTTAATGTAAATGCATTAATTGCTACGATGATCGTACTTAAAGACATAAGTATTGCACCCACAGCAGGTGATAATATTAAACCAATAGAAGCTAATATACCAGCTGCAAGAGGAACTGCAATCACGTTATATCCTGCGCCCCACCATAAATTTTGAACCATTTTTTTCATCGTATTTTTTGAAAGGGACAAAAAATTGATGATATCAGAAGGATTACTTTTAACGAGTATGACATCCCCCGATTCAACAGCTACATCTGTCCCTGCGCCAATTGCCATACCAATATCTGCTCTAATAAGGCTTGGCGCATCATTGATACCATCACCAACCATCATGATTTTGCTACCATTGCTTTGATAATCTTGGATAATACTTTCTTTATCTTCGGGCATCAATTGCGCGTGGACATCACTAATACCTAATTCTTCAGCCACTGTTTGTGCCACTTCTTTATTATCGCCTGTAAGCATGACTGGCGTAATGTTTCTCGATAATAAATCCGAAACCATTTGTTTTGAACTTTCTTTAATTTTATCGCCTTGTGCAATAATACCAATAACTTGTCGGTCATGAATTAGATAACTAATAGAATTCCCTTGTTGAGCGAGATTCGTAAATTGTTCTTTATTATAATCAAAATTGCTTTTATCGAGATAAGAAACATTCACTATTTTGAGTTTTTTATTATCAACTGTGCCTTCTAAGCCTACACCTGGAATATTATTAACTTCTTGAGGAGTAGCATATGAAATATTTTTGCCTTTAGCAAAATCAACAATACCAGTGGCAAGTGGATGATTAGAATTACTTTCTAATGAAGCAAATAGACTCAATATTTCTTCATTATTTAACTCGTCTGTAAAACTTTCATAGTGATTCACTGAAAAGTTACCTTCAGTTAGTGTCCCAGTTTTATCCATCATGATGTAATCAATGTGTTGTGCGATTTCTACAGATTCTCTGTTTTTAATGATTAAACCATTATGTGCGCCTATAGAGGTAGAACGTGCTGTAACTAAAGGTATTGCCAAGCCTAATGCATGTGGACAAGCAATGACTA
Organism: Staphylococcus cohnii subsp. cohnii; assembly: GCF_002902365.1. Taxonomy (GTDB): domain Bacteria; phylum Bacillota; class Bacilli; order Staphylococcales; family Staphylococcaceae; genus Staphylococcus; species Staphylococcus cohnii. Next base: position 14,442 of record NZ_PPQC01000029.1, on the reverse strand, counting down.
ATACGGTTACTAGCCGTTCAAGTGCGAAATCGACGTTGTTTTGAATAAGCATCCATACAATAAATGAAATCAGGCCAATACTTACTGCAAAGTAAAACAAATAACCTGCGACTTTATCAGAGAGGAGTTCAGCTTTTGACTTATCGTTTTGAGCTTGATTAACAAGACCCATAACTTGAGATAGGTAGCCATTTTCACCCGTAGCTGTCACTTTAACTTGTACTGTACCTGAACCATTAATTGAACCTCCAATAACATCATCATTATGAGTTTTATGAACTTTTTTTGATTCGCCAGTAACTAATGATTCGTCAATTGATGTTTCTCCTTGAACAATGATTCCGTCTGTGGGTATACTTTCGCCTGCTCTGACTTCCACAATATCGTCAATATGAATATCTGATATTTTAACTTCTTCTCGTTGATTTTTATCAATCAGCTTCACTGCAGTATTAGGTAAAAGTTCTGCCATTTTCTTCAGTGCATTGCCTGCATTACCTACTGCGTTCATTTCAATCCAATGACCTAATAACATGATTAAAATTAAAGTCGCTAATTCCCAGAAAAAGTCCATTGTATGTGTGGATGAACCACTGAAATTATTCATATAAAAGGCGTATAAACTATAAATATAAGCAACTGAAATACCTAGAGCAACAAGCGTCATCATTCCAGGTTTTTTAGTTGAAATTTCATCTTTAGCCCCTGATAAAAATGGCTTTCCTCCATAAAAGAATAAAATAGTAGCAAGAATTAATACAATCCAATCTGACCCTGTAAATGAAAATTGAAACGGTAATTTAACCCCCATCATGGGTGATAAAATAATAATCGGTATCGCAAAAATCAAAGAAATAAAGAATTTACTTTTAAAATTCCCATGATGATGATGTGCATGATCGCCATGACTAGCGTGATTCTCATGTTCTTGATGGCTATGATTCTCATGATTTTGATGTTTTTCATTATTCGGCAAAATAAAACCTCCTAATTTTATATTTTTAGAGATAGTAATAAGATAATGTGAGTATAACATATACCCCCTGGACGTATATATTATTTAGTATTTTTTATTTTTCAGCGTTCAGAAAATTTGATAGCCATTTAAATAGAAACTTTAGTCTTGGTTTGTCCATCGCCAAAGAAATTGTGGCATTGCATGGGGGAATATTGAAGTTGAGAGCAAACTAGGCAAAGGCGCTGGTTTTATACTTGATATCCTGATTATCATTATGACTGTGGTAAACCGACGTCCAAGAGGTATATTCATATTGCTGGGTTAAATTGCTGTGTTTCCAGGCACATACTTATTTTATATTCGTTTCTTTAGTTGCAAGAAATAAAAACGTGGCACATGGGGGCTTTATCTCCAATGTGCCACTCCTTATATTATTTGGTTTTGTTTACGCGATTTCTTTACAAGCTTCTACACATTTAAAGCACGTCTCTGCACAATTTTGACAATGGTCATGGTTATGCTTCTGACATTCATTACCACATGCTCCGCATACTTTGGCGCATATTGTCGCCAAATCAGAAGCAAATGGTGAATTTCTTGTTAGCGATTGTTCTAAAAATGCACAGATGTCTGCGCATTCACGATCCAGACGGATGCACTCTGCCATCATTGTCATGTCTTTTTCCTTCAAACAGGCATCGTAACAATGATTACACGCTTCCATACATTCATGTAGCGTTTGAACCAGATTGTAATATTGTTTATCAGTCATTTGATACACCTCCAATGAAATCTAAATCTCTTAAATTAATTCCCATTCTATTTAGTAAATAAACCGATAATTGCTGAACTCCATAGAAACTGCGCAGGATTTTAATATCAAATGTACTTCTCTTAATATTTTCTTTCTTTTTTAATTCTGTATATAGTTTGCCTTGTTATACCGACTTTTTTAGCTATCTTACTAATTGACATTTCTTTATTCAGTAGTTCAACAATACGATAATAAACAAGTCTTTTTTGAGGGTCTTTAGCATCGGGAGAATACAGAACAGGTCTTCCTTTATAAATACCTTTTTCTTTGACTACTTTAATACCTTGAGCTTGTCGACGTTTACTTTCATTTCTTTCTTGTTCTGAAATCATTGCCAATATTTGAATGATTAAATCTTTCATAAACTTATCTAGTAATGGATTACCAATCACTTCATTCATCATGGGTAAACTCGTTATCATTAATTGAACTTCTTTATCTTTTAAATAATTAACTGTTTGGATTATTTCATCGTAATTTCTTCCTAGTCTATCAATAGACTCAATAATTAAACGATCTCCCATTCTTAAAAAATTTAATACTTCTTGAAATACAGGTCGATTTTCTATAGATTTCCCTGATTGTTTTTCAGTGAAGATTTTCTCAGCACCAAAAGATTGCAAATTTTCAATTTGTCTATCCAAATTTTGATCAACGGTAGAAACTCTTGCATATCCAACTATCATTTTTAACACCCTTTCTTATACACGCTAATCATACAAACGAATGTAGCATGTCAATTTACTTGCTATATGAGAATTTTTTAACTTTATAAATAAGAAAGAGAAGTACAAATATTAGTTGTACTTCTCTTTCTTATTTATAAAACAATTTGAATAATCGCAATAATAATTAAAATACTGATGATCCACTTTTGTACAAAACTAGGGACTTTTTTACCTAATTTTAAACCTAACGGAGCGAAAATAATACTCCCTATTATTAAAAATAACGCATCTTCTAAAGGAATGTAACCTTGTATAAGTTTAATGATAAAGGCGCCAATTGAAGATATAAAAGCAATTACTATACTATTAGCAACCACCGTATTCATTGGTAATTTGAATAAAACTAATAATATAGGAATAATAATAAAGGCGCCGCCTGCTCCAACTATACCCGAAATGATGCCAACGAAAAGACCCACAATAACCAATAAAGGCTTATTAAAGGAAGATTGGTCTGAACTAGGTTTTACGTTAATAAACATTAATATTAATGCAAGTAAAGCAATGATAATATACACCATATTTACAAATGTAGCATCAAATAAATTTGCTAGCAAAGCCCCTAACATGCTCCCTATAATCATACCTCCTCCCATATAAAGGACCAACTGGGGTGAGAATTCTGGTTTTTTTCTTGCTTTCAAAGAGCCACTTAAGGTACTGAAAAAGACTTGGCTAGAAGTAAGTCCTGATGCGATATACGCGCTATATGCAGGAGCCCCAAATAGTGGCGGTAACAATAAAATGGCTGGGTAAATAATAATAGCGCCACCTATACCTACTAGACCAGATATAAATCCTCCGAACACTCCGATGAGCAACATAATGATAATATTTATAATATCCATTATTTACTTTTCACCAATAAGTTAACAGCTTCATTAATGATTTCTTGTGAATCTTCATTGTTGTCATCAGCTGAATTGACGCATTCAATTAAATTTTCGCTAATAATAATCCCCATTAATCTTTGTAATGAACTTTTTGAAGCACTAAGTTGCGTAATCACATCTTTACAATGCTTTTCTTCTTCCATCATTTTTACAACGCCATTTAATTGCCCTTGTACTCTATTAATACGATTGATCATGTTTTTATCATAATTCATAGTAATTTCCTCCACTTTTAATTGAATACAGTCATAATAATAAATTAAAACAAGTTTGTCAAATACGTGCGGGGGTATTTGACAAAAAGAGTTATATCTTTTAACATACCCTTATAGGTATTTAACAGGAGGTTATTATGAAACAATATAATGAAAAACATATTAATGATTTAAGTAAATCAGAATTAGAAAAATTAACTTCTCAAGGTCAATTGATTGATGTAAGAACACAAGAAGAATATGAATTGGGGCACATCAATGGTTCCACACTGCATCCTGTAGATGAGATTGAGTCGTTCAATAAAGACAAAAATAAAACCTATTATGTACACTGTAAAAGTGGTAACAGAAGTGCTAAAGCTAGTAAATATTTAGCTGAACAAGGTTATGACGTTGTAAATTTAGACGGCGGCTATAAAGCTTATGAAGAAAAAAACGTCAGCGATGATACAAAAGAAGAAAACACAAATGTAGAAATTAAAGCAGAGCGTAAACAATTAAACTATAGTGGTCTTCAATGTCCAGGCCCTATTGTAAATATCAGTAAAGAAGTAAAAAATATTCAAGAAGGTGACCAAATTGAGGTTACAGTCACAGATCCAGGATTCGCAAGTGATATTAAAAGCTGGGCGAAACAAACGGGACACACATTAGTAAAACTTGATGGGGGTGACAATGAAATTAAAGCGATTATTCAAAAAGAACAACCCAAAGATTTAGAAGTGAGTCATACGTCTAAAGGCACTACAATTGTACTATTTAGTGGAGAATTAGATAAAGCAGTGGCAGCAATGATTATTGCGAATGGTGCTAAAGCTGCAGGAAGAGATGTAACCATCTTTTTCACTTTCTGGGGACTTAACGCGTTGAAAAAAGCGCAAACAGCTAATGTTAAAAAGAAAGGTATCGCAAAAATGTTTGATTTTATGTTGCCAAAAACACCCTTGAAAATGCCACTCTCTAAAATGAATATGTTCGGTTTAGGTAATATCATGATGCGCTACGTAATGAAAAAGAAAAATGTTGATTCATTACCATCACTTATCGACCAAGCAATCGACCAAGATATCAAATTAATCGCATGTACGATGAGCATGGATGTCATGGGCATTAAGAAAGAAGAATTAAGAGACGAAGTTGAGTACGGCGGTGTAGGCACTTATATAGGTGATACTGAAAACGCGAGTCATAATTTATTTATTTAATTAAATCTATTAAAATAAGGAGTTCTTTATATGTTTTTTAAACAATTTTACGATAACAATTTATCTCAAGCATCTTATTTAGTTGGCTGTCAACGCACAGGAGAGGCAATAATAATTGACCCTGTACGTGACTTAACAAAATATATGGAAGTTGCAGATAGCGAAGGTTTTACAATTACACAAGCTGCAGAAACCCATATCCACGCTGATTTTGCTTCAGGCATTAGAGATGTGGCAGAACAATTAAATGCAAACGTATATGTATCTGGCGAAGGTGACGATGAATTAAGTTATCGTAATATGCCAGAACAAACACATTTTGTTAAACATCAAGATATTATTCATGTAGGTAACATTAAATTAGAAGTATTGCATACACCTGGTCATACCCCAGAGAGTATTAGTTTCTTACTCACGGATGAAGGTGGCGGCTCAAGTGTTCCAATGGGTTTATTTAGTGGTGACTTTATTTTTGTTGGTGATATCGGTAGACCCGATTTACTAGAAAAATCAGTTCAAGTCGAAGGTTCTACAGAAGTTAGTGCGAAACAAATGTATCAATCTATAGAAAGTGTTAAAGATTTACCAGATTATATTCAAATTTGGCCAGGCCACGGTGCTGGAAGTCCTTGTGGTAAAGCATTAGGTGCCATACCAATGTCTACGCTAGGTTATGAAAAAATAAATAACTGGGCATTTAGTGAAACTGATGAAATTAAATTCATTGAAACATTAACATCAAATCAACCAGCGCCACCCCATCATTTTACACAAATGAAAAAAATTAACCAATTTGGTATGGAATTATATCAACCATACAATGTTTATCCTATTTTAAGCAATGAAAGAATAGCATTTGATCTTCGTAGCAAAGAAGCCTTTCATGGTGGTCATACTAAAGGGACAATCAATATTCCTTACAACAAAAACTTTATTAACCAAATCGGTTGGTATTTAGACTATGAAAATAGTATAGATTTAATTGGTGATAAATCTACCGTTGAACAAGCAGCGCATACTTTACAATTAATTGGCTTTGATAATGTAGCAGGTTATCGTTTACCAAAATCAGAAATTTTAACCCAATCCATCCATAGCGTTGATATGACTGGTAAAGAAGAATATATACTTGACGTACGTAATGAAGAAGAGTGGAATAATGGGCACTTAGATCAAGCAGTCAATATTCCGCATGGTAAATTATTAAATGAAAATATTCCATTTAATAAAGAGGATAAAATATACGTACATTGTCAGTCAGGTGTTAGAAGTTCAATCGCCGTGGGTATCTTAGAAAACAAAGGATTTGAAAATGTCGTAAATATTAGAGAAGGCTATCAAGATTTTCCAGAATCATTAAAATAATTTAAGAGTGTACAGAAAATAACTGTTTTCTGTACACTCTTTCTTCATAATCCAAAATCTATGAATATCAGTATATAATATGTTCAAAAACTCAACATAAAATCAATGTTCATAAAATGATTTAGATACACCTATAAGAGCCTTAAGTAATATATTTTTTCATAGAGTTTAATCTTTAAGCATCCTATATACTGTAGAACGACTTACACCTGTTTGTTTAGCAATTTCTTCTCCAGTAAGTTTTTGTTCATCATATAAGAATTTAATCTCTCTTTTTTTATGATCTGGTAATGATGGTCTTCCACCTTTTTTCCCTCTAGCTCTTGCTGCTTCTAATCCTTTTTTCGTACGTTCGCTTAATAAGTTAGCTTCAAGTTCAGCAAATGCACTCATCATAGTAAAGAACATCTTGCCCATCGCATCTTTGGTTGATACGTTCATATCTATAATATGTAAATCAATACTATTATCATCTAACCATTGAGATAACTCAATTAATTGCTTGGTTGTTCGGCCAAGACGATCTAGTTTATAGATAACTAAAATATCGCCTTCACGTAAATAATCTAAGCATTTATCAAGTTCCGTTCGTTTCGTTTTGCGACCACTCGCTTTCTCGCTAAAGATACGTTCACAACCATATTCCTCAAGTGTATCAATCTGTCCATCAAGACTTTGATCTTGTGTTGATACACGTGCATAACCAATTTTAGCCATTTGAATACCACCTCTTTTAATCGTTTTATGAGTACTTACTAATGAAATCTAGTTCTCGATGCAAATAAACGCGGCTCTCATCGTCTGAAAACTCATATTTTTTGGTATTTATGATACATTGATTATAACACAAGTTTATAGACTTAAATATCCAAGAAAAACCTCCTAATTTATAGTTAAGAGGTTTTGTGTCAAAAACGAACATTTTTAGTACTCTAATCATACATACAGAAATACTGTTTTGCTAGCATCGATAATGGTTCGATTAGGGTAGACCCTAAATAGACATTATATATGTATTGATATGCTTAGCTTGTCACTTTAGGAGTTATTTTGCACCTATTTTAATCGTTATTTTGCATTACAAGTTAATAAGGTTAGAGTCAGGAGGTATATAGAAGTCCAATTTCTCAGTTCTAAAATTAAGAAATTGGACTTCTATCGTGACTCCCAAAAGGCGGTCTTATATGTCAAACGAGCGCTGATTCTTATTAGAGAAAGCGTTCCGATTGTTAAAGAAATGAGAATAAAGCGTTAAATGTACCATTTTCAAACAATATATAAATCCCTAACCCAATGAATACAATAGGTACAATCCAACGTTCATATTTCTCAATTTTTTCTGATACAAAATCTAAGGAAGCTAAGCGATAGCTGACATAACATAAAACAGCAACCGTAATCATAAAGACAATAACAGCAATAAAGATTTCAGACATATTTAAGGTCGTGAAGTACGGTATATAAATCGAAAAGTCATCCGCACTGGAAGCTAATACGATGAAAGTCATCGTCAAAAATAACTGATTAAATTTTCCAGAGGAGAATAAAGATAAAATACTACTTTCATCTTCATCCTCTTCTCCTTTAATCCACATTTTCACACCTAAGTAAAGTGGTAAAAGCCCAAGTAGTCCGATAACCCATTGCTGAGGAATTAAATTTACAACCCCCTGTGCAACTAAAAGACTTGCTCCTATAACAATTGCAGTCCCTATATATTGTCCTATCCAAATATGTTTCACCTGACCTTTTTTTACTTGCGAAAACAAAAGAATTAATATAACGAGATAATCAATTCCTGTTGCTACATATACCGCAGCTGCTGTAAGTATCGTTGCGGTCATTTTTCCATCTCCAATATTTTATATTTTAGGGGTAGGACTTTTCTTCAAATTGAAAAGCCCCCCTTGAATTGCGCACAGCGTGACCTTACTATTCTGTTTTCTACCTATTTATCCTTCACTCTCATCAGTCGTAAACTGTTCAACGCTACAAGAAGAGTTGCACCCATATCTGAAAGAATCGCAATCCAGAGTGTTAACCAACCTGGAATAACCAATAATAAGGCAATAAATTTAATAGCAATTGCAAAAGTAATGTTAGCTTTTATTATGTTTAGCGCTTTTCGACTTAGTTTTACCGTAAACGGAAGTTTTCTTAAATCATCTCCCATTAGTGCAACGTCTGCCGTTTCTAATGCTGTATCAGTACCAGCTCCACCCATTGCAATTCCAACAGTGGAAGCTGCCAATGCAGGTGCATCATTGACACCATCGCCAATCATAGCTACGTTGTTGTATTCCGATTTCAATTGTTTAATATAATCCAATTTATCCTGAGGCATTAATTCAGCCTGAACTTCTTTTACTCCGACATGACTTCCAATGGCATTCGCAGTACCTTTATTATCACCGGTAAGCATAATTGTATTTTTGATGCCAAGTTGATGTAGTTTTTGAATGACTTCTTTACTTGATTCACGTACTTCATCTGCTACTGCAATAATAGCTAGTATTTCTTTGTCAGTTCCAACAACCATAGCAGTTTTCCCTTGATTTTGAAGAGTTGCAACTTTTTTCTCTAAATTCTTATCAAAACTAGAGTTTGACAGTTCCTTAAATAGTTTTGGACTTCCAATATAATAGGTCGTTCCGTCTACAGTACCCTTAATTCCTTTTCCTGTAATGGAAGAGAAGTCATCTACCACAACATCTGAATAAGAAATATTCGCCTCTTCTGCTCTTTTCATGATTGCTGATGCAAGAGGGTGCTGAGAACGATACTCTAATGCAGTAATGATGGATAGCATTTCATTTTCATCTACCTGTTTGTTCAACACATTGAAATCAGTTACAACAGGGACACCTTTTGTCAAAGTACCTGTTTTATCGAAAGCAATGGCCTTTAAGGCACCCATTTCTTCTAAATAAACGCCACCTTTTATTAGGACACCCTTTTTCGCTGCATTTCCAATTGCTGAAACAATCGAAATCGGGGTGGAAATAACCAACGCACATGGACAACCAACGACTAAAACAGCTAAACCTTGATAAACCCATGTTTCCCAACTAGCCCCAAAGAATAATGGTGGAACTACAGCAACTAACGCAGCTATGATGATGATGATCGGAGTATAATATTTCGCAAATTTTTCTACAAAGGCTTGAGATGGTGCTCGTTCTCCCTGTGCTTCCTCTACAAGATGAATAATTTTTGAAATGGTTGTATCTTCTACTAATTTAGTTATTTCTACTTCAAGTAATCCTTCTTCATTTAGAGTACCTGCAAATACTTCATCATCAACCGCTTTTTCAACAGGGACTGACTCACCTGTAATGGCAGCTTGATTAACAGCAGAGTACCCACTTACAACCATCCCGTCCATGGCAATCTTTTGACCAGGTTTGACAATCATAATATCTCCAACTGCAATATCATCTACATGAATCATCATTTCTTGACCTTTTCGTCTAACAAGTGCCTCTTTAGGTGCAATATCCATTAATGATCGAATTGATTGTCTCGCTTTATCCATAGAAAATCGTTCTAGAGCTTCACTAATTGCAAAGAGTATGACAACAACAGAAACTTCTGCCCATTCTCCTATAATCGCACCACCTATAACTGCAACAGTCATAAGTGTTTTCATGTCAAATTCAAAGCGTAACAAGTTTTGGAAACCAACTTTAAAAAGCGATAATCCTCCTATTAACATCGATGCTACAAATAATAATGTAGTAACAATGTTCTCATCCCCATTAACAAAGACTGAAAGATATCCGAAAACAATCAATAAGGTCGAATAGAGTAAAGTACTGTGCTTTTTATAGAATGGCACTTTTTCTTCTTTTTCATCCTCTTTTTCCTGGTTAATCTCTTGTGTAGCTTGCCGTACAGGTTTTTCAGAGGCCACTTTAAGATTCTCAAAAGCACCTGCTTTTTCTAATTCTTCAATCGTTGCTTCTCCGTATACGGAAATTTTAGATGCTCCAAAATTTACTTTTGCATCCTCCACACTCGGAATTTTTTTAACATTTCTTTCAAACTTTCCTGCACAGTTTGCGCATGAAAATCCATCAACACGATAGACATATTTCTCCTCTAATGGCTTCGTTGCTTCACTCATATTTAATAACCTCCTTCTTAATTAACCAATGTATCTTTTATCAATCAATGCATGTGGAATTCCTATATTCTTGGCCACCTCTCATTATGATATTCATTTGAATATTACGTTATGTTCTGTTGCTATTACATATCCACACATATAGATAGTCAAATGATTATTTGATTGTATTTTATTTCTTTTTTTGCTAAGACTAAACTCAACTTTTCTGTTTAATTTCCTCAACTGATTATTCAAGGCTATTCCTTTAATATTTTCATTCCAACCCAACAACTCCTATGATCCAAGAAGCTATATAGAAAACGGCTACACCAAGCAAAACGTAAAGACCAGTTTTTCGATTTTTAGATTGATTAACAACTGGAAGTAAGTCCGTTGCTGCAACATATAGAAAAACACCTGCTGAAAAGGACAAAGCAATTCTTGCAAAAGAATCGCCAAGTACTTCAGCTGCAAATTCTGTGTCACTGAGTAGCCATACTAAAGCCCCTCCAAATATAGTAGCCAAAGCCAGTACTGCAGAGGCAATAAACGCCTTTTTCCTGTCATTAAATACTACAAGAACAATCGAAGAAATGGTTAAGCCATCTGGTATTTTATGAAGTAATACAGCAACAAACACAAGGAAACCTAATTCACTGCTTACTTCGAATCCCGCAACAATGGAGACCCCATCAAAGAAACTATGAATGGTCATTCCGATAAAGGCACCTAAACCGCCCGTTTTTTTACTGAGTTTATCCTCATGTGTTTCATAGCCGAAATGAAAATGAGTTGTGAGGATTCTTTGAAAGGCAAATAATACTAAAAATCCTATTAATATATAGATTCCATTTTCAGGTGAATTTTCTAATCCTTCTGGCATTAGATCAAGAATACCTATGGATAAAAGAAAACCTGCACTAAAAGCCATTAAATATGTAAGAGCTTTGGGGGACCATTCTTTTCTCACGACAATAAGTCCTCCAACAAGATTAGCTATACTTGTGAGTAACACAAGAGATACTACAGTCCATGAGAACATTACAAACTCTCCTTACTTTAATTCATTCCATTTCACAAATAATTTGGACCATCAGGGTACAATTCAGAGAAAAAACAAGATTTAAGTCTCAGTGGATACCAGGGCTTAAATCTCCTGAGATGATTTTTTATCTAATGGTCTTTTCTTAGGTAATTTTTATGATTTATTTTTGAGCAACTGCATTCCATCATGTAAAACGGAGGACTGAGTTGTTTGTAACATTTTAACTAATTTTTCCCAACACTCATCACATTTACTTCTTTTCCTTCAACTGTAGTGCTTCTTGCATAAGGTGATGCACATGATTACTTACTAGCCTATAAAAAACCATCTTCCCTTTTTTACGGTACTCGGCAAGCCCCATATTACGTAACATACGTAGGTGGTGTGAAGCAGTAGCATTCGTAGAACCAATAATCGTTGCTACATCACAGACACACATTTCATCTTCTTGCGTAAGTGCATAAACAATTTTCAACCGTGTATCATCCGCAAAAACTTTAAACAATTGTGATAAGCCATCCGTTTGACCGACTTCCTGCTGACGGCGCTCAACCTTTTCCGGGTCAAATATAAATGTCTCACAAGCATCTTTTCCCCTTGATTTTATACCATCTAAATCATGTTCTTTTTTATTTATGGAAGTAATACTCAAAACAACCCCTCCTCTGTAATTAGTGTATACAATAACATTCAAATTATTGTTTGTATATATATTAATATAAATAATATAACGTTTTATTGCAACAATAAAATATACATTTTTTCGTTATATCATAGTATACTTTAAAATAATGAATATTGGAGGAGGAGAATCAGGATCTACTATATCATTGCAGTCATCGTTTTAATCATTGATCAACTATGGAAATCTGCGATTGTCAAATGGATGGAAATAGGTCAAACCATTCCTTTATGGGAAGGAGTATTCCATATTATTTCTCTTCGAAATAAAGGAGCAACATTTGGAATTTTGCAAGGTCAACGCTGGTTTTTTATTATTGTAACGTTAATTGTTGTACTGGGTATCATTTATTATTTACAAACAGAAGGAAGGAATAACCGACGAATCTCTTTTGCCTTATCACTGTTGCTAGGTGGAGCATTAGGGAACTTTTTTGACCGCTTGATTAGAGGAGAAGTAGTAGATAGCCTTGATTTTCGGCTCATTGATTATCCTATCTTTAATCTCGCTGATGTTTTCATAGTTTCTGGTGTTGCTTTAATAATATTGGATATGTGGTTGAAAACTCGTACGGGGCAACAAAAACAGGAAAATGAAAAAGTATAGTTTAAAACGAGGATTTTTAGAGGAATTAGGAACACAAAAACCAAATATAAATGTACAAAAAATCGGTTCATTCGTAATATAGAGAACCGATTCTTTAATAGCTATTCAAAAAAGAAATACAAACCGACAAGAAATAATCCAACGCCAATTGCTTTACTCAAGAGTTTCTGCCACCTTACCATCCATCTGGTATTCTTCAATACCCTAGCCAACCATCCAATGATCAAAAAGGGCGTGCCATGTCCGATCCCATATACTAGTAACAAAAGGGTACTTTTAACTAATGACCCAGTAATTGATGCGAAGGCGATCATAGCAATAATCATAGGTGTTGTACATGGTGATGGTGTAAGGCCAAACAAGGTACCTAACGAGTAAGCCTTCATTATAGGATTACGAGGTTTTTATTGTTTTTTTTCAGGTTTGGTCTAAATATCCTCTTAAAATACAAAATAGATATATTGGATATATAAATAAAAAAGCTACTAGCAAAAAACTAGTAGCTTAAACCTCAGTTAAATTTTATATCTGTGCTATAACAACAATTACTTAAAACTAAGATAAAATCGACGAATGTCGACACATCATGATCTATTAAGTCGATCATTCGACAAGTTTTGGGTTTGTTAAGGGGTGTCAATAAAGCAATTGGAATAAAGCACCTATGATTATTTAAAAAAATAAGTTATAATACATTCAAAAATATTTTTGAATGAGGTGTAATTATGATTCAGACTATTGTAACTGCTGCTATTCTTTATATTGTGACAGCATTAGACTTATTAGTGATTTTATTAATGTTCTTTGCTAGAGCAAAGACTAGGAAAGAATATCGAGATATTTATATTGGTCAATATGTAGGATCTGTGACATTGATTGTCATAAGTTTATTCTTTGCCTTTGTCTTAAATTATGTTCCTGAAAAATGGATATTAGGATTATTAGGGTTAATACCGATTTATTTAGGAATTAAAGTGGCTATTTATGGTGATAGTGACGGAGAAGAGAGAGCTAAAAAAGAATTGAATGAAAAAGGGTTGTCTAAACTAGTTGGTACGATTGCAATTATTACCATAGCAAGTTGTGGCGCTGATAATATTGGTGTATTTGTTCCCTATTTTGTGACATTAAGTGTTACTAATTTATTAATTACTTTGTTTGTCTTTTTAATTTTAATTTTCGTCTTGGTATTTACTGCACAAAAATTAGCTAATATTCCAGGAGTTGGAGAAATTGTTGAGAAATTTGGTCGTTGGATTATGGCTGTTATTTATATAGCTTTAGGTTTATTTATCATTATAGAAAATGACACTATTCAAACAATTTTAGGATTTATATTTTAATTTAGGGTGTGATTTTATATGAGCTATGAAAATGCTTGTGATGTGATCTGTGTACATGAGGATAAAGTTAACAATGCTTTAAGTTTTTTAGAAGATGATAAATCTAAGAAATTACTTAACATTTTAGAAAAGATTTGTGATGAGAAGAAATTGAAAATTATATTATCTTTGATTAAAGAAGATGAGTTGTGTGTTTGTGATATTTCTGTGATATTGAAAATGAGTGTTGCTTCAACTTCACATCATTTAAGACTTTTATATAAAAATGATGTACTTGATTTTTATAAAAAGGGAAAGATGGCATATTATTTTATTAAAGACGATGAAATAAGAGAGTTTTTCTCTAAAAATCAGAAGGGTTTTTGAAACGAGTGAAACGAGTTTCTTCTTGTCTTGATACTATAAAAATAAGCAAAGATATAACATAAAAGGTTCTGTTGCAAAGTTGAATTTATAGTATAATTTTAACAAAAAGGAGTC
>NZ_PPQC01000028.1 GCF_002902365.1 Staphylococcus cohnii subsp. cohnii | reverse complement strand
ATTGCCTGGCAACGTCCTACTCTTGCGGAACGTAAGTCCGACTACCATCGGCGCTAAGGAGCTTAACTTCTGTGTTCGGCATGGGAACAGGTGTGACCTCCTTGCTATAGTCACCAGACAATATCATGTATAACTATTATACATTCAAAACTAGATAGTAAGTAAAATTTAGTTCAACCAACAAAACTTTTAAATTTGATTAAGTCTTCGATCGATTAGTATTCGTCAGCTCCACATATCGCTATGCTTCCACCTCGAACCTATTAACCTCATCATCTTTGAGGGATCTTATAACCGAAGTTGGGAAATCTCATCTTGAGGGGGGCTTCATGCTTAGATGCTTTCAGCACTTATCCCGTCCATACATAGCTACCCAGCGATGCCGTTGGCACGACAACTGGTACACCAGAGGTATGTCCATCCCGGTCCTCTCGTACTAAGGACAGCTCCTCTCAAATTTCCTACGCCCACGACGGATAGGGACCGAACTGTCTCACGACGTTCTGAACCCAGCTCGCGTACCGCTTTAATGGGCGAACAGCCCAACCCTTGGGACCGACTACAGCCCCAGGATGCGATGAGCCGACATCGAGGTGCCAAACCTCCCCGTCGATGTGAACTCTTGGGGGAGATAAGCCTGTTATCCCCGGGGTAGCTTTTATCCGTTGAGCGATGGCCCTTCCATGCGGAACCACCGGATCACTAAGTCCGTCTTTCGACCCTGCTCGACTTGTAAGTCTCGCAGTCAAGCTTCCTTGTGCCTTTACACTCTATGAATGATTTCCAACCATTCTGAGGAAACCTTTGAGCGCCTCCGTTACTCTTTAGGAGGCGACCGCCCCAGTCAAACTGTCCATCTGACACTGTCTCCCACCATGATTAATGGTGCGGGTTAGAAATCCAATACAGCGAGGGTAGTATCCCACCAACGCCTCCACGTAAGCTAGCGCTCACGTATCTAAGGCTCCTACCTATCCTGTACAAGCTGTACCGAATTTCAATATCAGACTACAGTAAAGCTCCACGGGGTCTTTCCGTCCTGTCGCGGGTAACCTGCATCTTCACAGGTACTATGATTTCACCGAGTCTCTCGTTGAGACAGTGCCCAAATCGTTACGCCTTTCGTGCGGGTCGGAACTTACCCGACAAGGAATTTCGCTACCTTAGGACCGTTATAGTTACGGCCGCCGTTTACTGGGGCTTCGATTCGTAGCTTCGCAGAAGCTAACCACTCCTCTTAACCTTCCAGCACCGGGCAGGCGTCAGCCCCTATACATCACCTTACGGTTTAGCAGAGACCTGTGTTTTTGATAAACAGTCGCTTGGGCCTATTCACTGCGGCTCTCCTGGGCGTGAACCCTAAAGAGCACCCCTTCTCCCGAAGTTACGGGGTCATTTTGCCGAGTTCCTTAACGAGAGTTCGCTCGCTCACCTTAGAATTCTCATCTTGACTACCTGTGTCGGTTTGCGGTACGGGCACCATAAATCTAGCTAGAGGCTTTTCTCGGCAGTGTGAAATCAACGACTCGAGGAAACAATTTCCTCTCCCCATCACAGCTTGACCTTAAGAGTGCCGGATTTGCCTAACACTCAGTCTTACTGCTTGGACGTACAATCCAATCGTACGCTTCGCCTATCCTACTGCGTCCCCCCATCGCTTAAAACGATACATGGTGGTACAGGAATATCAACCTGTTATCCATCGCCTACGCCTATCGGCCTCAGCTTAGGACCCGACTAACCCAGAGCGGACGAGCCTTCCTCTGGAAACCTTAGTCAATCGGTGGACGGGATTCTCACCCGTCTTTCGCTACTCACACCGGCATTCTCACTTCTAAGCGCTCCACATGTCCTTACGATCATGCTTCAACGCCCTTAGAACGCTCTCCTACCATTGTCCTACGGACAATCCACAGCTTCGGTAATATGTTTAGCCCCGGTACATTTTCGGCGCAGTGTCACTCGACTAGTGAGCTATTACGCACTCTTTAAATGATGGCTGCTTCTAAGCCAACATACTAGTTGTCTGGGCAACGCCACATCCTTTTCCACTTAACATATATTTTGGGACCTTAGCTGGTGGTCTGGGCTGTTTCCCTTTCGAACACGGACCTTATCACCCGCGTTCTGACTCCCAAGTTAAATTGATTGGCATTCGGAGTTTGTCTGAATTCGGTAACCCGAGAAGGGCCCCTCGTCCAAACAGTGCTCTACCTCCAATAATCATCACTTGAGGCTAGCCCTAAAGCTATTTCGGAGAGAACCAGCTATCTCCAGGTTCGATTGGAATTTCTCCGCTACCCTCAACTCATCCGCTCACTTTTCAACGTAAGTCGGTTCGGTCCTCCATTCAGTGTTACCTGAACTTCAACCTGGTCAAGGGTAGATCACCTGGTTTCGGGTCTACGACCAAATACTCAACGCCCTATTCAGACTCGCTTTCGCTACGGCTCCACATTCACTGCTTAACCTTGCATCAAATCGTAACTCGCCGGTTCATTCTACAAAAGGCACGCCATCACCCATTAACGGGCTCTGACTACTTGTAAGCACACGGTTTCAAGTTCTCTTTCACTCCCCTTCCGGGGTACTTTTCACCTTTCCCTCACGGTACTGGTTCACTATCGGTCACTAGAGAGTATTTAGCCTTGGGAGATGGTCCTCCCGGATTCCGACGGAATTTCTCGTGTTCCGTCGTACTCAGGATCCACTCAAGAGAGAACAGATTTTCGACTACAGGATTATTACCTTCTTTGATGCATCTTTCCAGATGCTTCGTCTAATCTATTCCTTTGTAACTCCGTATAGAGTGTCCTACAACCCCAACAAGCAAGCTCGTTGGTTTGGGCTATTCCCGTTTCGCTCGCCGCTACTCAGGGAATCGATTTTTCTTTCTCTTCCTGCGGGTACTAAGATGTTTCAGTTCTCCGCGTCTACCTTCGATACGCTATGTATTTACGTATCGATAATACGACATAACTCGTATTGGGTTTCCCCATTCGGAAATCTTTGGATCACAGCTTACTTACAGCTCCCCAAAGCATATCGTCGTTAGTAACGTCCTTCATCGGCTTCTAGTGCCAAGGCATCCACCGTGCGCCCTTAATAACTTAATCTATTTGCTTTCAACTCGACAACCGTCGGTTGAAAACCCAAAATGTTATTAATCTGTGAGTGTTCTTTCGAACACTAGCGATTATTTCTTTTT
>NZ_PPQC01000027.1 GCF_002902365.1 Staphylococcus cohnii subsp. cohnii | reverse complement strand
TCTTCAGGTGTTAATATAGACTGGGGTTTCCCTTTTCCACGTCCATCTTTAAGCCCATCATATCCATGCAAGTTGTACTTTTTTACCCAGTTATATACTTGGCTATAATTGATGTTAAAATGATTTGCTGTTGTCTTATACGATTGGCCATGATTCATATAATAATCAACGATTTCTACACGATCTTCAAATGTTAATGATTTATATTTCAATTGATACACCTCGGGTTTTGGAGAATATGTTTTTAATATTTTACCCGACAAATACTTTGAAATCCATTTGTTTACAGTTGAAGTAGTGGGGATATTATATTTAACTACTAAATCAGTTAAAGATAGGCCATCATTTATATATTCGTGCACAACTTTAAGCTTAAATTCATTTGAGTAGGTATTATTTCTCTGAATTGGTAAAAGCACCTTTATTCCATGCTTCTTAAATTTATAATAGTTAATCAATAATGTTCTAGGAGAACAATTTAAATTTAATTTTTGAATTACATTTTTCATACTATATCCTTCTT
>NZ_PPQC01000003.1 GCF_002902365.1 Staphylococcus cohnii subsp. cohnii | reverse complement strand
TCCCTTCAAAGTTTACATTTTTAAGTGTCTACTTTGAAGGGAGCATATCAAATTAATTGTCTTAGCTTCTTATCATTAAAACAAACCCAAGGACTATTATTATGAGTAAGGTAGAGGGTATAATTTTTTTGAATATATTAAAATTGTATTTTACGTTCTAGGCTATTATTAATTAAAATAATCTTAAAAGTACGATACCAATCATCATAGCTACAATGCCAATGATTTTTCGCTTCGTAATTTTATTAACATAAGTACCTAACAATCCAAAGTGATCAATGATTACACCCATTAACATTTGACCTAACATCACAATAATTGTAGTTAAAGCAGCACCTAGGTGTGGCATCAATATAATATTTGTAGTGACAAAAATCACTCCAAGAATGCCACCAATGAAATAAATTGGTTTTAATTTGCCTTTTTGCTGATCATAAGCTTTCATCTTAAGTGTTCTATTGAAGATTAAAGTTAGGATGAATAATGCTATTGTACCAATCGTAAATGAAATTAAAGACGCTAAAATGGATGAATGTAATTGTTGTCCTAATGCGCTATTAATCGCAGTTTGTATTGGTGGACAAAAGCCGAATACAAAACCGATGATCAACCAAATATATACTTGAGCATTCATGTTTTTATCTTTGGGATTACTACGTACATAATTCATAAGTATAATGCCAAGCATTAAAAAGAGAATACCCAATACTTTAAACATAGTAAAAGGCTCTACATCTGCGCCAAACCAACCAAAAGTATCAATTGTAACGCCCATAATAATTTGGCCAGCAACTGTCATTACGACGGTTAAAGATGCACCTAATCTCGGCAGTAATAATAAATTCCCTGTAAGAAAAATAACACCTAATATACCGCCGACAAACCATATGTAACTCAATGATTGATTACTATAAAAATCAGTAGTAAAAACATGTGGGTTGGTAATTAAATTGATTAAGATTAAAAAGGTAGTTCCAGTAGCAAAAGAAATTGTAGATGCATAGAATGAAGACTTCGTATAAAGACTTAATCTTGAATTTATCGAAGTTTGAAAAGGAACGACCATCCCAGCAACAATTCCTACTAAATATAAAAAAATCATTAAATCACGCTTTCTCCTAAGATAATTATATTATATAGGAAAAGGTGTGGATTTTCCTATGCTCTTTTCTATTTATAAAAGAGGGAAGTATAAAATAATGTACACAACTAATGAAATATAATAAAATACTTATGTTGATGTTATAATAAAAGGAAAATTATTAGATTTAAATTGAAAATCAAGACCTATAAAAATTAGTAAGATGAATTTTTGGTGGTTTAAAAATATATAGAAGTGGTGACAATTTACATTGAAACAACTTTCAATCATACGCTTATTAGATGAAGAAACTTTTTTTATAGGTGCAGGAAGTAATGAAGGAATTCAAAAAGAACAATTTATAGAAGTATTAAATCCTAGGAAATCATATAAAAATCTTGCTCAAGTGACAGAAGTTTTTGGACAATATGCAATGTGTAAAAAATTAGGCAAAAGTAAGATTTTTTTCGGTGATACAGTTAGGTTAAGACCGATTAGAAACAAAAAACATCATTAATAATATCGTATAAGTGATAAAAAGCGAATGCAATTTGATTCGTTGATTGTCACTTTTTTTATTTAAAACAAGGTAGCAACCTAATACTTATGTGTATCAGGCTGCTACGATTGTTTATATAATTTATTTACTTCAGTTTCGCTGACTATACAAACTCACTAGAAAAATGATACGTGTGTTTGAAATTTTATTGATTTAACTTTCAAAAATTAATTTTGTAGATTTATCTATGATTTGTGCTGCACGCACTGTAGTAGGAATACCCGCTTTAGGACGCAAGATATCTAGAGCGACTAATTTGTTCATTCCATCTTTTACTGTGCTTTCATTGATGAAGTGCTCTATTTTGGGTAATTGTAATTTAATGTCTTTGTTAACAGCATCGTTGAATATAAGTTCTAAAGTTTGACTCATAATATTTAACCTCCTTAATTAACTGTTTCAGTTTTAATGATTTCCACTGTTTCAAATTTTTCTCCAGTGATTTGTTCAATGATAGATTTGAAACTTTTAATTTGATCAGTTGTTGCTTGGGTATTCAGATTTGCAAAGTGACGTTTAAATTGTGTAGCTTTTCCATCTTTGTCATATGTTATTCGTGACATAGTGACGGCTAAGTGACTGATTTGGTTCATTTGTCTAACCTCCTTTCACTATATATATCGTTATTAAATTTCAAATGGGTCAAAAAAATTTGAAAAAATTAGACAAAATACTTTCATGTGACAAAAACATGCTATATCATTAAATATGCAACATTAATTAATTCAGAGGTGAATTTATGAATCAAGTAGACCCTATTAGGAATACTAATGAGATAAAAGCGATGTATGAGGTTTTAAAAGCCAAATCCATGCGTGATTATCTGTTGTTTAAGTTTGCAATACATACTGGTGTGAAGCTTTCCTCATTATTAAATTTAAATGTAAGTGATGTGAAAATAGAGGACGATGATATCAAACACTATTGGATAGAGTCGCATGCACCTAAAATTCAGATCAGATTACCAGAAACTTTGAGAAATGAATTAATGACATATATATCAGAACAACAATTGAAGAATGATGAGTTATTATTTCAGTCTAATAGGACATTAAAAGGTCTATCACGCCAGCAAGCTTATCGCATTATTCATCTTGCTGCAGAAGATTTAGGAATGTTACATATTGGTTTGACGACGTTGCGTAAAACATTTGCCTATCATGCTTATCAATCAGGTATTTCAATATCGATTATTCAAAAGTACCTAGGACATCAAACAACCTTTGAAACAATGAAGTTTATAGGTATTTCTACAAAATCTAGCAAAACAACGATAGCTTTAAATTTGTAAATTATAGTTAAAGGGGGTATAAGATGAGTTTAGTTTATTTACTGAGTGCGATCGTTTTAATAATGATGGTACTTTTGCTCACAATGACGAAACGAAAATTTCATAAATTTGCTGGGCCGATCGCTTTAATCGCTCCAATCATTTCTTCTATTTACTTTCTATGGCAGTTGCCACAAGTAATGAAGGGGCAATTTGTATCAATTAAAATCCCTTGGCTCACATTATTAGATATAAATATAGATTTTAGACTAGATGGATTAAGTTTATTTTTTAGTTTGTTAATATCGCTCATTGGACTAGCAGTGTTTTATTATGCTACACAATACTTATCAAAAGAACATGATCATTTGCCACGTTTTTATATATACTTATTGTTATTTATGTTCAGTATGCTTGGTATTGTTACAGCAAATAATACAATTTTGATGTATGTATTCTGGGAATTGACGAGTGTATCATCTTTCTTACTCATTGCTTACTGGTACAGTAAAGGCGCAAGTCAATTTGGTGCTATCCAATCGTTTATGATCACAGTATTTGGTGGTCTTGCACTATTAACAGGTTTTATCATGATTTATATTGTTACGGGTACAAATTCTATTACATCGATTATTGCGCAAAGTGACAAAATAGCGGATAGTCAGTTGTTTATACCGATTATTATACTGTTGCTTTTAGGTGCATTTACTAAATCAGCACAATTTCCTTTCCATATTTGGTTACCAAAAGCCATGGAAGCACCGACACCCGTGAGTGCTTATTTACACTCTGCCACAATGGTAAAAGCAGGTATATTTTTACTATTTAGATTTACGCCTGTTTTAGGGCTAAGTGATTTTTATATTTATTGTGTCACTTTTGTTGGATTGATAACAATGATTTTTGGGGCGGTTAATGCCACTCGACAATATGATTTGAAAGGGATTTTAGCTTATTCTACAATCAGTCAACTAGGTATGATAGTTTCTATGGTCGGCCTCGGTGGAGGCTTTGCACAACATGCCACTGGTGAACTATCTAAAGTATACAGCCTTATTCTCTTCGCAGGTCTTTTCCATTTGATGAATCATGCGTTATTTAAAGGTGCTTTATTTATGGGTGTTGGTATCATTGATCATGAAACAGGTACGAGAGATATACGTAAATTGTCTGGATTGAGAAAAGTACTGCCAATTACACATGTAGTTATGTTACTTTCAGCTTTATCTATGGCTGGTATCCCATTTCTTAATGGTTTCTTAAGTAAAGAAATGTTTTTTGATGGTTTGGTAAGTTCATACCAATTACCTCAATTTAATATCACTTTAACAATTATTATTGCAGTGATAGGTGTTGTTGCTAGTATTTTCACGCTTATTTATGCAGTTTACATGATTAAGGAAGTTTTCTGGGGAGACTTTAAACATAATGATTCACCAGTACAAAGTCCCCATGAACCATTTTTATTTACACTACCTTCTGCAATTATGATGATTTTGTTGCCGATTGTGTTTTTTGTGCCAAATTTATTTGGACATCATATTATTTTACCGGCATTACGAAGTATCACAATTGGAGAAAAAGTAGATAATATTGCACCGCATATTTCACAATGGCACGGATTTAATTTACCACTGTTGTTAAGTTTCATTGTGATTGTTGTAGGTTTTATAGCAGCGCTTAAAATTGATTGGAAAAAACAATCCGAAAAAATCAGGGTCAAATCTATAACAGATGTTTATTTAGACTCATATAAACAGTTTGAAAATTATTCAGGTTATAGTATTCGTACATTGATGAATAACCGTTTAAATCATTATATTATATTAACGTTAGCGGTTTTCATCATAGTAGTTGTTTATGGAATCATCCAAGCTGGATTTCCTGACGTTAAACAGATACATGTCAGTGAATTTGGCCCATTAGAAATCATCACGTTAATTGTTGTTTTTATTTTAGGTATTGCTTTAACGTTTATTCGTCAACGTTTAACGATGGTAATATTAAACGGCATTATTGGTTACTGTGTAACGATATTCTTCATTTTAATGAAAGCACCAGACTTAGCGCTGACGCAATTAGTGGTAGAAACAATAACTACAATATTGTTTATTGTAAGTTTTTCACGCTTACCAAACGTACCACGTTCAAAAGTTCATAAGAAACGAGAAGCTGTTAAGATTGTTGTTTCATTAATGATGGCGATTACTGTAGTTACACTAGTTTTCATTGCTCAGCAAGGCCAAACTATGCCAACGATTTCAACTTTTTATCACGACGCATATAAACTTGCAGGCGGTAAAAATATTGTAAATGCTATTCTTGGTGATTTTCGTGCTATGGATACCTTACTTGAAGGTATGGTATTAATCATCGCTGGTTTGGGTATCTATACATTACTTAACTTTAAAGAACGGAGGGCTCAAGATGAAAGAGAATGATGTAGTCTTACGAACAATTACTAAAATTGTTGTATTTATATTGTTAACATTCGGGTTCTACTTATTTTTAGCAGGACATAATAATCCTGGCGGTGGATTTATCGGTGGTCTTGTATTCAGTTCTGCATTTTTACTTATGTTCTTGGCCTTCGACGTTAAGCAAGTATTAGTCGCTTTGCCACTTGATTTTAGAATATTAATGATCATCGGCTCCTTAGTATCATTTGCTACTGCAGTCATACCAATGTTCTTTGGTAAACCGTTCCTTTACCAAACAGATGCATACGTTCAATTACCGATATTAGGTGAAGTACATTTAACAACTGTTACGCTTTTCGAAGCTGGCATTGTTTTAGCGGTCGTAGGCGTTGTAGTAACAGTTATGCTATCCATAAGTGGTAGTCGCTCATGAATTTGATATTGTTAATGGTGATTGGCTTCTTAATATTTATAGGAACGTATATGATATTATCAGTCAATTTAATCCGTATCGTCATAGGTATTTCAATTTATACGCATGCAGGAAATTTAATTATCATGAGCATGGGTCGTTATGGTAAGAATATGGTAGAACCACTTATTGGTGAAGGTAGTAAAAACTTCGTAGATCCATTGTTGCAAGCTATTGTATTGACTGCTATTGTGATAGGTTTTGCCATGACTGCGTTTTTACTTGTACTCGTATATAGAACGTATCGAGTTACTAAAGAAGATGAAATTGATGTGTTAAGAGGTGATGACGATAATGATGAGTAATTTGTTAATTCTGCCATTACTTCTGCCAGCAATTTGTGCGCTTGTACTGGTATTTATTCGCACGCATAGCAGATTATCAAGGATTTTTTCAATTGGCACAATGTCGCTTACGACAATCATATCTTTATTGTTATTGATTTATGTAATGCAACATAAGCCAATTGCTTTAGATTTTGGTGGTTGGGAAGCACCTTATGGTATTCAATTTGTTGGTGACTCATTGAGTTTACTCATGGTCACGACATCTAGTTTTGTCGTGACGTTAATTATGGCATATGGTTTTGGTAGCAGAGAAAAAAGAGCAATTCGTTATTACTTACCGAGTTTTATTCTGTTTTTAACAGTAGGCGTTATTGGTTCGTTTTTAACTGCAGATTTATTTAATATATATGTCATGTTTGAGGTAATGTTGCTTGCGTCGTTTGTGTTAATTACGTTAGGACAATCAGTAGAGCAGTTACGTGCAGCTATTATTTACGTTGTACTTAATATTTTAGGTTCTTGGTTGTTATTATTAGGCATTGGTTTATTATACAAACTTACTGGTACTTTAAATTTTGCTTTAGTAGCACAAAGAATAACTGAGATGCAAGGGGAAAGTTCAGTAGTAATTATTTCAATGGTGTTTTTAATTGCATTTGGTGCCAAAGCTGCGCTTGTATTATTCATGTGGCTTCCTAAAGCATATGCTGTTTTAAACACTGAATTAGCAGCATTATTTGCTGCATTAATGACAAAAGTAGGCGCTTATGCTTTGATACGTTTCTTCACATTGTTATTTGATAATCATAGTGGTATTACACATCCGCTATTAGTTGTCTTATCTTGTATAACGATGTTAATTGGTGCATTTGGTGTCTTAGCTTATCGAGATATTAAAAAAATAGCAGCATATCAAGTTATTCTTTCTATTGGTTTTATAATTTTAGGCCTAGGATCAAATACAATTTCAGGTGTCAATGGTGCTATTTTTTATCTGACAAATGATATTGTAGTGAAAACACTGCTGTTCTTTATCACTGGTAGCTTGGTATATATTACTGGTTATCGACAATATAAAAACTTATATGGTTTAGCTAAAAGAGAACCATTCTTTGGTGTAGCATTTGTGGTAATGATTTTAGCAATTGGTGGCGTTCCACCATTTAGTGGTTTCCCTGGAAAAGTGTTTATTTTTAAAGGGGCTGTTGAAAATGGTAATTATATTGGTTTAACTTTGATGATTTTAACTAGTCTGATTGGTATGTTTAGCTTGTTTAGAATTTTCTTCACAATGTATTTAGGTAATTCTGATAAAGGCGAACATATAGACTTCAAACCAATTCCTAGATATCGTAAAGGCTTAATCGGCATTCTTGTAGCAGCAATTATCGGTATGGGCCTAGCTGCACCATTGATTTTCAAAGTAACTGATAATGCTACCCATTTAAATATGGATGATGGATTATATGAAAAAATGGTCAATCCTCATTTAGTGAAGGAGGAGAAATAATGAGACAAGTCTTACTTAATATGGTCATTGCATTTTTATGGGTGCTATTTCAAGATGAAGAATCATTTAAAGCTTCTACCTTCTTCTCAGGTTATCTTATTGGTTTAGTAGTTATTTATATACTACATCGTTTTTTTGGCCAACAATTTTATTTAAAAAAAGTTTGGGTAGCATTTAAATTTTTAACAGTATACTTATATCAGTTAATTACATCAAGTATGACCACAATAAACTACATTTTATTTAAAACGAAAGACTTAAACCCTGGTTTAGTTAGATATGAAACGACTTTAGAAACAGATTGGGAAGTTTCCTTCTTAACGATTCTAATTATAATTACACCTGGTTCCACAGTCATTAGAATTTCAAAGGAAAGAAAAAAGATTTTTATACATGCAATTGATATCTCTGAAAAAGAAAAACAGAAACTGCTTAAAAGTATTAGACAATATGAAGGTCTCATATTGGAGGTGGCAGAATGATCGAATCACTGATAAATTTCTTTATAACAAGTTCAATTATTTTGTTTGGTATCGCACTTATTTTAACGTTGTTTAGGTTAGTAAAAGGACCAACGACGGCTGATAGGGTGGTTGCATTTGATACTGCTAGTGCTATATTAATGTCAACGGTCGGTGTGTTAAGTATTGTTTTTGGTACTTTTTCTTTCTTAGATTCTATCTTGTTAATTGCGATCATTTCATTTGTAAGCACCGTTTCTATTTCAAGATTTATAGAGGGGGGGCATGTCTTTAATGCAAATAACAAGCGAAATCGTTAATTTAATTGCAGCTTTTATGATGTTCTTGGGCAGTATTATAGCTTTGATTAGTGCAATTGGTCTTATTAAGTTCCAAGACGTATTTTTAAGAAGTCATGCCTCTACGAAAAGTTCTACATTATCGGTATTGTTAACACTTGTAGGTGTTGTCATTTATTTCATTTCTTCACAAGGTTATTTAAGTGTTAGGATGATTTTAGCATTGGTATTTATCAATTTGACTTCTCCAGTAGGTGGACACTTAATATCCAGAGCAGCATACCGAACAGGCGCTTATATGTATAGGAAAAGTGATGCACCTAAACAAACAAGTATCTTATTAAGCGCTTCGGAAAATGACACATTTGAACAATTGAAAAAACGTGCTCAAATTCGTGAAGAGCGTAGACATAAAATTAATGAAAAAGAACAAGATAAGTATTAAGTTAAATACAATCTACTTGTTGGTTATGTATTAGACTAGGCGGGTTGGAAATCAAAATTAAGTTTGATCTCTAATCCGCTATTTCTATATATAACGTTTTAAAAGTTTTGTTAGTGTTTATGATTGTGGAATAACAAAATTTAATCATGATTGAAGTGCAATACATTTTAGTGGCTACTAAAAAAATGATAAAATTATATATATTTGTAATTGTGTTAATGTAAAAAAATATATATCAGGGAAACATCATTGCTCATATAAACAATGATATATAAGAGTTTGAGACACAATATGTTCATAAATAAACGATTGTATTTTTGTTTTAACCTCAACAATTATGAAAGTTTAAATGTTGAAAAGAGGTGAAACCATGCAAATATTCGAAACGATACTTATATTTTTAGCGGTAGTAATCGCAAGTTCTTTAGTGCATATACTATTACCTAAAATTCCTTTAGCTTTTATTCAAATTATCCTCGGTATGTTATTGTATATTACACCAGTTCCCGTAGAGTTCCATTTTGATTCGGAATTATTTATGGTTGCCTTGATAGCCCCGCTATTATTTGTTGAAGGTGTAAAAGTCTCTCGTGTGCATTTAAGGCGTTATATCAAACCGGTTTTAATGATGGCATTAGGTCTTGTAGTAACTACTGTAATCGTAGTTGGCTTATTTGTACATTGGATTTGGCCTGATCTTCCATTAGCTGCTGCGTTTGCGCTAGCTGCAATCTTATGTCCCACTGATGCTGTTGCTGTTCAAGCAATTACGAATGGTAAACTACTACCCAAAGGCTCTATGACAATTTTAGAGGGTGAATCATTATTAAATGATGCTGCTGGTATCATATCTTTTAAAATTGCTGTAGCTGCATTGATTACGGGTGGCTTTTCGATGGTGAATGCAGTTGAACAATTTTTAGTATCCTCAATTGGTGGATTTATTGTTGGTTTAATTATTGGCGTAGCACTCGTTAGGTTTAGAGTATCACTTTCCAGAAGAGGTATAGAAAATATAAATATGTTTACATTTATACAGCTTGTGACGCCTTTTATTACATATCTTGTTGCTGAAATGTTTCATTCTTCAGGTATTATTGCAGCTGTAGTAGCAGGTTTGGTACACGGTTTTGAACGTGACCGAATTGCACAAGCACGTACTAGATTACAAATGAGTTATAACCATACCTGGAATATATTGGGCTATGCATTAAATGGTTTTGTTTTTTCTATTTTAGGATTTTTAGTTCCAGAACTTGTAGGTCGAATTATAGAAAATGAACCCCATAATTTTATTTTTCTAATTGTAGTTACAGTTTTAATTGCTTTAGCAATATATTTATTTAGATTTTTATGGGTTTTTGTTTTATATCCTTATTTTTATTTACCAATCAGTCCGTTCCAAAAAATACTTACGAATTATGAAGATAATACGAAAGTCACTGAGAAACCACCGAAGCGTGGTATGTATGCTTTTATCATGACGTTGTGTGGTGTACATGGGACAATTTCTTTAGCGATTGCCTTAACATTACCTTATATGTTGGCAGATCATCATTCGTTTGTATTTAGAGATGACTTATTATTTATCGCATCTGGTATGGTCATTATAAGTTTAATTATTGCACAATTTGTGTTACCTATTGTGACACCTAATGCGGTTCAACCAAAACAACACGGTATGAGCTTTAAAAAAGCAAGGGTATATATTTTAGAAAATGTTATAGAACACTTAAATAAATTATCCTATGAAGAATCAAGTTATCTATATGGTAATGTTATTAAAGAATATCATGATAAATTGGCATTTCTTAAAACTGTTGAGAACGAAGATGAAAATACCAAAGAGTTAGAACGGTTACAAAAAATCGCTTTTGATGTTGAAAATAATACGTTGAATAGTTTGGTATCTAATGGTGATATCACAACCAATATCTTAGATAACTATATGCGCTATGCGGAACGTACTCAGGTTTATAAACAATCTTCTCTAATTCAACGTATTAAAGTGGAATTAAAAACATTTATTTTAAAAAGTAGAATTAAAACGAAAGTGAGAACAAACGCAGCTTCCTCATTATCAGTGATTGAAAACTTGAGAGAAATTTCTAATGTTATGAGAACCGTGCACTATCGTGTAGTTAGTCGTTTAGGTAAAGAAACAACTGAAGAAAATAAATTAGAAGTAGGCATGATTTGTGATAGTTATTTAATGAGAATTGAAAACTTAACCCCATCTAACTTCTTTAATCCAAAAAGTGAAACTTCTATTACTAAAATTAAATTGGGTGCACTTAGAGAACAGCGTCGTGTTCTAAATGAACTTACTGAAGACGAAGAAGTTAGTGAAGTTACTGCGCTAAAATTACGTGAAGCGATTAATTATGATGAAATGATTATCGTTGATAGTTTAACAGACTAAAGTAAATGGTTGGCAACTTTACTTCATGCACAGATGAAAAAAGTTGTGAGATACAACTTCTATTAAAAAATTAATACTAATCCATTTTGATATGCTCCCTTCAAAGTAGACACTTAAAAATGTAAACTTTGAAGGGAGCTTTTTTTATTACGATTTTGTTTGTACATAAGTCTTACTAATTCAGCAAAGCTGAAAAGTAAAAAGGGGAACGCCTGAGCAGAGCACATGCATAAGTCTTACTAATTCAGCAAAGCTGAAAAGTAAAAAGGGGAACGCCTGAACAGAGCACATGCATAAGTCTTACTAATTCAGCAAAGCTGAAAAGTAAGACTAAAAAAAATCTCCATCAATGGGGGGAGGAGCCAACCATTGATGGAGTTAAGGGAGATAGATGATTTAAGGCTTGAATACCACCATACCGTACGTCATTAGGAGGGAAACGTACGGTATGGGGCTACTCACCTACAATGTAGGTTAAATAGCCTTATTTTATTCCATACTTCCGTGAACAGTGTTGATATTTTCTTGCATCATATTAAAATATGAATCTCCTTTAGTGCCTTTCTTACCTATAGAATCGGTATAAACCTCTCCATAAATATCTAAGTTTGTTTCTTCACTTAGACTTTGCATACTTTTCTTATCTACACTCGTTTCTACAAGTAAATGTTTAAGGTTATTGTCTTGCACAAATTTTACAGCTTGTTTCATTTGTTCAGGTGTACCTTGTTTCTCGGTATTGATTTCCCAAATGTAACCAGGTTTAATATCAAACTGTTTTGAGAAATATTTAAATGCACCTTCACTTGTTATCATTGCACGTTGTTCTTTTGGTATATCATTGAATTTATCGTGACTTTCTTTTTTCAAATCTTCTAATTTAGTTATGTAATCTTTGGTATTATTTTGGATATCATCTTTATAGTTGTCATTCTTCTTAATCAAGGCTTTGCTTATTTCTTCTACATACTTAATACCATTATCTAAACTTAACCAAGCATGTGGATCCTGTTTTGATTCATCGCCTTCTTTAGCACTGTTTAAGTATAAAGGTTTTACATTTTTTGAAACTTTAACAACAGAGCCATCTTCATATGACTTATTAGCTTGTGATAATGCGTTTTTAAACCAACCGTTACCTGTTTCTAAGTTTAGTCCGTTATAGAATACTACGTCAGCATCAGTTAATGCTTGAATATCTTTTGGTTTTACTTCATATTCATGTGGATCTTGACCGATTGGAACGATACTATGAATTTCTACGTTATCGCCACCAACGTTTTTAACCATGTCATAAAGAATTGAGTTTGTTGTTACCACCTTTATTTTTTCATTGGATTGCGATGTAGAATCGTTGTTTCCTTTGCCACATGCACTTAAAAATAATATAAGAATCATTGTAATTGTTAATAACTTTTTCATTAAATTGCTCCTTTTTTTGCGAAAAATTGCATTTTATTACAAGTGAAAATAATAATATAAATGATAAACGCACATAAGACGATAGTTGCACCACTTGGAATATTATAAATGTAACTAAAGTACATACCGACGATTGAACTTATAACACTAATAAGACTGGAAATGATCATCATTGTATGTAGTTTTTTAGCGATTAAAAATGCAGCTGAAGCAGGTGTAATTAATAATGCGACAACTAATATAATACCTACTGTTTGTATGCTTGCTACTGTAACGAGTGAGAGCAATAACATTACAAAATAGTGTAAGAATGTAGTGTTTAAACCACTCATTCTACTGAAAATTGGGTCGAATGTAGAAATCATTAATGGTCTATAGAAAGTTACGATTAAAACCATAACAATCAAACCAACTACGACAGTGGACCAAAAAGTAGCGTGTGTAACTGCTAATAGATTTCCAAAAAGAATATGATATAAGTCGGTGGTACTATTAATTAAACTAATTAAAATGACCCCGGTTGCTAAAAATGCTGTAAAGCTAATACCTATAGCCGCATCAGGCTTGGTTTTACTACTTTTGGTAATGAATCCGATAAAGATACTAGCAATCATACCTGTCACTAACGCACCCACAAACATAGGAACGCCGAATAAAAATGATAATGCAACACCAGGTAAAACTGCATGACTCATTGCATCTCCCATAAGGGAAAGACCTCTTAGTACAATGAGGCAACCTACTGTACCACAAACGATTCCTACAACAATTGAAATAATCAATGCATTGCTTAAAAATTTGTATTCAAATAGGTGTTGAAAAAATTCCATATCGTGTTACTTCCTTTCTATTTATGCCGGTTCTGACTTTTCTTGATCTTCTTGTGTGGGGTTTAAGAAAGTTTCGTTTAAATGATCTGGTTGCATAGCAACATGACTTTCTCCAAAGAAACGAATTGTTTTGTTTAAAAGAATAACACGATTAAAATACTTTTCTGCTTTAGATAAATCATGATGAACAATTAAAAGTAATTTCCCGGCTTTTTTAAGCTCGTTTAATTGAGACATTATGATTTGTTCACTGTGGAAATCGATGCCTACAAATGGTTCGTCTAAAAGATAGAGCGTACTTTCTGTCATAAGTGCTCTCGCTACTAAAACTCTTTGTAATTGACCGCCACTGAGTGCAGAAATTTGTCGATTTCTTAAATCTTGCAATTCTAATGTTGTTAGCAGCTGATTAAGCCTAGCTCGCGTTTTAGGGGTAACAAACCTAAACCATCCAATATCTTTGTAAGCACCAGAAAGTACAACATCTTCTACCTTGATTGGGAAGTCTAAGTCAATATGCGCTTTTTGTGGGATGTATGTAACATTTTTAAGTGTTTGTTGTATAGCAATGTTATGTAAATTAGCAATACCTGTTGACTTGAATTCACCAATAATTGATTTGAGTAAGGAAGATTTACCAGATCCATTGGGTCCCATAATACCTATAATTTCACCTTTTACGGGAATTTCTAAATTGATATTATCTAAGACATGTTTATTCCCTAAAGTGAGATTTAAGTTATTAATTTCTAACATTTTTCTGCCTCCTTAAATTAAATTTTAGGCTAACCTAATTTAATTTATAATATAACATTAACTTTTAGCGTGTCAAGTAGATTCGTGATACAATAAAGTGAATGACTTGAGAGGTGAAACCATGCTAACTGAAGAAAAAGAAGATTATTTAAAGGCAATTTTAACCCATAATGGCGATCATTCTTTTGTTTCAAACAAGACATTATCCCAGTATTTAAATATCAAACCACCATCTGTAAGTGAAATGGTGAATCGTTTAGAAAAATCAGGATTTGTAGAAACGAAGCCATATAAAGGTGTGCAGCTGTCCGAGGAAGGATTGACATATACCTTAGATATCATAAAAAGACATCGATTATTAGAGTTATTTTTAATTAAGATATTAGAATATAACTGGGAAGAGGTACATCAGGAAGCTGAGGTACTAGAACATAAAGTTTCACACTTATTTGTTGAACGGTTAGATAAATTATTAGATTATCCAATAACTTGTCCACACGGTGGTGTTATCCCTAGAGATAATAAATACAAAGAGATTTATACTACAGATTTATTGTCATTTGAAGCGGGTGATTTAGTGACGATAAAACGTGTGCGAGATAGAACAGAATTATTAGTTTATTTATCAAGTAAATCTATATTGATTGGTGAACAAATAAAAATATTAGATAAAGATGATACGAATAAAGTGATGATGGTGCAAAAAGAAGAAAAAGTGACTGTACTAAGTTATGACAATGCTAAACATATTTATGCCGAAAAATAAAAAATTGAATACGAGCATTTTTAAGTTGGTATTTAGACTGATTTAGTAAAATTATTTGTCTAAAGTATAGAAAAAAGCGTGACATTGTAATCATATTTAAAAATTAACAGTTTAGTTGAAATGAAAAAGCGAAATCTAAATAAAAATTAGATTTCGCTTTTTTGAAGAGGTCTAAGGAATAAAATACACTCGGAATAATTGATAAATCGTAAATAAATTGATGGCTATCCAAATAAAGCTATAGATAAAAGTTGGGATATGAGTCAATGTTTTTAAAGTACTGCCATCCCAAGTGATGTCATCTGTCGATATTGTTAATTTGAATATTGTCCAAGAAGATTGAAGTACTTCTCCTAGTAAAACACCTAATATAAAATGTTGTGTGATGGTTACAACATAAAGTATCGCCAATTGGTTTTCACTTTTAAATAAGCAATATAGTAAAAAAATTAAGAGCATTACGATGAACATCGGTAACAATTTTCTAGAAGTTAAGCATACAAAATATATAAATATTAATAGATACGCAGTGATAAATAAACTTGGATATTGATATTGCGTTGATAGAAAACCTATATATAACATAAGCGGGGGCATAATGTAGCCACCAAATGTGGTAATGGACTGCCCGATGCTATTTTTTGATTGTGTTATGGCGAAGCCTTGTTGAGATGTTGCAAGACGTTCTGATGGTCTTGCGACAATCACTAAGTCTCTTGCTTTACCTCCGCTTAATTTATTAAATAATATATGGCCAAATTCATGTGTTAAGACAGGAATATAATTAAAATAGATATCTAAAAGTTGGTTTATGGATTTATTTCGATAAGTATGTATAATGATATAGATTATGGCAACCAATATAATCCAATAAAGATGTAATTGAATAGACGAGCTGAAAAATGCATGTAGTTTAGACATGAAATACCTCATTTGTATAATACGATTATTTGATGTTTTACGAGATACGGTATCGGTGAACAGCATCTCACATATAACAGTATAAAGTAAGAACACCCATAAAGCATTTGGACTTTTGTCGTATATTATCGTATAACACTGTTTGACCTAGGTTTTATGGATATTGTAATATATGCGAGAATGAATGTATTCATATTACAAGAAAAATACTATAGCGTATCGAGAAAAAGAGTTGAGTTAGGAGATAACCAATCATGACAAGAGCTAATAAATTAGAAAAGGTAAACGTATTATCTGTATTATTTGATAATGTAACACTGACAGAAATGCGTGACCGCATAAAACTTTTTTTTGAATCAGAAACGGATAAAAATTTATTTATTGTAACTGCTAATCCTGAAATAGTTGATTTCGCTACCGAAAATGCAGATTATCGTAAGTTAATCAATGGGGCAAATTATGTAATTCCAGATGGTACAGGTGTAGTTATGGCTTCAAAATTGCTTAAAAAACCATTGCAAGAGCGTGTACCAGGTATAGAATTGATGGAAGCGTGTTTAAAGATTGCTAATGCGAATTATCAAAAAGTCTTTTTATTAGGTGCAAAAGACGAGGTTGTAGTGAAAGCTGTAAAGCAATTAAGTGAAAA
Organism: Staphylococcus cohnii subsp. cohnii; assembly: GCF_002902365.1. Classification (GTDB taxonomy): domain Bacteria; phylum Bacillota; class Bacilli; order Staphylococcales; family Staphylococcaceae; genus Staphylococcus; species Staphylococcus cohnii. The sequence goes on along the minus strand of NZ_PPQC01000003.1, from coordinate 30,042 downwards.
ATATCCCAATATTTATTTTGATTACCATCATGGCTATTTTAACTTAGAAGATGAAACGGTAGTGAAACACGTTAGTTCATTTAATCCAGATTATGTTTTCGTTGGTATGGGTTATCCAAAGCAAGAACAATGGATTAAACGTCATGATGATCATTTTAAACAGGCGTTGCTGATGGGTGTCGGCGGATCTATTGAAGTTTTTAGTGGAACGAAAAAAAGAGCGCCAAAAATATTTCGCAAATTAAATATAGAATGGGTTTATCGTTTTATCATTGATTGGAAGCGGTTGGGTAGAATGAAAGCAATACCGAAATTTGTATTTAAAGTGATTAAACAAAAAACCAAGAAATAATAAAAACCGGTTATAGCATCGTTTGCGCTATAGCCGGTTTTTACTAAAATGAGCTTGATACGTTTTACCATTATTAGTCTAACTAGATGATTAACAATCCATTAAAATTGCTATGCAATTGGCAGTTGTTATCTATTACATTTAATATGCAATAATACTATTTAACTTCAAATCTTGAATTATCTAATTTATTTCTAAATGCTTTTTGTTCCTCTTTGGAATATTTTTTAAAGCCATTCAGGAATTTTTCATATTTAGGTAGGACCTCGTCTAATTTCCCAAATTCTTTTAATTTCCCAGCTTCTATCCATGCGATTTTAGTGCAAAATTCACGGACTTGTTTCATATTATGACTAACGAAGAAGATGGTTTTACCTTGCTTTTTATACTCGTAAATTTTATCTAAACATTTTTGAGCAAAAGTTTGGTCTCCAACAGATAATGCTTCATCAATGACAAGAATGTCAGGATTTGTCGTAATATTAATGGAGAAACCTAACTTTGCGCGCATACCACTGGAATATTTTTTAACAGGTTGATAAATGAATTCTCCTAATTCACTGAATTCAATAATATCAGGTGTTAATTCTTTAATTTGTTTTCTTGTGAATCCCATGCATAGCATTTTGAATTCTATGTTTTCAATACCTGTTAACTGTCCATTTAAACCAGCATTAATTGCAATTACGCTAACTTCACCGTGGCGATCAACATCTCCAGCAGTAGGAGATAGGGATCCACCAATAATATTACTAAGCGTAGATTTGCCTGACCCATTGATGCCTACGAGACCTATAACATCACCTTCGTATGCAGTTAGTGACAAATCGTTCAGCGCATAAAAGGTTTTATTTTTATTAAAAGGGACTAAAGCATCCTTTAAACGCTCTTTATTATTGCGATAGATACGGTATTCTTTAGTTACATGTTCAATGTTAACCGATACATTCATAATTTTACCTTCCTTATTTGCAGATAGTATATAGTATATTATATTATATATTAGTTGTTAAATTTATTAACCTATTGTAAAGTAAGTGAGTACAAATTTTAAGATAACGTTCTTATACAATTGTTAAAGTTTACTGAATTTAAGTTATAAAATCAACTAAAATGAAGTCATTTTAGCATAGTTGTTTTTCTATTATACAACAATCATATGTGTAAGCACATTCGCTTTTACCACATGAAATATTTAATTTACTTAATTAAATATAGGTTGTTAAGATTAATAACAAAGCGTATATTAGATTTGAATGTAATCTTTTTTATAACATAATTATGATTAGCAAATTGATTGAAAGTGTGGTTTATTTAAATGAGTGCAGTGTGGGTAGTCTTAAAAGAGCATTTTAAAAATTTCTATCTAATTCAAAGGTTAGCACAGTTCCAAGTTAAAATTACTAACACCAATAATTACCTTGGTATGGCTTGGGAATTAATTAACCCAGCAATGCAAATTATGGTTTATTGGTTTGTATTCGGCCTTGGAATTAGAACTAATAATCCAATCGAAGGTGTGCCATTTATTTATTGGTTACTCGTTGGTATTAGTATGTGGTTCTTTGTGAATCAAGGTATTTTAGAAGGTACAAAATCCATCGCAAGTAAATATAATCATGTCGCTAAGATGAATTTCCCGTTATCAATTATACCATCATATATAGTGATGAGTAGGTTCTATGGGCATATCGCACTATTAGTTGCTGTTATTTTATTATGTATGCTAGGCGGATATTATCCATCAATCTATACATTACAATTATTTTTATATGTGCCGTTTGCACTAATTTTTACTACAACAGTAGCACTGTTTACTTCTACATTAGGTGTACTAGTAAAAGATACACAACCAGCAATACAAGCATTAATGAGAATGGTATTCTTTGCTTCATCTATTTTAATTGTACCGCCAGAAGGTATCGTTAAAGATGTTATGCAACTAAATCCAATATATTATCTTGCTGAGGCGTATCGTGCATCTGTTCTATACAATGAATGGTATTTTGTTACACATTGGGAATTAACATTCTATAACTTCTTTATCATCGTATTTTTATTTGTTATAGGATCAATTTTGCATATGCGTTATAGAGATCATTTTGCAGACTTTATGTAATGGAATTTAGACAATAACGTGTTATATTAAATCCTTTGATGGCTTAAATGTCGTTAAAGGATTTTTCTATAATTTTAAATATAAAATAGCTATAATAAAAGAGAATAAATAATAACCGGCGGTGGAAATTTGAGACAGTTAATAAAAAAGCTTTATATGACAATCATTAGCTTTTTAAATTTGATATATGTAAAGAAAGAAATAGATCCACAGCATATTGTGGTCATGATGACATTTGTTGAAGATGTACTTCCAATTATTGAAGCATTAAATCAAAAATCTTATAAAGTGACAGTGATTGCCAAGGAAATAAATAGAAAACATGTTGAACGATTAGACAATGTAGCATTTATACCTGCAGGCAACAAACAAGTCTTCAAACATATAAAGGCGATGAGTACGGCAAAAATCATAGTGATAGATACATATTATTTATTGTTTGGTGGGTTCAAAAAGAAATCACAACAGACAATGATTCAAACCTGGCACGCTGTTGGTGCTTTGAAAAATTTTGGACTTACTGACCACCAAGTAGATTTAAATAATAAAAAAATGGTGAAACAATATAAAAAAGTTTATCAGGCTACTGATAAATATTTAGTGGGTGGCGAACCAATGGCGGATTGCTTTAAAGCTTCATTTGGTGCACGAGATGATCAGTTTTTAAAAACTGGATTGCCACGTCTTGTTCCATATGTGAATTTAGACATCAAACAGAAGCAACAAGCATTAAAATTACAATATGGTATCAAGGATAAATTAGCACTTTATGTACCAACGTACCGAGAACACCATCAAGCCAATCAAGTTATTGATAAAACGCGTTTTGAAACAGCGTTGCCTTCATATACACTGATTAGTAAATTACATCCGTCTTTACCTCAAGATAAGCAATATCATATAAATCTACAATCATTGATGATTATGGCGGACGTTATCATCACGGATTACAGTTCATTAGCAATAGAGGCAAGTTTATTAAACAAGCCAACGTTATTTTATGTCTACGATGAGGCAAATTATGAACAAGTACGGGGGCTAAATGCATATTATTATGAAATTCCAGAACTTTACAAAGCATATAGAGAAGATGACATCGTTCATATACTTCAAACACATGCAAGTGAATTAAACCCGCTATTTAAAAATTGGCATGATTATAATGATCAAAATAGTTTAAATCAGGTTATAAAACATATAGAGAAAATGGTGAAAACATGAAAATATCAATTATCATACCCGTCTATAATGCAGCAAATACAATTCAAAGAGCAATAAGTTCAGTAGATACAAAGCAAGATTATGAAATTATTTGTGTCAATGATGGTTCAACAGATGAGAGTAAACAAGTTTTAGAAAGATTACAAAAAGCATACAAAAACATTCGAATTATTAATCAAGAAAATCAAGGTGCAGCGATGAGTAGAAATAATGCATTGGCCTACGTCACAGGTGATGCTTTTATGTTTTTAGATGCAGACGATGTGTTTTTGCCCAATAGTATAGATGCTATGGTCGATTATTTTCACCAGGATGAACATGTAGATATTGTATTAGGACAAATTGGTAGGTTAAATAATGGTACGTGGCAAAGTTTTTATACGCATCAGCCAATACAAAAATTTGATAAAGTGAATTTAGCACAATGTCCTGAAATGATGCAGTCTATCGGACCTGGAGGTAAGTTGTTCAGTGCCATTTTCAAAGATTTACGTTTTGATGAAGATGTAGTGTTTTGTGAAGAACATACATTTGTGATAAAAGCGTATAAGAAAGCGCGGGATGTACAATTATTACCATTCATTGTGTATGGATATCATGAAGAAAAAGGGTCGGTCACAGCTCAAAGAGCAGATCGATTTGTAAATTATATGAGTGATGCGATTAAAGTAAGACATAGAGTGATGGATACATTGTTGTTAAGAGAAGAAAGGATTTATTACAGTTATCGTATGGATGAGCTCATTGTCAGTTATTTGCTGCAAGCATATCTCACAAATAATAAAAAACTAACAGATTCATTTTTAGATGTTGTAACGTCATATATGTATAATATGCAGGAAGCAGATTATTCAGGAGAGGCAATGTTTAGAATAATTAAGGTCATTGAACAATGTGGTAAGAACTGGAATAAATCATTATATAAAAAATGGCAGGAAGCATTACTTAATGTTGGCATTGGTAGACCGAACTATTACCGTTTTCAAATTGAAGTGTTACCGAAACGTGTAAAATTCAGGGGTAAGTTGAAATTAAAACAAATACTAAAAAAATGAATTTTGGGTATAGTTCGTAAACTTCAAATCAGTGTGCTATACTTTTAAAAAATGTAAATTTTAATTAAATTTTGTTAAGGAGTATGAGCGTATGAAACGTGTTATTACTTATGGAACGTATGATTTATTACATTATGGTCACATTGAATTATTAAGAAGAGCTAGAGAAATGGGCGATTATTTAGTAGTTGCATTATCTACAGATGAATTTAATCGCATTAAAAATAAAAAGTCTTATTACAATTATGAACAACGAAAAATGATGTTAGAGTCTATTCGTTATGTTGATCTTGTAATCCCTGAAAGTGGATGGGGACAAAAAGAAATAGATGTTGATCGTTATGAAATTGATACTTTTGTAATGGGGCATGACTGGGAAGGTGAATTTGACTTCTTGAAAGATAAATGTGAAGTGATTTACCTTAACCGTACAGAAGGCATTTCCACTACTAAAATCAAAAAAGAACTTTATGGTGATGCAGAAAAATAAATTGGCAATGATTTGTCGATAATGAATTGTAATTTTAATAAATCATATGTTTAGTAAATATATCAAGCGAGGCTGGGACTTCATAATGTCCCAGCCTCAATTTATTTAGTCATCGAATGATCAATAGAGGAAAAGCCCCGAGAAGATTGCTAAGTTAAAGCATCTTTTCGGGGCTGAATTTTGCTACTGATATTCGGGTACTTTATTTATGGTTTTTTCTATTTTTGAAAGTTTCGATAATAAGATAAATAATAATTGCGATTGCAGCTATGATTAAAATAGTTCCTAATAAAGTGAGAATTGGATGTTCATCCCACGTCGTTTTCACAACTGTAGTAGTTTGATGTAGTATTGGTTTACTTACATTAACTGTTGGAGGACCGTATTTTTCAGAAATGAATTTACGGTCATACTCAATATGCAATTTACCATCCTCGATTACATATTTGTAATCATTTTTATCAAAATCATTTGGAAGCACATCGTATAAGTCTTTTTCTACATAATATGTTTTGCCATTAATTTCGTGATTGCCTTTAGAAATAATTTTTTTGTATTTATATTGATCAAAAGACATGTTCATTAAAGCATTTCCCATCATATTACGTTGTTTTTCGCCGCCTAAGTTGTCATAGTTGCCGGCACCCATAATTGTTTGATTAATTCTAAAGTTACCTCTTTTTGTAGTGATAGTGTGATTGTAATCTGCAATGTCACTGGAACCAGTTTTTAAACCATCAGTACCTTCTAAGCTCATATCCGCACCTTCTAAAGAATGATTGAATGTGTAATATGTAACATCGTGTTGGGTTGGAGCTAATTGTTTAGTGAAATAAATAATTTTCGGTGTATCTTGAATGGTACGCTGAGCCAAAATGGTAAAATCTTTGGCTGTTGATGTATTATTTTCTTCATTTTTATATTTTTTAGGTGCAAAGTCTTTTAGTTGTTTGTTTTCTGCGCCAGTTGGATTAACAAAATGTGTATCTTTCATACCTATTGATTTTGCTTTTTTGTTCATTGCATCTGTAAAATCTGACAGGTTTCCGGATACTTCTTGTCCAAGTATAAGTGCTGCGGCATTGCTTGAATTTGAAACAGTGATTTGGAGTAACTCTTTGATCGTGTATGTTTCTCCAGGATAAAGCTTGGTATTACTTAATTCAGGTAAAGTAGACATTCTATAGTGTTTGTCTGTGATTTTAACTTTATCATCCAAAGATAAATCCCCGTTATTAACTGCTTCGAGTGTTAAATACATGGTCATTAATTTACTCATCGAAGCAGGATACCACTCTTTATCAGCATTATATTGATAAAGAATTTGACCAGTTTGGACGATATTTACTGCACCTTCAGGTTGATAATTATCAGTAACATTATAACCATATTGATTTGCCGCCTGTGTAGGTGTTACTGTTTCAGCTTTGGCAAAAGGTGTTACAATTGAACCGACGAAGAGTACAGTTACAATTGCCAGAATTAACTTTCTCATAATTACATTCCCTCTTAACATATTCTGTTTAATTGCAATAGAAGTATTTTAGCATATTGTATGTAGTTTATAAAATATTACACAGAAGAATATTTTTAATAACAAAATAATTGAAAATTATTGTGTAAAACATGATAAAATAAGTTGAAATTAATTTAACTTATTACTTCGAAATTCATCTGCTCATAATTAATATAAGTAAGAGGTAATTTAAAATATTTTTAGAAGAGGTAAATTAGACATGAATCAAGAAAATCCATTATTCTACTTATTTAAAAAGTTATCATGGCCTGTTGGTCTGATTATCATAGCTGTTTTAATTTCTTCATTAGGTAGTATTACAGGACTAGTAGTTCCGTTTTTTACAGGTAAACTTGTAGATAAATTTTCTTTTGAAAATATTAATTGGCTGTTTATCACTGCATTTATTTCTATATTTATTATCAATGCTTTACTTAGTGGTATAGGACTGTATTTATTGAGTAAAATTGGTGAGAAAATCATATACGCGATTCGATCTGTTTTATGGAAACACATTATTCACTTAAAAATGCCTTTTTTTGATAAAAACGAAAGTGGACAATTAATGAGTCGTTTAACAGATGATACAAAAGTAATCAATGAATTTATTTCACAAAAATTGCCAAACTTATTACCTTCTGTGTTGACTATTATTGGTTCTTTAATAATGCTATTTGTGATGGATTGGCAAATGACCTTGCTAACTTTTATCACGATACCTATATTTGTATTAATAATGATTCCATTAGGTAAAATCATGCAAAATATTTCTAAAAAAACACAGACAGAGATTGCGAATTTCAGTGGTTTATTAGGCCGTGTATTAACAGAAATACGTCTAGTAAAAGTTTCACGTACAGAAAAAACAGAGTTAAACAATGCGCATAAAAATCTACAAGAAATATACTTTTTAGGACTAAAACAAGCTAAAATTACAGCTATCATACAACCTATATCAGGCGTGATTATGTTATTAACAATTGCAGTTATCTTAGGGTTTGGTGCAATTCGAATTTCTACTGGAGCAATTACAGCTGGAACCTTAATTGCAATGATTTTTTATGTTATACAACTCACACAACCTATCATCAATTTATCAACTTTGGTTACAGATTATAAAAAGGCTGTCGGGGCAAGTAGTCGTATATATGAAATAATGGAAGAACCTACTGAAGTTTTTGAATTAGAAGAAGCTAAACCAATCATCGATGGTAACTTATCCTTTGAAAATGTACATTTTAAATACGGTAATAAACCAATTCTTACAAATGTGAGTTTTGATATACCTTCTGGTAGCATTACTGCTTTTGTGGGACCTTCAGGTTCAGGTAAGAGTACAATTTTTAATATTATAGAGAGAATGTATGACATAGAACAAGGTGATATCACTTATGGTAGCCAATCGATTTATGATATAGACCTAGGTGATTGGCGTGAAAAAATTGGTTATGTTATGCAATCTAATTCCATGATGAATGGCACAATCAGAGACAACATTTTATATGGAATTAATCGTGAAGTTTCAAATGAAGCATTAATTTACTATGCAAAATTAGCAAATTGTCATGAATTTATTACTGCGTTTGAAGACGGTTATGACACAATCGTTGGTGAGCGAGGCTTAAAATTGTCAGGGGGCCAACGTCAACGTATAGATATTGCGAGAAGTTTTGTTAAAAATCCAGACATCTTATTATTGGATGAGGCTACTGCTAACTTAGATAGCGAAAGTGAGCGGAAGATTCAAGATGCTTTAGAAGAATTGATGGAAAACAGAACAACTATCGTGATTGCCCATAGACTGTCTACCATTAAAAAAGCAGAACAAATTATTTTTATTGATAACGGTAGTGTTACAGGTGTAGGTACTCATCAGGAGTTGATTGCTAGTCATGAAAAATATCAACAATTTGTTCATACACAAAATCTAACAAAGTAATATAAAAAACACGTATAATTTGATGTTGGATAAATATATTTTTTGACCATAAACGAACCATAAAATTTTTATTTTATATAATGTACATACATGGTATAATTATTGTGAATTCATAAGTAACAATCATTTGGGGAATGATAGATTTTTATCAAGAATGAAATTAAATAAATGGGTAACAAAATTTAAGATGAGTATATTTGCCGCTATGTAATTAATCTTTACAACTTATTTAATGAGCGAGAGACAATGTACTCATCTTAATAATTCTTATACATAATCGAGTGTTGCTTTTAAATATTCAATTAATTATTTATTTAATAGGAAATGGTGGGTGTATGATGTTTTTACTAATTAATATTATTGGGTTAATTGTGTTTTTAGGTATTGCTGTGCTTTTTTCTAGAAAGAAATCAGATATCCAGTGGAAATCAATTGGTATTTTAGTCGTGATTAACTTGTTCTTAGCGTGGTTCTTTATGTATTTCCCTTGGGGGAAAGCAGGCGTTCAATTATTAGCGAATGGTATTTCATGGGTCATTGATTCAGCCCATGTAGGTACAGGGTTTGCATTTGCCAGTTGGACAAATACTGAAATGATGGATATGGCTGTGAGTGCACTATTTCCAATACTATTAGTAGTGCCACTATTTGATATCTTGATGTACTTTAATGTATTACCTAAAGTTATAGGTGGTATTGGTTGGGTTTTAGCTAAAATTACACGCCAGCCAAAATTCGAGTCTTTCTTTGGTATTGAAATGATGTTTTTAGGAAATACAGAAGCATTAGCAGTTTCAAATGAACAATTGAAACGCATGAAAGAAACACGTGTGTTAACGGTAGCGATGATGTCGATGAGTTCGATTTCTGGTGCGATTGTTGGCGCATATGTATCAATGATACCTGGTGATTTAGTGTTAACAGCTATTCCATTAAATATCATTAATGCAATTATTGTTTCTTCTATTTTAAATCCTGTTTCTGTAGAAGAAAAAGAAGATATTATTTATAGTATTCGCAATGAAGAAATTGATAAACAACCGTTTTTCTCATTTTTAGGTGATTCAGTATTAAATGCGGGTAAATTGATTTTAATCATCATTGCTTTTGTAATCAGTTTTGTTGCACTTTCTGATTTAATTGATCGTTTTATTAATTTAATCACAGGTATCGTTGGCAGTTGGGCTGGTATTAAAGGAAGTTTTGGTCTAGATCAAATACTTGGTACATTTATGTATCCATTTGCTTTATTGCTAGGATTACCATTTGATGAGGCGTGGATAGTTGCACAACAAATGGCTAAGAAAATTGTAACGAATGAATTTGTGGTAATGGGCCAAATTAAAGATGTCATTGATTCATACTCACCACATAGACGTGCCGTTATTGCAACATTTTTAGTATCATTTGCTAACTTCTCAACAATAGGAATGATTATTGGAACATTAAAAGGAATTGTAGATAAGAAAACATCTGACTTTGTTTCACAATATGTGCCAATGATGTTACTAGCGGGTATTTTAGTATCGCTAATGACTGCTGGATTTGTTGGTTTGTTTGCTTGGTAAAGCACTCTTTATTGAGTGAATCATTATAAAATGATAGATGCTGAAACAACCACAAGGGTATGTCAATCGAGTGAAACGTTGTAATAAGGTATTTATTCATATTAATAAACTATGTAAAGGAGCGTGTGAGATCAATTAATGATTGATATCAATAGCGCTCCTTTTTTTGCACTAGTAGTCGTGAGTTAGTATCACGATGTTTTGAAAATAAAAATAAAGCCAAGTAATTGAAGTGAGGAGACACATTCAATATTACTTGGCTTTTACGGGAAATGAATTAATTGTATATTAATAGTAAGGACTAGGTACTAAAAATATACTCGAGCAAAAATTGTTTTGTATGTTACTATAAACAACACAAAGGAGATGGCTTCTTATTGGCAATCAATAAGAAGATAGATTTTATTATAGCAAAGGAAAGTGTATAAGTAAACCGAAAATTCAGAATTTTTGAACTTTTAAAATAATATTAAAAACAAACCTTATAAAATCAAGCTTTTGCAAGTATGTGGTTCAGAATTTTTTACGAATGTTGTTGTGGTAAGTTCTATAGTTTGCTACTATTCAATTGATTGAAGTTAATTTGAGGGGGTCATGTGGGTGAATAAAACAGTACGAGATTTGTTATTCGTTGTAATTGGGTCATTTATATTTTCAGCAGGCGTTAATACTTTTATCATATCTGCTGATTTAGGCGAAGGAGGCGTGACCGGTATAGCTATCGTACTCTATTATGCCTTTCACATTTCTCCTGGTGTAACAAACTTTGTATTCAATGCGGTACTTATTGCTATAGGTTACAAGTTTTTAAGTAAGAGAAGTATGTATTTAACGATAGTGGCGACAGTATTGATCTCACTATTTTTGGAATTAACAGTGAGTTGGAAAATTGAGACAGGTAACATATTAGTTAATGCAGTTTTTGGTGGTATGTCTGTAGGTTTAGGTATTGGTGTTATCGTTCTTGCAGGAGGGACAACTGCTGGAACAACGATATTAGCTAGAATAGCTAATAAATATTTAGATGTTAGTACACCATATGCGTTGTTGTTCTTTGATTTAATTGTTGTGGCAATATCATTAACAGTAATTCCTGTTCCGAGTGCATTAGTAACAGTGATTTCACTGTATATCGGTACAAAAGTAATGGATTATGTTATAGAAGGTTTAAATACGAAAAAAGCGATGACGATTATTTCCAGTAAACCAGATGAAATAGCGAAAGTGATTGATGAACAGGTTGGTCGTGGTTTAACTATACTTAATGGAAGAGGTTATTTCTCTAAACAAGAAAAAGACATATTGTATGTTGTTATTACTAAAACACAAGTTAGTAAGGCGAAACGTTTAATTAAACGCATCGATAATGAGGCATTTTTAGTTATACATGATGTTCGTGATGTTTATGGTAATGGCTTCTTAATTGATGAACATTAATAATGAGATAATAAAAAATAAAACCTTGATATATGGATAATTTCCATATATCAAGGTTTTATTTTAGATATAGCTAAATAATTCGATAAATAAGAAATTAATCATGCGGCTTAAAATGCAATATAGCAAGCCTAAACATATTTATAGACCATACATATTGCATATTAACATAGAACATTTATTAGTCATCATATCTAAAAAATGATATAATATCATCTGTGATAATGATTATCATTTAAATAACGAATTTGATTAAAGTGATATAGATATAGATTGTTTTTTGGTACATTTTGTATTAGGAAGAAGGGAAATTATGACTCGATTAGAAGGAGAACAAGTTACGATAGGTTATGGGGATAATGTTATCGTTGATAATTTGGATGTTCATATTCCGACTGGTAAAATTACATCTATTATAGGGCCAAATGGTTGTGGAAAGTCTACATTACTAAAAGCATTGTCACGTCTTTTACCAATTAAAGATGGTGAAATCAAATTAGATGGTGAGAACCTGCATACACAATCAACAAAAGAAGTCGCAAAAAAAATTGCTATTTTACCACAATCGCCAGAGGTCGCTGATGGACTTACGGTTGGAGAGCTTGTTTCTTATGGTCGCTTTCCACATCAAAAAGGATTCGGAAGACTTTCTGCTGAAGACAAAAAAGAAATTGACTGGGCTATGAATGTAACAGGGACTTATGAATTCCGACTACGTTCTATCAATGATTTAAGTGGTGGTCAACGTCAAAGAGTGTGGATTGCCATGGCATTAGCACAACGCACAGATATTATTTTCTTAGATGAACCTACAACATATTTAGATATTTCACACCAATTAGAAATCTTAGAATTAATTACTCAATTAAACCAAGAACAAGGTTGCACTATTATTATGGTGTTACATGATATTAATCAAGCAGTTCGTTTTTCAGATCATCTAATTACAATGAAACATGGAGACATTGTTGCTGCTGGAGATACGGAAGATGTTTTAACTAAAGAAAACTTAGAAAAAGTATTCAATATAGATGTAGAAATTAGTACAGACCCTAGAACAGGGAAACCAATGCTAGTTACCTATGATTTATGTAGAAAAAGCTATTCAGAAATTTAGGTGTAAACATGGCTACGCAAAAAAAAGGGAAATTAAGCTTCACAACAACATTTATAATCAGTTTGATTCTTTTAGTCATTGCATTGACAGTATCAATATTGATTGGAGACGCAAAAATTCATATTTCAACAATATTTGATGTTATATTCAATTATGATAATAAGAATCAGCAACATAATATCATTAGCGAAATACGCATACCAAGAGATATAGGCGCAATGCTCGTAGGTGTAGCATTGGCGACTTCAGGTGCAGTCATTCAGGGCGTTACTAAAAATGGTTTGGCAGACCCGAGTTTAATCGGATTAAATTCAGGTGCTTCATTTATGTTAGCGCTAACTTTTGCATTTTATCCAACAGCACCATTTATAGTGTTGATGATTGCAGGTTTTATTGGTGCTATCATGGGCGGATTTATTGTACTGATGATTGGCAGATCAAGAAGTGATGGCTTTAATCCAATGAGGATTATATTGGCTGGGGCTGCCGTAAGTGCTTTGCTAACAGCTTTAAGTCAAGGTGTAGCATTGTTGTTTAGATTAAATCAAAGTTTAACGTTTTGGAGCGCCGGTGGTGTTTCTGGTACAACTTGGGGACAGCTCGTTTGGGCAGCGCCATTTATCATTATTGCACTGGTTATCATTATCGCGATGAGTAAACATTTAACAATTTTAAATTTAGGTGAAACTTTAGCGATTGGGTTGGGACAAAATGTTGCATTAACACGAGCGATTGCATTAATTATATCCATGGTTATGGCAGGTATTGCCGTAGCGATGGTAGGTCAAATAGCCTTTGTAGGACTAATGGTCCCGCATATTGTACGTTATTTAGTAGGTACAGACTATGCTCGTGTTCTGCCATTAACTGCTGTTGTGGGTGGCTTATTGCTACTCGTTGCAGATACGTTAGCACGCATGTTAGGTGAAGCTCCAGTAGGTGCAATTATTTCATTTATTGGCGTACCTTACTTCTTGTATTTGGTTAAACGAGGGGGACGCTTTTCATGATAGACCCAAAATTAAAATATAAACAGTTTATTACCATGATTATTCTTATAATATTAATAATATTCGCATGTGCTTGGAGCATGACTTCAGGTGAATATAAGATGTCGATAGGTACTTTTTTTAAAACACTTATAGGTCAAGGTGAATATACCGATACTCTGATACTTATGGAATTTCGATTTCCAAGGATGGTTATAACTATTTTAGCAGGAGCTGCATTAGCAATGAGTGGGGCTATTATACAAAGTGTGTCTAAAAACCCATTAGCTGAACCTGGTATTTTAGGTATAAATGCGGGAAGTGGATTTGCCATTGCATTATTTATTGTAGTCGGTCAAGTTAATGCGGATAATTTTGTGTACGTATTACCATTTATAAGTATGATTGGTGGTATACTAACTGCGTTAATTATTTTTTCATTTAGTTATAATAAAGGTGAAGGTATCACTCCAGCAAGTATGGTGTTAGTAGGCGTAGGTATGGCTACAGCTTTAAGTGGTGGTTCGCTAACACTAATGTCAACATTTGATGAAGATCAATCAGAGTTTATTGCTTCATGGCTTGCGGGTAACATTTGGGGTGATGAATGGGCGTTTGTAATTGCCTTTTTACCTTGGGTCATTGTACTTATACCATTTTTATTGTTAAAAGCGAATGTATTAAATTTATTAAATACACATCAACATATTGCTCAAGGTGTTGGGGTGAAAATTGGTAGAGAACGCATTGTATTATTATTAATAGCAGTAATTCTGTCTTCAGCTGCGGTATCTGTTGCGGGAGCTATTGGATTTATAGGTTTGCTGGGTCCACATATTGCTAAATCAATCGTTGGTCCGAGACATCAACTATTTCTACCAATTTCCATATTAATAGGTGCATTTTTACTTGTGTTAGCAGACACGGTCGGACAAGTGATATTACAACCTTCTGGCATACCAGCTGGAATTGTTGTATCTATTATTGGCGCACCTTACTTCTTATATTTAATGTATAAAACAAAATCAGTTTAAGTACATGAATAAAGGTTATCAAATTTTTGTACGTGTTAAATAAGTATGAAAAGAGATGCGCATATCGTTAGAGATGATCGCAAGTAAAGCATAAATTTCATATATGAGCGGGTTTTAGAATCAATTTTGAAAAAATTGGTTGTAGACCCGCTTTTTTATAAAGAAAAAAACCTTTAAGTTGTTAGCGTTTACATTTATGTGTAGGGTATACTATAAGTGAATAGTGAAAATAGGAGGTCCTCATTATGAAAAAGCTCATTAAAGATAAAACACAATTTTTACCAGATATGTTAGATGGTCTTTCGATTTCAAATAAAAATGTCGAAGTAATTGCTGACACAGTAGTTGTGCGTAAACAGAAAAAAGAAAAAGGCGTAGCAATTGTTTCTGGTGGTGGGAGTGGTCATGAACCTGCTCATGCAGGGTATGTAGCACAAGGCATGCTAGATGCTGCAGTATGCGGTGAGGTATTTACATCTCCAACCACCTGACAAAATTTTAAGTGCAATTAAAGCCGTGGACAACGGAGAAGGCGTACTGCTTGTTGTAAAAAACTATGCAGGTGATGTTATGAATTTCGAAATGGCACAAGAAATGGCGGAAATGGAAGACATTCAAGTAGAGACAGTGGTGGTCAAGGATGATATTGCTGTTAGTGATGAAGCACAACGTAGAGGTGTTTCTGGTACAGTGTTTGTGCATAAAATTGCTGGATATTTAGCTGAAAAGGGAACATCGCTACCACTAATTAAAGAAAAATTAAATGAATTATTACCAAATATCAAATCAATAGGTATGGCTTTAACACCACCGTTAGTTCCGACGACAGGACAGTATGGTTTCGATATAGATGACGAATCAATGGAAATCGGTATTGGTATACATGGAGAAAAGGGTCTAGCACATGAAAAATTTGAAAGCGTTGATATAGTTGTAGAACGATTGATCGCCGAATTATTAAAAGAGGTAGAAGATGAACAACTTATCGTGATGATAAATGGTATGGGAGCTACCCCTTTATCTGAACTAAATATTGCAACAAAATACGTGGCGCAACAATTAGAAGATAAACAAAAAGATGTGAAACTATGGTTTGTTGGAGACTATATGACTTCATTAGACATGGAAGGTTTATCAATAACCTTTTTGCCATATACAGAAGCAGTTTATGATGCATTGACTGCACCGACAAGCAGTCCTTATTTTAATGTGTAAATAACGAATATATAAGACAGGAAGTGAAGAAGAATGAATGTGTCAGAGTTAAAAGAAAGATTGCTTAATTTAGTTGATGTCTTTGAAGAAAAAGAATCATTATTAACAGAGTTAGATAGAGCAATTGGTGACGGTGATCATGGCGTGAATATGTTAAGAGGATTTAAAGCCTTACCCGAAAAGTTAGATGATAGCTCTATATCTGCATTATTAAAATCTACTGGTATGACATTAATGTCTAATATTGGTGGTGCTTCTGGTCCACTTTATGGATTTAGTTTTGTGAAAATGTCTCAAGTTGTTGGTGATGAAATTGAAAAAGAAAATTTAAAAACATTGCTAAATACATTTTCTGAGGCAGTTGCACAACGTGGTAAAGTTGAACTGAATGAAAAAACAATGTATGACGTTATTGAACGTACCAATGAAGCAGTTAATAACGGAGAAACTTTATCATTTGAAGATTTACAATCTTTTGCAGAATCCACTAAGGATATAGTAGCTACTAAAGGTAGAGCTGCCTATTTTAAAGAAGCATCAAAAGGACATGTTGATCCGGGGGCACAGAGTAGTGTATATATTTTAAACGCATTGATAGGAGCTGATTAATATGACGCAAATTATCATTGTAAGCCATAGTAAAGAGATCGCTGATGGTACTAAAGCGCTGGTAAGTCAAATGGTAGGAGAGGATATCACGATCACGGCTCAAGGTGGTGTGAACGGTAAAATCGGTACATCATATGACGATATTCAAGAAATGGTGAATCAAATAGATGATGATACATTATGTTTTTATGACATTGGTTCTGCTGAAATGAATTTAGATTTAGCGATTGAAATGTATGATGGCAAGCATCGTGTAGAAAAAATAGATGCACCGATTGTTGAAGGTACTTTTACTGCGGCTGTAAATATTTCTGTAGGAAATACCGTAGATGAAGTGATAAATGAACTAAATACGAAATTTGGTTAAATGAAAATTATGAAGTAATGTCATCATTCAAGAAGTTATAATTATATATATGAGTAGCGTATGTAATTATAACTTTTTCTATTAACTTGACAAAAATATTCTTTTTTATATGAATATATAATTAAGATATGGTAAAATGAGATTTAACTATTAAAGAAATCTGGATATCTAGGAGGACATTGCAATGAAAGAATTGATACAAAAGCATGTCTTAAACGGCGAATTTGAATCAGTATACCGTCTTATGTCCCAGACAGATTTTATGGAATTTGAAGAAGCTTATATCTCAAGCGCTCATGAAGTGGAAAGTATCATGTTTTATACATGTATTTTAGATATGATGAAAACTGAAGAAACTGCAGAAATGCATGACTTAGCTTTTCTACTACTCGTTTATCCATTAAGTGAACTACAAGGTGCTTTAGATTCTGCGTATTATCATGCGGATTCATCCATAAAACTTACTGACGGCAAAGAAGTAAAAAGCTTATTACAGATGTTGTTATTACATGCAGTTCCCGAACCAGTCATTTCTGATAAAAAAGCATTAGAGATTTCTCGCCAAATACTTAAACTAGATCCAACGAATAGCGTTGCGCGTAATGTACTTAAAGAAACAGCGAAACGTTTAGATAATGTTGTCGTTGATTTCAATAAATTAAATCGTTTTAAAAATGCACATTAACTTGAGTGATAATTAAATTTTAGTATAGTGTTTAATTCTGATGTAAAAACAAATGTATATGAAAATGACTTTTGAGGCTGAGACAAATGGATTGTCTTAGCCTTTTTGTATGAGCAAAAGGACAGGTGAAACTAAACGTTATTTTCTTAAAATATTGTGATGTCTCGTTAGGTGGTACTACGAAAGCATTTTAAATCAATGAGATTTCTATTCTGCTCATTTTTATTTATTTATTATCATATGAGTAAAATTAACACCGTAATTTACCTTTTATATTTATTAATTATAGTTAGAGATGAAGTGATGAAAAATTTTTCATTTTATTTTTAGAATTATCATGAAATTAGAAAATGTATAAAGTTGCAAAATCTTATTGTAAATTGTTCATTTTTATAGTGTATCTAGGAATATGTGATTTATTTTTAAAAGATAAAATGAATGATTAAAAAGAAATATATTGTTTGACTATTATGTTTAATTTTAATGAATTGTGCAAATCTTAATTTTCTCATGTTGCAAATTACAGTCAGTACGTTATAATTACAAAATGTGTTAACTATGAGGAGGTTATTTATCACATGGGGTTGAATAAAGAAGCTATAAAAATTGGTTTCGCTTATGTCGGTATCGTCGTAGGTGCTGGCTTTTCAACAGGACAGGAAGTTATGCAATTCTTCTCACCATATGGCTTATGGTCATATATTGGTGTTTTACTTTCTGGGCTAATTTTAGGATTTATTGGTAGACAAGTTGCAAAAATTGGTACTGCGTTTGACGCACAAAACCATGAATCAACTTTAGACTATTTATTTGGAAATGCATTCAGTAAAATTGTAGACTACTTACTTATCTTTTTCCTATTTGGTATTTCAGTCACTATGATTGCTGGAGCAGGATCAACATTTCAAGAAAGTTTCGGTGTACCGACGTGGTTAGGTGCATTGATAATGGTAATTGCAATATATATCACACTATTGATGGACTTTAATAAAATTGTACGAGCTTTAGGTATCGTTACGCCATTCTTAATTATATTAGTAGTTATTATTGCTGCGTACTATCTTTTCAATGGTAGTATTTCACTTGGGAAAGTTAACGAAACTGTACCACATGACAGCTTATGGCTCGGTATACTTAAAGGTATTAACTATGGTGGTCTTGCATTTGCTGTAGGATTCAGTACTATTGTCGCTATAGGTGGCGATGCTTCAAGACGTCGCGTTTCAGGCGCTGGCGCGTTATTTGGAGGTATTATTTATACCATACTATTAGCGTTAATTAACTTTGCATTACAGTCTGAATTCCCAAAAATCAAAGATGCAGATATTCCGATGTTAACGTTAGCAAATGCAATTAATCCTTGGATAGCGCTTGTGCTATCGGTAATTATGTTAGTAGTAATGTATAATACAATTTTAGGTTTAATGTATTCATTTGCAGCGAGATTTACAGAACCATACAGTAAAAAGTATCATATCTTTATTATAGTTATGGTAATTGTGGCTTATGGTTTAAGTTTTGTAGGTTTCGCAGGATTAATTAACTACTTATATCCAATAATGGGATATGTTGGTTTAATTGTTGTTATTGGAGTACTTATTAAGTATTACAGTAGAAAACGACAAAACAAGAAATTTATTGCTTAATCTTTAAAAGTGAAAACATAATTTATATATGATATAGCTCAGCTTGCCAACATATGCAAGCTGAGTTTTCTACTTCATTATCTCTGTAATACTATTGTGAACTTATTTATTATGGTACAATGCTTCCGAAAGGAAAGGTAATCTATGAAGAAAAAACATAAATGGACCCTTATCACAACTTTTATCATTGTCACTGTTGTAGTAGTTATGGCAGTACTTTTAAAACTACAGTATGATAGACAAAACACGGGTAAAGTACACGAAAAAGTTCAAATTAATAATAAAAATGTGAATGCTTTTACAAACATCACTTATGGTAAAGGATTGCCAAATAGTCGACTTGATATATTAACTCCGAATGAATTGGATCAAGATAATAAACTGCCAGTAATCTTTTGGATGCATGGTGGAGGATTTATTGCAGGAGATAAACAATATAAAAATCCATTATTATCTAAGATTGCTGAACAGGGATATATAGTGGTGAATATTAATTATGCACTTGCACCAGATTTTAAATATCCTATGCAATTACAACAGATTGATCAAGCGGTGAGTTTTATTAAGAGAAATAAACATGAATTGCCTATTGATTTTAATCAAGTTATCTTTGGTGGTGATTCCGCAGGTGCACAATTATCAAGTCAATTCACAGCGATACAAACAAATGAATCTTTAAGAGAAGACATGAACTTTAAGCAACAATTCGAACCGGACCAGCTTAAAGCTGCCATCTTTTTTGGTGGATTTTATGACATGAAAACAGTTAGAGCAACAGAATTCCCAAGAATTCAACTCTTTATGGAAAGCTACACTGGGAAGCGCGATTGGGAACAACAATTTAAGTATATAAGTGAGATGTCTACTATCAATCAAGTTACAGAGGATTACCCTCCAACATTTTTATCAGTGGGTGATGCTGACCCATTTTATAGTCAAAATATTGAATTCTATAAAAAATTAAAGTCAACAGACGTACCAGTTGATACATTATTTTATGACGGTTCACATAAATTGAGACATCAGTATCAATTTCATATGGAATTGCCAGAGTCGCAGCAAAATATGAAAGACGTCTTAAGGTTTTTAAGTAGAAATACTACTTCCTCAGGTGTTGAAACGGAATATCAATCTGAAGATGCAAATCCAAATGGTGTTGAATTAAACCCGTACTAGGTTGACAATGGGTAACCATGTTTGAATCAAATAACCTCAACTTTATAAAGATTTTGAAATAAAAAAGCACTTTCGTTGAATGCAAATGAGATGTATTCATACGGAAGTGTTTTTATTAATATTGAATAGATTCATATTTATTTGTTAGTTCATTTTGACTATATGTTTGAGAATAAAATAGAAGTATTATCGGTGTGAGAATCGAAAGAAGTTGTGCGCTAAGTTTGTCTTGGTATCATATATAATTCTATAATGATATTATTGCTAAAATTTTCAAAAAGAATATGTTGTTATTTGGATAATTATCAAACAACGATTAAACTGCAATTAAGGAAATATTTACTAACTCATTACATTTAATTTATTAAATTAGTAATTTGGCCATGATATATTTATTATAATAGCGATGTTCAATAAATAGTTTATCTTTAAGTTCTCCTTCGACTTGATAGTTTGCACTTTTAAATAAATCAACAGCAGTCGTATTTTCGGGAACGACTTCAACTTCAATACGATGAATGTCATGATTGAGACACCATGCTTCAATGGAATTAATTAATGATTGTCCTAATCCTTTTTCGCGATAATGCCTTATAACGCCCATAGAAAAATGTGCTTCATGCCGTGTGCGTTCGAAATTTTCGGTAGTGACAATTGCAAATCCTACAAGTTCACCATTGTTTTCTGCAATATAAATTGCATTAGAAGGAGAAGTTATATAATGTTCTAAGGTTGCGATAGCATCTGTATTAGAGGGTGCATACTCGCCGGGATTGTATATCAAATAATCAGATTCATCATAAATCGTACTTAATAGTTTTATAAAAGGTTCTATATCGTTGATACCAATTTCTCGAATTTGATGAACCATATATGTCCACTCCTCATTTTCATTTTTTAAAACTCAGTTATAGTATAACGTAACATCATTAACATGAATTTACTAGGGAATAATTAAAATAAGAAAAAATATATGATAAAGGGTGTCGTATAATGAAACCGAATATATTGCTTGCGGGCGTAACAGGATATATAGGAAAGAATCTAATTGAATCCATTAAAGATGAAGGGATCTTATACACATTGTCTAAGTATCCTAAAGAAAGAGAATATAAAGAAATTATTTGGCTTGAAAAGGACATTTATAATTATAATGATGTTTTAACTGCTATGGAAGGTATAGACATTGCAATATATTATTTGGACCCTACCAAGCATTCTGCTAAGTTAACACATGCAACTGCTAGGGATATCAATTTGATAGCTGCAGATAATTTTGGTAGAGCTACAGCAAAACAAGGTGTGAGTAAGATTATATATATTAGTGGTAGTCGTTTCGATGTTGAAACGAAAAGACGTTTATCGGCATATGGCACTGAAGTAGAAGAGACGACAGCACAAGTGGCACGCCCACACGTAGCAGTTGAGTTACAAACATCGAAATACGATGATGTAAGAAGTGCGCTAAGTATACAATTACCGATGAATTGGACATTAAATCAAATGGTCACATACTATTTTAAATGGCTAGATGAAACGAAAGGTACATTATTACATACAGCAAAACAAGGTGATAATTTTATCGTTTATATGAAAAATAAGCGTAATCCTATACTAGTACTACGTAAGTCGAAGACTGAAAAAGATATCATAACGTTGTATCTTGTAAGTGGTAGTATTGTAAAACCTAATTTAAAAAAGCAAGGGAAATTAGAGTTTCGCAAATTAAAAGATACACAACAAGTTATCGTACACCTGTTTGATTATATCCCGAAATTAACTTGGCCGATATATTATTTATTACAGTCACCTTTCCAAGATTTAATGATGAGAGGATTTGAAATTGATTGCCGTATTAAACATTACCAAGGTCGAATTAATTCTGGAGAAAATATAAAATATACAAAATAGTTGAGGTGAACTTATGGAAATCTTATTAGTGGAAGATGATATGACTTTATTTAAAGAACTTAGTGAAGAGTTGGAACAGTGGGATTTTAATGTGAATGGTATCGATGATTTTAATCTTGTAATAGAGAAGTTTCAAGCGGTGGATCCAGCCATAGTCATTATGGATGTTAAACTACCGAAATATGATGGATTTTACTGGACGAGAAAGATTCGAGAAATATCAAATACACCAATTTTATTTTTATCCTCAAGAGATAACCCAATGGATCAAGTAATGAGCATGGAATTAGGCGCAGACGACTATGTTCAAAAACCATTTAATACGAATATTTTAATTGCTAAGTTACAAGCGATATATAGACGCGTTTATCAATTTAGTATAGATGAAAAAAGGGTCATAACTTGGCAAGAAGCGACACTCGATCTTACAAAGGATAGTATCAATAAAGGTGATCAAGTCATATACTTATCTAAAACAGAAATGATTATTTTAGAGATGTTAGTAAAAAAACAAGATACGATTGTAACTAGAGACACACTGATAACTGCACTTTGGGACGATGAGGCGTTTGTCAGTGATAATACCTTAACTGTAAATGTGAATCGTTTAAGAAAGAAACTTGCAGATATAAATATGAAAGATGCAATTGAAACTAAAATCGGTAAGGGATACATGGCTCATGGATAGTATTAAATGGGTTGTGTTATTTCTCCGTTCACGGAAAAACTGGATATTTTGGTTAATCATTTTGCAATTCATCTTTTTAGGTATTGCATTTTTAGATTATGATTTAAATGTAAACAGTGTTTTATATATAATTATTTTAAATATAGGATTAAGTTGTATTTTTTTAGTATTTACATACTTAAAAGAAGTTAAGTTTTATAAACACTTAGATGATAATATAGAGCCCGAAGCGTTAAAGCATAAATCACTGGCAGATACGCCATTTCAACAAGAGATGTTAGACTATTTATATGATCAAATTACGACACAAAAAAAATTAGTGACTGAACAAAAACAACAAATTAAATCTACTGAAGCTGCGTTAACAGATTTCGTGCATGATATTAAGACGCCAGTCACTGCATTGAAATTATTGATTGAAAAAGAAAATGATGACAATAGAAGACGAGCACTACTATTTGAATGGACACGTATCAACGATATGTTAGATAAACATCTGTTTTTGACTCGATTAGAGTCACAAAATAAAGATATGTATTATGAATATGTGTATTTAAAACGCTTAGTCATAGATGAAATACAGATTACTAGGTATATTAGCCAAGCGAAAGGCATTGGTTTTGATCTTGAATTTGAAGACGATTATAAAGTATATACAGATACGAAATGGTGTCGAATGCTGATAAGACAAATTCTTTCTAATGCTATTAAATATAGTGAAAATAGCACAATTTATATAAGTGGAAGGCTGATTGAAAACCATGTGACGTTGGAAATTGAGGATGAAGGTAGGGGAATAAGTAAAAAAGACTTGCCAAGAATTTTTGATAAAGGTTTCACCTCAACGAAAAATCGTAATGAAACGACGTCTTCTGGTATAGGGCTATATCTGGTAAAAAATGTAAAAGAAAAATTAGCTATAACTGTTCATATCAATTCTGAAATCAATAAAGGAACGAAAGTACAGTTTGTTTTTCCAAACCAAAATGAAATTGTTGAAAGGTTATCTGACTTTTGAAACTGTTCATATGCAATGTATGAAAATGCGTTGACAAATAAAGATGTTTAAATATTGTATTTATCGACTATGATGGACCGAAATTTACACAAAGTGTAAAAACGCAGAGCTTGAGACATGAATGACGTGGTTAGCGCCAAAGTGGCGATCCCTAATTTTGCTAAAGGGATTGCCATTTTTTGTTATTTAGTTATATTTACTGTAATTAAAATAAACAATATATTCACATTTGACGCTATTGTGTATTAAATGAACCGTTGACGGAAATATTTATTGTCATGAATTTTAAGATAAGTGCTATCTTGAAATAATTTGACGTATGCTAATTCTGAAAAATATAGAAAAATAATTGTTGATTATAAATAATAATTATGCAATTATTGCTATTGTGCGTTTTGATGTATGAATTTATCAGTTTCTTAATCATTTTTGAAAAATTATAAATACGACAGAACAATATACACACAATTATTAATTTAACGAAAATGTAATGTTAAGAATTTGTAAACTTAATTGTAGGATTGTTAAATTTGTGCTATTTTCAAATAAGGACAAATCAACATTTGTGAGATTTTTTAAACCTAGTAAGCAAATACTCATTTACATAATATTAATAAATCAAAAAAAGTAATGGGTGTATTGTAAATCTTGCCAATTTTAATTTGTCTAGAAAAGAATGTAATTTTTTAAATTTATTGAAGGTGATTGTATTGGTCACTGTAAATGGAGGATTTTTTGAATGTTTAACAAGAAAAAAGATAAGTTCATGGTGAAACTTGAAGAAATGGTTTTCAACTTAGACCGTGCAGCAATTGAATTTGGTAAAATGGATTTTAATACACACTTAGACCTTAAAGCGTACTCAGATAACATTAAAACATACGAATCGCATGGTGATGAGCTTATGCATCAAGTGATTTCGGATTTGAACCAAACATTCATTACACCTATTGAACGTGAGGACATCCTCTCTTTATGTAACGCTATTGATGATGTTTTAGATGCAATTGAAGAAACATCAGCAATGTTTGAAATGTACTCTATAGAATATACAGATGAATATATGGCTGAATTTGTTGATAATATACAAAAAGCTATTGCTGAAATGAAATTAGCAGTAGGCTTACTTGTCGATAAAAAATTATCTCACATGCGCATTCATTCTATTAATATTAAAGAATTTGAAACTAACTGTGATGGTATATTACGCCAGTCAATTAAACATATTTTTAACAGTGAAACTGATCCTATCACACTTATTAAAATCAAAGAGATTTATGAAAGTCTAGAAGAAATTGCCGATAAATGTCAAGCTGTAGCGAATAACTTTGAAACAATAATAATGAAAAATAGCTAAGGAGTCCTAACTTATGGAATATATTTTGATTATCACAGTAGCTATCGTTATTTTTTCTTTGATATTTGACTTTATCAATGGTTTCCATGATACAGCCAATGCCATCGCTACTGCTGTTTCAACACGTGCATTAACTCCTAGAACTGCGATTATTTTGGCGTCAGTTATGAACTTTATTGGTGCATTAACATTTACTGGAGTTGCAAGTACGATAACAAAAGATATTGTAGATCCATTTAAATTAGAAAATGGTCTAGTTGTGGTTTTAGCTGCTATTTTGGCAGCAATCATTTGGAATTTAGTAACTTGGTTTTTTGGAATACCTAGTTCATCTTCACATGCATTAATTGGCTCAATCGCTGGTGCAGCAATTGCTTCGCAAGGTACATTTGCTGTACTACACTATCAAGGCTTTACAAAAATAATAATTGTATTACTTTTATCACCAGTTATTGCGTTTTGTGTTGGTTTTATTATGTATTCAATTGTTAAAGTAGTTTTCAAAAATGCAAATCTTACGAAAACAAATCGTAATTTTAGATTTTTCCAAATTTTCACTGCTTCATTACAATCATTTTCACATGGTACAAATGATGCACAAAAATCAATGGGTATTATTACTTTAGCGCTTATAGTTGCGAATATCCAAACCGGTACAAGCACCGAGCCTCAACTATGGGTTAAGGTTGCCTGTGCTACTGCGATGGGGTTAGGTACAGCTGTTGGTGGTTGGAAAATCATCAAAACAGTTGGTGGAAACATAATGAAAATACGTCCAGCTAATGGTGCAGCAGCTGATTTATCTTCTGCTTTAACTATTTTTGTTGCGTCATCATTACATTTTCCACTTTCAACGACGCATGTCGTGTCTTCATCTATATTAGGTGTAGGTTCTTCTAACCGTATTAAAGGTGTGAAATGGAATACTGCACAACGTATGATTATTACTTGGGTAATCACACTACCTATTTCTGCGTTATTAGCTGCTTTAATATATTTTGTAATCAATCTTGTTTTATAAGTATTAACAAAGGTTAATACTAAATAAATTTAAGAATGAGTTTAAGTACTACATCTTATTCTC
Organism: Staphylococcus cohnii subsp. cohnii; assembly: GCF_002902365.1. Lineage (GTDB taxonomy): Bacteria > Bacillota > Bacilli > Staphylococcales > Staphylococcaceae > Staphylococcus > Staphylococcus cohnii. The sequence continues at coordinate 3,449 of NZ_PPQC01000003.1, read as the reverse complement.
AAGATAAAGGAGTAATCTATATACAATAGGATTACTCCTTTCAGTCTGCCGACCAAGTCTCTGATTTTGTCGGCATTTTTTTGTGCGTGCGCTCTTTTTCTTAGGTATTGCCTTATACAGCAGTATTCGGCTTGTGGACTTTCACAGAAGTCGACTCAAATCACTGGCGGAATTATAATATAAAGTAAGCAGTGGTGTTATTTGTTATGTTGCATAACTCAATTGGTAGAGGTGATTAATGAAATAATTGAACAAGGGGAAGAAAAGAGAAAGAAGTTAAAAAGCTAAAAATATATTTCAATATAAATGAGATAGTAGTACAGGTTTATCTCATAAATATATTGATTTAACATGATCACAATTTGGATGAAGGCAGTACATACTTATTTAATCAAAACAATGAATCAAGAGATGAAAATTGAGCAAAAGAAAACGTCAATTTCTATATGGTTTCCATAGAAATTGACGTATATTTGTTTGATAAAGAGGTTTAAGTCTTTCCTCTTTTTTTAATCATTTATTTTGGTTATCTTAATGAATATAATTATAACTAGAAGCAGTAGATGCTGGAATTGTACGATAATCTACTGTACCTGGAGGTGTATTATAATTCATTTCTGATATTAAAATACTGCCATCAGGGTTTACTTGCTCAACATATGCAACATGACCAATTGGACCTTCATAATTTTGCATGATAGAACCAGCAGTTGGCGTATTGTTTACTGTATAGCCGTCTGCAGCAGCATTGTTAGCCCAGTGATCAGCGTTCCACCAATATGTACTAATTGGTTGTCCAGTTTCTGCTCTACGGTTAAATACATGCCATGTACATTGACCCCAATCATATAAATTAGCGTCACTAGCAGAAGAATTACCAGTAGAAGGTGTTTGTGTAGCAGTGTTACCAGAACCACCAGAACCACCAACACTTGACCCATTAGGAATCGTAAGTGATTGACCAGGATGGATTAAATAACCATTTAGATTATTTTCTGACATTAATGCATCTACTGAAACACCGTAATTATTAGCAATGATGTTTAATGATTCACCAGATTTAACTGTATGTGAAGAACCACCTGATGTTTGTGAAGAAGTGTTTGAACTTGAGCTTTGACCACTTCCACCAATTTCGATAACTTGTCCCGGAAATACCATATTGTTATCGAGGTTATTGTTTTGTTTAATCTCATCTACTGAAACACCATATTGTTCAGAGATTGTCCAAAGTGACTCACCTGATTGTACTGTATGTTGTGTTGATGCTTCAGCTTCATGGTTAGCAATAAATGCTGCTGCACCTGAAGCAGCAGTTACTGCAAATGCGAACTTTTTCAAAAGAACTCCTCCTCACACCTATATAAATAACTCATTTTAAATTATATATATCTGTTTGATTTTCTTTATTTGAATTCATGTTACATACTAACAAAAAATAGGCGACTTGTGTTTATTGTTATAGAGATGTAACATTATTAACATTTTTGTGCGTTGGGATGTAAATATAATAAATACTTTTGTTATGGACTTTAAACGGGATTTGAGTGTTGAAATTCATTTAAAAATTTATTACTTTGTAACATTTGAAAATGTGTAAATTTCAATTAACTTAAATATCTTTTTAGAATTGATAATAAAATGTTTGATATAGCTTGGAATAGTGAAAATAAAAGTAATACATTTAAGCAAAAACAAAACTATAACGACGTTTAAGCACTTTGATTATACAAATTAGCAAATTAATTTCAATTAATGTGTAAAACGTTATAACATCTAAGGAGTGAATGGGTTGGCTGAATCAACACAACAAATTAATCAAAAGCATTCTAAATCAAAAAAAGACAAATCCAAATCCCATGCGTATGGTAAAGTATGGTTATTCTTTGTTTATTACTGGATTATTTTTGGTATTGGCTGTTATTTTGGACAGTTTTTACCTATGGAATGGAGAAAGCCACTATCTATCGTCTTACTCGTATTAGTATTATTTACAGTTTTAACTAATCGTGCACGTAAGTATGGATTAGTTATTTCGCATATATATGCAATAGTTGTGGGTTTATTGTCCTATGCTACATTTACAGCTTATTTGCAAAATTTAGGGCCAGAAGTGTTTTATAAAAATGTGTTACTAGCAATAGGTGCTTTTATCGCATTTGGTATAATTGGTTATTTTATTGTCGATAACGCTGCAGGTATGGGTAAATATTTATTTGTTACGTTAGTCGCACTGATTGTTGCTGGAATCATCGGTATGTTTGTGCATAATCCAATATTCCATACAATCATTACAGTAGTAGGTTTATTGTTATTCTTATTATATACAATATATGATTTTAATCGTATGAAACGTGGTCAGTTTTCTCCGCGAGAAATGGGATTCAACTTATTCATCAATTTATTACACATTATCAAATATGTATTAAGACTAGCGAACAAATTTAAAAAATAATATATAAGATTTAAAATTTACAAACCGTAAATAATAAATTTTAAAGATTTAAAGTTAAGAAAAAAGCATTTAATTTTTAAAGAGACTTATAATAATATGCATGGAAATATCAATTGTGTAATACCATGCAATTTACGTGAGAAATACCAATGGTCTGATTTATTTATAGAAAAAATTGAAGCATATAATAAGCCGCTAATTAACGTGTTTGAACATCCATTTAATGACGAATTTTTAAGTGTAGATATCGATTATAACACTGTCCACATTATTGATATTTATAAATAAGCATTTGAGTATGGAATATATAATCAATTTAATATGTTTTATAAAATTTAATTTACTGGTGTTCGTAATAATGACAAAGCTATAAAAATAAATGATAAAGACAGAGCTACTTTTTTTAGAGATAATGAAATTGTATTGCTTACTAGCGTTTGGAGGTGTAGCAACAATGACTGATGAAAATAAGGCGCAGTTATTAAAAATTTATAAAAAATATAATAGAGTAATGTCATATATAGAAAATAAATATAAATTAACAATGAATGATATTGCGATTTTGGAAATAATACAGCAAAATTGTAGACAGCAAAACATGCTGATGCAACCATTTTTAAAAATTGCGACGACTGAACTAGATTTGAGCCGAACAAAAGTGTTAGCGTCAATTCGACGATTAATTAACCAAGATCGTGTAAGCAAATTACGTTCAACAAAAGATGAAAGAAAAGTTTTTTTATCGATGACTGAAGAGAATAATACGAAGTATCAAACTTTGTTAGATGAAATCGAAGCACAGGTAGACTAAAATATTAAAAAATGCATAATTACATAAAAAATATCGCTATATTAAGTTACGAATATTAAAGATTATAACGGTACTGCGTGAACGAATATGAGATATTAATCTCATACGCGATATAAAGGGACTTTTCCATATTTTGATATGCTCCCTTCAAAGTAGACACTTAAAAATGTAAACTTTGAAGGG
>NZ_PPQC01000026.1:3019-25585 GCF_002902365.1 Staphylococcus cohnii subsp. cohnii | reverse complement strand
GCTGTAAAACTTTATAACGAAGTTGGCGCTTCACAATGGGTTACTGCATAATATAACATTAATATACTAAATTATATTATTATACAAAGCTAAGACAATTTATTGTCTTAGCTTTTTTATTTTATAGAAAATAGTTTAGGTAAACTTAGAGCCTAACTCATTTTTTCTATCACAAATATCGGAGGTATATAAATGCTAATATAATTATATTTTTGTATAACTATTTGGAGTGAATACTTATCATGAATACTCTTTTATTAATTGGTTTCAGTTGATATAGACCATTTTATTGCAATAGGTGGTATACTTTGATATGTTTTATATAAATACATCATAAAAACTACTAGGGGAGCCTAATGGCTGAGATGAGAAATTCAGACCCTTATAACCTGATTTGGTTAAGACCAACGTAGGAAAGTAGCGTTCATTAATATTTGGGAAATTGCTCTAATATATTTATTAATAAACTACATTCCTATGGGGGTGTAGTTTTTTTAATTAGGAGGGCTAAATTTGTTATTTTCACAGGAATTAAAAGAAGCTTCAAAACCAATTATTGAGGATATTTACAATGATTCATTTATTCAAGAAATGTTAAACGGTACGATTTCTAACGAAGCTTTGAAATTTTATTTAAGAGCAGATGCTTCGTATTTAAAAGAATTTGCAAATATATATGCATTGCTAATACCAAAAATGAATAGATTGGAAGAAGTCCAATTTTTAGTAGAACAAATTCAATTTATAGTTGATGGTGAAGTAGAAGCACATGAAATATTAGCAGCATACGTACAAGAAAACTATGATGAAATCGTCCAAGAAAAAGTTTGGCCACCAAGTGGAGATCATTATATCAAACATATGTACTTCAATGCTTATTCAAAAGAAAATGCAGCTTATACAATTGCAGCAATGGCGCCATGTCCGTATGTGTATCAGGTGATTGCTAAAAAAGCATTGAAAGATAATGCATTAAATAAAGACTCAATTTTATCAAAATGGTTTGAATTTTATAGTACAGAAATGGATGAATTGGTAAATATCTTCGATGGTTTAATGGATCGGTTAACTCAAAATGTTTCTGTTGAAGAGGAAGAGGCAATAAAGGCTTGTTTCTTACAAAGTACGATACATGAACGAAATTTCTTTAATATGGCATATATACAAGAAAATTGGTTATATGGAGGTCAAACGAATGAATAAACCTAAAATAGCATTAACGATTGCAGGAACAGACCCTACAGGTGGCGCAGGTGTCATGGCAGATTTGAAATCATTTCATGCATGTGGCGTATATGGTATGGCCGCAATAACTAGTATTGTGGCCCAAAATACCAAAGGTGTACAGCACATTCATAATCTAGATTCAACATGGTTAGAAGAGCAAATGGAAAGTATATTTTCCGATGAACTGCCACATGCTTTGAAAACTGGTATGATTGCATCAAAGGAAATGATGGAGATTATTCAAACATATTTAAAAAAATATGATGATATTCCTTATGTCATTGATCCGGTTATGTTAGCGAAAAGTGGTGATTCACTAATGGATGACGATGCCAAAGCTAACTTACAAAATATTTTATTGCCTTATGCTACAATAGCGACACCTAATTTACCAGAAGCTGAGGAAATTACAGGCATTACTATTAATGATCAACAATCGATTTATCAAGCTGGCAATATATTTATCAATGAAATTGGTAGTAAAGGTGTAGTTATAAAAGGTGGACATTCAAATGATGAAAATAAATCTATAGATTATTTATTTACACAAGATGATGTGTATACTTTTGAAGAGCCAAGATACGATACAAAACATACACATGGTACGGGATGTACTTTTTCAGCCGTTATTACTGCAGAGTTAGCAAAAGGTAAATCTATGTTTGATGCAGTTCAAAAAGCAAAAAAATTTATTTCTCTTAGTATTAAACATACACCTGAAATTGGTTTTGGTAGAGGACCAGTAAACCATTTTGCATATATGAAGGAAGTTGGTTTAGATGATGAATAATTTGGAAAAATTAAGGGCGGCTCAACCGCTTGTAATATGTTATACGAATGATGTAGTGAAAAATTTTACTGCGAATGGTTTGTTAAGTCTTGGTGCGAGTCCAGCAATGAGTGAGGCGCCTGAAGAAGCATATGATATGCTGACAGCTGCAAAAGCATTGTTAATAAATATCGGTACGTTAACAAAAGAAAGAGAACAAGATATTTTAAAAATCGCAAAAACAGCGAACCAACTTGGCAAACCGATTATATTTGATCCAGTTGCTGTAGGTGCTTCACAATATCGCAAGGATTTTTGCAAAAAGTTCCTGAATGAAATAAAAGTTACTGTTATTAAAGGAAATGCTTCTGAAATTTTAACGTTAATTAACAGTGATACAAAAATGAAAGGAACTGACAGTGACAATAGTTTAGATTCAGTATCAATTGCAAAAGAAGCATTTGAACATTTTAATACAGCGATTGTCATCACAGGCAAAGAGGATATCATTGCTCAAAATGAACGCATATTTAAACTATCTAACGGATCTTCTTTATTGGCAAAAATAACTGGTGCTGGTTGCTTATTAGGAGCTATAGTTGCAAGTTTTGTTGAATCGGAAGATCCATCCATAAATGCATTAATAGAAGCGGTCTCTCTATATAATATCGCTGCTGAACAAGCCGAACAAATTTCAGCAGGACCTGGTACTTTTAAAGTAGAGTTATTAAATGCATTATATAACATTACTTTTGAAACATATGTACAATATCATAATAAGCAAGAGGTGTAACTATGTTTAATAAGGAGTATTTAAAGCTATATTTTATTTGTGGAACGCAAGATATACCAAAGGACAAATCAATCATAGATGTTGTAACTGATGCCTTAGAATCAGGGATTACAATGTTTCAATTTCGAGAAAAAGGAGAAGGCTCATTAACTGGAAATGCCAAAATAGAGCTTGCACAAAAATTATTCTCTTTATGTAAGAGTTACAGTGTTCCTTTTATTGTTAATGATGATGTAGACTTAGCAAATGCGATAGATGCAGATGGAATACATGTAGGACAAAATGACGCAAATGTAGATATATTCGCTAGTGCATTTACCGATAAAATAATAGGACTTAGTGTGAGTGATTTAGAAGAATATCAAGTATCGGACTTATCCAATGTTGATTATATCGGTGTTGGGCCAATGTATCATACTGGATCAAAATCAGATGCTAAAGCTCCAGTAGGGCCAGAAATGATTCAAACATTAAGAACTAAAGTTCAAGATTTTCCAATCGTTGCTATTGGAGGTATTCATACAAAAAATGCTGAAACAATTATGAATCATGGTGCAGATGGATTATCAATCATTTCAGCTATCGCTAAAAGTTCAAATATCTCAGAAACTGTACAACAATTTTTACAAACTGTTGAATAATGCGGAAAATTTCTTTTTTTGTTTTCTACTTTCCTTTGAGTATGATAAAATAAATTTTATGTGAATATATCATTAGAGGTGGAAAAATGAAAAAGAAAGCGCTACTACCTTTATTATTAGGTGTAATGGTCTTATTAGCAGGCTGTGACTATTCTAAACCTGAAAATAGAGATGGATTTTTCTTTAATACGTTTGTAGAACCAATGGACAAATTAATTCATTGGTTGGGAACAAGTTTTAACAATGATTATGGTTTAGCAATAGTAGTACTTGTATTGGCAATACGTGTTGTATTATTGCCTTTCATGTTATCAAACTATAAAAATAGTCATATGATGCGAGAAAAGATGAAGGTTGCAAAACCAGATATCGATGCAGTTCAAGAAAAAGTTAAGCGTTCAAGAACGCAAGAAGAAAAAATGGCTGCAAACCAAGAAATGATGGAAGTATATAAAAAATACGATATGAATCCAATGAAGAGTATGTTAGGTTGTTTACCAATCTTAATTCAAATGCCAATCATTATGGGCTTATTCTTCGTATTAAAATATCCTTCAAGTGGTGGATTTACTGAACATCCAAATTTCTTATGGTTCAATTTGTCACAACCTGATATTTGGATTACAGTTATCGCTGGTATTTTATACTTCTTACAAGCATTTGTATCAAGTAAGAGTATGCCAAATGAACAACGTCAAATGGGATATATGATGATGATTATTTCTCCAATTATGATTGTTTGGATTTCTTTAAGTTCTGCGTCTGCATTAGGTCTTTATTGGTCAGTCAGTGCGGCATTCTTGATTGTACAAACTCAAGTTGCTAACATGTATTATTCTAACCTTGCTAAAAAAGAAGTTGCTCCAATGATTGAAGCAATGAAGAAGAATAATTCTGATAAAGCTAGCAAAGGCAAGAATACACAAGTAGCATCTAAGAAATCTAAAAAGAAATAGTGCGTCATATCATTAATTAAAATGACAAACCTGGTACATAATAAATAGCAGGTATAAAGCATATGAAGCGTCAGGGACATAAAGTCCTTGGACAAGTGAAAAAAGGCAATTTCTATTGAAATAATATAGAAATTGCCTTTTTCATTTTTGTGTTTGGTTTTGTGGCAGCCACATCACTTGGATACAATCATTAAGCAGTTTTTCTATTTTACTACCAAAGAATACGGCTTGTGATTAAGTACCATAATTAAGATTTTAAAAATACCATTCTTTAAAAAAGGTATCTATATAACTTTTCATATATTCATGGCGTTGCTGTGCCAAATTTTTTGCAGTTTTAGTATGCATAAGAGATTTAAGTTTAAATAATTTTTCATAAAAGTGTTTAATTGCAGAAGGCTCCCATTCAAAATATGGTTGATTAGATTCGTCTATGTTATAAGATGGATGTTCAACCCACATGGGTTCGCCGAAATAACCTGCAAATTGAAACGTGCGTGCTATACCAATTGCACCAATAGCGTCTAAACGATCTGCATCACGAACTATTTGTCCTTCAATTGACAATTGAATATGATCATTCTTACCATTTTTATAACTTATATGTTCAATGATATGTAATATATTTTGTTGTACCGTATTATCAAGTTCCAAATGATTAAGAAATTGTACTAATTTTATTTTTGCTTCTTTGGTATGAGTAAGTTTTTCATCTATGGTGTCATGTAAAATACTTGCTAATTGAATGGTGAGTAAATGACCTTGTTGTTCATTCATAGCAATATATTTTGCCAATCTTGTAACACGTTTTACATGTGCAACATCATGTCCAGTTGTATCATCACAGTGAAAAGATGTCATATAGTCTTGTGCTTTAGAGATTAAGTCATTATCCGTCATAAAAAGTGCCTCCATTTTGAGAAAATTAAATTAATAAATAAAATTTGAGGTTAAAATAGTGAGAAAAAATCAATATTTTTAAGATAAAACGCTGTATAGCTATATAAGAATGACCCAAAAGTATGTATATACTCTAAAAATTCATATGTAAAGAAACACATTTTATTTTAGCCGCGAGCAATTACTAAGATAAAAAATGTCCGAGACATATGATAAGCCTCGGACTACTAATTATTCTATAAAATAGGAGATAATAACCTTGAAATGCCTTCTTTAAATTTGACCCATAAACTTCTCTGTTCATATAATGCTTTCGTTAGTCTATAAGAAACGTTTAAATCTTTTTCAAAAGCCACTCTTAAAGCTTTAGCAATATGTGTATCATAGATAAATGCATTTATCTCAAAGTTTAATGTGAAGCTACGATGATCCATATTTGTTGTACCAACGCTTGCAACTTCATCGTCAATCACGAGTGTTTTAGAATGTAAGAAACCATTATTGTAGTGGAAGATATTCACACCAGCATCTAATAAAGAAGCAACATTATTGTATGTTGCCCAATAAACAAAAGGATGGTCTGGTTTATTAGGTATCATGATATTAACATTCACACCACCTAATGACGCAATTTTAACAGCGTCTAGAAATGCTTGGTCAGGTATAAAATAAGGTGATTGTATATAAATGGAGTGCTTTGCAGAAGCAATCATTTTTAAATAACCGTATTTTATCTGTTCCCACGTTTCATCAGGACCACTTGAAGCAATTTGTACACCCGTTGTACCACCTGAATCTACATCTGGAAAATAGCGTTCTTCATATTTTAAATTATCACGTGTTGAATGTGAGTTCCAGTCTAGCATAAAGCGTAGTTGTAAAGCGTTAACAGCATCTCCAACAATTCGGAGATGTGTATCTCTCCAATAGCCAAACTTTTTCTTAAGTCCTAAATATTCGTCACCGACATTAAAACCACCTACATAACCGATATGTCCATCGATAACAACAATTTTTCTGTGATTACGGTTGTTCATTCTCAAATTAATTAATGGTAATTTAGAAGGAAAGAATGCTTCTACGAGTCCACCTTTTTTTCTAAAAGCTTTAAAGTCTTTAATTGACAAACCTCTAGAGCCCATATCATCATAAAGCATTTTCACTTCGACACCTTCATTAAGCTTATGTTCTAATGCTGTCAATATGCGTTTTCCTAATTGATCATTACGGAAAATATAGTATTGAATATGTATATAATCTTTGGCATTATATATATCTTCAATGAGTGAATCAAACTTTTCTTTTCCATCTACAAAAATGGTTATATCATTATCGGTAGTTAAGAATGCCGCATTATTATACAATAACATTTGTACCATATCTTTAAATTTCACGATTTGATGATTGCCTTTTGAAAAGTCATCATTTTTCAAGGCTTCTAGTTGTTCATTTACAATCATTTCAATGCCGACTTTATCTTCTTCATCTAAACTAAAGATATGTTCTCGTTGGATTTGGCGACCAAAAAGTAAATATACGATAAAACCTAAAATAGGTATAAGACCCAAAACCAATATCCATGCCCAAACAGAACCTGCAGATCGTCGCTCCATAAAGATAATTGTAAATGCAAAGATTAGGTTTAATATAAATGCGCCAATCAGAATGACATTAATGATGACGTTCGTATGGTTGTATGTTATAGCAAAAATATCTATCATATTAAACCTCCAAGTTGCTATTCAATTAATTTCCAATTGATAAATTCTTAATCATTGTAACATGGTACCACGTTTTTATCACTTGACTAATACCTTGTAGGGGTATATTATAAATATATATAAATAGGAGGCGTTGAATCATGGCCGATTTGCAAAAAGCGCATCATTCTGAACAAATTAAATCAAATTTAAAATCCCGTTTAAATCGTATTGAAGGTCAAGTGAGAGCAATCAATCGTATGATAGATGAAGATGTATATTGTGATGATGTACTTACACAAATAAGAGCGACAAGATCAGCACTTAACAGTGTTGCTACGAAACTGCTGGATCATCATATGAAAAGTTGTATCATGGATAAAGTTAATCAAGGTGAGCAACAAGAAGCGATGGATGAGTTATTAGTAACTTTTCAAAAGTTAATGAAAGATTAGATCAGGTGACGTTAATGGAATCACAAATTATATATTTAAGTAAAATAAATCATAAACAAGATAAGCTTCAAATAGAAAATAAATTATCACAAATCATCGGTGTGAACCATGTTTCAGTTGATATTGAAAAAGCTCAAGTGTTTATAGAATTTGAAACACCAGCAAGTTTAAACAATTTAGAAAAAGACTTATATGATTTAGGATTTGATATTTTATATTAAGTTAGCCTATGCCATAGAAATGTTATCTTACTCAAATCATTTCATAAAAGATTGATATGAAATTATCAATAAACTTACACTGAGTTATATTCTACTTTTGGATTTTAATAGTTAAAATAATTATTAAGTGAAAATTTTAAAACTACGTAATAAAACAAAAATTTTTTTATAAAAATAAAGGAAATTTCAATAACATGTAGTAATTTGTAAATAAATAGGGTAAAATAGAATAGAAGCTAGAAGCTAGAAGTTAGGAGTGATGATATGAGTAAAGATAACGAAAAGATTCAAAATGTAGTTAAACTATTATCATCATTAGGGGTAAACATAAAGAAAACTAAATCAAGATTAGAAGTCATGCATACTTTACCAACGACTGTGAAAGCCGCTAACGAATTGAAATAGTGAGTTACCCATACTAAGAATAAAGCATATATGCAAAAATTAAGAGGCTGAGACAATTTTATTGTCTCAGCCTCTTATCGTTATATTGACAGTCAGTCTTGACTGATTGGACAGAAGCAATCATTTTAAATAAATTAGATTGCCTCATAGCTCATTTAATGCGTGTGATTGAATGGCTCATTTACATTCATACATAAAAGCGTTGGAAACATATTGATTTCGCATTTATCAATTGATTTATTCAACAAAATAAACATCACCACTGCTTAATTTATACATTAAAATATTTTTCGTATAATATTGGCAGTGATTTGGGCTGACTCTTGCGGGAATAGCACTAGCCGAAGACTACAGGTTAAGGCAGTGCCCGCGGAAAGCGTGCACAAAAAAACTGCCAACAAAGTCAGAGACTTTGTCGACAGTTTGAGACGATATTTATTTGTTTTGTGTTGTATATTGTCTAGATTGGTGGTAATAAATTGATAATATAACACCTATGCCACACATTAAACTCCATAATGAGCTACCGCCATAACTAATAAATGGTAATGGTATACCAGTAATTGGTAATAGTTGAACAGTCATACCAATATTTTCTAAGATATGGAATAGTATCATCGTCGTAAATCCAATGATGAAAATTTTACTAAATGGTAATTCTATTTTAGTGGCAAGTCGTACTAGATGAAAAATAAACGCTAGAAAAATCAATATCAAAATGACAGAACCAATAAAACCAAATTCTTCCCCGATAACCGAGAAAATAAAATCAGTGTGATTTTCTGGAATATAAACTTCACCTTGATTGAATCCTTTTCCAAATAATTGACCAGATCCAATCGCTTTAAGTGACTCAGTTAAATGAAATCCATCCCCACTACTATAAGTATAAGGATCGAGCCACGAATTGATACGACTTAATTGATAAGGTTGAATGCCGAAACTATTTTCTAAAATAGAAGGTTTATAAATCACTGATAATATTACTGTCGACGCGATAACGACTGCTCCTATTAATAAAGGGGCTAGTATTTTCCACGTTATTCCACTGATTATCATAACCCCAATAATAATCGCAAAAATAACTAGGGTTGTACCTAAATCATTTTGCAATAATATAAGTACCATTGGTATAAAGGCTATACCGATAATTTTAAAGAATAATTTAAAATCAGTTTCTAAAGATTTGTTAAAAGTAAATTGATTATGTTTTGTTACAATTTTAGCTAATGCTAAAATCATAACTATTTTCATAAATTCAGATGGTTGGACACTGATTGGACCAAATGTATACCAGCTTTTTGCTCCGTTAATAATCGGTGTGATGGGAGTTTCTGGAATAATCAGTAATAATAATAATGAGAAACAAAGTATAATATAAAGTAAATATGTATATTTCATCAGTTTTTTAGGTGAAATTAACATTATCAACAATGCGATGATCGCCCCAAAAACATAATATAATATCTGACGTATACTAAAGTTAGCGCTATATTGGCCTCCACCCATTGCAGAACTAATTAATGTAATACTAATGATAGCGAATAACGCGATGAAGCCAACTAAAATCCAGTCTATTTTTCGGATCCAATGATTATTTTTTGATTGACGTGAAGTATTCATTTCTTACTCCTTTGGAAAACTATTATTTCAATTATATGTAGTATATATAGATTTTACCGAACTTTATACGATTTTGCTAGAAGTAGGGTATGTAAAACTTAAATAATTATTTTTTAAGTATTTAAAGTTTTCACTTTAAATACTTAAAAAACTTCAATATACTAATAAAAAACAATAATTTTACTACTACATAACAAATGCAAAATGCTAATAAATCGTGATATGATGTAGTTTAAGAATTCTATATGGAGGCTAAAATATGGCTAAAGAAAATGTTTGTATCGTATATGGAGGTAAAAGTGCTGAACACGATGTTTCAATATTAACGGCACAAAATGTCTTAAATGCGATTGATAAAGAAAAATATCAAGTGGACATTATTTACATAACAAACGATGGTGATTGGAAAAAGAAAGAAAATATCGTAGATCCTATAGATGACATAGATACGTTACGATTAGCAGAAGTTCCTGCTGGAGAAATCTCCAAATTATTGAATGAAGGAAGTCTAGGCACAGCATATAGTGCAGTTTTCCCATTATTACATGGACCGAATGGTGAAGATGGGACAATTCAAGGTTTATTTGAAGTATTAGATATACCATATGTTGGTAATGGTGTGTTAGCAGCCTCAAGTTCAATGGATAAACTTGTAATGAAACAACTATTTGCACATAGAGGGTTACCTCAATTACCTTATGTAAGTTTCTTAAGAAGCGAATATCAAAAATACGAAAATAATATTCTTAAATTGGTACACGATAAGTTAGAATATCCTGTATTTGTGAAACCTGCGAATTTAGGCTCAAGCGTAGGTATTAGTAAGTGTAACGATGAGGAAGAATTAAAAAAAGGTATAGAAGAAGCATTTCAATTCGATCGTAAATTAGTGATTGAGCAAGGTATCGATGCTAGAGAAATTGAAGTGGCTGTATTAGGTAATGATTATCCTGAAACGACATGGCCTGGCGAGGTAGTTAAAGATGTTGCCTTTTATGATTATAAAGCCAAATATAAAGATGGGAAAATCAAATTAGATATTCCGGCTGATTTAAATGATGAAGTGAAAATGACTTTAAGAAATATGGCTGTAGAAGCTTTTAAAGCAACAGATTGTTCAGGATTACTGCGTGCAGATTTCTTTGTAACTGAAGATAATCAAATTTTTATTAATGAAACAAATGCAATGCCTGGTTTCACTGCTTATAGTATGTATCCAAGCTTATGGGAAAATATGGGTGTCAGCTATGCAGAACTCATAAGTAAATTAATTGAATTAGCAAAAGAAAAACACGAAGATAAAAAGAAAAATAAATACAAAATTGACTGAGGCGGTTAAATCATGATTGAAGTAACTTTAGAACAAATCCAAGATTGGATTCCTTGTGAGATTAATAATGATTATTTAGATTACACAATTAAAGGTGTTTCTATAGACTCAAGAAAAATTGATGAACAAAATTTATTTATTCCATTTAAAGGAGAACATGTCGATGGACATAAATTTGTGAATCAAGCATTGAAAGATGGTGCTGGTGCAGCATTTTATCAGAAAGACAGTGTTTTAGATCCTCAAATTTCTGGTCCAATTATTTGGGTGGATGATACATTGGAAGCATTGCAGCAATTAGCCAAAGCATATTTGGCGTTTGTTAATCCGCATGTGATTGCTGTTACTGGGTCTAACGGTAAAACAACGACTAAAGACATGATTGAAAGTGTATTGAAGCCTCAATTCAAAGTAAAAAAAACGCAAGGAAATTATAACAATGAAATCGGTATGCCATTAACCATTTTGCAATTAGATCAAGATACAGAAATTTCTATTTTAGAAATGGGAATGTCAGGTTTTCATGAAATTGAAGCATTATCACAATTAGCAAATCCAGATATTGCAATCATTACTAATATTGGTGAATCACATATGCAAGATTTAGGATCGCGTGAAGGTATAGCGAAAGCTAAATCCGAAATTACAATTGGACTTAAACCTCATGGCTTATTTATTTATGATGGTGATGAACCATTGTTAAAGCCACATGTTGATAAATTAGTGGATTTAGATTTAATCAGTATAGGTAAAAAGGAAAGTAATGATTTGGTCTGTCAAATTGACAATATAGATGATACAGGTATTGTTTTTAATATTAATGGAGCTGAAAATTATGAATTACCTATCTTAGGTGAACATAATATGAAAAATGCGACTATAGCTATTGCCGTTGGTAAAAGATTGAATCTGAGTTACGACACGATATATCAAAATATTCAAGATGTTCAACTCACAGGTATGAGAATGGAGCAACATCATACTGATTCAGGTATACTTGTTATTAACGATGCATATAATGCTAGTCCAACTAGTATGAAAGCTGCAATTGACACACTCAGTAGTATGGAAGGCAGAAAAATACTTGTATTGGGTGATGTCTTAGAATTGGGTCCTGACAGTCAAATAATGCATGAAGCGGTTGGAGATTATTTAGTTAATAAACAAATCGATGCGTTATATACTTATGGAAAAGAAGCGGGCCACATTCATCATACAGGCAAAGCATTTGTAAAATCTGCGGAACACTATACAGATAAAACAGCATTGATTAAGTCATTAAAAACAAATATTGAACCACAAGATAAAATATTAATAAAAGGTTCAAGAGGGATGCAATTAGAAGAAGTTGTAGAATCCCTAATTTAAAATTATAGACACCACATTTTTCATCACTTTTAATAATGAAAATAGTGGTGTTTTATTTTTTGTTTGTTTTAAAGAATAGTATGTAGCAATATTTAGTAACTTGAATCAGTATATTTAAGTTACTAAATATTTGAATATTACTAATAATTATCAAGATAAATAAATCTACAAATTTTTTTTCGAAAGAAAAAATAAATACCGAAAAATAAAATTAAACGCTTACAACCTATATATCACAGTATTTTCTTAACATAATGTGATTATAAATGAGGAAATTTAGACGATTATTATAAATTTGGTTTATTGCGATTATAGACTTGAGGTGGTACTATAAAGAAGTTGAAGAAACTTAGATGAACATATATGTAGAGAAATACAGATAAATAAAGGAGAATTATATTGCAAAATTTTAAAGAATTAGGGATCTCAGATAAAACGGTAGAAACCCTAGTATCAATGGGGTTCGATGAGGCCACTCCTATACAAAAAGAGAGTATCCCTCTTGCCTTAGAAGGTAAGGATGTTCTTGGTCAAGCGCAAACAGGTACAGGAAAAACAGGCGCTTTTGGTATTCCACTTATTGAGAAAGTGGCAGGACAAGACGGAGTTCAATCATTAATATTAGCACCAACAAGAGAATTGGCGATGCAAGTTGCTGAATCACTTAGAACGTTTGCGACAGGTCAAAATGTACAAATAGTAACTGTATTTGGTGGTATGCCAATAGATCGTCAAATTAAATCACTTAAAAAGGGCCCACAAATTGTTGTAGGTACACCTGGACGTGTTATCGATCATTTAAATCGTCGTACGTTAAAAACAAACGATATTCATACATTAATATTAGATGAAGCAGATGAAATGATGAATATGGGCTTTATTGATGATATGAAATTTATTATGGATAAAATACCAGCAGCACAACGTCAAACAATGCTGTTTTCAGCTACCATGCCAAAAGCTATTCAAACATTAGTGCAACAATTTATGAAATCACCAGAAATTGTTAAAACTATGAATAATGAGATGTCAGATCCTCAAATAGATGAATATTACACAATTGTCAAAGAATTAGAAAAATTTGATACATTTACAAATTTCTTAGATGTACATCAACCTGAGTTAGCAATTGTTTTTGGCCGTACTAAGCGTCGTGTTGACGAATTAACAAGTGCATTAATTTCAAAAGGTTATAAAGCTGAAGGTTTACATGGTGATATCACACAAGCTAAACGTTTAGAAGTATTGAAGAAATTTAAAAACGATCAATTGGATATCTTAGTTGCTACAGATGTTGCAGCAAGAGGCCTTGATATATCTGGCGTAAGTCATGTTTATAATTTTGATATACCTCAAGATACAGAAAGTTATACGCACAGAATTGGCCGTACAGGTCGTGCTGGTAAAAAAGGTGTAGCAATCACTTTTGTTAACCCAATTGAAATGGATTATATCCGTCAAATTGAACAAGCAAATAAACGACAAATGACAGCATTGAGACCACCTCATCGTAAAGAAGTGCTTAAAGCACGTGAAGACGATATTAAAGGTAAAGTTCAAAACTGGATGTCAAGAGATAGCGAACCAAGACTAGAACGTATTGCAACAGAATTACTTGAAGAATATAATGATGTGAATTTAGTAGCAGCATTACTACAAGAGTTGGTTGAATCAAACGATGAAGTTGATGTTCAATTAACATTTGAAAAACCATTATCTCGAGGCAAAGGTCGTCAAGGTAAAGGTGGACCAAAACGTGGCGGTGGAAACCATAAACGTGGTGGCGGCAAATTCGATAGCAGAAATCGTCGTCCAAATAAAGGCGGCTTCAACAATAAAAAGAAAAATGATAGATCATCAGATAGAAACAACAAAAAATCAATGAAAGGTCGCACATTCGCCGACCATAAAAAATAAAATACTTTATCATATATGAATTTTAGGTTTAGTCACTCCAATTTATTGGGGTGACTTTTTTATATATTAAAGTAATACGGACACATAAAAACGATTAGTAAATGTGCAAAATTATAAAACCAATTAGAAAATATTTGAATGATCATCTAGTTCTAATACTATAATGAAGCAAGCATATCGCTATGTTATAATGAATTGAAAAATTTTATTAAGGAGTGTAATTATGACTAACGACCAACAATTTAGGCGTAGCCCTAAGCAAGCAATGAGATATTATTACATACTTGAAGTTCTTGAATTGATTGTTAGTTTAATATTTATGGTGGCATTAGTGTTTTTATGGAGTCATTATAATTGGTGGCATTTTTTAATTTACATATTTATTGCAATAATAATTTTTGATGTTATCTATATGCTATTAAGACCTTGGTTGAAGTATAAATACACATTTTATTGTGTGAAAGACCACTATATAGAAATAAAAAAGGGATTATTTTTTAAAAAGTATGAAATTATTAAATTTGAACGTACACAATTTTTAAAAAGAAAAAGCAATCCATTATTAAGACAATTACATATATCAAAACTAACTTTGATGACTGCTGGACATTCACTTGATTTCCCATTGATGTTAACAAAGGAAATTGAAGTATTTGAACATAACATTTTAGAATACTTACGAGGAGCTGATTACGATGTATAGTCCTCAAAAATTACATCCAATTTCTTATATTACTGGAATAATTGAAGCGATTAAACAAAATATTATTTTAATTATCATTTTTTTAGTTTTCAATTTACGTGACTTTGATTTTACCGATTATAAATCATATATCTATCCAGGAATTGTTACTATTATTTTTTTAATCTCGTTTGTATTACAAATATTAAAGGTTTATAACACTAGATACTGGATTGAAAATGATCATTTTATCTTGGCTACCGGTATTTTTAGCAAAGAAAAAAAAGAGTTGAATATACGGAGAATTCAAACGCTAGATACATCACAAGGTATTATTAATCAAATTGTTGGTGGGGTAATACTTCAAATTAAAACACCAAGTGATGGTATAGAGTTAGATACTGTATCAAAAAAGCAAAGTGATTTTATCCAGCAAACCTTAAAAGAAAAGCAACAAAGCTTAACTCAAAACAGCGAAATCAGTGACACTGATAGTTCGTTTGCAGCGCAGGATACTGAAAAAGAGCAAAATATGCAGTCGCCCGCTATTAATATCTATAAACTGAATTTTAAAGAACTTTTATTTATGGCTTTAACGAGTGGTGTAATTGGTGTAGCTTTTGCAACTCTTTCACCAATTATGTTTGCACTTAATGACATTATACCTTGGGACAAAATTACAGCTACATTTTCTGAAATCTTTCAAGCTACTTTTATGATTATTTTAATGATTGTTGTCTTGGTTATTGTAGCAAGTTATATTTTTGGAACTGTCATTGAGATAATAAGAAATTTCAATTATACGGTTACGCAGCAAGGGACACAATTAAATATTCAATATGGTTTGTTTAATGTCAAAAGCATTACTGTACCAACTGACCGAGTGCAAGCAATTGTAGAACGTCAATCATTTTTAAGGAAGTTATTTGGCTACACTTCAATTCATTTCGTTATTACTAGTGACATGGGTAGTTTAGATAAAGATGATGTTACACTAGGTGGCAATGTAATGATCTTGCCATTTATTAAGAGAAAAAAAGCATTTGAACTTATAAAGCTGCTTATTCCAGACATGAAATTTACTAGACCTAAACTAGGCATGCCTTGGAGAGGATTTCATAGATATTTTTGGAGAGAGTCATTAGTATTACTTATTGGTGCTGCGATTGGTACTTATTATTGGTCTGTCTGGTCGTTTGTTATAGCAGGGTGCTTAATTGTATTAATGATTCTTCACAGTTTTATCGTTATTAAGTATTCAGGCTTAAACTTAAAGCGTGATGAATTAGTTGTACGGAATGTAACCATGTTTGGCTTTAAAAGCACATACTTTAAACACAATAAATTATTAGGGATGCAGATGTCAGAAAATCCTTTTCTAATTCGCAGTAGACTAACGAACTTTAAGTTTATAATTGCCAAAGCTGCTGGTAGCGAAGAAATAGGATTGAAATACAGTGAAGTTACTAATGTAGAGACACTAAAGTCATGGTATTTGAGAGGTGATTTTGATGAGTGAATATAATTATATGGATAAATCTGGTAAAACAGTAATGCGTATTACTTCTATAATTACAGTAATCCTATTAATTTTAATTTTATCAATTGTTACAATAATTGATAAAATATGGTTACATTTCATAAGTTCTAAAGTATTGTTTTGGTTATGGACGATTAATATCACGCTTGCATTAATTGTTATAATTGTAGGTGGGATTATAGCACCAATTTATAGATATAAAATATTTAGATATAAGCTAGAAAATCAAGAAATAACGGTTAGAAATGGTTTGTGGTTTGTTAATGTAGTAAACATCCCTTTGTTTCGTATTCAAAATGTAGATACACATGAAGGTATCTTAATGCGAAAATATAATTTAGCGAGTTTAACCTTGTCTACAGCTGGTGGAAATACTGAAATAAAGTTAATTGACAAAAATGAAGCAAATGCTTTAAAGCAAGAAATAAAAAAAGGTGATCATTCTATGCAACAGAGTTTATAATATAAATACTTGTCATAGAAAGTTAGGAGTAGCTAATGATATATGGTATTGGCATTGATTTAATTGAAATTGATAGAATAAAAAAACTTTACCACAGACAAGACAAATTAGTAGAACGAGTTTTGTCAAAAAATGAGCGAAATCGTTTTCACAAGTTTAAAAGTGAAGCTCGTAAAATAGAATTTTTAGCGGGTAGGTTCACCTGTAAAGAAGCCTTTAGCAAAGCGCTTGGTACCGGACTTGGAAAAGAGATTGCATTAAATGAAATTGACTGTTTTAATGATGAACTTGGTAAACCATGTATCAATTATGATGGTTTTATAGTTCATGTAAGTATTTCACACACAGAATACTACGCGGTGAGTCAAGTCATTATAGAAAAATAAAACTATTTTAATATAAAGATTTGGCTATCTTTATTTAATTGTTATAAACTTAACTTAATGTATGTCAAAGCGTAATTTTATTTTTTGAAATGGAGGTCTCGTTTCATGACTGATAAGTATTATAGATCCACCTATTTAAACGTAGATTTAAATGCAATTGTGGCAAATTTTCAAGTTTTTCAAAAATTACATCCAAATAAAACGGTGATGCCAATCGTAAAAGCAAATGCTTATGGGCTTGGCAGTGTGAAAATAGCGCGTCATCTAATGGATCATGGGGCTGATTTTTTTGGCGTAGCAACTTTAGATGAAGCGATAGAATTAAGAATGCATGGTATAGATGCCAAAATTTTAATACTGGGAGTTATACCTACATATAATATAAATAAAGCTATACAACATCGTGTAGCCATTACCGTTCCATCAAAAGCATGGTTAGTTGAAGCATTAAAAGAAATTCCAGTAGATAACGACAAAGATTTATGGTTGCACGTAAAAATAGATACTGGTATGGGAAGATTAGGTATTAAAGATATAAATGAGTACAAAGAAGTTATTGAGTTGATCAATAATCATGAGCATTTAGTATTTGAAGGTGTGTTTACACATTTTGCTTGTGCAGATGAACCTGGAGAATCGATGAATCAGCAACAAAGTCTATTTGAATCAATTGTCAATGAAGATGAAAAACCACAATATATACATTCACAAAATTCTGCAGGTGCATTAATAAAAGATAGCCAATTCTGCAATACAGTACGGGTGGGTATATCATTATATGGTTACTATCCCTCAGGATATGTCAAAGACAGTGTGAAAATACATTTAAAGCCAAGCGCACAGTGGATTAGTGAAATTGTACAAACAAAAGTCTTACAACCTGGAGAATCTGTAAGTTATGGCAGTATTTATACAGCAACAGAACCTACAAAAATAGGTATCATTCCCGTTGGGTACGCAGATGGTTTTCCAAGAATGATGACTGGATTTTCTGTCAATGTAAATGGCAAACAATGTGAAATTATTGGAAAAGTTTGCATGGATCAAATAATTATTAAAATTCCAGAAGAAATTCAAACAGGAGATAAAGTGATATTGTTGGATCATCATTCAGACAGTAAACAATCTGTGGAAGCGCTGGCATATCAACAACATACAATCAACTATGAAGTTTTATGTCGTTTGAACAGAAGGTTACCACGCATATATTATGGTACCCAAGACCTAGAAATCCTCAATGAATTACTAAAATAGTATAGTCACTGTATTTAAAATTTGTTATTATATATCTAACAAGAAATCTCAATATATTCTATTTTAGTCACATGGAGGTCTTTATTCATGGCAAGTTTTAATCAAAACAGAAATCATAGTATTGAACAACTTTTAAAAGAAGGCTATTCTCAAATGGCTGACTTGAATCTCTCCCTTGCGGCCGAAGCATTTCCATTTGAATGTGAAGCTTGCGATTGCAATGAAGTCTACATTATATCTAAGAATAACAATGAATGATGAGAAGAGGAGACGTTTATTTAGCTGATTTGTCACCAGTACAGGGTTCTGAACAAGGGGGAATAAGACCCGTAGTCATTATACAAAATGATACTGGTAACAAGTATAGTCCTACCGTAATTGTAGCTGCAATTACAGGTAGGATTAATAAGGCTAAAATACCTACACATGTAGAAATAGAAAAAAGCAAGTATAAACTCGACAAGGATTCTGTTATATTGTTAGAGCAAATACGGACTTTAGATAAAAATAGATTAAAAGAAAAGTTGACATATTTATCTGAAGAAAAAATGCAAGAAGTTAATAATGCTATAGATATTAGCCTTGGTTTACATAATATTAGAAATTATAGAACATAATTTTTAAAAGCAAGCGTAATAAAATAACGAATGATAGACATCAATTCCTTATACATGCAACAAACACTTAATTGTAAGATAATTTGAAATAGAACAGAGAAAACATAACATGTGTTTGTAATCAAATATTTTTGAATAGGATGTTTAAGTTGAAAAGCTTTAGGTTATCCTAAAGCTTTTTTCGATATCAACATAAATCATATATATATAAATATTTTGTTTTGCTAGAAATAAAAACTGTATTGCTTGTTTGATCATTTAATACACATACATATAACAGAATATATTCATGTTAAACCGATGTATGCGATTTATATTTGCATTTTGAGGAGGAAATACTGAGTGAAAGAGTTCAAAAATCAATATAAAGCGCTAATTGATGAAAGCCTACACACAGTAAATGAGACAGATTTATTAAAAAAGTGTGAAGGCTTTACTGAAGAAGTGAAAAGAAAAGACTTACTACCTGAAGATATCGTTGAAATTCATAAAAATTATGTTCAAGCCTTAGAGTTAGATAATGAACAAATTACTAAAACATTCAATGTGCTTAAAGAAGTAGTAAAAGGATTTGGCTATAATTATAGAGATTATCAAGATCTTGTAAATCGATTACAATATCATGATAAAGAAATCGACTTAGCATCTCGTTTACAACAAACGATGCTTAAGACTGATATTCCTCAATTTGATAGTATACAAATCGGTGTAATTTCTGTAGCGGCGCAAAAGGTAAGCGGTGATTACTTTAATTTAATAGATCATAAAGATGGTACGATGAGCTTTGCGGTAGCAGATGTTATAGGTAAAGGTATACCTGCTGCATTAGCTATGAGTATGATCAAATTTGGTATGGATTCATATGGGCACTCACAATTACCAAGCGATGGGCTTAAAAGATTGAATCGCGTAGTAGAAAAAAATGTGAATCAAAATATGTTCGTAACAATGTTTTATGGATTATATGAAGAGTTAAATCATTTATTATATTGTAGTTCTGCCGGCCATGAACCGGGGTATATTTATAGAGCTGAAACCGAAACATTCGAAGAAATTAAAGTGAGAGGTCGTGTTTTAGGTGTCAGCCAACAAACGAGATACAATCAGCAAGAAATACCAGTTTATTTAGATGACTTAGTCATCATTTTTACTGATGGTGTCACTGAAGTTAGAAATGAAGCAGGTGACTTTTTAGATAAAAGTTACCTACTCGACATGATAAAAAAGTATAAACATATGCATCCACAAGATATCGTTCAACTTTTATATGAGGCAATTTTAAAAATACAGAATCCAGAAAAAAGAGATGATTTAACAATATTGATTATAAAAAGAGTGAATTAAAGAAGATTAATGATTAAAATAAAAGGGTATAACGGTTATTAATGAGACTATGCTTAGGAGTGTAATTTATGAATCTAAATATTGAAACAATATCACATGATACACATTATGAAGTCAAAGTTGGCGGAGAATTAGATGTTTATACTGTTCCGGAACTTGAAGAGGTACTCGTGCCGATGAGACAAGAGGGAACGCATGACATATATGTAAATTTGGAAAATGTAAGTTATATGGATTCAACTGGCTTAGGGTTATTTGTAGGAACATTAAAAGCTTTAAATCAAAATGATAAAGAATTATATATTTTAGGTGCTTCAGATCGAATAAGTCGACTATTTGATATCACAGGTTTAAAAGATTTGATGCATGTTAATGAAGGAACGGAGGTCGAATAACATGCAACTTAAACAAGATTATATAGAAATGCGTTTACCAGCATCAGCAGAGTATGTAAGTTTAATACGTTTGACATTATCAGGTGTATTTTCTCGTGCTGGAGCTTCATATGACGATATAGAAGATGCCAAAATAGCAGTAAGTGAAGCAGTAACAAATGCAGTAAAACATGCATATAAAAACGATGCTACAGATATAGGTATGATTAACCTTTGTTTTGAAATTTTCGATGATAAAATTAAAATAGTTATTTCTGATCAAGGTGAAAGTTTTGATTATGAAGAAACTAAAGCAAAATTAGGTCCATATAAAGATAATGAAAATATAGATTTCCTTAGAGAAGGAGGTCTTGGTTTATTTTTAATTGAATCATTAATGGATGAAGTTACAGTAGATAAAAACTCTGGTGTAACCATTAGCATGATTAAGTATATAAAAAAAGAGCAGGTGCGAAATAATGGCGAGAGAGTCGAAATCAGTTAATGACGTATCACCTGAACAAATCAACCAGTGGATAATGGAGCATCAAAATAATGAGAATACAAATGCACAAGATAAACTTGTTAAACATTATAAAA
The DNA here is from genome assembly GCF_002902365.1 of Staphylococcus cohnii subsp. cohnii. Classification (GTDB taxonomy): domain Bacteria; phylum Bacillota; class Bacilli; order Staphylococcales; family Staphylococcaceae; genus Staphylococcus; species Staphylococcus cohnii. The sequence goes on along the minus strand of NZ_PPQC01000026.1, from coordinate 4,020 downwards.
AGTTGATTGAATCATTGGCATATAAATATTCAAAAGGTCAATCTCATCACGAAGATCTCGTTCAGGTTGGTATGGTTGGTTTAATTGGCGCAATTAACCGATTCGACCTATCCTTTGATAGAAAGTTTGAAGCTTTTTTAGTACCAACTGTAATTGGTGAGATTAAGCGTTATCTACGTGATAAAACGTGGAGTGTGCACGTTCCAAGACGAATTAAAGAAATCGGGCCCCGTATTAAGAAAGTTACTGATGAGTTAACAAATGAGTTAGAGCGTTCACCTTCTATTGCTGAAATTGCTGATAGGTTAGAAGTCAACGAAGAAGATGTGCTCGAAGCTATGGAAATGGGACAAAGTTACAATGCTTTAAGTGTAGATCATTCCATAGAAGCGGATAAAGATGGCTCGACTGTTACATTATTAGATATTATGGGGCAACAAGATGATAATTATGATTTAACAGAAAAGCGTATGATTTTAGAAAAAATACTTCCAATTTTGTCTGAACGTGAAAGAGAAATTATACAGTGCACATTTATTGAAGGTTTGAGTCAAAAAGAAACAGGTGAAAGAATAGGGTTAAGTCAAATGCATGTATCTCGTTTACAACGAACGGCTATAAAAAAATTGCAAGAAGCAGCAAATCAATAAAATACATGCTAAAAAGCAGAATTCATTCAATGAATTCTGCTTTTTTATAGTTCATTTACTTTCGTAAAAAGAATCAATATAACGTAATATGTTAGAATATATTAGTAATAGTAATTAATTTTTTATTTATGAGTGGAGGATACTATGGATAGTAATTTAATACAATCTATAAAAGAAAAATATAAATTTTCAAGTAAACAAATTAATGCAGTCTTAACTTTGCTTGAAGAAAAAAATACGGTACCATTTATTGCGCGTTATCGTAAAGAACAGACTGGCGGTTTGGATGAAGTAGAAATAAAGCAAATTAATGATGAATACCAATATATGGTCAATCTTCAAAAAAGAAAA
>NZ_PPQC01000026.1:0-2999 GCF_002902365.1 Staphylococcus cohnii subsp. cohnii | reverse complement strand
GAAGAAGTTATACATAATATAGAAGAACAAGGTCTATTGACTACAGAATTAAAAAATGACATTTTAAAGCAAACTAAGCTACAAAGAGTTGAAGATTTATATAGACCTTATAAACAGAAGAAGAAAACAAGAGCTACAGAAGCTAAAAGAAAAGGTTTAGAACCTTTGGCAAATTGGCTTAAAAGCTCTAGTTTAGACATGACAATAGAAGAAAAAGCAACACAATTTTTAAATGAAGAAATAGAAAATGTAGAACAAGCAATACAAGGTGCACAAGACATTATTGCTGAACAAATTTCAGATGAACCAAAATATAGAACTAAAATTCTTAAAGATACTTTCCAACACGGGAAAATTGTTACACAAAAGAAAAAGAATGCTGAGGATGAGCAAGAAATTTTTTCAATGTATTACGATTATTCAGAACCAATAAAGAAAATCGCTAACCATAGAACATTAGCAATCAATCGTGGAGAAAAAGAAAAAATATTAACAGTCAAAGTAGAAATGGATATTCAAGGAATTGAAAATTTTATTCGTAAGTATGAAGTAATATACCATCATGATGGTTCGAATATCATTGAAAAAGCGATTTCTGATAGCTTAAAACGATTAATTATGCCTTCGATTGAAAGGGAAATTAGAGGGGATTTAACGGAAAAAGCTGAAAATCATGCTATTGATGTATTTAGTGAGAATTTAAGAAATCTTTTATTACAACCACCAATGAAAGGTAAACAAATTCTAGGAGTGGATCCTGCTTTTAGAACAGGGTGTAAATTGGCTGTAATAAATCCTTTCGGAACTTTTATTGCTAAGGGAGTCATATACCCACATCCGCCAGTAAATAAAAAAGAAGAAGCGGAGAAAACGTTTGTTCAATTTGTAAATAATTATGACGTTGATTTAATTGCTATTGGTAATGGTACTGCTAGTAGAGAAACAGAACAATTTGTAGCTTCAATGATTCAGAAACATAAATTAAAAACACAATTTATTATTGTTAACGAAGCTGGAGCTTCTGTTTATTCAGCTTCAGAAGTTGCTCGTTCAGAGTTCCCAGATTTTCAAGTAGAAGAACGTAGTGCTGTTTCGATTGGAAGAAGAGTGCAAGATCCATTAAGTGAACTTGTAAAAATTGACCCAAAATCAATTGGAGTTGGTCAATATCAACATGATGTTAACCAAAAAGCATTGGAAGGCGCGTTAACGTTTGTTGTTGAAACAGCTGTTAACCAAGTAGGGGTAGATGTAAATACAGCTTCACGTTCATTACTGCAATATGTCTCTGGTTTGTCTTCTACTATAGCTCAAAACATCATTTTATATCGTGAAGAAAATGGGCCTATTAAACATAATAAGGATATTGCCAAAGTAAAAAGATTAGGTGCTAAAACATTTGAACAAAGTATTGGTTTTCTAAGAATTATAAATGGCAATGAACCTTTAGATAATACATCAATTCATCCAGAAAGTTACCATGCAACCTATCAATTGTTAAATGAAATAGATTTTGGTGTAGAAAATTTAGGAAATGATGATTTGAAAGCGGCATTAAATCATGTGGATTTGACTAATATGGCTGCAAAACTAAACATTGGAAAACCAACGCTTGAAGATATTATAAAATCATTAATTGCACCTAATAGAGATCCTCGTGATGAATTTGAGACACCAATTTTAAAATCAGATGTCTTATCAATAGAAGATTTAGCAAAAGATATGAAATTAAGTGGTACTGTAAGAAATGTCGTTGACTTTGGAGCTTTTGTGGATATTGGTGTTAAACAAGATGGACTTGTACACATTTCAAAATTATCTAAGAAATTTGTTAAAAATCCTATGGATGTTGTTAGTGTTGGAGATATTGTCGATGTTTGGATATTAGACATCGATGACAAGAAAGGGAAAGTTTCATTAACTATGATTGATCCTCATGGATAATGAAAAGCTACAAAAAATGACAGAATATATTTCTATCACAGTTTTTGAAAGGCCTTTTAAACATAGTGCTTATTTTAATAAACGACTTAGAACAACAGGCGGCCGTTATATACTAAATACACATAATATAGAAATAAATGAAAAACAATATGATGCTTTTGGAGAAAATGCCGTTATTGATATTATTAAACATGAATTATGCCATTACCATCTTCATATTCAAGGAAAGGGATATAAGCATAGAGATAAAGATTTTAAGGTGTTAAGTTCACAGACAGGTTCTCCGAGATTTTGTTCAGCGATTGAAAGTTATGAAGATAGGGTTAGGTATATCTATAAATGCTCAAACTGTGGTGCGAAATATGCTAGGATAAGAAAAGTAAATATAAATAAGATGTTTTGTGGACACTGTAAAGGCAAGCTGATAGAAAAAAAACGTGTTTAAAAACGTGAATTTAATTAAAAAGAGAGTTGAAAATATCAACTCTCTTTTTATTATGAATCACTAGTCATTAGTCATTTGATATTCTCAAATGAAAATGATTAGATTTATTATGAATATTGTGTATTTAAGTAAATAAAACATCTTAAAATGAATATTTACTCTAATTTGTTATTTGTATGTGTTGACGTTATATAATTTATGTTATATGATATTAAACGTTGCGAAAATAATATGAAATTAAATGAAGGAGTTATTAAGTTTGTTAAAGAAATTTTAAAAACTTATTGACAAAACATTTCAAACATATTACAATGAAATACGTTAACTTGATAAACGAAAGTTTTTAGCGTCAACCGAGCGGCCGTGGCGGAATGGCAGACGCGCTAGGTTGAGGGCCTAGTGGGATTTATCCCGTGGAGGTTCAAGTCCTCTCGGCCGCATTAAAATACTTTACATATCATTTATAAAAAATATGCGGGTGTAGTTTAATGGCAAAACCTCAGCCTTCCAAGCTGATGTTGTGGGTTCGATTCCCATCACCCGCTCCATTGAGAAATTTTAAAATGAACATTGAAAACTGAATTGCAATATGTCAACGTTAATTCCGATT
>NZ_PPQC01000025.1:45621-160368 GCF_002902365.1 Staphylococcus cohnii subsp. cohnii | reverse complement strand
CATAAACATTTTGTTTTTTTCACTGTCTACTTGACAGGGTGCAGTTCATTTTTGTATCTTTCTATTATTATTTGAAAAGTGATGTTTTTGTTAAAGTGCTAGACTTGTGTTGTTATAATAAGCAAGAGGAGGCGATTCATTGCTTATTTTGTTTGTTGTTTGTCCTGTGTTATTTAGCTTTCTTTATCAATTATGTTTTGTTGAAACATTTAACTTAAAGTATTTGGCAACAAGATCCAAGTGTGATTTCTGTAATAAGCAATTGAGGTACAGAGATATCATACCAATATTCAGTTATATTAGACTTTTAGGGAAAACTTCATGTTGTAAACAACCGCTTAGCAGACTTTATATTTTAGGTGAGGTATTGTCATTGGTGCCAGCCTTATATTTGATATTTAATCCAAGTGCAAAGTCGTTATGCACTTTCATATGCATATACTTATTTCTCCTTGTTTTTGCTCTCTATGATATACAAACTTTATCTATCCCCTTACACACATTTTTAATATTTGCTTTTAGTAGTACAGTTATTATTGATGGCAACCTCTTTTATTTTGTTATTACCACACTCCTGCTACATATATTTTATTTTTTATTCAAAAATGCTATTGGATATGGTGATATATTAATTTGTTCACTTTTATCATATTTAATACCATATTCCATTTTTATCAATGTACTCTTTCTTACATGCTTAATAGGAAGTATATTTTCTACAATATTAGTGCTGAAAACAAGAAAACGAAAAATTAAAATACCATTTATTCCATTTATATATATAGCGTTTTGTATAGAGACAGTATTATCACATTTTAGGATTTTTTGGGGAAGTTTATGATATCAATGCTTCATTCACTCATCCATTTAGATTAAAAAGGTCATATGTGGGTAAAATATAAATGTAATGATTTAAAATCAATTTAAGGTTGATTTGTAACATAATTTGTTGAATATTGAAAGGAAGTTATAAATTGAGTTTAAATGAAAAATTTTTATTAAATGATGGAACAACATTACCTCATATAGCATTAGGTACAGTTAATATTCAAGGTGGCAAGGGTGTTAAAGCATTAGAAAATGCATTGAATCTAGGTTATAGAGTTATTGATACTTCCACAAACTATAATAATGAAGGAATGGTAGGCGAAGCCATTCGTCGTTCTAGTATTCCAAGAGAAGAAATTTATGTGAGTGCTAAACTACCTGGTGCAGCTCACGAATATGATAAAGCAATTAACCTTATACAAGAATCACTATATAGAACGGGCTTAGATTATTTTGATAAATATTTAGTTCATTGGCCTAATCCTAAACAAGGTAAATATGTAGAAGCTTGGCAAGCATTAGTTGACGCTCAAAAATACGGATTAATAAAATCGATTGGTGTATCCAATTTCATGCCTGATCATTTAGATGACATTATAGAGGCAACAGGTGTTACACCTGCGACAAATCAAATAGAAATTCATCCATATTTTAATAATAGTGAATTAATCAAAGAAAACGATAAACGTGGTGTTTTATCAGAGGCGTGGAGTCCGCTTGGCCGTGAGATTAACGATGTGTTAACTAATAATACAATTAAAGAAATTGCAGAAAAATATAATCGTTCTACAGCACAAGTCATTATTAATTGGGTGAATCAGAAACATGTTTTCCCTGTAGTTAAAGCTTCACAATATACTCATCAACAAGATAACTTTAATTATCTTGATTTTAAACTATCAAATGAAGATATAGCTAAAATAGATGCGTTAGATAAAGGTGAAGATGGTCGTGTTGAAGGACAGAATCCTTATGAATATGAAGAATTTGTATAATATAACAAAGGATAAATTCATATTTTAGTTTAAAATATTTTAAAGTATAGTTTTAAATTTCGTGTTTGCTAATTTCTAGAAGCGGGCAATGGAATCGATTAACAACTGTCGATTTTGTTCTCGCTTTTTAATTTATTTTAATCATCAAAGTGTAAAAATACTATCAACATAGCATTTGCTATTTTAAAATGTAAAAATATGATAATATCAAGAAAAGGGAGGGGAACTCATAAAATGGCAGAAAAGAAATTCCCAAAAGATGCAATGCGCGTTTTAAAAGAGACAAGCCGTACGTTTTATATTCCAATTACTTTTTTAGAAAAAGAGCTAAAACATTCTGTAGCTTGTGCATATTTAGTTATGCGCGCAATTGATGAAATTGAAGATCATGAGGAAATTAACAATGATTTAAAGTATAGTTTGTTAATGCAAATTAGCGAATTATTAAATATGCCTTTTGATTCGGAAAAATATTTAAAAATAATAAGTCCAGTAAAAGATAAATTACCAGAAGTTTCAGTGAGATTAGGAGACTGGTTGGCTGCTTGCCCTGAACATACTCGGGCAATCGTTAGAGAATCTTCTAGTGAAATGGCATATGGTATGGCAAAATGGGCCAAAGCCAACTGGAGAATTAAATCTTGTGAGGATTTAGATGATTATACATATTATGTAGCAGGACTTGTAGGTGTAATGCTATCTAAACTATGGGATGTCTGTGCAAATGTTAAAACTGATAGAGATTTAGCAATAGGTTATGGAAGAGGACTTCAGGCTGTAAACATTCTGCGAAATGAAGAAGAAGATCTTGAGGAACGTGATGTGAGTTTTGTTCCTGACGACTGGACGCGTGAGGATTTATTTGCTTATGCTGAAGAAAATTTAGCAAAAGCGGATGAATATATGAAAGCAATCAATAAAAGGACGATTTTATTGTTCTGTCGTTTACCACTAGCTTTCGCACATAAAACCCTAAAAGCAATGAAAAATGGGCGTGAAAAAATGACACGTGAAGAAGTTGAAAAAACAGTAGAAGAAGTTAAAAAAGAAGAATAGATTAATTAAAAGCATAGCTATTTTAATTTGTAAAATTTACATTTTGAAATTTACTATGCTTTTTTAACCTTGTAGTAAAATATAGTTTATTTCATTTTTAAATTTTGACTAACTCTAATATAATTTGAGCACATTATTAAAATGATAGGTGAAAGGGCTTGAATAAAACAACGGGAATGAATTTATTAATTTTTATATTTTTAATTATATTTGCTGTAGCTTTTTTTACTAATACATTTGGAAAATTCTCAATATATTTAATCATCATACTTCCTTTAATTATTTTCGGCTTAGGTATTTGTATTTTAATAGACGCTATTACAAAGTATAAGCATGATAATCACAATTTTTAATTAGTTATGGTTTGTTATGATCATAAAATATAATAAAAAAGAAGGGATTTTATTTGAAATTTTTAATGACATTATCACCAGCAATTATTTATGCTGTATTGTTAGCGGTGCAATATTTTATATCTAAAACAGAAAATAAGCTATTGGGCGCCATTTTACCAACTTTATTTGTGATTACACTTATTTATTTATATGTTAATGATATATTACCTTTGAATATATGGGGAACTGTAATATTAGGAATTATAGGTCTTTTATTTTTATTTGCACAGTGGGACAGTGCACAAAAAGGTAAAGAAACATCTTGATATAATTTATAAAATAATTAAATTTTTATTCTGAATTAAATTTTTTAGATAGAAATAAGCAATTATTAAATTAATGAGAAATTTGTCAACATGACACTTCATTCGTAGTAGAATAAATACACCTTGCTTTTGAATGCTTCTTTAAAATTTGTTATTCCAATGACCTTACAAAATTACTAATTTTAATACTGAAATACATCTAGATAATTCATAGGAGTTGTTGTTTATTGAGAATAAATGAACTTGCAGATCATCAAAAACCAAGAGAATGTATGTTGTGTCATGGTGCCAGGTATTTATCACATGCTGAATTATTAGCTATTCTCATTAATACAGGAAGAAAAGGTAGTTCAAGTTTAGATATAGCTAATGAATTATTAAAATCAGTAGATAGTTTAAAAGAATTAAAAATGTTATCTATTAATGATTTAAATAAAGTAAAAGGTGTGGGACTGTATAAAGCACTTACATTGAAAGCGGCATTTGAATTAGGTGAACGTATACATTCCGGAAGTGTTGATGATAAAATTCAAATCACTAGCCCTAAAGATGTGGCGGATTTTATGATGGGTAAGATGGAACATTTGACGCAAGAAAAATTTATTGTGCTGTTTTTAAATTCTAAAAATGTCATTATAAAAAAGAAAACAATATTTGTAGGTACGCTAAATTCTTCAATTGTTCATCCAAGAGAAATATTTAGCGAAGCGATTAAATGTGCGAGCAATGCGATTATCGTTTTACATAATCACCCTTCCGGTGATACAACACCTTCAAATGAAGATATTAAAACCACTGCGAGACTTAGAGATTGTGGCCAACTATTAGGTATTGATTTATTAGACCATGTCATTATTGGCGACCATGAATATTTAAGCATGGTAGAAGCGGGTTACTTTGATTAAATAACAGTGGTTTAAATATAATGTTATTAACGATGTTTGATTAAGTTGTCATCTTACACTTAACGAGCATATTATATTTGAGGCATCAAATTGGGAGGTTAAGTAGTAGAAAATATACTTTAAGTGCGCTATTATTACCTGTGATTTATTTAATGTAAATGATTAAAATGAAAACGAATATGAGAATGAAACATATATACTGTAGTACTGTATTGATTTCAACGATAGGTGTTACTATTTCCTCAACAGTACTAAGCTTTTAAAAAATTATGATCATCTGCTTTTAATGTGGTTTTAGTGCGATTATCCTTGGAGTTATTTGGGTGCTATTATTGTGTGGTTGTTATTATTGTTATCAAATACTTGCGAAAAAATAATCATTTGAATACTTAAAAAGCGCTTAATGGACTTCAACGTCTATAAGCGCTAAAATTTTAATTTATAAAACTAAAAAATTGATTATAATTTTCCATTAACCAAAGAATGCCTTGGTATCCTAGATAAATACATAATACAATTATGCCAACATAGATTAAAAATCTTAAAATAGATAAACCTACTCTAAATAATAAGATAACTAAGAGTGCAAGCAGGATTATAGATAAAATACTCATTGTCTATTCACTCCTTTTAATATAGTTTAATATTAATGCATGAAACATACATCGGTCTATAGTTAAGATATAAATACACCTATAGTCTGATGATAAACTTTATTAAACATACTATAATTTTGATGAATAAAATAGGAGGATGGTTCATGCGTTTCATATTTAGTATTATAAAGAATATTATAGCTATTATTGCAATTATAGTAATTGTATTTTTCGCACTCAAATATGCACCTTTTTTGAAGGACCAAGATTGGAACCCAATTCATAATGATGAATCATCCTTAAATAATAGCGCAAATAAAGGTCATCTAACAGGCGGACAAAGATATTCAGTAGAAGATAATGATATTTTGAATAATGTTCCACTTAGTCAAACAAAAAATATGTTTAATTGGATTGATAAGCGGGAGTTTATGTCAGTAACTGGTATCGAAAGAATGGGATATAATGAAACATATTTAGCTGGTCAACGTGGAGATGAATTTATTATTTATAAATTTGGTTCTGAATCTATGAGAGTTTATAAAACTGAAATAGAGATGAATCAAGACCTCAATCAATTGGGCGAACATATAGAATTGAAGCCAGCTTCAAATTATGAGTAATGGGTTTGAATTCTTTTAATAAATAAGTTAGCCTTATATAAGTAATATGAAAAGGTTGGTGTTTATAATGAGTGAAAAATCTAATGAAAAAAAAGCAGACGAACAAGCAAAAGCACAAAATTTATTTGCGCGTTGGCGTAAAGAAGAAACACTATATAAAGAAGATGAAAAAGAATCTAGTAAGTCTAATGACTCTAAAACATCATCAGATGAAGAGCAGAAATAGGATTCATTTAATACGAGTACAGTCAGTTAATGAAATATGTATGTAAGCTGTAGTTTATGCAGCTTCAAGGTATTTTTTAGTTTGAAAAATTAATATGATAAATAACCAGAACGAGTGAAAATCAATATGGATATGATTGATTTTTATTCGTTCTTTTTTAATGAGATTGGGTACTTACAAAATTGAGTAATGGGGTGTCCTAAAATGGAATTTTCCATGACTATTACAAAAATTAAATGGAGTGCTTAAATTAATACTAAATAATACACTATTTTCTATATTTATTGCTATAATACAAGTTATCACAATGTTTGAATGTAAAATATAGTAAACTTATCTTCATATTAAAATTCACAAATGAATTTTGTTTCATATTCTTTATGTTCGTGCTTTATTTCATTTAAGTAGTAATATAAAATGATAGGAAGAAGATAAAATAGTTGGTTAATAGAGGTGTTTAGGTTGTCAAAGTTTTTTAGTAACAACAAATTGATTGTTATATTATGTGCAATCATTGTTTTTATCGCCTTGATTGGTGTGTCATTGCGATCCCAATCCCAATCATATGTTGAACAGTATGTTGGGGATACAGTAGCTTTTGGCCAAAAGGCTGTGAGTTATCCAGTCCATTTTATTACTGGATCTATCAATAGTATTTTTACCAGTGGTGATTCAAAAAAACAATCAAGTGAATTGAAACAGTTAGAGGCGGAAAATCAAAGGTTAAAGTCAGAGAATAAAAAATACAAAAAAGAATTAGATATTGAAGACATATCTAAATTCGACCCAATTTCCAGCACAGTGCTTTCTAGAAACCCTGATCAGTGGATGAATACATTAGTGATTAATCAAGGCTCAAAAGATGGAATCAAAAATAATATGGCAGTAATGACTTCTGATGGTTTAGTTGGTCGAATCTCTAAAGTGAATCAATTTTCTTCACAAGTAGATTTAATATCAACAAACACAAGGGCAAATCGTTTATCTGTCAATATTCAACATGATGATAAAAACGTGTTTGGCCTCATAGACCATTATGATGCAAAAAAAGAAGAGCTAGTAATATCTGATATTAACAATAAAGACAGTGTTGAAAAAGGAGATAAGGTAGTTACAAGTGGATTAGCAGATCAGCTTCCAACTGGGTTATACATAGGTGAAGTAGCAAAGGTTGAAAACGATGAGTATGGTTTAGCTAAAGAAGTAAGAGTGAAAACTGGTACTGATTTAGCTGATTTAAGTCATGTTTATGTTGCTAAAAGAGACCCTAATTCAGTACCTGATAGTGAAAGTGGTGATAATTAATGAGAGCTTTTTACTACTTTCTTATAGGCATCATTCTTTTTTATATTGATACCGCAATTGCACTTGTCATACCTATGCAAATTTCTGGGAAAGAGATCATTTTTGTACCTCATTTAACGATTATGTATATCTTAATCATTAGTGTCTATAGAGGTTTTAGTGTAGCTCTGATTTTATCTACAGTATTAGGATTAATTACCGATTTATATTATGGTAGCTTTTACGGATTATATTTATTTGGCTATATTTTATTAGTCGTTATCATGGATTTTTTCTTTAAAGTATTTTATCGAGATCATACGATGTTATTTACTATCGTTTTGTTAAGTACACTCGTGTTAGAAATTTATGTAGCAGTTATATATAGTGTTTTAGGATTAGTTCAATTTAATTTGTTTGAGTTTGTGATTTTTAGAATGATACCGACATTAATTCTAAATTTAATTTTATTAATTATTTTGTATCCGCTAATAACAAAATTCCTCAAAAAAATTCAATTGAAGATTGACAGTGAAAGATCGTAATGCTAAAATGCAGTAGTTGAGTAGTTTCTAGCTACATACAACCGCTCGGATTCAGGTTTAAGTACAAAGATGTCACCTGAGTTTGGCGTGACTTAAATTATAGGAGGTGCAAAGTATGTTTGCTATTATTGAAACAGGTGGAAAACAAGTAAAAGTTGAAGAAGGACAAGAAATTTTCGTTGAAAAATTAGACGTAAATGAAGGTGATTCTTTCACTTTTGATAAAGTACTATTTGTAGGTGGAGATTCAGTTAAAGTTGGTGCACCAACAGTTGAAGGTGCAACAGTTACTGCTACTGTAAACAAACAAGGTCGCGGTAAAAAAATTACTGTTTTCACATATAGACGTCGTAAAGACTCTAAACGTAAAAAAGGTCACCGTCAACCATACACTAAATTAACAATCGACAAAATCAACGCGTAATTATGATTAATGTAGATGTTACATTAAACGATTCGGGTCAAGTAACAGACGTTATCATGGAGGGTCATGCCGATCATGGTGACTACGGTTACGATATTGTATGTGCAGGAGCATCTGCAGTTATTTTCGGAAGTGTTAATGCTATAATGGGATTAACATCTGAGAAACCCGACATTGACTATAGTGATGACGGTGGATACTTCCATGTTAGAAGTGTCGAGACGAATAATGAAAAAGCGCAATTAATTCTTCAAGCAATGTTAGTCTCTTTGCAGACCATTGAAGAAGAATACAAAGAAAATATTAGATTAAATTATAAGTGAGGTGCAACCAAATGTTAAAATTAAACTTACAGTTCTTCGCATCTAAAAAAGGGGTAAGTTCTACAAAAAACGGACGTGACTCTGAATCAAAACGTTTAGGTGCTAAACGTGCGGATGGTCAATTCGTTACTGGCGGTTCTATTTTATTCCGTCAACGTGGTACTAAAATTTATCCTGGTGAAAATGTTGGTCGTGGTGGCGACGATACATTATTCGCTAAAATCGACGGCGTTGTAAAATTTGAACGTAAAGGTCGAGACAAAAAACAAGTATCTGTATACGCAGCTGCTGAGTAATTTTTGTTCATGTTAACACCAGAAGTGATGACTTCTGGTGTTTATTTTTTGTCTTTATTTTCTAGTTATATAGAAAATGCTATAATATACAAGATATGTAAATTAAGTTTTATAAAAAAGAGGTGAAATCATGTTTGTTGATCAAGTTAAAATATCACTCAAAGCTGGTGATGGCGGTAATGGTATAACTGCATATAGAAGAGAGAAATATGTACCATTTGGCGGTCCAGCAGGTGGTGATGGTGGTAACGGAGCTTCAATTGTGTTCGAAGTAGATGAAGGTCTAAGAACGTTATTAGATTTCAGATACCAAACACATTTCAAAGCTAAAAGAGGTGAAGGTGGTCAAAGCAGTAATATGCACGGTAAAAATGCTGAGCATTTAGTATTAAAAGTACCACCAGGTACAATCATTAAAAGAGTAGAAACCGAAGAAGTCCTAGCTGATTTAGTAGAGAATGGGCAGCGTGCTACAGTTGCAAGAGGTGGTCGTGGAGGACGTGGAAATTCCCGCTTTGCTTCTCCACGAAACCCCGCACCAGATTTTAGTGAAAACGGTGAACCAGGTGAAGAAATTGAGGTTACTTTGGAACTGAAACTACTCGCAGATGTTGGTTTAGTCGGTTTCCCTAGTGTTGGAAAATCTACATTATTATCAACGGTTTCTAAAGCAAAACCAAAGATTGGAGCTTATCACTTCACAACAATTAAACCTAATCTTGGCGTTGTTTCTACCAAAGATCATCGTAGTTTTGTGATGGCAGATTTACCTGGACTTATACAAGGTGCTTCTGAAGGTGTTGGATTGGGTCACCAATTTTTAAGACACGTTGAGAGAACTAAAGTAATCGTGCATATGATTGATATGAGTGGTTCAGAAGGTCGCGATCCTTACGAAGATTATCAAGTTATTAATGAAGAATTAAAAGCTTATGAACATAGATTAGAAGAACGACCACAAATTGTAGTTGCTAATAAAATGGATATCCCTGATGCAGAAGATAATTTAACCATTTTTAAAGAGCAATTAAATGACAAAAGTGTACGCATTATTCCCTTGTCTACTGTAATGCACGACAATATTGATGAATTATTATATGCTATTGCTGATACATTAGAAGAGGTCAAAGATGTAGATTTTAATAAGGAAGAAGAAGATTTAGGTGTAAATAGAGTAGTCTATAAATATACACCTAGTCAGGATGCATTTACGATTACTAGAGACGATGATGCTGCTTACGTAGTGAGTGGTAAAGCCATAGAAAGAATGTTCAAGATGACTGACTTTAATAGTGATCCAGCAGTTAGACGTTTTGCGCGTCAAATGCGTTCAATGGGTATTGATGATGCGTTACGTGAACGTGGTTGTGAAAATGGAGATATTGTAAGAATACTTGGTGGAGAATTTGAATTTGTTGAATAGGAGTGTATGATATGGACAAAAATGAAAATAAAAAGTTTTATTTAATACGTGAAGATGTGTTACCTGAATCAGTGGTTAAAACTTTACAAATCAAAGAAGTTTTGAAAAATGACCCATCATTGTCCATATTTGAAGCAGTGAAACAATTCGATTTATCCCGAAGTGCGTTTTACAAATATCGTGATACGATATTTCCAGTTGACGAGAAATTAGAAGAAACAAGAGAGTTTACATTGATTTTGTATGTGAATGACATCATAGGCATGTTAGCTGAGGTTTTAAATACACTTTCTAAATTAGATTTGTCAGTGTTGACGATTCATCAAAGTATACCGATGGACGGTAGAGCTACCATTACATTATCATTAGATGGCAAAGGCACAGATTTAGAAATAGATGAAGTCATAAACGCATTAAAAAAGATTGAACATATTTCTAATGTGGAACTCATTAGTATGACTATATAAGGAAGTGTGACTGTGTACGCATATATTAAAGGAACTTTAACCGTTTTAAATCCCACGCATGTAGTTTTAGAGGCTTCAGGTGTAGGTTATGAGATTCAAACTCCAAACTCATATCGATTTCAAAAATATAAAGACCAAGAGATTTTGATTCATACTTCATTGATTGTAAGAGAAGATGCACAGCTACTTTATGGCTTTATTAATCAAGAAGAAAAAGACATGTTTTTAAGTTTAATTAAAGTGACAGGTATCGGTCCCAAATCAGCTTTAGCAATTTTAGCTAGTAGCTCACCAAACGAAGTGAAAATTGCAATTGAAAATGAAAATGATGCTTATTTAACAAAATTTCCTGGTATAGGTAAAAAAACAGCACGGCAAATTGTTTTAGATCTCAAAGGTAAAGTACAAGTAACAGAAGAAGATAGCAGTCAATTGTTTAATGTGGACCAAAATAATCCGCAAAATTCTGCAATTGTAAAAGAAGCATTATTAGCTTTAGAAGCATTGGGTTATTCTAAGAGAGAGTTGAATAAAGTTGAAAAAACTTTAGCTAAGGAATCTTTTGAATCAATAGATGATGCAGTGAAGCGAGGTTTACAGTTGCTTATATCTTAAGTTTGCTGAATTTTTATGAAGGGGGAAATATAAATGGATGATAGAATGGTAGATCAGTCTATGCATGAGGATGAATCATCATTTGAATTATCTTTAAGACCAGAAAGATTACGTCAATATATAGGACAATCAACGATTAAATCAAATTTAGAAGTTTTTATCAAAGCAGCTAAAATTAGGAAAGAACCGTTAGATCATGTACTTTTATTTGGCCCCCCTGGATTAGGTAAAACGACTTTATCCAATATCATTGCTAATGAAATGGAAGTTAATATTAGAACTATTTCTGGACCGTCTATTGAACGACCGGGTGACTTGGCTGCTATTTTGTCTAGTTTACAACCTGGTGATGTATTATTTATCGATGAAATTCACAGATTGAGTAGTGTCGTAGAAGAAGTTTTATATCCAGCAATGGAAGATTTCTTTCTTGATATTGTGATAGGTAAAGGAGAAGAAGCGCGAAGTATACGTATTGACTTGCCGCCTTTTACATTAATAGGTGCTACAACAAGAGCTGGGAGTTTAACTGCACCTTTACGTGATAGATTTGGGGTTCATCTGAGGTTAGAATATTATAAAGAACATGAATTGAAAGAAATTATAATCCGTACCGCAGAAGTATTAGGTACGACTATAGATGATGAAAGTGCCATAGAACTTGCGAAAAGAAGCAGAGGTACACCGAGAGTGGCGAATAGGCTGTTAAAACGAGTTAGAGATTTTCAACAAGTTAAAGAAGATGAATTGATAAGTATTGCAACTACAAAGCAATCTCTAGCATTATTACAAGTTGATGATGAAGGGTTAGATTATATCGATCATAAGATGATGAACTGTATCTTAGAGCAATATAAAGGTGGCCCTGTAGGTTTAGATACAATCGCTGTTTCAATTGGTGAAGAACGTGTCACAATTGAAGATGTTTATGAGCCATTTTTAATACAAAAAGGATTTATTGAACGTACACCAAGAGGGCGTAAAGCGACAGCGTATGCTTTTGAACATTTTAGTAAGAATGGAAAGAAGGAATAGTTTTGGATATTGAAGCATTTGATTATCATTTGCCAGAATCATTAATCGCTCAAACGCCTCTGAAAAATAGAGATGAGAGTAGATTGCTTGTGCTTGGTAGAAAAACTGGAAATATCGAACATAAGCACTTTAAAAATGTTATTGATTATATTGAATCAGGAGATACATTAGTACTTAATGACACCAGAGTGATGCCAGCACGTTTATTTGGTTTAAAAGAAGAGACTGGTGCAAAAGTAGAAATGTTAATGCTAACACAACTTGAAGATAATGACTGGGAAGTCTTATTGAAGCCAGCAAAAAGAATTAAAGTAGGCGACAAATTATCTTTTGGTGAAGGTAAAATAGTTGCTGAATGTCTTGAAACTTTAGATCAAGGCGGAAGAATCATGCGTTTAAATTATGAAGGTATACTACAAGAACGTTTGGATGAATTGGGTGAAATGCCACTGCCTCCATATATTAAAGAACGCTTAGATGATCCAGATCGTTATCAAACTGTTTATGCAAAAGCATCAGGATCAGCTGCAGCTCCTACAGCAGGACTTCATTTTACTGATGAACTACTTGAACAATTAAAAGCTAAAGGTGTTAATATTGCTTTTATTACTTTACATGTCGGGTTAGGTACATTTAGACCTGTGAGTGTTGAAAATATTGATGATCATGAAATGCACAGTGAATATTATCAAATGAATCAAGAAACAGCAGATTTACTAAATGCTACAAAAGCAAATGGGCATCGTATCTTTTCAGTAGGTACAACTTCTACTAGAACATTGGAAACCATTATGCAAACACATAATAATTTTGTAGCAGAGAGTGGATGGACTGATATTTTTATCTATCCTGGTTTTGATTTTAAAGCAATAGATGGTTTAATAACAAACTTTCACTTGCCGAAGTCAACGCTAGTGATGTTAGTTTCGGCATTTAGTTCAAGAGATAATATTTTGAACGCTTATCAACAGGCTGTCAAATTAGAATATAGATTTTTTAGTTTCGGCGATGCAATGTTAATTTTTTAGGAATGAAACGAAAGGAGTTTTTGTATGCCAGCTGTAACATATGAACATATAAAAACATGTAAACAATCTGGAGCAAGATTAGGAATCGTGCATACACCACATGGATCGTTTGAAACACCAATGTTTATGCCTGTTGGAACTAAAGCCACAGTTAAAACGATGAGTCCTGAAGAATTGCATCAGATGGAAGCAAAAATAATATTAGGAAATACATATCATTTGTGGTTGCAACCAGGAAATGATATTATCAAAAAGAGTGGGGGATTACATCAGTTCATGAACTGGAATGGTCCAATACTGACAGATTCAGGTGGTTTTCAAGTATTTAGTTTAAGTAATTTAAGGAAAATTACTGAAGAAGGTGTTGAATTCCGTCATCATACTAATGGTTCTAAATTATTCTTGAGTCCTGAAAAATCAATGCAGATTCAAAATGATCTTGGTTCAGATATTATGATGGCATTTGATGAATGTCCACCTATGCCAGCTGAATATAAATATGTAAAAGATTCAATCGAAAGAACAAGTAGATGGGCTGCCAGATGTTTACAAGCGCATCAAAGACCTGAAGATCAAGCTTTATTTGGTATTATCCAAGGCGGAGAATATAAAGATTTACGTCAACAAAGCGCTGAAGAATTAGTGGCGTTGGATTTTCCCGGTTATGCTATCGGAGGTTTATCTGTTGGAGAACCAAAGCCAGTAATGTATGATATGGTTTCGCATACACAACAATTTATGCCTAAAGATAAGCCGCGTTATTTAATGGGTGTGGGTTCACCAGATGCATTAATAGAATGTAGCATTCGAGGGATGGATATGTTTGATTGTGTATTACCTACACGTATTGCACGTAATGGTACATGTATGACCTCACATGGTCGTGTTACTATAAAAAATGCTAAATATGCTGAAGATTTAGGTCCACTTGATGATAATTGTGACTGCTATACTTGTAAAAATTATAGTAGAGCATACATAAGACATTTAATAAAAGCAGAAGAAACTTTTGGTATCCGTCTTACTACTTATCATAATTTACATTTCTTGCTGAAATTAATGGAAAACATCCGACAAGCTATTCGCGATGATCGTTTACTTGATTTTAAAGAAGAATTCTTTGAACAGTATGGACTAAATGTAGAAAACCCAAAAAACTTTTAAAAGGGAGAAATAACTATATGCAATTTACTTCATTGATATTACCGATATTATTATTAGTATTAATGTGGTTCTTCTTAATTAGACCACAACAAAAAAAGGCTAAAGAGCATCGTGAAATGATTAGCCAAATTTCATCAGGTCAACATGTTACTACTATAGGTGGAATTAAAGGTACTGTACGTAGCGTTGACGAAACTACAGTTGTATTAACTTTAAATGGTAATGGTACAGAAATCACTTTAGAAAAACCAGCTATTAAACAAGTTGATCCTTCATAAATGAAGTTATGATTACGAACTGATATATACTATCAGTTCGTTTTTTGTTTAATAAAACCTAAAGATACTGGACTTTAAAGACATAGTTGGTGTTATAATGAAAGATAGACAAAATCAAATTTTTAAATAGCTTAAATAATCATTACAATTGGTAACACTTACATTTAAAAAGAAGTTACAAATAAGTTAAGTTTGTTTTTACACTTTATGTAATGTGTTAAAATATGAAAGGTTATTGAGAAAATTTAATCGTTTAGTATATGAAATCGAATGCGATTGAATTATGAATTTATAACATAAGCTTACAATGAGGTGTTCAAGTGAAGAAAAGTAGTAGAATAGTTGCATTTATATTACTTGTAGTTCTATTGTTAGGCGGGATAGGACTTACATATAAAAATGTAGTTAAAAACGTCAGCCTCGGATTAGACTTACAAGGTGGCTTTGAAGTCTTATACCAAGTTGATCCTTTACAAAAAGGTGATAAAATTGATGATAAAGCTGTAAAAGCCACAGCAAAAACACTTGAAAACCGTGTGAACGTTTTAGGGGTTTCTGAACCTAAGATTCAAGTGGAAGATAAAAATAGAATCCGTGTGCAATTAGCAGGTATAAAAAATCAATCTCAAGCAAGAGAAATTTTATCTTCACAAGCTAATTTAACGATTCGTGATGCTGATGACAATATCAAATTAACGGGTAAAGATATTCAACAAGGTTCAGCAAAACAAGAATTTAAACAGAATACGAATCAACCCGCAGTTACTTTTAAATTAAAAGATAGTGATAAATTCAAAAAAGTAACTGAAGAAATTTCTAAAAAAGATGAAAACGTCATGGTTGTATGGTTAGATCACGAAAAAGGTGATACTTACCATAAAGAAATGAACAAAAAAGATCCAAAATATGTGTCTGCTGCTTCAGTTGACAAACCTATCAACTCAGATAGTGTAGAAATTTCTGGTGGATTTAAAGGCGAAAAAGGTATTGAAGAAGCAAAACAAATTGCAGATTTATTAAATTCTGGTTCATTACCTGTAGACCTTAATGAAATTTACTCTAATTCTGTAGGTGCACAATTTGGACAAGATGCTTTAGATAAAACAATATTTGCTGCAGCTATCGGTATAGCGGTAATTTATTTATTTATGTTAGGTTTCTATCGTTTACCAGGGCTAGTAGCTGTTATTGCACTTACTGTTTATATTTATTTAACATTAGTTGCATTTAATTTCATTTCTGGTGTATTAACATTGCCAGGCCTTGCAGCTTTAGTACTGGGTGTCGGTATGGCAGTCGATGCGAATATTATCATGTATGAACGGATTAAAGATGAACTGAAAATTGGACGAACGCTCAAACAAGCCTATAAAAAAGCGAATAAAAGTTCATTCTTAACCATAGTTGATGCACAGCTTACAACAGTCATTGCTGCTGCTGTATTGTTCTTCTTTGGTGAAAGTTCTGTAAAAGGTTTCGCTACAATGTTGCTACTTGGCATTTTAATGATTTTTGTAACGGCAGTATTTATATCAAGATGGTTACTTTCACTACTTGTTTCTTCAAATTTCTTCAAGAAATCATCTTGGTTATTTGGTGTCAACAAGCATCATATTGCAGATATAAATGAAGGTAAGGAAGTTCATGATTTAAAAACACCGTATGAGCGTTGGGATTTCATGAAGTTAGCCAAACCATTATTGTCACTAAGCGTACTAATTTTAATTGTCGGTGCAGTTATACTGTTTGTTTTCAAACTTAACTTAGGTATTGATTTTACAAGTGGTACAAGAGTTGATTTTGAATCGAAAGATAAAATATCTGAAGCGAAAGTGACAAAAACACTTGAGGATCAAGATTTTAAACCTACCCAAGTTTCTTTAGGTGAAAACGGCAAAAACGCAACAGTACAATTCAAAAATGATTTATCTAAAGATGAAGTGTCAAAAATTAAAGACACGATTGATAAATCATTTGGTAATGATCCAACAGTTAATACTGTTTCACCAGTTATAGGTCAAGAATTAGCAAAAAATGCAATGATGACGCTATTATATGCAGCTATCGGTATCATTATTTATATCACATTCAGATTCGAATGGCGTATGGGATTGTCCTCAGTGTTAGCACTATTACACGATGCGTTTATGATTGTGGCTGTATTTAGTCTGTTTAGATTGGAAGTCGACATTACATTTATTGCAGCTGTGCTAACTATTATCGGTTACTCAATTAATGATACGATTGTAACGTTTGACAGGGTACGTGAGAACTTGCATAAAGTTAAAGTGATTACGAAACCTGAACAAATCGATGATATTGTTAATAGATCAATTCGTCAGACAATGACGCGTTCTATCAATACAGTATTGACAGTTATCATAGTTGTAGTTGCACTATTAGCATTCGGTGCACCAAGTATTTTCAATTTCTCATTAGCGTTATTAATTGGTTTAATATCTGGCGTATTCTCATCAGTATTTATAGCTGTTCCTTTATGGGGAATCATGAAAAAACGTCAGCTTAAAAAATCAAATGACAATAAACTTATTGTATATAAAGAGAAAAAATCAAATGATGAAAAAATATTAGTCTAATTAATATAGAAAAATGAGCTAATATAAAATAGGGTGGTCAAAAGCCCACACTCTAAATAAAAGACTAATCCATGTTTCTGACAGGCTCCCTTCAAAGTAGACATTTAAAAATGTAAACCTTGAAGGGAGCCTTTTTTATTGTTAATATTTACGATTTTGATCGTGCATGCTTGCCTGGGGATATGGTTCGAGCCTGTAGTCTCTCACTCATATCATTTCCCCGGGCGTCAGCACGATGCAAAATTGTTTGAAATATTTCTCAAGATATAAAAGTAAAGGCTCATTTGAAACAATTCATTAATCCTAATAAATTAATGATGTTCTTATTTTGAAAACTTAATAATATGAATTAGTTTGAAATAATAAGTAATAAAGAATTGGTCCTTTTTTATTGTTAATATTTATGATTTTGACCGTGTATGCTTGCCTGGGGATATGGCTCGAGCCTGAAGTCTCTCGCTCATATCATTTCCCCGGGCGTCAACACGATGCAAAATCGTATTAAGTTTTAAGCATGTTTGAAATAAAGGTTACCACTTTTTATTTTTCAAATTCTTTTGTATAATTGCTTGTGGAAATGAGGGAGGATAGTATGATTAAATCAAAATATAATTGGGACGTTAAATTACCTGAAGTTGAAATAGCAGAAAATATTGCAACAGATTTAAAGCTAACTCCTATTGTAAAAAAAGTTTTGGAAAGTAAAGGTATAACAGATGAAACTGATATTCGAAATCTTTTAGAAGGGGTTCAAATTACACATGATCCTTGGAAGATGAGTGATATGGATAAAGCTGTTGAGCGTATCAATGTAGCGATAGATCAAAACCAAAAGATTTTAGTATATGGAGATTATGATGCGGATGGTGTCACTTCAACAACTATATTGGTGTCTACATTGAAAGAACTTGGTGCTCATGTAGGTTGGTATATACCGAATCGCTTTTCTGAAGGTTACGGGCCAAATGAATTGGCTTTTAAAAATGCTTATGATGAAGGGATATCATTAATTATAACAGTGGATAATGGTATTCAAGGGCATGATGAAATACAAATGGTTCAAGACCTAGGTGTTGACGTTATTGTCACAGACCACCATGAAATTGGTAAAACAATGCCTAATGCATATGCGATTGTCCATCCAATGCATCCTGAGTTTGAATATCCATTTAAATATCTGTGTGGTGCAGGTGTTGCTTATAAGTTGGCTCAATGTTTATTGGATGAACCACCAGTTCATTTTCTTGGTTTGGTTGCTATTGGAACAATTGCTGATTTAGTATCTTTAACGGATGAGAATAGAACGCTGGTTCAAAATGGTTTAGCGGCATTAAATAAATATTGTCCGCCATCAATAAAAGCTATTTTAAACCAAGCTGGTTATAATGACGAAATAAATGAAGAAACTGTTGGATTTATTATAGGACCACGATTAAATGCTGTAGGACGTTTAGAGGATGCTGCGCTAGCTGCAGAGTTATTAATGACTGAAACAGAAGATGAAGCTATGTTTTTAGCTGAACAAGTTGAATTTTTTAATCAAGAACGTAAAGATATCGTTTCTCAAATTACTGAAGAAGCACTTGTAATGGCAGAAGAACAAGTACAGCAAGGCTCAAAATTCTTACTGTTAGCTCAAACAGATTGGCATGAAGGCGTACTTGGTATTGTAGCGTCAAGAATTGTTGAAACTTACAGTCTTCCAACATTAATTTTAAATATTGATGAAGCCCAAAACCACGCAAAAGGTTCAGCTCGAAGCATTGATCAAGTATCAATGTTTGAAATTTTAAGTGATTATTCACAGTTAATCACGAAATTTGGTGGCCACCATATGGCAGCTGGGGTTACAATGCCTATAGAAAATATTCAACCGTTACAGAATAGTTTAAATGAATGGATGGCACAATTAGCAGAAACAACTTCACTTGAACCACGTAAAAAAGTTGATGTAACTATTTCAGAAGGTGATATTACTATACAAAATATTAAAGATATTCAAAGATTGCGACCATTTGGTACTGACTTCACTAGTCCGTGCTTCGAATTACAAGACGTCCTTGTTCAACAAGTAAAGGGTATTGGTCAAGAAAAAAAACACTTAAAACTCGTTATTGGAGAAAGTCAATTACAAGCAATCTTTTGGCAAAGCGGTCACTTAGTAAAAGAATTGGGTGTGCAACAACCTATCAATGTAATTGGAACATTACAAATTAATGAATGGAATGGATTTCAATCTCCTCAATTTATGATTGAAGATTTAGCAAGTCATAATTTACAGATTTTAGATTATAGAAGCAAAAACAAAGTAAATGATTTAAATGCAGATACTGAGAATGTTGCTTACTTGATTCATCAAAGAAGTGAAAAGTTAGGTGAAAATTATCACTATTATGGTGATGAAATTATTAATAAGTATGAAAAATACGTCTTTAGAGATTTGCCAACATCCATTAATGATTTAAAAACAACATTAAAAACAGTTGATATATCTCAAATTTATCTCGTGTTAAATCATGATAGATCAATATACTTTGAAGGTATGCCAAAAATGGAAACATTTAAACAATGTTTTAAAGCACTTGCAGCTAAAAAAGAAACAAATTTAGCTAATGAAGGTGTACAATTAAGTAAATTTTTAAACATTCAACCACATATACTTAAATTTATCTTGAAAGTTTTCTTAGATTTAGAGTTTATTCAAGTTGAAAATGGTATAATTAAATTAAATAATGTTTCAACAAAACGTGATATTGCTTCAAGTAAATATTATCAAAGTCGTATCGATAGAATTGAAGTTGAAAAGTTATTGCTTTATGAGGATTTTAATCGTTTGAAGCAATGGATAAAGGATGAATTGGTAGAATAATAGGAGGAAGTTTGTATGGATTTAAAACAATATGTATCTGAAGTATCAGACTGGCCACAACCAGGTGTTAACTTCAAAGATATTACAACAATAATGGACAATGGCGAAGCTTATGGTTATGCCACGGATCAAATAGTTGAATATGCAAAACTACGAGACGTTGATGTAGTTGTAGGGCCGGAAGCTAGAGGATTCATCATTGGTTGTCCTGTTGCATATTCCATGGGTATTGGCTTTGCACCAGTGAGAAAAGAAGGCAAACTTCCTAGAGAAGTCATTCGTTTTGAGTATAATTTGGAGTATGGTACAAATGTATTAACCATGCACAAAGATGCAATTAAACCAGGGCAACGTGTGCTAATTACAGATGATTTATTAGCTACTGGCGGTACGATTGAAGCGGCTATTAAGTTAGTTGAACAATTAGGTGGTATTGTTGTAGGTATTGCATTTATTATAGAATTAAAATATTTAAAAGGTATTGAAAAAATTAAAGATTACGACGTAATGAGTTTAATTTCATACGATGAATAATCACATTTATAATTAAAGAAATTTTATAGAGACTGGGACATAACTCCCCATTCTTAAAATAAGAGGGCAAATCCTTAACAATGGATTTGCCCTCTTTATATTTAAAATCTTCCGATTTTGATCGTGCATGCTTGCGTGGGGATATGGCTCGAGCCTGTAGTCTCTCGCTCATACTATGCCCCCGGGCGTCAGAACGCTACAAAATCAGTA
Organism: Staphylococcus cohnii subsp. cohnii; assembly: GCF_002902365.1. GTDB lineage: Bacteria > Bacillota > Bacilli > Staphylococcales > Staphylococcaceae > Staphylococcus > Staphylococcus cohnii. The sequence continues at coordinate 139,386 of NZ_PPQC01000025.1, read as the reverse complement.
CAATTTGCATTTTTATTCAAAAAGTAAGACCCTTTCGTATAATTTAATAAACACTACTAAACCAAATTAACGAGGTCCTTATGTGTAAAGATTATAACATGACTCAAATGTTACGAATGTGATGATTGTTTAAAATGTCCACTTAAAAATTGATGTATGAAAAGCAATTCAAAAACTAATAAGAAGATAATGAAGTATTTTAAGTGAGAGTATTTTAAATCTCAAATTAATCAGCAGCTTTCAGAACCAGAGGCTAAAGAATCTACAGTCAAAGAAAAATTGATGTAGAACCAGTTTTGGATTCATGAAGGCTATTTTGGGTTTCACTCGAATGTCAGTTTGAGGGATAGACAAAGTCAAAAGAGAATAAGGATTTGTCCTAATGGCATTGAATGTATGGAGAATAGTAGTTCAATGAGCTACACTATTTGATAAAAAAGAAAACGACAATTTCTACACTATTTCAATAGAAATTATCGTTTTTTGTTTAGTCAGAGACATTTATGTCCTGAAATCTTTTTATATTTATAAAATAGTAATATGATTCGTTAACTTAAATTATCTTTTGCTTGAATTAAAAAATTAAAATTCAGCTACATTTTGCCAATTGTCTTATGTACGCATTTATTTATTTAATAACATGTAGTATTATATAACTATTATACATAATTTGACCTAATAGCGTAAAAATACGTTACAATCGATATAAAATAATACTGGGTATCTAATCGTGATTAATATTTAGTATAGGGGTGTCTTAAGTGAACAATGAATATCCATACAGTGTGGACGAAGTATTATCCAAAGCAAAATCATATTTGTCAAAAGAAGATTATGAGTATGTATTGAAGAGTTACCATCTAGCTTATGAGGCACACGAAGGTCAATTTCGAAAAAATGGCTTACCATATATTATGCATCCCATACAAGTAGCTGGGATTTTAACTGAAATGCATTTAGATGGCCCAACCATTGTTGCAGGTTTTTTACATGACGTGATTGAGGACACACCTTATACGTTTGATGATGTAAAAGGCATGTTTAATGAAGAAATTGCCATAATCGTAGAAGGTGTGACGAAGCTTAAAAAAGTGAAATATCGTTCCAAAGAAGAGCAACAAGCAGAAAACCACCGCAAGTTATTTATTGCAATCGCAAAAGATGTGCGTGTTATTCTAGTAAAATTAGCGGATCGATTACATAATATGAGAACACTGAAAGCAATGCCAAGAGAAAAACAAATAAGAATATCAAAAGAAACTTTAGAAATCTATGCACCATTGGCACATAGGTTAGGGATTAATACGATTAAATGGGAATTAGAAGATACAGCACTGAGATATATTGATAGTGTGCAATATTTCAGAATTGTTAATTTGATGAAGAAAAAACGAAGTGAGCGAGAAGAATATATACAAAATGCTATTAATCGCATAGATTCAGACATGGAAAAAATGAATATAATTGGCGATATTAATGGTAGGCCTAAACATATATATAGCATTTATAGAAAAATGGTTAAACAAAAGAAACAATTCGACCAAATATTTGATTTGTTAGCCATACGAATTATCGTTAATTCAATAAATGATTGCTATGCAGTACTAGGTCTTGTGCATACACTATGGAAACCCATGCCAGGTAGATTCAAAGATTATATCGCTATGCCAAAGCAAAACATGTATCAATCTTTACATACAACGGTTGTTGGACCGAATGGCGATCCTTTAGAGATTCAAATAAGAACTTATGAAATGCATGAAATTGCAGAACACGGGGTTGCAGCGCATTGGGCATATAAAGAAGGCAAAAAAGTTACTGAAAAAACACAAAATTTCAATAAAAAATTAAATTGGATTAAAGAACTCGCTGAAACGGATAGTACTACCACCGATGCAGAAGAGTTTATGGAAACATTAAAATTTGATTTACAAAGTGATAAAGTCTATGCTTTTACGCCAGAAAGTGATGTAATAGAATTACCTTATGGTGCTGTTCCAATTGACTTTGCATATGCTGTACACAGCGAAGTAGGAAACAAAATGATTGGTGCTAAGGTTAACGGAAAAATTGAGCCGATAGATTACGTGCTCAATACTGGTGATATCGTTGAAATCAGAACAAGTAAGCACTCTTATGGTCCAAGTCGCGATTGGTTAAAAATTGTTAAATCTTCTAGTGCTAAAAGTAAGATACGTAGTTTCTTTAAAAAACAAGATCGCTCTTCTAATATTGAAAAAGGTAAGTTTATGGTCGAAGCAGAAATAAAAGACCAAGGGTTCCGTGTAGATGCAGTTTTAACGGATGATAATATTGAAGTCGTAAAAGATAAATATAATTTCTCTAATGAAGAAGATTTATTTGCCGCAGTAGGATTTGGTGGTGTTACAGCGTTACAAATTGTTAATAAATTAACAGAAAAGCAACGCATTCAAGACAAACAAAAAGCATTAAATTCAGTACAAGAAGTACAAAAATCTGTGCCAATTAAGGACGACATCACTACAGATAGTGGCGTATACGTCGAGGGAATTGAAAATGTACTGATTAAATTATCAAAATGTTGTAATCCAATCCCTGGTGATGATATTGTTGGATATATCACTAAAGGGCATGGTATTAAGGTGCATCGCACGGATTGTCCTAATATCAAAAATGAAAAAGACAGATTAATTAGTGTTGAATGGGTACGCTCTAAAGATGCGACACAACGTTATCAAGTTGACTTAGAAGTTACCGCTTATGACCGAAATGGATTATTAAATGAAGTTTTACAAGCCGTTAATTCCACTAAAAGTAACTTAGTTAAAGTTTCTGGTCGTTCAGATATTGATAAAAATGCAATCATTAATATTGGTGTTATGGTGAAAAATGTAAATGAAGTCTATCAAGTTGTTGATAAGATTAAACAACTTGGAGATGTTTACACAGTAACAAGAGTTTGGAATTAGAGGTGAAATACACATGAGGATTATTGTTCAAAGAGTGAAAGAAGCATCCGTTTCTAATGGTTCAATAGATAATAAAATTAATAAAGGCTTTTGTTTGCTTGTTGGAGTAGGTAAATCGTCTACTGAAGCGGACATTGATACATTAGTAAGAAAAATAGTGAATGCCCGATTGTTTGAAGATGAGAATGGCAAACTTAATTTGAATTTACAGCAAGTAAGTGGAGAGATTCTTTCTATCTCACAATTCACACTATATGCAGACGTAAGAAAAGGTAATAGACCTGGTTTTACCAATTCAATGCCACCTGAAAAAGCAAATGAACTTTATGAAAAATTTAATGAGGCATTACGCACTTATAACATAAATGTATTAACAGGAGAATTTGGTACAGATATGCTTGTTAATATTGCCAACGATGGCCCCGTGACAATTATTTATGAAAGTCAGGATGGCAAAATCGTATGAAAACAATCAATACTTGGCTAGATAAACATAATTTAAAAAATTTCCCAATGCTTATTGTTACGTTAGCATTTGTCATATTTATTTTTATGCTCATTGCTTTTTTAAATCACAATGATGAAGATGCGGGTACGATATATATAACGGAAGATACTGATTTGAGAACAGGTCCAAATGCTGTATATCCTACTATTAAACCTGCTAATCAAGGTCAAAGTTATAATAAAATTGGTAAATCCGGCAAATGGATTGAAGTTGAATCAAGTAATCATAAAGATAAAGGTTGGGTGGCTGGTTGGCATACAAACCTAGATATTCAAGCAGATGCTAATGCAAACGATAAACCACTTAAAGATAAAACAATTGTACTTGATCCTGGTCACGGGGGAAGTGACCAGGGAGCTTCAAGTAATACAAAAAAGAAGAGCACTGAAAAAGTTTATACACTGAAAACAGCAAAAGAATTGAAAAGTCTTCTTGAAAAAGAAGGCGCGACTGTAAGTATGACGAGAAGTTCAGATAGTTATGTTAGTTTGGACGATCGTAATATTAAAGGTGATGCTTTTATCAGCATACATAATGATTCGCTAAAATCTTCTAAAGCTAATGGAACTACAGTTTATTGGCTTCAAGATAATCAAAAAGCACTTGCAGAAACATTAAATATTTACATACAAAAGAAAGCGTTACTGACAAATAAAGGCGCTAGACAAGAAAACTTCCAAGTATTGAGACAGACGAATGTTCCCGCTGTTTTACTAGAGTTAGGTTATATTAGTAACCCAACTGATGAAAATATGATAACGAATCAATTACATCGCCACATTGTTGAACAAGCAGTTGTCGATGGTTTACGTGCATATTTTTCAGAATAAAAAGGTTGCATATTAATCAATAACTCGTTATTATTAGATATGAATTCTATATTAAAACCGTTATTATTCTTGACTATGCTAAATGAAACGTCAACATTTAAAATGTGTAGAGACATAATTCGAGGCTGGAAAATTATGCTTAGTAGTTTAGTTATTAAAACGCAAGAAGAGGTGCTTTATGAAATTAAAGCCGTGTGACGAACGTTATCCGTATGAAGTGGGTTGATATAGCTTATTGATAAACTATGTCAACCAAATAGGGTGGCAACACGGATATTCGTCCCTTGTATAACTGTATAGTTATGCAAGGGGCTTTTTATTGTATAAAAGGAGAGGTTTTATGATAAATATTCCTAGAGGAACACAAGACATTTTACCAAGCGAAACAAAAAAATGGCGATATATAGAAGCAAAATTAGACGAATTGATGGAATTATATAATTATGAAGAAATTCGCACGCCTATTTTTGAAAGCACTGAATTATTTGCACGTGGCGTTGGCGATTCTACGGATGTCGTTCAAAAAGAAATGTATACATTCAAAGATAAAGGCGACCGCAGTATCACTTTGAGACCTGAGGGTACTGCTGCAGTAGTACGTTCATATATAGAAAATAAAATGCAAGGATTACCTAACCAACCGATTAAATTGTACTACAATGGTCCAATGTTCCGTTATGAACGAAAACAGAAAGGACGTTATCGTCAATTTACACAATTTGGTGTAGAAGCCATAGGTGCAGAAAATCCTAGTATTGATGCTGAAATTTTAGCAATGGTCATGCATATTTATCAGTCATTTGGTCTTAAACATTTAAAATTAGTTATTAATAGTATTGGCGATATTGATTCGCGCAAAGAATATATTGAAGCGCTGGTTAAACATTTTGAACCAGTAATTGGCGATTTTTGTAAGGATTGCCAAGCGCGTTTGCACACTAATCCAATGAGAATTTTGGATTGTAAAGTTGATAAAGATAAAGAAGCAGTGAAAACAGCACCGCGCATTACAGAATATTTAAATGATGATTCAAAAGCATATTTTGAGGAAGTAAAACAGCATTTAAACGATTTAGACATCAAATATGAAGAAGATCCTAATTTAGTAAGAGGTTTAGATTATTATACACACACAGCATTTGAACTGATGATTGATAATCCAAATTATGAAGGTGCGATTACGACTTTATGTGGTGGTGGCCGTTATAATGGTCTACTTGAATTGCTAGATGGTCCAAGTCAAACAGGTATTGGTTTTGCACTTAGCATTGAAAGATTGCTAATGGCATTAGAAGAAGAAGACATTGATTTGGATGTTGACCATGATTTTGATTTATTTATCGTTACTATGGGTGAAGAAGCAGACCGTTTTGCAGTAAAATTATTGAATGATTTACGTAAAAATGGTGTTAAAGCGGATAAAGATTATATGGAACGTAAAGTTAAAGGACAAATGAAACAAGCTGATAGACTGAATGCCAAACATACTGTTGTTATTGGTGATCAAGAATTAGAAGAAAAAAATATTAATGTAAAAAATATGGAAACTGGAACATCAGAACGTATTGATTTAAATGAACTTGTTAACTATTTTAGAAATTAAGGAGAAGATATCATGAGTAAACGTACAACATATTGTGGTTTAGTAACTGAATCATTATTAGAACAAGAAGTTATATTAAAAGGTTGGGTACATAATCGCAGAGATTTAGGTGGACTTATCTTTGTAGATTTACGTGATCGTGAAGGTTATGTGCAAATTGTCTTTAATCCAGATTTTTCCGAAGAAGCTTTGCGTATAGCTGAAACAATTAGATCTGAGTACGTTGTACAAGTAAAAGGTATTGTAAAAAAACGTGACCCTCAAACAGTAAATCCAAAAATTGCAACAGGTCAAGTTGAAGTACAAGTTTCAGAGATTGAAATTATTAATAAAGCCGAAACACCACCATTTGCATTAAATGAAGATAATCAAAATGTGGATGAAAACATAAGACTAAAATATAGATATTTAGATTTAAGACGTCAAGAATTAGCACAAACATTTAAGATGAGACATCAAACAACGCGTTCAATTAGACAGTATTTAGATGGTGAAGGTTTTTATGATATAGAAACACCTGTGCTAACTAAATCAACACCTGAAGGTGCGCGCGATTATTTAGTACCATCCCGTGTTCATGAAGGTGAATTTTATGCATTGCCTCAATCACCACAAATATTTAAACAGTTGTTAATGATTAGTGGCTTTGATAAATATTATCAGATTGTTAAATGTTTCCGTGATGAAGATTTACGTGCAGACCGTCAACCAGAATTTACACAAGTTGATATTGAAATGAGCTTTGTTGATCAAGAAGACGTCATGGATATGGGCGAAGAAATGTTACAAAAAGTTGTAAAAGATGTGAAAGAAGTGGAAGTGGCGCGTCCATTCCCAAGAATGACTTATAATGAAGCAATGGCACGTTTTGGTTCTGATAAACCAGATACACGTTTTGGTATGGAATTAATTAACGTTTCAGAACTTGGTGAAATCATGGACTTTAAAGTCTTCAAAGATGCAGTAAATAACGATGGACAAGTGAAGGCAATTGTAGCTGAAGGTGCATCTGATAATTACACTAGAAAAGATATTGATGCTTTAACTGAATTTGTTAATATATACGGTGCGAAAGGTTTGGCGTGGGTGAAAGTAGTTGAAGAAGGTTTAAACGGCCCTATAGCTAAATTCTTTGAAGCAGACCATGTTGAAAAATTAAAATCGTTGACTGGTGCAAAAGCTGGAGACTTAGTATTATTTGTAGCTGACAAACCTAATGTTGTTGCTCAAAGTTTAGGTGCGCTAAGATTAAAATTGGCTAAAGAATTAGATTTAATTGATGAAAGTAAATTAAATTTCTTATGGGTAACAGACTGGCCATTGCTTGAATATGATGAAGAGTTAAAACGTTATACTGCTGCCCATCATCCATTTACAGCACCAAAACAAGAAGACATTAATAAATTAGATTCTGAACCTGAAAATGCTCAAGCTAATGCATACGATATTGTGCTAAATGGTTATGAACTCGGTGGCGGTTCTATTAGAATTCATAATGAAGATTTACAATCAAAAATGTTTGAAGTATTAGGATTTACCGAAGAGCAAGCTAGGGAACAGTTTGGTTTCTTATTAGATGCATTTAAATATGGCGCACCACCACATGGTGGAATTGCTTTAGGTTTAGACCGCTTAGTGATGTTGTTAACTGGTCGTACGAATTTACGTGACACAATTGCATTCCCTAAAACTGCATCTGCAACTTGTTTATTAACAAATGCGCCTAGCGAAGTATCAGAAAATCAATTAGAAGAATTATCATTAAGAATTAGACATTAATTTTTACCAAGTCTTTATTCTTGCTAAATTCCAATAATGTGTTATTATACTTGCATAAGGTAGTCATCTGTCGTGTTCGTAAGTTTGCTTCATATTTGGGCCTAACACTCTTTGATCCGGGAGCCCAATAGGTTTTCTTGCAGCGCACACGCCTCTCAAGGAGGACTTGCAAAACAAGAAACAGGGCACCCACCTGTTAATAGCAGGCCGAATGATCAAGCAATTTATAACTACGGCACGCACGGACTCTATCGGTACGCAAGACTTCGGTCTTGCGTATTTTTTATATCGTTATAAATTAACAAAAAATATTGTTTTACAAATAATCATCAATCAAAAATGTTATGATAATAGTATTCGCTAAATAAGGAGTTTAAAAATGAAACATCAATTTTCGAGAAATGAATTGGCATACGGCAAAGAAGGTTTAGATTTATTAAAACAAAAAACCGTTGTTGTTTTAGGAGTAGGAGGCGTTGGCTCATTTGCAGCTGAAGCTTTAGCTCGTACTAATATAGGCCATATTATATTAATAGATAAAGACGATGTTGATATAACGAACGTTAATCGTCAACTACATGCATTAACATCTACAATTGGTCAAAGTAAAGTAACATTAATGGAAGAGCGCATTAAATTAATCAATCCTGAGTGTAAAGTTACATCACTTCATATGTTTTATACAGAAGAAACTTATGAAGCCTTGTTTAATAACTATGATATAGATTATTTTTTAGATGCGAGCGATACACTTATTTACAAAGTTCATCTTATGAAAGAATGTCTCGAAAGAGGTATTTCTGTTATTTCAAGTATGGGTGCCGCAAATAAAACAGATCCTACACGTTTCCAGATTGCAGATATTTCTAAAACTTATATGGACCCAATGGCTAAATTGATACGTCGTAAATTGAAAAAGTTAGGTATATTCAAAGGGATTCCTGTAGTATTCTCAGATGAAAGTCCAATCGTCATAAGAGAAGATGTCAAAGAAACTGTTGGCGATGCAAATGCGCCAACTAGAAAAGGCCAAATGCCACCATCCTCAAATGCATTTGTACCCAGTGTTGTAGGACTAATATGTGCAAGCTATGTAGTGAATGATATTTTAAAAGATATACCCGTAACAAGAATCAAAGATAAATAAAAGAAATAAACAACCGCGTTTAACACATGTAGTCTTCTGTAATGTGTCAACGCGGTTGTTTGATATGGTTGTAAATTAATTTTTATTTTGTTGCGCCTTATTGATATTGTCAAAAATAGATTTAAGCTGTTGTTCAGTTTTTGATGTTGTTTTAGGCGTATAGTAAATTTTGTTTTTTAATTTGTCTGGCAAATATTGTTGTGGTATAAAACCATTGTCATAATTATGAGGATACTTATAGCCTATCGCTCTACCCAAATCTTTGGCGCCTGAGTAATGCCCATCTTTTAAATGATCAGGAATTTGTCCTACATGACCTTTACGAATATCTGACAGTGCTGCATCGATAGCAGTGATTCCAGAATTAGATTTAGGTGACAGACATAATTCAATTACCGCTTGACTCAAAGGAATTCTTGCTTCTGGAAAACCGAGTCTTTCAGCAGATTCGATCGCTGCTAAAGTACGTTGTCCAGCACCTGGCGAAGCTAAACCTATGTCTTCATAACTAATAACTAATAATCTTCTGACAATAGTAGGTAAGTCTCCAGCTTCTATCAAACGTGCTAAATAATGCAATGCTGCATTAACATCACTTCCTCGAATTGATTTCTGAAATGCACTCATCACATCATAGTGCATGTCGCCATCTTTATCACTGACAAAAGCACCTTTTTGTAAGCAATCTTTAGCATCTTCCAATGTAATATGTCTTTGGTTATCAATCACTTCTGAACTGAATACGGCTAATTCTAAAGCATTCAGCGCACTTCTGACATCTCCTTGGCTTTGCGTTGTGAAATAATTCATCGCTTCTTCATCAATGACTGGATTGTATGAAGCTAGACCGCGTGATTCATCGGTTAGAGCTCTCTCTAAAGAAACTTTTATGTCGTTTTCATCTAATGGGTATAGCTCAAAGATTTGTGCTCTTGATCGAATAGCAGGATTAATTGCATGATATGGATTTGAAGTTGTAGCACCAATTAATACAATTTTTCCATTTTCAAGATGTGGCAATAAAAAATCTTGCTTCGCTTTATCTAAACGATGAATCTCATCTAGTAATAGAATGACTTGTCCAGACATTTTTGCTTCTTCAACTATGAGTTGCATATCTTTTTTTGTATTAGTTACAGCATTTAGTTGGCGGAATTTAAATTGGGTACTGCCTGAAATAGCTTTAGCAATACTCGTTTTGCCAATTCCAGGGGGACCATAAAAAATCATGGACGATAATCGTTTGGTATTGACCATTCTGCGTATAATACCTTTGTCACCAACTAAATGATCCTGTGAAATGATCTCATCAATATTATTTGGTCGCATTCTTGAAGCGAGTGGTTCGTTCGTCACAATCTTTCACACCTTTCTAATATTATCTTAACGTAAAAAATGATAGAATGTTAATATATAGTATTCGAATTAAGTGAGGTTATATAATGAAAATATCAACAAAAGGTAGATATGGCTTAACACTAATGATATCCTTAGCCAAAAAACAAGGGCAAGGATGTGTTTCGTTAAAATCTATAGCTGAAGAAAATAATTTAAGTGATCTTTATCTAGAACAACTAGTGGGTCCATTAAGAAATGCAGGTTTAATTCGAAGTGTTCGTGGTGCAAAAGGTGGTTACCAATTGAGAGTTTCAGCTGAAGAAATTACGGCTGGTGACATTATTCGTTTGTTAGAAGGACCAATTACATTCGTAGAAAGTATTGATTCTGAACCTCCTGCACAGAAACAACTTTGGATTAGAATGAGAGATGCAGTAAGAGAAGTATTAGATAATACAACATTGAAATACCTAGCAGATTATAATGAAACGAATAATTTAGATGGATATATGTTCTATATTTAAGATGTGAATAACATTGTTAATTAAACATTTTTTGACATTAATTGAAAATATTTAAAAAAGTTTGTTTTAAATGTTTATGACTTAAGTATTGTGGTATTTAATTAATACATTGCTAAGGAGGTATTATTTATGGCTGATGAAAATAAATTCGAACAAGCAAAAGGAAACGTTAAAGAAACAGTTGGTAACGTAGCCGACAATAAAGAATTAGAAAAAGAAGGCAAAGAAGATAAAAATTCTGGTAAAGCCAAAGAAGTAGTAGAAAATGCAAAAGATAAAGCAAATGAAGTTATCGATAAATTTAAAAAATAATAATCGTTAACTAATACTAAAAAGGTGGTTTTATTATGGCTGATTTCTTAAATAAAGCAAAAGAAACTGCAAAAAACGTTTCTGACAAATTAAAAGATACTGATAACGAAAAAGCAAAACAAGCATCTGAACAAATCGATAATTTCACTGGTGGCAGTGACGATAAAAAAGATGATAAAAAAGACGATAAAAAATAAAATTGTCTTAAAAGTTTAAGCTTTTTCGCTTAAATATAAAGAGGCCGAGTTTCTTACATAAGAACTCGGCTTTTTTTATATTTAATTTAGCGTTGTAATCATATTTTTAAGCTTACGATATGATTCGAGTTGTGCTTCCTGATCATAAATGTAACTAATAGCCATCAATTCATCTATTTCACCATATTCATTTATAAATGATTGTAATTTTTGTTTGACGGTATCTTCAGAACCAACAAGTGAACTTTGCATACGTTGTTTTGCTATTTCATACTCAGTAGGGGTGAGTAGTCCTCTTAAGTCGTCAGTAGGTGGTTGTACAGGTTGCATTCTTCCTCGAGTTATACTTACCATAACTTGAGCCTGTGTCGTTGCCAGATATTCTGCTTGAGCATCTGTATCAGCAACGATTGCATTTAAACAAACAATCACATATGGTTTGCTCAACACGTCCGAGGGTTCAAAAAGTTCTTTATAAATTTCAATTGCTTCTTTCATTTGTTGTGGTGCAAAATGCCCAGCAAAGACATAAGGTAATCCTTTGCGTGCAGCTAAGTGTGCTGAATCAGTTGAAGAACCCAATATATAAAGAGGAACGTTTTTACCAACTGCTGGATATGCACGGACATAAGTTTGTTGATTACCCGGTCCGAAATAAGTCGCAAGTTGTTCTACTTCTTCAGGAAATTCATAAACACCATTGTGTTGATCTCTACGTAAGGCACTCGCTGTCATCATATCAGTACCTGGCGCCCGACCTAGACCTAAATCAACGCGATTTGGAAATACAGTTTCCATTGTCCCAAATTGTTCTGCAACAACAAGTGGAGCATGATTAGGTAACATGATACCACCAGAACCTACTCTTATTTTAGCAGTATGTTCTAATGTATGTTGTATTAATAACGCAGTGGCTGAACTGACAAGGTTAGGTGCGTTATGATGTTCTGCAATCCAATATCTCTCATAATCCAGTTCTTCTAAATTTTGTGCTAATTTAACCATATCGCTAATTGCATCTTGATCGGTTTGACCTTCTCTAATAGGAACGAGATTAAGCGCAGATAATTTTAAATCGTTCATTACACGATGTCCTCCTTAAATATATTAATATATTGCAGTATAACAGTCTAAATAAAACTTGCGTAAGAAATTGCTCACTGTTATACTGTATGAAATTAAAAAAAGTTAGGTGGTCTTATTAAGACAATGGATATATCTCATAAGAACAATCAAAACAGTTTATTTAATCAAAAAGTAATATATGGGATACGATTATGTCTTAATAAAAAGTGATCAGGAAAATACCTAACATATATAATGTTCGGATGGTTAAGGCATATCGTATCTCTTGAGAAAGAGGGAATTGGTATGTCTTTTTATTATGTTCAAAAGCCATTTGAAAAATTTGGTAAAAAATTAATTAACTCTGTAGAAATTCAAATTGATAAGGGCGAACATGTTGCAGTGATTGGTAACAATGGCGTAGGGAAAACAACATTGTTAGAAGCAATAAAGATGAAATATCAAGATGAAGCTTATTTAATGCATCAAAATATGTCTGTTTATGAACACTTAACAGGAATAGACTATGTAATGGCTATAAATCCTGAATTGCTGCAGATAAAACAGAAGATTAAAAGTAATTATAAGTATATTGCTAATTATAGTGCATTAAATGGTTACGAATTCGAACAAAGTATTATTACGCAAGCGAATCAAATGAATTTAACAGAAAAAGATTTAGAAAAACAAATTCAAGATTTAAGTGGTGGTCAACAAACACGACTGGCATTATTAAAAGCATTCATGTCAAACAAACCATTGATCTTACTGGATGAACCCACGAATCATTTAGATATAGAAATGTTGGAACAACTGATTAGAAAAATTCAAAAATCAAAACGTACGATTGTTTATGTATCACACCAGCGTGATTTTATCGATCAAACAGCGACGCATGTCATTGAAGTAACATCTGAAAAAACGAATAAATATCATGGTAATTATTCCAAGTACCGTGAAATTAAAGATTTAACGTTACAAACACAACAAAATATGTACGAAAAGCAACAAAAAGAAATAGCAGAACTTAATCGCACGATACAACGAATCCAAACATGGCATCATTCAGCACAACAAAAAGCAAGTGTCCGTAGCCCTATTGAGCAGAAGAAGCTCAGTAAGTTAGCTCAAAAGGCTAAAGTAAAAGAAAAACAAATGACCGAAAAATTAAATGAGAAGACGATAAATCAGCCAGATAATGAACAAAAACATTATCACTTTAATCATCAAGATCGTTTACGCAAACGCTTTTTAATTCATTTTGAAGACTTCAATGTTGCTATAAATGAACATCATATATTTGAACATGCTCATTTTGAAATGAAACAAAAAGAAAATATTTTAATTACTGGGCTAAATGGGAGTGGTAAATCACTTTTAATTGCAATGATCAGACAAAAGATACTTCCAAATCAAGGAAATATAAAAATCACGCCTTCACTAAAAATTGGATATTTTGATCAGACAAACAAAAACTTAAATGAAGCAGAATCTCCACTTTCCATGCTATTAACTACAAATAAAATATTACGAAGTGAGGCACAAACTATTTTAGCTTCATTTGGTTTTAATGAAGAAAAAATTAATGAACCAATTGGTCAATTATCTATGGGCGAGAAAAGTAGATTTCAATTTGTACTACTGTATTTCTCTGGCGCCAATTTATTAATTTTAGATGAGCCAACTAATTACTTTGATATTTCAACTCAGGACTTAATTTTAAATATGATAAAAAGTTTTAACGGTCAAGTATTAGTTGTAACACATGATGCGTATTTTCAATCTAGATTTAAAGCGACACACTGGGAAATCAAAGATAAAAAATTATACAACTTAACGTTAAATCATATGACAAAATCAAATGTAGACGAAACATTAGCATTGTTAGATGAATATGAAATGATAGATGAAAATGGACATTTTGAAACAGACAACTAGAAAATTTAAATAGATGGTGCTATCATTGGAACATTGATAAATTTGTAAGGAGTGTCAAACATGGAAGTATATGCAGATTACGCTGCTACAACGCCAGTTAAACAGCAAGTAATAGATAAAATGATGGAAGTCTATACAACGCATTACGGTAATCCGTCCTCTATTCATAGTATAGGTAGAGATGCACGTAAATATTTAGATGAGTCTCGTCGTTTCGTAGCAAAGCAACTCAATGCTAAGCCGAGTGAAGTAATCTTTACAAGTGGAGCAACAGAATCTAATAATACAGCGATTAAAGGTATTGCGTATGCAAATCAAGATAAAGGCAAGCATATTATTACAACTAAAATAGAACATCATTCAGTACTCCATGTTTTTGAACAATTAGAAAAAGAAGGTTTTGATGTAACATACCTTGATGTAGATGTGGAAGGCTTGATATCGTTAGAACAATTAAAAAGTGCATTAACTGATGAGACGATACTCGTTTCAATCATGTTTGTTAATAATGAAATTGGTACAGTACAACCAATGTATGATATTGATGAAATTGTAAGTCATTCAAATGCCATATTTCATGTAGATGCGGTACAAGCAATCGGCCACTTAGACATAGATTTTCATGAATTTGATATCGATGCAATGAGTATTACAGCACATAAATTTGGCGGGCCAAAAGGTATCGGAGTTTTACTAATAAAAACAGGTACAACCGTCAAGTTTCCACAATTAGGTGGAGAACAAGAAGTGAAAAGAAGAGCAGGTACAGAAAATGTTCCCCAAATTGTAGGGTTGTCTGAAGCTTTAAAACTAGCAAATCAGTATAGAGATGAAAACAATGTCCATTTGATGAATTTGAAAAATCAATTTCTTGTTTCATTACAAGAACGATCAGTTCCTTTTGAGTTAAACGGCTCAATGACAGACACTACAGGTCACATCGTTAATTTGTATTTTCCATTTATTGATGTAGAAACCATGTTAACCTTGCTAGATTTAGCCAATATATATGTAGCTTCTGGTTCAGCATGTACTGCAGGTTCCACATCGCCTTCACATGTTTTATTGGCAATGTATGGTGATGATACAAGAGCAAATCATTCTGTACGATTTAGCTTTAATGAACAAACGACCGAACAAGAAATAAAATATTTAGTTACTGAAATTCACAAAATTTATCATAAATTCAAGGAGGAAGTTTAGTTGTCAAATAAAGATACACGTGTTGTTGTTGGCATGTCAGGTGGCGTAGATAGTTCCGTTACAGCACATTTATTAAAAGAACAAGGTTATGATGTTATTGGTATTTTTATGAAGAACTGGGATGACACGGATGAAAACGGTGTGTGTACAGCTACGGAAGATTATAACGATGTCATAGCTGTATGTAATCAAATTGGTATACCATATTATGCAGTTAATTTTGAAAAAGAATATTGGGATAAAGTGTTTACTTATTTTTTAGATGAATATAAAAAAGGACGCACACCAAACCCCGATGTGATGTGTAATAAGGAAATTAAATTCAAAGCATTTTTAGAACATGCACTTAAGTTAGGTGCAGATTATGTAGCTACAGGTCATTATGCACGTGTACGTTGCCATGAAGATGGACATGTTGAAATGTTGCGCGGTGTTGACAATAATAAAGATCAAACTTATTTCTTAAATCAATTATCACAATCTCAATTATCAAAAGTAATGTTCCCGATAGGTGATATTGATAAAAAAGAAGTTCGTAGAATTGCTGAAGCACAAGATTTAGCTACCGCTAAGAAAAAAGATTCTACTGGTATTTGTTTTATTGGTGAACGTAATTTCAAAACATTTTTATCTCAATATTTACCTGCACAGTCTGGTGAAATGCAAACATTAGATGGTAAAAAAATAGGCACACACACAGGATTAATGTACTATACAATAGGACAACGTCACGGTTTAGGTATTGGTGGAGATGGTGATCCTTGGTTTGTTGTAGGCAAAAATTTAAATGAAAATGTCTTATATGTAGAACAAGGTTTTCATCATGAAGCCCTTTATAGTGATTATTTGATTGCTTCAGATATTTCATTTGTTAACCCTGTTGATCTAGAAAATGGCTTTAAATGTACAGCAAAATTTAGATATCGTCAAAAAGATACAAAAGTTTTTGTTCAAAGAGAAAATGATGATGCGATTCGCGTAACATTTGATGAACCTGTACGCGCAATCACTCCAGGTCAATCAGTTGTTTTATATGATGGTGATGTATGTCTAGGTGGCGCTACTATAGATGATGTATACAAAACATCAGGTCAATTAAGTTATGTTGTTTAAACAAATAAATTAATTATCTTGGCAAATAGTAAATAACAATGATTTATTGTTAATTAAATATAAAGTTTTATAGATGAACATGTTTTGAGGAGTAAGCGTACAATATCAAATTTAAATTTTTGATTTGTCACTTACTCCTTTTTTACTGTTTTTTCATTCTTAAATGTTATAATAAGACGTTGAGAGAGAGGGATAGCATGAATCAAGAACAAATTTATACGCTGATAAAACAAGGTAATTTTGAGCAAGCTTTAGCAGCACTATTTGAAAATATAGAAGCAAACCCGAATGAAGTCGAAAACTATATCAATGCAGGTATTTTAATAGCTGAAGCGGGTGAAATAGATAAAGCAGAAAAATTTTTCCAGAAAGCACTAACCATCGACCCAGAAAATGGTGCTGTTTATTACAATTTAGCTAATGTCTATTACAATGAGGGACGTTATAAAGAAGCGGTTAAATTATATCAACAAGCCTTGCAATATAAAGTGGACGAAATAGATACAAATTACATGATTGGTATGTCTTTTAACCAGTTAGAAGCTTTTACAGAAGCACTTCCCTTTTTAATGACTGCCGCTGAAAAGGATAATCGCAATGATGTAGAAGTACAATTTCAGTATGGACTAGTGTTGTGCCACTTAGAAATGTATGAACAAGCCGTTTCACAATTAAAGTATGTACTCACATTAGATGAAGCCCATACGGATGCTTTATATAACTTAGGTTTAGCAACCTATATGTTAACTGAAGATACTGAAAGCGCCATAGAATATTTTGAACGTGCAGTTTCTATCAACCCAGAACATTTGATGAGTCAACATGCCATCAAAACGTTTAAATCAATTGCAGAGGAGGAGTAATTACATGGATAACCCTACATTATTTAATAATTCAATGATTAAAGGTACTGTAGATGCTATCTTGTTTCAAAACAAAGACAATTTTTATACTGTTTTAAAAGTAGATACGATAGAATCTAATGAAGAATTTGATTCTATGCCTACAGTTGTAGGGTTTTTTCCAGAAATTGCTGAAGGCGATGTTTATACTTTTAAAGGACAAGTCGTTTCACATCCTAAATATGGTAAACAGTTAAAGGCTGAAACGTTTGAAAAAGAGTTACCTCAAACAAAAGAAGCTATAATTAGCTACTTATCTAGTGATTTATTTAAAGGCATAGGTAAAAAAACAGCTCAAAATATTGTAAACACACTTGGAGAAAATGCAATTTCAGATATTTTAAATGACTCATCTATTTTAGAAAAGGTACCTAGTTTGCCAAAGAAAAAGCAAAAGCAAATCGCTGAACAAATTGCGAGTAATCAAGAAACAGAGCAAATCATTATTCGATTACATGATTTAGGGTTTGGGCCTAAACTCGCGATGGCAATCTATCAAGTTTATTTAGGCGATACACTCAATATTGTAGAAAACAAACCCTATCAATTGGTTTACGATGTGAAAGGTATCGGCTTTAACAAAGCAGATACTTTAGCACGAAATGTGGGTATTCAGTATAACGATGATGAGCGTTTAAAAGCTGGTTTATTGTATGTATTAGAAGAAGAATGCATTAAGCAAGGTCACACATACTTGCCGACACAAACTGTATTAGAAATGACACAAGAAATGTTGTCGCAACCACCTAATGAAGTGATTGAACATCAACAGTTAGAAAATATGATTCAAGTCCTTGTTGAAGATACTAAATTAGTAAAACAAGAAAGTGAAATAGCAATTCCTAGTTTATATTATTCGGAACTTAAAAGTGTTCAAAACTTATATCGTAATTACACATATACGAATAAATTAAAAGAAATAGAACAATCTGAATTACAATTAGAAATTGGTGAAATAGAACAACGTAATCAGGTTACATATGCAAATTCTCAAAGAGATGCGTTACAAACTGCAATCAATACTAAAATTATGCTGTTAACTGGCGGACCAGGAACAGGAAAGACAACTGTGATTAAAGGTATTGTTGAATTATATGCAGAAATACATGGTTTATCTTTAGATTATGATGATTATCAAAATGATGACTATCCAGTTGTATTAGCAGCCCCGACAGGTAGAGCTTCAAAACGATTGGCAGAATCTACGGGCTTGGAAGCTATGACGATACATCGGTTAATAGGTTGGAACCAAGACACACAACCAGAGGATATTTTAGATAATGAGATTTCAGCGAAATTAATTATTATAGATGAAATGTCAATGGTCGACACTTGGTTATTTCATCAATTCCTTAGTGCCGTCCCAATAGATGCTCAAGTCATATTAGTAGGTGATGAAGACCAATTGCCTTCTGTAGGCCCAGGTCAGGTTTTTAAAGATCTCATTGATTCTAAAGTAATCCCCAGAGTGAATCTAACTGAAGTTTACCGACAACAAGATGGATCTAGTATCATAGAATTAGCACATAGAATGAAATTGGGTGAACCTATCGATATTACACAAAGATTTCACGATCGTAACTTTATCAACTGTTCAACAGATCAAATACCTTCAGTAGTTGAAAAGGTGGTTTCAAGCGCTGTAAATAAAGGTTATGATATGAGTGATATACAAGTATTAGCTCCGATGTATAAAGGTTCAGCGGGTATAAAAAAATTAAATGCTGTATTGCAAACAATTTTAAACCCTAAAGAGAAAGAAACACGTGAAGTTGAATTCGGGGATGTTGTCTTTAGAAAAGGAGATAAAGTACTACAACTAGTAAATAGACCAAGTGATAATATATTTAATGGTGATATTGGAGTGGTTGTTGGTATATTTTGGGCAAAAGAAAATGCCTTAAATAAAGATGTGATTGTCGTTGATTTTGACGGAAATGAAATTACTTTTGTAAGGCAAGATTTATTGGAACTAACACATGCATATTGTACGTCTATTCACAAATCACAAGGTTCCGAATTTCCAATCGTTATTATGCCTATGGTTAAGCAATATTTTAGAATGCTGCAAAAACCAATATTATATACTGGACTAACAAGAGCTAAGCAATCACTGGTGTTTCTGGGGGACCCACAAGCTTTCGAAATCGGTTTAAATACAAATGGTCAAGTGAGAATGACACAGCTTTGTACGTTCTTAAAAACGTATTTTAATAATGATGATCGAAATGATGAAGATGAAGTTGATGATACATTTGATTCGACGACTGTTTTAACAGAAGAAAATATATATAAAATTAATCCTATGATTAATATGGGAGATATTTCACCATATGATTTTGTTGAACATTGACAACGTAGGTTAAAGTAAATACAATATAATTGATTGTGCATAAAGATGAGTAAACTATGGTAGTCGACAAGAGATGTACTGGTTGGTGAAAAGTACAGGTAGCATAGTTGAAAGCTACTTTATGTTAAATAATAAATATACTTATTTAAAGTGATAAGCGAAATTAGTAATCATTATTAATGCTTATAACTAGGGTGGTACCGCGAAACGTTCGTCCCTTTTGATAGGATGGACGTTTTTTATTTTCTTTTTTATCAAATAACTGATATAACTTGAGTTGAGATGGAGGAATTTTAAGTATGAAAAACTTAAAAGCAAGTGAAATTAGACAGAATTTTATTGATTACTTTGTTGAACAAGGACATATGGTTGAACCTTCTGCACCATTAGTACCTATAGATGATGATTCTTTACTATGGATTAACTCTGGTGTTGCGACATTAAAAAAATATTTTGATGGCCGAGAAACACCTAAAAAGCCTCGTATTGTTAATTCTCAAAAAGCTATAAGAACTAATGACATTGAGAATGTTGGCTTTACAGCTAGACATCATACCTTTTTTGAAATGTTAGGTAATTTTTCAATTGGTGATTATTTTAAAAAAGAGGCTATTGAATTTGCTTGGGCATTTTTAACGAATGAAAAATGGATGGCTATGGATCCAAAACGATTGTATGTAACGATACATCCTGAGGACAGAGAAGCCTATAAAATATGGAATGAAGACATAGGTTTAGAAGAGAGTAGAATTATTCGTATAGAAGGAAATTTCTGGGATATTGGTGAAGGACCTTCTGGCCCTAATACTGAGATATTCTATGACCGCGGTGATCAATTTGGACAAGATGATCCTGCAGAAGAAATGTATCCAGGTGGTGAGAATGAAAGATTTTTAGAGGTTTGGAATTTAGTATTTAGTGAATTTAACCATAATAAAGATCATACGTACACACCATTACCAAATAAAAATATTGATACTGGTATGGGGCTTGAAAGAATGGCATCTATAGCGCAAAATGTTCGTACAAACTACGAAACTGATTTGTTTATGCCAATCATTAATGAAGTAGAAAAAGTTTCAGGTAAAAAGTATCTTGAAAAAGATACTTATGTTGTAGCATTTAAAGTCATTTCTGACCATATACGCACAATTTCATTTGCAATCGCTGATGGTGCATTACCAGCAAATGAAGGACGAGGATATGTATTGCGTAGACTTTTACGTCGTGCTGTAAGGTTTAGTCAATCATTAGATATTAATGAACCATTTATGTATAAATTGGTTGATATCGTTGCAGATATAATGGAACCTTATTATCCGAACGTTAAAGAAAAAGCTGATTTCATCAAACGCGTGATCAAATCGGAAGAAGAACGTTTCCATGAAACACTGGAAGAAGGTTTAGCGATATTAAATAATTTAATTGCAAAAGCAAAATCAACGACAAATGAAATCAGTGGTAAGGATGCATTTAAATTATATGACACATATGGTTTTCCAGTCGAACTTACTGAAGAAATTGCAACACAAGAAAACCTTTCTGTTGATATGAATACTTTTGAAGATGAAATGCAAAAACAACGTGATAGAGCTAGACAAGCTCGTCAAAACTCTCAATCTATGCAAGTACAAAGTGACATATTGAAAAAAATAACAACAGAGAGTCAATTTGTAGGTTATGACGTCATGGATCAAAAAACGTTTATTACTGATATCATTTATAATGGAAATTTTGTAAACGAAGCCGAAGCTGGAGAAATCATTTATTTTATTTTAAAAGAAACGCCATTTTATGCAGTGAGTGGTGGACAAGTAGCAGATGAAGGTACAATAAGTAATGAACAGTTCGAAATCAAAGTTACTGAAGTAACCAAAGCACCTAATGGACAAAATTTACACAAAGGTGAAATACAATTTGGAACTGTTAAAAAGAATGACGAAGTGCTTGCTAGTGTAAACCATGTTGAACGAAGAGATATTAAAAAGAACCACAGCGCAACACATTTATTACATGCAGCATTAAAAGAAGTACTTGGAGATCATGTTAATCAAGCAGGTTCACTTGTTGAAGCGGAGAGATTAAGATTTGATTTCACGCATTTCGGACCTTTGACTCAAGATGAAATAGATCACGTTGAGCGAAGAGTTAATGAAGAAATTTGGAATAGTATAGATGTGAATATACAAGAAATGCCTATTGCTGAAGCTAAAAAATTAGGTGCGATGGCATTATTTGGTGAAAAATATGGCGACGTCGTTCGAGTTGTCAATATGGCACCATTCTCCATTGAATTATGTGGAGGTATCCATGTTAATAATACTTCTGAAATAGGTTTGTTTAAAATAGTGAGCGAATCAGGTACAGGTGCTGGTGTGAGACGTATAGAAGCATTTACTGGAAAATCAGCATTTTTATATTTAGAAACAATACAAGAACAATTTAATGCGGTGAAAGCACAAGTTAAAGTGAAATCAGATGATCAAGTTTTAGACAAGGTTATCCAAATGCAAGTGGATGAAAAAGAATTATCTAAGCAACTTGAACAAAGAAATAAAGAAATCACTACATTGAAAATGGGTGATATTACAAATCAGGTAGAAGATATTAATGGATTTAAAGTACTTGCAACTGAAGTTGAAGTCGCAAACGCAAAAGCGATTCGTGAGACAATGGATGACTTTAAATCTAAGTTGCAAGATGCTATTATAATTTTAATCAGTAACATAGATGGCAAAGTATCTTTAGTAGCTACAGTTCCAAAAGAATTAACAGACAGTGTAAAAGCTGGTGACATTATTAAAAACATGGCACCTATTGTAGGTGGTAAAGGTGGCGGCCGCCCAGATATGGCTCAAGGTGGGGGCACTCAACCTGAAAACATAACAGAATCATTACGTTTCATTAAAGATTACATTAAATCTCTATAAGTTCTACGTTTTGTAATGTAGAATTAACAATAAGTACTTTTTAGTCGATATGAAGGAGTGTTACAAAATGGAAAACTTTGATAAAACAATGAAATTTAATTATGACGAAATTCCAAAAGAAGATGTCAAAACAGTACTTCAAAATGTCTATAACACACTGAATGAACGTGGCTATAACCCTGTAAATCAAATTGTCGGTTATTTATTATCAGGTGATCCTGCGTATATTCCACGTAATAATGAAGCTAGAAACCAAATTCGTCGTATTGATCGCGACGATATCATGGAAGAATTAGTTTCAA
This sequence comes from Staphylococcus cohnii subsp. cohnii, assembly GCF_002902365.1. Lineage (GTDB taxonomy): Bacteria > Bacillota > Bacilli > Staphylococcales > Staphylococcaceae > Staphylococcus > Staphylococcus cohnii. The sequence continues at coordinate 116,391 of NZ_PPQC01000025.1, read as the reverse complement.
ATTATTTACAAGAGAACTCAAAGTAATTAATGCTAAAACATAAAATTTTAGGTTTAGATGTAGGAAGTAAAACTGTTGGCATTGCTATAAGTGATCTCATGGGTTGGACAGCCCAGGGATTAGATACACTCCATATAAACGAAGATAAGAATGAACTAGGTATAGACAGACTAGTAACGATCATAGAGAAAGAAAAAGTTGGTACGGTTGTCATAGGTTTGCCAAAGAATATGAATAATTCTATTGGATTTCGAGGCGAAGCTTCGTTACAATACAAGGAGCAACTGCAGGAAGCATTGCCATCTGTAGAGATAATCATGTGGGATGAGCGTTTAAGTACCATGGCTGCAGAACGTTCTTTACTTGAAGCAGATGTTTCTAGACAAAAACGAAAAAAAGTAATAGATAAAATGGCTGCAGTATTTATATTACAAGGCTATTTAGATTCTATACAATAAAAAGGAGCGTTTTATAATGACTGAACACAACCATGAATCTGAATTTGAAATTAACAACCAAGAGGAATTATTAACTTTATATGATGAAGATGGAAACGAAGTGCTTTATCGAAAAGTATTAGAATTTTTCCATCCTGAATTTAAAAAAGAATATGTGATTCTTGCTGAAGAAGGAGCAGAATCAGATGATGACGATTTAATCGAATTAGTACCAATGATTAATGAACCCGACGAAGATGGTGAAGGCGGAAAATTCTTACCAGTTGAAACTGATGAAGAATGGGATATGATTGAAGAAGTCGTTAACACTGAAATGGACGACCATGATCATAACCATGAATAATATTTGGACTACACTAAAAATATACATTGATATATAAAGTGTGAATCTGAATTACAAATCGATTCGCTATTGTTTACACTTTGTCTTAGGTGACACTGTTTTTTTACCAATAATTTTACAAAAGCTAATTTGTAAAAAATCTGGTCATCGAGTATAAATATCATGTTATTAAACTGAATTTAAAAATTTCAGTTCATACTGTCGACAAGTTTCTAACTTTGTTGGCAGTTTTTTTGTATTCATTATGTCGGGTACTAACTCAACCTGAAATCTTAGACTAGTGTTATTTTACTCCAAAAGCCAACGCAAATGACTACACTATTTAATCCAAGAGCCTTCTGTATTAGTTTCTTATACACATTTAATATGTGAAATTGATGTAATATTCATTATAGCTACATAAACAAGTTAGTTATCACAATTTACACTTATAATATAAATGGCTTTGTGGTAAAATATATAAAGTTAAAATTAAATTTATGAGATAATTTCAAAGAATTATATAAAAGTGGTTCGTAATATAAGAACATATAGCTGTTGTTATTAATTGAAATACAATCAGTCATTATCATTGGCTGATTTATTTTATTTGTCAAAAACACTTTGAAATATTTACATTGAAGGAAGTTTTGAAATGGATAATAATCAATCATATTTATTAGAATTGCACAAAGAGAATGATATCGCTATTGAACAACTTAGACCATATGCTGTGGAACATCATGTTCCAATTGTGGATAGGCTAACTTTAGATATGATTAAGCAACTGATTAGAGTACATAAACCCAATCGTATTTTGGAAATAGGCACAGCAATTGGTTATAGTAGTATGCAATTTGCTTCTGTTTCTAAGGAAATAAAAGTGGTTACTATCGAGCGTGATGATGACATGCAATTAAAAGCCAAAGAAAATTTTACGAAATTTGGATATGAAACTCAAATTGAGTTAATTGAAAAAGATGCCTTAGAAGCTTTCGAAAACATACAACATCAATCATTTGATATGATATTTATCGATGCTGCGAAAGCACAATCAAAAAAGTTTTTTACTTTGTATGCGCCTTTACTCAAAGAAGGTGGAATAGTAGTTACAGATAACGTTTTGTATCATGGTTTTGTTTCTGATATTTCCGTAGTGAGAAGTAGAAATGTTAGACAAATGGTAAAAAAAGTACAAGAATATAATGAATGGCTGATGGCTCAACCTCATTTCAGAACTAATTTCCTTAATATGGATGATGGTCTAGCTATTTCGATTAAAGGAGAATCAAAATGACAGAATTATTAGTAACGCCAAAATCTGTTAAACATATTGAGACATTAATTGAAAAAGGTGCAGATGCTTTTGTAATTGGCGAGCAAAAATTCGGCTTAAGATTAGCAGGAGAATTCAACAGAGAAGCGTTGATAGAAGCAGTGGAATTAATACATAAACATGGTAAAAAAGCCTATGTGGCAGTAAATGGTATATTTCACAATTATCATTTAAATGCACTAAAATCATATATAGATTTTTTACACGAAGTAAAAGTTGACCGCATTATATTTGGTGATCCAGCGGTAGTTATGTATGTAAATGAACAAGAAAACCCAATTCCATTAAATTGGGATGCAGAAGCATTAGTCACAAATTATTTCCAATGCAACTATTGGGGTGAAAAGGGGGCGCAACGCGCGCAACTAGCTAGAGAATTAAGTTTAGATGAAATATTAAATATAAAGAAACATGCAGATGTAGAGATTGAAGTACAAGTACATGGTATGACCTGCATGTTTCAATCAAAACGCATGTTATTAGGTAACTATTTTACTTTCCAAGAAAGACAAATGAAAATTCATCGAAACAAAGTAGCTAATGAGTTGTTATTATATGATGAAGAACGTGATAACAAATATCCTGTTTTTGAAGATTACAATGGAACGCATATTATGTCGCCCAATGATATATGTTTGATTGAAGAGTTAGAACAGCTTTTAGCAGCCAATATTGATGCATTCAAGATTGACGGTATATTACAAACCGAAGAATATATCAATGTTTGTACAGAACAATATAGAGAAGCAATTGATTTATTCAATGAAGATCCAGAAGCTTATGATGATGAAAAATTTATGCTCGTAGATCCGATTGAAGCTATTCAGCCTGAACATCGTCCATTTGATGAAGGATTCTTGTATAAGCAAACAGTATATTAAGGGAGGTTTAAATAATGAAATTATTAGAAAAAGTTGAAAGCAATACTAATAATAAGATTAAAAAACCTGAACTACTTGCCCCAGCAGGTAATTTAGAAAAACTCAAAATAGCAGTACATTATGGTGCAGATGCTGTATTTTTAGGTGGACAAGCGTATGGTTTAAGGTCCAATACGGATAATTTTACGATGGAAGAAATCAAAGAAGGTGTGACATTCGCACAGCAATATGGGGCGAAAATTTACGTTACAACTAATATTATTGCACATGATGAAAATATTGCGGGTTTGGATGAATATTTAAAAAATTTAGAGTCAGCCGGTGCCACTGGTATTATTGTTGCGGATCCACTAATCATTGAAACATGTAAGCGCGTAGCGCCGAATTTAGAAATTCATTTATCAACACAACAATCACTTTCAAATTATAAAGCTGTAGAATTTTGGAAAAATGAAGGGTTAGATCGTGTAGTATTAGCACGTGAAACAGGTGCTATGGAAATGAAGAAAATGAAAGATAAAGTAGATATTGAAATTGAATCATTTATTCATGGTGCAATGTGTATTGCGTATTCTGGTAGATGTACATTAAGTAATCACATGACAGCTCGAGATTCTAATAGAGGTGGTTGTTGTCAAAGCTGTAGATGGGATTATGACCTATTGGAAATTGATAAAGACGGTGATTTAGATTTATATTATGAAGAAAATGCAGTGACACCTTTCGCAATGAGTCCAAAAGATTTGAAACTTATAGAGTCAATCCCTAAAATGATGGATATTGGTGTGGATTCACTTAAAGTTGAAGGACGCATGAAATCAATACATTATATTGCAACTGTTGTATCTGTATATCGCAAAGTCATCGATGCTTATGCAGAAGATCCTGATAATTTTAAAATTAAGCCAGAATGGTTAACTGAGGTGGAAAAATGCGCTAATAGAGACACTGCTTCAGCATTTATTGAAGGCACACCTGGTTACGAAGAGCAAATGTTTGGGCAACAAAATAAAAAAAACTCGGCTTATGATTTTTGTGGATTAGTTCTTGGTTATGATGAAAAAACCAAACTCGCTACGATTCAACAGCGTAATAAATTTGAGCCTGGGGAAGAAATAGAGTTTTTTGGTCCTGAAATTGATACATTTAGACAAGTTGTTGACACTATTTATGATGAAGAAGGTAACAAACTTGATGCTGCACGACACCCATTGCAAATTGTGCAAATTAAAGTTGATCATCCAATTTATACCAACAACATGATGAGAAAGGAAATTGGATAATGAAACGTACGACTATTATTGGAATCGCTGGTGGTTCTGGTTCAGGTAAAACATCAGTCACAAACGAAATTATGAAAAATTTAGAAGGCCATAGTGTTGCATTATTAGCACAAGACTATTATTATAAGGACCAATCGCATTTAAGTTTCGAAGAACGTTTAGAGACCAATTATGATCATCCTTTTGCTTTTGATAATGACTTATTAATAGAAAATTTAAACGATTTGAGAAATGGTAAACAGATTGAAGTACCAACATATGATTATACAAATCATACTAGAAGCGATGAAACGATTGCATTTAAACCAAAAGATGTTATTATCGTAGAAGGCATATTTGCGCTTGAAAATAAAACGTTAAGAGATTTAATGGATGTCAAAATTTATGTTGATACCGATGCAGATTTACGAATCTTACGTCGCTTACTTCGCGATACAGAAGAAAGAGGTCGTACAATGGATTCTGTTATAAATCAATATCTAAATGTAGTTCGCCCAATGCATAATCAATTTATAGAACCTACAAAAAGATATGCAGATATTATCATTCCTGAAGGTGGAAGTAATAAAGTTGCGATCGATATAATGACGACAAAAATTCAGACTTTAGTAAGTAAACAATAGTATTTTAGTAAAGGAAGATGACAATATGGAAAACCAAAAACAATACCCTATGACACAAGAAGGTTTCGAAAAGCTAGAAAATGAACTAGAAGAGTTAAAGACGGTTAAGAGACCAGAAGTCGTTGAAAAAATAAAAGTAGCCCGTTCTTTCGGAGATTTATCTGAGAACTCTGAGTATGATGCTGCTAAAGATGAACAGGGATTCATCGAACAAGACATCCAAAGAATTGAGCATATGCTACGTAATGCACTTATAATCGAAGATACAGGTGACAACAATCAAGTACAAATTGGGAAAACTGTAACTTTTGTAGAATTACCGGGTGAAGATGAAGAAGAATATCAAATTGTTGGATCTGCTGAATCTGATGCATTTAATGGTAAAATCTCAAATGAATCACCAATGGCTAAAAGTTTAATTGGTAAAAAATTAAACGAAGAGGTTCGTGTGCCACTACCAAATGGTGCTGAAATCAATGTGAAAATTGTAAATATCAAGTAATATTAAAATCCCGTTAACAACCAATGTTAGGGGGATTTTACACTTTATAAATAAAAATATATACTTATCTTCAACTATTTGATAAATTTATATCATTGATACAATTATTGAAATATTAAGATAATTTAGAGCTGATTTGTATTTAACAATAGTAGTTAATTATCAACAATTATAACTATTTTTAATTAAACATAGTCTCTCAGTTAATGATACAATTATAATGTTGTACACATATTAATGTTTGAAAAATAGTTTAATGTATATACTACAAAGGGGGAAAAATGTTGGAATATAAATTAATCAACGAAGAGACAATTATGATTTACTTTGAACAACAAATTGATCCTTCGACATTTAAGGAAGTACAAAAAGTTGAAAAGTATATTAAAGATCAGCAACATGAAGCTATTATTGAAATTATACCTTCTTATCGAGCAATAATGCTACATATAGATATTACTAAACAAAGTTTAGCGAAAGTTGTTAATGAACTGAATCTAGAACAATTAAACAAACTGGATTTTGATGAAAATTTAAATGAAGTAAAAATCATTAGTTTACCAGTACTTTATGGTGGTAATTATGGTCCGGACATTCAAGAAGTAGCTACACATAATCAATTATCAATAGAAGAAGTAATTAAGTTACATACAGAGAATACATATTTAATTTATATGCTTGGGTTTATGCCAGGTTTTCCATTTTTAGGTGGATTAAATTCAAAGCTAGCTACTCCTAGAAGAGAAGAACCAAGAACAAGTATTCCAGCAGGTTCAGTTGGTATTGCGAATAATCAAACAGGCTTATATCCAAAACAATCTCCAGGAGGTTGGCAAATCATCGGCCGTACACCAATTACGGTATTTGATATTTTAAGAACGCCTATGTGTTTATACGAATCAGGAGACTATATAAAATTCTATTCTATAGATGAATCAACGTTCGAACAAATTGTTGAAGCACAACAAGGTGAATTTGATATTGAGAAATGGGTGAAAATTCAATATGAGTATTAAAATTATTAATCCAGGTTTATTTAGTACGATTCAAGATTTAGGAAGAATCGGTTATCAAGACCAAGGATTTTCTACTGCAGGTGTATTGGATCAATATGCTTATAGAACTGGACTAGCGTTAATTGGTAATGAAGGGCCAGCGATTGAATGTACTATTATTGGCCCAACGATTGAATTCTTAGAAGATAATACATTTGTATTAATAGGTGCTGAGTTTAACGCAACCATTAACGATATATCTATTGATGAAGCTACTGTAATAGCAGTAAAAAAAGGTGATGTATTGAAAGTTGGTCAAGTTATTAATGGGGCCAGAGGATACTTATTATTTGGTAAACCTTTGAAAATTCAAAAAGTTGCAAATAGCTATGCTACTCATACACGAAGCCAAATTGGTGGTTTTAAAGGGCGACCATTAAAATCTGGTGATATAATAGAGTGTGAAAATAATCATTCGTATACACGTCATCTTGGTTTGAGTTTACTTATTGATGTCACAGAGGTTAAAGAAAACACTATTCAAATCATCGAGGGGCCTCAAATTGAAAACTTTAGCCAAGAAGCGCAACAAAAATTAGTGGCCAATGAATTTAAAATATCAGAAAAGTCAGACCGCATGGGCTATCGATTACAAGGTGAAACGATTTCACCAACCACATCGGCAGACATAATATCAGAACCTGTTGCCTTAGGCAGTATACAAGTTCCAAATGATGGTAATCCTATTATTTTATTAAATGATAAACAAACAGTAGGTGGCTATACAAAAATAGCGACTGTTTGTGCATCTGATTTACATAAATTAGCTCAAATGCAACCCAATGATACGATTCGTTTTGAATGGACTACAATCGATGAAGCAGTTAAAAAATTAGAGCAACAAGAAGAAGCATTTAAAAATACAATTAAAAGTATTTATGAACAACCTATTTTTGATGTTACACAATTGAGAAATACATCTATACGCATTAATCATTTATTGAAAGGGGAATTATAATGAATTTTGAAAAAGTAGAGCAATTAATTAAAATCGTAAAAGATAACGGGGTTAAAAAATTTAATTATAAAGATTATGAAAATGAAATAACGATTGATTTTACAGATAATACATCAGCATCGCCCGCGCAACAACAATTAGCTTCAAATAATGAATCAAGTTTAAATGGGCAAGATATATCAAATGAAGAACAATCAAATCAAGCTGTCAAATCACCTATGGTTGGTACGTTTTATTTACAAGATGAAAAAGAATTAACAAATCCACTCATTCGTGAAGGTGATGAAATTAAAAAAGGAGATACCATTGGTTACATAGAAGCAATGAAAGTAATGAATGAAGTGAAAAGTGATGTGGATGGTGTTGTAGACACTATACATGTCAATCACGGTTCAAATGTTGAATATGATCAAACAATTATAACTGTGAAATAAGTTTAAAGGGGGTATTTGAATTGTATCGTTGTTTAATTGCAAATAGAGGAGAAATTGCTGTAAGAATTATTCGTGCATGTAGAGAAATGGATATTGAAACTGTGGCTATCTATGCTTTAGGGGATGAGTCAAGTCTACATGTAAGTTTAGCTGATCAAGCGATATGTATTGGAGAAGCCAATGCATTGGATAGCTATTTAAACCAAGACAGAATCATTAGTGCTGCAAAAATAAGTGGTGCGAATGCAATTCATCCAGGGTATGGTTTTTTATCAGAAAGCACTTCATTTGCTAAAAATGTTGAAGAAAATGGTATTTATTTTATAGGACCAACTGATCAAACCATGGAAATGATGGGTGATAAAATAACAGCACGACAAACAGTTGATCAAGCGAATGTACCAATCATACCTGGTTCTACTTCTGCAGTAGAGACAATTGAAGAAGTTAAAGAAATTGCGCATGACATTGGTTACCCACTTGTATTAAAAGCTGCCAGTGGTGGTGGCGGTAAAGGTATAAGAATTGTCAAAGCAGAAGAAGCCTTGGAAAAGTCATTTAAAGAAGCAAAAAGTGAAGGGCAAAAATATTTTAATGATGATCGTGTATATGTGGAAGCATTTATACCTGTAGCTAAGCACGTGGAAGTACAAATACTAGGAGACGGTAAAGATAATTACATACACTTAGGTGAGCGTGATTGCTCAGTTCAGAGAAAAAATCAAAAATTAATTGAAGAATCACCATGTGCTGCATTATCCGAAAATATGAGAGCATCTATGTGTAATGATGCTGTAAAAGTGGCTAGAGCATCTAATTATAGAAGTGCAGGTACTATCGAATATTTAGTGACAGAAGATGCTTATTACTTTATTGAAATGAATGCGCGTATTCAAGTTGAACATACAGTAACTGAAATGAGAGCGAATCGTGATTTACTTCAAGCTCAGCTGTATTTAATGAAGTATGGTTCATTACCATTCAACCAAGATGAGGTACTGTTTGATGGACATGTCATTGAAGTGAGAATCAACGCAGAAAATCCTCAGAAAGGATTTCAGCCTTCTCCAGGTAAAGTAAAAGCGTTACATTTGCCACAAGGATTTAACGTACGTATCGATAGTTTGCTTTATCATGGCTATACGGTATCGCCAAATTATGATTCTCTTGTAGCGAAAGTTATCGTAAAAGCACCTAATAGAGCTTCGGCAATAAACAAATTAAAAGTAACATTGGATGAAATGGTAATTGATGGTTTTACTACCACAGCTGATTTCCTATATGCAGTTTTATCATATCCACAATATGCCAATGGTGATGCAAAAGATGTAGATATTAAATTTTTAGATAGACATCAAATAATTAAGGAGGAAGCATAATGAAAGTTGATTTGAACTGTGATTTAGGCGAAGCTTTTGGAAATTATTCATTCGGTGGAGACGATCAAATTATTCCGTTAATTACGTCAGCAAACATTGCATGTGGTTTTCATGCTGGTGACCAACATGTTATGTATCAAACGGTGGAATTAGCTAAAGCAAATGGTATTGGTATTGGCGCACATCCTGGTCTTCCAGATTTACAAGGATTTGGCCGTAGAAATATGGACTTGTCACCGAAAGAAATTTATGATATTGTCATTTACCAGCTCGGTGCATTAAGTGGATTCTGTAACGTTCACCAAGTTAAAATAAATCACGTAAAACCACACGGTGCACTGTATCAAATGGGTGCACGTGATAAAGCAATCGCACATGCGATTGCTCAAGCTGTATATGATTTTGATGAATCATTAATTTATGTTGGATTATCAAATACACTACTTGTTACAGAAGCGCAAGCTGTTGGTTTAACTACGGCTTCAGAAGTGTTTGCAGATAGACGTTATGAAGATGATGGTCAATTAGTGAGTAGAAAAGAAAGTGAAGCCTTAATAACTGACACAGAAGAAGCCATTGAACAAGTTGTTAAAATGGTTAAATCACAAAAAGTAATTACGAAAAACAACAAAGAAATTGATATTCAAGCAGATACAATTTGTGTTCATGGAGATGGTGAACATGCACTAGAATTTGTTACAAAAATAAGAGAAAGATTATCGAAAGAAGGCGTTTCTATATCTAAGCTGGGAGGCTAACACATGGGAGAAAAATTAAAAACAGAATCGAAGGATTTTGAATTTACAAAAAATCATAAAAGGTTATTATTAGGTTCTGTATTCTTAATGGCTACATCTGCAATTGGACCTGCATTTTTAACTCAGACTGCAGTATTTACTGCGCAGTTCACTTCAAGTTTTGCTTTTGCGATTTTATTATCAATATTGATTGACATAGGAGCGCAAATTAATATTTGGAGAGTGTTGGTCGTCACAGGTAAACGTGGACAAGAAGTAGCTAATGAAATATTTAAAGGATTAGGTACTTTTATATCGATATTAATTGCAATAGGTGGACTCGCATTTAATATTGGTAATATTGCAGGTGCGGGATTAGGATTGAATGCAATTTTTGGCTTAGATGTAAAGATTGGTGCAGCTATTACAGCAGTATTAGCAATACTTATTTTTGTAAGTAAAAGTGGTCAAAAAATTATGGATGTTGTCACGATGTTTTTAGGTGTTTTAATGATTGTAGTTGTTGCATTTGTAATGTTTAAAGCTAACCCGCCATATGCTGACGCAGCTAAACATCTTGTGATGCCAGAACAACCTTTAGCACTTGTTTTACCTATTATCACATTAGTAGGTGGAACAGTTGGCGGTTATATTACATTTGCTGGTGCACATAGAATATTAGATTCTGGCATCCGTGGTAAACATTATTTGCCATTTGTAAACAAAGCGGCTATTTCAGGAATATTAACAACAGGTGTGCTTAGAGCATTATTATTCTTAGCGGTACTTGGTGTAGTCGTTACGGGCGTAACTTTAAATGATACAAATCCACCGGCTTCAGTATTTGAGCATGTATTAGGACCAATTGGTCGAAGTATATTTGGTGTTGTATTATTTGCTGCAGCAATGTCTTCAGTTATTGGATCAGCATATACAAGTGCAACTTTCTTAAAAACATTGCATAAATCGATCTATAACAAAACAAATATTATTGTAATTTCATTTATAGTCATTTCAACTTTTGTTTTTCTATTCTTAGGAAAACCAGTAACATTATTAATCGTTGCAGGTGCTTTAAATGGACTTATCTTACCTATTATATTAACGACAATACTTATTGCTAGTAAACGAAAATCAATCGTAGGGGACTATCATCATCCGACATGGATGCTTTGGTTTGGTATTTTAGCTGTTTTAGTCACAATTGTTACAGGTATATATTCACTGCAAGGATTGACACAATTAATAGGTAGTTAACAATACGAATATAGTTATTAAGTAACCATTCTCTAGTTCTTTATGCTTATAATAAGGACTTAGAGAATGGTTTGTTTTATATTTATACTTGCATTAAATAAGCATTGCCATTTCGTTTTAAAATAATAGCAATGTATTTACATGTTAAATCAAATTGATAATGCGAAAATTTACATAAATTTCTTACGATAAATAATGAAGTAATAATTTGATATAAATATGCTTCAATCGTCGAGCTATCAGTTTAAATGTGATAGAATAACTAAGGTTAGGATTTTAAATTGAGGTGAATAACAATGATCGGTATTATTGGAGCTATGGAAGAGGAAGTAGCAATCTTAAAAAATAAACTTGTGAATTTAGAAGAGATTAATATTGCACATGTATATTTTTATAAAGGTTATATAAATGATAAAGCAATCGTATTAACTCAAAGTGGCATTGGTAAAGTAAATGTAGCCATTTCAACAACATTATTAATTGAAAAGTTTAAACCTGATTTAATTATTAATACAGGTTCTGCAGGTGCATTGGATAAATCGTTAAATGTTGGTGATATCGTAGTAAGCGATATGGTTGCTTATCATGATGCTGATGCCAGAGCATTTGGTTATCAATTAGGACAAATCCCACAAATGCCTGCACAATTCGTAGCAGATAAATCATTGATTGACAAAGCGACACAAGTAATTACAAATCAACAACTAGTTGCTAAGGTAGGCTTGATTGTAAGTGGTGACAGTTTTATTGGTACAAAAGACCAACGAATGAAAATTAAAACAAATTTCCCTCAAGCGATGGCTGCAGAAATGGAAGCAACTGCAATTGCACAAACTTGCTATCAATTCAATTTACCATTTATTATCACTCGTGCAATATCAGATTTAGCAGATGGAGACGCTGGTATCACATTTGATGAATTTTTAACAAAAGCAGCAAAATCTTCTAGTACTATGGTAGAAAATTTAATTAAAAAAATATAAAAAAGGTGAATAGAAATAATGGGTATAATAAAGAAATACTTTATGCCAAATGAATATGTGCAATCAATTTTTCAAATTGATATAGATAAGCTTGCAAAATCTGGCGTAAAAGGTATCATTACTGATTTAGATAATACACTAGTGGGATGGGATGTTGCCTATCCTACAGAAGCAGTTAAAACTTGGTTTGAAGAAGCAAAACAAAAAGGCATTACGATTACAATAGTTTCTAATAATAATGAAAAAAGAGTAGGTAGCTTTTCTAAATCTTTAAAAGTAGATTATATTTTTAAAGCAAGAAAACCAAGAGGGCGTGCGTTTGATCCTGCAATGCATTCTATGAGTTTACACCCATCAGAGATAGTAGTTATTGGTGATCAAATGTTAACGGATGTATTTGGTGGTAACAGACGAGGTTTATTTACTATTATGGTAGTACCTGTTAAACAAACGGATGGCTTGATTACTAAATTTAATCGTCTTATTGAACGCAGATTATTACAACATTTTAGAAAAAAAGGATATATAAAATGGGAGGAAAATTGATTGAGTGAATTGGATGTATTGAAATGTATAGGTTGTGGTGCACCTTTACAGTCTGAAGATTCTGATGCACCAGGTTATGTTCCAGAACATAACTTATTTCGTGAAGACGTTGTGTGTAAAAGATGTTTTAGACTGAAAAATTATAACGAAGTACAAGATGTAGGTTTAGATAGCGATGACTTTTTAAATTTACTCAATGGCTTGGCAGATAAAAAAGGAATAATAGTAAATGTTGTGGATGTATTTGATTTTGAGGGTTCATTTATCAATGCAATTAAACGTATCGTCGGCAACAAAAAAATTATTCTTGTAGCGAATAAAATAGATCTTTTGCCAAAACAAATAAATAAACGTCGTGTAAAAGAATGGTTGAAGAAAGCAGCTAAAAAATATGGACTTGACGCTGAAGATGTTGTGCTTATTTCTGCAGACAAAAATGAAGGTATTGAAAATCTATTAACTTCTATTAACAGTATCAGAAACGATGAAGACGTATATATTGTAGGAACTACAAATGTAGGTAAATCAACTTTAATTAACAAATTAATAGAACGCAGTGTAGGCGAAAAAGATGTTGTTACAACTTCAAGGTTTCCTGGCACAACCTTGGACATGATTGATATTCCACTTGATGAAACGACGTTTATGTATGATACACCAGGAATTATTCAAGCGCACCAAATGACACATTTAGTATCTGAACATGAACTAAAAACAATTATGCCTAGAATAGAAATTAAACAACGTGTTTATCAGCTTAACGAAGGACAAACATTATTTTTCGGTGGACTTGCACGTATAGACTATATAAGTGGCGGGAAAAGACCGTTAGTCTGTTATTTTTCTAATGATTTAAATATTCATAGAACAAAAACAGAAAAAGCAAATGAATTATGGCGAAATCAATTAGGATCTGTATTAACACCACCTCATAATCCTGAAAATTTTGATTTGAGAAATGTTAAAGCTGTAAGGTTAGAAACTGGTAAAGAAAAACGTGATGTAATGATTTCTGGATTAGGTTTTATCACGATAGACGCAGGTGCAAAAGTTATTGTGCGCGTGCCAAAAAATGTTGATGTTATTTTAAGAAATTCAATTATGTAAGGTTAAGGTGTGTAAAATATGAAATATGCAGTAATAGGCCATCCAATTGATCATTCTTTATCTCCAGTGATGCATAATGCTAATTTTGAATCTTTAAATTATAATGCAACATATGAAGCGATTAATATTCCTGAAGATAAATTTCATCTAATAAGAGAAATTATTTCAGATAAAGCACTTTCTGGTTTTAATGTAACAATTCCACATAAGGAACGTATTATACCTTTTTTAGATGAAATTGATGAACAATCAGAAACTGTAGGTGCCGTGAATACGGTTAAGATAGAAGATGGTAAATGGATTGGTTATAATACAGATGGTATAGGTTATGTTAAAGGCTTGCAACGCGTGTATCCTGATTTAAAACATGCCTATATCTTAATTTTAGGTGCAGGCGGTGCTAGTAAAGGCATTGCGAATGAATTAACTAAATATGTACAACCTAAACTTACTATTGCAAACAGATCTCTGGACAGATTTGAACAATGGAATTTGAATGTAAATAAAATTAGATTATCCGATGCTGAATTAGCATTATCCGAATTCGATATTATCATCAATACGACACCGGCAGGAATGAACACAAACCAAGAAATACCAATTAGTTTGAAGCATTTAGAGTCTGATACGTTAGTGAGTGACATTGTGTATGTACCTTTTAAAACACCGATCTTAGAACAAGCTGAAGCCCAAGGTAACCCAATCTATAATGGCTTGGACATGTTTGTTTATCAAGGTGCAGAAAGTTTTAAAATTTGGACAGATACAGAACCGGACGTGCAAGTTATGAAACACACAGTTTTAAATTATTTATAAAAGGAGCATTTTATGTTAACAGGTAAACAAAAGAGATTTTTGAGAAGTAAAGCACATAATGTTGACCCAACTTTCCAAATCGGAAAAGCTGGTGTTGGTGAAAATATGATAGAACAATTAAATGATATTTTAGAAAATAGAGAATTAATAAAAATACATGTACTACAAAATAACTTTGAAGACAAAAATGATTTAGCGCAAACTTTAAGCGATGCAACTCATAGTGAAATTGTTCAAGTAATCGGGTCTATGATTGTCTTGTATAAAGAATCACAAGATAATAAACAAATTCAATTACCATAATGTCTAAAAAGATAGTCTTATATGGTGGGCAGTTTAACCCGATTCATACAGCTCACATGGTTGTTGCCAGCGAAGTGAATCATGTTATTAAACCAGATTTGTTTTACTTTATTCCAAGTTATATGTCACCACTCAAAGCGCATGATGATTACTTAGATGCGAAATATAGAATTGATATGATCCATTGTGCAATTAACGAACTTGGGTTTGGATCTGTTTATTTAGACGAAGTCGAACGCAAGGGACAAAGTTACACTTATTTTACAATTAAACATATTTTAGAAAAACATCCAAATGCTAAACTATTTTTTGTTATAGGCACGGACCAATATATTCAATTAGAAAAATGGTATGCGATTGAAAATTTGAAATCAATGGTAACCTTTGTAATTGTGAATCGTGGTAAAGCAAAGCAAGAAGTTCCAAATAATATGATAGCAATTAATATTCCACGCATAGATATAAGTTCAACACTCATCAGGGAAAGGGTAAAACAACATAACAATATTCAAACGCTGGTGCCTCAAAGTGTAGAGAAATATATCAGAGAGGAAGGATTATATGAAATTTGATGAAGCTGTCTCCATAGTTAAAGACAAATTACCTGAGAAAAGATATAATCATTCACTAAGAGTAGCAGAAACTGCTGTTAAATTAGCTGAACAGTATGATGGGGATAAAGATAAGGCAAAACTCGCAGGTATTTTACATGATTATAGCAAGTACGATGATTTGGGATCTATGTATCAGATTGTTAGACAAAATGATTTGGATAGTAACTTGTTGAGTTACGGATCTGAAATCTTACACGGTCCAGTCTGTGCTGTTATAATGGAGCAACAATTTGGTGTAAACGATGAAGAAGTGTTACTTGCCATTAAAAATCATACAACTGGTCGTGCTCAAATGACTAAAACAGAAAAATTAGTTTTTATCGCAGATTATATTGAACCTGGTCGTCAAACCCCAGGCGTTGAAGAAATTAGAGATTTAGCATACAATCAAGGTAGCTTAGATAAAACCATTTATGAAATATCTAAGCGAACTGTTTTATATTTAATCACGAAAGATATTACCGTTTATGATGCCACGATTGCTTGCTTGAATTATTACAATTATAGTGACAAAAGAGTAAAGGATGATTAAATGAAATCAGATCAATTATTAAATTTAGCTGTCAATGCAACTGAGAATAAGAAAGCAGAAGATATTATTTCTTTAAATATTCAAGGTATTAGCGATATGACTGACTATTTTATCGTATGCCACGGCAATAATGAAAGACAAGTTCAATCCATCGCACGTGCAGTTAAAGATGCTGCAAATGAAGCGGAAGTCGAAGTAAAACGAATGGAAGGCTTTAATGAAGCAAGATGGATTTTAATTGACTTGGCCAACGTAGTAGTACACGTATTCCATAAAGATGAACGTGATTATTACAACTTGGAGAAATTATATCGTGATGCACCATTAGAATCTTATGGACAGGCAGTTTATTAATAATGGCTCAATACGAAGAAATGAGCTATTACTATGATCAATTAACTTTAGATCAGCCATACGAATCATGGCTTGATATTGTAAATTATTATGCTAAAAACAAATCAACTATCTTAGATATTGGTTGTGGTACAGGTAGTTTCACCTCAAAATTAAACGACTTTGATAATATAACAGGTATGGATTTAAGTGTTGATATGCTTTCGATAGCAATGCAAAAATCCAGTGAAGTGAATTGGATAGAAGGTGATATGACAGAATTCGACCTTAACCAACAATATGATGCAATAACCATTTTTTGTGATTCTTTAAATTATTTAACAGAATATGGAGATGTGTTATCCACTTTTCAGCAAGTATATCATCATCTAGAGCTGAATGAGGGTGTATTTATGTTTGATGTCCATACTGAACACAAGATGAATACATTATTCAATAATCAAAGTTATATTGATGAAACAGAAAATGTATTTTTAGCTTGGGAAGCTATTCGTGGCGAAGAACCATTAAGCGTATGGCATGATATGACATTTTTTATAAAACAAAGTGATAACTTATATAAAAGATTTGATGAGTCACATTACCAAAGGACTTATTCAAAGGAAGTTTACACTAAAATGTTAGAATCATGTGGTTTTAAACATATAACGACATTTGTTGATTTTGAATTTGAAAACCAGAATGATAATCAAGATGGAGAGCGCTTGTTCTTCATTGTTAAAAAATAAAAAAGTAAAATCACTCCTTTATGCGTGTAAACTATAAAGGAGTGATTTTTTGTTATCATTATGGGAATTGTTTAAAGAAAGATTTAGTCAATTTAATTCTACAATAAAAGTCTGTGTTATGCTATTTATAATAGTGACTGTAGCCTTAACTTTATCATTTTTAATGAACCGTGATAACGAACAAATGAAAAAAAGTAATGATATGGCACCAATAGAATTATCAGAGCATAACCAACTCAAACCAAATGAAAAAAATGAACGTTCATCGAATAAAACTGAAACACCAAGTAAAACTGAAACACCAAGCAATGACCCTACAAAAGATTCATTTGTTTATGTTGATATCAAAGGTGCGGTAAAATATCCAAATGTTTATAAAATGAAAAATAATGATCGCGTCAAACAGTTGTTGGATAAAGCTATCGTTTCAGAACATGCAGATTTAACGAACATTAATTTATCAGAACGATTAATAGATCAGAAAATGATATATATTCCTGAAAAAGGGGAGCAACCTCATTTACAAGCTCAGAATCAATTGAATAAAAGTGAAACCGCAACAAATTTTTCAGAAAAAAAGATATTGATGCTGCAACAGTAAATTTAAATACTGCAACAGAAAGCGAGCTCACCAGTATGCCTGGAATAGGAAAGGTTAAAACTAAAGCTATCATTGAATATCGTGAGCAAAACGGTAATTTTAAATCTATTGATCAATTGAAAGAAATTAATGGATTCGGTACTAAAACAATAGAAAAATTAAGTTCACATTTAACAATCTAAAATTTTGTTGTGTTTTTTCGAAAATCGATTTAATCTATAAATATCACATTAAAAATTTACATAAATTGGAGGTTTAGTATCATGGATCGTATTAAATGGGAAGAATACTTTATGGCGCAAAGCCATTTATTAGCGCTGCGTTCTACATGTCAAAGATTGTCTGTGGGAGCAACGATTGTAAAAGATAATAGAATTATAGCTGGAGGGTATAATGGTTCTGTGTCTGGAGAAGTACATTGTATTGATGAAGATTGTCTGTTGGAAGATGGTCATTGCATTCGTACGATACACGCAGAAATGAACGCGTTGCTACAATGTGCAAAACAAGGGGTGTCAACAGAAGGCGCAACGATTTATGTTACTCATTTTCCATGCTTGAATTGCACAAAGTCAATTATCCAAGCTGGTATTAAAACGATTTATTATGCTGAAGACTATCATAATCATCATTATGCTTTAGATTTGTTAAAACAATCAGGTATTGTGTATAAAAAAATTCCATTTAATCAAGAACACGTAGCACAATATTTAATCAATAAATAAAATTGATTTATTATGCTTTAGCTTATTTGGCTGGTAACTTGCTACTATTTAATAAATTTTTATCTTTTATTTTAATACTTGGGCTAGTCATTATAATGAAAAGAAAAAGCTTTAATTTAATCCATTTTATAATAATAGTTATCATATCTTTAAGTAGTTTTATGATGTTTCAAAATGACTTGAGATCAGAAAAAGAATACCATTCTTCAATGATAAATAAAGTATTTCAAGGAAAAGCGAAATTAATCACAAAACCCAATTTGGAGCATCGTATACTTAAAGGTAAAATTAAAATAGATAAAAAGCTTTATACTTACGTTTATAATATACATGCATCAAAAAATATAGAAATAGAAAATGTTTCTGATTTTTTGTTCCAAAAAACTTGTAAGGTACACGGACAGTTTAGATCATTAAAAAACGATACAAGACCTAATCTTATTTTTATTCTTCAAAATATTCACCTTTCAAGTTGTTACGAAGACACAAGCACTTTTTCTGATACTTTAAATAAACATAAAACGTTTATTTATGAAAAAATGAAACAATGGAAAATAGCTTTCCCTGAAAAAACAATTGCATTAATTACAGGCGATACATCGTTTATGAACAAAGAAGAATTAGATACAATTAAAAAGATTGGCATTGCGCATCTACTTGCTATTAGTGGAACACATATAGCTATTATTATTGCAATCATATGCTTTATCCTAAACAGGATAAAATGTCCATTGTTTTTAACCAAACTAATATTAATAATATTATTACCTATTTATTGCATGTATACAAATATGTCTCCAAGTGCTGTTAGAGCAATATTTATGAGTTTGTTAATAATCATATTTCCAAAATACATTATAAAGAATTCAATGAACATTTTAGGGTTTTTATTCGTATTTTTAACATTTTTAAATCCCTTGTTAATTTATCATGTCGGATTTCGACTTTCTTTTTTAATCACTTTTTCAATCCTTTTTCAATCCTTTTTGTTAGCCCATTGCTAAAGAATTTAGGTATTTTTCAATCTTTGTGCTATATCACGTTTATTGCACAACTAAGCTCATTTATCTTAAGTTGTATCCATTTTCATCAAATTCAATGATTGGTCTCATATCAAACCTCTTTTTTGTTCCATTCTATTCTTTCATATTATTTCCCTTCGTTATTTTTCTTACTTTTATCATACATTTGCCAATCAAACCTTTATTTATAATCAACTTATATAATCAATTAATTGTTTTGCATGATAAAGTGGTCGGAATTTTTGATAAACTCAACCTTTATCAATGGTATATTCCCAATTTAAATAATCTTCAAATAACTATAATATGTCTCATTTCGTTTCTATGTTTAGTTTTATTCGTTCATAAATGCTATAAATTTATGATAATTAGTTTAATTGCCTTATATATTGTCTCTACTATTCTACCTCAAGTACGCGCTTACCAACTTACAATGTTGGATGTAGGACAAGGTGACGCACTGTTATTTGAAACTAAATTACACGAATCATTATTAATCGATACGGGCGGTAATTTTAATTCGACACAGAACTTTTCGAGCCACAGTATTTCAAAATATCATATCTTACCAACATTAAAACGACATAATATAAAAAAGATTGATTACGTTGTGGTTACACATCCACATCTTGATCATATCGGTGAACTAGATTATTTAACAAACAGTTTAAAAATTAAAAATATTATAATTAATGCAAATAGCTTTAAAATTAAAGAACTAAATCATTTAAAAAATACCTGTTCAAAAAAGAATATCAAATTAATAGATTTCAAAAATAAATCACATTTTTTTATGAATAAAGCGGAAGTTAAACTGTTAGATGCTACAATTTCCAATTCTGATAATTTAAATGAACAATCAATCATTGTATTAATACAGTACAAAAGTTATAAAATTTTATTAATGGGAGATGCAACAATAAATAATGAAGAGAATTTAATACATAAATATCATTTATACAATGTTGATATTTTAAAAGTTGGGCATCATGGCAGTCGTACGAGTACAAGTAATAATTTATTGAAAGCAATTAGACCTAAAATAGCTCTCATTTCAGTAGGTGAAAAAAATAAATATAGACTTCCCAATCATCAAATTATTAATAGACTAAAATCTTTTGACATTAAAATATTTCAAACAAATATCAACGGAGAAGTGAACATTTTATTTAAAAACCAAATTGAAATACACTCACAATTCAATTAAAATTTTTAATTAGTGAGAAGCTATGACGCGTGTTATAATTAAAAAATGTGTAATAGAAATGAAAGGGTGCTAAGAATGAGCAGTAATATAATAACGATATATGGTGAAGTACCTGAACTAATTGAAAAAAAAGCTTCTGAAGTCATTGACCAATATTTAGATGACCCAAAAGATGAATTCAATTTCGTTAAATATAACTTATATGAAAATGATTTAGCTCCAATAATTGAAGAAACGCTGACAATGCCATTTTTCTCTAATAAAAAGGCTGTTCTAGTACAAAATGCATATGTATTTACTGGTGAGAAGCCACCTAAAGAATTAAATCATAATATTGATCAACTGATAGAATTTATAGAAAAATACGATGGTGACACTTTAATATTATTTGAAGTAAATCATTCTAAACTAGACGAAAGAAAAAAAGTTGTTAAATCTTTGAAAAAGCATGCACAAATTAAAAAAATAGAACAAATGTCAGAAGAAGACATAAAGCGTTGGATAAAAAGTCAACTGCATGAAAATTATAAAGATATTAAACAAGATGCACTAGATCTAGTTATTGAATTAACTGGAGTTAATTTTAATATTGTTAAACAAGAAATAGAAAAACTCATTTTATTTTTAGGTGATAGAACGACAATTAACAAAAATGATGTTCATCAAATTGTTAATAGGAGTTTGGAACAAAATGTTTTTTTACTGACTGAATATATCCAAAAAAATAAAAAAACAGAAGCTATTCAATTGGTTAAAGACTTAATAGCAATGAAAGAGGAACCTATAAAATTATTAGCTCTAATTACGAGTAATTATCGACTTTTCTATCAAAGTAAAATATTAGGACAAAAGGGTTATAGTGGTCAACAAATTGCCAAAACAATCAATGTCCATCCTTATAGAGTGAAGTTAGCTTTAAATCAAGCAAGACACTATGAATTAGAAAGTTTATTAAATATCATTGATAATTGTGCAGAAACAGATTATAAATTAAAGTCATCTTATATGAATAAACACCTTATACTTGAACTGTTTATTTTATCCTTATAAATTAGACGGTTTTTAGGTTTAGCTAACCGTACATAATGTATATAATGTTGTCGATGAATTATAACAAAAGTGTGCACTAATAATGCTAATCTTATAAAATCATAAAATAGAGAGAAAAAAGGCCCAGAAGAATTTTTACTTATTGCAAAACATTTCTGGGCTGATTTTATGAAGCATGAAATACGTTATTTTTAAAATAAAAAAAGTTCAAGCGTAAGCTTGAACTTTAAATTATTTAGCAGCTGTCATTAAAGATGATTTAATTCTAGCAGCTTTGTTAGAATGTATTAAGTTGCGTTGAGCAGCTTTATCTACTTTTTTCAATGCAAAGCTTACTAATTCAGCTTTATCGTCAGCATTAGTGTCGATTGCTGTATGAGCTCTTTTCACAGCTGTACGCATTGCATTTTTTTGTGAAATATTACGTTCTTCAGTTACATGAGTAGTATTAACACGTTTAATTGCAGATTTAATGTTTGGCATGTCTGTCACCTCCTAAAAGTGTGATCTTCGCTATCAAAAATTAATTTGATTACAACAAGAAATATTTTATCAAAACAACCAGGTTTCTGCAATCATTTATTTATATTAAGACGCGTAAAGTCGCGATAAATGGTACAATATTAATTACAATGACAAAAGATATACATAAAAATAGTTACATAGACGATAAAATATACACATAACTTTAAAAATCACTATTAAATTTATCAAGTTTGCAATTAGTAAATAAAAACGTTATTATATCAAAGAATGTCATACATATTTACGGGCTAGAATTATGAAAGTGAGACTGATAATACATGGATAAAGAAAATCGTTTAAGCAAGCGTGAAAATATAAGAAACTTTTCTATTATTGCACATATTGACCATGGGAAATCTACATTAGCAGATAGAATTTTGGAAAATACTAAATCTGTTGAATCACGTGAGATGCAATCACAGTTATTGGATTCAATGGATTTAGAGAGAGAACGCGGTATAACAATAAAGTTAAATGCTGTGCGTTTAAAATATGATGCAAAAGATGGTGAGACTTATACGTTTCACTTGATTGATACACCTGGACACGTAGATTTTACATATGAAGTTTCTAGATCACTAGCTGCCTGTGAAGGTGCTATATTAGTTGTAGATGCTGCTCAAGGCATAGAGGCTCAAACATTAGCCAATGTTTATTTGGCATTAGATAACGATTTAGAGTTATTACCAGTTGTAAATAAAATTGATTTACCAGCAGCAGAACCTGAGCGTGTAAAACAAGAAGTAGAAGATGTAATAGGACTTGATAAAGATGATGTCGTATTAGCCAGTGCAAAATCAAATATTGGCATTGAAGATATATTAGAAAAAATTGTAGAAGTGGTGCCACCACCACAGGGAGATCCAGAAGCGCCATTAAAAGCATTGATTTTTGATTCAGAATATGATCCGTACAGAGGCGTTATTTCTTCAATTCGAATTGTTGAAGGAACTTTGAAAACGGGTGATGAAATTAAAATGATGGCTACGGGAAAATCTTTTGAAGTTACCGAAGTAGGTATCAATACACCTAAACAATTACCAGTTAACGAGCTAACGGTAGGGGATGTAGGTTATGTCATTGCCAGTATTAAAAATGTAGATGATTCACGTGTCGGAGATACGATTACACACCTAGATCGTCCAGCAGCAGAACCGCTAAAAGGTTATAAAAAAATGAATCCGATGGTTTTCTGTGGTTTATTCCCTATTGATAATAAAGATTACAATGATTTACGAGAGGCATTAGAAAAGTTGCAATTAAATGATGCTTCGTTAGAATTTGAACCTGAGTCATCTCAAGCATTAGGTTTTGGATATAGAACAGGTTTCTTAGGTATGCTGCATATGGAAATTATCCAAGAACGTATTGAACGTGAGTTTGGAATAGAACTAATTGCTACAGCACCATCTGTGATTTATGAATGTATTCTTAAAAATGGTGATGAAATCTCTGTTGATAATCCAGCATATATGCCTGAAAGAGATCAAATTGATACAGTTTATGAACCTTTTGTAAGAGCGACAATGATGGTACCAAATGATTATGTGGGTGCAGTTATGGAATTATGTCAACGTAAACGTGGACAATTTATTAATATGGAATATTTAGATGATATTCGTGTCAATATTATTTATGAGTTACCATTATCTGAAGTTGTATTTGATTTCTTTGATCAGCTTAAATCAAACACAAAAGGCTATGCTTCTTTTGATTATGAATTCATTGATAATAAAGAAAGTGACCTAGTCAAAATGGATATATTACTAAATGGAGAGAAAGTAGATGCACTTAGTTTTATAGTTCATAAAGATTTCGCATACGAAAGAGGAAAAGCGTTAGTTGAAAAGCTAAAAACACTTATACCTAGACAACAATTCGAAGTACCTGTACAAGCAGCAGTTGGACAAAAAATAGTCGCCCGTACAAACATAAAATCAATGGGTAAAAATGTCTTATCTAAGTGTTATGGTGGAGATATTAGCCGCAAGAGAAAACTATTAGAAAAGCAAAAAGCTGGTAAAGCAAAAATGAAATCAGTTGGTAATGTTGAAATACCACAGGATGCTTTCCTTGCAGTGCTTAAGATGGACGAAGATTAATATTATTACTTATTAAATATTGGGGCCTTAAATCCATTCGATTTATGCCCCAGTTTTTTGTTATGTTAATCTATTTTATTTAACGAAAGAAGGTTATCTCAAAATGGAAGTTAAAAGTGCATATATCCATATTCCTTTCTGTGTCAAAATTTGTACTTATTGCGATTTCAATAAATATTTTATACAAAATCAACCAGTGGATCAGTATTTAGATTGCTTAATAAACGAAATGAAGCAAAGTGAAGTTAGATCCTTAGAAACAGTTTTTGTCGGCGGTGGGACACCTACTGCTTTATCATATGAGCAACTTGAGAAATTATTGATTGCAATTACAGAAATCTTTGAAATTAAAGGAGAATTTAGTTTTGAAGCGAATTCGGATGAATTAACTTTAGAAAAAGTGCAATTGTTAAGGGATTATGGTGTGAATAGATTGTCGATGGGCGTTCAAACATTTAAACCTGAATTGTTAGAGATATTAGGACGTTCTCATAAGACAGAAGATATATACAGAGCCGTATCGAATGCAAGGCAGGCCGGGATACCTTCTATAAGTTTAGATTTAATGTATCATTTACCACAACAAAGCTTAGAAGATTTCAAAGATAGTTTAGAAAAAGCATTATCGATGGATATTGATCATATTTCAAGTTATGGCTTGATTTTAGAGCCTAAAACTCAGTTCTATAATATGTATCGTAAAGGGCAGCTGAAAATCCCAAACGAAGATGTCGGAGAAGAAATGTACGAATATTTATTAAATAGGATGCATGAGACTGAGTTACATCAATATGAAATTTCAAACTTTGGTAAAAAAGGACATGAATCAGAACACAATAAAGTTTACTGGAAAAACGAAGGTTATTATGGATTTGGTGCAGGGGCAAGTGGTTACGTTAATGGCGAACGTTACAATAATGTAAATCCTGTGAATCACTATATTAAAAAGATACAAAATAACGAAAGACCTATTCTTGACTCAGTATATCCAACAGAAAGTGAACAAATGGAAGAAGAGATGTTTCTAGGTTTAAGAATGAACCAAGGTGTAAGTAGAAAACGCTTTAATCAAAAGTTTAATAAAACGATTGACGACGTTTATGACGAAGCAATCAAAGATTTAAAACAGAGAGAATTAATTTATGATACAGGTGACTACATTTCTTTAACAGAGAGAGGTAAAGTAATTGGCAACCTAGTATTTGAAGCGTTTTTACTGAATGTTTAATTTTTTAAAAAAACTGAGGCTTTAACATTGACTTACTTTGACCAATTTGATAAATTATAATTAGCACTTGAAACAAAAGAGTGCTAATGAGGTGAAAACATGATTAGTGATAGACAATTGAGCATTTTAAATGCAATTGTTGAAGATTATGTTGATTTAGGTCAACCAATTGGTTCCAAAACACTGATTGAACGACATAATTTAAATGTTAGTCCTGCCACTATTAGAAACGAAATGAAACAACTAGAGGAACTTCATTTAATAGAAAAAACGCATACTTCATCAGGACGTTCTCCATCAGAGTCAGGCATCAGATATTATGTGAATCAATTATTGCAACAAACATCTCATCAACAACACAAAAAAATACAACGTTTAGAAGATTTACTGGTTGAAAATCATTATGATATTTCCTCAGCTTTGAGTGAATTCGCGAATGAACTTTCAATCGCTTCTCAGTATACAACGTTGGTAATGCGTCCAAATCACAAAAAAGATATTATTAATAACATTCACTTGATTCGAGCAAATGCATATTTAGTAATCATGGTCGTTGTTTTTACATCTGGTCATGTTGAACACTTACATTTAGTATCCAAAGCACGTTTATCGAGTGATGAATTGACAAATATAGCTAATTTTGTGACTGCAAAATATAATGCGTTAAATCAACAACGCTTAGAAAATGAACTAAATGCCTTTGCAAAGTCAGATTTTGAAAAAGACTTTATAAAGGACATGTTAGATACAATAGATGTTCATTTTGATAATCAAAGTAATGGCATTTACATGGGTGGAAAGGTTAAACTAATTGATGCACTAAACGAATCAAACGTTTCTTCTATTCAACCCATATTGCAGTATATTGAATCAAACAAAATTACTCAGCTACTTGATGAAATGTCAAATTCATCAATTAATGTTAAGATTGGACAGGAAATCGAATCAAGCTTGAGCGATATTTCTATTGTCACTACAGAATATCACATCGACGATAGACTTAAAGGTCAAATTGCGGTTATCGGACCAACAGCAATGAATTATCAGAATGTAATACAATTACTAAATACGATTTGGTAATTAAGAATTGTATTGGAGGGCAGAAAATGACAGAAAAAAATGAATCAGTATTCGATGAAAACGAAAAAACTGAAGATATCAATCAAGAAACACCAACGAATCAAACAACTTCAGTTGAAGATGCTGATGAAATAGCTAACGAATCACAAGATAATCTGCAAGAGGAAAATTCTGAGGATACTGAGGCAGATATCGATCCTAAAGATGAAGAAATTCAACAATTAAAAAATAATGTTCAAGAAGAAGAAGAAAAATATTTAAGATTATATGCTGAATTTGAAAATTATAAGCGTAGAATCCAAAAAGAAAATCAAACGATGAAAGCATATAAAGCTCAAGATGTTTTAAATGACATTTTACCGACTATAGATAATATAGAACGAGCTTTACAAATTGAAGGCGAAGATGAGCAATTTAAATCATTACAAAAAGGTGTGGAAATGGTTTATGAAAGCTTGTTGAACGCATTGAAAAATAACGGTTTAGAAAAAATTGAGGCTGAAGGTCAACAGTTTGATCCAAATGTACATCAAGCTGTGGTACAAGACGATAATCCTGATTATGAATCAGGTCAAGTTACTCAAGAACTACAAACTGGTTATAAATTGAAGGAACGTGTTTTAAGACCTTCAATGGTTAAAGTAAATCAATAATTTTATTGATGAAAATACCGAATTTTTAAAACAAACAGGAGGAAT
The DNA here is from genome assembly GCF_002902365.1 of Staphylococcus cohnii subsp. cohnii. Classification (GTDB taxonomy): domain Bacteria; phylum Bacillota; class Bacilli; order Staphylococcales; family Staphylococcaceae; genus Staphylococcus; species Staphylococcus cohnii. The sequence continues at coordinate 88,945 of NZ_PPQC01000025.1, read as the reverse complement.
TTATTTATGAGTAAAGTAATAGGTATTGACTTAGGTACAACAAATTCATGTGTAGCAATCTTGGAAGGTGACGAACCAAAAGTTGTTCAAAACCCTGAAGGTGCTAGAACAACGCCGTCTGTTGTAGCATTTAAAAATGGTGAAACTCAAGTAGGTGAAGTTGCTAAGCGTCAAGCAATTACAAACCCTAATACAATTCAATCTATCAAACGTCATATGGGTACTGAGCACAAAGTAGACGTAGAAGGTAAATCATACACACCACAAGAAATATCTGCGATGGTATTACAAAACCTTAAGAGTACTGCAGAAGATTATTTAGGTGAAAAAGTAGAAAAAGCAGTTATCACTGTTCCTGCATACTTTAATGACAGTGAACGTCAAGCTACAAAAGATGCTGGTAAAATTGCTGGTTTAGAAGTTGAACGTATTATTAACGAACCAACAGCAGCAGCATTAGCTTATGGTTTAGATAAAACAGAACAAGACCAAAAAGTCTTAGTATTTGACCTAGGTGGCGGTACATTCGACGTATCTATCCTTGAATTAGGTGACGGTGTATTCGAAGTACTTTCAACTGCAGGTGATAATAAACTAGGTGGGGACGACTTTGACCAAGTTATTATCGATTATTTAGTTGCAGAATTTAAAAAAGAAAATGGCGTAGACTTATCACAAGACAAAATGGCATTACAACGTCTAAAAGACGCTGCTGAAAAAGCTAAAAAAGACTTATCAGGTGTTTCTCAAACACAAATCTCATTACCATTTATTTCTGCAGGTGAAAATGGTCCGCTACACTTAGAATTAAGTTTAACACGTTCAAAATTTGAAGAATTAGCTGATTCATTAATCAGAAGAACGATGGAACCAACTCGCCAAGCTATGAAAGATGCTGGTATCAGTAGTTCTGATATCGATGAAGTTATTTTAGTTGGTGGTTCAACAAGAATTCCTGCAGTTCAAGACGCTGTGAAAAAAGAAGTAGGTAAAGATCCTCACAAAGGTGTTAACCCAGACGAAGTAGTAGCAATGGGTGCTGCTATCCAAGGTGGCGTTATCACTGGTGATGTTAAAGATGTAGTATTATTAGACGTAACACCTCTTTCATTAGGTATTGAAATAATGGGTGGACGTATGAATACATTGATTGAAAGAAATACTACTATCCCTACATCTAAATCACAAGTTTATTCAACGGCATCAGATAATCAACCAGCAGTTGATATTCACGTATTACAAGGTGAACGTCCAATGGCTTCTGACAACAAAACACTTGGCAGATTCCAATTAACTGATATTCCACCAGCTCCACGTGGTGTACCACAAATTGAAGTAACTTTTGATATCGATAAAAATGGTATCGTTAATGTTACTGCAAAAGATTTAGGTACAAATAAAGAACAAAACATTACTATTCAATCAAGTTCTTCACTTTCTGATGATGAAATCGATCGTATGGTAAAAGATGCTGAAGAAAACGCTGAAGCAGATAAACAGCGTCGTGAAGAAAGTGATTTAAGAAACGAAGCAGATAGTTTAGTATTCCAAGTTGAAAAAACAATTACTGATTTAGGTGAAAATATCAGTGAAGATGATAAAAATAATGCAGAAGAGAAAAAAGAAGCTTTAAAATCTGCGCTTGAAGGCGAAGATATTGATGACATTAAAGCTAAAAAAGAAGAACTAGAAAAAGTAGTTCAAGACTTGTCTGCTAAAGTTTACGAGCAAGCTGCTCAAGCACAACAACAAGCACAAGGTGAACAAGCAAGTGGTTCAGATGATAGCAATGTTGAAGATGCTGATTTCACAGAAGTAAATGATGATGATAACAAAGACGACAAAAAATAAGTTTAGTTATTAATTGCTATTGAAAGCAGAATATGACACAATTGCTTAGCCAAATTAAGTCAAAGTCAATTGAACATTGGCTTTGACTTTTTCCTTTTTAATAAGTAATTTAATCAAACGTAAAAGGAGAGATAAAAGTGGCCAAAAGAGATTATTATGATATCTTGGGTGTCAGTAAAGACGCTTCTAAAGATGAAATAAAAAAGGCTTACCGTAAATTATCAAAAAAATATCATCCTGACATCAATAAAGAAGAAGGTGCAGATGAAAAGTTCAAGGAAATTTCAGAAGCATATGAAACGTTAAGTGATGAAAACAAGCGTGCAAACTATGATCAATTTGGTCATGATGGACCACAAGGTGGATTTGGCGGCCAAGGATTTGGTGGTCAAGACTTTAGTGGTTTCGGCGGCGGTTTCGAAGATATATTCAGTTCATTCTTCGGTGGTGGACGTCAAAGAGATCCAAATGCACCTAGAAAAGGTGATGACCTACAATATACAATGACTGTTACTTTTGAAGAAGCTGTATTCGGTACAAGCAAAGAGATTTCAATACGCAAAGATGTAACTTGTCATACTTGTGATGGTGAAGGTGCAAAACCGGGAACTAAGAAAAAAACGTGTCATTACTGTAATGGTTCAGGACATGTTGCTGTAGAACAGAATACGATATTAGGTAGAGTTAGAACTGAAAAAGTTTGTCCAGTTTGTAGTGGTTCTGGTCAAGAATTTGAAGAACCTTGTCCGACATGTCACGGTAAAGGAACTGAAAACAAAACAGTTAAAATTAATGTGACAGTGCCAGAAGGTGTAGATAATGAACAACAAATAAGATTAGCAGGTGAAGGTGCGCCTGGAGAAAATGGTGGACCACAAGGTGATTTATACGTTGTATTTAGAGTTAAACCTTCTGAAACATTTGAAAGGGAAGGCGACGATATTTACTTTTCACAAGATATCAGTATCGCTCAAGCAACACTTGGTGATGAAATTAAAGTCCCAACTTTAAAAGGTCATGTTATGTTAACAATTCCTGGCGGAACACAATCAGGAAAACAATTCCGTCTTAAAGAAAAAGGTGTAAAAAATGTTCATGGCTATGGCTATGGTGATTTATTTATCAACGTGAAAGTTGTCACACCTACTAAGATAAATGAACGTCAAAAAGAATTGTTAAGAGAATTTGCCGAAATTGATGGTGAATCATTAACTGAGCAACCGTCAAATTTTAAGGATAAAGCAAAAAGATTCTTTAAAGGAGAATAAAATATGAACTGGACTGAAATATCAATCACTGCAAATCATGATGCCATACCAATTATTTCTAATATTTTAGAAGAACATGGATCAAACGGAGTCGTTATTGAAGATTCATTAGATCTTCGAAATGATTTTGCTGACAAATTTGGTGAAATTTATGAACTAAATCCTGATGATTACCCAGTTAATGGCGTAAGAGTTAAAGCATATTTTAATGAAATAAAATATACTCAGGATTTTAAAATTGATTTGATTCAAAAAATTAAAAGTATTGAATCGTTGGATGCAAAAATATTTGAATATCAACAACAAACAATTCAAGAACATGATTGGGAAAATGAATGGAAAAATTATTTTCATCCGTTTAGAGCGTCTGCTAAATTTACAATTGTTCCAAGTTGGGAAACATATCAAAAAGAAGACGAAAATGAAATGTGTATTGAGTTGGATCCAGGTATGGCTTTTGGTACAGGTGATCATCCAACGACAAGTATGTGCTTGAAAGCTATTGAAACTTTCGTGAAGTCAGATGATTCAGTGATTGATGTTGGCACAGGTTCAGGCATACTCAGCATTGCATCATATTTATTAGGTGTAGAACGCATAAAAGCGATTGATGTAGATGAAATGGCCATTAAAGTTGCGAAAGAAAACTTTGAAAAAAATAATTGTGTTAAAGCTATTGAGGCTGCGCCAGGCAATTTACTTACAGAAGAAACTGAAAAGTTTGATGTCGTTATTGCAAATATTTTAGCTCATATTATTGAAGAAATGATTGAAGATGCTTATAATACGTTAAATAAAGATGGTTATTTTATAACTTCTGGTATTATAACAGAGAAACACGAAACAATTTTAGTACAGATGAAGCGTGTAGGGTTTAAAATCATTTCTATTAATCATGACAACGGTTGGGTATGTATCGTTGGACAGAAAGTGAGCGATTAAGCAATGCAGAGATATTTTATTGACCAAAACGCTGATATAAATCAGCGTTTTTTTATTACGGATCAAAATGATATACATCATATTACAAAGGTAATGCGATATCAAAATGGTGACCAAATCATTATTACTTTTTCAGATCAAAGCGTTTATAAATGTAAAATCGAAAATATGACTATGGCGGAAATTGAAATTACATTAATAGAAAAAATAGATATCGATTCTGAATTACCACAACATATAACAATTTGCAGTGGGTTAATTAAAGCGGATAAGTATGAATGGATGATACAAAAATCCACAGAGCTAGGTGCAAGACAATTTATCGCTGTTGGTATGCAAAGATCTGTTGTAAAACTAAATGAAAATAAAGTTGTTAAAAAGTTAGAACGTTGGCAAAAAATTATAAAAGAAGCTGCTGAACAAAGTTATAGGCTAATTATTCCAGAAATAGAGTATAAGTCGAATTTAAAGGAAATTTATGATATTATAAATGAATATGATTATGTATTGATTGCTTATGAAGAATCTGCTAAGTGTGGGGAAAAAAGTACTTTTAAGGCAGTTGTTCAAAAATTTGAACCTGGTGATCGTGTGTTAATCATTTTTGGGCCTGAAGGTGGCTTGTCTGAATCAGAAATTAAGTTATTTGGTAGTTCAGCATACCAAGTCGGTCTAGGGCCTAGGATTTTAAGAGCTGAAACTGCACCGTTATATACTTTAAGTGCTGTAAGCTTTCAAAAAGATTTATTGGGGTGATATTTATGTCAACAGTTGCATTTCATACATTAGGATGTAAAGTGAATCATTATGAAACAGAGGCAATTTGGCAATTATTTAAAGAAGCAGATTACGACCGTGTTGATTTTGAAACAAATGCTGATGTATTTGTTATAAATACGTGTACGGTCACTAATACAGGTGATAAAAAAGCAGGCAAGTCATTAGACGTGCTATAAGACAAAATCCAGAGGCAGTGGTATGTGTAACTGGTTGTTATGCACAGACATCTCCTGCTGAAATTATGGAAATACCTGGCGTAGATATTGTGGTCGGCACTCAAGATCGGACGAAGTTAATCGGTTATATCAATGAGTTTAAAAAAGAAAGACAACCAATTAATGGTGTGGGAAACATCATGAAAAATCGTACATATGAAGAATTAGAAGTTCCATACTTTACAGATAGAACAAGAGCTTCGTTGAAGATACAAGAAGGGTGCAATAATTTTTGTACTTTCTGTATTATTCCTTGGGCTCGTGGCTTAATGCGATCTAGAGACCCTGAAAAAGTTATAGAACAAGCAACTACACTGGTAAATTCAGGGTATAAAGAAATTGTTTTAACTGGTATTCATACAGGTGGATATGGTCAGGACTTAAAAAATTATAATTTAGCACAATTATTACGTGACTTAGAAACTGTAGATGGCTTAGAGCGTATTAGAATTTCATCGATTGAAGCAAGTCAATTAACAGATGAAGTTATTAGTGTAATTGAGCAATCAAACAAAGTTGTACGTCATCTTCATATCCCATTACAATCTGGGTCTGATTCAGTATTGAAGAGAATGAGAAGAAAATATACTATGGCTCATTTTTCAGAGCGATTGACTCGTTTTACATGAAGCACTACCTGGATTAGCAGTTACAAGTGATGTCATTGTTGGTTTCCCAGGTGAAACTGAAGAAGAATTCCAAGAAACATATGATTTTATTGTTGAACACAAATTTTCAGAATTACATGTATTTCCTTATTCTTCAAGAATCGGCACACCAGCTGCCAGAATGGACGACCAAGTTGATGAAAATATTAAAAATGAACGTGTACATCGCTTAATTCATTTGAGTGATCAGCTTGCTAAGACGTATGCATCAAAATTCGATCAAGAAGTACTTGAAGTTATTCCAGAAGAAGTTGGCAGTGAGCCAAGGACATTAATAGGTTTTGCTGATAATTATATGAAAGTTCAATTCGCTGGTGATGAATCTCTAATCGGTGAACTCGTAAAGGTAAAAATCACTCAACCTGATTACCCAATCAATCAAGGCGAATTACTAAGAGTAGTACATCATGCTACCAATACAACAGAACATTCTGTTACTGTATAAGATTTAATAGACAATGATTCAATGGAAACACATTCGCATGGTGTAAAATGAATCATGAAATTAAAATTTTACTAATTGACCACATTAATCAGATATATTATACTAATTAATACATGGTAATTACCGTGTAATGATTATAAAGTTTCGTTGATATTTGGAGGGAGGGAAATACACATGTCTAAAACAGTAGTCAAAAAGAACGAATCACTTGAAGATGCGTTACGTCGTTTCAAACGTACAGTTTCTAAAAGCGGTACAATTCAAGAAGTACGTAAACGTGAATTTTACGAAAAACCTAGCGTTAAACGTAAAAAGAAATCAGAAGCTGCACGTAAACGTAAATTCAAATAATTAATTGTTTCGTTGACTCCCTCAACACCAACATTAATTATAAACCATAATAGCCTTAGTTGTTTATACAGCTAAGGCTATTTTTATATATTAACTTAAATAAATGACCTATTTTATATATTCCTATTTATGATTTTCATAAGCATTAGAAAATTTAGTACTTAGTTTAAAAACCACCATAATCACGTTAATCAAGTGTTAATATTGTACAACTCGTGCAGCAGGTTGAAATTGATTGTTTTTCTGGGAATATCATTTAATAACAAATGAATAATATTATGATTTTTATTGTGTAAACGGTATAATCATATATTTATTTCATGTATAATTAAATTGAGAGTGAGGTGATAAAGTGATTCCTTCGATGAGCAGTATACATACTATCTTTTCAACCAAACTTGTTGAAAACGGAAACTGGATAGACAATGTCTCTAACTTTATTGTTAGTCCAATAGGTGCTTTGATATTAACTTGTATTATCTTCTTAGGTTTTTTGTACCAGTTATATTCAAATAAAATTAATATTGTCGGAATTATATCAACATTAGCATTATTCATTTTCTTTTTAGGATTTTTTGTAAAAGGGGATGTCAACTTTTATTCTGTTGTTTTATTCGCTATTGGTGTGATATTCGTTATCATTGAATTGTTTGTAGTGGGTGCAATTATTGGCATTATAGGTATGGCATTAATCGTTTTTAGTATTGTTACTTTAGGTGATAATCTAGTGTACATGATTGCTAATGTTGTCGTAGCCTTAATATTATCAATCATAGAGTGGGTGATACTTGTGAAATTTTTCAAACGTAAAATACCGTTTTTAGATAAAGTTGTATTGAAGGATTCTACAAATGCAGAAGCAGGTTATACATCACATAAAGATCGCTCTCATTTAGTTGGAGAAGTTGCAACTACATCTACAGATTTGAGACCAGCAGGAATTATTATTTATAACAATGAACGTATCGATGCAGTTTCAGATGGTTCGTTTATATTACGGAATAAACAAGTTACTATTCTGGAAGTTGAAGGTACTCGAGTTGTTGTGAGAGAAATAGAAACATAAAGGAGAATGAGTATGATTGGAATTTTAATTATAGCAGTTATAGTCGTAATTGCATTATTGTTATTATTTTCATTTGTACCTGTTGGATTGTGGATTTCAGCAATCGCAGCGGGTGTAAAAGTAGGCATTGGTACCCTAGTAGGTATGAGATTACGTAGAGTTTCTCCACGTAAAGTAATATCACCTTTAATTAAAGCTCATAAAGCAGGATTAAACTTAACAACGAACCAACTTGAATCACATTATTTAGCAGGTGGTAATGTTGACCGTGTTGTTGATGCAAATATCGCTGCACAAAGAGCTGATATTAATTTACCTTTTGAACGTGGCGCAGCTATAGACTTAGCAGGTCGTGACGTGTTAGAAGCAGTTCAAATGTCTGTAAATCCAAAAGTAATTGAGACACCATTTATCGCTGGTGTTGCAATGAATGGTATCGAAGTTAAAGCAAAAGCAAGAATCACAGTACGCGCGAATATTGCAAGATTAGTCGGTGGTGCTGGAGAAGAAACGATTATTGCACGTGTTGGTGAAGGTATTGTTTCTACAATTGGTTCTAGTGAACATCATACACAAGTGCTTGAAAATCCTGATAATATTTCTAAAACAGTTTTAAGTAAAGGTTTAGATTCAGGTACAGCTTTTGAAATTTTATCAATCGATATTGCAGATGTAGACATTAGCAAGAACATTGGTGCAGATTTACAAACTGAACAAGCGCTTGCTGATAAAAATATCGCACAAGCAAAAGCCGAAGAACGCCGTGCAATGGCAGTAGCACAAGAACAAGAAATGAAAGCAAAAGTACAAGAAATGCGTTCTAAAGTTGTTGAAGCGGAAGCAGAAGTTCCACTAGCTATGGCTGAAGCATTACGTTCAGGAAATCTTGGAGTGAAAGATTATTATAATCTAAAAAATGTTGAAGCAGATACTGGTATGAGAAATTCTATTAACCAACGTACAAAAAAAGAAGATGATGAATCACCGGAATAATAAATAGGGGTGATTAAATGAATATAGGTATTATTATCTTTGTAGTATCTGTCATTTTTACGATAATTGGTGCTATTAACGATGATAGTCATAAAAAGCGAAAAAAACAACAACCGCCAACTAATAAACAGCCAAGTCAGTCTGAAGCGCCACCAAAAAAACGCGGTTTCCTTGAAGAAGTAGGAAAAACATTTTCTGAGTTGGAAAAACAATTTAATGATGGTCCTTTTACTCAGGAAGAACATACACCAAAGCAGAATAAACCTGTTGAAACACGAGCTGAAAAGATGGAAGGTGAAATGCCTCAACAAGAAACATCAACGGTTCCTAAACATAATGAAACCGAAGCTGAAAAAGTAAAACGTGAGCAAAAACAACAAGATGATACACTTCAAAAAGAGCTTGAAGCTGATCTAATGGGCAAAATGGAAGACGTACGTAATGAAATCGATCGTGAAACTGAGAAAAAAATACAAAGAACCGAGAAAAAAGCACGAGATATCATTTCTGATAAATATTTATCAGAGAGAACTAAGCGTTATCGTTTAAAACAGTTAATGAATGCACATTCTGTTCAAAGCTCTGGCACAAATGCTCAATATAGATTCGCTGATGATGAAGTTGTTAATGGTATTATTTGGTCTGAAGTTTTAGAAAGACCAAAAAAATTATAAATTTATTTAAACTCAACTTATAAAGTTAGAATTTTGACTTTATAAGTTGAGTTATTTTTAATTTCAAAATATATAATGATCGTTAATTTTTATACTATACTTTCTTTATGCTCTGGTTTACATAAAAATAACAATTTATGTTAATTTTTAATTCACTTTGAAATAATATGAGAATATTTCATGATATAATAACATTGAAGTTGCAGTATGATTTATTCAAATTATTAATTTTATAATAATGCTTATTTCATATCATGCATCATGATTATTTTTGTAACTTAAAATCTAATAGGATAAAATAATAGAAACGAATATATTTGTAAAGGAGCAACTATATGCCTGGAATTATTCAAATAGATGACATCAATGAAGCACAAGCACTCATTGGTAATAATGATGAAAATCTTAAATCAATTGAAGAAGGATTTGATGTCATAATACATGCTCGAGGACAAGAAATAGCCGTAAAAGGTGAAATAGTTGAGCATGTAGAACAAGCTGAATCAGTACTGATTAATTTATTAAAAGTAATACAACAAGGCGTAACTATATCACTCAAGGATGTAGAAGCCGCTGTTAAAATGGCAAAAAATGGTACGATTCATTACTTATTAGATTTATATGATGACGAAATTACTAAAGACGCGTTTGGTAAAACAATACGGGCTAAAACTATGGGACAAAGACTTTATGTCAATGCTATGTATCATAATGACTTGGTATTTGGCGTTGGACCAGCAGGTACAGGGAAAACATTTTTAGCCGTTGTTTATGCCGCTAAGCAACTGCGAAAAGGTAATGTCAAACGTATCGTGTTGACAAGACCTGCAGTAGAAGCTGGTGAATCATTAGGATTTTTACCTGGTGATTTGAAGGAAAAAGTAGATCCTTATTTGCGCCCATTATATGATGGTTTAAATACTGTTTTAGGAAGAGAACAAACGGCTAGATTTATCGAGCGTGGCGTTATAGAAATAGCCCCATTAGCATATATGAGAGGGAGAACGCTTGATGATGCATTTGTTATTTTAGATGAAGCGCAAAACACTACCCATGCTCAGATGAAAATGTTCTTAACAAGGTTAGGTTTTGGTTCGAAAATGGTTGTAACTGGTGATAAGACACAAATTGACTTACCTAAAGGTGTTAAAAGTGGCCTTAAAGAAGCAATAGCAAAGTTACACAATGTTAAAGGTCTAAGTATCCATCATTTAGACCAAAACGATGTTGTGCGTCATCCGCTTGTAAGTAAAATAATTGATCGTTATGAGGGAGAAGAGTAAATGTTTACAATAGATTTTAATGATCATACTGAATTAGTTGATAACAATTGGTTTAAGCAAATAGACGATCTTCTTACTTTTGCAAAAGAAAAAGAAGGAATAGAAAACGATGCTGAATTATCTGTGACATTTGTAGACAAAGCAGAAATTCAACAAATAAATAAAATGTATCGAGATAAAGACAAGGTAACAGATGTAATATCTTTTGCTTTAGAAGAAGATGAACCCGAAATTAGTGGTTTAGACATACCTAGAGTACTCGGAGATATTATCATATGCACTGAAGTTGCTCAATCACAGGCAGATGAATATGGACATTCGTTTGAAAGAGAACTTGGCTTCCTCGCCCTTCATGGTTTTTTACATTTATTAGGTTATGATCACATGGATGAAGTGGATGAAAAAGAAATGTTTGGTCGTCAAGATGAAATTTTAAATGCCTATGGCTTGCCAAGAGATTAGAGGTAGTTATGAAACGTTTTAAATATGCTTTTCAAGGTTTACTGGTCCTCTTTAGTAAAGACAAAAAGTTTTTAATCCATATTATTTTTGCAGTTATTACTATTTTCCTTAGTATTTATTTAAAAATAAATACAGTTGAATGGATTTTAATCCTCATTGCTATAGGATTCGTGTTAACATTTGAAGCCATAAATACAGCCCTTGAATATGTAGTGGATTTGATTACAGATGAATATCATGACTATGCAAAGAAAGCTAAAGATACAGCAGCTGCTAGTGTTATGCTTGCTTCAGTAATTGCGTTGGCAATTGGACTTATCGTTTTTTTACCATATTTTATAAAATAAACAATACGATTTTTAATCTATCTATATACTATGCAGTAGTTAGTTTGAAATAACAATACAAAAATAAAATTGAATAGGAGTGTTAAATTATGGCATACCAACCTGATTATTTTAAGGAAGTAAGAAAAGCACAAAGTAATGCTTATGCACCATACAGTAAATTTAAAGTAGGTGCATATTTAATTACAAAAGATGGTAAAACATATCACGGTGCAAATGTAGAAAATGCAGCTTACCCATTAGGTATTTGTGCAGAAAGATCAAGCCTTGTTGCAGCTATTGCTGATGGATATCGACCTGGCGATTTCGAATCAATTACTGTAACCGTTGATGCAGAATCACCTTCTTCGCCTTGTGGTTCTTGTAGACAAGTGTTAAAAGAACTTTGTGATGATGAAATGCCTGTATATATGACCAATCATAAGGGTGACATGATTCAATCTACAGTTAGTGATTTATTACCTCTAGGATTTTCTGGAAAGGATTTAAACTAATGACAGCACATAAATCAGGATTTGTAACAATTATTGGTAGACCTAACGTAGGTAAATCTACCTTTGTTAATCGCGTCATCGGACATAAAATTGCTATTATGTCTGATAAAGCACAAACGACAAGAAATAAAATTCAAGGTGTAATGACTCAAGAAGATGCACAAATTATATTTTTAGATACGCCAGGTATACACAAACCTAAACATAAATTAGGCGATTATATGATGCGCGTTGCGACTAACACGTTATCAGAAATTGATGCCATTATGTTTATGGTCAATGTTAATGAAGATATTGGTCGCGGTGATGAATACATTATGGAAATGTTGAAATCAGTTAAAACTCCAGTATTTTTAGTTTTAAATAAAATTGACTTAGTACATCCAGATAAACTTATGCCAAGAATAGAAAAATATAAAAAATATATGAATTTCACTGAAATTGTTCCTATATCTGCATTAGAAGGATTAAATGTTGAGCACTTTATCAATGTTATTAAATCTTATTTACCAGAAGGACCTAAATATTATCCGGATGACCAAATTTCTGATCATCCAGAACAGTTTGTAGTGAGTGAACTTATCCGCGAGAAAATATTACATCTTACAAATGAGGAAATTCCACATGCGATTGGAGTCAATGTCGATCGAATGATTAAAGAAGATGAAGATCGAGTGAGAATTGAAGCTACTATTTTTGTGGAACGTGATTCACAAAAAGGGATAGTTATAGGTAAAGGTGGCAAAAAACTCAAAGAAGTTGGGAAAAGGGCACGCCAAGACATTGAAGGATTATTAGGATCTAAAGTGTATTTAGAACTATGGGTAAAAGTTCAAAAAGATTGGCGAAACAAAGTTAACTTCATTCGTCAAATGGGATATTTAGAAGATCAAGATTAATTTGAGAGTCGGTGAGCTAAAATGTTAATCAAACAAAAAGGAATTATTATTAAAACAGTTGATTATGGCGAATCCGATAAAATCATCACAATTTTAAATGAATACGGTGCAAAAATTCCGCTTATGGTTCGCCGCGCCAAAAAGAGTAAGAGTGGCTTGCAAGCTAATACGCAACTATTTGTGTATGGCTTGTTTATTTATTCCAAATGGAAAGGCATGGGAACTTTAAGTTCAATAGATGTCATCGATCAAAATTACCATTTGCGATTAGATATTTATGAGAGTAGTTACGCTAGCTTATGTACTGAAGCGATAGATCGATCCATTGATAATGATGAACTGTCACAATTTAGTTACGAATTATTACACTTTGTATTAGCTAAAATTAAAAGTGGCGTATCCGCCCAACTGATGTCAGTCATCGTATTGATTAAATCAATGGCTAAGTTTGGTTTCAGCGCAATATTTAATCATTGCGTTGTCACTGGTGATGACGACCAATCTAAGCTCATTGGCTATAGTTTTAAATTTGATGGTGCAATTTCAACCCATGCATATCAACAAGATCCCAATGCGTTACTACTGTCCAATAGAACACTTTATTTATTAGATGTGTTACAAAACTTACCGATAAGTAAAATGAGCGCTTTAAGTATTCATCAAGATATCGTTGATGAGATGTCGCAATTGATGATAATGTTGTATAGTGAATATGCTGGCATGTATTTCAAAAGCCAAAAACTTATTAATCAATTACAAAGATTAGATAATTCAAATTAATTCTATAAATAGGGTCAATTTCAATGAATCATTAAATTTTATAAACAATAATAAAAACGTCAATTTCTATACAATTTATAGAAATCGACGTTTTTCATTTAGTTCGACCACTTTTAAAGGTCGATAGATATATTGAAATTAAAATTTAACTTTTTCTGTTAAGAAACTTTCTAATTCAGCAATCGGCATACGTACTTGTTCCATCGTGTCTCTATCACGTACCGTTACTTGCTGGTCTTCTAGTGAATCAAAATCAAATGTTATACAGTATGGTGTGCCGATTTCGTCTTGACGACGGTAACGTTTACCAATTGATTGTGATTCATCAAAATCAATTGCAAAATTTGCGCTTAATTGTTCAAATATTTTAATTGCATCACCAGATAATTTTTTACTTAATGGTAAAACAGCAGCTTTATATGGTGCTAATGCAGGATGGAAGTGTAATACAGTTCTTGAATCTTTACTGCCTTCAACACCTTCTTCTGCATATGCATCACACAAGAATGCTAAAGTAACTCGATCTGCACCAAGTGAAGGTTCGATACAATATGGTAGGTATTTTTCACCAGTTTCTTGGTCATGATATTGGAAATCTTCACCAGAATGTTCACTATGTTGTTTTAAATCATAATCTGTTCTACTTGCAATACCCCATAATTCTCCCCAACCAAATGGGAAACGATATTCTATATCAGTTGTTGCATTTGAGTAGTGTGATAACTCATCTGCATCATGGTCACGTAAACGCGTAGCAGACTCACTTAAATTTAAATCTTTTAACCATTGGCTGGCAAAAGTTTTCCAATAATTTTGCCACTCTATTTCTTCACCAGGCTTACAGAAGAATTCTAATTCCATTTGCTCAAATTCACGTGTTCTAAAGATGAAGTTACCAGGTGTAATTTCATTACGGAATGATTTACCGATTTGGCCAATTCCGAATGGTAATTTTTTACGCATTGTACGCTGAACATTTTTGTAATTGACGAAAATACCTTGTGCAGTTTCAGGACGTAAGAAAATTTCATTTGTTGAATCTTCTGTAACACCTTGGAATGTTTTGAACATCAAATTAAATTGACGAATATCTGTCCAATTAGCAGTGCCACTTACTGGACAAACAATACCTTCTTCATCAATAATACGTTTCATTTCGTCGAAGCTAAGACCATCAGCAACGAAATTTTCATCGCCTTTTTCATTTGCCATATAATCTTCTATTATTTTATCTGCACGATAACGAATTTTACTGTCTTTATTGTCTATCATTGGATCATTAAAGTTACCTAAATGCCCAGACGCTTCCCATGTTTTTGGGTTCATTAAAATTGCTGCATCGATCCCAACGTTATATGGAGATTGCGTGATAAATTTTTGCCACCAGGCTTTTTTAATATTGTTTTTTAATTCTACACCTAATGGACCATAGTCCCATGTATTTGATAAACCACCATAAATGTCACTACCAGGGAATACAAAACCTCTATGTTTTGCTAATTGAACGATTGTTTCCATATCTTTTGCCAAAAAAAACACTCCTTTTAACATAAAAAACGCCCCAAGACAAAGAAAAAGCCAAAAAAAACTTAATCATTGTCTTGGGACGAGTTAATTAATTTTAATCACATATAATTTATGTGTTTTTAATAAATTTTTAATAACCCGCGGTTCCACCCAATTTAGTGTGTACACTCGCTTTTGAAACTTCATTTGAAATTGTAGCCAATTGTTTTGTTAAGCTTTCACCACCCTTAACTCGCTTTAAATACAATTTTAATGTATTGGTTGATTATTAGCAAGTAAATATATGTATTTGTAGCAATTTATAATTCAATGTATAATTAAATGTAATGAGTAAAGGGGTGAAGTCTTATAGAACTGAGTAAAAGACAACAACAAATTGTTGATATTGTCAAAAATAATGGACCTATTACTGGTGAACATATAGCCGAACATCTTAGTCTTACTAGAGCGACCTTGAGGCCAGATTTAGCAATACTTACGATGTCTGGTATTTTAGAAGCTCGTCCACGTGTTGGCTACTACTATTCCGGAAAGCCAAAAAATAAATTAATTGCTGATCAATTAAAACAATATATTGTTAAAGATTACGCATCACACCCTGTAGTAGTAAAAAATGAAATGTCTGTTTATGATGCGATTTGCACAATATTTCTAGAGGATGTTAGTACGTTGTTTGTTATAAATAATGAAGGAGATTTTATAGGCGTTTGTTCCCGAAAGGATTTATTACGTGCGTCAATGATAGGTAAGGATATACATACGATGCCTGTTAATATTATAATGACGCGTATGCCTAATTTAAGCTTTGTACTTGAAGACGAGCGTGTAATATTTGCTGCAAATCTAATGATTGAAAAAGAAATAGATTCTTTACCAATTGTGATTAAAAAAGAAAATGGAAAATATGAAGTTAAGGGCCGTATATCTAAAACAACAATTACAAAAATATTTGTCTCTTTACTAAATGAATAGGTGGTATGTATTAAATGGAAAATATTAAAATTATTGTTGCTTCTGACTCAGTAGGTGAAACTGCTGAACTTGTAGCAAGAGCTTGCATTTCACAATTTAACCCAAATCAATGTGAAAGTGAAATTAGTAGGTATCCGTATATTGAAGCTTTAGAAAATGTAGATGAAGTAATCTCAGTTGCAAAAGACACTGAAGCGATAGTTGTTTATACATTAGTGAAGCCAGAAATAAGAAAGTATATGGAAGCAAAAATAAAAGAATTTCAAATTAAGTCTGTAGACATTATGGGTCCACTGATGAATATATTATTAGATAAAATTGATGAACAACCTTATTTTGAACCAGGACTTGTGCATCAATTAGATGAAGCATATTTTAAAAAGATTGATGCTATAGAATTTGCAGTAAAATATGATGATGGTAAAGATCCAAAAGGTTTAGATAAAGCTGACATCGTTCTATTAGGCATATCTAGAACTTCAAAAACACCTCTGTCACAATATCTTGCACATAAAAGTTATAAAGTGATGAATATACCAATTGTGCCAGAGGTAACACCTCCAGATAATTTATTTAACGTTGACACATCAAAATGTATTGCATTAAAGATAAGTGAAGACAAATTAAATCGCATCAGAAAAGAAAGATTAAAACAATTAGGCTTAGGAGATAATGCAAGATATGCTACAGAGCAACGTATTGTAGAAGAACTAAATTACTTCAATGAATTAGTTGAAAAGATCGGCTGCCCTGTGATAGACGTTACTGATAAGGCGATTGAAGAAACTGCAAATGATATTATTAGTATCATTGAGCAAAATAGTTTCCTAAAATAAGAAATTCTATTATAATATTATAACTACTGTCTAATAGGTGATAATTTTGCGAATTGAACAAGCAACAATTAATGAAATTAAAGAGAAAACGGATATTCTCGATTTAGTAAGTGAATATGTTAAATTAGAAAAAAGAGGACGCAATTACATTGGGTTGTGTCCTTTTCATGATGAAAAAACACCATCGTTTACTGTTTCTGAAGACAAACAAATTTGCCATTGCTTTGGTTGTAAAAAAGGAGGGAACGTCTTTCAATTTACTCAAGAAATTAAAGACGTTTCTTTTACTGAAGCAGTAAAATTATTAGGTGAACGTGTAAATATTGAAGTTGAAACGTCTCAAACAGCGTCAGAGCAACATCCTAATCATCAAATTGCCTCTGAAGATTTGCAAATGATTGAAATGCATGAATTAATGCAAGATTATTATCATTACGCCTTAAAAAAAACTGTTGAAGGTGAAGCGGCGTTAAATTATTTAAAAGAGCGTGGTTTTACTGATGAACTGATAGATAGTCGGAAAATAGGCTATGCGCCAAAAAATGCAAATTTTTGTCATGACTTTTTACAGAAGAAAGGTTATGATATTCAACTCGCATATGAAGCGGGTTTATTGTCTAGAAACGAAGAAAATTTTAGCTACTATGATCGTTTCAGAGATAGAATTATGTTCCCATTAACAAATGCACAAGGACGAACTGTTGGTTATTCTGGGAGAACATATACAAATCAAGAGCCAAAATATCTTAACAGTCCTGAAACACCGATATTTCAAAAAAGAAGATTATTATACAACGTAGATCAAGCCAGAAAAGCGATACGTAAAAATGATGAAATTATACTACTCGAAGGTTTTATGGATGTGATAAAAGCCGATTATGCAGGATTACATCAAGTTGTAGCAAGTATGGGAACACAAATTTCACAAGAACATATCGCATTTATGAAAAAACTCACTTCAAATGTGACGCTGATGTTTGACGGGGATTTTGCTGGTAGTGAGGCCACTTTAAAATCTGGTCAAATATTGTTACAACAAGGATTTAATGTATTTGTAGTACAACTTCCGAAGAACATGGATCCAGATGAGTATATTGGAAAACACGGTGCAGATGCATTTAATTATTTTGTTGAACATGAAAAAAAAGCATTCATTCTTTATAAAGTGCATATGCATCAAGAAGAAATTGAAAATAATGATTTAGCATATGAAAGGTATTTAAAAGAAATAACGAATGATATTTCATTAATGAAGTCCTCAATTTTACGTAAAAAAATATTGCAAGACGTGTCAGAATTGTTTAAAGTAAGCATGGACAGTTTAAATATTGAAGTAGGACAACGTGAAGATTATTATCAACCACAGTCATATCAATTTCCTAGTGTGCCACAATTCACTAATTTAAATAAACAAGAAAAGGCAGAGCGTGCTTTATTAAAACATTTTATGAATGATAAGGATATTTTCTTGAATTATCATAAATTACTTCAAACAGAAGACTTTACAAATCAGTATTTTAAGCGTATATTTAATGCTTTACATGAGTTTTATTCTGAGAATGATACGTTTAATATTAGTGATGTTTTACAATATATCGATTCAAATGAAATTAAAGAAGCATTTATATCATTGGATAACTATATGATAAATGAAGAACCCTATGAACATGAAATCGATGATTATTTAAACACACTTTTAACAAATAGAAATGAAGAAACGATTGAATCGCTTAATCATAAGTTACGGGAGGCTTCTAGATTAGGTGATTTAGAGTTGCAGAAATATTACCTAGAAAAAATTGTAGACTTCAATAAAAATAGAATGAATTAAATTTAAAATGAATATATCTGTATATTATTGGGTTTAACAACTTGCATAAATCGTATGAATTATGGGTAGATAATATTAAGATTATCTATCAAATGATATCACGGTTTCAAGTTGATATTATATTCGGGAGGCCTTTTCATGTCTGGAAATAAAGTTACACTTAAAAAGCAAACAATTGACCCATCTCTAACTTTAGAAGATGTAAAAAAACACTTAATTGAAAAAGGTAAAAAAGAAGGGCATCTGAGCCACGAAGAAATTGCAGAGAAATTGCAAAACTTCGAGATGGATTCTGATCAAATGGATGAACTATTTGATCAATTAACAGATAACGATATCAGTTTGGTAAATGAAAAAGATAGTTCTGACAAAGATGCTGAATTAAATCCTAATGATTTAAGTGCTCCTCCAGGTGTTAAAATTAATGACCCTGTACGTATGTATCTTAAAGAAATCGGACGTGTCGATTTATTAAATGCGCAAGAAGAAATAGAATTAGCTAAAAGAATTGAACAAGGCGATGAAGTCGCTAAATCAAGATTAGCTGAAGCAAACTTGCGTTTAGTAGTCAGTATAGCCAAAAGATATGTTGGCCGTGGCATGCTTTTCTTAGATTTAATTCAAGAAGGTAATATGGGCTTAATTAAAGCAGTTGAAAAGTTCGATTTCAATAAAGGATTTAAATTTTCAACATATGCAACTTGGTGGATACGTCAAGCAATTACACGTGCAATTGCAGACCAAGCTCGTACAATACGTATTCCAGTGCATATGGTAGAAACAATCAATAAATTAATCCGTGTACAAAGACAACTATTACAAGATTTAGGTCGTGATCCAGCCCCAGAAGAAATTGGTGAGGAAATGGATTTACCACCTGAAAAAGTAAGAGAAATATTAAAAATAGCTCAGGAGCCAGTTTCATTAGAAACACCAATTGGTGAAGAAGACGATAGCCACTTAGGTGACTTTATTGAAGACCAAGAAGCTCAAAGTCCATCTGATCATGCGGCTTATGAATTATTAAAAGAACAACTGGAAGATGTCTTAGATACATTAACTGACAGAGAAGAAAATGTACTACGCTTGCGTTTTGGACTTGACGACGGAAGAACACGCACGCTAGAAGAAGTTGGTAAAGTCTTCGGTGTTACGAGAGAGCGTATTCGTCAAATTGAAGCTAAAGCATTGAGAAAATTAAGACATCCTAGTAGAAGTAAACGTCTTAAAGACTTTATGGATTAATTTTTCAGCTCTTTTGTACCTTGTCGTACAAAAGAGCTTTTTACATTTACATAGAGGAGCGCTTTTATGGTTACATTAAATCAAAGATTAAAAAAAGTGAGTACATTTATATTAGGAGATTGCTTTGCAGATATTGGCTCAGATCATGCATATCTTCCGATTTATGCGATTGAAAATAATTTAGTCAAAAATGCAATTGCTGGAGAAGTAATCAAAGGTCCATTCGAAGCTTCGAAAAAGAATGTTGTAGAACATGATTTGGTAAATCATGTTGATGTTAGACTAGGGGATGGATTATCGATAATACAGTCGAATGATCAAATTAATACCATTACAATTTGTGGTATGGGTGGGCCATTAATTGCTAAAATCCTTGAGGAAGGTAAAGAAAAATTAACCGCACATCCAAGGCTTATTTTACAAAGTAACATACAATCTAGCGCGATTAGAAATTTGTTAGAATCCATGCATTATAATATTATTGAAGAAGTAATTTTAGAAGAAAAAGGTCATATCTATGAAATAATCGTAGCAGATTTTTGCGAAGAACAGCCACAAACACTTACTAGATCGGAAATAAAGTTTGGACCGATTTTATTAAAAAAGAAACATGAATTATTTTTCAAAAAATGGGAAAGAGAACGACAAGCATTGCAAAAAATCAAAAGTCATTTGAACTCTGAAAAACATAGTGAGCGATTAAATGAAATTAACAACGAAATCAATTTAATTAATGAGGTGTTGTAAATGAAAGTTAAAACGTTACTTCAAATAATAAATCAACATGTACCATTTAAAACTGCAGAATCATGGGATAATGTTGGCTTGTTAATCGGTGATGAATCTGCTGAAATTTCGGGTGTTTTAACCGCTTTAGATTGTACCAATGAGGTCGTTGATGAAGCAATAAATCATGATTTTAACACTATTATTTGTCATCATCCACTCATATTTAAAGGTGTTAAAAATATTATTCATCAAGATGGTTATGGCGCTATTTTACGAAAGTTAATTAAAAATGATATGAATTTAATTGCTTTGCATACAAATCTAGATGTTTACCCAAAAGGTGTTAATGCGATGTTAGCAGAAAAACTTCAATTGAAAAATCAACAAATCTTAAACCCAGAAATTTTAAAATACTATAAAGTGCAAGTGTTTATTCCAGAAGCAAATCTTAAATCATTTAAAGATGCTTTGAGTGATGCAGGTTTAGCTGAAGAAGGAAATTATAAATATTGTTTCTTTGAGAGCCCAGGGAATGGGCAATTCAAACCCACTGTTAATGCTCAACCACATATTGGTACCTTAGATAAAATTGAAGAAGTTAACGAATTTAAATTAGAATTTATGATTGATGAAAACCAAAAGTATTTAGCAGAACAATTAATTAAAACAAACCATCCATATGAAACACCAGTTTTTGATTTTATAGAAATGGAAAAAGAAGCGAATTATGGTTTAGGTATGATTGGAGATTTAGAATCTGAGATGGATGCACCTACTTTTGTGAAGCATGTCAAAACACAATTGGAAATGCCGAGTGTTAGATTTATTGGAAATTTAAAGCAAACAATTAAAAAGGTTGCGATTATAGGTGGTTCGGGTATTGGATTTGAGTATCAAGCGGATCAACAAGGCGCAGACATTTTTATAACTGGTGATATCAAACATCATGAGGCCTTAGATGCAAAAATTGCGGGTATTAACTTATTAGATATTAATCATTATAGTGAATATGTAATGAAAGATGGTTTATGTGACTTATTAATTAATTGGATTAGACGGGATGACATTACTTTTGAAATTAAGGCATCTAAACTCAATACGGATCCGTTTAATTATTTATAATTGTTATTGATATAACTAGAAGAAATAAAATTTCATTGATCCTTCCGACTAAAAATAGTTGGATTTTGGAAAAGATACTATTTAAAATTTTATTTCAGTCAACGAACTACCATTTACTTTAGGCTGAGGCATTACTTTATGTCCCAGCCTCTCTTACTTTCAAACTATATTTACCATCAACAGTTAGAGAAAAAAATAATTAGTTCAAAATCGTTTGTGAATGCTTTATAATAGAAAAGATGAAGATTTAAGGAGGCCAAATCATGGCAAATCACCCATTTGATAAGTTTAATTTAGATCCTAGTTTAATTGACGCGGTACGAAATTTGAACTTTAATCAACCTACAGAAGTACAAAATAGAGTAATTCCAAAAATATTAAAAGAAGTAAACTTAATTGGACAATCACAAACAGGCACTGGCAAATCCCATGCCTTTTTATTACCATTGATACATTTAATAAATGTCGATGTTAAAGAACCACAAGCAATCATTGTTGCGCCAACAAGAGAATTAGCACAACAGTTATTTGATGTTGCTAGCCATTTAGCTGATTATAAAGGTGGCTTAACTGTTAAACTTTTCATTGGTGGCTCTGATATTGAAAAAGATAGACAACGCGCGAAGAACCAACCACAACTTATTATAGGTACACCAACACGTATAAACGACCTAGCTAAACATGGGGATTTACATGTGCACTTAGCTTCTTATTTAGTTGTGGATGAAGCTGACTTAATGATTGATTTAGGATTAATAGAAGAGGTAGACCATATTGCTACACGCTTAGATGAACAATCTCATATAGCTGTATTTAGTGCTACAATACCTAAATCATTACATCCATTTTTAAATAAATATTTAGAAAATCCTGAATACGTTGAAATTGAAAATGTTCAAAAGAATAACAAAAACATTGAATTCTTTTTAATTCCAACAAAGGGAGAAGCAAAGATAGAAAAAACGATAAAACTCATTGATATTTTAAATCCATACCTATGTATTATATTTTGTAATAGTCGCGATAATGCAAACGAACTTGCAGACCAGTTAAATGCTGCCGGGTTAAAATTAGGTATGATTCATGGTGGTTTAACGCCTAGAGAGCGTAAACAACAAATGAAACGTATTCGTAATTTAGAATTTCAATTTGTTATCGCAAGTGATTTAGCATCACGTGGGATAGACATTGAAGGCGTAAGTCATGTCATTAACTTTGATGTACCAAATGATGTTGATTTCTTCACGCATCGTGTTGGACGTACTGGTAGAGGTCAATATAAAGGTGTTGCAATTACACTATACAGCCCTGAGGAAGAAGAAAACATCGCGTTAATTGAACAGCGAGGTTATCAATTTGAGAATGTTGATATAAAAAACGATGAATTGACACCAATAAAGGCACACAATACACGACAATCACGTAAGAATAAAGATGATCATTTAACAAACGAATTAAAAAACAAAGTGAAGAGAAACAAGAAAAAAGTAAAACCTGGCTATAAGAAAAAATTCCAACGTGATCTAGAACATTTAAAACGTCAAGAGCGTAAAAAATTCAGCAAGAAACAAAATCGTCAAGCCAGAAAAAATAAATAAAGGATTGGTGACTACTATGTTATTAGGATCTCATGTATCTATGAATGGCAAGAAAATGTTAGCAGGTTCAGCTGAAGAAGCACATAAATTCGGTGAATCTACTTTCATGATTTATACAGGTGCACCACAAAACACAAGAAGAAAGCCTATAGAAGAATTAAATATTGATCAAGGTCAAGAATTGATGCAAACTTATGGGCTTTCAAATATTGTCGTGCATGCACCTTATATTATAAATATTGCGAATACTGTCAAACCTCATGTATTTAATTTAGGTGTTGAATTTTTGCAAAGTGAAATTGAAAGAACTCAAGCAATAGGAGCTAAAGATATAGTATTGCATCCAGGTTCACATGTTGGAGAAGGTGCAGATGCTGGTATTAATAAGATCATAGAAGGACTAAATGAAGTACTTACAAATGATAATAATGTACGCATCGCACTTGAAACAATGGCCGGTAAAGGGTCAGAAATTGGAAGGAATTTTGAAGAAATCGCTCGAATTATAGATGGCGTTAAGCATAATGAACGTTTATCCGTGTGTTTCGATACTTGTCATACGCATGATGCAGGCTATAATGTAAAAGAAGATTTCGATGGTGTATTAAATGAATTCGATAAGATTATTGGTATCGATAGAATAAGGGTTGTTCATGTAAATGATAGTAAAAATGATATTGGCGCACATAAAGATAGACACGAAAATATAGGCTTTGGTTATATCGGTTTTGATGCTTTAAATTATATCGTTCATCATGATACGTTCAAAGATATTCCCAAAATACTTGAAACACCATATGTAGGTGAAGATAAAAAGAATAAAAAACCACCGTATAAATTTGAAATTGAAATGCTTAAACAACAGCAATTTGATCCTGAGTTAAAAGATAAAATCTTAATGCAATAACACTTAAAAAGACTGAATAATAACCAAATAATGTTTTGAAGGATGGAATAGTAAACTCAATTTATAATTGAGCTCTATTTCATCCTTTTTGTTAATTCGTAAACATTACTATTTACATAATTGTTAACAAGTTGTATAGTATAGAACGAGGTGAAAAGATGACTACTCCAGTGTTTGAATTAAAAAATATTGATTATTATTTTGAAAATAAAAAAGTATTAGAAAACATAAATATTAAAATTAATAAAGGTCAATTTTTGGCTATAGTAGGACCAAATGGTGCTGGCAAATCAACTTTGCTAAAAATCATATTAGGACTATTACCTTTGCAAAAAGGTGAAATATATGTAGATGGCAAAGCATATAATGGAAAGCAATCTCTATATAAAATTAGTTATGTTTCACAAAAAGCTCAAGCATTTAAAGCGGGCTTTCCTGCGAGTGTAAAAGAAGTTGTTATGAGCGGGCTTACAAAACGTAAAAAGTTATTTCAATGGTTTAATAAAAATGATGAACATAAAGTGGTAGCCGTATTAAATAGTTTGAATATAGGTCACTTAATTAATAAAAATATTGCAGAATTATCGGGTGGGCAACAACAACGTGTATTAATAGCGCGAGCTTTAATTAGCAATCCCTCAGTACTTATACTAGATGAACCGACGAACGGTATAGATGCAAAACACGTTAGTGAATTTTATGAAACATTAGAGACCTTAAAAAATGAAGGAGTAACAATCATTTTAGTTACCCATGATATAGGTGTTGTAGCAGATACTGCTACGGAAGTAGCATGTTTAAACAAGCATTTACATTTTCATGGCACGACAGAGGATTTTAAGTCGTTAGATGAAGTGGAAATATCTAAAATATACGGTCATCCTATTCAGTTTGTAGACCATCAACATAATAGGGAGTGTTGTTCATCATGATTGAGGCATTATTAAATTTTGATTTTATGAGATACTCTCTGATAAGTGGTATTTTGATTGGCTTTATTGCCCCATTAATCGGTGCATTTATTGTTGTTCGAAGGCTATCTTTAATCGCAGATGCATTAAGCCACGTTACACTTGGTGGTATTTCTTTTGGCATGTTTTTCGTGACGATTGCACCTGCACTTACATTTATTAATCCTATGTGGTTCGGCATATTATTCGCAGTCATTGGTGCATTATTAATCGAAAAGCTTAGGACGTCGTATAGTAATTACCAAGAAATCGCTATTCCAATTATAATGAGTGCAGGCATAGCATTAAGTGCTATTTTTATTTCATTAGCAGATGGTTTTAATCAAGAAATTGTTGGTTTATTATTTGGTTCTATTAGTGCTGTAACTATCAGTGATTTATCAACCATTATCGCAATCGTTATCATCGTATTAGCATTTATATTATTATATTACAAAGAGTTATTCATACTATCATTCGATGAAGAATATAGTAAAGTTATAGGTATTCCAAAATGGATACAGTTTTTATTTATCATAATAGTCGCGATGGTCATATCAGCATCTATGAGAGTAGTAGGTATATTATTAGTAAGTGCATTAATTACATTGCCGATAGCTATAGCAATGCGTATGACGAAAGGTTTCAAACAACTTATTATATTGAGTGTATTAATTGGAGAATTTTCAGTTATAGCAGGGCTTGTATTAGCATTTTATATGAATATTTCCCCTGGTGGCGTGATTGTCGTACTACTTGTTCTTTTATTAGCAATAATGATGTCATATCAAAAGTTCAAATTAAAAACTGTGAAAGGGGCTATTAATAATGAAAATAGACGAAGCAATTAATATTCTAAAAGCAGAAGGACACAAATATACAAATAAAAGAAGAGATATGATAAATGTTTTTATAGAAAAAGATAAGTATATTAACGCAAAACATATACAGCAAAAATTAGATAAGGATTATCCAGGTATCTCCTTTGACACGATATATAGAAATTTACATTTATTTAAAGACTTAGGTATCGTTGAGGGCACGGAACTCGATGGTGAAATGAAATTTAGAATTGCGTGTACTGATCACCATCATCATCATTTTATTTGTGAATCCTGTGGTGATACAAAAATAATCGATTTTTGTCCAATTGAACAGATAAAGGCGTTTTTACCTAAAGTTGCAATCCATACCCACAAATTAGAAGTTTATGGAGTATGTGAAGCTTGTCAGCATGCTTAAAATTGCCAACGCATTTCTAAATGTAAAATGGCACCAATCGACGCTTATTACAAAAAAGTTTCCTTCTAAACATAGGTCATTAGTCTGAATTATATTGAATTTTTAAAATACTTTGGCTATTATGTTTAAAATCCACTATTTTGAGATATAATAATAAAGGAACTAAAGATAACAAATATAATTTTATGACTTTTGAATAAGTTTGTAAGCATATTCATTGTTGTAATCATTTTTAGTTGTTATGCTTTATTTACAGATTAATTAGGAGGATGATTATTTATGGCTTTTGAATTACCAAACTTACCTTATGGTTCTGATGCATTAGAACCACATATTGATCAACAAACAATGGAAATTCATCACGACAAACATCATAACACTTATGTTACTAAATTAAATGCAGCAATTGAAGGTACTGATTTAGAGTCTAAATCAATTGAAGAAATTATTGCAAATTTAGACAGTGTACCAGAAGATATTCAAACAGCTGTTAGAAATAATGGCGGTGGACACTTAAACCACTCATTATTCTGGGAATTATTAACTCCAAACTCTGAAGAAAAAGGAACTGTAGTTGATAAAATTAAAGAACAATGGGGTTCTTTAGATGCAT
Source organism: Staphylococcus cohnii subsp. cohnii (assembly GCF_002902365.1). Taxonomy (GTDB): domain Bacteria; phylum Bacillota; class Bacilli; order Staphylococcales; family Staphylococcaceae; genus Staphylococcus; species Staphylococcus cohnii. The sequence continues at coordinate 61,855 of NZ_PPQC01000025.1, read as the reverse complement.
TTAAAGAAGAATTTGCAGATAAAGCTGCAGCTCGTTTTGGTTCAGGATGGGCTTGGCTAGTTGTTAATAATGGTAATTTAGAAATTGTTACAACTCCAAACCAAGATAACCCACTTACAGAAGGTAAAACACCAATCCTAGGCTTAGACGTTTGGGAACATGCTTATTATCTTAAATACCAAAACAAACGTCCAGAATATATTAGTGCTTTCTGGAACGTTGTAAATTGGGAAAAAGTTGATGAATTATATAACGCTGCTAAATAATTAAGCTTCTATTTTTGACGGCCTTACACAGGTCGTCGTTTTTTTATTTAAAATAATAGAAATCTGTGTCAATTTCATATATCATTTAAAGTGATCACTTTTGAATAGAGGTATGTTGTTTTGCTAAAAAGATTAAAGGAAAAATCAAACGATGAGAAAATAAGAAATACGATGAATAAAAGAATAAGCTTTGTGTTTGGTCTAATTGTATTTATTTTTGCGATTATTGTTTTACGATTAGGTTATTTGCAAATTGCGCAGGGCTCTCATTATAAGCAATTAATTAAAAACAGTGAAAATTTAACTGTTAATGAAGCTGTTCCAAGAGGGAGAATTCTCGATAGAAATGGTAAAGTCCTAGTAGATAATGCATCTAAAAAAGCCATTACCTTTTCTCGTGGAAGAAAAACATCGCAATCAGAGGTTTTAAAAATAGCTAATGATTTGTCAAAACTTATAAAAATGGATACTGATAAAATTACAGATCGAGATAAACAAGATTTTTGGATTTTAAAACATCCTAATAAAGCTGATGAATTAATGAAAAAAGAGCAATCATTATTAGACGATGGAAGTATTACTCAAGAACAATATGATGAAACATTACATAAAAAAATTGGAAAGAAACAATTTGATTCATTTTCTGATAAAGATTTACAAGTTTTAGCAATATTTAGAGAAATGATGTCTGGTTCTGCATTAGATCCTCAAATGATTAAAAACGAAGATGTTACAGATGAAGAATATGCTGCAGTGTCACAAAAACTTTCTGATTTACCAGGCGTTAATACTACGATGGATTGGGATCGAAAATATCCATATGATGATACATTACGCGGTATTTTTGGCGATGTCTCTACTACACAAGAAGGTATTCCAAAAGAATTAACAGAACAATATTTATCAAAAGGATATTCAAGAAATGATCGTGTAGGAAAATCTTATTTAGAATATCAATACGATAATATTCTCAAGGGTAAAAAGAAAGAAATGAAATACACAACAGATAAATCAGGAGAAGTCATTGATTCACAAGTAATTCATGAAGGATCACGTGGAGACGATCTTGTTTTAAGTATTGATATTGATTTACAAAAGAAAACAGAAGAGTATTTGGAAAAACAAATAAGCAAATTACGTAGTGAAGGTGCTAAAGATATGGACAATGCTTTAGTGGTTGTCCAAAATCCTAATAATGGTGATATTTTAGCAATGGCTGGGAAACAAATTGATAAAAATGGTGATTTAACTGATTATGATATCGGAACGTTCACGTCACAATACGCTGTTGGATCGTCTGTTAAAGGGGGAACATTACTAGCAGGTTACCAAAACGATGCCATTAATGTTGGTGAGAAAATGGTTGATGAACCATTAAAATTTGCAGGGGGTCTTTCTAAACGTTCATACTTCAACCAAGATGGTAAAGTAACGATTGATGATAAAGAAGCTTTAATGCATTCATCAAACGTATACATGTTTAAAACAGCATTAAAAATTGCTGGTTCCCCATACACACCAAACATGACATTGCCTACTGATATTTCAGAAGCAGGTCAAAAATTACGAAAAGGGCTAAATCAAGTTGGCTTAGGTGTTAAAACAGGTATCGATTTGCCAAATGAAACTGGGGGTCAGATAGAATCATTAACAGATAATCCAGGAAATTATTTAGATTTAGCAATTGGACAATATGATACTTATTCACCATTACAGTTATCACAATATGCTTCTACAATTGCAAATGATGGTTATAGAATTCAACCACATGTAGGTTTAGAAATTAGAAAAGCAACAAATAAAGACTCCTTAGGTCCAGTTAAACAGAAAGTAAAAGGCGATGTATTAAATAAAGTTAACAATACATCAGACCAAGTTAAGCAAGTACAAGAAGGGTTTAAAATGGCATTTAATGAAAAAGAAGGTACAGGCTATCAAAGTTTCAATGATACCGTTGTCCCTTCAGCTGGTAAAACTGGTACTGCAGAAGTATTCCAAGATGGTGAACCAAAAGTAAATTCAACTTATGTTGGTTATGCACCAATAGAAAATCCAAAATTAGCATTTTCAATTGTATATACGAATCAGCCTGTTCCAGAACCTTGGCTTAATGGTGGTGACTTAGGTCGCGATATAATTAACTATTATTTTAAGGAAAAAGATAAAAAGTAAACCATAAACAACCTATTTTCTCTTTAAAACCTATGGGTATGGTCTATATTAAAAAATAATACTTTTCAATTTTATAACTAAATGGTATGATAAATAAGTCGTATTTTGAAAAGGTAAGGAGGAATTAGCATGCGCGTAAACGTAACACTAGCTTGCACAGAATGTGGAGAAAGAAACTACATTACAACAAAAAATAAACGTACTAATCCTGAACGTATCGAAATGAAAAAACACTGTGCTCGTGATAACAAACATACTTTGCACCGTGAAACAAAATAATGAAAATTTTAACCAGATTCTAAAATTTGAATCTGGTTATTTTTTTTCAAAAATATATTGAAATAGCAGTATGATGACATAACATATTTTTATCGTTATAATAAAAGAGGATATAAAATGGGAAGGTGTCATATATGAGTAAACGTTCATTAAGAAAAGAAATAATAAAAAAGATGAAACAATTTTCCGAACAAGAGCAAAAATTATCTGCTGATCAATACTTAACACAACAATTATTGAATTTATCTGAATATAAATCAGCAAAACGTATTGGTATTGTGCTGTCAATGGCACATGAAGTCGATACTTATCCAATCATTTCAAAAATGCTAAATGATGATAAAAATGTATATGTACCAGAAACTGATTATAAAACCAAAACAATGTCATTTAAAGGTTTAGATGATTTATCGAATCTTGCACCTGACGATAAAGGAATTAATTATGTTACAAGTAATACAGAAATAACGAATGATTTAGATTTGTTAATAGTACCAGGTGTAGTATTCAATAACAAAGGCTACAGAATTGGTTATGGTGGGGGTTATTTTGATAAATTTTTATCACATCATCAACAGCCAACAATAAGTTTAATTTATGACTTCCAAATAAATGATTTTGAAATAGAAGCACATGATCAACCTGTGCAAAAATTAATTATAGCGGCTACGCATTAATGGAGGAAAAAATGATAACTGAAAAGCACTTTTGGAAGTCAATTTATACTTGGACAAAATATTTAAACTATCAAGTTGTACATCGTAATCAAGATGATTCTGAAATTTGGCTTGCAAATAAAAGAAAGCAATCTGTTGCAATATTTAAATTTGGTGCTAATTCTACACAAGAAGTTAGATTTGATAAAAGTAGAATTCAAGACCATGAAGAAGATATTATTACATTTTTAGGTTTCAAACCCCAAAATTATTATTTATATATTTACACTGATAAAACATTTACAAATGAAAATTTGGACGAACTAAAATCAGTTAAATTCAAAGTGAAGATTATTCGACAAGTTGAACATTTGGATAAAATAATGCCCAATTATTTAATGAAATTTATGTTTAACCGTAGTACGAAACATACAAAAGGTTTTTATAAGCAAAGAGCATTAAATAATAATCCTATTGAAAAACATATGCTTAAATTTGCGCCAGTTACATATTTATTAATTGTAATTAATATTATTATTTGGCTTTCGATGGTGCTATTTTTAAATCATTTTTCTGATTTGAAACTTTTAGATATTGGAGGTCTTGTACATTTTAACGTCGTTCATGGAGAATGGTACAGACTCATATCATCTATATTTTTACATTATAATTTTGAACATATATTAATGAATATGTTGAGTTTATTTATTTTTGGAAAAATAGTGGAAGCTATTGTTGGGCATTGGCGATTTTTAATTATTTATTTTGTTTCTGGCTTATTTGGTAATTTTGCTTCCTTATCTTTTAATACGGATACTGTTTCCGTTGGTGCAAGTGGTGCTATTTTTGGTTTAATTGGAGCCATTTTTGCGTTTATGTATATTGGTAAACAATTTAATCAAAAGTTAATTGGCCAATTATTGATTGTCCTAGTCATTTTAATTGGTGCTTCATTATTAATGCAAAATGTAAATATAGTAGCACATGTGGGTGGTTTCATTGGTGGTTTACTAATAACACTTATAGGATATTATTTTAAAATCAACCAAAATAAATTCTGGATTTTTCTAATTTTAATGATTGTTTTATTTATTGCAGCTCAAATTCGCATCTTTACGATTCAAGAGGATAATATTTATAATACAATCATTGAAAAGGAAATGAAGCATGGTAATTATAAAAGTGCTAAAGATATGGTACAACACACGGTAAATAAAAGTTATGCCGATGATGAAACATACTACCTAAAAGGATTAATTAATGCGACAACAGATTCAAAATCAGAAGGAATGGCAACATGGGAAAGAGGTTTAAGAAACTTTCCAGATTCTGCATTATTAAATTACAAACTAGCGGTAGCAAATAGATCTATCGATAACAAAGATAAAGCAAAAAAACATATTAAAGCTGCATTAAAAATAGATCCAACTAATCATGATTATATTAATTTAAATAAAGAATTGAGCGATGACAGTGATTCATGAGATTAATACATTTTATGATGTACAACAACTTTTAAAAAAATTTGGTTTTATCATTTACTTTAAGGATAAGTCAGATATTTATGAAATGATGGAACAAGAATTACATTCATTGTATGAATATAGTTTAATTACCAAAGATGATTATATTAAATCTAAATTAATTATTAATCAACGGAAAAATGAACGCTAATTTCTTGAATCATTATATGAGTAAGTGGTTTTTATAATATGGATACACACCATATTGGCAGTTTAAACAGTTAACAATCAATAGCCACATTTTTTGTTATTGATTATATAATATATCTTTATATTCGTTATCATTGCATTTGTGAAATGAAAAATATTAATATAGATATATATGTTTTATACAGAGAAAAAATATATTTTAAGGAAGAAGACAACTATTTTAACATGTAAAACATTAAAATAGACTGTTGATGAAATCAAGATTTAATTTAACATTCCTTAAAAATAAGAGAAGGATGAATAAAATACATGAAAAAAATTATCTTAGCAGCAGATATTGGTGGTACAACTTGTAAGCTAGGTATATTCGACCAACAATTAGAACAAATTGAGAAATGGTCTATAAAAACTGATACGTCAGATGTTACAGGTTATGCACTTTTGAAAAATGTTTATGAATCTTTCGTTGAACATGTCGATAATTCTGACTTTGTTTTTTCAGATGTGTTAGGTGTTGGTATTGGTGTACCAGGACCAGTGAATTTTGAAACAGGTGAGGTTAATGGTGCAGTTAACTTATATTGGAAAGAAACTGTTAATGTCAGAGAAATTTTCAAACAATTTGTAGAATGTCCTGTTTATGTTGATAATGATGCTAATGTTGCAGCGTTAGGTGAAAAGCACAAAGGTGCAGGACATGGTGCAGACGATGTAGTTGCAATCACATTAGGCACTGGTCTAGGTGGCGGTATTATTTCTAACGGAGAAATTGTGCACGGTCATAATGGCTCTGGTGCTGAAATTGGTCATTTTAGAGTTGACCATGATCAACGCTTTAAATGTAATTGTGGTAAATCAGGTTGTATTGAAACCGTTGCTTCCGCGACAGGTGTTGTTAATTTAGTGAATTTTTATTATCCTAAATTAACGTTTAAATCTTCGATACTTCAATTAATCAAAGATAATCAAGTTACCGCAAAAGCAGTATTTGATGCAGCGAAAGCTGGAGATCAATTCTGTATCTTTATTACGGAGCGTGTAGCTAATTATATTGCATATTTGTGCAGTATTATCAGCGTGACAAGTAACCCTAAATATATTGTTTTAGGTGGAGGAATGTCTACAGCTGGTTTGATTTTAATTGAAAATATAAAAACAGAGTATCATAATCTAACTTTTACACCAGCACAACAAGGAACAGAAATTGTTCAAGCTAAATTAGGTAATGATGCGGGCATTACTGGTGCTGCTGGCTTAATTTATACTTATATAATTGAAAAGGAAGGTGTGAAATAATGGCTATAGTAGATGTAGTAGTTATACCTGTGGGTACAGAAGGACCAAGTGTTAGCAAATATATTGCTGAGATACAAACGAAATTAAAAGAATTTAAAGCACAAGGTAAAATTGACTATCAATTAACACCAATGAATACCTTAATTGAAGGAGATTTGAAAGATTTATTTGAAGTCGTTCAAGCCATTCATGAATTACCTTTTGATAAAGGTATTGATAGAGTTTGTACGAATATCAGAATTGACGATAGAAGAGATAAATCTCGCAAAATGAATGATAAACTAAAATCAGTTCAAAATCATTTAGATAATGGAGGTCGCTAACAATGCAAATTTCTAGTTTAGCATTGGGCTTAGTTAAGACGAATACTTATTTTATTGAAAATGATAAGCATGTCATTATAGTTGATCCAGCGGCTGATTATGAATTAATTATAAAAAAATTAAACCAAATTAATAAACCTGTCATTGCAGTATTGTTAACACACGCTCATTTCGACCATATTGGTGCTTTAGATCAAATTGTTGATAAATATAAGGTGCCCGTTTATATGCATTACAGTGAATTTGATTTTTTAACTAATACTGATAAAAATGGTTCACAGAAATTTAAGCAATATGGATTAACGCCTGTCACAAGTCGCGTATCACCACAAAAGATTGATGAAGGTTCTATGGAAATTGAAAGCTTTAAATTCAAAGTAATTCATACGCCTGGACATTCGCCTGGTAGTTTATCTTTTATATTTGACGAATTTGCTGTAGTTGGTGATACTTTATTTAAACAAGGTATAGGAAGAACTGATTTATATAAAGGTGATTATGAAACATTAGTTGACTCGATATTAGATAAATTATTCAAGCTAGATGATGATTTACCTTTATTCCCAGGTCATGGGCCATATACAACGATTGAAGATGAACAACTTAATCCATACTTGCATGGTTAATTTAACTTTAGTAAGTAATATTAACACCTCCTACGTGTATTATTGTAGGAGGTGTTTTTTTGAAGTTACTCTTTAAAAACATTATTGATAAAGCTATTAATGAAAATGTATCAGATGTACATTTTATCCCTGACCAAAACAAAGTACACATTAAATTTAGGAAAAAAGAATATTTAAGCACTATAGAAACAGTTGAAGTTCATATTTATAGGAAATTGCTCACATATATGAAATATCAGGCTGGCTTAGATGTCTCAACACATAGCACTGCGCAAAGTGGAAGATATGCTTACAAACTCAAACAATTATATTATTTAAGAGTTTCAACTTTACCTTTATCTCTAGGATTTGAAAGTTGTGTAGTGAGAATTATACCTCAATACTTTCAAAATTCTGCAAAAGCACTTAGTATTAATCAATTATTTAAACTAGTTCATAAAAAACAAGGGTTAATACTGTTTAGCGGTCCGACGGGATCTGGAAAAAGTACATTAATGTATCAGCTCATAGTACACGCAAAGGAGCATTTAAATGTTAACATCATTACCGTAGAAGATCCTGTAGAGCGTTTAGTTGAGGGAATTACTCAAGTGTCTATCAACGAAAAAGCAGGTATTAATTACGCTAATTCTTTTAAGGCTATTTTGAGGTGTGATCCTGATATAATACTCATTGGTGAAATCAGGGATGCAATGATTGCTAAACAAGTAATTCATGCAAGTTTAAGTGGGCATTTAGTACTTTCAACGATACATTCAAATAATTGTAAAGGCGCATTGAGTAGATTATTAGAAATGGGCATTACGATTCAAGAACTGCGACAGACGGTATTAAGTATTATTAATCAGAGATTAGTAATCACTTCAAAGAATGAACGTTCTCTTATTTATGAACAATTAAACCGTGAAGATATAGACTTTTATTTTGAAAATCAACTTACACTTCCGAACACATTCAAAAATTTATCTTACAAGTTGCAAGAAATGGCAAAAGAAGGAGAAATTTGTGAAGAAACACTCAATAGATATCTTTAATACACCTCGATTTATGCTTATCAGCGAAAAGAATCAAATTGACTTACTTCAAAGATTACATGATTTACTTCAACATGGTTTCACATTATCGGAATCATTTAAATTTTTATTACAACATATAAAAATAAAATCACCCAAATTAGTTTCTTTGATTAATACGCGTCTAGATCAAGGTGCACAATGTTATGAAATCCTATTACTTCTAAAATATCCTAAAATTATTATCATGTTAATATATTTCTCAGAATTATTTAGTGAACTCACATCAACACTACCACATGCAAAAGACTATTTGATTCGAAATCACAAAGCAAAGCAACAACTAATTAGAACACTGCAATATCCCTTACTATTAATCACAATTTTTATAGGAATGTTAATAATTTTAAATCATACTATTATACCTGAATTTCAAGCATTCTATAATAGCTTTGATGTTGAAATATCAAAAACTCAATTAATCTTATCCTCTATATTAATATATCTACCTAAAGCATTGCTTATTATTACATTAATCTGCTTAATTTTTTCCTATTTATTTTATAAAATCATAAAAACATTATCGATTAACTTGAAGTACAGTATTATATTAAAAATCCCTATTTTACGTACTTTTTTAAATTTTATAAAACTTACAGACTTTCTACAGAATTTGCATTGTTTTACAAAAACGGCGTGACCTTACAATCAATCGTTGATATATATTCTAAGCAAAAAAACGACACATATTTAATTTACCTTGCTCGAAAATTAGCAACAGGTACACAAAGCGGTCATAAGTTAAGTGAGATTTTAAAAAAGATTTCTTGTTTTGAAGAAGGGTTGATTAATTTTATTGAGGAGGGTGAAAAGACAGGGAAACTAGACATAGAATTAAAATTATATAGCGAAATCATATTTACAAAAATTGAACGGTATTTACAATTAATAATTAAATTTATACAACCAATTATATTTATCATGCTAGGGATACTGATCATTTCCTTATATTTAGTCATAATGTTACCTATGTTCGATCTAATGCAAACGATTAAATAATAACATTTGGAGGTTTTTAATGAACAAAATAAAACAGTCTTTTAATAAGCGTGCATTTACTTTAATTGAAATGCTCCTTGTATTATTAATTATAAGCTTATTATTGATTTTGATTATACCCAATATTGCAAAACAATCTTCACATATTCAAAGTACTGGTTGCGAAGCACAAATAAAAATGATTGAAAGTCAAGTTGAAGAATTTACTCTAAAACATAATAAAAAACCACAGTCTATAGATGAACTGATTGCGGATGGCTATATCAAAGAAAATCAAAAAAAATGTAAATCAGGATCAACCATTACTATAAATAACGGTGAAGTAATTGCAAACTAGCAAAGCATTTACATATATAGAAATGCTATTAGTTATGGGTATCATTAGTGTCTTATTATTTATTCAAGTAAACCATCTATCAATAAACGATAAGAAAATTAATGAAAACAATAACTTTATGAATACTTTAATCATTCAACTAAATTATTTGAAATCTAAAGCGATTAAAGATGATAAATCTATAACACTCATATTTAACGACTATTCGAATAAAATCATTGTTAGAGAACAATCAACTGAAAATAAAGATATAAATTTTCCAATAAATACTTATATACATCCTAAAAGTAATTTAAAATATTTAACATTCAACAATAAAGGTAATACAAATAAATTTGGTAGTATTTTTTTATCAGTAGATAACGAATTATTTAAATTAATATTTCATATTGAAAAAGGAAGATTAAGATATGAGAAACAGAGGCATTAACGGTAGTATACTTATGGATGCATATATTGCTTTTGTTTGTATGCTTTTAATGTGCAGTGTTTTTTTGCCTATGATTTTACAATTAAATCATACTTTCAACGATAAAATTGACAGTTTAAACATGAAAAGAATAATATTATTAACGTTAAAACATAATGATCGTGAAAGTTTACTAAAAGGCATCGATATTGAAGGATACAAAATTAAATTAACCAATTCAAATTTATGTATAAGAAAAAAGGATCAAGTTAATGAAAAATGTTTTTACAAATAAATATTCAAGTTTTACTTACATTGAAGTATTATTTGCACTATTTATCACTTTATTGATATTTACAATGTTACCTTTGTTATATAAATCAATCTCCCCTGTAAAACATCAGTCTAATTTTGAATCATCCATTGACATAGAGTTTTTTTCTAGAGACTTAACCGAAGCACTATTGCAAAGAAATTCAACGGCAATAGAAATTGAAAAAAAGGGACGAATATTAAAATTCGACACAAGAGAAAATACTAATAGATATGAGTTCAAAAACAATAAGATTATCAAAACAATAAATAATACAGGAAACATAACTTTATTAAATAATGTAACAAATGCACAGTTCATATTATTAAAAAATAAACACATAAAATTAAAATTGAAAATGCATTATGAAGGAGGTACTTTTGAAAAAACAATTCAATTCTAATATAAACGGGTACATATACCCTTTTGTGATGGTTATTTATATGCTATATTTATCACTAATAGCAATATATTCTTCTCAATTTAATATTCAGCTAAAAACACTTGATAATATTGAGTCTTATTATGATAAACAAATTAAACTACAATTACAAAAGGAAGATATTTTTGAACAATAAAATTAAAACACCGCTTATTTTAATAGGTTTTATGGGTACAGGTAAAACAACATTAGGGAAATATATTGCACAACACAATCAATTAACTTTTGTAGATTTAGATGAATTTATAGTACAACAAGAAGAGAAAACAATACCAGAGATTTTTGAACAATTAGGTGAAAAAGGTTTTCGTAACTTGGAGTTTAAATACTTAAAAGAATGTGTTAATCAATTTGATGTCATTGCTACAGGTGGAGGCATCATCGAGGGCAATGATGCTTTTAACTTATTAATAGAACAAAAACATGTTGTATGGTTAGATTGTGATATAGAAATTCTATACGATAGAATTAAAAATGATAGCAACAGACCCAATGCAAATAATAAACCGCTTTTTAAACTAAAAAGCTTGTATTCAACTAGAGTTTCAAGATATAATGAAATCGCATTCATCAAAGTGAATAGTAATAAGTCGCTTCCAGTTACATATAAAAAAATATTGGAATCGATGAAAGCGAATGACCAGTATTAGAGAGAATGGTTAATAATTGATTTTAACCATCGCCGAAGGTGCAAGTTTAACGAAACTCTCAGGCAAAAGGATAATACTGAGACGCATTCCTGGATTTTTGACAGGGTAGGCTTAGTCTACTCTGTCTTTTTTAATACAATAATAGGGGGTTTAGCAATGGTAAATGAATTAAAACACACGCCACTTTATCAAAACTTCGTGGATCTTGGTGCAAAAATTGTTGAATTTGGTGGTTGGGCTATGCCAGTTCAATTTTCAAGTATTAAAGATGAGCACAATGCTGTAAGAACAAATATGGGCTTATTTGACGTAAGTCACATGGGAGAAATTTTAATAAAAAGTGCTGAAGCAGATCAATTAGTGCAATACTTACTTTCAAATGATACTGATAATTTAGACACAAAGAAAGCACAATATACAGCATTGTGTAACGAACAAGGCGGTATCATTGATGATTTAATTACCTATAAACTTAGTGAAAAAGAATATTTACTAGTCGTTAATGCTGGAAATACTGATAAAGACTTTGATTGGATGAAAAAACAAGCAGAAAATTTCGATGCTGAAGTTTTAAATGTTTCAACAGAATATGGGCAATTAGCTATACAAGGTCCAAAAGCACGTAATTTTGTTCAAGAACATGTGAATCAAGATGTATCACAGATGACTCCATTTGAATTCCTACAAGATGTTGAATTCTTTGGAAAAAATGTAATATTATCACAATCTGGTTATACAGGTGAAGATGGCTTCGAAATTTATTGTAAATCAGAAGATACACCATATCTATGGGAATCAATATTAGAATATGATGTGGAACCATGTGGTCTTGGTGCCAGAGATACATTAAGATTAGAGGCTGGTTTACCACTTCATGGACAAGATTTAAGTGAATCAATCACACCATATGAAGGTGGAATTGCATTTGCTGCTAAACCATTAATCGACGCTGATTTTATAGGTAAGAACGTGTTAAAAGATCAAAAAGAAAATGGTTCTAAGAGAAGAACAGTAGGAATTGAAATGATTGACAAAGGAATTCCACGAACTGGTTACACTGTTTATGATATCGATGGAAATGAAATTGGTGAAGTTACTTCAGGTACTCAATCTCCGTTAAGTGGTAAGTCTATTGGTTTAGCTATAATTGATAGAGATGCATTTGAAATGGGCAAGGAAGTTATAGTACAAATAAGAAAAAGACAAGCAAAAGCAAAAATTGTTAAGAAAAATCAAATTACTAAATAATTTAAAGGGGTGTTACTGTGAGTCATCGTTATATTCCATTAACAGATCAAGATAAAAATGAAATGCTTCAAACAATTGGCGCTGAATCGATCAGTGAATTATTTGGAGATGTTCCCAAAGACATTTTATTAAACAGAGAATTAGCTATTCCTGATGCTGAATCTGAAACCACATTAACTAAAAGGCTTAATAAAATTGCTAGTAAAAATATCACTAAAGAAACACATACTACATTTTTAGGTGCAGGTGTTTATGATCACTATGCACCAGCAGTTGTAGATGCAATGATCTCGCGTTCTGAATTTTATACTGCCTATACACCTTATCAACCCGAAATTTCACAAGGTGAGTTACAAGCTATCTTTGAATTTCAAACATTAATCTGTGAATTAACAGATATGGATATTGCCAACTCATCCATGTACGATGGTATGACAAGTTTTGCAGAAGCTTGTATTCTAGCATTTAACCAAACGCGTAAAAATAAAATTGTTGTTTCAAAAGGTATGCATTATCAAGCACTACATGTGTTACACACATATGTAAAAACACGCGAAGAATTTGAAGTTGTTGAAGTTGATTTAGATGGTACAATTACAGATTTAGAAAAACTTGAAAATGCAATTGATGATGATACTGCTGCTGTTGCAGTTCAATATCCAAATTTTTATGGTTCGATAGAGGATTTAGAAAAAATCCAATCATTTATCGAAAATAAAAAAGCATTATTCATTGTTTATACAAATCCAATCGCACTAGGCTTATTGACACCACCAGGTAGTTTTGGTGCAGATATTGTAGTGGGAGATACGCAACCATTTGGTATTCCAACACAGTTTGGTGGTCCTCATTGTGGTTTCTTTGCTACTACTAAGAAACTTATGAGAAAAACGCCTGGTAGACTAGTAGGACAAACTGAAGACCAAGATGGAAACCGTGGTTTTGTGTTAACACTTCAAGCACGTGAACAACATATAAGACGTGATAAAGCAACATCAAATATATGTTCAAATCAAGCATTAAACGCATTGGCTTCATCAATTTGTATGTCTGCTTTAGGAAAACAAGGTATCTATGATATTGCGGTTCAAAATTTTGAAAATGCAAACTATGCTAAAGAACAATTTAAACAACAAGGATTTGAAGTTAGTAATGGTACATCTTTTAATGAATTTGTTGTTAAATTTGATAAACCTGTTAAAGATGTAAACGATGCTTTAATTCAAGAAGACATCATAGGTGGATTTGATTTAAGCGAGATCGTAGAAAACTTCGACAATCACATGTTAATTGCAGTAACAGAATTACGAACGAAAGATGAAATTGATACATTTGTTAAGAAAGCAGGTGAAATAAATGGCAGTAAGTAAATCTAGTCCATTAATTTTTGAACGTTCTAAAGAAGGTCGCTATGCATACTCCTTACCAAAAAAAGAAATTGATAATGGGGCAGTTAATAAACTATTAGATGACAAATTTATCAGAAAAAATAAAGCTGAATTTCCTGAAGTAGCAGAACTAGATTTAGTGCGTCATTATACAGAGTTATCAAATAAAAACTTTGGTGTGGATTCAGGATTTTATCCGCTAGGATCATGTACCATGAAATATAATCCAAAGGTAAATGAGAAAATAGCAAGAATAACTGGATTTGCTGAATCACACCCACTACAAGATGAATCACAGGTACAAGGATCATTAGAGATTATTCATAGCTTACAAGAAGAACTTAAAGAAATAACTGGTATGGACGAAGTTACATTACAACCAGCTGCTGGTGCTCATGGAGAATGGACAGCACTTATGATTTTCAAAGCTTTTCATGAAAAAAATGGCGAAGGACACCGTAACGAAGTCATCGTTCCTGACTCTGCTCATGGTACAAACCCAGCTTCAGCGGCATTCGCTGGATTTAAAGCTGTTACAGTGAAATCTAATGAACGTGGAGAAGTTGATATAGAAGATTTAAAACGACTCGTTAATGAAAACACTGCTGCAATTATGCTTACAAATCCAAATACATTAGGTATCTTCGAACAAAACATCATGGATATTCGAAATATCGTACACGAAGCCGGTGGGTTATTGTACTATGATGGTGCTAATTTAAATGCAATTATGGACAAAGTTAGACCTGGAGATATGGGCTTTGATGCTGTTCACTTAAATTTACACAAAACATTTACTGGGCCACACGGTGGTGGTGGACCTGGTTCAGGACCAGTTGGTGTTAAAAAAGAACTTGCAAGTTTCTTACCAAAACCAATGGTCGTTAAAGAAAATGATGTGTATAAATATGATAATGATATCGAAAATTCAATCGGACGCGTTAAACCATTTTATGGTAACTTCGGTATTTATTTACGCGCTTACACATACATTAGAACTATGGGTAATAAAGGACTTGAAGAAGTTTCAGAAGCAGCAGTATTAAATGCAAACTATATTAAAGCAAGATTAAAAGAACATTTTGAAATCCCTTATGAACAATATTGTAAACATGAATTTGTTTTAAGTGGTTCAAAACAAAAAGAATATGGCGTACGAACGTTAGATATGGCAAAACGTTTACTTGACTTTGGCGTTCATCCACCTACTATTTATTTCCCATTAAATGTAGAAGAGGGTATGATGATTGAACCAACTGAAACAGAATCTAAAGAAACATTAGATTATTTCTGTGACACAATGATTGAAATAGCGAAAGAAGCAAAAGAAAACCCTGACAAAGTTTTAGAAGCACCTCATACAACGATTATTGATCGTTTAGATGAAACGAAAGCTGCTCGTCAACCAGTATTAAAATTTGAGAATTTAAGATCAGAAAAATAATTTTAATAGAACAAATCAAATAACTTTTGGTTTTAATAAACGAAAATAAGTATGAGACAGTAAACTCAAATAAAATAGAGGAGGCTGGGGCATAAATCCCCATTCTCAAAATAAGAGGACAAATCCTTAACAATGGATTTGTCCTCTTTATATTTAAAATCTTCCGATTTTGATCGTGCATGCTTGCTTGGGGATATAGCTCGAGACTGTAGTCTCTCGCTCATATCATTTCCCCGGGCGTCAGCACGTTACAAAATCAGTACAATTTGCATTTTTATTCAAAAAGTAAGACCCTTTCGTATAATTTAATAAACACTACTAAACCAAATTAACGAGGTGCCTTACTTATGTAAAAAAATTATAACTTGACTCAAATTATACGAATGTAATGTTTAAAATGTCCACTTAAAAATTTATGTATGAAAGCAATTCAAAAACTAATAAGAAGATAATAATGCATTTTAATTGAAAGTATTTTAAATCTCAAATTAATCAGCAACTTTCAGAACCAGAGACTAAAAAAAATCTACAGTCAAAGAAAAATTGATGTAGAACTAGTTTTTGGAGTTATGAAGGCTATTTTGGGTTTCACTCGAATGACAGTTCTAGGGATAGACAAAGTCAAAAGTGAATTAGGATT
>NZ_PPQC01000025.1:0-45611 GCF_002902365.1 Staphylococcus cohnii subsp. cohnii | reverse complement strand
TTATGGCATTGAATGTAAGGAAAATAGTAGCTCAACGAGCTACACTATTTGATAAAAATAAAGAAAACGACAATTTCTACATTATTTCAATAGAAATTATCGTTTTCTGTTTAGTCAGAGACATTTATGTCCGAACTCAATCTTTAAATGTTTATTTAACCATTTACTTTTTTGATTTGATTTTACCAGTCCATTTTTTATATCCGCCTTTAAGCATGAATATATCTTTATATCCGTTCTTTTTTAATATTCTAGCGGCACGATAACTGGCAATACCATTCGCATCACAAAGATAGATTGGTTGATCCGTTCTCAATCCCTGAAATCTTTGTTTAAACATTGTGATTGGAATGTTACGAGCACCATTAATATGACCATAATCATAGTCTACTTTTTCTCTCACATCAATCACTTGAGCTTTTCGCAAACCATTATGGAATTCATTTTGGTTTAATTCTGTTACCGCTTTTTTGTTCAAATATTTATTGAACAACATATAAGCGACGATTACTATTAATATTGCTAAAGCTATAAACCAAAAATTACTCATCTTGCATCCTCCCTAATTAACCGATATTATATATTATAAGACTGTTAGCATAAATTATCAAAATATTTTTATCATGATAATTACATAATACTGACATTTTTGTACAATTATTGAAAACGATAACACACATTGGATGTTATCACAATTTAATTTTAATGAATGGAGTTTTGATTGTGACTGAAACATGGCATTTTATCAACACGGGTAGTAATGATCCATTTTACAATATGGCAATGGATGAAGCGTTATTAAATTTTGTTTCCAGAGGTGAGATTGACCCAGTAATAAGATTTTACACATGGGATCCAGCTACACTTTCAGTTGGTTACTTTCAAAGATTGACAAAAGAAATTGATATAGACAAGGTGACAGATAAAGGTTACGGCCTTGTTAGAAGACAAACAGGCGGCAGAGGCGTCTTACATGACAAAGAATTAACTTATAGTGTTATTGTACCAGAATCCCATCCGAACATGCCTAAAACTGTTACAGAAGCATATAGGGTCATTTCTGAGGGTTTGCTTGAAGGATTCAAAACATTAGGTTTTAATGCTTCTTTTGCTATTCCACGATCCAAAGAAGAAAGGTCTAAATTAAAACAACCAAGAAGTGCAGTTTGTTTCGATGCTTCGAGTTGGTATGAATTAGTTGTAGAAGGACGTAAAATTGCAGGAAGTGCTCAAATGAGACAAAAAGGTGTTATACTGCAACATGGTTCATTGTTACAAGATATAGATATCGATGATTTGTTTGATATGTTTATATTTAAAAATGACCGATTGAAAGAAAAAATGAAACAAGCTTTTGTTGATAAAGCAGTAGCAATTAATGATATTTCTGATCGCTACATTACTATAGATGAAATGGAAAGCGCATTCGAAAGTGGATTTAAAAAGGGATTAAATATCAATTTAAAACCTTTAGAATTAACCCCACAACAAAATGATGAAGTTGAAGCATTAATTGAAAAGTACAAATCATCAGAATGGACTTATCGAAAATAATTATATTCTTTATAAAAAGCATTCACCCTACAATATTTTCAAATATTGTAGGGTGAATGCTTTGATTTTTCGTTAATGTTAAACTTTTAAAGTTTAACATTAACTCTTTTTATTTCTTTTTCTATACTTTCTTTGGGCACGCTTATATTTTCTTTGATCTTCAGTTAAAAAGAAAAAATAGTAAATTAAATAAATTATACCTGCAAAAATAGCTAAACTTATGGCCATTTTTACAAAACTAAATAAAAATGCATCTAAGTTAAGTATTAAACCAACTAATGCAATTGCGATTACGATATAGAATATTGCTTGTTTCAAAATAAACACTCCTATTTATATATCACGTTACTCATTACTTATACTTACTTTTGATAAAGTAGTTTGACCTTTATTAAGTTTCTTCTTATCTTTTTCGTTATAACCATCCCTTATATCACTCATAGCTGAATCTAGTGATTTGTTTAATTTAGTAATACTTTTATGTTTCTTTTTATCTTCAGCATTCATTTTATCTTTATCAATTTTATTTTTATATGTAGAAAAAGCAGCATCAATTTTATTAGTAATATCTGTTAATTTGTTTTGAGTTTTTTCACTTTGTTTATTTTTTGAAACCTCATCTTCAATATTATTATAATCATCAATTGCTTTTGCGACATCTTGATAATATTCAGAAGACGCCTTAATATGATTCAGCTTATTTTTATTACTTTTTGCATTCTTAATATTGTTTTTATCTTTTTCTAATGCAGTAATATTTGTTTTTTCTTTTTTTATTTCTAATTTTAAATCTTGAATATCACTTTTTAATTTATGATTTTCATCGCGAAGTTTTGTTGTTTTCTCTTCTAATGGCCCTAAATTTTGGCTCCCACACCCAGCGAGTATACACGAAGCGCTTAAAATAGCGAATAATTTTTTCTTCATAACTCTCTCCTAATTCAAAAACTATAAATTGATACATTAATTATGCTATCATTTTAATGTATATATTGGAAATGTACAAATTTATTGAATAGGGTGATTACTGTTGAATAGAATAGATAAATTAAAAGCTGCTCTAAAAACAAAGCATTTAGAAGCAATTATCGTTTTATCTGATTATAATAGACGCTACTTATCTGGATTCACTGGAACCAGTGGTGCACTTATTATTACAAATGAAGAAAAACTATTACTTACTGATTTCAGATACATAGAACAAGCGACTACTCAGGCTACTGATTTTAAAATAATTAAGCAACAGGGACAATTGATAGAATCTATTAAATCAACACTTGAAGAATTAAATGTGCAAAATGTTGGCTTTGAAGGTGATTTAGTGAGCTATGATACTTATTTACAGTTAAGTAAATCTTATATTAGTTTAATAAGTATTTCTGGATTAATTGAAAAAATTAGAGAAGTCAAAGATGAGCAAGAAATAGCAAATATTCAAAAAGCTGCTCAGATTGTTGATGATGCTTATGAGTATATTTTAACGGTTGCTAAAGCAGGAATGACAGAACTTGAGTTGAAAGCAAAATTAGAAAGCAAAATGCTAGATTTAGGTTCAGAAGGTCCGTCCTTTAATACAATTGTTGCCTCTGGAGTCAGAGGGGCGCTCCCACATGGCGTAGCAAGTGATAAAGTCATTAATCAAGGAGAATTAATCACCTTAGATTATGGTGCTTATTACAATGGATATGCCTCAGATATTACGCGTACTTTTGCTATAGGCGAACCGGATGCTCAGTTAAAAGAAATATATCAAATTGTATTACAAGCAAATGTAAAAGGAATTGAAGCAGCTAAAAAAGGAATGACCGGAAAAGAACTTGATGCAGTTGCAAGAGATTATATCACTGAAAAAGGATATGGTGAAGCGTTTGGTCATTCACTGGGCCATGGTATTGGATTAGAAGTACACGAAGGTCCAAATTTATCTAAAAAATCTGAATCTCCATTAGAGTTAAATAATTGTGTTACAATTGAACCCGGTATATATTTAGATGGAATTGGTGGCGTACGTATTGAAGATGATATATTAATTACAGAAAATGGTTGCGAACGCTTTACTAAATCGTCTAAAGACCTTATTATTTTATAGAAGACCTTATATTAAGGAGGAAACTGAATGATTTCGGTTAATGATTTTAAAACAGGTTTAACAATCTCTGTAGATAATGGAATTTGGAAAGTTTTAGATTTCCAACACGTAAAACCAGGAAAAGGTGCTGCATTTGTACGTTCTAAATTACGTAATTTAAGAACAGGTGCTATCCAAGAGAAAACATTTAGAGGCGGAGAAAAAGTTGAAACTGCTATGATTGAAAATCGCCGTATGCAATATTTATACGCTGATGGAGATACGCATGTTTTCATGGATAATCAAACATTCGATCAAATTGAATTATCTGCTGATTATTTAGAACACGAATTAAATTTCTTAAAAGCAAATATGGAAGTTCAAATTCAAAGTTATGAAAATGAAACTTTAGGTGTTGAATTACCTAAAAACGTTGAACTTACAGTCACAGAAACAGAACCAGGTATTAAAGGTGATACTGCTACCGGTGCTACAAAATCTGCGACAGTAGAAACAGGTTATACTTTAAATGTGCCACTATTTGTTAATGAAGGAGATACTTTAGTAATTAACACTAGCGATGGTAGTTACGTATCAAGAGCTTAATTCATCAACTTCACACATAATATGAATACAGTATCTTGCAAATTACTAAAAAGCCTTTCCAATTATTTAAATGGAAGGGCTTTTGTTATTTATGCGTAAAAGGAAAATAATCATGACACAAATTATAGTTAACCATTGATTAAATATAGTAATTAATGAGTTATAATAGAAAATATGTATATGCTTGAATTGAACATTTCACTAAAGTAAAATAAACTAGGTAATGAAAACAATCTGAAGGAGTCAGTATTTATGAATTTTAAAGAAATTAAAGAATTAATTGAAATTCTTGATCAATCCAGCTTGACTGAAATTAATATAGAAGATAAAGGGAATATAGTTAATTTAAAAAAAGAGAAAGAAACTGAGATTATTACACCTCAAGTTTCACAACAAC
Source organism: Staphylococcus cohnii subsp. cohnii (assembly GCF_002902365.1). Lineage (GTDB taxonomy): Bacteria > Bacillota > Bacilli > Staphylococcales > Staphylococcaceae > Staphylococcus > Staphylococcus cohnii. The sequence continues at coordinate 40,986 of NZ_PPQC01000025.1, read as the reverse complement.
CGATGCAACAAATTGCACCACAACAATCGGCTGTATCAAATCAACTCGATGCTCAAAGTACAGAAGAGACAAGTTCTTCTCAAGAAAATGATAACTTAAAAACGATAAATGCACCGATGGTTGGTACGTTTTATAAATCACCTTCACCAGAAGAAAACCCATATGTTCAAGTAGGAGATTCTGTTTCAAACGAATCTACTGTATGTATTTTGGAAGCTATGAAATTATTTAATGAAATACAAGCAGAAGTCACAGGGGAAATTGCTGAAATACTAGTAGAAGACGGTCAAATGGTAGAGTATGGCCAACCGTTATTTAAGGTGAAATAATGAATAAAATTTTAATAGCAAATAGAGGGGAAATTGCCGTAAGAATTATACGTGCATGTCACGATTTAGGATTGCAAACTGTAGCAATATATTCTGAGGGAGACAAAGATGCATTACATACTCAAATTGCTGATGAAGCATATTGTGTCGGTCCCACTCAATCTAAAGATTCTTACCTAAACATCCCTAATATTTTATCCATTGCAACTTCTACAGGATGTGATGGTGTCCACCCTGGATATGGTTTTTTAGCAGAAAATGGTGATTTTGCTGAACTGTGTGAAGCTTGTCAACTTAAATTTATTGGTCCAAGTTATGAATCAATTCAAAAAATGGGTATTAAAGACGTAGCTAAAGAAGAAATGAAACGTGCTGAAGTTCCTGTAGTTCCTGGAAGTGAAGGATTAGTTAAAGACATTAAAGAAGCTAAGAAAATTGCAAAAGATATAGGTTATCCTGTTATTATCAAAGCTACTGCTGGTGGTGGTGGTAAAGGTATACGTGTCGCACGTGATGAAAAAGAATTGGAAACTGGCTTCAAAATGACACAACAAGAAGCAGAAACTGCTTTTGGTAATAGTGGATTATATCTTGAAAAATTTATTGAAAACTTTAGACATATTGAAATACAAGTGATGGGAGATAGTTATGGTAACGTCATCCATTTAGGAGAGCGAGATTGTACAATTCAAAGACGTATGCAAAAACTTGTGGAAGAAGCACCATCTCCAATCTTAACTGATGCTAAAAGACAAGAAATGGGTAATGCAGCAGTAAGAGCAGCAAAAGCTGTAAATTATGAAAATGCTGGTACTATTGAATTTATTTATGATTTAAACACTAATGAATTCTATTTCATGGAAATGAATACGCGTATTCAGGTAGAGCATCCCGTTACAGAAATGGTAACTGGTATTGATTTAGTAAAACTGCAACTTAAAGTTGCAATGGGTGAGAAATTGCCATATACACAAAAAGATATTGAAATCAAAGGGCACGCAATCGAATTTAGGATTAACGCAGAAAATCCGTATAAAAACTTTATGCCTTCCCCAGGGAAGATTACACAATATCTAGCACCAGGTGGTTTTGGAGTAAGAATCGAATCCGCATGTTATACTAATTATACAATCCCTCCATATTATGATTCTATGGTAGCAAAATTAATTGTTCATGAACCATCAAGAGATGAAGCAATTATGACTGGATTGAGAGCTTTAGGTGAATATTTAGTATTAGGAATTGACACTACAATTCCGTTCCATATTCGACTTTTAAATAATGATATATTTAAAAGCGGTAAATTTAATACTAACTTCTTAGAAACTTATAATATAATGGATGAATAATCTAAATAGGAGGTTTGTGAAATGGTCAAAGTAGCAGAATCATCACATTCCAATTTAGGAAAAATAGAAATAGCACCTGAGGTTTTGACTGTTATAGCAAGTATAGCAACCTCAGAAATAAAAGGCCTAGAAGGACACTTTAAAGAAATTAAAGATCTAAGTGTTGAAAAAGTTACAAAAAAACAATTAGCACGTGGCATTAAAGTAGATACAAAAGATGATGGTATTCATATAGATGTTTATTGTTCATTTTCATACGGCATAAATATCTCAGAAACTGCAAGAAAAATACAAAATGCCATTTATAACTCATTATCTACGATGACAACCATCATACCAAATCAAATTAATGTTCACATTACACATATCGTATCTACAAATTAAAAATAGCACTATGACTTTAATGTAGTCATAAAACAGGAGTTCCATAATCAAGTGATTAACAAAATTCTATTTTATATTAGTCATAAAGCGTACAATGCTAAAAGGAGTTTATAATGAGTCGAAAAGAATCTAGAACACAAGCCTTTCAAACACTATTTCAATTAGAAATGAAAAATAGTGACTTAACGATTGATGAAGCAATTAGTTTTATTAAAGATGATAATCCGGATTTAGAATTTGATTTTATTAATTGGCTAGTTACTGGTGTAAAAGATCATGAATCTGTGTTAGATAACAAAATTGCGCCACATTTAAAAGATTGGACGATCGACAGGTTATTAAAATCTGACCGTATCATATTAAGAATGTCAACTTTTGAGTTGTTAAATAGCGAAACGCCACAAAAAGTAATCATCAATGAAGCAGTTGAATTAGCAAAACAATTTAGTGATGATGATCATTATAAGTTCATCAATGGTGTATTAAGTAATATTGAATAAAAGAGTGATATAATATGTCAGATTATTTAAGTGTGTCAGCTTTAACTAAATATATTAAATATAAATTTGATCAGGATCCACATCTACAAAATGTATTGCTCAAAGGAGAGCTTTCTAACTTTAAAAAACATAGTAGCGGTCATCTTTATTTTAATGTTAAAGATAAAAATAGCGTAATCAGTGCAATGATGTTTAAAGGAAATGCTTCAAAAATTGACTTCGAGCCTAAAGAAGGTGACGAAGTGCTTTTAGAAGCACGTGTTTCTGTATATGAAAGACGTGGCAATTATCAAGTTTATGTTAATAAAATGCATATAGATGGCATTGGTAATTTATATCAAAAATTAGAACAATTAAAAAAGAAATTAACCAAAGTTGGGTATTTTGATCAAAACCACAAAAAAATGATTCCTAAGTTTCCTGAAAAAATTGCTGTGTTGACTGCTGGCACTGGTGCAGCAATAAGAGATATCCACACAACTATCAATAGTCGATATCCTTTAGTTGAACAAATTCAAATTAACACTTTAGTACAAGGTGAGCAGGCTAAGCATGATATCATTGAAAAAATAAAACAAGCTGATGATTTAAATGTAGATACTATTATAATTGGTCGTGGTGGTGGTTCTATAGAAGATTTATGGAACTTCAATGAAGAAGATGTTGTAAAAGCGATTTATACATGTAAAACACCAATTATATCAGCAGTGGGTCACGAAACAGACTTTACACTTAGTGATTTCGTAGCAGATGCACGTGCAGCAACACCTACACAAGCAGCAGTGATGGCTACTCCTGATCAATATGAATTAAGACAATATATTCAGCAACAAAAATTTTCTCTAACTAGGTTTATGAAACAACAAATTCAACATCGAAAACAGTATCTACAACATGTTGCTTCATACTATAAATTTAAAACGCCAACTTTGTTATATGATCAACAGATCCAAAAACGTGATGATTTAGAGAAACAACTTAATTTATCAATAAACTTTAAAGTCAATCAACAGGTACAAAAATTACAATTAATAAAACAGAATTTCAACTTAAAACATTTCAAACAAAGTATTCAGAGAGAACAAGCAACGATCAATCAACAACAAACGAATCTTGTAAAATTAATGAATCACCTCATTGTAAAACAAAGAAATAATTTAACTAATAAAATAGAGAATTTGAATAATCTTAGTCCAACCAATACAATGTTACGTGGTTATACGATTGTGAATAAAGAAGATAGGATAGTAACGAGCACGAGCGATTTAACTGAAAATGATAATATTGTATTAACAATGAAAGACGGTTCTGTTGATGCACAAGTTATGAAAGTAAGGTGTAAAGATGACGAATAAATCACAAAGTTTTGAAGAAATGATGAAAGAATTAGAAAATATAGTTCAAAAATTAGATAATGAAAATGTTTCTTTAGAAGAATCTTTAAACTTATATCAACGAGGTATGACATTATCAGCAAATTGTGATGAAACATTGAAAAATGCTGAAAGAAAAGTGAATGAACTTATGTCTGAAGAAAATGTTGAAAGCGATGAAGAAACTGAAAAGGAAGAAAATCATGATGAATCATAAAATTGACAATTTAACTGGTGAAATAAATAAATTATTGCAAAATTCAATTCCGAATTCATCACTAAATACAGATTTAGAAAATAGCATGAGATATTCGTTAGAAGCAGGTGGTAAACGAATTAGACCTGTTTTGCTTTTATTAACACTGGATATGCTAGCAAAGGATTATAAACTTGGCTATTCTTCAGCACTTGGATTAGAAATGGTACATACGTATTCTCTTATTCATGATGACTTACCGGCAATGGATAATGATGATTATCGAAGAGGCAAATTGACAAATCATAAAGTATATGGTGAATGGAAAGCAATACTTGCTGGTGATGCATTGCTCACTAAAGCTTTTGATATTATTATTAATGATGACAATCTGAAAGATGATGTTAAAGTAAAACTTATCAAGCGCTTGTCATCTGCAAGTGGACATTTAGGTATGGTGGGCGGCCAAACGCTAGATATGCAAAGCGAAGGTGAAGGATCTTCAGTTGACCTGAATACGTTAGAACATATACACCATGCTAAAACAGGGGCGTTATTAAAATTTGCTGTAATGGCTGCAGTAGATATTGCTGAACCAGAAACAAATGTCGCCGGTTTATTAGAATCATATAGTGAGCATTTAGGATTAATGTTTCAAATAAAAGATGATTTATTAGATATTTACGGCGATGAAGCAAAACTAGGAAAAGCTACAGGTAGTGATATCGAAAATGATAAAAGTACTTACGTTTCATTGTTAGGACAAAATGGTGCAGAAGAGAAGTTAAAATCACATACTGAATCTGCATATGCTTGTTTAGCTCGTTTACCTGAGCAATATGACACAAGTAATTTAAAATTTATAATTGAATTATTTAATAATAGAGAATCTTAAAAGACTTAGTAACTGTTATTGTCCTTTTATATTATTTCAAACATTTAGTCATGCTACTGATCGTAGCATGATTTTTTTATTAAAACGAATTTATAATTTTATAAATAAATATTCATTTGCCACTAAAATTGTAACAGTATTAGCCTTATAAAATAGAAGTATGTGCAATATTAAACAATCTTAGGAAATAGGCAAGTAGTATATATAACAGTGAATAAAAGTATTTCAATTAAATTAACTTTAGTAGTAGTATCATCATCCATGTGTTAAAATTATTGTATAAATATTCGTTTATAGAGGTGCTATACATGGCAAAAAAATCAGTTAGACATATTAAAATAAGAGAAATTATATCTAATGAAAAAATTGAAACACAAGATGAATTGGTAAAGCGTTTAAATGAATATGAGTTAAATGTAACTCAAGCAACTGTTTCTCGCGACATTAAAGAATTACAATTAATTAAGGTACCCACACCTTCTGGTCAATATGTTTATAGTTTACCTAATGACAGAAAATATCATCCCTTAGAAAAACTCGGTCGTTACTTAATGGATTCATTTGTAAATATTGATGGTACAGGTAATCTTTTAGTACTTAAAACATTACCTGGCAACGCTCAATCAATTGGCGCAATCCTAGACCAAATAGACTGGGATGAAGTGCTAGGCACAATTTGTGGTGATGATACTTGTTTGATTATATGCAGAGATGAATCTGCAAGCGAAAAAATTAAAACGCGTATCTTTAATTTACTATAAGTATAAGGAAGTGATTATGAATGCTACAAACCTTATCGATTAAACAATTCGCAATTATAGATGAATTAGAAGTGAGTTTTGGTGATGGCTTAACTGTTTTAAGTGGTGAAACTGGTGCTGGTAAATCAATTATTATAGACGCAATTGGGCAACTCATTGGCATGCGTGCATCATCAAACTATGTTAGACACGGTGAGAAAAAAGCAGTGATTGAAGGTATCTTTGATATTGATAATAGTAAAGAAGCCATTTCAATACTTCATGATTTATCAATCGATATAGATGAGGACTTTTTATTAGTAAAAAGAGAAATATTTAGCTCTGGTAAGAGTATTTGTAGAGTTAATAATCAAACAGTTACTTTACAAGATTTGCGAAAAATAATGCAAGAATTGTTAGATATACATGGCCAACATGAAACACAAACATTATTAAAACAAAAATATCATTTACATTTATTAGATAGTTATGCAGAAAATACATATCAAACGCTACTTGAATCGTATGTTGATACTTTTGATAAATATAAAGCTAAGAAAAAAGAATTAGCTGAGTTAGAGTCAGCTGATCAAGCATTATTACAACGGCTAGACTTGTTGAAATTTCAATATGATGAATTACAAGAAGCGAATCTTATAGAAAACGAAGTCCCACAACTTGAAACTGATATCAAACGTATTCAAAATTCCGAAAGTCTTAGTTTAGCGTTAAACAACGCACATATTACATTAACGGATGAGCATGCCATTACAGATCGTTTATACGAATTGAGTCATCAATTACAATCAATCAGTGAAATTTTACCGGAAAAATACGATGCATTAAAAGAAGATGTCGACCAGTTTTATTACACACTTGAAGACGCTAAACATCAATTATATGATGATTTAACGAATACAGAATTTGATGAACAATATTTAAATGAATTAGAATCCAGGATGAATTTATTAAATAGCTTAAAGCGTAAATATGGTAAAGATATCAATGAACTCATTATGTATCAAGATAAAATGGCTGACGAAATTAATAAGATTGAAAACTATGAAGAAAGTACTGCTCAATTACGTCAAGAAATAGATGATTTATATAAAAATGTTATGCAATTAGGGGAAAAGTTATCACAAGAAAGAAGAATTGTCGCTCAATCTTTGCGTAATCATATTGTAGATGAAATCCAAAACCTTCAGATGAACGATGCTAATTTAGAAATTTCATTTAAAACATTAGACTCACCTAATCGAGAAGGTATAGAATTTGTAGAATTTTTAATCAGTCCAAATAAAGGCGAACCTTTAAAAAGCTTAAATAAAATAGCCTCTGGAGGAGAATTGTCCAGAATTATGTTAGCGTTAAAAACTATCTTTGTAAAAACTAGAGGCCAAACAGCCATTTTATTTGATGAAGTAGATTCTGGTGTGTCTGGTAAAGCTGCTCAAAAGATGGCAGAAAAAATGAAAGGACTGGCTGAACACATTCAAGTGATATGCATCTCGCATCTACCACAAGTTGCATCAATGAGTGACCATCATTTATTTATTAGTAAAAATACAGATGATGAAAGAACAACAACGCAAGTTAAAGAATTGTCAGGAGAAGAACGTATCGATGAAGTAGCGAGAATGATTTCAGGTGCTACTGTGACAAAATTAACCAGACAAAATGCTAAGGAAATGATAGAACAGAATCACAATCTATAATAAAAATTTAAATTCATTATTGTTATTTTTAGTGCTAGCTGAATTTGATAAATAATCGGTGAAGGATGTTGATTTTATGCGATTCCAACAATTAGTTGAACCATGTGAAACAATGGCTGGAAATGTAGCGGTTTTATATGCAAATGATGAGAAAATGATAGCAGTATTAGTTAAAGCATTAGAATTAACTAACATAGATAATTTTATTTATGATACCCAAGACACTACGGAAATCATACGTTCTTTTGATTTAGAACCACAAATTTTAAATAGAATTCATGTGCTAACATTTTCAAGTGATTACGAATTACTAAAACAATGTTCAGAAGATCTATCACAAGGAAAAGTTACCGTTTTAATGAAAGGGAAAATGAAAGCCACATCAATGATTTCTTTTCTTTTAAGTAATAAAAACTTTATAGATCAATATGGCTTTTTAAATCATGTTGCATGCTTTAGTATACCTAATTATCACAAAACTTTAATGATTAGTGATGTCGCATATAACGTAGCTCCGACAATTGAAGAGAAAAAGCAAATCATTAAAAATTTAACTACTTTCAGCAAAACGCTAGGTTATGATGAATTTAACATAGGTTTATTATCTTCAGTAGAACAAGCATCTAAAAAGATTTTGTCATCTATAGATGGTGAAAAATTAAAAAATATTTTCACATCTGATACAGATGTGAAAATAGATGGCCCCATTCTTTTTGATCATGCAATCAGTAAAAAAAGAGCAATTGAAAAAAATAATACATCTAGTATTGCTGGTAATGTTGATGCACTTCTAGTTTCCAATATAGATGTTGGGAGTGTATTGTTAAAATCTTTAACTTATTTTGGCAATGCTTCTGTTTCTAGTTTGTTACTAGGAGCAAAATTCCCTATTGTCTTCACATCGAGGACAGAAAGTAAACAAAATAAATTAAACTCATTATTACTTGCTTTGAAGTCGCAAAATGGATTTAACTTCTAATTATATTTGAATTTTTACACTATTATTTGGGTTATTAATTTTATAATATTGAATTTTGATGTAAGATAGTAAAGGATATAAATGAATAGAAAATTATTATTTTGCGCTTGTATTAAGTAAAGGATGAAGAATACGATTTTTCTATAAAAGACTTATTGTAATCATAGTAATCATCAATATTTCATTAACTAGACAATTCTTTTAAAGTGTAGAATTAAAGTATTTGAAAAATGAAAGAGTTTAGAAAATTAAAAAACACGCATTGAAATCACTTTTAAAACTCAAAGGTGATTTTATTCGCATGTTTAAAATAATTAATTTCAAACAATTCAGTTTAATAAAAATTTAAATCTGTTATGAATTTAATTTTGTTGTTATATATTGATTTTCAATTACTTTGCTCAATTTTTTGTTTAAATACGATTATTGACATAATACTAAGATTACAGTTAGGAGTAAAAATATGGCAGACGAAAAATATGATTTAATAATTTTAGGTGGAGGTACTGCTGGGTATGTGTCAGCAATTAGAGCATCTCAATTAGGGAAAAAAGTTGCACTTGTAGAAAAGTCACTTTTAGGTGGCACATGTTTACATAAAGGATGCATACCAACAAAAGCACTTTTGAAATCAGCTGATGTATTAAGAACAGTAGCAAATTCGAGTGAATTTGGTGTAGATGTAGATGCATTTAAATTAAATTTTTCACGCATTCAAGCACGTAAAAAAGAAGTTGTCCAACAAATGTTCAAAGGTGTTGAACAACTTATGAATCAAAATAAAATTGACGTATTTAATGGGGTTGGACGAATATTAGGTCCATCTATTTTCTCACCTCAAAGCGGTACTATTTCAGTAGAATACGAAAATGGTGAATCGGAATTAATTCCAAATAATAATGTATTAATCTGTACTGGTTCATCTCCATTGCCTTTACCCTTTTTACCATTTGATGGAAACACTGTGTTATCCAGTGATGATATATTAAAACTAGATAAATTACCCCAATCACTGGCAATCATCGGTGGAGGTGTCATAGGTTTAGAATTCGCATCTTTAATGACAGATTTTGGGGTTGAAGTAGCTGTCATAGAAGCAGGTAAACGTATCTTACCGACTGAGAGTAAATCCATCGCAAATACATTAAAAAATGATTTAATACAACGTGGTGTGAAATTTTATGAAAATACACAACTATCAAATGAACAAGTTTCAATTGAAGACTCTGGTATCAATATTTTATTGAATGATGAAACGGCTCATTTTGAAAAATGCTTAGTCGCAATTGGTAGAAAGCCAAATACGCATGATATTGGCTTGAATAATACAAAAATACAACTATCAGATGCCAACCATATAATCGTAAACGAATATCAACAAACTCAAGACAAACATATATATGCTGCAGGCGATTGTATCGGTAAATTACAACTCGCACATGTAGGATCTAAAGAAGGCATAACGGCAATCGACCATATGTTTGATGCTTCACCAATATCCGTTGACTATGATAAAATGCCAAAATGTGTTTATACGCAACCTGAAGTTGCAAGTATTGGGCAAAATTTAGAACAAGCAAAATCTAAAAAGTTTAATGCAAAAGCCTTTAAAGTTCCGTTTAAAGCAATCGGCAAAGCTGTTATAGAAGATGTTACAAATCAAAAAGGCTTTTGCGAAATCATAATCGATCAGGATAATGATACTGTACTTGGACTTAATATGATCGGTCCGCACGTAACAGAATTAATTAATGAAGTATCATTAATGCAATTTATGAATGGCTCCACTCTAGAACTTGGATTAACTACTCATGCTCATCCATCGCTGTCTGAAGTGTTAATGGAGTTAGGCTTAAAAGTTGAAAACAGAGCGATTCATGTTTAAATAAGGAGGAAATAAGATGTTTGATTATAAATCAGTTGGACTCGAAGCGTCTGACTTACAAACCATGTATAAATGGATGGACTTAGGTCGTAAAATTGATGAGCGTATGTGGCTTTTAAACCGTGCTGGGAAAATCCCATTTGTCATAAGTTGTCAAGGGCAAGAGGCGACACAGATAGGTATGGCATATGCTATGCATGAGGGAGACATATCTTCACCTTATTATAGAGATTTAGCGTTTGTAACTTATATGGGCATGACAGCATTAGACTCAATGTTAGCTGCATTCGGTAAACGTGATGATATAAATTCCGGTGGAAAACAAATGCCTTCTCATTTTGGAAAAAGAGAAAAAGGTATATTATCTCAAAGTTCTCCTGTTGGAACACAAATATTACACGCTGTAGGTGCTGCATTAGCATTAAAAATGGATAATAAACCTAATATTGCTATGGCAACTGTGGGAGAAGGTAGTTCAAACCAAGGAGATTTTCATGAAGGTCTCAATTTTGCTGGTGTTCATAATCTTCCATTTATTTGTGTGATTGAAAACAACAAATATGCAATTTCAGTACCCGACACGCTACAATATGGTGCAGAAAAATTATCTGATCGTGCTATTGGTTATGGTATACATGGCGAGCATGTAGATGGTAATGATCCGATAGCAATGTATAAAGTAATGAAAGAAGCAAGAGAACGCGCATTGAATGGTGAGGGATCGACATTAATCGAAGCAATGTGTACAAGAATGACTGCACACTCATCAGATGATGATGACAAGTATCGTACACAAGAAGAACGTGATGGGTTAAAATCATTAGATTGCAACCTAAAATTCAAAATTTTTTTATTAGAAGAAGGTATCATTGATGAACAATGGTTAGATGAAATAGAAAAAGAACATAAAGAGATTGTAAATCAAGCAACAAAAGAAGCTGAAAAAGCACCTTATCCATCACCAGAAGAAACTTACACATATGTCTACGAAGAAGGGAGCTTAAATAATGGCTAAATTATCTTATTTAGAAGCAATTCATCAAGGCCTAGACCAAGCAATGGAAAAAGACAATGACGTTTTTGTATTGGGTGAGGATGTAGGAAAAAAAGGTGGCGTGTTTGGAGTCACGTTAGGTTTACAGCAAAAATATGGAGAAGCAAGAGTATTAGATACACCACTTGCTGAATCGAATATTGTAGGTACTAGTATTGGTGCTGCTATGTTAGGTAAACGACCAGTTGCAGAAATTCAATTTGCTGAATATATTTTACCTGCAACGAACCAAATTATGAGTGAAGCAGCAAAAATGAGATACCGTTCTAATAATGATTGGCATTGTCCTATTACTATTCGCTCTCCATTTGGTGGAGGTATACATGGCGCACTTTATCATTCACAAAGTGTTGAATCCATTTTCGCTTCTACGCCGGGTCTCACAATAGTTATTCCTTCCACACCATATGATGCTAAAGGTCTATTACTTTCATCAATAGAATCCAATGATCCCGTATTGTATTTTGAACATAAAAAAGCGTATCGTTTACTTAAAGAAGAAGTACCTGAATCGTATTATACCGTCCCAATTGGTAAAGCAGATGTTAAGCGTGAAGGCGATGATATAACTGTATTTACTTATGGTCTTTGTGTCAATTACTGTATTCAAGCAGCTGATATGCTTGCTGAAGATGATATAAATGTTGAAGTGGTTGATTTACGCACAGTCTATCCTTTAGATAAAGAAACAATTATTGAGAGAGCTAAATTAACAGGTAAGGTTTTATTGGTCACTGAAGATAACCTAGAAGGTAGTATCATATCTGAAGTTGCTGCAATTATTGCTGAAAATTGTCTGTTTGATTTAGATGCACCGATAATGAGACTTGCTGGACCAGATGTTCCTTCAATGCCATTTGCACCAACACTCGAAGATGAGTTTATGATTAATCCAGATAAGATAAAAATTAAAATGCGTGAACTCGCAGAATTTTAAGGAGGCACAATGATGGAAATAAAAATGCCTAAACTCGGAGAAAGCGTGCATGAGGGCACAATAGAACAATGGCTCGTTTCAGTAGGCGATAAAGTAGAAGAGTATGACCCACTTTGTGAAGTTATTACGGATAAAGTAACTGCAGAAGTGCCTTCATCATATGCTGGTACAATCCGCGAAATTATTGTGGAGGAAGGTACAACAGTAGAAGTAGGCGAAGTGATTTGTTATTTAGATACTGAGGAAGAACTGTCTAATGAAAATACCGATAACAATACTACAAACGAACAAGATGAATATACATCAGAAGCAACACAAACTATGGCTGATTCCTCTGATGTAAATGATAGCACGATTGACTCATCAGATAATCTTCCGAAAAATAACGGACGCTTTTCACCGGTAGTATTCAAACTTGCGTCTGAGCATCAAATTGACCTTTCACAAGTCAAAGGGACTGGCTTTGAAGGTAGAGTAACCAAAAAAGATATAGAGAAAGTAATCAAAGAAGGTACTAATAAACTAGGCTCAGAAATCATCGCTCCTAAAGACTCTCCGAAAGTCAATAAGCAAGTTCAATATAACGAACCATCTCCCGGCTCTGCGATTCCAGTAAATGGTGTTCGCAAACAAATAGCTGAAAATATGGTGAACAGTGTTAATGAAATCCCACATGCTTGGATGATGGTAGAGGCAGATGCTACAAACTTAGTTAAAACAAGAAATTATCATAAAAATAGTTTCAAAGAAAATGAAGGTTATAACCTCACTTATTTTGCGTTCTTTGTAAAGGCAGTTGCAGAAGGATTAAAAGCATATCCTTTACTCAATAGTAGTTGGCAAAATTCTGAAATAGTTATGCATAAAGATGTCAATATTTCAATTGCAGTAGCTGATGAAGAAAAATTATATGTTCCTGTAATCAAAAATGCAGATGAAAAATCCTTAAAAGGCATTGCTAGAGAAATAAACGATTTAGCGCAAAAAGCACGTAATAAAAAATTAAGATCTGAAGATATGCAAGGTGGTACTTTTACGGTCAATAATACTGGTACATTTGGCTCAGTATCATCTATGGGTATTATCAATCACCCAGAAGCCGCTATACTGCAAATTGAATCCATCATCAAAAAACCCGTTGTTATTGATGATATGATAGCTATTAGACACATGATTAATCTATGTATTTCTATTGACCATCGTATATTAGATGGTTTGCAAGCAGGTAGATTTATGAATTTCGTTAAGACAAGAATTGAGCAATACTCTATAGAAAATACAAGTATTTATTAGTTTTTATTGTATAAACAAGTGCTAATTTATATGAAAATGGTAAGTTAGAAATCAATTTTGCTTATTTTGATTTCTAACTTATTTTTTAATGATTATTGTTCAAGTATTACACGATTAGTAAACTTACTTTCTCATTAAACACACATGTTGAACTATTGTCTATATATTAGTAAAATGAAATTAATAAATTGATAATGAAAGGTGATTTGAATATGGATTTAAATTTTGATTTATATATGAATGATGTAGTACGCCAAGCAAGAAATGAAATCGAGGAAGCGGGTTATGAACAATTAACAACAGCAGATGAAGTTGATAAAGTGTTCAGTCAAGAAGGTACATCACTTGTTATGGTTAATTCAGTTTGTGGTTGTGCAGGTGGAATTGCTAGACCAGCAGCTACGCATGCTTTACATTATGATAAATTACCAGACAGACTAGTAACAGTGTTTGCTGGACAAGACAAAGAAGCTACACAACAAGCAAGAGATTATTTTAAAGGATACGCACCGTCAAGCCCATCATTTGCATTAATAAAGAATGGTGAAATCACACAAATGATAGAACGTCATCAAATCGAAGGCCATGATGTGATGGACGTTATTAATCAATTACAAAATTTATTTGATACTTATTGTGTTGAAAGATAGAGGTTGACACCGATGATGCGATTAAATCCATATCGAATCGGATTTAGAACAATTAAAACTGCTGTAGGTATGGCACTAGGAATTATCATTGCTAAATTAATGGGATTAGATAATTTTGCTTCTAGTGCCATTTTAGTAGTGCTTTGTATTAAACATACCAAAGTGCATTCACTTCAAGCAATTATATCTAGATTTGTATCTTGTATATTAATCCTTATAATAGGGTCAATAGCTTTCAGTTACTTCGGTCAAAATGCTATTATTTTAGGTCTAATCGTCTTATTTTTTATACCGCTCACTGTTGTATTTAAAGTACAGGAAGGCGTAGTTACAAGTTGTGTCATTTTGTTGCATGTATTTAATGCTGAAGTGATTGACATGCATTTGTTTATCAATGAAATTTTATTATTAATTGTGGGCCTTGGTATTGCATTTATAATGAATCTAATCATGCCTAGCCTAGACTTTAAACTTAAACAATATAAAGAAGAAATAGAAAATCAATTTACAACAATTTTTGAAACGTTTAGTAATACTTGTAAAGAACCTAATGCTTCATTAAGTATTTCATTCAACCAATTACAACTTACGATTCAAAAGGCAAAATCAATTGCATTTAGGGATGTTAAAAATCATTTTGTACGTAATGAAAATTCTTACTATCATTATTTTGATATGAGAGAAGAGCAATTAGAACTACTTGAAAGAATGTCTAAAATGATACAAAACATTGAAACGAAAGATACGCTGTTAACTAAAATCAGCAGTTTATTTTTGGAAGTGGCTCATAACGTAAATAGTAATGACTATACGGTGTTACGATTGCATTCTCTCTATGAAATTAAAATAGAGTTAGAACAATTAGAGTTACCAAATACACATGCTTCATTTAGAACTAGAGCTAGTATTAAACAACTACTCAATGAATTAGAAGAATATTTAGAAGTTAAATCACAATTTGGATCCTTAAAATTACATAAAGATACAAAATCAACAATTTTTTCATAGAAAGCATCAATAATAATCACCTTGGCCTAGGTAAGAAAATGACATCTATTTTCTTTATACCTAGGCCATAATTTTTCTTGATTGTAAATTTCTTTTGTTTTTGGTTCCGAAGGCTTTTGATTGATTGGGACTTTGAAATATTTTTAGTTATAATTTCTCCTTATTTTTTTCATAGTAATATATTGTGAAAATACATATAAATGCGACGTATTTTAGCGAGACGCTTGAGTGAAGTTGAAAACTACAGGATAAAGCTGTCGCTTAAGAAAGGGAGCCAACAATACGAAACATTGAATAAAAAAATAGCACTCAGATGAATTGAATTAAATCACCTAAGTGCTATTTTAAACGGATTTATGACCAAATCCGATAGACAAAAATTTTTTAAAGTTAAGATAAAATTAAGTTTATAATTTTAACTCGTTAAAGGAACTATACTTGTCAAGATTAGTGCAAGTACTACTGCTACCAACATAACTACAATTATAAATCTAAGCACTTTATTGTTATTCAATCTTTATTCCTCCATAATATACCCAATGCATCTTATTAATTATTATTGTACTTTGAAGCATCCACAATAATTTTAAATATCATTATTTTAACAATGTATATTATAACATAACAAGTCTAATACGTATAAACATATTTGTTTTACTAAACTTTAAACTTATGTAAACTAAAATAAATTGTGATTATAGAAAAGGGGATAAATATGATAAATGAAGAACGTCTATTAGAGACATTTTTAACACTCGTTCAAATTGATTCAGAAAGTGGAAATGAACAAACTATACAAAACCATTTAAAAAAATTGATGGAACAACAAAATATAAATATCAGTGAAGACAATGCAAGTATTCAAAATGAAGCATTAGGTGCTAATAATTTAATATGCACATTAAAGGCTACTCCAAATTTTGAACATCTTGAGAAAATATATTTTACAAGTCACATGGATACGGTTGTACCAGGTCAAAATATTGTACCGACTGTAAAAGAAGATGGATACATATACTCAGATGGAACTACAATTTTAGGTGCAGATGATAAAGCAGGTTTAGCAGCTATTATAGAATTTATCCGTGTCATTAATGAACAAAATTTGCCCCATGGTCAAATACAATTTATTTTAACTGCGGGAGAAGAAATAGGTTTAGAAGGTGCGAAAACTATTGATAAAACTTTACTAGACGCAAATTATGGCTTTGCGATTGATGCAAGTGTTCCAGTCGGTACAACAGTAGTAGGTGCGCCAACTCAAATGAAATTAAATGCCACAATATTTGGAAAAACTGCACATGCCAGTACGCCTAATCATGGAATTAGCGCAATAAATGTAGCTGCAAAAGCAATTAGTGAAATGAACTTAGGTCGAATAGATGAATATACTACAGCTAATATCGGGCGCTTTGAAGGTGGATCAGCTACTAATATTGTGGCTGAAAAAGTAACATTAAATGCAGAAGCACGTTCACATTCAGATGAAAGTATTATCAAACAAGTGAATCATATGAAATCTGTATTTGAAACAACTGCAAAAAAGTATCATTGTCATGCAGAAGTAGAAATCATCAAAAGTTATCCAGGATTTAAAATTTCTGATGATGCAACAGTTACTTCTATAGCAAAATCTAGCGCTTTATCTTTAGGTTTAGAGGCAAATACCGTCATTGCTGGTGGCGGATCTGATGGTAATATAATCAATCAACTTGGTATACCAACAGTCATTTTAGGTGTCGGTTATGAAAACATTCACACTACTGAAGAAAGAATTTCAATTAAATCTTTAAATCAGTTAGCTAACCAACTTTTAAGTATCAACGATGTGCTTATTAAACAATCTATAAACTGATTAAGTGAATATAAAGATACCTTTGTGATACAATGTACTAGAAAACTTTAATAAGAGAGGTTAGTTAAATGACACAACAAATAGGTGTAGTTGGTTTAGCCGTAATGGGTAAAAACCTTGCTTGGAATATTGAATCACGCGGATACAGTGTATCAGTTTTTAACCGTTCTTCAGAAAAAACAGATGAAATGGTAAAAGAATCTGAAGGAAAAAACATACATCCAACATATTCAATGGAAGAATTTGTAAATTCCTTAGAAAAACCCCGTAAAATTTTATTAATGGTAAAGGCTGGTACAGCAACAGACGCAACAATTGATACGCTATTACCATTATTAGATGATGATGATATTTTAATTGATGGTGGTAATACAAATTATCAAGATACAATCAGACGCAACAAAGCTTTAGCTGAAAGTGGTGTTAACTTTATTGGTATGGGTGTATCTGGCGGTGAAGTTGGTGCATTGACTGGACCTTCACTTATGCCTGGTGGACAAGAAGCAGCTTTTAATAAAGTGAGTCATATATTAGAAGCAATATCAGCAAAAGCAAAAGACGGTGCACCATGTGTAGCTTATATTGGTCCAAATGGTGCGGGTCATTACGTTAAAATGGTTCATAATGGTATAGAATATGCTGACATGCAATTAATTGCAGAAAGTTATGCAATGATGAAAGACTTGCTAGGTATGTCACATAAAGATATTGCTCAAACATTTAAAGATTGGAATGCTGGTGAATTATCAAGTTATTTAATAGAAATTACTGGTGATATTTTCAATAAATTAGATGATGAAACAAATGGTCCGTTAGTTGAACAAATATTAGATACAGCTGGCCAAAAAGGTACAGGCAAATGGACATCTATAAATGCTTTAGAATTAGGAATCCCTTTAACAATTATCACTGAGTCTGTATTTGCTCGTTTTATTTCTTCAATTAAAGAAGAACGTGTAAATGCTTCAAAACAATTAAATGGACCTAATGCCAAATTTGAAGGTGATAAGGAAGCATTCCTTGAAAAAATCCGTAAAGCACTGTACATGAGTAAAATTTGTTCTTATGCACAAGGTTTTGCTCAAATGAGAAAAGCTAGTGAAGACAATACATGGAACCTTCAACTTGATGAGCTTGCTATGATTTGGCGTGAAGGTTGCATTATCCGTGCTCAATTTTTACAAAAAATTAAAGAAGCATATGATAATGATAGCGATCTACAAAACTTATTGTTAGATCCTTATTTCAAAGATATCGTTACGAATTATCAAGAAGCTTTACGTGACGTTGTTGCAACAGGCGTTCAAAACGGCGTTCCAACACCAGGTTTTTCAGCAAGTATTAACTACTATGATAGTTATCGTTCAGAAAATTTACCAGCTAACTTAATCCAAGCACAACGTGATTACTTTGGTGCACATACTTATGAACGTAAAGATCGTTCAGGTATTTTCCATACACAATGGATTGAAGAATAATTTAGATATTTTATAATAGTTAGTTTTTGAATAACTATCTCAGAAGACCTAAAATTGTCAGAGACATACACAATTCAGGCTTTAAAATATATTTATTAACATAAATAAATAATAACTTCAATTTATGGAGTGAAATTAAAACACTTTCGTTGAATTCGTAATAAAAAATGAATTTATACGGAAGTGTTTTTTTCGTTTTAAAAATAATAAATATATTCATTTGTAAGCGATTGCGCTAAAATTTTGACTTTTATACGTACATTAATTAATCTATTAATATATATGATTAAGTCTATTATATTTAATATTGTATTAAGCTATGACTGTTTAAACATTGGTACTATTTTTCATACTATATTTATATGGCACGCTAGTTCATAGTTAAATTTTCAGATATAAATATTGATAGGATTTAACAAATTTAATACCTTTATAGGGGGATTTATATGAAAAGGGAATGGTGGAAAGAAGCAATCGCTTATCAAGTTTATCCAAGAAGCTTTAATGATACTAATAGCGATGGTATCGGAGATTTAAAAGGTGTGATAGAAAAGTTAGATTACTTAAATGATTTAGGAATTGATGTTATTTGGCTTAGCCCAATGTATAAATCGCCAAATGATGATAATGGCTATGATATAAGCGACTATAAAGATATCATGAATGAGTTTGGAACCATGGAGGATTTTGATCAATTATTAAATGAAATACATCAAAGAGATATGAAGTTAATACTAGATTTAGTCGTTAATCATACATCAGACGAACATCCATGGTTTATAGAATCGAAATCCAGTAAAGATAATCCTAAACGCGACTGGTACATTTGGAAAGATCCGAAACCAGATGGATCGGAACCAAATAATTGGGAAAGTATATTTAATGGATCTACATGGGAATTTGATGAACAAACAGGTCAATATTATTTTCATTTATTCAGTAAAAAGCAACCAGATTTAAACTGGGAAAACCAAGAAGTTAGAAATGCTGTTTTTGAAATGATGAATTGGTGGTTTAATAAAGGTATAGATGGTTTTAGAGTAGATGCTATAACACATATTAAAAAAACATTTGAAGCTGGTGACTTAAAACTACCAGAAGGAAAAGATTATGCACCAGCTTTTGAAGTAGATATGAATCAGCCTGGCATACAAACTTGGTTACAAGAAATGAAAGATAAATCTTTAAGTCATTATGATATTATGACCGTAGGAGAGGCAAATGGTGTTAGTCCAGAAAACGCTGAACCTTGGGTAGGTGAGACAACTGGCAAATTCAATATGATTTTTCAGTTTGAACATTTAAGCTTGTGGAATTCAGGCGACGTTAAATTTGACGTCAAAGCCTATAAAAATGTACTCAATGAATGGCAAAAAAAACTTGAAAATGTTGGATGGAATGCATTGTTTATTGAAAATCATGACCAGCCAAGACGTGTGTCAACTTGGGGGGATGATACGCATTATTGGTTTGAATCTGCAACAAGTCATGCAGTCGTATATTTTTTACAGCAAGGTACACCATTTATCTATCAAGGTCAAGAAATTGGTATGACCAATTATCCTTTTGATGATATTGAAACCTTTAATGATGTTGCAGTGGTCAATGAATACAAAATTGTCAAACAACAAGGTGGCGATGTCTCAAAACTATTAGATAAACATAAAAAAGAAAATAGAGATAATTCTAGAACACCTATGCAGTGGAACAGTTCTAACTTTGCAGGATTTTCAGATGTAACGCCTTGGTTTCCTGTAAATCCAAACTACAAAAACATTAACGTTGCACATCAACAAAAAGATCCAGATTCAATATTAAATTTCTATAAAGCTTTAATAAAGTTAAAAAAATCTCATGATGTTTTTACATATGGTGAATTTAATTTGGTTGATTCAAAAAATAACCAAATATTTGCATATACACGAGAATTAAATGATCAATATGTACTAATTGTTGGTAATTTAACAAATAAAAAAGCTGAATTATCCTTTGATGCAAGTTTCCTGGAAGAAAACATATTACTACATAACTACAAAGATAGTACGATTGATTTTGAAAATATCCAACCATACGAAGCATTTGTAATTAAACTTTAGAATCTATTATCTAGTAATTAGGATAATGATTAACAAACAAAAATATAGCGAGTAAGCAACTTATATAAAAATATGTTTGCTTGCTCGCTATATATTATTTAAGTGTATTTTCATGTTTTTATTCTAATATGTCATATTGTTCTTGATCAACAGGCATCCATAATTGAACTTTAGTGAATGGATCATCGAATAAAATGTCAAATGGATAAACTTCAACGTACAAACTATTATGCTCATAGGGTAAAGTCATTTGAAGGCTGGTCTCTATATAATACCAAGCTTCATTGACTACATAATCCATCTCACCTTGTAAATTAAATTTAGCATATTGTCTTTCAGGTAAGAAACGACTTTCAAGGTGCGCAGGATATCTTTCACTCGGTACGCCTACAAAAATTTCCATTCCATTATCAAGCGGACAATTAACCACAAAGAGTTCATGTGGACTTGTATCATTATATCGTTGTAATTCTTTAATTTTATCGTCAATTAATAAATCCTCTAAAAAATCAGGCACTTTAAAAGGGTTATCAATTTCCTCTGAATTTAAGAACTTAGCAAAACCTACTAAAGACAAACCTTGTGTATCTTCCAAACGGTACGCATAAGGGGCCCGTTCTGTAGTAGTAAGTTTAATATAAAGCCTTGATTGCAATTTTAATTCGTCTCTTTTTGTATTGACTTGAATAGGAGAAACACCATGGAAATCACTAAAATCATTAGCAAAATCATTTGCGTCTTTATAGCTATACTTTTTTGCAACATCTACCAAGCGAGCTGAGCCACTTAAAATGTCTTGTGCTGCTAAAGTCAATCTTCTTGACCTTGCATATTCTGTTGGTGATTGACCTACAATCATTTTAAATGATTGGTCAATATGAAATGGTGAAAGACCAACGTAATCACTAAGTGCTTGCAAATATAGAGGCTCTAGCAAATGATCTTCAATATATACAATTGCCTGTTGGATTTGCTTGATAACGTCCAAAACTTTCACTCCTAAATGATAACGAAATACAAATGATTATGTACCTCGTCGCTACTTTTCTATACACAATGTTATGAATCATTGTTGATTAATTCTATTTTACATCATTTTCATGTGACTTACATCTCAAAAATATTAAATAGGGTAAAATGTAAACATCCTAAATTTGTATATGAATGATTTAATCAATAGTCTAAATCATAACACAAATAAGGTATAATAAAAAAGCAACAACACAAGCTCAAATTGAAACTTGTATCATTGCCTTATTTTTAAAAAATTATTTAATGAATATCGTCCCACCAGTGGAAACCATCTCTACTTAATAGTAAATCACTCGCTAATGGGCCGTTTGTTCCAGCCGTATAATTAGGGAATTCGGGTTCATTTTGGTTCCACTCTTCTTGTATTGCATCAACAAATTTCCAAGTTGATTTTAATTCTTCCCAATGCGTAAAGTTAGTTGCATCTCCATTTAAACAGTCAAATAATAAATTTTCATAAGCATCCACTGTGTTCATTTTATCTTGTGCACTCATTGCATATGATAGTTGAACTGGTTCAGTTTCAATGCCTTGTACATTCTTTTTAGCATTTAAGTGTAAAGAAACACCTTCATTTGGTTGGATATTAATAACTAATAGGTTGGAATCTAGTTTTTTATCTGTTTTATAGTATAGATTCATTGGAACTTCTTTAAATTCAACGACTACTTGTATCGTTTTACTCTTCATTCGTTTACCAGTTCTTATGTAGAACGGTACGCCAGCCCATCTAAAATTATCAATGGTTAGTTTACCAGAAACAAAAGTTGGCGTTGTGGAATCTTCTGCAACACGATCCTCATCTCTATATCTTTTAACTTGCTGTCCTTCTATGATACCTTCATCATATTGACCACGAACAAAGTTTTGACGAACTTCTTCAGGTTCTAATTTACGCAATGATTTTAAAGCCTTAACTTTTTCTGCTCTGATATCTTCACTATTTAAACTGATAGGTGCTTCCATTGCTAGCAAAGCAACCATTTGCAGCATATGGTTTTGAACCATATCTTTTAATGCACCACTAGATTCGTAGTAGCCACCTCTGTCTTCGACTCCAAGCACTTCCGATGAAGTAACTTGAATATTTGAAATATATTTGTTATTCCATAATGGTTCAAACATTGCATTAGCAAAACGAAGTACTTCAATATTTTGCACCATATCTTTACCAAGATAGTGGTCAATACGGTAAATTTCTTCTTCCTTAAATGAACGACGTAGTTGTTCATTTAATTTTTCAGCAGATTCTAAATCTGAACCAAATGGTTTTTCAATAACTAAACGTTTGAAACCACTTGTATCTGTTAATCCAGAAGATTTTAAATAATCAGATATAACACCAAAGAAATTCGGAGCCATAGCTAAATAAAAGAGTCTATTACCTTGTAATTGGAAATCGTGATCTAATTTATTGCTGAATTCTAATAGTGATTGATAACTTGCTTCATCACTTACATCGTGTTTGTGATAAAATACGTGTTCCATAAACTTATCTAGGTGTTTAGTATCTTTAACGTGTTCTTGAATTGACAACTTCACTTGACTACGGAAATCATCGTTTGTTAAGTCTCTTCTACCAATTCCAACAATTGCAATGTGCTCATTCAAATTTTCTTGTTGGTATAAATGGAATAATGATGGAAATAATTTTCTGTGACTAAGATCACCAGTTGCTCCAAAAATTGTAATTAAGCATGGGATATCTTTATTTCTAGTATTCAAGATCAAAACCTCAATTCTTTATTAAATCTGTATTTATTATAGACCAATACACCAGTATCTTCCCACAATTTTGCTTGTGATATCATATTTTATTATATTTTTATTACTTTTATATGATAAAATATGAACAAGAAGAGGAGGCATATGCATGGAAATTACGTTTTTTGGGACAAGTGCTGGTCTGCCAACTAAAGAAAGAAATACCCAAGCGATTGCATTAAATTTGGAACCATACTCCAATAGCATTTGGCTTTTTGATGTTGGTGAAGGCACACAGCATCAAATATTACACCATTCAATCAAATTAGGAAAAGTAAATCACATTTTTATTACGCATATGCATGGTGATCATATATTTGGTTTACCTGGGTTACTCACAAGTCGATCTTTTCAAGGGGGCGAAGATAAGCCTCTTACTATTATTGGCCCAAAAGGTATTAAGTCATATATAGAAACTACTTTAACTTTATCAGAATCAAAATTAAATTATCCAATCACTTATATTGAAATAGAGGAACAACTTTCTTATCATCATAATGGATTTAATGTTGAAGCACATATGCTAAATCATGGTATTCCTTCATTTGGATATAGGGTAGAAGCGCCATATAAATCTGGTAAAATCAATGTTGAAGCGCTCAGAAACATTGGGTTAGAACCAGGACCTAAATATCAAGATGTAAAAAACAATGAAACATTCGAATACAAAGGTGAGATTTATAACTCTAAAGATTTTAAAGATGATGCAATTAAAGGTCCAGTCGTAGCAATTTTTGGAGATACTATGCCTTGTAAAAATGAAATGATAATTGCACGTGATGCAAATATCATGGTACATGAAAGTACATATATAGAAGGAGATAAATCATTAGCTAATAGCTATCACCATAGCCATATTGATGACGTTTTTGAATTGATGAGAGAAGCAAATGTTGACTATAGTTTAATAACACATATCAGCAATCGTTATACTAAAGAAGAGGTGTGCGATATTAGTAAATCGCTTAAAGCTTTGAGTAATACGCCACCATTTAGTTTTGTCAGTGATTTTGATTCTTGGCAATTTTAAAAAATGAAAAGCGGGACAGTTTTCTAAAAATTGTAGTATTTTACAATTTAGATGACTGTCCCACTTTTTTATAACAATTTTAGGTTTTTTAAATTTTAATCATTATCTTGGTTAGATAATTCAATACTTCTATTTACTGCAGAGCGTAAACAATCTTCGAAAATTGCTTCTATATCATGCTCTGCAAGTGCATTAAGGCCTGCCTGTGTTGTACCGCCTTTAGAAGTAATATTTTTTCTTAACTGTTCCATACTCAATTCTGAACGTTCTATCATTTTACTCGTCCCTATGATTAAATTCCGAATTGATTCTTCTACCTGTGATTTTTCCAAACCTAAACGTGTGCCTGCTGTGACATATTGTTCAAAGACATGGTATAAAAAAGCTGGACCGCTTCCAGTAATTGCTGTAACTTGATGCAAATTATCTTCTGAAACTTCTATCGCAGATCCAAATGCATTTATTAAATTATCAACTTCTTCTTTTGACTTAGCGCCAAAATTATTGGAAAAGCTAATACCAGTAACTGAATGTCCAACATGAGCATTTGTGTTTGGCATGATACGCGCAATTGGGTTGTTAGAAGCCAATTTTTCACGAATATAGTTTATCGGTAAACCAGCCATAATAGAAATGAATTTATTCTTTTCTGCAATATATGGCTTAATACGCTCTGCTAAATCATCAAAATCATAAGGTTTCGTTCCTAAGAATACATAATCTGCATCTTTTAACAATGCTGCATCATCATAGCTATAATTAACACCTAACTCGTCAGCATATTCTTTTAATGCAACTTCATTTGAACGATTCGTTAAATAAATATTATTAGAATCAATCACTTTAGAACTAACAATACCTGTAAAAATTGCATGCGCCATATTTCCGGCACCATAAAATACTAGTTTCATGTGAAGACTTCACTTCCTCTTTGTTTTTTATGTTTCCATACTAACATAGATTTAAATGATGGCTAAGAATTTTTAAAGACCTGTGGCAAAATATCGTTTACACTCATATACTTGAACTATGAATTTAAAGCAAGGAGAATTTACTATGATAGGTAAACATTTTGTATTAACTGGTGGTACAAGTGGATTAGGTAAAGCCATATTAAAAGCATTATTATCTAAAAGAGCATATGTTACAGTACTTGCCCGAAATCCGGATAAATTAAAACAATTCGCAACACAATATGATGCGGAACATCTAAATATCATTAAATGCGATTTACAATCACAACAAGAAATCATTGATTTAAAAGAATACTTTCAACACCATACTATTGATGGACTTATATACAGTTCTGGCCTTGGGTATTTTAAATCTATTGAAGACCATACATTTGTAGAAATGCTTGAAACATATAAATTAAATGTGCTTCATTTCAATATATTAATGAAAGTTCTACAACCGGCATTCTCAAAAACTCCAATAATAGTAGGTATAGGTAGCCAAGCTGCCTTTATAAGTCAAGGTTATGCTGCACATTATGGTGCAAGTAAAGCAGCTTTTAACCAATTATTAAATGCACTGCGTATTGAGAAACCAAATTATCATATTATGACTGTTAATACTGGGCCAATAGCGACACCATTTCATGAAAAAGCAGATCCATCTATGAAATTTGCCAAAAAATACAGTGACATGATGCTTGACCCTGAAAAATTAGCAAACCAAATTATCAATGGTATAATTGAGAAAAAATTAGAAATTAATCAACCTAGATGGATGCATCATTTATTAAAAATTTATCAATTGATGCCACGGTTTATAGAAAAAAACTTCACTTCATTATTTAAGAACAAAGGTTAGCATTTATTCAAAGTTGGGTAATAATCATTTTGACTATAGCATTAAAATAGAAGATAACAATGTCATGGGTTATGAAGCTTTTTAAACAAAAAACGTCAATTTCTATAAAATCATAAGAGAAATTGACGTTTTTGCTTTGATTGAAGTTATTTATATTGTCATCTTTGCTCAGACATACATGTTTTAGGACAACGAAAAGAGATTTATTTTAAATGTTGGGTATATTCTAAATTTTTCACTCGATCTTGCGCTGCTTTTAATGCTTCTAAACTTATGTCTTTTGAATGTTGATAATTTTTTACATTTTCATCTAGTTGATCCGTACTACTTGCACCTACAATGATAGAACCTAATGCATCATGAGAAGTTAAATAATTAAAAGTAAGTGCAGATAAATTACTTTCAATTTCTTTAATTGATGCAATTGTTTCTCCAAGTTCTTGATAACTATAATCAAAAATACCATCACTAAATTTTGAATCTAACGTATTATTACTTTTAGCAGTTAATAATCCTTTAAATACTGGACCACGTGCTAGTACTTTAACTTTTTTAGCATGCACATCATCTAAAAGTTGTTCTGGTCTGTTATCAATTAAGTTAAATTGAGACATTAGCGTTTCGATATCGCTATGTTTTAAATAGTAATCAATCACGTTAGGTCTGATTGAAGAAATACCATAAGCACGGATAATGCCTTCTTTCTTTAATTCATCGAAAGCACTAATTGTTTCATCAATTGGATCATCAATCGTACCACCATGTAACTGGTATAAATCTAAATGATCTAACCCAAGTCTTTTCAATGAGCCTTTCACTGCTTCTTTAATATAAGATTTAGAAGGATCCCATGTTGTAGAACCATCTTCCGTTAAACGATTTCCTACTTTTGTACCAATGATAATATCATCTCTATTTTGGTATTTCTTTAAAGTCTCACCAACAATTGTCTCGTTTACACCTTTATCGTACATATCAGCTGTATCAAAATAAGTGATACCATGTTCAATTGCACGTTCTATGATAGGCTCTGCTTGCTTTTTATTTGTCCCGAGACTCATACAACCTAAACCTAACTCTGAAATTTCTATACCGCTTTTCAAAACATTTTTTTGCATGTTTTATCTCCTTTCGATACACTTGAATAATGGGGTGTAGACGTAATAAAGTAAGTTGGATATTCAATATTAACTATCTATACATAGCAAAAATGAAACATGTATATGTTCCTCGCTATTCCCATAATAACTAATGAGTACATCTTAACAATATCTTAAACCAATTAAAAGGACTGTGATTATTTATGAACCTATTTGAAAAGACTTTACATAGTACTTCTATTTATAAAGGGGCAATCATTGATTTAGAAGTCCACGATGTTGAACTACCCGATGGACAAACTTCTAAACGTGAATTGATATACCATAATGGTGCTGTCGCTGTTTGTCCAATTACACCTGAAAATAAAGTGATATTAGTGAAACAATTTCGTAAGGCTTGTGAAAAACCACTTTTAGAAATACCCGCAGGCAAATTGGAACAAGGAGAAGAACGAATTTCAGCTGCCAAACGTGAACTTGAAGAAGAAACAGGTTATATTGCTGATGAATTAGAACATATTACGGAAATGTATGGTTCTCCAGGTTTCTCAAATGAAAAAATATCAATTTATATAGCTGAAAATTTAACAAAAGGTAAAATGCAATTAGATGAAGATGAATTTTTAGAATTAGCATATTATGATATGAATGAAATTAAAACATTATTAGACAATAAAGAATTAGAAGACGCAAAAACTATAATTGCTTTACAACATTTATTACTTAATTATAATCATTATAAATAAGATACGAGAATACTTGCGAATTTTATCAATTATTGGTATTTTATATATATATATCATAACTAAATTAAAATGATTATAATTATTAGTAGGGGAGTGAGGCTTCCGTGGAAGAACGATTAAATCGCGTGAAGCAACAATTACAGCAATCATCTTATAAATTGACGCCACAACGTGAGGCAACTTTAAGAGTTTTAATTGAAAATGAAAAAGACCATTTAAGTGCAGAAGATGTTTATTTGAAAGTTAAAGACAAAGCACCTGAAATTGGACTTGCAACTGTATATCGTACTTTAGAATTGCTAGCAGAATTAAAAGTGGTCGATAAAATAAATTTCGGCGATGGTGTTGCTCGATTTGATTTGAGAAAAGAAGGAGCAAAACATTTTCATCACCATCTTGTTTGTATGGAATGCGGTAAAGTAGAAGAAATCGAAGAAGACTTATTACCTCGTGTAGAAGAAAGAGTTGAAAATGAATTCGAATTTAAAATATTAGACCACCGTTTAACATTCCATGGTATTTGTGCGTCATGCCAAGCAAAAGGGAAATAAATTTAAAAATACTATTTCAGAATAGAGGTAGTACAGTGAAAAATATTATAGATGAATATTTGAAATTTATACAATTAGAAAAAGGGTTAAGTGTAAATACAATTGGTGCATATCGAAGAGATTTAAAAAAATATGATGAATTTTTAACATCACACAAAATTAGTCATATTGATTTTGTGGATAGACAACTCATTCAAGAGTGTTTGGGTCACTTACATGATGAAGGTGCATCTTCAAAATCATTAGCTCGCTTCATTTCTACTATTCGCAGTTTTCATCAGTTTGCATTAAGAGAAAAATATGCAGCAAAAGACCCAACGGTATTAATAGAAACACCTAAATATGATCGTAAATTACCAGATGTTTTAGAAATAGATGAAGTACTTAGACTATTAGAGACACCTGATTTATCCAAAAACAACGGTTATAGAGATCGCACAATGTTAGAATTACTTTATGCTACCGGAATGCGTGTATCAGAACTGATTCAGATTGAATTAGAAGACGTTAATTTAATTATGGGCTTTATACGTGTTTTTGGTAAAGGAAATAAAGAAAGAATTGTACCATTAGGTGATACAGTAATTGAATACTTAAACACTTATTTAGAAACGGTAAGACCACAATTATTAAAAAATACGGTTACTGACACATTATTTTTAAACATGCATGGTAAACCTTTATCGAGACAAGCGATATGGAAAATGATTAAACAAAATGGTATCAAAGCAAATATAATAAAAACTTTAACACCACATACATTAAGACATTCATTTGCTACCCATTTACTTGAAAACGGAGCAGATTTACGTGCAGTTCAAGAAATGCTCGGTCATTCTGATATATCTACAACACAATTGTATACACACGTTTCGAAATCACAAATTCGTAAGATGTATAACGAATTTCATCCAAGAGCATAAACACAGACTAGTTTATTCGATTGAATAACTGGACTGTGTTTTTTTATTGATGCCATAAATCATAAGTGTTTATACTGATCTATTTCGCGCTTGTAATGCACGTTTCCTCGCCGCTTCAACTTCAGTTCTATCCCTTTTTAAATGGTGATCTATGATATAGTCATCTTCAATTTTATAATATGTCATCACATAATTCGGGTACTGTTCTAATATAATTTGTTCCATTGTATCTGTTAAAGGTAGATGAAATGGCTCAAAAGATTGCTCTTTTTTTGTAGCTTTAATTAATTCGACTAACAGCCTTTTATACGCTTGTATATCAAGTCCAATATTAATCGCTGAATCATAGTTTTCAATAACTCTTAATGCCTTATTAAAAGATTTGTGGGCGCCTACATAATTATGTCTACGGTAATGATAAGATCCAGTTGCAATCAATATAAGGCTCACAACAGCATCATCCTTATTGTAATTTGGTTTGGTTTTCCAAGCTTCTTCTAAAATATCGTGACAAAGAAAATAATGTTGCTTTGTATGAAATTGAAAATAAAAATCTTTTAGTGCATTTTTCAACATGAATATCGCTCCGATTTTAAATGTTTATAATAAACATGCTATAATAATTTAGTGAATTACGCACTTAACTTGCTAATATGAGGTAGATAAAATGTATGAAGTAAAACTCGATGCCTTTAATGGTCCTTTAGATTTATTATTGCATCTTATTCAAAAATTTGAAATTGATATTTATGATATACCAATGAAATCTTTAACAGAACAGTATATGCAATATATACATGCGATGAGTCAATTAGAAATTAATGTGGCAAGTGAATATTTAGTTATGGCTTCAGAATTACTTATGATAAAAAGCAAAATGCTATTGCCTCATTCAGAAGAAATTGACGATTTAGATGATGATCCGCGTGAAAATTTGGTTGAGAGATTAATTGAATATCAAAACTATAAAGAATACACAGTGCTCTTAAACGAAAAAAGGGCGGAAAGAGAAAAGTATTATTCTAAGCATCCAACAGATTTAACGCACTTAGAATCAAATGAAACTTGGGACCCTAATAATACGATTGATTTAACAGAGTTAATCATAGCTTACCAAAAAGTGAAAAATCGTGTTGAATATCAAACACCTAAATCTGTTGATATTCGAAAAGAAACGTTTACAATTCAACAAGCTACTACACAAGTAACTCAACGTTTACAAAAGCATGAATCCTTCAACTTTTTTAGTTTATTCAATTTTACTGAACCATTGGAAATGGTTGTTACTCATTTTCTTGCAATACTAGAAATGTCTAAATCTGGAATAGTAAATATTGAACAACAAAAAAGCTTTGACGATATTAATATTTTAAGAGGAGTTAATTATGGCATTGAACGATAAAGGAATCCTGGAAGCATTACTTTATACTGCAGGTGATGAAGGACTTGAAGAAAAACAAATTCTAGAAATTTTAGACATTGACCAAGATCGTTTTCATACATTAATAAAAGAATATGACGCTTGTGGCTTAGAAATCCAACATTATGGGGAACATTATGTCTTAACAACTAAAAAAGACGCGTCAGAATACATTGAGAAGTTAATAGAACAAAAATCTAAAATGAAATTATCACAAGCAGCAATGGAAGCTTTATCGATAATAGCATATAATCAGCCATTATCTCGAAGTGATATCGAAATGATTAGAGGCATTAATTCTGACGGAGCAGTCAAAACTCTGATAGCACGTGGTTTAATTGAAGCTAAAGATGAGGAAGATTCCAGAAGTCAACAATTATATACAACAGCATTATTTTTAAATGTATTTGGTATTGAACAATTAGATGATTTACCAACTACCGATGAAGAAGACGAAGAAATAGAAGCTTTCTTTAGTAATTTAGTAAATCAAAAAGGAGATAATAATGAATAAAGAAACAGAAAGATTACAAAAACGTATCGCAAATAGTGGTTATACATCAAGACGTAAAGCTGAAACATTAATTACAGAAGGTAAAGTAAAAGTAAATGGTGAAATTGAAACAGAATTAGGTACTAAAGTTAAACCGACAGATATGGTAGAAGTTGAAGGAATTAAATTAGAACAAGAAGATAAACTATATATTCTTTTCTATAAACCTTCGCAAGTTATCACTAGCGTATCAGATGACAAAGGTAGAAAGGTCGTTACGGATTATTTTAAACAAATTAAGACAAGGATTTATCCAGTCGGTCGTTTAGATTATGATACATCAGGGTTACTTTTACTTACTAACGATGGTGAGTTCACTAACTTAATGACACACCCTCGTTATAAAATCAAAAAGAAATATGTAGTTAAATTAAAAGGTTACCTTATGCGTGAAGAAGTTAAAGCATTAGAACAAGGTGTTAATTTAGAAGATGGAAAAACACAACCTGCGACAGTTAAAATTAAAAATCAAGATAAAGATAAAAACACTACACTTGTTGAAATTACAATAACTGAAGGTCGCAATAGACAAGTCAGACGCATGTTTGAACACTTTGGTCATCAAGTATCAAAATTACAGCGTATAGAATTTGGCCCTTTAAACCTAAAAGGACTCAATGCAGGTGAAGGTCGCGTACTTACACCTCATGAAGTAAAAACGTTACGTCAAATTGCAGAACACGGACATTAAATATGACTTTACTTTAACAAAACTTGATATTGATAATTTTTTCACAAACTTTTCATTCATAAACACTTTTATAGCTCAACCTATGATATAATATGGTTGAAATTGAAAGTTAGCAGTGCGGGAGGGTACGAACCTATGGCAAATGAAATACTTATCGTCGATGATGAAGATAGAATCAGACGATTATTGAAATTGTACTTAGAAAGAGAATCTTTTGAAACTCATGAAGCTAGAGACGGACAAGAAGCATACAAAATGGCAATGGAACATGATTATGCATGTATCTTATTAGATTTAATGTTGCCAGAAATGGATGGCATTACTGTCGCATCTAGATTAAGAGAGCAAAAAGAAACACCAATTATTATGTTAACTGCTAAAGGAGAAGAAACAAACCGCGTAGAAGGTTTTGAATCCGGCGCAGATGATTATATTGTAAAACCATTTTCACCACGTGAAGTGGTTTTACGTGTCAAAGCTTTATTAAGAAGAACTCAAGTTGCACATACAGAACAAAGCGAACCACATGCACGAGATTTAATAGAATTTGAACATCTTGTTATTGATAATGACGCACACCGTGTGCTAGCAGATGGCAATCAAGTAAACTTAACTCCAAAAGAATATGAACTTTTAATCTTTTTAGCAAAAACGCCAAATAAAGTCTTTGATCGTGAACAACTTTTAAAAGAAGTATGGCACTATGAATTTTACGGAGATTTGCGTACTGTTGATACACATGTAAAACGTTTAAGAGAGAAATTAAATCGCGTTTCTGATGAAGCTGCCCAAATGATTCAGACTGTTTGGGGCGTTGGCTATAAATTTGAGGTTAAATCTGAAAATGAACCGACTCAATAACGTAGTAGTAAAACTGTGGTTAACTATAATCTTTATAGTAACGACAGTTTTAATTTTATTAAGTGCAGCACTTATAACGTTTATACAATCTTACTTTACGCAAGAAACAGAAGATTCATTACTTGAAGATGCTAAAAGAATAAGTCATTTAGTTGAGAATTCAGATGATAAAGCAACTGCCATAAAACATAGTAAATCTCTCATTGAGGGGCCAGTAGGACTCATCATCATGAACCATAAACATATGGATAGTATTAATAATGATGAAACAAAAGAAAAAATGTTCAAAGAAATAAAAGGTAATAAAAACTATGAAAAAGTGTTCGATCGAGGAAAACAGATATCAGAGCACGTGACAATTGATATGAATAAACAGCAAAAAACTTATGTTTTAATAGGCTATCCATCTAAAAATCTAGAGTCTAGTCCTCATAATAGTAAATATAGTGGTGTTTTTATCTATCAAGATTTGAAAACGATAGAAGATACCAATAATGTGATCACAGTCATTATATTAATTATTGCAATAATCTTTTTATCTATTACAACTGTGTTTGCCTTTTTCTTATCATCACGAATTACAAAACCGCTTAGAAATTTAAGGACACAAGCATTAAAAGTTTCTAAAGGTGACTATGCTCAAGTAGTTCCTGTTAATTCTCGAGATGAAATTGGAGAATTATCACGTGCTTTTAACACGATGAGTTCCGAAATACAACAACATATAGACGCATTATCCTCATCTAAAAATATCAGAGATAGTTTAATAAATTCTATGGTTGAAGGTGTACTTGGCTTTAATGATAAACAAGAAATAATCATATCAAACAAGATGGCACAAAATATTTTGAAAATATTAGATGCTCACGATTTAGAAAAACTTGATCGTCAAAACGAATTAACATTTAAAACCCAACAAACACAATTCGAAGAATACGAAATTAGTACCCGTTATTTTGTCATTATTACAAGTTATATTGAACAAATTCAACCTGATGGTAGAAGTGGTATTGTAGCTATTATTCGTGATATGACCAATGAGCATAATATTGATCAAATGAAAAAAGATTTTATTGCTAATGTATCACATGAATTGCGTACACCTATTTCATTATTACAAGGATATACAGAGTCGATTGTTGATGGTATTGTAACAGAGCCAGACAAAATACATGAATCATTGTCAATTGTACTTGACGAAACAAAGCGTTTAAATCGATTAGTAAATGAATTACTTAATGTTGCACGAATGGATGCCGAAGGACTAACTGTAGAAAAAGTAAAACAACCGATTGATCCGCTGCTAAGTAGAATGCAACAAAAATACCAAAAACAAGCAAATGATTTAAAGTTAACGATGAATTTAAATCCAAATACGCACAATCAATTATGGTATTTCGACACTGATAGAATTGAACAAGTGTTGTCCAATCTTATTGATAATGCAACCAGATATACAGAACCTGGTGATTTAATATCAATTAGTTATGGAGAAACAGAAACTGAAAATATCTTATA
This sequence comes from Staphylococcus cohnii subsp. cohnii, assembly GCF_002902365.1. Classification (GTDB taxonomy): domain Bacteria; phylum Bacillota; class Bacilli; order Staphylococcales; family Staphylococcaceae; genus Staphylococcus; species Staphylococcus cohnii. The sequence continues at coordinate 6,263 of NZ_PPQC01000025.1, read as the reverse complement.
CATTTCAGACACAGGATCTGGCATTGCTCCAGAACACTTACAACAAGTATTTGATCGTTTTTATAAAGTTGATACCGCTCGTAAACGGGGTAAACAAGGGACTGGTTTAGGACTGTTTATCTGTCGTATGATTATCGATGAACACGGTGGAACGATTGACGTTAAAAGTGAGCTTGGCAAAGGCACTACATTTATAATAAATCTACCAAAACCAACAGATGAACATGAAAACACTTGAGTATCAATTAATTATTATAAAGTAAAATTTAATTCACTTTATAAATATGAATATTTATGAAGTATGCGTGTTCTGAAAAAGGCGAGATAAGAAATCACTATTTTAATATTGATTTCCAATCTCGTCTTTTTTTAAATTAATATCATTTACTTAGAATAGAGCACGACTATTGTTTTTATCTGAGTAATAGGCTATGATATATTTATAAAATTTAAGAAATTCATCTTCGGGGTAGGGTGTAATTCCCAACCGGCAGTAATTTAAGCCTGCGACCCGTTTATCTATTAATGAGATAAATGGCTGATCTAGTGTAAATCTAGAGCCGACAGTATAGTCTGGATGGGAGAAGATGGAGGGTTTTGTTGTGCAATTAAATCCTCCTTTTCTGTGTAAGATGAATGGAAGGAGATAATTGAATATGCAACAACAAACCAAACGACTTATTACAATAAGTATGTTAAGTGCGGTGTCATTTATTTTGATGTTTATCAAATTTCCAATTCCGTTTTTACCGCCGTATTTAACATTAGACTTTAGTGATATTCCAGCTTTATTAGCAACTTTTAGTTTAGGGCCAGTAGCCGGTATTATTATATTATTTATAAAAAATTTACTTAATTTCTTATTTAATATAGGTGATCCAGTGGGTCCCATTGCTAATTTCTTAGCTGGTGCGAGCTTTATTTTAAGTGCTTTTTATATTATTAAAAATAAACATACTGTCAAAACACAAATTATTGGATTTGCTATAGCGACAATTGTCATGACGATTGTCTTGAGTATTTTAAACTATTTTGTTTTATTACCACTATATGGTATGATCATGAACTTAACTAATGTAGTTGAAAATATTAAAATTGTTATAGTTTCAGGTGTTATACCTTTTAACATAATAAAAGGTATCATAATTTCTTTAATATTTATGCTACTATTCAAACGTTTAAAAAAAATTTTACTTAACTAATAGATAAGTACACGTTTTAATCTAAAGATATGAAACAAATAAGTATACAAGACATGAGATTGGCTGAGATAAATTTATTATCTCAGCTTCTTTTGTTATTAAAAGGCTTTGATAAATTTTAAACTTGAAGTTATTAACATTTATCATGTCTCTTTATTTGTTGTGCTTATACGCCTCATTTATATCAATTTTGTAACGTGCTGACGCCGGGGGGAATAGTATGAGTGAGAGACTACAGGATCGCACCATACCCAGGCAAGCAAGCACGCATAAAATCGTAAAATATTAAATAAAAAATGACCAATCCTTTTGTATACGGATTGGTCATTTATTTTGTACATAAGATTTATGTACAAAGCTTTACTCGTTCATTTCAAAATGATAACTTGCATAATGCTTATATTTTCATAATATAAAAGCTCAGCATTTTCATTAATACAATGAATACACTGAGCTTATACAAATTAAATTTTTTCAAAAATGAATATCTATGTGATTAATTTTATTATTCAAATTTTAAAGGGTCGCCGTCAAAAGATTCCTCTTCAATTTTAATAGAATCTGTCGGACAACCTTCTAATGCATCTTCCATGTCTTCATATAATTCTTCTGGTACTTCCGCAGTACCTTGGTTATCATCTAGTATAACGTATGCAATACCTTCATCGTCGTAATCATATATATCAGGGGCAGCAGCACCGCAAGCACCACATGCAATGCATGTATCCATATCAACAATTGTATATTTAGCCAAACTCTTCGCCTCCTTTAACAAACATGCTACACTAATAACACAATTAGTATTGTAGTTACTGTTTTAAATTTTTTCAAATGTTTTTGTTTTATAAAATGAGGGAGCACACATGTATAATTTAATTCACTTTACACGAACGCAAGCACATAATTACAAAACAGAAAAAAGCATATATAATATTATCACAGGCAAAAAGTCCCATCAAACCTTTTTTGACGCCTGTAGCCAACAACTATTATCATTGTATCATAGCTTACCAAACTTAAAATATCCATCATTTGTTGGATATGCTCAAAATGAAACACAAGATGTTGATGATACGCAATTAATTCGTACACATCCAAGGTATACATACGATAGTTTATTAAATACTTTTAAGGCAATTCAATTATTAACTCAAACAATTTCGAATGTAGCTCATGATTCATTTCAATTTGTACCTGTAACCCACAACAGTACAATTCAATATAGAGTAAAAAAAGTATATAACAACTTTAAAAATAAGGACATATCATACAAAATAAATAACGAATTAAACATTTTATTTTCTTCAATTACGGAAAAGAATAATAAAACGTACTTACATTACTATTTACAAGGATATAAAGAAAGTATGTATACAAGACAACAAGTTAGCTTAATAGAAGGCATTTCTCAACAACAATTGTTTGTACTAGAAATGAATGATTTAGTAATAATGATGTTTGAATTAGAAAATGTAACTAAATATCCTATTTTAAGTCAATTGATTATTTTACCTACTTTACTTTTTAAAACAGAAGAAACTTACAAAGGCATAAAAAGAGGACTCAATTTTAAACAATTAGCCAAAATACAAAATGTAAAACCAAACACAATCGAAGATCATATACTAGAATTATTTATTAAAGGATATTTATCACACTACGATACATTTATCTACGAGAAGACGTATACACATTTTTTAAGTTATTATGTAGAAAACCGTAGCGAAAGACTAAGAAACTACAAAGAAAAATTTCCTAAATTAAATTACTTTGAAATAAAACTATTAATCATCGGTTTTGAAAGAGGTGATTTAAATGTTACATCATGAATTAAAAAAATGGTTTGGTTTTGATACATTTAAACCTGGACAACAAGAAATCATAGAACATATATTAAATGATAAAAATACTTTGGGTATATTACCTACTGGTAGCGGAAAAAGTCTATGTTACCAATTACCAACCTATATTAAGCAAAAACCAACGCTCATCATCTCACCATTAATATCTTTAATGGATGATCAAGTCATGCAATTAAAACTTCAAGGTGAGCATTATGTTTCATGTATCCATTCAGGATTAGATGAAAATGAAAAAAAACAAAATATACAATCTTTGCGACATAGTCGCTTCATATTTTTAAGTCCTGAATTTTTGTTGCAACCACATAATTTTAAACTTATACAAAGTTTGGATTTAGGGTTAATTGTTTTAGATGAAGCGCATTGCTTATCTGAATGGGGCTATGATTTCAGACCACACTATGCACTTGTAGGGAAAATCATCAATCATTTTCCTAAAGCAAACATACTTGCTTTGACTGCTACAGCACCACCATATTTAACATACGACCTAAATCACATGTTAAATAAAACATTTACTGTTGTGAAAACAACGACGAATAGAGAAAATATTACATTATCTCACAAAAATTTCGAAGATGATCATGAAAAGTTAAAGTGGTTACTTCCAATGTTAGAACAATCAGGACCAACAATCATATATGTTTCATCTAAAAAAATGTGCCTGACTTTAGCCAAAGCAATTTACCAATATGGCTTTTTAACAGGAATATACCATGGTGATTTAACCTATCAGGAAAGACATACAGTACAACATCAATTTATAAATAATGAAATACCCATTATTGTAGCAACGAGTGCTTTTGGAATGGGAATAAACAAAAAAGATATTCGAACAATCATACATTTTCATTTAGCTACGAGCCCATCAAGTTATATGCAAGAAATTGGACGTGCAGGCCGTGATGGTAAGTCAAGCCAGGCAATCAGTCTTTATCAACCAGATGACAGCTATTTATTAGAAACGTTACTCTTTGCCGATATCATTACTGAAGAAGATGTGAGTGCATTTGAATTAGGTATGTTTTTACCACCTGAAAAAAATGAAATATTAGACGTTCTTAGTAGCTATTATAAAATTGAACAATTACGTGCTATTTTCAAAACAGCTTTTGAACGAAAACAACGAGGTTATTATCGAATGCTAGGCTATAAAAACTTAGATCAATGTCGCAGAGCATATATGATAGAATTTTTCGGTGAAAATTTAACAACTAAACCAACCCAGTGTTGTGATAATGATTCAGAATTAAGCCCAATTCATATAATTAATAGTAAAAAAGTGAAAAGAAAAATGGATTATAAAGAAAAATTACAAAATATATTCAAATAAAAGATAAATGCTTTACTTCACTTTTTCAATCAAGCTATAATACTAGATATACACTAAAGTTTTATTTATTTTTCATATAAAATTTATACATATATACTACCTTTTAGGGTAAAACAGTATATACTAAAATTAAATGACGGAAGGATGATGAATTTGTCTAATAATAATTTCAAAGATGATTTTGAGAAAAATCGTCAATCTATTGATCCAAAAGAACATCATGATGATGTACAGGATTCTGTTAACGATTCCGTTGACAACGTAAAAGAGGAAGTTTCTGATAAAAAAGACGAACAATTCCCTCCTAGAAATGCTCAAAGAAGACAACGTAGAAGAGATACGGCAACACATCAAAATGAAAGAAACCAAACACCTGTTGATGAGAATAATGATACATCAAATCAAATAGATGATGAGCAACAACAAGACACACATTCATCATCTAATACAGATGAAATCAGTAAGAATCAAGACCCTTCAGAAAACAATAATATTAATCAAAACCGAGATGAAAAAGATAGAGATAACGAAACACACAATGACAACCATTCTGAAGATAAAAACGATAACAAAAAAGGTGCTGCCGTAACTGGTGGAACGGCAGCAGCTGGTGCTGGCGCCTATGCTGCTAAAAAACATCATGACAAAAAAGACGAATCTGTTGATTCAAAAGATGATAACACATCAACAAAAGATAAAGAAGAAAGTGGTGCTAGCACAGACGTAGGTGCTACTAATAATAAAGATCAACATACTGAAGAAACTAATACTAAGTCTGAAAAAGATAAAGAGCATAAAGACAACAAGAAAAAAGGTGCTGCCGTAGCTGGCGGAGCAGCCGCGGCTGGTGCAGGAGCCGCAGGAGCTGCAGGAGCAAAAGCTGCACACTCAAATGGCAATGGCTCCGGTGGAAATAACGGCAACGGTAACAATAATAATAATGATGATAACAATAAGAACAAGAAAAAAGGTGCTGCCTTAGCTGGCGGAGCAGCCGCAGCTGGTGCAGGAGCCGCAGGAGCAAAAGCTGCACATTCAAATGGCAACGGCTCTGGTGGAAGTAATGGTAATGGTAACAATAATAACGATAATAATGATGATGATAACAACAAGAAAAAAGGCGGTTTGTTCGGAAAAATATTGCCTATTATAGCAGCAATTTTAATTTTAGCAGCAATCGGAATTTTTGGAGGTATGGCACTAACTGGTAATAATGATGATAGTGGCAGCAACGACGACAAAAAAGTAGCTGATAATAAAGATAAAAATGCTGACTCAGACAAAGACAACAAAAAAGATTCAGACAAAGATGCTGATAGTGATAAAGCAAATAAAAACAATGACGATAGCGCTGAATCAGATAATAATGATAGTTCAAATCAAACTGATTCTAATTCTGATGATGCTGCTACTAGCGATCAAAATCAAGCTACTGAATCAGATCAAAGCAATCAAAGTGATCAAAATGCACAAAGTGGTCAAAACGATCAATCTCAACAAGATAACCAAGCTACGAATCAAGGTAATGATTCAGCAAATCAAGACCAAGCAACTAACAGCCAAAACAATCAACAAAATAATCAACAGAACAATCAATCTTCAAACAACAATTCAGGACAACAAACGCATACTGTAAATGGTCAAAATCTATACAGAATAGCTATCCAATATTATGGAAGTGGTTCTCCTGAAAATGTAGAAAAAATCAGAAAAGCTAATGGTTTACAAGGTAATGATATTCATAATGGACAACAACTAGTTATCCCTCAATAATTATCATTCACATTGTACAAATATAATGAGCTTGAATATCATGTGATATGCTCCCTTCAAAGTAGACACTTAAAAATGTAAACTTTGAAGGGA
>NZ_PPQC01000024.1 GCF_002902365.1 Staphylococcus cohnii subsp. cohnii | reverse complement strand
GATGGTAGTCGGACTTACGTTCCGCAAGAGTAGGACGTTGCCAGGCAATTAAGACCCGAAAGGGTCTCTTTTTTTTACCAAAAAGGAGCTTAACTTCCAGTTCGAAGAACTGCAAACTGACAAAAGAAAGCGTTTGAAGCTGACGAAGTGAGCGAAAAACGAAACGAGCTTACAAGTGGTAAGTGAGTGAGGAAAGCGAGAAACTGAGGAAAGATGCGAGCGCTTGTCTGAAGTCAGGAAAGGTCCTTAGCGCCGAAGGTAGCCGACTTACGTTCCGCAAGAGTAGGACGTTGCCAGGCAATTAAGACCCGAAAGGGTCTCTTTTTTTTACCAAAAAGGAGCTTAACTTCCAGTTCAAAGTGCTGAAACATGAGTTAATACGCATGCATAAGTACCACTAGCTCAATCAATTGAGAGTGGTACTTAATTATTCTGAAATTTTAACTATTAGTAAATCTAGCAAAGAAATTCAAACTAGACCGTTAATGATTTGATAAGTGCGTCTGTATGTGCTTTGAGTTGTGATATCGGGATGCCACCAAAGCCTAGTATAAATTTAACTGTGATTTGATCACTATCATATTTGTTAAAGGGAATTATTTTTAAATCATTTGCCTTTGCACGTTCTAAGCATTGTTCCATAGTCAAACGATTTTTGACAGTGAGCGTAAAGTGCATACCCGCTAAAGCACCATCTATTGTTAATTGTGATTGATAGGGAGCTAATGCATTTAAAATTGTTGTTAATTTATGACGATATACATTTCTCATTTTATTGAGATGTCTTTCAAAACTACCTGATTTCATAAAGTGTGAAACTATTTTTTGTGTATGCGCAGGTACTGTATTTCCTTCTTTGTTTTCTAGTTTGTCATATTTTGATAGTAAAGTATTTGGTAAAACTAAATATGCAATTCGACAACTAGGAAATAAAGATTTGGAAAAGGTACTAATATATATTACTTTGTCTTTAGTATCAAGGCTTTGCAAAGCTGGAATGGGTTTGCCAAAGTAGCGAAATTCAGAATCATAATCATCTTCAATGATATATCTATCAGGGCTTTGTTGTGCCCAAGTGATAAGTTGGGTTCTTTTTTTTAAACTCATGACATAACCTGTTGGAAATTGGTGTGATGGCGTGACATATGCGATATTATTATTTGATTTCTGAAAACAATCTATTTCTATTCCTGTACTATTTACTGGTACTTGAAGATAAGCAATTTGTTTTTTATCTAATACTTGCTTAATAGGTGGATAGCTAGGATTTTCTATTAAGAATCGCCCATCATTTAAAATGTCAGTTAAAAGGTTTATAAGCTGCTCTGTTGAAGAGCCAATAATAATTTGTTCAGGTCGACAGTTAACGCCACGGCTATTAAATAAGTAATGCGCAATTTCTTGTCTTAATGATATTTCTCCCTTTAAATTAGCATGTTGTAGTAAATCAATTTCTTCATCTTCAAAGGCATCTTTTGCGTATTTTCTAAATTGTTTCATAGGAAAATATTCAGCATCAATTTCAGATAAATTAAATGCTAATGAATGGTTTGACTGTACTGCATCATGATTATTTTTCGAGTGATTTTGTGCATAAAATTGATCTGGGTTTCTTGTGACAATAGGAAGCGTTTCTATATCTGAAACAAAATACCCCGAACGTGGTTTAGAATATATATATCCTTCATCTAGTAGTAGCTGATATGCATGTTCTATTGTTGTGTTACTCACAGATAAATGTTGTCCTAACACACGTTTAGATGGAAATTTATCTTCAGACTCATATTGTCCTTCAATGATTTGTTGTTTTAAATTTTCGTATAAATTGATATAAAGATGATTTTTAGACAATAAACTGACCTCCTAAATAATTCCAAAAGTGTACCTTTTTAAATACCAGTTTATCTTTTAAAATGAATTTAATCAACTAAGTAAAGGGGTAAATAAAATGTCTAAATTTACTGGATCAGAAAGAATTAAAAGAGGAATGGCTGAAATGCAAAAAGGCGGTGTTATTATGGACGTTGTCAATGCTGAACAAGCGAAGATTGCAGAAGAGGCAGGAGCAGTTGCTGTAATGGCATTAGAACGTGTTCCTTCAGATATTAGAGCGGCTGGTGGCGTTGCTAGAATGGCCAACCCTAAAATCGTTGAAGAAGTAATGAATGCTGTTTCTATACCTGTAATGGCAAAAGGACGTATTGGTCATATAACAGAAGCACGTGTACTAGAAGCAATGGGTGTTGACTATATTGATGAATCAGAAGTTTTAACGCCTGCTGATGAAGAGTTCCACTTACGCAAAGATACTTTTACAGTACCATTTGTTTGTGGCTGTCGTAATTTAGGTGAAGCAGCACGTCGTATAGGCGAAGGAGCGGCAATGTTACGTACAAAAGGTGAACCTGGTACTGGTAATATTGTTGAAGCTGTCAGACATATTAGACAAGTTAATGCTGAAGTAAGCCGTATAACAGTAATGAATGATGATGAAATTATGACGGAAGCTAAAAATATAGGCGCACCTTTTGATGTATTAAAATCAATTAAAGAAAATGGCAAGTTGCCAGTTGTGAATTTTGCAGCGGGTGGTGTAGCAACACCACAAGATGCTGCTTTGATGATGGAATTAGGTGCAGATGGCGTATTTGTTGGTTCTGGTATTTTTAAATCAGAAGATCCTGAAAAATTTGCAAAAGCAATTGTACAGGCTACGACACATTATCAAGATTATGAATTGATTGGTAGATTAGCGAAAGAGTTAGGAACAGCAATGAAAGGTTTAGACATTAATGATTTATCATTAGAAGAACGTATGCAAGAGCGTGGTTGGTAATATGAAAATAGGTGTTTTAGCTTTACAAGGTGCCGTGAGAGAACATTTGAAGCATATTGAATTAAGTGGCCACGAAGGTATTGCCATTAAACATGTAGAACAATTAGACGAAATTGATGGGCTTATACTTCCAGGTGGTGAATCGACAACGTTACGCCGTTTAATGAATTTATATGGGTTTAAAGAAGCATTACAACAATCTGAATTACCTATGTTCGGAACTTGCGCAGGTCTTATAGTTATGGCGAAGGATATTGTTGGAGAAGAAGGATATCTTAATAAATTAGACATTACAGTTCAACGAAATTCGTTTGGAAGACAAGTAGATAGTTTTGAAAGTCATTTAAATATTACTGGTATAGCAGAAGATATAGAAGGTGTGTTTATCAGAGCACCACATATTGTAGAAGTACATGGCAATGCTACGATATTGAGCACAGTTAGTGAGAAAATTGTAGCAGTTCAAGAAGGCCGTTATTTAGGTGTATCTTTCCATCCAGAATTAACAGAAGATTATCGCGTAACCCAATATTTCATTGAACATATTGTAGCAGCTACAACAATTGAGAAAGTTTAATGTAGCGCAATTAAAAACAGGTCAACTCCAAAATGGATTGACCTGTTTTTTCTTTTTGTCAATTTAGTTAGATAAAGAAGCCTGCGATTGCTGCAGAAATAAATGATACAAGTGTTGCACCAAATAATAGTTTCAAACCAAAGCGTGCTACCATGTCACCTTTTTCGTTGTTAAGTGATTTGATTGCGCCGGATATAATACCAATAGAACTAAAGTTAGCAAAAGAAACTACAAATACAGAGATTACACCTTTAGCGTGGTCACTGATATTTTTAACTTCATTTAAACTTTGCATAGCAACAAATTCATTAGATAGTAATTTTGTTGCCATAATCGAGCCAGCTTGAACAGCATCGTCCCAAGGTACTCCAATTAAAAACGCTAATGGTGCAAATATAAATCCAATCAAAGTTTGGAAATCCCATGTAATACTTCCACCAGAAATTCCAGTGAAAATTGCACTCACAACACCGTTTAATAAAGCGATAATTGCTATATAACCGATAAGCATCGCACCCACAATTACAGCAACTTTAAACCCATCTAAAATATATTCCCCTAACATTTCGAAGAAGGATTGTTTTTCTGTTTCACTTTCTTCAACAATTAATTTATCTTCTTTTGCATCTACTTTATATGGATTGATAATAGAGGCAATGATAAACCCACCAAATAAGTTTAATACTACAGCTGTAACTACATATCTGGGTTCAATTAAAGTGAAATAAGCACCTATAATAGAAGCCGATACTGTAGACATCGCGGAAGCAGTTAATGTATAAAGACGTTGTTTAGGTATAAGTGCTAATTCTTTTTTGAGCGAAATGAAAACTTCAGATTGTCCCAAAATTGCTGCTGCCACTGCATTATATGATTCTAAACGGCCCATACCGTTTACTTTAGAAATAGCTAAACCTAAATAATTAATAATGAACGGCAATATTTTTGTGTATTGTAAGATACCAATTAATGCTGAAATAAAAACGATTGGTAATAATACATTGAAGAAGAATGGGGGATTTTCAGGATCTACAAATTCAAATCCACCAAATACAAAATTGACACCCTCAGCAGCTTTAGCTAATAAATAATTAAAGCCATCTGAAATGCCACCAATGACTGTAATACCAAATTTTGTTTTTAATAATATAAACGCAAATACAAGTTGTATTACGAGTAATAAGCCGATGTATTGCCAACGAATATTTTTTCTGTCAGAACTAAAGAGGAAAGCTAACCCAAGAAACACAGCAATACCAATTAAACCGATAATAATATGCATAATAATTCATCCCTTTAAAATTTTTCTTAATTCCTATAATACAATAAACAAGCGCTTACTTACATCTAAAAACGAAAAAATTTAAAACATATTGGTTGAAAAAGGTCAAAGTTGGTCATATAATATAGTCAAAGAAGGTCAAAAGAGGTGATAATCATGCATAACATGTCCGACATCATAGAACAGTACATTAAAAAATTATTTGAAGACACCAATGAAGACGTTGTTGAAATTCAACGTGCCAATATTGCACAGCGATTTGACTGTGTGCCTTCTCAACTAAACTATGTGATTAAAACACGTTTTACGAATGAACATGGTTATGAAATAGAAAGTAAAAGAGGTGGCGGTGGTTATATTCGAATCACTAAAATTGAAAACAAAGACGAAACAGGTTACATTAATCATTTACTTCAACTCATCGGACCATCTATTTCACAACAGCAAGCATATTACATCATAGACGGTCTGTTAGATAAAGCTTATATTAGTGAACGCGAAGCAAAAATGATTTATGCTGTAATCGATAGAGAAACTTTGAAAATGGATGTATTATCAAGAGATATTATACGTGCTAATATAGTGAAACGAATATTACATGTAATAAATTATTATTAAAGAAATTAAGAGAGGTGTTTAGTCGTGCTGTGCGAAAATTGTCATTTAAATGAAGCAGAAGTAAAGTTAGCAGTTAAAGGACAAGACGGTGTACATGAAAAATGGGTTTGTGCTACATGCGCACAAGGCGGTAACCCGTGGACCCAAAACCAACAAATGCAGTCACAAGATGACATTGAAGGTGCGTTTGTTGTAAAACAAATATTACAACATTTAGCAGCGAAACACGGTATTGATTTCGATGAAATTGCATTTAAAGAAGAGAAGAGATGTCCTACTTGTCAAATGACATTAAAAGATATTGCGCATGTTGGTAAATTTGGTTGTGCAGACTGCTATGCAACTTTTAAAGATGACATTGTCGATATTGTACGACGTGTACAAGGTGGTCAAATCGAACACACTGGAAAAACACCGCGTTCTTCACATAGAAAGTTAGCTTTAAAAAAACAAATAGAAGAGAAAACATCTTATTTAAATCAGTTGATTGAAGAACAAAATTTTGAAGAAGCTGCAGTTGTTAGGGATGAAATTAAAGCATTGAAAGAAGACAGCGAGGTGAAGCATGATGAGTAAAAATGATATCAGCACTCACATTAGTGAGTGGATGAGAGACGAAGCAGAAAGTCCAATCGTAATGTCTTCGAGATTGCGTTTGGCCAGAAATTTAGAAAATCATGTACACCCTTTGATGTTTGCATCAGAACAAGATGGTAATAGAGTGATAAATGAAGTTCAAGATGCGCTTCCTAACATGTTTATACAGAGATTAGACACGATGGATCAGCAGAGCAAATATAAACTTGTAGCGAAACATCTTATAAGTCCCGAGTTAATAAAGAGACCTGCTGCTGCAGTACTTTTAAATGAAGATGAATCTTTAAGCATTATGGTTAATGAAGAAGATCATATACGAATTCAAGCCATGGGTAATGATTTATCATTACAAACATTATACGAAAGAGCTTCCGCATTGGATGACACACTAGACAGTGAATTAGATGTGAGCTTTGATGAAACACTTGGTTATTTAACTACATGTCCGACGAATATTGGTACGGGTATGAGAGCAAGTGTAATGTTACATTTGCCTGGACTTACGATTATGAAGCGGATGAATAGAATCGCTCAAACGATAAATCGTTTTGGTTTCACAATAAGAGGTATCTATGGTGAAGGTTCTCAAGTATACGGTCACATTTATCAAATTTCCAATCAACTGACGCTTGGAAAAACAGAGGAAGAAATTATTGAAAGTTTAACTGAAGTAGTACAACAAATTATTAATGAAGAGATGCAAATTCGCGAACGACTAAGCAAGCATAATAAAATTGAAACTTTAGATAGAGTATATCGTTCGTTAGGTATCCTAAAATATAGTAGACTAATATCTATGGAAGAAGCATCATTTAGATTAAGTGAAGTAAAATTAGGTATAGACTTAGACTATATTGATTTAGAAGACTTCAAATTTAATGAGTTGATGGTTGCAATTCAATCGCCATTCTTATTAGATGATGAAGATGATAGAACAGTTAACGAAAAAAGAGCAGATATATTAAGAGAACATATAAATTAGGAGGTCATGCTATGTTATTTGGTAGACTGACAGAACGTGCACAACGTGTATTGGCACATGCTCAAGAAGAAGCCATTCGCTTAAATCATTCAAATATAGGAACAGAACATTTACTTTTAGGTTTAATGAAAGAACCAGAAGGTATTGCAGCAAAAGTGTTAGAATCTTTTGATATTACTGAAGAAAAAGTAGTAACAGAAGTTGAAAAATTAATTGGCCACGGTCAAGAACAAATGGGTGCGTTACATTACACACCTCGTGCTAAAAAAGTTATTGAGTTATCAATGGATGAAGCAAGAAAATTACACCATAACTTCGTCGGCACAGAGCATATATTACTTGGCTTAATTAGAGAAAATGAAGGCGTGGCTGCACGTGTTTTTGCTAATTTAGACTTAAACATTACTAAAGCACGTGCTCAAGTAGTGAAAGCTTTAGGAAGTCCTGAAATGAGTAATAAAAATGCACAGGCAAATAAATCTAATAATACGCCAACGTTAGATAGTCTTGCACGTGATTTAACAGTAATTGCTAATGATGGCACACTAGATCCTGTCATTGGCAGAGATAAAGAAATCACGCGTGTGATTGAAGTATTAAGTAGACGTACTAAGAACAACCCAGTATTAATCGGGGAACCAGGTGTCGGTAAAACAGCAATTGCTGAAGGTTTAGCACTTGCAATTGTTAACAATGAAGTGCCTGAAACACTTAAAGGTAAACGTGTGATGTCATTAGATATGGGAACAGTCGTTGCAGGTACGAAATATCGTGGTGAATTTGAAGAACGTCTAAAAAAAGTTATGGAAGAAATTCACCAAGCAGGCAACGTCATTCTTTTCATTGATGAGCTACACACATTAGTAGGTGCTGGTGGTGCAGAAGGTGCTATCGATGCATCAAATATCTTAAAACCAGCATTGGCACGTGGTGAACTACAATGTATCGGTGCGACTACACTAGATGAATATCGTAAAAACATTGAAAAAGATGCAGCGTTAGAACGTCGTTTCCAACCTGTTCAAGTAAATGAACCAACTGTTGAAGATACAATTGAAATCTTAAAAGGTTTACGTGATCGTTATGAAGCACATCATCGCATTAACATCTCTGATGAAGCTTTAGAATCAGCAGCGAAATTAAGTCATCGCTATGTGTCTGATCGTTTCTTACCAGATAAAGCTATCGACTTAATTGATGAAGCAAGTTCAAAAGTAAGACTAAAAAGTCATACTACACCACCAAACTTAAAAGAGTTGGAACAAGAAATTGAACAAGTGAAAAATGAAAAAGATGCAGCTGTACATGCACAAGAATTTGAAAATGCAGCTAATTTACGTGATAAACAAACTAAATTAGAAAAACAATACGGAGAAGCGAATAATAATTGGAAAAATAGCCAAAACGGTGCGAATACATCTTTATCTGAAGATGATATTGGTGAAGTGATTGCTGGTTGGACTGGTATTCCACTAACAAAAATCAATGAAACAGAATCTGATCGCTTACTTAACTTGGAAGATACGTTGCATAAACGTGTTATTGGTCAAAAAGAAGCAGTGACATCAATCAGTAAAGCAGTAAGACGTGCAAGAGCTGGATTGAAAGATCCTAAGAGACCAATTGGTAGCTTTATATTCTTAGGTCCTACAGGTGTCGGTAAAACAGAATTAGCACGTGCATTAGCAGAAACAATGTTTGGTGAAGATGATGCAATGATTCGTGTAGACATGAGTGAGTTCATGGAAAAACATGCTGTCAGCCGTTTAGTAGGAGCGCCTCCAGGCTATGTTGGTCATGATGATGGCGGTCAATTAACTGAAAAAGTAAGACGTAAACCATATTCAGTTATATTATTTGATGAAATCGAAAAAGCGCACCCTGATGTGTTTAATATCTTGTTACAAGTATTAGATGATGGACATCTAACAGATACAAAAGGTCGTCAAGTAGACTTCCGTAATACTGTGATTATTATGACATCTAACGTTGGTGCCCAAGAATTACAAGATCAGCGCTTTGCAGGATTTGGTGGCGCATCTGAAGGACAAGATTATGAATCAATCCGTAAGACAATGATGAAAGAATTGAAAAATGCTTTCCGTCCAGAATTCTTAAACCGTGTAGATGACATTATTGTATTCCACAAACTTTCTCAAGATGAATTGAAAGAAATTGTGACGATGATGGTAAATAAACTTACAGATCGTTTATCAGAACAAGATATCGACATTATCGTGTCTGATGCAGCTAAAGAACGCATCGCTGAAGAAGGTTATGATCCGGAATATGGTGCTAGACCACTGATTCGAGAAATTCAAAAAACAATTGAAGATAACTTGAGTGAGTTAATCTTAGATGGCAACCAAATCGAAGGTAAAAATGTCTATATTGATCATGATGGTAAAGAATATAAATATGATATTAAGGATAGAACAGAAGATAAAAAAGAAACTTCTGAATCATAAAATTAGATAGATATAGGTAATAGTGCTAAAGCGTTTCTCAAGTGTTTATATGTAGCTTGAGAAACGCTTTTTTTATTAAGTAAATGTGATACAGTATGATGAAGAAATATGATATTAACTTGTATCTAGTTTGGCTATCATGAAAGTATATCTTTTTGATGGTGCTATAGACATAACAGTGTTATTTTAAAAAAATAGGTTTTTGCAATATATTCATTTGTATATTACAATATAAAGCTATTTATTTAGCATATAAAATATCAAAATAAATCATTTGTAAATAAAATTTGTTTTTACATAAACATAGGTATAAAATAGATTTGTTCAAGAAAGATGGAGGTGCGGTTTTGGCCAAAAAGAAAGTGGTTTTTGAATGTATGGCGTGTGGTTACCAGTCGCCTAAATGGATGGGGAAATGTCCTAACTGTGGTGGATGGAATCAAATGGAAGAAATAATAGAACAGAAAACGACAAGCCCGAAACATGGTGTGCGTAGTCGCGAAAATACTGCCAAAGTACAGAAGTTAAATGATATTAAGCATGAGACAACACCACGTATTAAAACGAATTCAGCAGAATTTAATCGAGTACTTGGTGGCGGGATTGTAAATGGTTCGCTTGTATTAATTGGTGGTGATCCAGGTATCGGTAAATCAACACTATTATTACAAATATGTGCTGCATTATCACAAGATAAAAATGTTTTATATATAACTGGTGAAGAATCATTAAACCAAACAAAATTAAGAGCGGATCGATTAGATGAAGACTCAAGTAATTTAAATGTATTTGCAGAAACAGATTTAGAAGTGATACATGAGACAGTTAAACAATTGAAGCCTGATTTACTTGTTGTAGATTCTATACAGACCATTTTTCACCCTGAAATCAGTTCTGCACCCGGTTCGGTTTCTCAGGTGAGGGAGAGTACACAAAGCTTGATGAATATAGCTAAACAACTAAATATTGCCACTTTTATTGTTGGTCATGTAACGAAAGAAGGTCAGATTGCAGGGCCTCGTCTGTTAGAACATATGGTAGATACGGTACTTTATTTTGAAGGTGATGAACATCATGCATATCGTATTTTAAGAGCAGTGAAAAACCGTTTTGGCTCTACGAATGAAATGGGTATTTTTGAAATGAAACAGAGTGGATTGAAAGGTGTTAAAAACCCTTCAGAAATGTTTTTAGAAGAACGTTCTACAAATGTTCCAGGTTCGACAATCGTGTCTACTATGGAAGGTACAAGACCGTTATTAATTGAAGTTCAAGCCTTAGTAACGCCAACAACCTTTAATAACCCTAGACGTATGGCTACAGGAATAGATCACAATCGTTTGAGTTTGTTGATGGCTGTATTAGAGAAAAAAGAGAATTATTTACTGCAACAACAAGATGCTTATATTAAAGTAGCTGGTGGCGTAAGATTAACAGAACCTGCTGTCGATTTAGGAATCATTGTTGCTACAGCCTCAAGTTTTAAAGATTTAACTGTAGACGGGTTAGATTGTTTTATTGGTGAGGTTGGTTTAACCGGAGAAGTGAGACGTGTTTCACGCATTGAACAACGTGTACAAGAAGCGGAAAAACTAGGTTTTAAACGCATTATTATTCCTGAATCTAATATTGGGGGCTGGGAATTTCCTAGCAATATCAAAGTCATTGGTGTGACAAATGTGCACGAAGCATTAAAATATGCTTTAACCAAACATTAACCAACAACATATATTTAAATGATTACATGGCTCATGTAATCAAAATAGCTTTCATGCGAAAGGAGTGTTAGCATTTGAACATGATAAGACTCATTGTAATCTTGTGCTATATTATATTGGGTGCAAGTTTAGGCGTGTATCTTATTCCAGAAATTATTGCAGATGCTGGTTTGAGTCATTTCATGCTACTTACAAATAATTATTTCAATGGGCTATTAGGGATTATACTATTTTTTGTAATCTTTGGATGGTTTATTAAAAAGGTAACTTTAGCAATGAAAGATCTAGAACAAATGATTATGCGTCAAAGTGCGATAGAAATATTGTTTGCTACAATTGGACTCATTATAGGGTTGCTTATTTCTGTAATGATATCATTTATTTTCCAAATTATTGGCAACAATGTGTTAAATCATTTTGTACCAATCATTGTTACAATCATATTGGGATATTTAGGTTTTCAATTTGGTTTACGTAAACGCGATGAAATGCTTTTGTTTTTGCCAGAAAACATGACGCGTTCTATGGCTATGAACACACGTAATGCGATGCCAAAAGTGATTGATACGAGTGCAATTATAGATGGACGTATTTTAGATGTTTTAGAATGTGGTTTTGTAGATGGAGAAATCCTAATTCCGCAAGGTGTTATTAATGAACTGCAAGTCATTGCAGATGCGAATGATAGTGTGAAGAGAGAAAAAGGGCAAAGAGGCTTAGATATGCTAAATGCATTACATGATGCACAACACCCTACACGTATTATACAACCTACAAAATCACACAGTGATATAGATGCAATGTTAATTAAACTAGCGCTCCATTATAGACCTCAAATTATTACTACAGATTTTAATTTAAATAAAGTTTGTCATATACAGGGGATTCAAGTACTTAATGTCAATGATTTATCAGAAGCCATTAAGCCAACGGTTCACCAAGGCGATCGACTTAACTTATTGTTAACTAAGATGGGCAAAGAAGCCGGACAAGCAGTGGGTTACTTAGAGGATGGTACCATGGTTGTCGTAGATAATGCTAAAAAACATATTGGTGAGCACGTTGATTTAGAAGTCGTCAGTTTATTACAAACATCTTCAGGACGCATTATTTTTGCGAAAAAAATATATTGAAATTGAAGTGAAGGTTTCATGTGAAGTGTATCAACAACAGTTACAGTTTCACATGAAACCTTTTTTAGCGTAAAACACTAAATAGAGAAGATGTAAAAGAATTCTTATATAAACAATTAAATTTAAGCGCGGTAATATCATAATCAGCTTTAAAGTGCTACAATAGATAGCGAAATTGTATTACTATGCTTAGAGTTATACTGTTGAATTTAAAAACAAAGAAATGTTTGATTTTAATATAGTAATGCTTTAAAAAATGATGAGCTATGATATTATAAGTAAGCGAACAAGCAATATACTTTAAATGCTGAAACCTTATTTTTTAATATGAACTTCATTGGAGTCGTGTTGACATAAGCGTTGTTTATTTTATGGGAAAACACAGTTAAGATGAAAAAATAAAATTAAATCGTAAAAATTTTAAACAGGAGTGAACATAATGAGTAATCGTGTAAGAGTTAGATATGCGCCAAGTCCAACAGGCTATTTGCATATTGGTAATGCAAGAACTGCATTATTTAACTATTTATTTGCCAAACATTATGATGGAGATTTTGTAATACGTATAGAAGATACGGATAGCAAACGTAATTTAGAAGACGGAGAATCATCACAATTCGATAACCTAAAATGGTTAGGCATTGATTGGGACGAATCAGTAGATAAGGATAAAGGTTATGGTCCTTACCGTCAGTCAGAACGCGCTGAAATATATAATCCACTTATCCAACAATTATTAGATGAAGATAAAGCATATAAATGTTATATGACAGAAGAAGAGTTAGAAGCAGAACGTGAACAACAAATTGCGCGTGGTGAAATGCCACGTTATGGCGGTAAACATGCACATTTAACTGAAGAAGAACGCCAACAATTTGAAGCAGAAGGGCGTAAACCATCTATTCGTTTTCGCGTTCCAAAAGATACAACTTATAAATTCGATGATATGGTTAAAGGTGAAATTTCATTTGACTCAAACAATATGGGAGATTGGGTGATTGTCAAAAAAGACGGTATACCAACATATAATTTTGCCGTAGCTGTTGATGATCATTACATGGAAATTTCAGATGTTATACGTGGTGACGACCATATTTCTAACACACCAAAACAGTTAATGATTTATGACACATTTGGTTGGGAGCCACCAAGATTTGCGCATATGTCATTGATTGTAAATGAAGAACGCAAAAAATTAAGTAAACGTGATGGCCAAATACTTCAATTTATTGAGCAGTATAGAGATTTAGGCTACTTACCTGAGGCATTATTTAACTTTATTACGTTGTTAGGTTGGTCTCCTGAAGGTGAAGATGAAATCTATTCTAAAGAAGAATTTATCAAAATCTTTGACGAAAAACGTTTATCTAAATCACCTGCATTTTTTGATAAACAAAAATTAGCTTGGATTAACAACCAATATATGAAGCAAAAAGATACTGAAACAGTGTTTGAACTTGCTTTTCCACATTTAGTTAAAGCGGAATTATTACCTGAAAATCCTTCTGAAGAAGATAAGGCATGGGGTCGTAAACTTATTGCACTTTATCAGAAAGAAATGAGTTATGCTGGAGAAATTGTTCCGTTATCTGAAATTTTCTTCAGAGATGAACAAACATTAGGTGAAGATGAGCAAGAAGTTATTGATGGTGAACAAGTACCTGAACTCATGCACCATTTATATGGCAAATTAGAAGCTTTAGAATCTTTTGAAGCTGCTGAAATTAAAAAAACAATTAAAGAAGTTCAAAAAGAAACAGGTATTAAAGGTAAACAATTGTTTATGCCGATACGTGTAGCTGTAACTGGACAAATGCATGGACCAGAGCTGCCAAATACAATTGAAGTTTTAGGTAAGGACAAAGTGTTGAACCGTTTGAAAAAATACGTTTAATGCATAGTTTGAATAAAAAGGCATAAACATATAACACTTGAAAAATTACAATTTACCAATTATTATAATATGTGAATTGGCTAAAGGATTAGTATGCAATGGTATGTGTCAAGAGAGTGTGCGGTCGCTGTGAGCACAACACAAACATTGTTGAATGCACCTTTAGTTTGAAGAATTAAATAATGTAAATGAGTCAGTATAAGTTGTATTACTACGTGATTGAGGAATCAGCTTATTAAAAAAAGAGTGGAACCGTGCAAAGCACCTCTAACAATATGATGTTGGAGGTGCTTTTTTAATAAGGAGGTCGCAACCTTGTTTGAAATTTTGAAAAGAATCAAAGATGATGTAAATATGGTGTTTGAGCAAGACCCAGCAGCACGTACGACATTAGAAGTGGTTACATCTTATGCCGGAGTACATGCAGTGTGGAGTCATTTAATTGCACATGCTTTATATAAAAAGAAAAAATATGTATTAGCAAGATTGATTTCTCAAATTACACGCTTCTTTACAGGTATAGAAATACATCCAGGCGCTCAAATTGGCAAGCGTTTATTTATTGATCACGGTATGGGTGTAGTGATAGGTGAAACATGTAGGATTGGTGACAATGTCACAATTTATCAAGGTGTTACTTTAGGTGGAACAGGTAAAGAAAAAGGAAAGCGTCATCCTGATATTGGAGACAATGTACTAATTGCAGCTGGAGCAAAAGTACTGGGCAATATTAAAATTAATTCAAACGTTAATATTGGGGCGAATTCCGTAGTGTTGAACTCGGTACCTAGCTATTCTACAGTAGTCGGCATACCAGGACATATCGTAAAACAAGACGGAAGAAGAATCGGTAAAACATTTGATCATCGTAATTTACCTGACCCAATTTATGAGCAATTAAAACAATTAGAGAAACAACTTGAGAAAACAAGAAATGGAGAGATTCAAGATGATTACATTATATAATACACTTACACGTCAAAAAGAAACGTTTAAGTCAATAGAACCAGGTAAGGTTAAGATGTATGTTTGTGGACCAACTGTATATAATTACATTCATATTGGGAACGCAAGACCTGCAATTAACTATGATGTTGTTAGAAGATATCTTGAGTACCAAGGTTATGAAGTAATTTATGTTTCGAACTTTACGGACGTAGATGATAAATTAATAAAACGTTCCAAAGAATTAAATGAGCCAGTAAATACAATAGCTAACCGCTATATCGATGCATTTTATGAAGATGTTGGTGCATTAAATGTCAAAAAAGCGACTTCAAATCCAAGAGTCATGAATCATATGGACGATATTATTAAGTTTATAGAAGAACTTATAGAAGAAGGATACGCTTATGAAAGTGGTGGCGATGTTTATTTCAGAACACGTAAATTTGAAGATTATGGTAAATTAAGCCATCAATCGTTGAATGATTTGAAAGTAGGCGCACGTATTGAGCAAGGAGAACAAAAAGAAGATGCACTCGATTTTACATTATGGAAACAGGCGAAACCAGATGAAATTAGTTGGGACAGTCCATTTGGTAAAGGTAGACCAGGCTGGCATATTGAGTGCTCAGTGATGGCTTATCACGAGTTGGGCGCAACAATTGATATTCATGCAGGTGGTACAGACTTACAATTCCCACACCATGAAAATGAAATTGCTCAATCAGAAGCGCATAACCATGCGCCGTTCGCAAACTATTGGATGCATAACGGGTTCATCAACATAGATAATGAAAAAATGAGTAAGTCATTGGGGAATTTTGTCTTAGTGCATGACATTATTAAAGAAATAGATCCAGATGTCTTACGCTTTTTCATGATTAGTGTACATTATAGAAGCCCGATTAATTATAACATGGAGCTTGTTGGGGCAGCTAAAAGTGGATTAGAACGTATTCGTAATAGTTACCAATCCCTTGAAGAGCGAGAAGCAATTGCAACTAATATTGAAACACAAGACCAATATATTGATGAAATAAATCAAATATTAGATCAGTTTGAAACAGTCATGAATGATGATTTCAATACTGCTAATGCCATCACAGCTTGGTATGATTTATCAAAACTAGCGAATAAATATGTCTTGGAAAATACGACATCCACCAAAGTGATTGCACGCTTTAAAGAAGTTTATCAAATATTCAGTGAAGTTTTAGGTGTTCCTTTAAAAGCATCAAACAGTGATGAATTATTAGACGAAGATGTCGAAGCGCTCATTGAAGAGCGAAATCATGCGCGAAAAAATAAAGATTTTGCACGTGCAGACGAAATTCGTGACCAGTTAAAAGAACAAAATATTATTTTAGAAGATACGCCACAAGGTGTGAGATTCAAACGTGGGTAACATGAATAATAAGTTATTAAATCCACTAACTTTAGCATATATGGGTGACGCCGTTTTAGATCAATTTGTAAGAGAATACATTATATTGAAGTTAAAAGCGAAGCCTAATCGTCTACATCAAGAGGCTAAGCGTTATGTTTCTGCAAAAAGTCAGGCACAATCACTTGAGTACTTATTTGAAAATAACTGGTTTACAGATGAAGAATTAGATATCGTGCGTCGAGGCAGAAACGCTAAGAGTTATACTAAGGCCAAAAACACAGATATTCAAACCTATCGAAAAAGTTCAGGTTTAGAAGCAATCCTCGGATTTTTATATCTAGAAAAAAATCAAGAGCGACTCACCTCGTTACTTGAATGCATCGTAAAAAATGTAGATGAAAGGTAGTGAGACTTTGGAAGAGATTGTAATCGTAGGTCGTCATGCCGTAAAAGAAGCGATTGTTTCCGGGCATACAATTAATAAGGTTTTAATTCAGGATACAGTGAAAAAAGGACAAATCAATGACATTTTAAAAAAGGCAAATAGTAACAAAATCATTGTACAAGCAGTGCCGAAATCGAAATTAGATGGTTTGTCTGATGCACCACACCAAGGTGTCGCTGCATACATTGCACCATATGAATATGCAGACTTTGATGCGTTTTTAGTACAACAAAAAGATAACGAAAAACTATCTACGGTTTTAATTTTGGATGGCTTAGAAGATCCCCATAATTTAGGATCGATTTTAAGAACTGCTGACGCTTCAGGTGTGGATGGCATCATTATTCCGAAAAGGCGATCGGTTGCACTCACACAGACCGTTGCAAAAGCATCTACAGGTGCGATCGAACATGTGCCTGTCATGCGTGTTACAAACTTAGCGAATACTATTGAAACATTAAAAGAACATGGTTACTGGGTTGTTGGTACTGAAGCGGAAAATTCAACAGATTATCGTGAAATGGACGCCGGTATGCCATTAGCAATCGTTATCGGAAGCGAAGGGCAAGGTATGAGCCGACTTACAAAAGATAAATGCGACTTTTATATAAATATTCCGATGGTAGGGCACGTAAATAGTTTGAATGCCTCTGTTGCGGCAAGTTTAATGATGTATGAAGTCTACCGTAAACGTAATCAGATTGGAGAAAAACCATGAAGGATCGTTTCTTGATTATTGACGGTTATAATATGATTGGCCAATCACAAGATTTAAGTCAAATAGCCCAAGAAAATTTGGAAGAAGCACGTGATCAATTACTAACTGCGATTGCAAATTATAATGCAGTTATAGCTGATGAGGTGGTTTGTGTGTTTGACGCTTACGAACAATCGGGCATGTCCTCAGAATATATGTATCATGGTGTAAAGATTGTTTTTACTAAAGAAAAAGAAACAGCAGATAGTTTTATAGAAAAATATGTATATGATTTATATGACAAACATACAAGACACATCACAGTGGTAACAAGTGATATGAGTGAACAACATGCCATATTTGGTGCGGGTGCTTATCGTATCTCTTCAAGAGAGATGTGGAGAGACTTAAGAGAAAATGAAGTTTCGGTTTCAAAAAAGCTTGAAGGATTCAATGAGCAGAAACCACGGACGCGTATAGAGCTGTCCAATGAAATTTTGGAAGAATTTGAAAAAATCAGAAGGGGTAACAATCATAAATAAGAAGATTGTCCCCTTGCTTTTTTTACAGAGTACTTTGTATGCTAGCTTTAACCTAATGAAAGGATTTTAAAGTATGCTGCAAAGAACAAATCATCAAGAACCAACACCAGTCTCAAAAAGCACATGGCAAGATATTCATTTCTTAATCGATTTACTAGAGAAATTACAACCACATATTTTGAAATGTTTGAACCATTTTTCAATACATCCAGATGACAAAGAAGATCTACAACAAGAAATATTTTTTAAATTATTTAAAGCGTTAAGACAATTCGATTTTTCTAAAGAAATCCCATTAGCACATTATGTAAATCGCACTATCAAAAATGCCAAAAATGATTATATAAGAAAAAAATTAGCTGATTTAAGGCGGCAAAGATTGTTGGAAAACGAAATGCTAATTAGTGTCCAAATGTTAAGGCAAGCGCGACAAACGGATGAAATTATTTTAAAAAAAGAAACACTAACTATGCTGCATCAAAGCATTGAAAAATTAACAGAGCTAGAACAAGGTATTATTAATTATATTTTAAATGACTATAAACCATCTGAAATTGCCTGCATTTTAAATCTAAATGTTAAAATAGTTTACAATACGATACATAGATGTAAACTGAAATTGAAGCGTGCATTTAACCCGAAGCGTTCGAATTAAAATCAGCTATAGATAGGTATTAATTGATTTTTGGGTTACTAGAAAGCAATGGTGGAAGATTGACAATTGACAGAGATGTTATGTATAGTAGATTGGTATTATAATGAGTAAGGTGAAGTAAAATGAAAAAAGTGCCATTAAGCTGTGAAACGTGTGGAAATAGAAATTATAATGTTCCTAAACAAAGTAACCTTACATCAAGATTGACATTGAAGAAATATTGTCCAAGATGTAACGCGCATACAGTTCATAAAGAAGCAAAATAATGTCGGTATATTAGATTAAGTAATTGAGTAAATATAACCTTCCAATTTAGTTGTGAGTATTGTATTTGCTTAATTTGTCGTATGTATAAGCAAATGAGAAAATCGAATTAATACGGAGGTATTGCTAATGGCTAAAAAAGAAAATTTCTTTCAAGGCGTAAAGTCAGAAATGGAAAAGACAAGTTGGCCAACGAAAGAAGAATTATTTAAATATACTGTAATCGTTGTAGCAACGGTAGTATTTTTCTTAGCCTTCTTCTATGTCTTAGATTTAGGTATTGGTAGAGTTATAGAGTTAATTAAATAGATAGGAGTGACGACATGTCTGAGGAAGTTGGCGCAAAGCGTTGGTATGCTGTGCATACTTATTCTGGTTATGAGAACAAAGTTAAAAAGAATTTAGAAAAACGTGTGGAATCTATGAATATGACTGAACTGATATTCAGAGTGGTTATACCTGAAGAAGAAGAAACACAAGTTAAAGATGGCAAAGCTAAAACATTAACTAAAAAAACATTTCCTGGCTATGTATTAGTTGAATTAATCATGACTGATGAATCATGGTATATTGTCAGAAATACACCAGGTGTTACAGGATTTGTTGGTTCAGCAGGTGCTGGATCAAAACCGAATCCATTATTACCTGAAGAAGCACGTTTCATCTTGAAACAAATGGGCATGAAAGAAAAAACAATTGATGTTGAATTAGATTTAGGTGAACAAGTCCAAATCAAATCAGGACCATTTGCGAATCAAGTTGGTGAAGTTCAAGAAATTGAAGCGGATAAATTTAAATTGACAGTTCTTGTAGACATGTTTGGTAGAGAAACACCTGTTGAAGTAGAATTCGATCAAATTGAAAAATTATAAAGGTATATAAGTGCGATAGCCCTTATATAAGTAATACTAGATTTGCTGAAGCAAGAAGTATTACTTTACATGCATTAAGAACCCCTAATCATTAAAATGATAAGGGGTTCTATAAAAAAAGTTACACTTTACTCTTGCTTTATGTTTTAAATAGATGTTATAATACTGTGGTCGCGCTCATAGAGCGTTCATTTCGTCACGAAATGTAGAAGAGTGGGAGGACAAAACTGAGTCCTGTGACCACATCACGATATCAAGGAGGTGCACATCGTGGCTAAAAAAGTAGAAAAAGTTGTTAAATTACAAATTCCTGCAGGTAAAGCAAACCCAGCACCACCAGTTGGTCCAGCATTAGGTCAAGCAGGTGTGAATATTATGGGATTCTGTAAGGAATTCAACGCACGTACACAAGAAGATGCAGGTTTAATTATTCCGGTAGAAATCAGTGTTTATGAAGATCGTTCATTTACATTCATTACAAAAACTCCACCGGCTCCAGTATTACTTAAAAAAGCAGCTGGCGTTGAAAAAGGTTCTGGCGAACCTAATAAAAACAAAGTTGCTACAGTAACTAAAGATCAAGTACGTGAAATTGCAAACCAAAAAATGCAAGATTTAAACGCTGCAGACGAAGAAGCAGCTATGCGTATTATCGAAGGTACTGCACGTAGTATGGGTATCACTGTTCAATAATATTAAAATTAACTGAAAACATAGATTGACGATAAAGCAGATGACAGAAATGACAAACAGGATCAAAGCGTTCAATATTGTCGTAATAAGAGGAAAATTGTCATTTACTTAGGAATTGATTCCTGAGATGCAATACGATTAAAACCTCTCTGTTATCTGCTCTTAACTTGCACAAGCGAGTAAATGTGGGAGGAAATTCCGCTAAAACCACTAAAGGAGGACATGAAATGGCTAAGAAAAGTAAAAGATTTCAAGAAGTAGCTAATAAAATCGACCGCCAAAAACACTATAGTGTTGAAGAAGCAGTTGAATTAGCTAAAGAAACAAGTATCGCTAACTTTGACGCATCAGTTGAAGTAGCATTCCGTTTAGGAATTGATACACGTAAAAATGATCAACAAATCCGTGGTGCAGTTGTACTACCAAATGGTACAGGTAAATCACAACGTGTATTGGTATTCGCAAAAGGAGACAAAGCAGCTGAAGCAGAAGCAGCAGGTGCTGATTTCGTTGGTGAAAGTGAATATGTTCAACAAATCCAACAAGGTTGGTTTGACTTTGACGTAGTAGTAGCTACACCAGACATGATGGGCGAAGTTGGTAAACTTGGTCGTGTATTAGGACCTAAAGGTTTAATGCCAAACCCTAAAACTGGTACTGTAACAATGGATGTTACAAAAGCAGTTGAAGAAATCAAAGCAGGTAAAGTAGAATATCGTGCTGAAAAAGCTGGTATTGTACATGCTTCAATTGGTAAAGTATCATTTGATACTGACAAACTTGTTGAAAACTTCAAAGCTTTACAAGATGTGTTAACTAAAGCGAAACCATCTTCAGCTAAAGGTACTTACTTCAAATCTGTTGCTGTTACAACAACAATGGGTCCTGGAGTAAAAGTCGATACTTCTAGCTTCAAACTTTAATCTTAAATATAAATGCTGATAAGACTGAATGAATTCATTCAGTCTTATCCTTAAAAATATATTGACATACTGCATTTAACCAGTTATATTGGTTAATGTATTATTTTACCTAAGACAGTAGGAGTTAGTGATAACTTAAAAATAATCCTACCGAGGCTAAAATTGACTTGAACGTGAAGATTTTTAGATCTTTCAAGCACTTTTTGCCGTGGGTAGAAAGTGCTTTTTTTATTGAGATAAAGTTGTTAATTCTTGTAATTAGCAGTTGTAATCAAGATTAAAAGCACCAAATAAAAAAACTATGGAGGTGTCTAAATGTCTGCTATCATCGAAGCTAAAAAACAACAAGTTGATGTAATTGCTGAATCATTGAAAAATTCAGTATCTACTGTAATCGTTGACTACCGTGGTCTAACTGTTTCAGAAGTAACTGAATTACGTTCACAATTACGTGAAGCTGGCGTTGAATTCAAAGTATTAAAAAATACAATGGTTCGTCGTGCTGCTGATCAAGTTGGTTTAGAAGGTTTAAATGAACATTTAGTAGGTCCTACTGCAGTTGCTACTTCAACAGAAGATGTTGTTGCTCCAGCAAAAGTATTAGCAGGATTTGCTAAAGAACATAAAGCTTTAGAAATTAAAGTAGGTGTTATGGAAGGCAGTGTTATCTCTGCTGAAGAAGTTAACACAGTTGGTACATTACCATCACACGACGGTCTTGTTTCTATGCTTTTATCAGTATTACAAGCTCCAGTACGCAATTTCGCTTATGCAGTTAAAGCTGTTGGAGAAGATAAAGAACAAAACGAAGAAAGCGCTGAATAATTGCGCATAATAAACTAATAAAAATTAATGGAGGAATATTAAAATGGCTAATCAAGAACAAATCATTGAAGCAATTAAAGAAATGTCAGTTTTAGAATTAAACGACTTAGTAAAAGCAATTGAAGAAGAATTTGGTGTAACTGCAGCAGCTCCAGTAGCAGCAGGTGCAGCAGGTGGCGGAGACGCTGCTGAAGAAAAAACAGAATTTGATGTTGAATTAACATCAGCTGGATCATCTAAAATCAAAGTCGTTAAAGCTGTTAAAGAAGCTACTGGCTTAGGATTAAAAGATGCTAAAGAATTAGTTGACGGAGCTCCTAAAGTAATCAAAGAAGCTTTACCAACTGAAGAAGCTGAAAAACTTAAAGAAGCATTAGAAGAAGTTGGCGCTACAGTAGAATTAAAATAATTCTAGCTGGCTAACAGTTCATAATTTTATATTGAAGGTTGTCCAAGCAGCTTAACACATTAGCTATTTCGATACGCTAATCTTAAATGTAATATGGATAGCCTGAAATCTTTGAGAAATGAAAACCCCGTTATCGATATAACGGGGTTTTATCTTATTTGAACTATCCTGAATAAAATTTTTGTTATTACAAAAATTTGTTGAGGGTATAGTATTAATCTAAGATAAATTAGATTAAAAGAGGTGTAGTCATGAGTCATTACTATGATGAAAATCCTGAAGTAGAAAGCGACGAACTTCCTTTTACTTATTCCTACAAAAACTATGATTTAAAATTAGTTACTGATTCAGGTGTGTTTTCTAAAGGGAAAATAGACTTTGGTTCAGATTTATTAATCAATACTTTTTTAAACGAAAATCCCCCGGGTCCTACTAAAAAAATTATAGATGTTGGTTGTGGTTATGGTCCGATTGGTTTGATGATTGCAAAAGTGTCTCCACACCATGAAATTACAATGGTTGATGTAAATCAGCGTGCACTTGCTTTATCGATTAAAAATAAAAAGAAAAACCATCTAGAGAACGTCGACATCATAGAAAGCGATGGGTTATCACAAGTAGAGAATGATGCTTTTGATTTTGTGCTAACTAATCCACCGATTAGAGCAGGAAAAAAGGTAGTTCACAGCATCTTAGCTGATGCATATCATAAATTAAAAGTGAATGGCGCCCTTTATGTTGTGATTCAAAAAAAACAAGGTATGCCATCCGCGAAGAAAAAAATGGAAGAAACATTTGGTAACGTAGAAGTATTAGAAAAGCGCAAAGGCTATTATATATTAAGAAGTGTAAAAGGTTGATTAAAAACCACTGTTCTGATATAGTAATAAAATGTAAAAAATTATGTTCAATAAGTGTGTACTTTTACGTATAAATTAACAAAGTATATAAGATGAAATAGAAAATGGTGTCATGAGTTATGCTACCGTTTTCTTTTTGTCTAATTATATTTGCTGATTTAGTAAAAGTAAACACGCAATTTTTGAGGGGTGAATCTGTTTGGCAGGTCAATTTGTCCAATATGGAAGACATCGTAAACGTAGAAACTATGCGAGAATTTCAGAGGTATTAGAATTACCGAATTTAATTGAGATTCAAACTAAGTCTTACGAGTGGTTCTTAGAAGAAGGTTTATATGAAATGTTTAGAGACATTTCACCGATTGAAGATTTCACAGGTAATCTGTCTTTAGAGTTTGTTGATTACAGACTTGGAGAATCAAAATATGATTTAGAAGAATCGAAAAACCGTGATACGACGTATTCTGCACCTCTACGTGTAAAAGTACGTCTAATCATTAAAGAAACAGGCGAAGTGAAAGAGCAAGAAGTGTTTATGGGTGATTTCCCATTAATGACAGATACAGGTACATTTGTGATTAATGGTGCTGAACGTGTTATCGTATCACAATTAGTTCGTTCACCATCCGTTTACTTTAATGAAAAATTAGATAAAAATGGTCGCACAAACTATGATGCAACAATTATTCCTAACCGTGGTGCATGGTTAGAGTATGAAACTGATGCTAAAGATGTAGTTTATGTACGTATTGATAGAACAAGAAAATTACCACTAACAGTATTATTAAGAGCTTTAGGCTTCTCAACAGATCAAGAAATCATTGATCTCTTAGGAGATAATGAGTACTTACGTAATACATTAGAAAAAGATGGTACAGAAAATACTGATCAAGCATTATTAGAAATTTATGAGCGTTTACGCCCAGGTGAACCGCCTACAGTAGAAAATGCGAAAAGCTTATTATACTCACGTTTCTTTGATCCGAAACGTTATGACTTAGCGAGTGTGGGTCGTTATAAAGCGAATAAAAAACTTCATTTAAAACACCGTTTATTCAATCAAAAATTAGCAGAACCAATTGTTAATGCTGAAACAGGTGAAATTGTAGCTGAAGAAGGTACTGTCTTAGATCGTCGTAATTTAGATGAAATCATGGATGTATTAGAATCTAATGCTAACAGTGAAGTTTTTGAACTTGAAGGTACTGTGATTGATGAACCAGTAGAAATTCAATCTATTAAAGTATATGTTCCTAATGACGAAGAAGGACGCACAACGACAGTTATTGGTAATGCGTTCCCTGATTCAGAAGTGAAATGTATTACACCAGCTGATATCATCGCATCAATGTCATATTTCTTTAATTTACTAAGTGGTATTGGATTCACAGATGATATTGACCATTTAGGTAATCGTCGTCTACGTTCAGTAGGGGAATTACTACAAAACCAATTCCGCATTGGTTTATCAAGAATGGAACGTGTGGTACGTGAAAGAATGTCTATCCAAGATACAGATTCTATTACACCACAACAATTAATCAATATTCGTCCAGTTATTGCGTCAATTAAAGAATTCTTTGGTAGTTCTCAATTGTCACAATTCATGGACCAAGCCAATCCATTAGCGGAATTGACACATAAACGTCGTCTATCAGCATTAGGACCTGGTGGTTTAACACGTGAACGTGCTCAAATGGAAGTGCGTGACGTTCACTACTCTCACTACGGTCGTATGTGTCCAATCGAAACACCAGAGGGACCAAACATTGGTTTGATTAACTCATTATCAAGTTATGCACGTGTAAATGAATTTGGTTTCATTGAAACGCCATATCGTAAAGTAGATCTTGAAACGAATAGTATCACAGATCAAATTGATTATTTAACAGCTGACGAAGAAGATAGCTATGTAGTAGCACAAGCAAATTCTAAGTTAGATGAAAATGGTCGCTTCTTAGATGATGAAGTTGTTTGTCGTTTCCGTGGTAATAACACAGTTATGGCAAAAGAAAAAATGGATTACATGGATGTATCTCCTAAACAGGTTGTTTCTGCAGCAACAGCATGTATTCCATTCTTAGAAAACGATGACTCTAACCGTGCATTAATGGGTGCGAACATGCAACGTCAAGCAGTCCCATTGATGAATCCAGAATCACCTTTCGTAGGTACTGGTATGGAACACGTAGCAGCTCGTGACTCTGGTGCAGCAATTGTTGCTAAAAACAAAGGCCGTGTTGAACACGTTGAATCTAATGAAATCCTTGTACGTCAACTTATCGAAGAAGATGGACAAGAATACGAAGGCGAAATCGATCGCTATCCATTAGCTAAATTCAAACGTTCAAACACAGGTACTTGTTATAACCAAAGACCAATCGTTGCTACAGGTGATGTCGTAACGAAAGGTGAAATTTTAGCCGATGGTCCTTCAATGGAACTTGGTGAAATGGCGTTAGGTAGAAACGTAGTTGTCGGTTTCATGACATGGGATGGTTACAACTATGAAGATGCTGTAATTATGAGTGAACGCCTAGTGAAAGATGACGTATATACTTCAATTCATATTGAGGAATATGAATCAGAAGCACGTGATACAAAACTAGGACCTGAAGAAATTACACGTGATATTCCTAACGTTTCAGATAGTGCGCTTAAAAACTTAGATGACCGTGGTATTGTATACGTAGGTGCTGAAGTTAATGATGGAGACATTTTAGTAGGTAAAGTAACGCCTAAAGGTGTAACAGAATTAACAGCAGAAGAACGCTTATTACATGCAATATTCGGTGAAAAAGCACGTGAAGTACGTGATACATCATTACGTGTACCTCATGGTGCAGGCGGTATTGTTCTAGATGTTAAAGTCTTCAACCGTGAAGAAGGAGATGACACATTATCTCCAGGTGTAAACCAATTAGTACGTGTTTATATCGTTCAAAAACGTAAAATACATGTTGGTGACAAAATGTGTGGTCGTCACGGTAACAAAGGTGTTATTTCTAAGTTAGTTCCTGAAGAAGATATGCCTTATTTACCAGACGGTACACCAATTGACATCATGTTGAACCCATTGGGTGTTCCATCACGTATGAATATCGGACAAGTATTAGAGTTACATTTAGGTATGGCTGCTAAAAACTTAGGTATTCATGTTGCATCACCAGTATTTGATGGTGCGAGTGATGAAGATGTATGGTCAACGATTGAAGAAGCAGGTATGGCACGTGATGGTAAGACAGTATTATATGATGGACGTACAGGTGAACCATTCGATAACAGAATTTCAGTCGGCGTTATGTATATGCTGAAACTTGCACACATGGTTGACGATAAATTACATGCGCGTTCAACTGGACCATACTCACTTGTTACGCAACAACCACTAGGTGGTAAAGCACAATTTGGTGGACAACGTTTCGGTGAGATGGAGGTATGGGCACTTGAAGCTTATGGTGCTGCTTACACACTTCAAGAGATCTTAACTTATAAATCTGATGACACAGTAGGTCGTGTTAAAACTTACGAATCTATTGTCAAAGGTGAAAATATTACTAAACCTGGTGTTCCTGAATCATTCAGAGTATTGATGAAAGAACTTCAAAGTTTAGGATTAGATGTTAAGATTATGGATGAGCATGACAATGAAATTGACATGCAAGATAACGAAGATGAAGATGCAGTAGAACGTAAAGTGGACCTTCAACAAAAAGAAGCGCCACAATCACAAAAAGAAATTACTGACTAATACAGATCGCATTTAAGTTTATAAAGAGATATACCATATTGAGGTGAAGTCGTCGTACTTGCCTCATTATGAGTTTATCTAATATTGATAAAGAGCAATCAATCAATTTGCACAGCTAATCTAAATTGAAGGAGGTAGGCTCCTTGATTGATGTAAATAATTTCCATTATATGAAAATAGGACTTGCTTCACCTGAAAAAATCCGTTCATGGTCTTTTGGTGAGGTTAAAAAGCCAGAAACAATTAACTATCGTACTTTAAAACCAGAAAAAGATGGTCTATTCTGTGAGAGAATTTTCGGACCTACAAAAGACTGGGAATGTAGTTGTGGTAAATACAAACGTGTACGCTATAAAGGTATGGTTTGTGATAGATGTGGAGTAGAAGTAACTAAATCTAAAGTGCGCCGTGAAAGAATGGGACACATTGAATTAGCTGCGCCAGTTTCACATATTTGGTACTTCAAAGGTATTCCAAGCCGCATGGGACTATTACTAGACATGTCACCAACAGCATTAGAAGAAGTGATTTACTTTGCTTCTTATGTTGTTGTTAATCCAGGACCAACTGGTTTAGAGAAAAAGACATTACTATCTGAAGCAGAATTCAGAGAGTACTATGATAAATTCCCTGGTCAATTTACAGCTAAAATGGGTGCTGAAGGTATCAAAGAATTATTAGATGAAATTGATTTAGATACAGAATTAAAAGAATTACGTGATGAGTTAGAGTCTGCAACAGGACAAAGACTTACACGTGCGATTAAACGTTTAGAAGTAGTTGAATCATTCAGACATTCTGGTAACAATCCAGCATGGATGGTATTAGATGTACTTCCAATTATTCCACCAGAAATCAGACCAATGGTTCAATTAGACGGTGGACGTTTTGCAACAAGTGATTTAAACGACTTATATCGTCGTGTTATCAACCGTAACAACCGTTTAAAACGTTTATTAGATTTAGGTGCGCCTGGCATCATCGTACAAAACGAAAAACGTATGCTACAAGAAGCAGTTGATGCACTTATCGATAATGGCCGTCGTGGTCGTCCAGTAACTGGACCAGGTAATCGTCCATTAAAATCACTTTCACATATGCTTAAAGGTAAACAAGGTCGTTTCCGTCAAAATTTATTAGGTAAACGTGTTGACTATTCAGGTCGTTCAGTTATCGCTGTTGGACCTAGCTTGAAGATGTATCAATGTGGCTTACCTAAAGAAATGGCTTTAGAACTATTTAAACCATTCATCATGAAAGAATTAGTTCAACGTGAAATTGCGACAAACATTAAAAATGCTAAAAGCAAGATTGAACGTATGGATGATGAAGTATGGGATGTATTAGAAGACGTAATTAAAGAACATCCAGTTCTTTTAAACCGTGCACCAACGCTGCATAGATTAGGTATTCAAGCATTTGAACCTACACTTGTAGAAGGCCGTGCCATTCGTCTACACCCACTTGCAACAACAGCTTATAACGCTGACTTTGATGGTGACCAAATGGCTGTTCACGTACCATTATCTAAAGAAGCACAAGCAGAAGCACGCATGCTCATGCTTGCAGCACAAAACATCTTAAACCCTAAAGATGGTAAACCTGTTGTTACACCATCACAAGATATGGTATTAGGTAACTATTACCTTACTTTAGAACGTAAAGATGCTGTAAATACTGGTACAATTTATAATGATACAAATGAAGTGCTAAAAGCATACGCAAATGGTTATGTACATTTACACACACGTATAGGTGTGCATGCAAGTTCATTTAATAACCCAACATTTACAGAAGCGCAAAATCAAAAAATCTTAACAACATCTGTTGGTAAAGTTATCTTTAATGAAATCATTCCTGATTCATTTGCATACATTAACGAACCAACAAAATATAACCTTGAAAACAGTACGCCAGACAAATACTTTGTTTCTGCTGCTGAATTAGGTGAGGGTGGATTAAAAGCATATTTTGATGAGCAACCACTTAGCGAACCATTCAACAAGAATTTCTTAGGAAATATCATTGCAGAAGTCTTCAATCGATTCAGCATCACAGATACATCTATGATGTTAGATAGAATGAAAGACTTAGGCTTCAAATTCTCTTCTAAAGCTGGTATCACTGTTGGTGTATCTGACATTGTGGTCTTACCAGATAAACAACAAATTTTAGATGAACATGAAAAACTAGTTGAAAAAGTACAAAAACAATTTAACCGTGGTTTAATTACAGAATTTGAACGTTACAATGCAGTTGTTGAAATTTGGACTGATGCTAAAGACCAAATTCAAAATGAATTAATGGGTTCACTTGAAAAAACAAACCCAATCTTTATGATGAGTGACTCTGGTGCTCGTGGTAACGCATCTAACTTTACACAGTTAGCTGGTATGCGTGGACTTATGGCTGCACCATCAGGTAAGATCATTGAATTACCAATCACTTCATCATTCCGTGAAGGTTTAACGGTGTTAGAATACTTTATCTCTACACATGGTGCGCGTAAAGGTCTTGCCGATACAGCACTTAAAACAGCGGACTCTGGTTATCTTACTCGTCGTCTGGTTGATGTGGCACAAGATGTTATCGTTCGTGAAGAAGACTGTGGTACTGACCGTGGTTTACTAGTATCTGATATTAAAGAAGGTACTGAAATGATCGAACCATTTAGCGAACGTATTGAAGGTCGTTATTCTAAAGAAACGATTCGTCACCCAGAAACAGATGAAGTTATCGTTCGTCCAGATGAGTTAGTAACAGCAGAAATTGCTAAGAAAATCACAGACGCTGGTATAGAAGAAATGTATATCCGTTCAGCATTCACATGTAACACACGTCATGGTGTATGTGAAAAATGCTATGGTAAAAACCTTGCTACTGGTGAAAAAGTTGAAGTTGGTGAAGCAGTTGGTACAATTGCTGCCCAATCAATCGGTGAACCAGGTACACAGCTTACAATGCGTACATTCCACACAGGTGGTGTAGCAGGTAGTGACATCACGCAAGGTCTTCCTCGTATCCAAGAGATCTTCGAAGCGCGTAACCCTAAAGGTCAAGCAGTCGTTACCGAAATTGAAGGTGTCGTAGATGACATTAGCGTTGCCAAAGATCGTCAACAAGAAATCGTCATCAAAGGTGCAAATGAAACGAAATCTTACTTGGCTTCAGGTACTTCAAGATTAAAAGTTGAAGTTGGCCAAAGTGTTGAACGTGGTGAAGCACTTACAGAAGGTTCTATTGAACCTAAGAACTTCTTATCTATATCTGGTTTAAATGCAACAGAAAGCTATTTATTAAAAGAAGTTCAAAAAGTTTACCGTATGCAAGGTGTTGAAATTGATGATAAACACGTTGAAGTTATGGTAAGACAAATGTTACGTAAAGTACGTATCATTGAAGCTGGAGATACGAAATTACTTCCAGGTGCACTTGTAGATATTCATAACTTTACAGATGCTAACCGTGAAGCATTCAAAGAACGTAAACGTCCAGCAACATCTAAACCTGTATTACTAGGTATAACAAAAGCTTCTCTTGAAACAGAAAGCTTCTTATCAGCAGCATCATTCCAAGAAACAACTCGTGTACTTACAGATGCAGCTATCAAAGGTAAACGTGATAACTTACTTGGACTTAAAGAGAACGTTATTATCGGTAAGCTTATTCCAGCTGGTACAGGTATGAGACGTTACAGTGATGTACAGTATGACAAAGCGACACCTGAAGAAGTTGTTGAAGAAATTCAACCAACAGAAATCTAGTATAGCTTTTGAGATGTAAAATGGTTTTATCATTCATTTGAAGTTGTTTAAACATATAGACATGTGTTGAGGTTGTAAGACTTCATCACATGTCATATGTTTAAAGCGATTGACCATTTGAGCTCGGGCGAAATAAAAGATTTGATGGAGACATTTAATCTTTATTTCGCTCACTTATTTTTTTATATATTTTCTGCAAAAAATGTTAATTAAAGTTGACTACGCAGTAATTTTGATGTTATTATTATTAAGGTTGATGCAAGCAGAACTTTGGAGGATACTTAGATGTCTAATGAAAAAGTTGCACGCTTTAACAAACAACACTATGTTATTGGTCTTAAACAAACGCTGAAAGCATTGAATAAAGATCAAGTGACATCATTGATTATCGCTGAAGACGTTGAGATTCATCTGATGACTCGCGTGTTAAGTCAAATCAATCACAAAAACATATCTATCTCATTTTTCGAGAGCAAACAAGCTTTAGGAAAGTATGTAGGTATAAACGTTAATGCGACTGTTGTTGCATTATTGAAATGAGATTAGTAAGATTTTTTCTTACTAAATTTTATTTACCTTTAAAATGAACCACCTGGATGTGTGGGATTATAAAAGAAGAGAGGAGGACATATTTCATGCCAACTATTAATCAATTAGTACGTAAACCAAGACAAAGTAAATCAAAAAACTATGATTCACCAGCATTGAACAGAAACTACAACAGTAAAAAGAAAAAGTACACTAGCTTAAACTCACCACAAAAACGTGGTGTTTGTACACGTGTAGGTACTATGACACCTAAAAAACCTAACTCTGCGTTACGTAAATATGCTCGTGTGCGTTTGTCTAACAACATCGAAATCAACGCTTATATTCCTGGTATCGGACACAATTTACAAGAACACAGTGTTGTACTTGTACGTGGTGGACGTGTAAAAGACTTACCTGGTGTGCGTTACCACATCGTACGTGGTGCACTTGATACTTCAGGTGTTGACGGTCGTAGACAAGGTCGTTCATTATACGGAACTAAAAAACCTAAAAAATAAGGTTAAGATTGCGTAAATTTTCGTTATAAATAATGGAAATATATTATAATTAGGAAGGGAGGATTTATATTATGCCTCGTAAAGGATCAGTACCAAAAAGAGACGTATTACCAGACCCAATTCATAACTCAAAATTAGTTACTAAATTGATTAACAAAATTATGTTAGATGGTAAACGTGGAACAGCTCAAAAAATTCTTTATTCTGCATTTGAATTAGTTCAAGAACGCAGTGGTCGTGAAGCTATCGAAGTTTTCGAAGAAGCTATCGACAACATCATGCCAGTATTAGAAGTTAAAGCACGTCGTGTAGGTGGCTCTAACTATCAAGTACCTGTAGAAGTTCGTCCAGAACGTCGTACTACTTTAGGCCTTCGTTGGTTAGTTAACTATTCACGTCTTCGTGGTGAAAAAACGATGGAAGAACGTTTAGCTAACGAAATTTTAGATGCTGCAAACAACACTGGTGGTGCAGTTAAGAAACGTGAAGACGTTCATAAAATGGCTGAAGCTAACAAAGCCTTCGCTCACTATCGTTGGTAGGATAGTAGGTTTTTCCCTGAGCATGTTCCACACGGATAGTTTACTATCTAGGTGCATGCTTAGGGCATCGCCATATTTATAGTATTTATTCGCAGTTATACTGGAAGGAGAAAAATACATGGCTAGAGATTTTAGTTTAGAAAGAACTCGTAATATCGGTATCATGGCTCACATCGATGCTGGTAAAACAACTACGACTGAACGTATTCTTTACTATACTGGACGTATCCATAAAATTGGTGAAACTCATGAAGGGGCTTCACAAATGGACTGGATGGAACAGGAGCAAGACCGCGGTATCACTATCACATCAGCTGCAACAACAGCTTCATGGGATGATCACCGTGTAAACATCATCGATACACCAGGACACGTAGACTTCACTGTTGAAGTTGAACGTTCATTACGTGTACTTGATGGTGCAGTAACAGTACTTGATGCGCAATCAGGTGTTGAACCTCAAACTGAAACAGTTTGGCGTCAAGCAACAACTTACAGCGTTCCTCGTATTGTTTTCGTAAACAAAATGGACAAATTAGGCGCTAACTTTGAATATGCTGTAAGCACAATTCATGATCGCCTACAAGCGAATGCACAACCAATCCAATTACCAATTGGTGCGGAAGACGAATTTGAAGCAATCATCGACTTAGTTGAAATGAAATGTTTCAAATACAACAATGACTTAGGAACTGAAATTGAAGAAATTGAAATTCCTGAAGATCAAAAAGAAAGAGCTGAAGAAGCTCGTGCAACACTTATTGAAGCAGTAGCTGAAACAAGTGATGAATTAATGGAAAAATATCTTGGTGACGAAGAAATTACTGTAGCTGAATTAAAAGACGCTATTCGTGAAGCAACTAATAATATTGAATTCTACCCAGTTCTTGTTGGTACTGCCTTCAAAAACAAAGGTGTTCAATTAATGCTTAACGCAGTAATTGATTATTTACCATCACCATTAGATGTTAAACCAATTGTCGGCCACCGTGCTGATGATCCAGAAGAAGAAGTTATCGCAAAAGCGGATGACAATGCTGAGTTCGCTGCATTAGCGTTCAAAGTAATGACTGACCCTTATGTTGGTAAGTTAACATTCTTCCGTGTGTACTCAGGTACATTAACATCAGGTTCTTATGTTAAAAACTCTACGAAGAACAAACGTGAACGTGTAGGTCGTTTACTACAAATGCACGCTAACTCTCGTCAAGAGCTTAACACAGTTTACTCAGGAGATATCGCTGCTGCGGTAGGTCTAAAAGAAACTGGTACTGGTGATACTTTATGTGGTGAGAAAAATGACATTATCTTGGAATCAATGGATTTCCCAGAACCTGTTATTCACCTATCAGTTGAACCAAAATCTAAAGCTGACCAAGATAAAATGACTACAGCTTTAGTTAAGTTACAAGAAGAAGACCCAACATTCCATGCACACACTGACGAAGAAACTGGACAAGTTATCATCGGTGGTATGGGTGAGCTTCACTTAGACATCTTAGTTGACCGTATGAAAAAAGAATTTAACGT
The DNA here is from genome assembly GCF_002902365.1 of Staphylococcus cohnii subsp. cohnii. Classification (GTDB taxonomy): domain Bacteria; phylum Bacillota; class Bacilli; order Staphylococcales; family Staphylococcaceae; genus Staphylococcus; species Staphylococcus cohnii. The sequence goes on along the minus strand of NZ_PPQC01000024.1, from coordinate 85,812 downwards.
TGAATGTAATGTTGGTGCGCCAATGGTTTCATATCGTGAAACATTTAAGCAATCAGCACAAGTTCAAGGTAAATTCGCGCGTCAATCTGGTGGTCGTGGACAATACGGTGATGTTAAAATTGAATTTGAACCAAACGAAACAGGTGGCGGTTTCGAATTCGAAAACGCTATCGTTGGTGGTGTAGTTCCTCGTGAATACATTCCATCAGTTGAAGCTGGACTTAAAGATGCTATGGAAAACGGTGTATTAGCTGGTTATCCATTAATTGATGTTAAAGCTAAATTATTTGATGGTTCATACCATGATGTCGATTCATCAGAAATGGCCTTCAAAATTGCTGCATCATTAGCACTTAAAGAAGCTGCTAAAAAATGTGATCCTGTTATCTTAGAACCAATGATGAAAGTAACAATTGAAATGCCTGAAGAATACATGGGCGACATCATGGGTGACGTAACATCTCGTCGTGGACGTGTTGATGGTATGGAACCTCGTGGTAATGCACAAGTTGTAAATGCCTTTGTACCACTTTCAGAAATGTTCGGTTATGCAACATCATTACGTTCTAATACACAAGGTCGTGGAACATACACTATGTACTTCGATCACTATGCAGAAGTTCCAAAATCAATTTCTGAAGATATTATCAAGAAAAACACTGGTAATAAATCAGCTGAATAATTAAACTTGTAATGTGCAGTGACAGTCTGTACAATACATGTAAAGCTTAATTATATGGCTTACAGTTTTATTGATTGATTTTTTAGGGAAAATGCATTATAAAGGTACTGTATGGTACTTTTAACCTAAATAAATCATCTTCTCATGATGGTGAGAAACTGTCATGAGAGATAAATTTAACAATTAATTTTCTAACGAATAGGAGAGATTTTATAATGGCTAAAGAAAAATTCGATCGCTCAAAAGAACATGCCAATATTGGTACAATCGGACACGTTGACCATGGTAAAACTACTTTAACAGCTGCTATCGCAACTGTTTTAGCAAAAAATGGTGACTCTGTTGCACAATCATACGACATGATTGATAACGCTCCAGAAGAAAAAGAACGTGGTATCACAATCAATACTTCACACATCGAGTATACAACTGAAAAACGTCACTATGCTCACGTTGACTGCCCAGGACACGCTGACTATGTTAAAAACATGATCACTGGTGCTGCTCAAATGGACGGAGCTATCTTAGTAGTATCTGCTGCTGATGGCCCAATGCCACAAACTCGTGAACATATCCTTTTATCACGTAACGTTGGTGTTCCAGCATTAGTTGTATTCTTAAACAAAGTTGACATGGTTGACGATGAAGAATTATTAGAATTAGTAGAAATGGAAGTTCGTGACTTATTAAGCGAATATGACTTCCCAGGTGACGATGTACCTGTAATCTCTGGTTCAGCATTAAAAGCTCTTGAAGGCGACGCTGACTATGAGCAAAAAATCTTAGACTTAATGCAAGCTGTTGATGACTTCATTCCAACACCAGAACGTGATTCTGACAAACCATTCATGATGCCAGTTGAGGACGTATTCTCAATCACTGGTCGTGGTACTGTTGCTACAGGGCGTGTTGAACGTGGTCAAATCAAAGTCGGTGAAGAAGTTGAAATCATCGGTATGCAAGAAGATTCAAGCAAAACAACTGTTACTGGTGTAGAAATGTTCCGTAAATTATTAGACTACGCTGAAGCTGGTGACAACATTGGTGCGTTATTACGTGGTGTTGCACGTGAAGACATCCAACGTGGTCAAGTTTTAGCTGCTCCTGGTTCAATTACACCACACACAAACTTTAAAGCGGAAGTTTACGTTTTATCAAAAGATGAAGGTGGCCGTCATACGCCATTCTTCAGTAACTATCGCCCACAATTCTATTTCCGTACTACTGACGTAACAGGTGTTGTTACTTTACCAGAAGGTACTGAAATGGTTATGCCTGGCGACAACGTAGAAATGGAAGTTGAACTAATTTCTCCAATCGCTATCGAAGACGGTACACGTTTCTCTATCCGTGAAGGTGGACGTACTGTTGGATCAGGCGTTGTAACTGAAATCTACAAATAAGATATTTTATCTTGATATAGATTTGAAGAGTCTCCAATTTTTGGAGACTCTTTTTTATATTCGTGTTAACTCTTTTTTTGTTTTGACTATTTTTTAGTATAAATGAGATCATCATTCAAAAATTGGAATATTTGCATATAGAAAACGCCTTAGGCATCAAAAGCCTAAGGCGTTATTACATTTTCTAACTCCAATATTTTTAAAAACTGGCTGGCACTATATTTTAACGCTTTTTCATCTAGATTAAAATACGGACTATGATGTGGGTGTGTGGTACCTTTTTCAGGGTTACCGCAACCTGTTAGAAAGAATGCACCAGGACGTACTTTTTGATAATGTGAAAAGTCTTCGCCAATCATCATTAATTCTGATTCGTTAAATCTTAAATTCATATCATTCGTAGCTTGTTTAACAATGTCAAAACATTTTGGATTATTATGGACAGGTAAATATCCTTTGATATAATCAAAATCATAAGTGATGTCGTTCGCTACAGCTAACCCTTGTAAAAGCTTATCCATTTTGTGCATCACATGCGCTTGTACTTCTGTATCGAAAGTACGCACTGTGCCTTTGCAAAATGCTGTATCTGGAATGACATTATCTGCTGAACCAGACTGTACCATACCGAAGCTAATAACAGCTTGTTTTACAGGATCTATTGTTCTTGAAACAATCTTTTGCGCACTAATGATAAATTCAGCCATAATGACCACCGGATAGATTGTTTCGTGTGGTTTTGCACCATGTCCACCTTGACCATGAATGGTTACGTTGAATTCATCGGGAGAAGCCATCATTGCACCAGGACGAGAATAAATTGTGCCTGTAGGATAGCCACTCCACAAATGATTTCCATATACTCTATCTACATTTTGTAAGCAACCATCATCAATCATTTCTTGAGAGCCACCCGGCATGATTTCCTCACCATATTGGAAAATCAGTACGACATTACCATTTAATTTGGTTTTATACGCTTCTATTATTTCAGCAACTGCTAATAATGTTGCTGTATGGCCATCATGCCCACATGCATGCATCGCACCAGGATTTTTAGATTTGTAGTCTACTTCTGTTAATTCATTGATCGGTAAAGCATCAAAATCAGCACGCAATGCAATCGTTGGACCGTCTCCTTGTCCATTAAATGTTGCGACGATGCCATTTCGTCCGACGGGTGAACGAACGTCACATGATAGTTGGCTGAGTTGATTTAGGATGTAGTCACGTGTGTGATACTCCTCAAATGATAATTCAGGATATTGATGCAAATAGCGACGTATTTGAATCATTCTGTTTTCCTTTTCTCTTGCTAGTTGAAACCAATCAAACAACTTCAACCCTTCTTCCTTAAAATGATTATTCTATTATATCATTTTAAATGACTTTACTGTAGAGACAATTATTATGACTTTAATTAAATTGCAGAAAACGCTTTAGTGATTCGTGTGATTCTACTTTCCTGATACAAGAAAATGGGTTATGATAAGATTAAATAGTAGATAACTCAAAGGGGGATTTTCAGTGGTACAGTCACTACATGGCTTTTTAGATGAAAATATTCAGTATTTGAAAGAAAATGGACTTTATAACGAAATTGATACAATTGAAGGCGCGAATGGACCAGAGATTAAGATTAACGGGAAAAATTATGTCAATTTGTCTTCAAATAACTATTTAGGACTTGCAACAGATGAAGATTTAAAACAAGCTGCTAAAGATGCCATTGATACACATGGTGTAGGTGCAGGTGCGGTAAGATCTATTAACGGTACATTAGACCTTCATGATGAATTGGAAGCAACACTAGCGAAATTTAAAGGTACAGAGGCTGCCATTGCATACCAATCAGGTTTTAATTGTAATATGGCAGCAATTTCAGCTGTGATGAATAAAAATGATGCTATCCTATCAGACGAATTAAATCACGCATCAATTATTGATGGATGTCGCTTATCTAAAGCGAAAATCATTCGTGTCAATCATTCAGATATGGATGATTTACGTGCTAAGGCAAAAGAAGCTGTTGAATCTGGACAATACAATAAAGTAATGTATATTACTGACGGGGTATTTAGTATGGATGGCGATGTTGCCAAATTACCAGAAATCGTAGAAATTGCCGAAGAATTCGGTTTAATCACATATGTTGATGACGCACATGGCTCTGGTGTCATGGGCAATGGTGCAGGTACAGTGAAACATTTTGGCCTTCAAGACAAAATTGATTTCCAAATTGGTACATTATCTAAAGCGATTGGTGTTGTCGGTGGTTATGTAGCTGGTACACAATCATTGATCGATTGGTTGAAAGCACAATCAAGACCATTCTTATTCTCAACATCACTAGCGCCTGGTGATACAAAAGCCATTACTGAAGCTGTTAAGAAATTAATGGCATCAACAGAATTGCACGATAAACTTTGGGAAAATGGTAATTACTTAAAAGACGGACTGAAAAAATTAGGTTTTGACATTGGTAATTCTGAATCACCAATTACACCAGTAATCATAGGTGACGAAAAAGAAACACAAGCATTTAGTAGTCGCTTAAAAGATGAAGGTATCTATGTGAAATCTATCGTCTTTCCAACAGTACCAAAAGGTACAGGTCGTGTGCGTAATATGCCTACAGCTGCACATACAAAAGAAATGCTTGATCAAGCATTAGCGGCATATGAAAAAGTAGGTAAAGAACTAGGTACAATTTAACGCGAACTAGCTAAATATAAAACGAATATAAATAAAGCAACAAACTGCTAGACTGCTTATGTCCTAATTGTATGGACATGGGTTGTCTAGCTTTTTTGATTTTAATCATATTAATAGGGTATAGGTTTAACACTTAGGAAAGCATATACATAAATTACAATTTTTCTTGGATCTAGGTGATACAATGACAAAACTGATATTATTAAGAGGAAACTCTGGCAGTGGCAAAACGACCATTGCCCATAAATTACAAAACATGTTAGGCAATGGTGTCATGTGCGTGGGTCAAGACGAAATAAGACGCCATATGTTAAATGTTTCTGATAGCCCAGGGAATTTATCAATTGAGCTAATCAAAGACATTACAGCATATGGCATAGCGCATTGTAAATATGTTATTTTAGAAGGTATTTTCAATAAGGAAAAATATGGTAATATGTTACAGAGCATTATTTCAAATGCTCATATTAAAAGTTATATTTATTATTTTGACTTACCTTATGCAGAAACTGTGAGAAGACATCACACAAAAGCATATACGGATTTTAGTGCAGAAAAACTTGCAAGCTGGTTTGTTGAAAAAGATACATTAAATGTAGAAAATGAAAAATTGATTCCTGAAACGATGACACAACATGATATTCTCACGATGATCTTGAATGACCTAAATAAAGAGTGAAAATCATCATTAGAATCAGTTCATATTTTTAATAAAGTAAAAGGTTGATTTTATACCAAATGATGTTATAGTTTTGGGTGCTGACGCCTTATGTTAAGGGGTTTTTGAATGAAAAATAATTTATGGTTGCAATTCACTACACAACGGCTTATCATTAGACCGTTAGAAGAAAATGATTATGAGTCATGGTTGTCAGGATTTGTTAATCGTCATCCTGCGCAATACAAGCATGATAAAGGCCAAGTTGATATGTCAGATGCCACAGAACTATGGTTTGCAGCAATGGTTTCAAAGCATCAACAAGCCATTAAAGATGATGATTTGTATATATTCGGCATCTTTGATAAAACAGGACGTCACCTTGGCATGCTTAACATTAAAAATTTAAGCCGAGACCAATTTCAATGGGCTGAAATCGGTTATTTTATCCATAATCAATACTGGTATCAAGGCTATGCTTATGAAGCTTTAACAGAACTTGTGAAACAAACGAGAGAAACATTAAAGTTTCATAGAATAGAAGCACATATCAATTTGGATAATCAACCTTCTATTCGGTTAATTGAAAAATTAGGCTTTGAGTTTGAATGTATTCGAAAAGGATTTATTTTCGAACAAGGTCAATGGACTGACAACTACGTGTATTATCTCAATACACATGACGAACCAATGGGATAGTAAATAAAAGGAAGGAGTGTCAACATGGTTGAATTTAGAGAGTTAACAATGGCTGACGAAACATTATATTGTGATTATATGAAAGAATGGATAGATCACGATGAAAAGGTAGTGCCTGAGATTACGAATATTACCAAATACAATAATTTTGAAGAAATTGTACATGCATTAGCAGACAACAAATCTAATGATGAAACAGTAGATAATACGACATTGTTTTTAATTGACGATGATAAGATTATTGGTGCTGCCAATATTCGCCATAATTTGAATGAAAAGCTAAAAATCATTGGCGGCCATGTTGGCTACGGTGTTCGTAAGAGCTACCGGGGTAAAGGCTTTGGAAACAAAATCTTGAAAAAGTCATTAGATTATTTATCACGCATTGGTGTACAAGAAGCGTTGATTACCTGTGAAAAAGATAATGAAGCCTCTGCAGCTGCCATCTTACACAATGGCGGAGAAGAAATAGAAGCTTCAACATTAGATGATGGCACAATTGTCCGTCGCTTCCAGATAGAAATCGCATAAAAAAATATAATTATTAAAAGTTGCCAAGTAAGAAATTGGCAACTTTTTTTATGCTTAAAATATTTAAAAAGAGGAAAAACTAATTCAGAAATGTAATATAACATAGATATAAATAAAATAATAATGTATAATTAGCAGAGTTTAGTTTATTTCGAAAATAACTTTTATTAAATTTAGGGAATTTTTAAAAGTAAAAAGATTAGGGAACGAAAGGTGAGAAAATGAATATTAATATATTGGGATACAATATCTTTGCAAAAGGAGGCACATCAAGAAGCAACATAAATTTAATGAAATCATTTTTGAAGAATGGTAATAATGTGAATTACTTTAATATATTAGATTTTGAAAGTGATGATATTACTCGTTTAATTATACATGAAGGTATAAATAGTAGTAATGTTCAGTTTTATAAATTTGATGATTTTATTAAAATCGCAACAGGAGATTTACTAATTATCACTAGAGAAGAATTATTTATTTATGCCAAAGAGATTAAGCAAAAAAATAAAAAGATTAAAATAATTGGTGAAATTCATGGCCCATTAGAATATATAGATGACTCACTTGATTTAGGTTTAGAATACATTGATAGTATAAGAGTAAGTACTGATACTATAAAAGAAAAATTTATAGAGAAATACAAATATAACTCAGTGTTTTCCCAGTATGTAAATGCTGAACATATTGATCTCAAGAAAAATCCTATAAATACAAAGAGAAACCTTTTAATAAAAGCAAGGTTTGAAGATAATATTAAAGATATTTCTTATGTAATAAAATTAATAAACTATATAGTAAAAAACACGAGTAGAAATGATATACAACTGTATATAATAGGCTACGGTCCGTCAGAACTATTGTATAAAAATTTAGTTAAATATTATAGTTTGCAAAATAATGTTCATATTAATGAAAAAGAACCACTTAATTATATATACATTTCATCTTCGCCATATGAAACGTTAGGCTATTCAATATTAGAAACATTAGCTAGAGGGAATAGAGCACTTATTTATCCTGGTGATGATAATGTTTTAGAGGAAGTATATTCACAGTATAATGGTATTGAATTTCTAGAAAAGAACATTCGAAAAGATAGCTTGTTAATCACTTCATTATTAGACAGTAAATATACCAAGACAGCTCGAGAAGAAGATGTTCAGAAATTAAAAGCCACATTTCTAAATTCAAATTATAGCAATGATTACGTTAATAATTTTAAAAATATTACCAACAGTAAAAATATGTCGAAAGAATTTTTCTTCAAAAATAAATATGGGGAAAAATTTGTGCTTAAATTAAGAGAAAAGAATGAATTAAAAAAATTAAATAAGAAAAAAGAACAATTTAAAAAAATGAAAGCTTTACCTATTTTAAACAAAATTTTTTCAAATAAGTATTTGAATAACAAATTAAAAGAACGTTATAAACGAAAAGAAACGACTTTGTATAAACAAAAGCTAAACGAAATCATTCCTCAAGAAAACAAAGTATTCATTGAATCATTCCATGGTAATAATTTTAGCGGTGACCCAAAGTACTTAGCTTTAGGCATTAAAAACAACTATAAAGATAAAGAAATTTTTGTAAGTTCTACTAATTCACTTGTAGATATAGAAATTAGAAATCATGGATTTAAGCCGGTCAGATTTGGAAGTAGAGATTATATAGAAAAATTTAGAATGTCTAAATATATATTTATAAATGGTAACTCATGGGATAGAGTATATAAACATGAAGATCAAGTGTTTATTCAAACATGGCATGGTTTTCCTCTGAAAAAAATGGTTAGTGATTTGGGTGATGAAAAAGAAAGAAATTATCAGTTATCACAATTTAAACCAAGAATGTATAAATGGGATTATCTAATTACATCTTCAAATGTAAATAGTATGCTGTTAAGTTCTGCATTTCAATTACACGATAATAACGAATTGAAAATATTGGAATATGGCGCTCCTAAAAATGAATATTTACTAAAATTTCAAACAGATGAAGAATGGAGAAGGTTACAAAGAAAATACCTATTCATGCAAGATTCGAATAAAAAATATATTTTATACTGTCCTACTTGGCGAAAGCACAAACGTAGTCAAGTGACTAGTATTGATTTAAAGCAATTATTAGCCTACTTACCAAATGAATATGAGATTATAGTAAAGCTACATCCAAATGAAAGCTCATTAAGGCCTCAATATAATAATTTAGATCCTAGAATACATTGCTTTTATAATGAATTTGTAGATATACAAGAATTATATATTCTTTCAGACATTATGATTACTGATTATTCATCAACAATTTTTGATTTTGCACATTTAAATAAACCAATATTGTTATTGCAGGAAGACACAGAAGATTATAACAATAGTGTTGGTTTTTATTTCAATATATTTGAATTAGGTGATTTTCCGATTGCATCATTAAATGAGTATAAATTAGCTTTACAGATAAAAAACATTAAAAAGATTGATTACTCTAAATTAATTAATAGATTAATGAATTTAGACAGTGATGATAGTACTTATAAAATATTGGAAGAAATATTTTATAAGTAAAAATTAAATAAAAGGAATTGAACTTATGAGTAATGGTTATATATACAAATTAAATGAAAAAATAATCTTTAATGGAGAGAAAAGAATATTAATTGATACAGAAAGTAAATTTAATTATATAGAAATGGCAAGAAAAAATAATGAAATACATGCAAAGTACAAGGAATTATTAAAAAACGATTATATTTTATATTTTCATCAAGGTACAATATCAAAATTTTATAAAAGATCACATGCTGAGGAATTATTTCAGAGAAAAGATTTAATAAAATTCAATGAAATTTTTTATACTTTAGATAAACCTATAGATAGAAAAGTAAATAATGAAGTTCCTAAAAAACTTTTAGTAATATTTACTTGTATGCCAAATTTAAGTGATTATGATAGTTCGTTAATGCCTAAGAGAATGTTCCCAAAGTTTTTTAATGGAATAGAAAGAAATCTGGTTAAAAATGTATATACAATGAGAATAATGGATCTAAATGTGTCACATGGATCACACTATATCAGTACATCTAACTATCCTGATTATGAAAAAGATATCCAACTTTCAATTTTAAATTTAATTAAAAAATTGGATATAAAAAAAGAAAATGTTGTTCTTTATGGAGGATCTAAAGGTGGAACAGGTGCACTTTATCATGGAGCAGCGCTTGATTTGAAAACTTTAGCTGTTGATCCAATAGTAAATATTGGTGGGGCACTAGAACAAAATGATAGAAGGTTTATGAAAGGTTTAAGACAGGAAGATTTAGTACCGGTAATTAATACAAATTTAAAAGATAGTAATCATTTTGAAAAACACATTATTTGTTGTGAAAATGTAAAATTATATTATGATCAAACAAATAGAATAGAAGAAAATCTAATAAATAAAATACGTATGAAAGACAATATGATTGTAAATCATCCTGATGTTTCTAGAAATAGTGTTCCTGAACAGTTGATGTTACTAAATAAAATGTTACTAAATAAAAAATTCGATTAACTAAAAAAGCAAGTTTCATATTTGAAACTTGCTTTTTTATAATTTTAATGAAATTAATTTTAAAAGTAAGATAAGACTTTATAGTTATTCATGAAAACGCCAACATGAAATAAAAGACTTCGCAAAAAATTTCAAGTATAATTGTTTTTGATACTAGGTATTAATTTTATAAAAAGAAATGAGGTTATAACATGTCAAAGGTCATTCAAGATATACATACAGCGTTTGAGCATTTAGATGATGGCATGACAGTGCTCGCCGGTGGTTTTGGACTATGCGGGATACCAGAGCATGCCATTGAAGCAATTCGTACAAAAGGTACAAAAGGATTAACCGTAGTGAGTAATAACTGTGGTGTAGATGATTTTGGATTGGGTCGCTTACTTGAGAAAAAACAAATAGATAAAATGGTCAGCTCGTATGTAGGTGAAAATAAAATATTTGAGCAACAACTGATTAATGGTGAGTTAGATGTAACACTAACACCTCAAGGTACTTTGGCTGAAAAACTACGTGCAGGAGGTGCGGGTATTCCAGCATTTTACACAAAAACAGGTGTGGGTACTTTAATCGCTGAAGGTAAAGAAGCACGTGAATTTGACGGTGAAACGTACATTATGGAACGTGCCATTACAGGTGATTTTGGTATTGTGAAAGCTCAAAAAGCGGATACATTTGGTAATTTAGTATTTGAAAAAACAGCGCGTAATTTTAACCCTTTATGTGCTATGGCTGCTAAGACTACTGTCGTTGAAGTAGAAGAAATTGTTGAATTAGGTGAAATTGATCCAGATGATGTACACCTATCAGGTGTATATGTGGATTATATCTATCTAGGCAAACATTTTGAAAAACGTATAGAAAAACGTACAGTGAAGGAGGCATAACATGGATAAAAAAACACAGCGTAAGAAGATTATTCAACGTGCAGCACAAGAAATTCAAAGTGATATGGTGATTAATTTAGGTATTGGTATGCCAACGCTCGTAGCAAATGAGCTCAATGATCATGTGGAAAATGTCTTTTTCCAATCTGAAAATGGTTTGCTTGGTATTGGTCCATATCCTACTGAAGATGAGGTCGATCCTGACTTAATTAATGCAGGTAAAGAAACAGTTACTGCTGCTAAAGGCGCATCCTATTTTGACAACGCAGAGTCATTTGCCATGATACGCGGGGGACACATTGATTTAGCAATTCTTGGAGGCATGGAAGTTTCGGAAACAGGAGATTTAGCAAATTATATGATACCAGGCAAGCTTGTAAAAGGTATGGGCGGCGCTATGGATTTAGTGGTTGGTGCTCAGAAAGTTGTCGTTATCATGGATCATATGAATAAGCACGGTGAATCTAAAATAAAAGCAAAATGTGATTTGCCATTAACTGGCGCAGGTGTTGTTAACACGTTAATCACAGATTTAGCTGTTTTTAAATTTGAAGATAAAGTTATGAAATTGGTTGAACTTCAAGAAGGTGCCACACTTGAGCAAGTACAAAAGTATACAGCTGCTTATTTTGAAAATTGTTTGAATCATTAGGTGTTTTTCGAGATGTCATATGATGTATTCTTTGGTAGGCCATTTGTTGTTTTTAAAAATTAATCTTTAACCAAACTTAAAATTCGGCTTAAGTATGTTATTGTAACAATATAGCTTGAATTGATTACAAAGGTGCGGGGATTGATATGAAGCAAAATGCAGAACTGAAAAGTTTTGTTATTGCTATTATATTTGCAGCGGCTGCAGATGTGGTTCCTGATGGAATATTTCATAAAATATTGTTGCTAATGGGTATTTTAGCATTTATTTATAGGTTGATTACACACTTAAAGTTTACGCTATATCATATTAAAATAGAAGATAATCAGCAACAAACATGGTTTAGTGTGAAAAAGGATCATTGGTTGTTGTTTATTAAAAATATAACGACCATAGCGCTATTATTAGCGATATATTGTGTGTCTGTGTATGTCGATAATCATATGGCTTGGATTATCATTCCTTTACTTGTCGTTGGATTTATAGGATTAATCCTATTTGAAATTAAAATGGAAAAGAAGAGTAACATTTTAGAGTCAGAAAATGTAGAAGAATAGAGGTGGCTTATGCAATTTATTGATGCACATGAACAAGCAGAATTATTAAACATGGAAGAAGTCGTTGAAGCGGTCGCAGAATCTTTACAGGCCTATTCTGAAGGGAAGACGGATACTCCTTTACGTTATGTACTTCCTTTTAATGAAGATAATCGTTATCTGGTTATGCCGGCCTTATCTGATGAATTGAAGGTTGTGGGTCTTAAAACAGTAACAGTTGCACCTAACAATACAAAGGTAGGTAAAAATACAATCGTCGGATCTGTTATATTATCAGATTATGAAACCGGTGAAACATTAGCTGTATTAGAAGGTTCATACTTAACCAAGATTCGTACAGGCGCAATTTCTGGTGTAGCTACAAAATACCTTGCTCGTGAAAATGCAGAAACATTATGTGTCATAGGTACAGGTGACCAAGCACAGGGATTAATTGAGGCTGTACTAGCTGTTAGAGATATCAAGCGTATTCAACTTTATAACAGAACATATCGTAAAGCTGTGACATTTGCAGAAACAGTACAACATCAATATCAATCCGTTGATGTGACAGTGATGGAAAATGTTGATGATGCTATATCTAATGCCGATGTTATTGTCACAGCAACCAATGCCACGCAACCCGTTTTTAATAAACCGTTGGATGCTGGGGTGCATGTGAATGCTGTGGGATCTTTTAAACCAGACATGCAAGAGTTACCTTCACACGCAATAGCCAATGCCGATAAAGTAGTTGTAGAAGCATCGGAAGCGGCATTAGAAGAAACAGGGGATTTAATTACCCCTATGGATGAAGGTTTATTTGAAGAAAAAGATTTATATGGAGAATTAGGTGAAATCGTCGGCTCTCATTTAGCTGGACGTGAAAGTGATGATGAAATTACCGTTTTTAAATCTGTGGGTGTAGCCATAGTAGATATTATTGTTGCTAATTATTTTTATCGAAAAGCACAGGAAAACAATGATGCACTTTAAGTTATATATAACCGAGATAGAGTAAAATTTTGATAGTTTATAGTAAAATTCTTAAGCGTTTCGCCATATCGCTTTATAGTATAATGTAGGTATTATTTTATTCTTTAAAGGAAATTTATGGTGGAACGCTTTTTATGATAGTATTCTAAGTTAATCTTTTTAAAAGCCGCTTACACCAATGGTAGAACATACTATAACTAACTTCATTTATTGGCGAACCAATAGAATTTTTGCAAAGTGCATGGTGTTATTATTCAATTATTATTAAGTTTTTACCTCAATTTCTTTTGATTTGTTCGTTAAAATTGTTAAACTTGTATTAATATATAGAAGATGTTAATACAAGTTTAACAATTTTATTTGTAATATTATTGCGTTTTTTATAATAAAAGTTAGTTGTATGAAGTAATATATATTATTAAAAGCATTGACGATAATATGTTATGACTTGAATATATAGGAGGAGAGAAAATGAAAGTACTAATTACAGGTGGTGCTGGATTTATTGGCTCACATTTAGCAGAACATTTTAATAAAGCTAATGAGGTGTTTATATTAGCCAATCTAAGCACAGGCCACCGTTCGAATGTTAAATTTATAGATGATGCGCATTTCATTGAAAATGATGTGGTTAATACATCTTTTGTGACATCATTAGTAGAGAAAGAACAATTTGATATTGTCATTCATTTAGCAGCAGTAGTTAGCGTTGTAGAAACAATAAATGATCCTATAAAGTCTCAATCTGTCAATATAAATGGCACATTGAATCTCTTAGAAGCCAATCGTCAATATAATCATAATTTGAAGAAGTTTATTTTTGCTTCATCTGCAGCTGTATATGGTAATACTGAAGGATTACCAAAACAAGTTGAAACATTTATCGATCCGGAATCCCCTTATGCTGTTGAAAAATATGCTGGGGAACAATATACAAAAATTTACAATACACTATATAATCTGCCAACAACTGCTTTAAGATTCTTTAATATTTATGGTCCGAGACAAGATCCTCATTCACCATACTCTGGTGTGTTATCCATTATAGATAAAAAATTTAAAAATAATGAGACATTCACATTTTTTGGGGATGGAGAACAAACAAGAGATTTTGTATACGTAAAAGATTTAGTGCGTGCGGTTTCGATCGTGCTAGATAATGAAGTAACGAATGGCCAAATATACAATTTAGCTACTGGTAAACAAATATCACTATTAGAAATTTTCGATAAATTCAAACTAGTTTATAATAAATCTATAGACTATCAGTTTGCTGAATCAAGAAGTGGGGATATCAAACATTCTTGTGCTGATATCAAAGGTTTGGAAGCGCTAGGATTTAAGCCCAAATATGATATTGTGTCAGGTTTAACAGAATATATTAAATACTCGAATATAGATAAGATAAACTAAGAGGTGGAAGAATGATTGGTAAAACGAAAAGAAAATTAAAATTCATTTCTGAACCATTGAAATTACAACTAAGAAGTAAGTACACAAAAAATATTATGCATTACGCAAATCTTTATAAAACGATTGAAGTAGATAACAAACATATTTTGTATCAAGTTAGAGACGGACAAAGCATGACAGATAGTCCTTATGCGATATTTAAATATTTAATGAACCATCCTGATTATCAAAAATATATACATATTTGGGTCGTGGCATCTCAAAAAATGCAAAAAGCATTTTCTAAAAAATATAGTAAATATAAAAATGTAAAATTTATTGTAAAAGAAAGTGAAGACTATTTACATTATTTAACAAAGTGTAAATATCTTATTAACAATGCGACATTTCCAACGTATTTTACGAAAAAGCCGAATCAGATATATGTAAACACATGGCATGGTACGCCATTAAAGGCAATGGGTTTAGATATAAATCATAATTTATTAGAATCACAAAATACAATTCGCAATTTTTTAAGTTCTGATTATATTATTTCACCTAACCAACATACGACAGATATTTTTAAAAAAGCATTTAAATTAGATGGTTTAAACGATGAAGCAATTTTAGAAATTGGTTATCCTAGAATAGATGCTACGTTAAATGCGCAGTCAAAAGAAGTGATACAAAAATTAAAAAAACAGGGCATTAAATTAACAGATGCACCTATTTTACTCTTTTCACCCACGTGGCGTGGCCAAACGGTGAGTTCACCAGAAGATAATATTGAAGAAATTGAAACGCTGATTGAATCATTAAATAAACAAACGCGTTACCAAGTATTATTAAAAGTGCATCCGTTTATTTATAAAAAAGCAGTAGGTAATAAAAAATTAAAGAAATACTTAGTAGAGGATACGTTTGATACAAATGAATTACTCAGTATTGTTGATTTGCTCGTAACTGATTATTCAAGTATCTTTTTTGATTATTTAGTTACAGATAAACCTATTATTTTTTATACACCTGATTATAAAGCCTATGAAGAAGACAGAGGATTTTATCTTTCTGTAGATAGTCTCCCAGGACCAAGTGTACACTCAATTGAAGCACTGGTAGCTACTGTCAAAGAATCACAAAATATGTTAGCGCAATATCAGTGGAACTATCAAAAGTATAAACAAAAATTTGTGAATTATGATGATGGTCAAGTCACGGAAAGAGTCGTCAACCAAGTGTTTCATCAGAATGCACCTAAAAATGGTGATCAAAATAATAGAAAAGAACGTATTTTAATATATCCAGGTGGTATGAAACCAAATGGCATAACAACATCGCTTCTAAATTTATTAGAAAATGTTGATTATGATAGATATGATATTACAATTTACCTTGGATTTAATAGAAATAAAGACGTCATAGATAACCTATATAGCTTAAACGACAATGTGAGAGTTATTTTGAGAAAAGGTCCATTGTTAGCAAATACTTCAGAATACTATCGTAATCTATTGGTTCGCAATAGAGGCATCAAATCGAAAATTGAAGAAAAAATTTATCCTGAAGCAATGTATCAACGCGAATTTAGAAAAGTGTTTGGTAATTCAGAGTTTGATGTAGTTATGGATTTTAGTGGTTATGCGATGTTTTGGTCTGAAATCTTGTTAGCTAGTAATGCTAAAAGAAAATTAATCTATTTACACAGTGATATGAAAATGGATATGGAGCGTAAAGTGAACGGTGTGAGACCACATTATGCCAATTTAAAAGGTGTAATGTCCTTGTATCCTTATTATGATAAGCTCGTAAGTGTTTCTGAAGTGACCAAGCAAGAAAATGTTAAAAAAATAGCAAATAGAAAAACAAAAGATAAATTTAAATCATCGATGAATACAATTAATTTAGATAGAATTTATAATTTGGTGGATGAAGATAATGATATCTTTATGAAAAATGGTGAGCGTGTCATCGTTAGAGAACAGGATAAGCAAATTACAAGCGTGCCATTCCATAAAGCTGATTTTAAAGTGATGACTATGGGAAGATTATCACCTGAGAAAGGGTTTGATAATTTAATTCAAGCGTTTAGCGGTGTCGTGGAAGCAAATCCTAACGCGAAATTATATATTTTAGGTGATGGTCCACTCAAAAACCAATTAAGTAAGTTAATCGACTCATTAGATTTATCAGAACATGTATTTTTAATGGGACAAAAAAGAAATCCATTTAATATTATGAGAGACTGTGATTTATTTGTTTTACCATCTTATTACGAAGGGCAATCAATGGTCTTATTAGAAGCGTTGACCGTAGGCATAGATATTTTGGCCTCAGATATACCAGCCAATCAATATGTCCTTGACTATGGTAAATACGGTATGTTGAGTTTTAACGATGCTGAATCATTACAAACAAGCATACAACAGTTTATTAATAAGGAAACACCTGCTTATGCTAAATTTGATCCAGAGTTATATAATAAAGAAGCAATTGAACAATTTTATCATTTATTAGATGATTAAAATATCAAATAACTAAGGATGAGCAATAATGCTCAAGCCCAAAATAAAGGACGCATCCATATGAAGTGGATGCGTCCTTTTTATATTTAAAATCTTTCGGTTTTACTGTGCTTGTTTATTTGAAATGCTATGTTTATATAGCAACTTTTGCACATTAACTATGATGTTTATAGTTATTAATGACCATAGGATGTAGCGTATTTCTTCCTACTATAATTCTCACATATGGAATAAAAGATAGTATTATTGCTAACCCAATACAAAATCCAAGGGTGAAAATAGTACTTAGGATTAAAAATAGTGTTGGGAACGTAACAAATGATGCCAACGATCTAGAAATAAAGTCTACAATAATCTGATGTGCTAAATAAATGAAAAATGATATTTCACTAATTAAAAACACAAACACTAAGTTAAATCGAGTTAAAAATTTCGATATATAGACGATAAATACAAAACTGATTGCAGAAAATAAGACTAAGTCAAATCGATTAGATTCATTCAAATGTACATCTAAATAAGAAAAGTTAAATGCCATATAGCATAAAGCCAATAGCCATATCAATAAAAGCCAAACTAAATGATTTTTTAAAAATTGAATAACAGTGTCATAATATTTACCAAAATAGAAACCGACAACAAAGTAAAATAACCAATATAAAATGATCGTTCTACTAAATAAAGGATAAAAATCCCAGAATGCAAGATAATCATTACTGTAATACATTAAATAAGAATGTCCAAAACTAATGATAAAAGTAATGACAAGTACAACTATAGGATTGGCCTTACTCAATAATTTATAAAATAAGCGATGTAATATGTAAAACTGAAAAATAACGAGTACAAACCAACCGAAAAAATTACCTTCTAAGACGATATTTAAAAAGATTTCCCAAAATGATTTATCTGAATTATCACCAAGAAATAGCCTGAAAGTGATAAATAAGCCAAATAAAGCATAAGGAATTAAAATAAATTTCATGCGTTTCAGTAAAAAGTTTTGTGGAATTTTATTTGAATACCGCATGCCTAATAAAGTTTCCGACAAAATAATAAAACACGGTGTTGCAAATAATAAAATAACTTGTAAAAAACTAAAAAGTGATTTTTCAAATTGTGAAATATGATAATCGTTTACTAAACCGGTTAAACAATGGACGATGACTATTGCGATACAAAATATCGCCCTAGCATAGGTGAGCTCCATTTTCCTTTCCAAAATAAAAACTCCTCTCAAAATCCATTCCATAATATGATAATTAGTATTAAAAGTAAAGTTTATATGAATTTATTTTTATAATCATTTTATATAAAGCGTGGCAATTCATAATATGGTAATTGAGTAAGATTAATAAAGAATGATATGATTACATATATTTAAAATAATCATTAAAAACCTTATTAGTGAAAGGAATCGGTTTATGAAATCAATCTTACTTATTGGTCAATCAAATATGGCAGGACGAGGGTTTTTAGATAGTGTTAAGCCAATCATTGATGAACGTATTTTTATGCTTAGAAATGGGAGATGGCAAATGATGGAAGAACCGATACATAGTGATCGTTCTGTAGCAGGTATTGGACCAGCTGCGTCATTTGCAAAGCAATGGCTAGATGATCATCCAGATGAAACAATTGGGTTAATTCCGTGTGCTGATGGGGGGACTCCCATTGAAGAATGGTCGGATAAAAGCATGTTGACACGGCATGCCTTAAGTGAAACTAGATTTGCCATGGAAACTTCTGAATTGATAGGTGTTTTATGGCATCAAGGTGAAAGTGATAGTCAAAATAATAAATATCAAACATATGAAGCAAAATTATCACATCTAATTCAATTTTTTAGGACAGAACTGGAATTGCCTAAACTTCCCTTTATTATTGGATTATTAGGAACGTTTTTAGGAAAAGAAGGATTTGGTGCTAGTGCTACAGAGTATCAACAAATTAATAAAATAATAAAAAATGTAGCGCAGAAAGAGCATCATTGCTATTTTGTTACGGCAGAAGGCTTAACAGCAAATCCAGATGGTATTCATATAGATGGTTTTTCTCAACGGTTGTTTGGAATTAGATATTATGAAGCATTTTCAAGTGCAAAAAACGTCGTAAATCGTTTAGAGAATGAGAACGAATTTGAAAAAAATTTAT
Source organism: Staphylococcus cohnii subsp. cohnii (assembly GCF_002902365.1). Lineage (GTDB taxonomy): Bacteria > Bacillota > Bacilli > Staphylococcales > Staphylococcaceae > Staphylococcus > Staphylococcus cohnii. Next base: position 66,433 of record NZ_PPQC01000024.1, on the reverse strand, counting down.
ATAAAAGTGAATTCACAAAAAATGAACAAATATATATGCTTGTTGCTAGGTTATCTAAAAATAAAATAACGTATCAAGATTTTATCACTGAAATGTCTCAACTGAACTAGTAATCACCTGAGAAGTCATCAATTTTAAAACGTATTCATTTTATCCGTTTAACAAATACTTAAAAAAGCCTTTCAAAACGCACTTCTTTTGTGTGCATTGAAAGGCTAGTTGTATTTTATAGCTCAAATTCGGTTATGCTATGCGTCCATGTGTAATTTTAGTAAGTGTGTCATTCGTAGCGAATATTTTAGCATTTACATTGGGGATGCCCATGGATTTAAGTCGTTCACTATGCATATTTAAATAATTTTCAGCATTTTCGTAGCTATCAAATGCATAAATGCCACCCGCTTCTTTTTCATCAGCATTTTCTGTCCATATTTTCCATAAAAACCCTGGTTCCTCATTTATAGATTTCGCTAAATCAGCGAATTGTGTGGACATTTTCTGGCCAAAAGGGCCATCGATAGGAAAATCAACTTGTAAAATATATATCATGATAAACCATCCTTTTTAAATTATTTATTATACTTACTATATCAATTTAAGCTAAACCGCATAAACTTTTGGCTCAATACGTTTTCTGATAGGTATGATCACAACTTTTTAAATGAATTATTAGTATATCAATAAAGCATTTTCATATATAATATCCGTTATTATGTAAAGAAAGTGTAAATTTACTTGAAAATAAAATAGAGAGGTGTATGATGAAAGTGAATAATTACACTTTGCATATAGCAGACTACAAATAAGGAGTGATTTATTATGCGTAAAGTCGGAAAGTTAATTTCAGCAACTGTCGTCGTATCTACACTGGTCGTTGGTTCTTCAGCAGCATATATCTCAACGAGTAGTCCAACAGCACAAGCAGCAGAGCAAGTCCAAAAATGGGGACACGGTGAAGGTGGTGCAAGCGGTGCAAACAGTGAAAATGGTGTTCGTTCACAAGCACAAACAACACCTTGGTATAATTATGAAGGTTATACAACATATGACCCATCCTTTACACAAGATTATAACTTCGTACGCGCTTTGAAATATGATAATGTCACAATCGATGGTTATAAAGTTGACACTGATGCCAAAAAAGAATTTGATCATTCTAAGAAAGTTTATGATACAAGCGTACAATTTAACAGTGACAATGAAGTAGTGCAACTCACTTTCTTCACGAAACCTGATTCAGTATCCAAGTCAACGTTTAAAAAGGCGCATACTTCAAATGAAATCATAGAAGATGGAAAATTAGGCAATAACGATGGCACTTATGTGAAATACGCGACAAATAATGGCTTTTATACTGCATTCTTTGATCAAAATGATAATTTGATGGAAATAACAATTGGTCAGTAATTAGAATAATGTTTATAAAAATAGGATATAACTAAGAGAGAATTTGAATTGATATGTTTTTGATTGTAGTAACATTCAATTACAACGAAAGTATACTCTAGGCTGGGGCATATTAAATGTCCTAGCTTATTTTGTTGTATAGTCATTAAAAGTAGTTTTTATTTAATAAAAGTATCAGTATTTTTGATGATTACATGTTTAATTGCAGTATTTTATTATAATTAATGTTACTGAAGATATAACGTCATTTTGAATTATATCTAAACTTAATACCTATGCTTAATAAAGATAATTGTGTTTTGTTATATTTATGATTATAGTTAAATGTAAGTATAGCGCGTTTGGTTCACATTATGAATAGGGGGAAAAATATGAAAAAATTATATTTCAGTGTTTTGGTTAGTCTTATTTTGTTAGCAGTCACGGGGAACGTCGCTGCGGCAAAAAGTTTTGATCAAATTGAACAAGATAATGATACAATTGTAGGGGGTCTATGGCATCAATACAGCTAATGGCAAAGTGATACAGCACAGATCAGATGAACGATTTGCATTTGCATCTACATATAAAGCAATTTCAAGTGGTATATTATTACAAAATACGTCAACATCAGAACTAAATAAAAAAATAACGATATCAAAAGATGACATTGTCGCTTATTCACCTGCTACTGAAAAATATGTTGGCAAGCAAATGACCTTAAGAGCGCTAATTAAAGCTTCTATACTACAAAGTGATAATACTGCCAATAATAAAATTATCGAAGAAATAGGTGGTATTAAAGGATTTCAACAAGCACTAAAACAACGCGGAGACAATATCTCAAACCCGCAAAGACTTGAACCAGACTTAAATTTATATGATCCGCAAAGTACGGCCGATACAACCACACCTAAAAGGGCTGCAACAACGTTGAACCATCTTTTAGCGAGTGAGAATATGAGTAGATCCAACCTTGAGCTACTAAAACATACAATGATTCATAATGAAACTGGAGATACATTAATTAAAGCAGGTGCGTCAAAAGATGATGTTGTAGGTGATAAGAGTGGTCAGGGATTAACATATGCTAGTCGAAATGATTTAGCTTTTGTTTATCCAGAAAACCAAAGTAAGCCAATTATTCTTGCTATTTACACGAAAAAAACAGATAAAGATGCAAAACCAGATGATAAAGTGATTCAAACAGCAGCGGAAACAGCTATTAAGTCATTGAAATAGATTCAGTCAAATGAAATATAGATTGGTACAGAGGGGTTTAACATGGAAATAAAGCAAATGAAATATTTTGTAGAAGTCGTAAAAAATGGTGGGATGACACAAGCATCCGAGCATTTATATATTGCGCAATCTACAATAAGTAAAAATATTAAAAGTATTGAAGACGAATTTAATATTACTTTATTTGATAGACGGAAAAAGCATATTATTTTAACAGATATCGGTCAGATTTTTTATGATAAATGTGTGGAAGCATTAGCGGTGCTAGATGATTTATCATTAGAAATGGGAGATGTCACAAATTTAGAAAAAGGTCATATTAGAGTAGGTATATCTGCGATTATGAATGTGAGACTTTTTACAGAAAGTTTAAATCATTTTCATAGTAAATATCCAAAAGTGACTTACGAAGTGATTGAAGGTGGCGGAAAAGCTGTAGAGTCTTATTTAAATAATGATGAAATTGACGTGGGTATTACTACGTTGCCTGTAGATAATGATATTTACCACGCCATTCCACTATATAATGAGAAATTATTGCTCGTCGTAAACAGAGATGGGATGCTTGCTAAACAAGCATCGGTCTATCTTGGCGATTTGAAAAATGAGCGCTTTATTATGTTTCATGATGATTATTATTTAAAAGATCAAATTATTGAAAGTTGTAGAAAAGTTGGCTTTCATCCAAAAACAGTTGCAAAAATGTCCCAAATTACATTTATTGAAAATATGATTCGAGATGGTATTGGTGTGAGTATATTACCAGAGAGTATCGTAGATATTTTAAATGATGACCTCGTCGGTATAGAAATTTCTGGTGCAGATGTATCGTGGAATTTGGGGGTTATTTGGAAAAAAGATAGTTATATGAATTATGTAACACACGAGTGGATTAAATTTTTAAAAGATACACGTTAATAGTGGTTAACAATGGGCTCATTTGTTATGAAATATGTATTCCATAACAGAATATTATATATTCCAACTATGTATTTTAATCATATTTCAGTGCGTAATATAATAGAGATATAGAGGTAGTAAGTACTGATTATTAATAGAAGAGTAATAGTTAAAACATTTATGATAATCCCTAGCGCCAAAATATTAACTATATATGCGTTTCATAATTTAAAGCTCATAACAAATTTATCTAGAATTTAACTAATATAATAACTCTCCCCATTCATTCACCAAAATAAGGATACCTTATTCTTATTCATTATTATATTATTGAGCAATGATATTAAAAAACTAAGCTTATCTTCTAAATCAGTACAGTTAATATAAACGAACCTCTTGTCAAACATCAAACAAACATATAAACATGCCCAAGCCTTAGAAATAGGTTTGGGCATGTTTATTTTAAATGTTTTTTTGAATTTTAGGATGAAGATGATATGCGGATTCGATAGCTTCATTTTTAATTACTTTATCTAAAGTAGCTACAATCGTTTGAGCAATTTCAGCGGTTGGCACGCCAATCGCGTTGACAGGGTAATCTAATTTTTTAATTTGTGGTATGTTGTCATATGAATATAAGATAGGGTGATCTTGTGGCCCAAGTGCATTAATGGTACCGACTGTAATATCATAGCTACCACAGATAACCCCTGGTGCAAGTGCATGTGCTTGTAAAAATTGTTTGACAGAAGATTCTGTTTCAATTGCATTCAAACTTGTAGAATCAATGATACGATAATCTATTTTGTGTTCGTTACAATATTGAGCAATCGCCTCTTTTTTAGCGATTTGTCGTGTATCGTTTGTATGTATATCACCAATATAATCAATATGGTCTATGCCCTGATCGACTAATGCTTTAATTGCCATAATCATCGCTTCTGAATGATTGACATTTATAATCGGATAAGGAATATCACGATTGACACCATAGGCAACGACAGGAACGTTATTATAAATTTCTGGAGATAAATTTGTTGCATCACCTTCATCAAAAATGACGATACCATCACAACCGAATTCAACAAATTTTTTTGAAGCGGCAGCGACATCGTCGATAGACACAAACATGACATAACCTAAATCTTTAATAGCATGATTGATTTCTGAAATAAGATGTGTCACAGCTACACGATCTACAGAAGGCCAGATTAATCCTATTGTGCCACTTTTCTTTGAGACGAGTGCTCTAGCGGAGTGATTAGGTATATAATTCATTTCTAGAGCTTTTTGTTGAATCATATTTTTTGTTTTTGGTTTTACGAGATGAGAATTTTTAAGTGCTTTACTAACTGTGGAATAGCTGACACCACAGGCTTCAGCAACATCTTTTAAAGTTACAGCCATAAAATTTCTCCTTGAAATTGATTGATTTAAATGCAAATTAATTATACCATAGAGATAAGCATTACAATATTTTTTTGTACAAAAATAACAACGTTGTTATTTTTAAAGGATATTGTAATTGATATCATATTTGAGGGGTTGAAGACATGGATTCAATGAATACAATGCAAGAGATTCAACAAGGTAAACACATTGCTGTCATGCGCACAGAAGATGCAAAATCATTTTTAGATATTGCGCACATACTATTATTGATAAAGGCCTTCAGACGATTGAGGAACTTTGACTACGCCGAACGCTATAGAAATTATAGCTGAACTATCAAAAAGGGAGGACGCATTGATTGGTGCAGGAACAGTATTAGATAGCATTTCTGCACGTACTGCCATTTTAAATGGCGCAAAATTCATCGTTAGCCCATCCTTTGATAAAGAAACAGCAAAAATTGCTAACTTATATGATGTGCCCTATATTCCAGGCTGTATGACAGTTAAAGAAATGGTTGAGTCATTACGTTATGGTTGCAAAGTCCTTAAATTATTCCCAGCGACACAATTCACACCTAAATCAATTAAAGATTTCAAAGGACCATTACCACAAATTGAAATTGTGCCTACGGGTGGTGTTGGTAAAGCAAACCATAAAGAATGGTTAGATGCAGGAAGTTTTGCAGTTGGCATTGGAAGCGAAATCACAAAAATTTATCAACAAGAAGGAAAAGATGCTTTAGAAAGATATATTTCAGAAATAAAAAGCGAGGTATAACAATGACGGTCTATGGTTTTGGTGAAGTATTATTACGTTACACACCACCAAATTACGAACAGTTGAAAGATGCCAATATGTTTAAAGTTAATGTTGGTGGTGCAGAATTAAACGCACTTGTGACACTAGCACAATTTGGACATGAGACTGAAATGTTGACGGTATTACCTAACCACGCGCTTGGTCATTTAGCATTGCAAAAAATGTTTCAAACACGTGTAGGTACTGCTTCAGTGAAATATAATAGCGGCAGAATTGGCACTTATTATATGGAAGAAAGTTTCGGATTTCGTAGTGGCAAAGTCATTTATGATCGCGAACATTCAACGTTTGCTAATCACGGTGAAGATGTAATGGAAGGAATCAATGCTCAAAGTGGTGATTTCTTTGTATTTACAGGTATTACGTTAGCTGTAAATAAAATGATTCGTCATCAAATTGTCGATGTACTAAAGAAACTAAAGCAACAAGGCGTTAAGATAGTGTTCGATATTAATTTTAGAAGTAATTTATGGTCAAAAGAAACAGCAGTACCAATAATCAAATCTATTTTACCATTTGTCGATGTGCTATTTTTTGGAAAAAAAGATGCTACACATTTACTTGAAACGAATGATTTAGAAGATGACATTCAGACATGTGCAAAAACAATTCAATCCGAATACGACATCGCATTGATGGCTTCTAGTAATAGAAATATAGAACAAAGTACATTACAAGGTATCATGCTAACAAAAGAAAAATATATTGAAGGCCAAGCATATACTTACACCGTTTTAAACAGAATTGGTGTCGGTGATGCCTTTATGGCAGGCGTATTACACGGACTGAATAAAGAATGGCAACCAGAAGATACAGTGGATTTTGCAACAAAATGTTCTGTTCTACAACATACAACAAATGAAGATGCACTAAGTGTACAAGAAAGTGATGTTTTGAATTTATCAACGCATTTTGGAGAACTGAAGCGATAAAAACTGTAATACAAGGGGATTAATCTTTATGAGGAAATTTACACTCCTTCTTGTAAGCGCATTCTTTACGATGGGGATGGTATTGATGATGCTTACAAATGAGGAGACGATTGCTAAAACAAAGACAAAAGAAATCATGTTAGCGCATAATCAGCCAACGGAACATCCTGTTCATAAATCATTAAAAATTTTTAAAGATAGATTAGAAAAAGAATCACATGGTCAAATAAAGGTGAATATTTATCCGAATGGTCAGCTCGGTAGTGAGCGTGAAGCGATAGAAATGACACAGACGAATGCAATTCAAATGACTAAAGTTTCGGCTGGCGCACTGGAAAGTTTTTCACCAACATATTCATTATTTAATATGCCATATTTATTTGAGTCAGAAGATAATTATCGTCACGTAATGAAACGTCAAAACGTACAAGATGCTTTCTTTAAATCGACAGGCGACCAGGGATTTTTAGGTATTACTTACTATGATGCTGGTATGCGTAATATCTACACGAAAGATAAGAAGATTAAAGACAACAAAGATTTGAAAGGTTTGAAGATTCGTGTTCAACCAGGAAAAACAAGCGTAGATTTAATTAAATCGTTAGGTGGTACGCCAACACCGATGGATTATGGTGAAGTGTATACTGCAATGCAATCAGGTGTTATTGATGCAGCAGAAAATAATGAAACTTCTTTAACAACGAATAACCATGGTGAAGTTGCTAAAAATTATTACTACACAGAACATGCAACCGTGCCCGATATTTTAATTATGAACAAAGAAACTTATGATAGCTTGACGAAACAACAACAAAAATGGTTAGAAGATGCTGCGGATTATTCCACAAAAAAACATGAAGTTATTTGGGATAAAGCAGTGAGCGATGCTAAAAAAACAGCGACAGAAAAAATGGGCGTGAAATTTCATGATGTAGACAAGTCTACATTTAAAGCGACTTCTAAACCTCTTCAAGATGAATTTAAAAATAATCCGGATACGAAAGAGGATTATAAACTAATCGAGAAGGAGGAACAGCGCTATGAAAAAAGCAAAGCAAATCATTGATAAATTGTTGTTAACGCTGGCTGGTATTACGCTTTTTGTAATGGTTATCTTATCGATTTATCAAGTTGCAACACGCTTTATTTTTAACACACCAAGTACGACGAGTGAAGAAATTGTTAGATTCTTGTTGATATGGTTTGGGCTATTGAGTGCAAGTTATGTCTTTGGGATTAAACAGCATATTGCCATTGTATTTATCAGAGAAAAATTACCTGAAAAAGTACAGCTATACTTGGAAAAGATTTCGGACATTATATTAATTATCGTGGCACTCGTGCTCATGATTTGGGGCGGTTTTGAAGTTGTGAAATTGACTTGGTCTCAAATTGCACCGTCAACAGGTTTATCAATGGCAGCGATGTATGGCGCATTGCCTGTTTCAGGAATATTTATTATTTTTTATGCATTTTATAATTTATTAAGTAAAGAGGAAATGACTACAGTTCAAGCGCGTGATGAGCTTGAAGGCGGTGATGGCTTATGACAACAATTGCAGGATTAGTATTATTCATCACTTTCTTCATTTTTCTTATCATTGGCTTACCTATTGCATTAGCAATTATTTTAAGTTCTATTATCACGCTGTTATTAATTTTACCATTTGATGTCACTATCGTAACTGCAGCACAGCGTATGGTAACTGGTATTGATGATTTTACGATGCTAGCGGGTATCATTATGAACAACGGCGGTATAGCATTTAGATTAGTTAACTTTGCGAAGGTGCTCGTTGGTAGATTACCAGGATCATTAGCCCATACCAATATCGTTGGTAATATGCTCTTTGGATCCATTTCTGGTTCTAGTGTAGCTGCAGCAGCTGCCATGGGTCGTATAATGGGACCTATGGAAAAAACACAAGGTTATAAGAAAGAATACTCAGCAGCAGCAAATATCGCATCAGCACCTTCAGGTTTACTCATCCCACCGAGTTCACTATTGATTGTTTATTCATTAGTCAGCGGCGGGACATCCATTGCAGCATTATTTATTGCGGGTTATATTCCAGGCATTTTATGGGGTATTGCTTGTATGATTGTTGCTTATGTAATGGCGAAAAAACAAGGTTATAAAGTATCAGAGAAAATAAGTTGGAAAGATAGATTATTCTTAACATTGGATGCCTTACCAAGTTTGTTTTTAATTGTAGTGGTTATCGGAGGTATTGTCGGAGGTATCTTTACAGCAACAGAAGGTGCAGCAGTCGCAGTTTTATATTCTGTAGTGCTTTCGTTGATTTATAAAAGTTTAAAAATCAAACAATTATCCAACGTTATCAAAGAAACAGCTGAAATTAGCGGTATGATTTTATTCTTAATCACTGCTTCGGCATTATTTTCACTTGTGATGAGTTATACCGGTTTACCAGAAGCGATATCGTTCCATCCAATATAAGTACTTTCCAAAAGAATTTCATCACTAATAAGTGGTGATTTAAGCTTTTTGATTTTACGAAAAGTTTTTTCAATCTGCTTCTTTGAAGGATGTTCAAATGGTCTGACATATGTTTGTAAAGTTGCTAATATCTTATCTACTTGAGTTTTAGAAATGCGTATATTCATTAATTTATCAATAGCTTCAATCAGCGTATCGTCTGTTTGATGAAATTGTTGATAAATGTCTTCTTTGGTTGTTTCTTTTATAGAAGTAATTGTATTTAAGTCATTTACAGATTTATAAGTATTCAGTAAATGTGCGATGCGTTCTTTGATATAGTTAAATTGATATGGATAAAGTTGTTTTTCCAATTTTTTAAATTCCTTTCACATTATAATTCTTAAAAGCAAAAGATGCTTTGTGAAAAGAAATTTTAAACAAAGCATCATACTATAGATAGTAATTGCTTTGTATTAATAATGAAGCATTGTTATGCAAAATATCATCATCTCCACGTAATGTATTTGTTTGATTTATATCAAATTCATAAGGAAATGTCAAAAGCAACATATGATAAAGTTTTCTCATGAATTGAGATAAAAACTTAACAATAATCAGTTTTTATCTATAATATCATTAAATTATAACAAATTGATTTATGTACACTCGTGGTATACAAAAAAGCGCTTTTATAGTACAATATTTATAAATTCTAGATGTTTGTCCACTACAAAAATACATTACATTTTCTGTAATAAACAAGGGAGTTTTTGATTATGAAAAAGATAATGATTACAGGTGCTTTAGGTCAAATTGGTACGGAGCTCGTCGTAAAATGTAGAGGGTTATATGGAAACGACAATGTGCTTGCTACAGATATTAGAGAGCCAGAAGCTGGTTCAGCTATTGCTGATGGCTCATTTGAAATTTTAGATGTTACAGATAAAAACAAAATGACGGAAATCCTTGAGTCCTTCAAACCGGATACTTTAATGCATATGGCCGCACTATTATCTGCAACGGCCGAAAAAAATCCGCAATTTGCATGGGATTTAAATATGGGTGGTCTTTTAAATGCTTTAGAAGTAGCTCGAGAATATGATTTACAGTTCTTTACACCAAGTTCAATTGGCGCATTTGGACCATCAACACCGAAAGTAAACACACCACAAGTTACGATTCAACGACCAACTTCTATGTATGGTGTTAACAAGGTTGCTGGTGAATTATTATGTCAATATTATTTTGATAAATTTGGTGTAGATACAAGAAGTGTTAGATTCCCTGGATTAATATCACATATTAAAGAGCCTGGTGGCGGTACAACAGATTATGCTGTAGATATTTATTTTAAAGCAGTTCGTGAAGGACAGTATACAAGCTATATTGCTAAAGATACATTTATGGATATGATGTATATGGAAGATGCGGTTGATGCAATTATCAAGCTAATGGAAGCAGATGGTGTGAAATTAATTAATCGTAATGCTTATAATTTGAGTGCAATGAGCATTGAACCAGAAATGGTCAAAGCGGCAATTCAAGAACATTACCCAGATTTTAAATTAAATTATGAAGTTGACCCAGACAGACAAGGTATTGCAGATAGTTGGCCAAATAGTATCGACACTAGTTGTGCTAGAGCAGAATGGGACTTTAATCCTAAATATGATTTGGCTAAAATGACAGAAGTGATGCTTAAAGAAATTTCGGAAAAAGATAAAGTTAGATAATTATTTTTGCAATGAATGATGAAGCAGTTATTAACACATAATAAACATTTCAAAATAAAAGCGCTAATCCATTTTGGTTAGCGCTTTTTGATACTTAAATTTTTACAATTTTGATTGGATATGCTTGTCTAGAGTTTGCTTTACATATTTTAAATCTATAATCTTTCACTTTCTTATTTCTGTAAAAGGTAGCACTGTGACAATTTAATGCAATTGATAAGCCTTAATCTTAAAAACAAGCCTACTTTCGCATTGTTCAATACATATGATCAATGAAAACTGTAAACTTAATTTTTATTAATAAATTACGGTATATAAATGCGAATGTTTAAAATACATGGACATTTTTACTTTAATCAGAGCCATTTATGTACTATTTTTTTATATGATGATACCCTTGATTTAATAAGTGTAGCTTAAAGATGTTGTTATTTTTTAAATTTTTTGAAAATTATTGAACGAAACTATTCTGATTGGTATAATTTAATGTATTACCTATTAATAGAACATTGGAGGAAACAGTCATGTCAGAAAAAATTAAATTGATACAGCGTGAAAGCCTAAAAGAAAAACCGGATCCAAGTAATTTAGGATTTGGAGAATATTTCACAGATTATATGCTCAGTTTCGATTATGATATTGATCAAGGATGGCATGATTTGAAAATTGTGCCTTATGGACCAATTGAACTTTCTCCAGCAGCCCAAGCGTTACATTATGGACAAGCAGTATTTGAAGGATTGAAAGCCTACAAACATGATGGTGAGGTAGATTTATTCCGCCCATCTGAAAATTTTAAACGTATTAATAATTCATTGGCACGTCTAGATATGCCTAAAGTTGATGAAGATACCTTGTTAGAAGGTTTAAAACAATTAGTAGATATCGAACGTGATTGGGTGCCAGAAGGGGAAGGTCAATCATTATACATAAGACCCTATGTATTTGCTACAGAAGGTATTTTAGGCGTACGACCTTCATATTCATATAAATTATTAATCATTCTATCACCTTCAGGTTCATATTACGGCGGTGACTCTTTAAATCCTACAAAAATTTATGTGGAAGATGAATATGTACGTGCAGTCCGTGGCGGCGTTGGTCATGCAAAAGTCGCTGGTAACTATGCAGCTAGCCTTTTAGCACAAACAAATGCTTCGGCACAAGGCTATGATCAAGTATTATGGCTAGATGGCGTAGAGCAGAAATATGTTGAAGAAGTCGGCAGTATGAATATCTTCTTTGTAGAAAATGGTAAAGTGGTTACACCAGAATTAAATGGTAGTATTTTACCAGGTATTACACGAAAAACAGTCATTGAATTAGCGCAAAACCTAGGTTATGAGGTAGAAGAACGTCGTGTATCTATCGATGAGCTGATTGAAGCACATCATAATGGAACATTAACTGAAGTCTTCGGTACTGGAACAGCAGCGGTTATTTCGCCAGTTGGTCAATTGAAATACGGCGATACTGAAATCGTTATCAATAATAATGAAACAGGGGAAGTAACTCAAAATTTATATGATAACTATGTTGGTATTCAAAGTGGTAAACTTGATGATCCGAACGGCTGGAGAGTAGTCGTACCAAGATATTAACTTCTATTAAAAATCGATAGCAATAGATATTACAATAAAAGGAGCAAGTCAGAAATCTAATTTAACAAAGATTTCAGCGTCTTGCTCCTTCTTTTTTGTTTGAAAACTATCAGCAGTAGGGCAGTGATGGTTTAACTTATTGCCAATATTGATATAGTGGGCCATCCTTGCCATATATTGGGTCTGTGTCAGGTAAGCTTGTGTTTTTGATGTTCTCTAAATTTTGCGGCCATTCCTCAGGTTTCCCTGTACAAAAATCATAATCATTACCATTTGGATAAGCACCTATGACTGCAAAAGCATGATGGCTATGAACAAGTTTATGGCCAAAACCAGCTGGTATGATAATGACATCACCCTGTTGTATATCTACAGTAGGACCAAGTTTACCACCTAGTTGTACGGTGGCCTTTCCTGAAACAACAATAAGTACTTCATGTGTATTGCTGTGATAATGATGTATTGGAAATATGCCGCCACGCCAAGCATTTGACCAATTGTTCTTAGATAAAATATCTAGAGGGCTTTCTTTTTGCTTGATTACATTTTTATATAGCAGTAATGCATATCTGGAGTTATTGGGAATCGAATCATCACTGTCGCAAGAAATGGTTTCTATTTGAATATTATGATTAGGTGCCAATATTTTCACCTCTTTTGTGGTATTACTATACGTCATAGCCTAAATATTAGTTTTTAAACAGTGTTCATAGTCAGTGTGTTAGTTGAGTTATTTGTTTTAAGAACGATTTTTATATTAAGATTAAGTAGTAAATTGAGTGATACATATTGTTTAACATAGGAGCTGTTGTAAACATGGAATGGATATTATTTGATAAAGACGGTACAATCATATACTTTGATCGCAGTTGGATGAAAATAGGACTGCAACTCGTTGATGACTTTATGGAAACATATAAGGATTCGATTGCTAATATAGATGAAAGCTACGCGTATTTAGGTATCATAGATGGTGAAATTCAACCAGGTACAATTATGGCGTCAGGAGCATTGGATGAAATGATTGAGGCATTTTGTAAAATTGCCAATCAAGATGTAACAAGTTGGGCACAACAAAGAAGTCAAACACTTGTTGATAATAGGGTGCCAGAAAATGTTTTAGTTGAAGGTATCAGCGAAACATTAGATACGTTAAAACAAAGAGGTTACAAATTAGGTATTGTGACAAGTGATTCTAAAAAAGGGGTAGAGCAATTTTTGGAATACACACAATTCGACCATTATTTCGATATTGTAATTTCTACCGAAGCGGATGCCGTTGAAAAACCAAATCCAGAAGTGTTGAATCCGCTTTTTTATAGATATAATGTAGAACCTGAAAATGTAGCAATTATAGGTGATACTGCGAATGATATCCAAACTGGCATCAATGCCAAGTTAGGGTTGAAAGTTGCAGTGTTAACAGGTGTTGGTTTAAAAGATTCTTTTGATCAAGCAGATTATATATTTGAAACTGCAAATAGTGTCGTCGATATATTATAATAATAGAAATGATGCACAAAATATGGGAGTGGAACAGAAATCTAATTATGTTAAATAGATTTTGTCGTCGCACGCCAGTAATGATGACTAGAATTGAAAAAAGTTTGATTTAAAGCGTATTTTCAGTTCAGTCATCTACTGGCAATATGAAATGAGGTTGGTACGAATCCATTATGTTTCAGCCTCTTTTTATATAAAAAGAAAATGGGGTGATTGAATGATTGATGGAAGATATGCAACTTATCGTGGAGAAACATATAAAGTGGTAGAAATTGTAAGTAATGAAGTATTGTTAGTTACTGAGGATGAACGAGCTACAGAACATGGTTTTGAAGCCCAAACATATCGTCACGCTACGCATACATTATATTATAAACATGTAGCCAGAGACGATGTTGATGAACTTTATGAATTATATCAAGAAGCAAGATATAGTGGTGCTATTTTTGATTTATATCAAGACGTAGAGGGTCAATTGTATATTGGAACTGAAGATGAAGATAAAGCAAGTACATTTGGTCTCGACCAAACAGATGAATATTATTATAGTAAATATGTAGATGAAGATGAGATAGAAAAGATTATATATCGTAAACATATTGAATAAAGTCCCACTTCCCAACTTGTTGGGTTAGTGGGACTTATGCATGAGCGACAGCTCAAGTAAATGGGTTAACTTGATGGTGCGTCCAGGAAAAAAAAGATTTCTTTCAAAAGAAATTGTTGTCCTGTATTTTTTCCACATTACAAAATCTGTTTTACACGGTAGTATTCTTGATCTTGCAAATGTTTTAAGCAATAAGCATATTATCGTTGATCTACATTGCGATAAGTTTCAATGATGTGACGGATTTTATCAATGACAGGATTTAAGGATTCTGGATCTGCATGTAAATCATATTCATTAATGTTTACTCTTACAACTGGACACGCATTGAATTCACTAATCCAGTCTTCATAACGTTTGAATAATTTTTGCCAATATTCTGGATCTGTTTCAATTTCCATTTGGCGACCACGTTGTTTGATGCGATCAATCACTTCATCATAATCACATTCTAAATAAATAAGTACATCTGGTTTTGGGAAGTAAGGCGTCATGACCATAGCATTAAATAGTTCAGAGTATGTGTTAAAGTCTTCTGGGCTCATTGTGCCTTGTTCTTCATGCATCTTAGCAAAAATATCTACATCTTCGTATATTGAGCGGTCTTGGATAAAACCACCACCGTATTCAAACATACGCTTTTGTTCTTTGAAACGCTCAGCTAAAAAATATATTTGTAAATGAAAGCTCCATCGTTCAAAATCACTATAAAACTTATCCAAATAAGGATTGTGATCTACATTTTCAAAAGATGTTTTGAAATTTAATCTTTGTGCTAAAGCTTTCGTTAATGTTGATTTTCCAACGCCGACTGTACCAGCGATTGTTATCACAGCATCTTGAGGGATACCGTATTTATTCATCATCTTTTCCTCCAATCAATGGTTGCACTAAATTTAAAATATAATTATAATCATTTTCTTGCTTCATGAAATCTAAATCAGTCGTATCTATTCGAATCACACTTTCACCATCTGCTTTTAATGAACGATAATATGCATTATAATCACGTTTTAAATTAAGTAAGTAGTAGTCTTCTATCTGATGTTCGAAGCTACGATTGCGTAATGCGATGCGCTTTTTCAATACTTCTAAATCTGCATCTAGAAAGATAATCGCATTTGGCATTTCCAAATCTTCAGTTAAAATATCGTAAATTCTAGAAAATTTATCGAATTCAGAAGGTGTTAAAGTATTATTTGCAAATATTTTATTTTTATAAATATGGTAATCGCTTACGATACCAGTTTGAATTGCTTCAAGATCTTGAAATTGTTTGTAACGATTACATAAAAAGAACATTTCTGTTTGGAAACTCCATTTGGAAATGTCTTCATAAAAATCGGATAAAAAAGGATTTTCATTTACAATTTCTTTTTCTTCATAATAATTAAAAGTTTGACTAAGCTTATGTGCTAGTGAAGATTTACCGACACCGATCGGTCCTTCAACAGCAATAAATTGTTTTTTCATGTTTTTACCGCTCCAATGTTAAAATAGACAATAAATATTGTACCATATGTGAGGTGATAGACACATGTATACTGACCAATTTTATATGAAAATTGCGCTAGAAGAAGCGCGAAAAGCTAGTGCTATTGGAGAAGTACCAATAGGCGCCATTGTTGTGAAAGATAATGAAGTCATTTCACGGGCGCACAATTTACGAGAATCCACCCAAGATCCTACTGCACACGCTGAACATATTGCGATTCAAAAGGCTGCCAAACAGCTTAATAGTTGGAGGTTAGCATCCTGCAAACTTTATGTTACTTTAGAGCCTTGTGTGATGTGTTCCGGCGCGATCGTCATGAGTCGTATTCCCGAAGTGATTTATGGGGCACAAGACTTAAAAGGTGGCTGTGCAGGTAGCTTGATGAATCTCTTGCAAGAATCGAGATTTAATCATCGCGCAAAAATTACTACAGGTGTATTAGCAGAGGAATGTAGCCATTTATTGAAAACATTTTTTAAAGATATTAGACAAAAGAAGAAAATCATACGAACAGAGGATAATACAAATAGTGAAACTTTTGGTAAAATATGAATGTGTTACAAAATTATGGCAAATGATGAATGTGTCATTAAATAGGTGTTATTGAGATAAAGTAGAAACGAGGTAAGCCAATGATAAATTTAATTGCAACAGATATGGATGGTACGTTATTGAACGCTGCACATGAAATATCAGAAGACAATATCCAAGCTATCAAATTTGCACAATCACAAGGCATCACAGTAGTAATTGCTACTGGACGTGCATTTTATGAAGCAAATGCACCAATCAATCAAACAGATTTAAAAGTGCCATATATTTGTTTGAACGGTGCAGAAGTAAGAGATGAAACATTTAATATTATGAGCACTTCAAATTTAAACAGAGAACTTATAAATCGAATTACTGAAGAATTAAATAAAGAAAACATTTTCTATCAAGTTTATACGAATTTAGGCATCTATACTGAAAATCCATTGCGGGACTTAGAAATTTATATTGATATTGCACAACGTGCAGGACAAGAAGCAGATGTAGAAAAAATAAAAAGTGGTATTCAAAAACGTATTGATAACGGTACGTTAAAAGTAGTTGATAATTATGACAAAATTCAAGATACGCCTGGTGAAATTGTAATGAAAATATTAGCTTTTGATAGTGATTTAGAAAAAATTGATCGAGTTAGTGAAACATTAGCAAAATCAGAAAGTTTGGCAGTTTCTTCTTCATCACGTGGAAATATAGAAATTACGCATTCAGATGCACAAAAAGGTATTGCTTTAAACACGATTGCAGAGCGTCTAAATATTGATATGAAAAATGTTATGGCAATCGGTGATAATATGAATGATGTTTCAATGTTGGAGCGCGTTGGCTATTCAGTCGCTATGGAAAATGCGGCACCAGAAGTTAAAGCAATCGCAAAATATGAAACAGATTCTAATGAACAAAGTGGTGTGGGTAAAGCGATAATGAAACTACTTAGAGAAAATAACAAATCATAGCATGAGGTGAAAGTATAGATGAAAGGATTAATCATAATAGGGAGTGCTAAAATGGGCTCGCATACGAATGCCTTAGCCCATTATTTAAAAGGTCATTTTGAAGACCAATATTTTGAGGTGGAAATTTTTGATTTAGCAGAACATCCAATTCATCAATTGGATGTTTCTGGCGTATCTTCGCCAAGTGAAGTATATAAAAATAATTTAACATTATTACAAACTAAAGCGCGAAATGCAGATTTCTTTGTATTAGGAACACCAAACTACCATGGTTCATATTCCGGTATTTTAAAAAATGCATTAGATCATTTAACGATGGATGATTTTAAAATGAAACCAGTGGGATTAATCGGCAACAGTGGTGGTATTGTAAGCTCTGAGCCATTGTCTCATTTACGTTTGATTGTACGTTCATTACTTGGAATCGCAGTACCAACGCAGATTGCGACACATGATACAGATTATAATAAATTAGATGATGGTACTTATTATTTGGATAATGAGGAGTTTCAATTACGTTCGAGATTATTTGTAGATCAAATTATTTCGTTTGTAAAAAATAGTCCGTATGAACATTTGAAATAATATGAAGTTATTTTTGATTAAAAGATTATTATAAAAGTTGTATCATACGACGTACTTAATCTAAAGGCTTTTGGAGCGCATATAAAATCAAACGTTAATTTGATTTTATATGCGCTCTTATGTTGTTGGTAATGAATTAAGCACTACTGTGAAGTATTGAATCAACAATTAAATGATATTGTTCAATCAGCTGTTTAATTTCTGCTAACTTGATATCATGCAAATAAATACATCTTTCATCAGATTGATCTCGAGACTTTTTTAAAAGATTAAGTTCGATAAAATGATTGATTTGTGAAGAAACAGGTGAATTTTGGACTTGCAATAACTTTTTCAATTCAATAGCATTTATTTTATTTTTATTGAGATAGAGTAATTTATCCAAAATGATTACTTCGGAAATAGTAAGATTCAAATTTTGTTTCACCACTTTATTAATCAACCCTCTTTTTTCTTCATAAATAATAGTATTCATGTTGTCACCACACTTTTAATATTTTACTTTTATGCGTTAGATTGAAATTGTTGATAAAAATCGAATTTTAAATGTTGAATTTCTGACCGTTTTTTTGAATGGGGTTGAATATTGGAAGGATGGCAACCAATAACATTGTTGAAAAGATAGCAATATTCATTTTGAGTACGAAAACCGTAACGTTGTTGTACGATATTTAAATGATCACCGTTAAGCAAATTGCATACGGAAGCATGAATTTTAGATGACGTAATATATTGAGATAATTTACAGTTCATCGATGTTGAAAATTCTCTTGATAGAAAGCTATTGTTTACAAAAAAGTAATTAGAGATTTGTTTGCAAGTTATTTTAGTAGTTAAATGTGTATTTACATATTGAACCACATCTTTAATTAAAGATGTTTTATAACTACATTGTATTTCAGAACTTTGCGAGTTATGGTACTCAGAATATTGAATGTTTTTAATCAAATGTTTAATGGCTTCGTTTAAGTTACTTATAGATTGATGTTGAATCGCATCAATTATATCTAAAAATTGGACGCGTCTCTCTTTTTTAATCGATATATGTTCAATAGCATCAAAATTTAGTTGCTGAAAGTATTGATAATAGTAAAAATTATTTAGTGAAAGACAAATTAAACTACCGTTAAAAGAGATTTGCTTAATGGATTCATAGTCATGGATATGAAATACGTCACCTACTTTAAAATGATGAAAAGTAGTGTTTTTCAAAGCCATAAATTCTCCTTCTGTTATTAAAAAAATATGCAGAAAATGTGGTCTGCTTAATTGACTTATAGGGACATGCTTCGCATGATATGTTTTTAAAGTATAATCCATTTTATTGATTTCACCACTTACATCAAAATAAAAATTAATTATAAACTACTACTGTCATTATTTTAATATGAAAATTGTATATAGAACATTAATAAAATTTAACAGTTAATATACATTATTTTATAATTAGTTGCAGATGGGGATATTTAGTGGTGGTATTTTTAAATGAACCATTAAAATTTTACTATTACAAATTTAAGTAATGAATTTGGAGAAAAATAACATTATTTAGTAACTATAGAAAGTTTAATTGTTGGGAAAATTTTTTGAAAATAAAACAAAGTTAGAAACAAAAATAATAGGCTACTAAACTTCTATATCATTTAGAAATTCAGTAGCCTAATTTTTTGATGACTAGCTATATTGGTTTGTAGCTATGAGTGCTATTTTCTATATTTTATTTTTGCAAAAGCATCATGTTGGTGAATAGATTCTTCGTTTCTGCATTCAATGTCAAAGCCTTCAATCCAATCAAAATCGACTAAATCTGCTGCGATAAGGCGAATTAAATCTTCAACAAACCTTGGATTTTCATAAGCACGTTCAGTGACACTTTTTTCATCTGGTCGTTTTAATATAGGATAAAGTATAGAACTTGCATTGGCTTCCATTGCATCTAAGATTTTTTCTTTGTAATCATCTGTTAAAATAGCTTCGTTGTTCAAAATAGCTTTAACTGTAATGATACCGCGCTGGTTATGGGCTGAATACTCACTGATTTCCTTTGAACAAGGGCACAATGTTGTAACTGCAGCTTGAAGAGTAATTTCTTTGCGTGTAATACTGTCTTTGTCTATCGCCATACCGTATGTCACATCAGCATGACCTACTGCTTTGATATTCGTGATCGGACTGTGACGGTCAAAGAACCATTTAGCTGAAACATCAACACCAGCAGCATTTTGTTCCATGCGCTCTTGTAAGCTACGCAAAAGACGATATAAAGAATCAAAATCTAATTCAATGCCATTATCGTAGTGTTTTTCAACACTTTCTAGGATGCGGCTCATATTTATACCTTTTTCATCTTGATTAAGGCTAGTTGAAAAACTGAAGTTTCCAGCTGTTTGGAAACGATCTACTAATACGGGGTACACAAGATTTTTAATGCCTACTTCTTCAATTTCAAATAAGTAGTTTTTATTCGTGCTTTGCAAATCTGTCATTTCTTCTTTAACGGTTGGTTTTGTACCTTCGATTGGATCAACTGAACCAAAATGCTTCCATCGACCTTCTCGAGTTGATAAATCAAATTCTGTCATGATATTGCCTCCACTTAAGATTCAAAGTTATAAGTCCAATAAGGTTCAACTTCTAAAAAGCTTTGCGCTTCTCCAGAAACATCAGGTGTAGCAAGTTGTTTCAAGAAGGGTCCTGTTTGAGATGCGTGTGCTTCAAAAGCACGAAGTTTTACCTCTTTATAATCACTGATCTCATTTAGAATGTCAGGTTCACCTAATTTTTCAGGCGCGTCATTACTAAATGCAACAAGTTGTAGACGGGGTCTTTCTGATGGCTTCATGCGTCCCACAGTTCTCACGACTGCTTCTGCTGTAGCTTCATGGTCTGGGTGTACTGCAAACTGAGGGTAGAACGATATGATGACGGATGGGTTTAATTCATCAATTAATGATTGCACCATCTCATCCATTTCGTCGTGAGGTTCAAATTCTACAGTTTTATCACGCAAGCCCATTTTGCGCAAATCAGTTATACCAATGGCTGCCATCGCAGCTTCTAATTCTTTTTCACGAATGTCCGGTAAAGATTCACGAGTGGCAAATGGTGGATTGCCTAAGTTACGTCCCATTTGACCTAATGTTAAACAAGCGTATGTGACTGGTACACCATTATCTATATAACGCGCCAATGTACCTGCAGATGAGAATGATTCATCATCTGGATGTGGAAATATAACTAATACATGGCTTTCCTCTGTCATGATTCATCCTCCTTATGCTTTAAATGGTTGAGTGCTTATTTCTAAAGCAGCTGCTAATTGACCTTCATAATTAAAACCAGCTAATAGAAACTCACCATGTTCATTTATTTCGTAGTGTGTTAAACCTTGAACGTAGACCCAACCGCCATCTTTGAGTTTTAAACCTACGCGATACGGATCTTTATTGCCACCTTTAAGCTGTGCATGCTCAAAAGTAAC
Organism: Staphylococcus cohnii subsp. cohnii; assembly: GCF_002902365.1. Lineage (GTDB taxonomy): Bacteria > Bacillota > Bacilli > Staphylococcales > Staphylococcaceae > Staphylococcus > Staphylococcus cohnii. The sequence goes on along the minus strand of NZ_PPQC01000024.1, from coordinate 44,806 downwards.
TTGAATATTTCTTAAAAAAGTGCCCGCGTTAAATACACGTTGATCAAAATGTGCAGCATATGCACCATTCGTCGTCTCTACATGTAAATACACGGGTTTATCTTCATATGAAGAAAGTAATGTTTGTACTTTTTCATCTATTATTGGTTCCAAACTTTTGCCTCCTTGATTCCAAAACCCTATACTTTTATGAAATAAATTGTACTATACAAGTGTTAATAAAAATAATTAGTCTAATCTTTAGTGTAAACTGACTTTGAAACATTTTCTACCTGAAAAGTGAATTTCAACTTAGATTTATACATAAAATTTGATTATCTATTTATTTTACTAAAAACAGCGATGAAAATGTATTAGTCTGCTCATTATACCTTTAGTCATTTTATATAATATTTGTATTTTATTAAATGGCTATTTTCTGTAAAAAAGATCAAAAGAACGTATAATAGAAGTATCATCAAATTTTGCTTATAACAAATCATAAATTCAATATATTGGGGAGGGCTATAACATGAAAATAACAAATTTAGGTTCTAGTGAATATGCTTCATTTTATGTTGCATGTGAATTGTTTAAACAAATGAGCCAACAACCGCATAGTAAATTAGGACTAGCTACCGGTGGGACAATGATCGAAGTTTATAAATTTCTAGTTAGTTTACTACAAAAGAATCAACTAGATGTATCTGGAATAGAAACATTTAACCTTGATGAATATGTCGGTTTATCAGCGACACATGAGCAAAGTTATCATCGATATATGAACGATATTCTATTTAATCGTTATCCACATTTCACAAAATCTTTGATACACATTCCAAATGGAGCCGCAGATAACTTAATGGCAGAAACGAAAAGATACGAAGATTTAATCAATCAAAAAGGGCCACTGGATATACAAATATTAGGTATAGGTGAAAATGGTCATATCGGCTTTAATGAACCAGGTACTGATATGAATAGCACAACTCAAGTTGTAGATTTAACAACTAGTACAATCAATGCAAATAGTCGTTATTTTGACAGTGAAAGTGAAGTGCCTAAACAAGCTGTATCTATGGGTTTGGCTTCAATTTTAAAAGCGAAAAGAATCATTTTGTTAGCATTTGGAGAGAAAAAAAGAGCCGCAATTGAACAATTAGCTAAGCATGAAGTAAATAAAGACGTGCCAGCTACAATATTGCTTGCACATCCAGATGTCGAAATTTACGTTGATGACGCTGCAGCACCACGCTTATAATCTCTCAGTTTAAATCATCATAGTAAGGGTAAATAGTTTATGTGTAAGTTTTTAAATAAAGTAAGTTAGGTCATGATTTCCATGCCTATCATTAAATCAAGAAGGGATGATCATTTTGGAATTACAACTAGCAATTGATTTATTAAATAAAGAGGAAGCGGCAGAACTTGCAAATAAAGTTAAAGACTATGTTGATATTGTAGAAATTGGTACACCTATCGTAATTAATGAAGGTTTACCGGCTGTACAACATTTAGATAATAATATAGATGGTGTGAAAGTACTTGCAGATTTAAAAATTATGGATGCGTCAGATTATGAAGTAAGCCAAGCTGTTAAATTTGGTGCAGATGTCGTTACAATTTTAGGTGTCGCAGAAGATGCTTCTATTAAAGCTGCAGTAGACGAAGCACATAAAAATAATAAAGAATTACTTGTAGACATGATTGCAGTACAAGACTTACAAAAACGTGCTAAAGAATTAGACGAATTAGGTGCAGATTACATCGCTGTTCATACTGGTTATGATTTACAAGCAGAAGGTGAATCTCCATTAGAAAGTTTAAGACAAGTTAAATCCGTAATTAACAATTCTAAAGTTGCTGTAATTGGTGGTATTAAACCAGATACAATTAAAGAAGTCGTAGCTGAGGATCCAGATTTAGTTGTAGTTGGTGGCGGTATTGCTAACGCGGATGATCCAGTTGAAGCAGCAAAACAATGTAGAGATGCGATTGAAGGTAGATAAGATGAGCGAAATTACAAATTATCGTTTGATTTTAGACGAGTTAGATCATACGTTATCTCATGTTAAAGATAGTGAAACACAAGCTTTTTTAGCACAAGTGACTAAAGCAAATCATGTTTTTGTAGCAGGTAAAGGACGTTCTGGATTTGTAGCAAATAGTTTTGCTATGCGTTTAAATCAACTTGGAAAATTTGCTTATGTTGTTGGTGAATCGACTACACCTTCAATTACTGAAAATGATTTATTTATTGTCATTTCGGGTTCAGGTTCAACGGAACATTTGAGATTATTAGTTGAAAAAGCAAAATCTGTCGATGCAGAAGTCGTGTTATTATCTACGAATCCGAATTCGGCAATTGGTGCATTGGCTAATACCGTTATAGAACTTCCTGCAGGTACAAAATATGATGCAGAAGGATCTGCACAACCTTTAGGCAGTTTGTTTGAACAAGCAGCACAAGTCTTTTTAGATAGTCTAGTACTAGATTTAATGAACGAACTTAAAGTCGATGAAGAAACGATGCAAAGTAATCATGCTAATTTAGAGTAATGTATTACAATAAAATGTATTGTCGTTGAGTATGTTAAATTGCATCTCATTCTCATAAAAAGAGAGCTAATCTTAAATGATTAGCTCTTTTTTTAATTAAAATTTTACGATTTTAGCCGTGCATATTTATCAGGGAGTAGGATTTACTTAATTCGAGTAGTTGTTGCTCACTTATGTAAGAAAGTTATATTTGTTTGTCGAATAGATGATAAGTTTTAATGTAGTGAAGTAGTGGTTTAGGTGAAATAAATACTGTTGGATTCGTATAGAAAGTGAAATTATACTAAATTTTTGTAGTAATAGTGATGAAATTTAAAGTATATCAGTGTTAATGCTAACGATGTTATTAATCAAAATAGAAATATGCAGTATACACGTTTGTTTAATAAAAAATGTATTAAATAATTTTAAAAATGGGAGAGTTCACCACGAATTGCTCATTTATTTGTTTTTTTAGGAATTATAATTCAAAATCACTCAATTTAAATTAAAAATATGGGATATTTATGGCATTAGAAACCAAATGTTTTCATTATATTATTCTCTACTTTAAATGTTAATATATTTTGTATAAAAGTTAACAAAGGGGGATGGATTTGAAAATTTTAGAAGAAATAGAAAATCACGCAAAACAACAACCGCATCAAGTTGCTTTGAGCTTTGATAAACAAGATTTAACCTATAGTGAATTAATTAAAGAATTGAACATTAAAAGCGGCTTGTTTTCTAATATACCTAAACATAGTTTTGTAGGAGTGGTAACACGACATCCACAAAAAACAATGATTTTATATTTAGCATTGTTAAAAAATGAATGTGTACCGTGTATTTTCGATGATAGATGGTCGAGTACGCAAACCTTTAATTTAATCGAAAAATATGGTGTTCAATATCTTATAGAAGAAGATGATTTAAGTATACATAATGTGGCCAAAAAGGATAAATTTAAGAACGATGAGGATTTGCTGCATATCGCTTTTACATCTGGAACAACGGGGTTACCTAAAGCATATTATAGAGGAACATTATCTTGGATAAAGTCTTTTTCAAAAAATGATGAATTATTTGACAGAATGATAAATACAATCGTTGCTCCAGGTCCGATGTCACATTCTTTGTCATTATATGCATGCATTTATGCTTTGTATACAGGTAGAACGTTTATAGGACAGCAATATTTTGAAGCAAAGCGTTTAATGCAAACACTCCAACAACATAAAGTGAACACAGCGAGCTTTATGGTACCAACAATGATACAAGCTTGTGTTTCGACTCAAATTTTAATAAAAGGAAAGCATTATATTTTAAGTACTGGAGATAAACTTGCCTTACACGTTCGTCAACGTATTCAACAGTGTTTTCCCGAAAGTGATTTAATTGAATTCTTTGGGACATCAGAGGCTAGCTTTATTAGTTATAACTTCAATAATAGTGCGCCACCAGAATCTGTTGGTAAATTGTTTCACAACGTGCACGTAAATATTGAACAGTCAGACGAATCAGAGATAGGTTTATTAAAGATACGAAGTGATATGTCATTTGATGGTTATGTCGATGAAGATGTCTGTAAGGATAGGTGGATTGAAACAGGGGATTTTGCTTCATGTGATACGCAGGGACATTTATTTTTACATGGTAGAAAACATGACCGCATGATTATTGGTGGACGTAATGTTTATCCGTTCGAAATTGAACAGAATGCCAATTGTATTGATTTATTCGATGAATTAGTCGTTATCAGTGAAAAACATTCTAGATTTGGAGAAATTGCTATTTTACTTTATACAAGTGATCGTACAGTTAGTTATAGCTATTTTAGAACGATAATGAAACATCATGTAGCGCGTTATCAAATACCATCGAAATTAGTTAAAGTAAAACGTATGATCTATACCTCGAGTGGAAAAATTGCGCGAGAACGTATGAAACAATGCTATTTAAAAGGAGAATTATAAATGAATGAAGCGGTTATAGTAGCAGCAAAACGGACTGCATTTGGTAAATATGGAGGGAAATTACGTCATTTAGAACCTGAATTATTATTACAGCCATTATTCAATTATTTGAAAACTAACTTTGCAGCAATAGTTAGTAATATAGATGATGTAATTTTAGGTAATGTTGTCGGAAATGGTGGTAACATTGCACGAAAAGCACTTTTAGAAGCTAGATTAAATCAACAAGTGCCAGGTGTGACGATTGATCGTCAATGCGGTTCAGGGTTAGAAGCTGTAAATCAAGCTTGTCGCATGATACAAGCAGGTGCTGGATCAATATATATCGCAGGTGGTGTGGAAAGTACAAGTAGAGCACCGTGGAAAATTAAACGACCGCAATCTGTATATGACACATATTTACCAGAATTTTATGAAAGAGCCTCGTTTGCACCCAGTGACCAAGATCCATCTATGATACAAGCAGCTGAAAATGTTGCTGAAAGATATGGTATCTCAAGAATTGAACAAGATGAATTCGCATGGCATAGCCATCAAAAAACGCTTGATGCTTATCAACATCATAATATTACCCAAGAAATAACGCCACTGACAATTAAGGGTGAAATATTTCAACAAGATGAAAGTATTAAAGCTAAATTAACGCAACAGACGTTAGGACGATTAAAGCCATTATTACCAAACGGAAGCATCACTGCTGGCAATTGTTGTATGAAAAATGATGGTGCTGTATTACTACTTGTCATGGAAAAATCAGTTGCGCAAGCATATGGTATACAAAGTGGATTATCATTCATTGATCAAGTAACCATAGGTGTTGATCCTAATATCCTCGGTATTGGTCCTGTGCCTGCTATTGAAAAATTATTAACAAAACAACAATTGTCTTTAAATGATGTCGATGCTGTAGAATTAAATGAAGCATTTGCATCTCAAGTTTTAGCAAGTCAACAAGCTTTAAACATACCAGCAGAGAAATTAAATATTTACGGTGGCGCTATAGCTACTGGACATCCTTATGGTGCAAGCGGTGCTGCACTTGTTACAAGGTTATTTTATATGGAACATAAATATAGAACAATCGCAACCATGGGTATTGGGGGAGGTATGGGTAATGCCACATTATTTGAAAGATGGTCATGAACAACAAGAAATGGTATTTCATAAAAAAGATGTAGAAGCTTATAATCAATTGTTTAAACGATCGAATAGCACTGATAGCACTGATGTTTCTCCGCTTTATTGTGCGAGTCTATGGCCCGAATTTGAATTGTTCAAACCTTTTATTTCTACTAATTTACTATTAAAATCCACGGAGATTGAGCAATATCATCCTTTAAAAATTGATGTCATATATCAAGTACGATTGACATTGATTGAACAGAAAAAAATTCGTCAATTTATCAAATATAGCTTTGAAATGAAAATAAATAAAAATAGGACTAATTGTATATATATTATGCAAACGTTTTTAGAGAAGGTGTAAAATGATACAGATATTACCCAACGATGTAGAGCAATATTTGCGTCTTGTCAAAGATGAAAATCCTTTGCATCGTCAGATTGTACCGGGACAAATGATTGTGCAACTTGCATTGATATACAATGAATTGAATTGGAAAAGTTATAAAATTAATTATGTTGAACCAGTTGATATATATGAATTTCTTCAATTTGATTTTGAAAGTGAATATAAATTAGTTGTGAAAAATAAGCACAATAAAGTTAAAGTTGCTATTTTGAAAAAATAAGTTGGTAATCAATGAAAATCGTCCGTAATTAGATAATAAATTTAAAAGAAAAATGAGTTTCTTCATATTTAAAACCAAATACAATTTTTGTATAAAAATTAAAAAACGAAAATTAAAAAATTTGAATCAGTTTGACATACACTCCGAACTCAGTATAATAAGTAAACATGTTAAGGGAGTGACTTAAATCGTGGATTATGAACAAGATTTTGATAAACGTAATATCAATAAGGTGAACCCGAGGACTGCGAAAAAAACTGTATTTGCAACCGGTATTGGTAATGCAATGGAATGGTTCGACTTTGGACTTTATTCTTATTTAGCAGTTATCTTAGGACAAAACTTTTTTAGTTCGGTAGAAAATGACCAACTGAAAACGATATTTACATTTGCAACATTTGCAATTGCATTTTTATTAAGACCAGTAGGTGGCATTATTTTTGGTATAATTGGTGATAAATTTGGAAGGAAAGTCGTTTTGACAACAACCATTATCATGATGGCATTTTCTACTTTGTTAATTGGTTTATTACCTACATACGATCAAATAGGTGTATGGGCGCCAATTTTACTATTATTAGGTAGAGTACTTCAAGGTTTTTCAACCGGTGGAGAGTATGCAGGCGCGATGGTTTATGTTGCCGAATCCTCACCAGATAAATCTAGAAATGGTCTAGGTTCAGGTTTGGAAATTGGAACATTATCAGGTTATATCGCTGCATCAGTAATCAGCGGCTTACTATTTTTCTTTTTAAATGAGGAACAAATGGCTACATGGGGATGGAGAATACCATTTATTTTGGGTCTTTTCTTAGGTATATTTGGTTTTTATTTAAGAAGAAAATTAGAGGAATCGCCAGTATTTGAAAATGAAATAGCTACGCAACCTAAACGAGATAACATCGGATTTTTCACAATTGTTCGATATTACTACAAAGATATTATTGTATGTTTTGTAGCTGTAGCATTCTTTAATTGTACGAATTATATGGTAACTTCATATATGCCATCTTATTTACAACAAATAATTAAATTAGATAGCACAACGGTTTCTGTACTTATCACGGTTGTCATGGCAGTAATGATTCCATTGGCATTAATGTTTGGTAGAGTTGCAGATCGCATCGGAGAGAAAAAAGTCTTTTTAATCGGACTATGTGGTACAGCTATCTTTAGTACTGTGGCATTTGCGTTATTCCAATCAGGTTCGTTGGTTTTAATAATTGTAGGTATATTTACGTTAGGATTTTTCTTGTCTACTTATGAAGCAACAATGCCAGGTTCATTACCAACGATGTTTTATACGCATATCCGTTATCGAACATTAGCGGTAACATTCAATGTGTCAGTATCATTATTTGGTGGAACAACACCGTTAATTGCATCTTCATTAGTTGCGAAAACGGGAGATCCACTTTCACCGGCTTATTATTTAGCGGCAATGAGTGTCATAGGGATTATCGTTATTTCATTGTTACATGTAAGTACAGCAGGTAAATCACTGAAAGGTTCATATCCAAATGTTCAAAGTGATGAAGAATATGATTATTATACAAAAAATCCTGATAGAGCTTTATGGTGGGCAGACGATAAACGCGTATAAGCCGAATGACATTACAAACGACTATTAAGAAAAAAGTATTCTAGCTGTCGATACTAAAACTGAATAGTAGAAATTTAAAAATAGGTTATTCATTTCCTTTTAGAGTTAGGAAGTGAGTACCTATTTTTTTAGTAAATTTCACTATTATTGCAAGAAAGAATAGATTTCTTGCAATATTCCAGATATTTTTATTTTAGTGTAAAGCCTCATTTTGGTAGTAGAATAACATAGGATAGCAATGGTTATATCATTTATTTATGTTATGTTTAAAAAGGAAAAGGACATACATAGTTTGGAGGAAAAATGATGACAGTAGAACAATATTGGGAGAAATTTGTACAATTGTGTCCATCATATAAGAATAAAACATATGAAGCATGGTCGTTTGGTGTAGATGAGGATGAATTAGCAGAATTAGTAAAACAAGGTGAAAAAACGGCTACGACAAGTGGTTATGAAACTTATCAAGTAGATCATGAACCACTACCTCAAGTGGGAGATGTGAGCGTGATTTTAAATAAAAAAGGGGAGCCGCAATGTGTGATAGAAACAACATGTGTTTATCAAACGCCGTTTAGTTCAGTCACTGAACATCACGCTTATTTAGAAGGTGAAGGCGATAAGTCACTCGCTTACTGGCGTAAAGCACATATTGATTTCTTTGAACCTTACTATGCATCTCTAGGATTGGCATTTAACGAATCTACTATTGTAGTGTGTGAGGAATTTAAAGTTTTATATAAATAAGTAAAGTGGTACATAAGTTAGGATCGCTTCGAGTGTGCTCTCCAAGCAAACAAAGGGGACAATCTTTGCCTAACTATGTACCACTTAGGGTGAGTGTTTATAAGGGATGTGTTATACCATGTATATATAATGGGACAGTTACATATACATGGCGCATATTTCTAAAGGGGAATTCTTTGTTCTGTTTCTTCTAATTTTAGTCTTGGAACTTACGCTTCTGTTTTTTCATCGATGTATTGAAGTGTAGCTAATAACTTACATTTAAGTTATCAACATCACTTTCAAGTAGAGAGAGTAATGTATATAATTCATTCTTGCTGAAATTTTCATCGCATTTAACAGAAATCGTTTTGAACGTCTTGGTGATAATTTCATAGATAGGGTTACCATTCTCAAAAGATTGTTCGTAGATAATCATGATGTCATACCTCCTTGTCTCTCTACACTTATTATAATAATAGATATGTATGCGAAATACATGAGTCTACAGTATCAACTTTTTATCAGTCGAACGTCGTATAATCATAAAATACTTTATTTCAATTTTTGTTGTATTAATACTATCACTTAAATTTTTACGCTATTAAAAAACAAAAATAATATATTGTGTATTTGGTTTATATTTGCACTTTTTGAAACATTTATGTAACATTGTAATTGAATCGTAATGCGATTCCAAAATTTTAAATGGAGTGATACAGAATGAATAAGATTGCAAAGACTTTTGTAGCTGGAAGCATTGTATTTGGAACTACATTAGGCATAAGCGTTTCTGATGAAGGCGTATCACATAGCGAAGCACAAGCAGCAACAACACCTTATTATCAATATGAAGGAAATGCTGGTAACGACCCTAGCTTTTTATTAAATGAACAATTTAAAAATGGAATCAAATATGGCAAGGTTACTTTTAATGGCGTGAATGTAAGTGCAAGAACAGTAGAGGGTGGCAAGACAACTCAGAAATATGACCAAACTTTCTCAGACTATTCAAAAGATGATAATATAGCAAGTAACGTTAATTTTTCTATAAAAGGGAACTTAACTTATGAGCAAGTCAAAGATGCTTATGGAAAAGATTTAAGTAAGATTAAAACACCAGATAAACAACCTAAAGGTACAGGTGTATACGCATATCAATCTCAAAATAATGGCCCAACCGTTTTCTTTGAAATGAAAGATGGTCAAGTCAATGAAGTGAATATTGGGTATGGCGGATACGGTGGTTAAATAAAAACATAAATGAGTAAATTAACTTAAAAAGGCGCACGTTCATCATCAGAAATGGACGTGCGCTTAGTTTATATTTGATTAAACTTCTGTAACTTCAACATCTATATGTTCAATACGATTGTATGCACCATGATCTACAGGACCAACGAAGTCGTTCATTTTCCAGCCGTTTTTAATTGCAGATGCAACAAATGCTTTGGCAGCAATTAAGGCTTCTTTTGGAGATTTACCATTTGCTAAATATGCAGTAGTTGCTGCAGCAAATGTACAACCAGCACCGTGATTATAGCTTTGCTGGAACATGTCAGTAGTTAATTGATAGAAGTTCTTTCCATCATAGTATAAGTCATAAGATTTATCTTGATCTAATGCTTTACCACCTTTAATAATAACGTGCTTAGCACCTTGTTGGTGAATAATTTCAGCTGCTTTTTTCATATCGTCTATTGATTTTAAAGTGCCAAGGTTAGCAAGTTGACCAGCTTCAAATAAATTTGGTGTTACGACTGTAGCTTTTGGTAACAAATATTCAATCATTGCATCAGTATTGCCAGGATTTAAAACTTCGTTTTCTCCTTTACATACCATTACTGGATCAACTACAAAATAGTTCGCACCTGATTCTACGTATGCTTCGCCGGCACGTTTAATAATTTCTTGTGTCCCTAGCATGCCTGTTTTTACTGCATCTGGACCGATTGATATTGCTGTTTCTAATTGTTTTTCAAATACATCGAATGGAATTGGTGTAACATCATGAGACCAAGATGCTTTATCCATTGTTACAATAGATGTTAAGGCAACAATGCCGTATGTTCCTAACTCTTGGAATGTTTTTAAGTCTGCCTGCATGCCTGCACCAGCACTTGTATCTGAACCGGCAATGGTTAATGTTTTTTTCAATGCCATGAATTTTCACTCCTATATATGCTTTTGTATATATCATACCACGTTTGTCGACTATTCTAAATAATGACGTTTACAATGTAATAAGGTTACAATATTGAATAAATCAGTATATCATTTTGATTCATTTACTGATACATATTAAAATGAAATTAAATATATACATTATAATTGTGTTTATAATTAAGCTAACACTACTAAATCTCTCAAGCGAGAAAGTAGCGCTTTATGTTAATATATTAATCGAGGTGAACGTGTATGGAATGGTCTGATGTTTTTCATAAAATAACTGCGGAGCATGATTTTACTGAAATGCATAATTTTTTAGAAAATGAATATACGACAAAGGTAATCTATCCAGATAGGGAAAACATTTATCAAGCTTTTGATTTAACACCTTTTGAAAAAGTGAAAGTTGTTATCTTGGGACAAGATCCTTATCATGGACCAAATCAAGCACATGGTTTAGCATTTTCTGTGCAACCGAATGCTAAATTTCCGCCTTCATTAAGAAATATGTATAAAGAACTTGAAGACGATATCGGTTGTGTCAGAAAATCACCACATTTACAAGATTGGGCAAGAGAAGGCGTTTTATTGTTAAATACTGTTTTGACAGTACGACAAGGAGAAGCGCATTCTCACAGAGATATAGGCTGGGAAACATTTACTGATGAAGTGATTAAAACAGTTTCCGAAAATTTGAATAATGTTGTATTTATTTTGTGGGGTAAACCCGCACAGCAAAAAATGAAACTGATTGACACATCTAAACATCACGTTATTAAATCACCACATCCAAGTCCACTATCTGCATATCGCGGGTTCTTTGGTTCAAAACCGTATTCATTAACAAATGCATATTTACAAAAAAATGGTATTGAACCTATAAATTGGTGTGAAAGTGGGTTATAAAATAAATGGAAAAAGAGAAAATTATTCAACTTATTGAACAAGAATTAGTTCAAGCAGATGAAGCTAAGAATGATGCAGAATTTGAAAAGCATATCTATGCCATTCATACACTAACGTCTTTAGTAAATAGTTCAAATGATAAACAGCATGTTAAAGATAATACGTACTCAGTGTCTACTTCATTCAAATCATCACAAAATGTAAAACACGCTACAACTCGTGAGAAACAAGGTATCTCTCCTGAAGAAATTCAAGCAATGGGAGGGGAAATACCTGCTTCTTCGACAAAATATACAAATACAAATACTTCGCCAAATTCTAATAAATTAGTAACAGACGATGAAATTGGTAATGGAGATTCAATTTTTGATTTTTAAATAAAGAAAGAGAGGTTTATTTATATGAAAGTATTTATTATTCTCGGTGCTTTAAACGCTTTAATGGCTGTAGGTACCGGCGCATTTGGTGCACATGGTTTGGAAGGTAAGTTATCGGATAAATATTTATCTGTATGGGAAAAAGCAACCACTTATCAAATGTACCACGGGCTTGGTTTACTTTTAATTGGAATTATAAGTGGTACAACGTCAATTAATGTGAATTGGGCAGGATGGCTTTTATTCTTAGGTATTGTATTTTTCAGTGGTTCGCTTTATATCTTAGCATTAACACAAATTCGCATACTTGGTGCAATTACACCAATCGGAGGTATTTTATTTATTATAGGTTGGTTAATGTTAGTGATTGGTACGATTAAATTATAATTTTATAATTGTTATAGAATTCATCTTATGGGTATAATACATCTCATGAGGTGAATTTTATTTATGGGAAAAAATGATAGGAAAGTAGATAGAGGAGATTTAAAACAAAACTTATCTGAGAAATTTGTTTGGGCAATTGCTTATGGTTCGTGTATCGGTTGGGGTGCATTTATTTTACCAGGTGATTGGATTGGCCAATCTGGACCTATTCCAGCAGCTATTGGTATTGTAATTGGCGCACTGTTAATGATTTTAATTGCAGTAAGCTACGGCGCTCTTGTTGAACGGTTCCCAGTTTCTGGTGGGGCTTTCGCGTTTAGCTTTTTAGGCTTTGGCAGATACGTAAGTTTTTTCTCATCTTGGTTTTTAACTTTTGGTTATATATGTGTAGTGGCTTTAAATGCAACAGCATTTAGTTTATTAATTAAATTTTTATTACCTGATGTTTTAGAAACAGGTAAACTATATACCATCGCAGGATGGGATGTTTATATTACTGAAATATTAATTGCATCATTGTTATTGATTGTATTTATGTTTATAGCTATTAAAGGTACGAGTGTTTCAGGCTCGCTACAATTTTATTTCTGTGTGGCAATGGTCATTACAATCTTATTGCTATTTTTCGGTTCGTTCTTTGGTAGTAATTTCTCATTAGAAAATTTACAACCATTAGCAAACAAAGAAAAAGGTTGGCTTACATCAATTGTAATGATAGTTGCAGTAGCACCGTGGGCTTATGTAGGTTTTGACAACATTCCACAAACTGCAGAAGAATTTGATTTTGCTCCTAATAAAACATTTAAACTTATTGTATATAGTTTATTAGCAGCAGCATTTACGTATGTGCTAATGATTTTGTATACTGGTTGGCTAAGTAGTTCAGAGACTGATTTAAACGGTCAATTATGGTTAACAGGTGCTGTTACAAGTGGTGCATTTGGCTATATAGGTTTGGCAATTTTAGCGATAGCTATTATCATGGGCATTTTTACTGGTTTGAACGGATTTTTAATGAGTTCAAGTCGTCTATTGTTCTCAATGGGACGCTCAGGTATTATGCCTTCAGTATTTAGTAAATTGCATAATAGATATAAAACACCTTATGTAGCAATTATATTCCTTGTAGCTATCACATTGATTGCACCTTGGTTAGGTCGTACGGCATTGACATGGATTGTTGATATGTCGTCTACGGGTGTTTCGATAGCATACTTTATTACATGTTTATCAGCAGCGCGTTTATTTAGTTACGACAAAACAAGTAACACATATGGTCCAGTATATAAAACATTTGCGATTATAGGTACAATAGTATCGTTTGTTTTCTTATTACTATTATTAATTCCTGCTTCACCAGCTGGATTATCAACGCCATCTTATATTGCATTGTTAGGTTGGTTAATTATAGGATTAGTCTTTTTCGTAATTCGTTATCCTAAATTAAAACAAATGGATAATGATAAATTAAGTAAATTGATATTAAATCGTTCAGAAGATGAAGTAGTGAACCTTATTAATGAAAATAAAGTGCCAAACCAAACGCATAAATAGATGACATTCATTAATTATTTATGATATAAACATATAGATAATTAGATATGTAATTCTTACAATGTTTTGAGTATGAAAAAACGCCTATCAATAGCAACAGATTTTAACTGCATATTGATAGGCGTTTTGAAAAATTATTATGTCTTATACAAAAAATCTGAGGACTTTAATGAGCCTCAGATTTTTTGTGTTCAATTATTAAATGTGCTTTTTGCTAAATTTTGTGCCGGAAACGATGAGTTTAGATATTTGATCAGCGAATAATAAACCTAAAGCGATTGCGCCTGCAATCAGTGTTACTTCTAGCATCGTGTTAATAGCTTTACTAAAGTCTAACAAAATAAGATTTTTCGTAGCGTCAAAGGCCAAACCTCCAGGTACCAAAGGTATAATACCTGGCACCATAAATAGAATAACTGGTTCTTTTTTTAAGCGAGCCATTATATGACTAAGTAAACCCAATGCTAAACTTCCAAAGAAGCTTGAATAAATGGTGTGAAGTTGGAAACCATAATAAAATAATGTATAGACCATCCAACCACACGCCCCAACAATTCCAACAGCATTATATAAATATTTTGGAACATCAAATATAATACCGAAGAATAATGAAGCGGTATAACTAAATATTAAATTTAAAATCCAAAACATAAGCATTGCTCCTAAGAAATAATAAGTATTGTACCGACACCTGCCCCGATGCCAAAGGCAGTTACTAATGCTTCTAATGATTTAGTTGTAAACATTAACATGTGGCCACTGAATAAATCTTGAATAGCATTAGTGATTAAAACACCTGGTACAATTGGCATCACTGCTGAAATAATAATTGTGGAAATAGAGCCACCCTGTATAAGCGTATTTCCCAATACTGCCACTGCGCCTATAACGAGGGCACCCATAAATTCAGGAATGAATTTAGTGTGTAAGTTTCTATTTAAAAGTTCTACAACGAGGTAACCTAAAGCGCCCGCAACGAGCGCAGTGAATACATCAACTAAGTATCCACCTTGTAAATATAGAAAACTGATAGAGATAATCGCGGCGGCAATAAATTTAAAAAATAGATCGTGATTAATGCTTTGTTCATGATATATTTTTTGTAATTCTTGATAAGCATCTTCAACTGAAAGTGTGCCTTCGGAAAGTTGTCTAGAAACGCGATTAGTTCTTGATATACGATGTAGGTTGGTGTCTCTTGTTCTTATTCTGTAAATTCTTGGATAAGATTCATTATGTAACATAAAATTAATGACTGTATTCGTAACAAAACTATTACTTTCTGTATAACCTAATGTGAAAGCAATACGAGTCATTGTATCTTCTACACGAGATCCTTCTGCTCCAGATTCAAGTAAAATTCTGCCGGCTAGAATTATGACATCTTTTGCTATTTTTTCTTCATAATTTTCTGAGTATTGAACATTTATTGTCATCTAATCACCAATTATATTTTATTTAACTAAACCATTTGTAACTGTATTTTCATGGGATATATTTAGTAAGTTAATATTTTTTATTGTAACACTTTATCCAAATAATATGTTGGGCAAAAAAACACATATTGTATTTTAAAAAATTGAATTTTATACAATTTTAGCAATGCAAATATGTTTCAAATATTTCAAACAGGTTAAAATAGTATTAGTTGACTGTTACAAAATATTGAGTAGCGACAATATTTAACAGTTAACCCTTAAATTAAGTAGTGATTAAAGTTCTCCCAAACACACTACATTCAGACAGGCACACTTGGAATAAAACAAGTGTGCCTTTTTAGTCGCTCTTCTTTCTACGAAGTAGAAAGTTAGAGCGACTTATGCATGCGAAGCGCAGGCGAACCAGACGAAACGAAGTAGAAAGATAGAGCGATTGATGCATGCGAATCGCAGGCGAACCAAACAAAACGGAGTAGAAAGATAGAACGATTGATGCATGCGAAGCGTAGGCGAACCAAACAAAACGAAGTAGAAAGTTAGAGCGACTTATGCATGCGAAGCGCAGGCGAACCAAACGAAACGAAGTAGAAAGTTAGAGTGATTGATGCATACATATTATCGGAACATTTGTATTCAGAGAGGCTCAGTTTTCAAATTTAAATGTAGTCATTGTATTATATGATTATTGTAAATGTATTAAGCATGAAAAATAAAATGGCAGTATGATTGGAAAACTTAGATTTGAGGCACAATGCTAGTTATATATGAACGAAAAATAAAAAATGATATATATAAACCCCTCCATTTTAAATGGAGGGGTTTGATGATAGAATATAACAATATTTATATTTCAAAAAGTGTTGGTAAACTATCTTTTGTAATAATGTTACCTACATAGAAACTACCAAAATCACCGTAACGTGCTGTCGTTTCGTCAAATCTCATTTCAGAAACAATTTTTTTGAATTGAAGTGGATCATCTGCAAATAGAGTAACACCCCATTCGAAATCATCAAAGCCCATAGAACCTGTGATAAATTGTTTGATTTTACCAGCATATTGGCGACCGATTTTACCGTGATTGTACATAAGTTCTTGTCGATCTTCTAGTGACAACATGTACCAGTTATAAGTTTCATTACGACGTTTGTCCATAGGATAGAAACAAATATATTCGGATTGTGGTAATTCTGGGTACAATCTTGCTTTGATATGTGGATTTTCGTATGGATCTTCGTCAGATTTTCCTGCTAAATAATTGCCTAATTCAATAATCGAAACAAATGAATATGTCGGAATTAAAAAGTCTGTGATTTTCAATTTATTGAATTCATTTTCAAAAGCATTTAAATCTTTTAATTCAGGACGCAATGCCCATAAAAGAATATCTGCTTTTTGACCAGTGATATTATAAAATGCATGATCGCCTACATGGTTAGTACGCGTTTCTTCGTGTTTATCTAAAAATGCTTGTAACTCTTCAACTAATGTTTGACGTTCGTTTTCTGGGACTAAACGTAAACTAGCCCAGTCTATAGCATATAATAAATGTAAACTATACCAACCATCTAAAGTTTCTGGCGCTTGTGGCATATTGAATCGCTCCTTTATGAAATAATTCTATCTCTACACTGAAAATTCTATCATAAAGGTAACTATAAAACATAAGTAAATGATTACAAATTGGTGACATGGAATTCTATAAAAAAATGACGTATAATAGTAATGGAAAAAATAATAGTATTAAAAATTTGAGGAGGCCCATATGTCTTTATTAGATGTATTACAAGAGAAATTGTCAGGAAAAAATGTGAAAATTGTTTTACCTGAAGGAGAAGATGAACGCGTATTAACTGCGGCAACACAATTACAAAGTACGGATTATGTAACACCGGTACTATTAGGTAATGAAACAAATGTTAATGCGTTAGCTAAAGACAAAGGTTTAGATATTTCGAACTTAGAAATTATCGATCCTGAAACGAGTGAGTTGAAGCAAGAGTTAGTGACAGCTTTTGTTGAACGTCGTAAAGGGAAAGCAACTGAAGCCCAAGCTCAAGAAATGTTAAAAGACGTTAATTACTTTGGTACGATGCTAGTATATACTGGTAAGGCTGAAGGTTTAGTAAGTGGTGCTGCACATTCTACAGGCGATACAGTTCGTCCGGCACTACAAATTATTAAAACAAAACCAGGTGTAACTAAAACATCAGGTATATTCTTTATGATTAAAGGTGAAGAACAATATATCTTTGGTGATTGTGCAATCAATCCTACATTAGAAGCACAAGATTTAGCTGAGATTGCAGTAGAAAGTGCAAAATCTGCACAAAGTTTTGGCATGTCACCACGTGTAGCAATGTTAAGTTTCTCAACAAAAGGTTCTGCAAAATCAGATGATGTTGAAAAAGTTTCAAATGCTGTAGCGTTGGCACAAGAAAAAGTTGAAACTGATCAACTTAAAGATGTAGTTATTGATGGAGAATTCCAATTTGATGCTGCAATTGTACCGGAAGTTGCTAAGAAAAAAGCACCAGATGCACAAATTCAAGGCGATGCAAATGTATTTATTTTCCCAAGTTTAGAAGCGGGTAATATTGGATACAAAATTGCGCAACGTCTTGGTGGCTATGATGCAGTAGGCCCAGTATTACAAGGTCTTAATTCACCAGTGAATGATTTATCTCGTGGTTGCTCAATAGAAGACGTGTATAATTTATCAATCATCACTGCTGCACAAACATTACAATAATGGATCTAGCAAGTAAGTATTTTAATAGTGCCACTTGGCGTTATGTGGACCATTCTTCTGGTTTAGCACCGATGCAGTCATTTGCATTTGATGATACTTTGTCGGAAAGTGTCGGAAAAGACTTATCAAGTAGTGTGGTACGTACGTGGATACACCAACATACAATCATTTTGGGTATCCATGATTCAAGGTTACCGCATTTGCAAGATGGTATTCGCTATTTAACCGAAGAACGAGGGTATAATGCGATTGTGAGAAACTCAGGTGGTCTAGGTGTCGTACTAGACCAAGGTGTACTCAATATATCACTTATTTTTAAAGGCAAACATGACGTTACGATTGATGAAGCATTTTCAGTCATGTACTTATTAGTGGCAAAAATGTTTGAAGATGATGATGTTGAAATTGAGACCTATGAGATTGAACAATCATATTGTCCAGGGAAATTTGATTTAAGTATTAACGGGAAGAAATTTGCCGGTATTTCTCAAAGACGTGTTCGAGGTGGCATAGCTGTCCAAGTATATCTATGCGTTGAAGGAGATGGCAGTGAACGTGCTGCATTAATGAAAGCATTTTATGAACGCGCATTACAAGGTGAAAGTACTAAATTTGAATACCCTGATATTGACCCTCAATGTATGGCGTCTTTATCGCAATTATTAGGCAGAACGATAACAGTTCAAGACGTGATGTTTCAGTTGTTATATGCGTTAAAAGATTTAGGCGCTAATTTGACAATGGATGATATTACGGATGATGAATGGCAGCGATATGAAGGTTATTTTGACAAGATGATTGAACGCAATGCTAAAGTTAATCAAAAAATGGACGAATGAGACAAAGACTAGAAACGATACATAGTATTCGTTTTTAGTCTTTTTATTTATAATTATATAATGGAAGAGATTACTATTATTTGTTGAATTATAGTAATTAAATAAGTAATATAGTGAAAGTATACGTTAAATATCAAAAATAAATTAATAAAATAAAGTGAAGTTTTTGAATAATAGTTCATCGCGTTTTATAATAAATAAGTATTGTTTATAATTAGTAGCTGGTATTAACTTTTTGCTCATTTTGTTCAATTTTAATACAAATTTTAAAAAAACTATGGCTCGAGTCGTATGTCAATATATGAAATTTGTGAGATAATATAATTTGATTTGTGTAAAATTGATTGAGTTGTGTTAAAAAAGCGCGTAATTGCTTCTTGATTAAAAATGAAAAGATATAAATACGCTAGCTAAATACCATTAAACACAGAATTTCCTGGGAAATGTTAAGATAACTAGGAATGAAATTAAAATTAACAAAAAAATCGCGGTGCAAAGCATATATTATTTAAATTTAAAGAAAATACTAAAGGTGATTGAAAATATGGCACAACAAGGTTATGGGGAAGCAAATGGCAAGGTGATTTTAATAGGTGAGCACGCGGTGACATTTGGAGAGCCTGCAATTGCGATTCCATTTACGACAGGAAGAGTGAGTGCATTAATTGAATCATTAAATGTGACTCAATCTTCCTATATCAAAAGTGAAGTTTATGACGGTGAATTGGCTTACGCACCGGAACACTTAAAATCAGTAATAACGAGATTTATTGATAAATATGATATCGAAACTCCGATAAAAGTTTCTATAGATACGAACTTGCCACCATCGAGAGGTTTAGGATCTAGTGCAGCAATGGCAGTTGCATTTGTTCGTGCGAGTTTTGATTATATAAATAAACCTTTAACAGATGCAGTATTGATAGAAGAAGCAAATTGGGCAGAACGTATTGCGCACGGCAAGCCAAGTGGCATAGATACACAAACCATAGTATCCAACAAGCCAGTTTGGTTTCAAAAAGGTGAAGTTACTACCTTGCAACCATTAGATTTAAATGGATATATGGTTGTAATAGACACTGGTATTCGTGGTTCAACGAAACAAGCAGTAGAAGATGTACATAATTTATGTAAAGCAGATAGCGGGTATCTTAGCTTTGTCGAACATATCGGCAAATTGGTACATGAAGCGCGAGATTCTATAGAACACCATAACTTTGAACAGCTTGCTACTGTTTTTAATTTGTGCCAAGAGAATTTAAGAACACTCACTGTTAGTCACGAAAAAATTGAACAGTTGTTAGAAGTAAGTAAAAAACAAGGTGCGATTGCTGGTAAATTAACTGGAGGAGGTAGAGGCGGAAGTATGATCGTTCTTGCTTCTACTTTAGAAACGGCGGAAAAAATTGTGGAAAGTGCGCAATCATTGGGTGCACATCATACTTGGATTGAATATTTAGGAGGTTAGTAAGGTGGTTAGTAGTGGCAAAGCACGTGCACATACAAATATTGCACTGATTAAATATTGGGGGAAAGCTGATGAAGCCTATATTATTCCGATGAATAATAGCTTGTCGGTAACATTAGATCGTTTTTATACAGAGACTAAGGTAACTTTTTCTGAACAATATACTAAAGATATATTGATTTTAAATGGACAAACAGTAGATGATTCTGAAGCAACTAAAATACGTCGTTTTATGGATATTGTTAGAGATCTGGGTAAAACATCTATGTATGCACATATCGAAAGTGATAATTTCGTACCAACAGCTGCAGGTTTAGCTTCATCAGCAAGTGCTTATGCCGCGTTAGCAGCAGCATGTAATGAAGCTTTAAAACTTGGTTTATCGGGTAAAGGATTATCTAGACTTGCTCGAAGAGGGTCTGGATCAGCCTCTAGAAGTATTTATGGAGGTTTTGTAGAATGGGAAAAAGGTTATGATGATGCAACATCATACAGTTTCCCGATTGATGCAGATCACTGGGAAGATGATTTATCTATGATATTTGTAGTAATCAATAATAAAACAAAAAAAGTTTCTAGTCGTGCCGGTATGTCACATACACGTGATACATCTCGTTTTTACCAATACTGGTTAGATCACGTAGATGAAGACATAGCGTCAGTTAAACATGCGATTAATGACAAGAATTTTAAGTATTTAGGAGAAGTTATCGAAGAGAATGGTTTGAGGATGCATGCAACAAATTTAGGTTCACAGCCTCCTTTTACATACATGGTAGAAGATAGTTATTTAGCTATGGATATTGTACATCAATGTCGTGAAGCTGGTTACCCTTGTTATTTTACAATGGATGCAGGGCCTAATGTTAAAATTTTAGTAGAAAAGAAAAATCAACAGGCAGTCATTGATGCACTACAAAAATCATTTAATGATGATCAAATTATTGCAAGTGACATTACACGTACAGGTGTTGAAATTATTGAGTAAGGAAGAGATAACATGATTCAAGTAAAAGCGCCAGGTAAGCTCTATATTGCAGGTGAATATGCTGTTACTGAACCTGGATATAAATCTGTATTAATAGCTGTTAATAGATTTGTAACAGCTTCAATTGAGGATTCTAATGCTCCAGAGGGTACAATCCATTCAAAAACGTTACATCATGAGCCAGTTACCTTTCAAAGGGAAGAAGATAAGATAGTCGTATCTGATTTACATGCAGCAAAACAATTAAAATACGTTATCACAGCTATAGAAGTTTTTGAGCAATTTGTGAGTAGCAGTCACATTGACTTAAAACATTTTAATTTAACGATAGATAGTAATTTAGATGATGCTAATGGTCATAAATATGGTTTGGGTTCAAGTGCAGCGGTACTAGTATCTGTAGTAAAAGCTTTAAATGAATTTTATGAAATGCAGTTATCAAATCTTTATATTTATAAACTTGCAGTGATTGCAAATATGAAATTACAAAGTTTGAGTTCTTGTGGGGATATCGCTGTCAGTGTGTACACAGGTTGGCTTGCTTATAGTACTTTTGATCATGAGTGGGTATCACAACAAATTGAAGATACATCTGTTAACGAAGTATTAAATAAAAACTGGCCAGGTTTACATATTGAGCCACTACAACCACCAGAAAATATGGAAGTTTTAATTGGATGGACAGGATCACCTGCTTCTTCGCACCATTTAGTTAGTGAAGTGAAACGTTTAAAATCCGATCCTACGTTTTATGGAAAATTTTTAGAACGTTCTCATGCTTGTGTAGAGAAATTGATTCATGCCTTTAAAACCAATCATATCAAAGGTGTACAGCAAATGATCCGTATGAATCGTGAAATTATTCAATCTATGGATAATGAGGCGACAATCGATATTGAAACTGCGCATTTGAAAGTGTTATGCTCTGTAGCTGAAAAATATGGTGGCGCTGCTAAAACATCAGGTGCAGGTGGCGGCGATTGCGGTATCACAATCATTAATAATGAAGTAGATAAACAATCAATTTATAAAGAATGGTTAGAAAATGAAGTGAAACCGTTAGAGTTTAGTATTTATCATGGGCAATAAGCTTGAAGGAAAAGGATAAGACAGAAATCCGATTTTTAAATAGTTACGTTGTCTTAAACAGACATGGATGATTAGAGTTGATGCTTTACTGAGCTGAATCTCATGTTCAGGACCTACTAACTCAATAAGTTGAGAAGTACAACGGCTGTGACAATTAATTTGTCCAGCCTCTTTTTGGTTTGATTTTTATAATAAATGACAGAAAAGCAGATAATAAAAGTATGTATCATAAACGTTTAATTATATGATTCATGATCAAGTTATATACTTTTGAGGTAGAACTTGAAAAAATTCTTAAATAGAGTAAAATAATTAGAGTTGTATTTATCAATATAAACGTATTAATGTGGCTTTAGATAGGCAATTAAGCGCATATTTTACATAGAATAATAAAAAATGTGTAAATCATTTATGAATAGAAAGGTGAGGGTGATTGATTTTGCAAAATAAATTTTTAATCTGCGATGATTGTCAGGCAGTTAATTGTAAATCTTTGGAGAAAAAACTAACAAAATTAGATCCTAATGCAAAAATAGAAATTGGTTGTCAATCGTATTGTGGACCTGGACGACGTAAAACTTTTGCATTTGTTAATAATCGCCCATTAGCAGCCTTATCTGAAGAAGAGCTCATGGAAAAAATTGAAAAACAATTGCAAAAACCAAGAGACCCAGAAGAGGAAGAGCGCCTTAGAAAACGCAATGAGGAACGTAAAAGACGTAAGGAAGAACAAGATCGAAAGCTGAAAGAAAAATTAGCTAAGAAGAAAAACAAATGATAGACACTCAAATACTCACATGTGAAATGATTGAACTGCGCGATGTAGTTCAATCATTTGTTTGTATTACTGAATAAAAAACACTTTCGTTCATTTCATCATAAAATATGAGTGTTGAACAAAAGTGTTTTTTGATTTTATTGAAATCAAGGTCATATATGTTATTGATTTTTAAAGTGCTGTATAACCACCGTCGATTGTGAAGACACTACCTTGGGCAAATGAAGAAGCGTCTGAAGCAAGGTATACAACGATGCCACCGAGTTCATT
Organism: Staphylococcus cohnii subsp. cohnii; assembly: GCF_002902365.1. Lineage (GTDB taxonomy): Bacteria > Bacillota > Bacilli > Staphylococcales > Staphylococcaceae > Staphylococcus > Staphylococcus cohnii. The sequence continues at coordinate 21,217 of NZ_PPQC01000024.1, read as the reverse complement.
TGGTGTGCCTGGTCTACCCATAGGTGTGAATCCCATCCAGTCTTCTATCATTTCTCCACCTTGATCAAAGAATGGTTTTGTAAGTTCTGTTTTCATATAACCTGGAGCTATTGTATTGACTTTAATATTATATTTTGACCATTCCATAGCTAAGCTTTTCGTCAACATAATGACACCTGCTTTGGAAGCATTATATGAACATTGTTCTTGTGGTTTGTTGGCAATTAGTCCTGACATAGAGGATGTATTAATAATAGAGCCATAGCCTTGTTTAATCATTACGCGTCCAACAGATTGGGCAACTAAGAAAATGCCATTCAGGTTTAAATTAATAACTTTATTCCAATCTTCAAATGACATTTCTTCAGCTTTTGCGTTAATTGTCATGCCAGCGTTATTAACTAAAATATCAATTTTAGTAAATTGTTTTGTAACTTCTTCAACCATTTGATTTACAGCATCTGGATTTGTAACATCCACTTTTAGAGCAATCGCTTTTACATTTTCAGTTTCACTAATTTCTTTAGCGGTATTATTAGCTATCTCTTCATTAATATCTGCAATAACGATATTAGCACCAGCTTGGGCCAATGCGGTAGCCATAGCTTTGCCTAAACCCATAGCACCTCCTGTTACAATTGCTACTTTTCCATCTAATTTGAATTGTTCTAATATATTTGTCATGTTCAAACACCTGTCCTTTTTAATGATTTGGTTGGTTAACTTTCATAAAGAAAGTCAGTATAAATCCTATAAAATAAATGATTGCATAAGTCCAAATAGTTAGTACAGGGCCTCCTATTGGTACTGTTAAGGTTGCGATTGCTGGACCAACAAAGTTACTTAAGCCAGCGGATAAGTTATGAATAGAAACGGCGGCGCCTTTATGATTCGGTTCTAAAATAGGGAAAATGGCTGACATCGGAACAAATGCAGCGACAGCAAAACCGAATACAATCGCCACTGCACCGGCAACCCAAATGTTGGGACCAGTCCAGATTGGTAAATAGTAAAATGCTAATGTAGAAATCACCATTCCTATACAACCAAACCAACGAACTTGACGTACCCATCCAATCTTATCTCCAACCACACCCCAAAATAGGTTAGTGAATATGGTTACGATATACATTAAGCCCCAAATTCTCAACCATTCTGATGTAGTGAATCCTACAGTATCAGTGAATACGATTGGCATGATAACTACAAGTCCAAACAATGCTAATTGGTTAATAATTCTAACCACACAAGCAATAGCAACTTGCGGGTTCTTTAAAATTGTTATACCTTTAGCGAATTCAAGCAATATCTCTTTTGATGTTAGTTTATCAGTTTCTTTCTCAGAACCTTTCCTATCTTTAACTAGGAACATAGCCATTAAACCACCGATTAAAATGAATATTATGGATGACCATAATGTCCCCATAAATCCAATCCAAGGTATTGTAAAACTAGGTAGATAGGTTCCTAAAAATCCGATACCTACGGAATACATTGCCCAAAACCAACCCATAGCTGAAGCTAGACGATGTTTTGGAGCCGAATATGTAATCCAGACGACAAAGCTATAGATAAACATCGGATAGGCAAATCCTCTAATACCATACATAATTAACATCATCGGATAACTATGTTGCTCTAGTCCTAAGGTTAAAAATCCTACATGAAAAATAATCCAAATGATAAACGCAAGCGCCATTATTTTTCTAGGACTAAATATTTCAGCTAAAATACCAGAAAGCCAGGATGCAACTGCAACAATGAGACCGTAAAGTGTTAAGACTGCAGATGCTTGCTGTGATTCAAATCCAATACTAACAATATATTTTGATAAAAAAGCTTGTTCAATACCATCGCCAGTCATGAAAATAGCAACTGCGATATAACCCCAAATTAAAGTTATCGGTAAGCCTAAAAATTGCTTAGCGTTATTTGTACTTAGTGTATTCACAAAAATCTCTCCTAATCTTTAAATATGATTTTTAAAATGTTAATCGTGTTTAAATATATTCATCTATCTGTCTTTGGAGAGGTAATAATGCTTTAAATTTTTGAATATAATTTCTAAAACTTTCAATATCCTGTGGTTTGGGATTTAAAGTGATTTGATCAGTGTTATCAAAAGCTTTAACGTTTAAGTAATTGGACAAATTTGTATATTGACTTTCTAATAAATAACGGGATAATATTGCGATACCCCATGCGCCTCCTTCACTAGCAGTCCTCATAACACTGACTGGCGATTCTAATGCTGCAGCTAGGTAGGATTGTGCGATGTTGTCTGTTTTAAAAATGCCACCATGACCTAACATGCTGTCAATTTGAATATCCTCTTTTTCTTTTAATAAATCTATGCCAATTTTCAAAGTGCTAAAGGCACTGAAAATATGTGTCTTCATAAAGTTTTCAATATTAAATGCACTATCAACATGACGTAGAAACATCGGATAACCTTGATTGACATCTGTTATGAATTCTCCAGAAATATAGCCATAGGATAATAACTTTCCTAAGTCTTCATCTCCGTTAAAAGCGCTTTCAAATAACTTTGTGAAAAGTTCGTTTTTATCATACTTTACATTCATGAGTTGCAAAACTCCCTCAAACAAATGAATCCAAGCATTGATATCAGATGTACAGTTATTAGCATGTATCATTGCAACATCATAACCATCAGGTGTTGTTACAATATCAACTTCGGGGTATACATTGACAATCGGTTTTTCTAGTACAATCATTGAAAATATACTCGTTCCAGCTGAAACATTTCCTGTTTTTGGTGCCACACTATTGGTTGCTACCATGCCTGTAGCAGCATCTGATTCTGGTGCACACATTGGACATCCTGACTCTAATTCACCATTTGGATCGATGAGTTTAGCGCCTGTTTCTGTTAAATAACCAGCAATTTCTCCAGCTACAATCACATTTGGTAACATATCGCTAATGTCTTGTGAATAACCTAATTTTTGAAATAATGAATTAAAGCGCTTTAATAAATCTTGACGAAAATGCTTGCGTTCGCTGTTAATTGGGAACATGCCAGACGCGTCTCCTATGCCTAATACCTTTTTATCTGTTAAATACCAATGAACATATCCAGCAAGGGTAGTTAGATAACTAACTTGTTTGACATGCGCTTCGCCATCTATTGCTGATTGGAATAGCTGAGCGATACTCCAACGTTCTGGTATATTAACTTTAAAATCTTCGCGTAATTGTTGTGCAGCTTTGTTCGCATTGTTATTGCGCCAAGTTCTGAATGGTACTAACAAATCATCGTTGTCATCAAAAGCTAAGTAACCATGCATCATACCACTAATGCCTAGAGAAGCTAAGGATTTAAGTTGAGTATGATAGTTGTCTTTAATTGATTGTGACATTTCAGCATAACTTTTTTGGATGCCTACCCATACATCATTAATGGAATAAGTCCAATAGCCATTTTCATATTTGTTCTCCCATTCAAAAGAACCTGTTGCAATTGTTTCACAATTAGGTGCGATAGCAATTGTTTTTATACGCGTAGAGCCTAATTCAATGCCTACAGATAGTTGACCAGATTCAACCAAGTGCTTGATATCATCACTTTCCATTTTCTTGCTCCTTTATTTAAAATAATGTAAACGCTAACATGAATGAATAATAATTCAAAAATTATGAAAAGTCAATTAAAGATTATTTTACTTTTAGTTCATATAATAAATTATAAATGATGATTTAAAATGTTATTTATATTGATTTTACTTAGGAATTTATTATTGTTTATATAGGTGTTGGATTGATTGTGTTATCATTCATTGTAAGATGAGTATGATTAAAACAAGATTTTGAAATTTCAAAGTTACAGAATGATAAAAGGAGTTATGATATGAATTCATTTGCAAAAATTACTGCGCAAGGTGCTTATGTACCAGAGAAAATAATGGATAATCAAGATTTCGAGAAGATTGTTGATACGTCTGATGCATGGATCCAACAGAGAACTGGAATTGTTGAAAGAAGAATCGTAGCTGAAGATGAATATACGAGTGATATAAGTTATAAAGCAGTGTTAGATTTACAAGAGAAATATCAAGTGGAATTAAATGATGTTGATATGATCATCAATGCTACGTTGACACCAGACTATAAAACACCTAGTGTTGCATCTTATGTGCAAGCAAAATTAGGTTTGAAAAATGCAGGGGCTATTGATATTAATGCAGCTTGTGCAGGTTTTGCTTATGGTTTGAATATCGCTAATGGTCTGATTACATCAGGTCAAAATAAAAAAGTGTTAGTCATTGGCGCAGAAACATTATCACAAATTACAGATTACACAGACCGCAATACGTGTATATTATTTGGAGATGGTGCAGGAGTATTTTTAGTAGAATACAGTGAAGATGAAACGAGCTTTATATCTAGTAGTGCTGGCTCAGATGGCGACAAAGGACATCATTTATATTGTTCGGAACTTTCTCATACAATGTTTGGCGAAGATTTACAAAATCCTGGCCATATTGTACAAAATGGCCGTGGGGTATATAAATGGGCTGTCGGCAATGTCCCAAATATTATTGAAGATACAATGCGTGATACGAATTATAAAAAAGAAGATATAGATTGGTTTGCACCACACAGTGCTAATGCCAGAATGATAGAATCAATATGTGAAAAAGCAAATCTATCAAAAGATAAAGCACTAATGAGTCTTAAATATTATGGTAATACGTCATCGGCAACGATTCCATTATCGATTGACTTAGCTGTTCAAGCACATCAACTCAAAAAAGGTGATCTCATGTTGTTAGTTGGGTTTGGTGGCGGATTGTCATATGCATCTACATTAATTAAATGGACACTTTAAAAATGTAACACAACAATCAAATAAACCATGATTCAAAAGTAGGATGTACATGTATTGCATCCTGCTTTTTTTAATTGTACTCATACTTAATTAGGTAAGCGATGAAATCTTTTTAATAAAATTCGGTTTCTGTCCTGCTTCCAATAATGGTTAAATTTTTGCAATGTAATTTTCAAGCATTTTACTTCAAGGTTTCATCGAAAGCATGCTAAATTTTGAGTAGAGGTTGAAAAGTTATTCAACGACTTAATATAGTTATTTCATCATGATGACTTATGAAGTGGATCTGAATATTTAGGTTATGTACATTTATACTATGTGATAACCACGTTATTAAACTAAATGAAAAAGGGTAGAGATATATTATAGTGTTCAGCAGTTCATACGTTTGTTGATTGTATGGTCATACTCTCTTTCAAACAAATATATACCAAAACACTTTGAGCCAGAGATTTTATAAATATTTCAAAATTAAAATATAAGGAGTTGGATTGTTTTGACGGAAAAAGTTCAATTAGGAAAATCAAATGTAACAGTATCACCGATTGCTTTAGGTACAAACGCTGTTGGTGGACATAACTTTTATAATGATTTAGATGAAGAAAAAGGTAAAGAAACAGTTCGTACTGCAGTTAGAAATGGTATTACATTATTAGACACAGCATATATCTATGGTCCAGAGCGTTCTGAAGAATTGGTTGGAGAAGCGGTAAAAGAATTTGCTAGAGACGAGTTTGCAATTGCCACAAAAGGTGCACATTATTTTGATGAAGATGGTAATGTGAAAATGTCTAATGACCCAGAATTTCTTAAAGATCAGGTAGAAAAAAGCTTAAAACGTCTTCAAGTAGATTATATTGATTTGTATTATATTCATTTTCCAGACGACACAACACCTAAAGATCAAGCGGTTGCCGCATTAAAAGATTTAAAAGATGAAGGCAAGATTAAAGCTATAGGGGTTTCTAACTTTACATTAGATCAATTAAAAGAAGCGAATAAAGATGGCTATGTTGATGTTGTACAAATGGAATACAATTTGCTAAATCGTGAAAATGAAGATGTGTTTGAATATACAAAAGAAAATCAAATTACATTTATTCCGTATTTTCCTTTAGTATCAGGTCTTTTAGCCGGTAAGTATACCGAAAATACACAATTTGATGATACTCGTGCTAAGAATCCAGAATTCCAAGGAGAAAAATTCAAAGAAAACTTAGCGAAAATTGATGAGTTAAGAGGTATTGCAGATAATCATAATGTAGATGTTGCACATATTGTACTTGCATTCTATTTAACTCAACCTTCATTGGATGTCGTGATTCCTGGTGCAAAACAACCACATCAAGTCGTGGATAATTTAACGACGTTAGAGGTTAATTTAACTAAAGAAGAAATTGAAAAAATAAACGAATTATTTCCTAGAAAATAATACAATGTCTTTGGAAAGAATCAATGATGTCCAGACTATTTCAAATTGTCAGTAGATGACTTAATTGAAAATTTTACTCCCACTTCACAATTTATTGGGTTAGTGGGAGTTATGCATGAGCTATAGCTCAGGTAAACCTTAAACCACTTCACAATTTATTGGGTAAGTGGGAGTTATGCATGAGCTTTAACTTAGTTGATGTCTTTATACGTTTTCAATGTCTAGTCATCTTTGTCGGGGGTGGGACGACGAAGTCTTTTTAATAAAATTAGATTGCTGTCCTACTCCCATTTTATAGACTTTTAAAATTTTAATTGAAATATATAAATTTATAAATTTTCCTTCAAATCATTTAATGCTATAATATAATGTTGTAAGCGCATGTTATATTTATGAACTTTTGTGTAAGATTATTAAGATATCTCTAATGAAATATTTTAATATATGAAAAGGATTAAAAGGAGATTATTATGATTACAGTTTTGTTCGGGGGCAGTCGTCCGGAGGGGAATACTGCTCGATTGACTAAAATGACCTTATCAGGACACGACTACAAATGGTTTGACTTAACACAGTATCAATTGAATCCAGTGAGAGATGTAAGGCATGACGGGACAACAATAGATGCTTATGAAGATGATTATAAAAAAATTATAGACCAAGTGTTAGCCAGTGATACAATTATCTTTGCATCACCTGTTTATTGGTATAGTTTGTCTGCTTCTTTGAAAGCTTTCATTGATCATTGGTCTGAAACTTTAATGGATCCTAATTATAAAGATTTCAAAGCGAAAATGGCTGAGAAAGATTTTCGACTCATTATTGTCGGTGGAGATTTTCCAAAAGTAAAAGCAAAACCATGTATCACTCAAATGAAATATAGCTTAGAGTTTTTAGGCGCTACGCTATCTGGTTATATCATTGGAACTGCTGAAAAACCAGGAGATATTGATAAAGACTCATACGCATTAAACCGCGCACAAGAATGGCAAGATACATTAAATAAATAATGTTTAGAGGTAGTTTGGGCAATTGTTATCTATTGTCCAAGCTATTTTCATATGAATAGATTAAGTATTTGGAACACTAAAATTATGTTATAATAAGCGTATTATTACCTACTATAAATAGGGGGAACCAACATGCACAAAGTTAGGAAAGCAGCGCCAGAAGATGTTGTAGGCATCAGAGATGTAGCAACAAAAGCTTGGTATAATACTTATTTAAATATCTATGCAGCTAAAACTGTAAATGAATTATTAGCTGCTTCATATAATGAACAACATTTACTTAAAAGATTAGAAGAACAATTATTCTTAGTCATTGAAGAAGATGATCAGATTATTGGTTTCGCTAATTTTATATATGGCACTGAATTATTCTTATCAGCCCATTATGTGAGACCCTCATGGCAACATCATGGGTATGGTACTGATTTACTGAAAGAAGGCTTAGCGTATTTCCAAGATGAATATAATGAAGTGTTTTTAGAAGTTGATAAAAAGAATGATGAAGCTGTATCTTTTTATGAACAAAAAGGGTTTGAACGTGTGCGTTCATATATGCATGTGATGTATGGGGAAGAAATGGATTTGGCATTGATGCGAAAAACTTTAAAGTAATTGCACATTAACAAGGTATGAATAGGAGGACGACATTGACTTTTACAACTTATGCTACACAAAAGTTACCTGAAGAAAAAGTATTTAAAGACCCCATTCATAGGTATATTCATGTAAGAGACCAAGTGATTTGGGACTTGATTAAAACGAAGGAATTTCAACGTTTACGACGTATAAAGCAGTTGGGTACATTATACTTATCATTTCATACCGCTGAACACAGTAGATTCGGACATTCTTTAGGCGTATATGAAATTGTTCGAAGATTAATTGATGATTCGTTTGACGGTCGTGAAGCATGGAATAATGATGATCGTCCACTTGCATTATGTGCTGCATTATTACACGACTTAGGTCATGGACCATTTTCGCATAGCTTTGAGAAGATTTTTAATACAGATCATGAGCAATTTACGCAAAAAATCATTACTGGCCCGACAGAAGTAAACAGTGTATTACGACGTGTTTCTGAAGATTTCCCGCAACAAGTAGCTGATGTTATTAACAAAACACATGAAAATAAATTGGTCATATCTATGATTTCTTCACAAATAGATGCTGATAGAATGGATTATTTGCAACGTGATGCATATTTTACAGGCGTTACTTATGGGCAATTTGACATGGAACGTATATTGAGATTAATGAGACCTTCAAAAGATGAAGTGCTTATTAAGGAAAGTGGTATGCATGCAGTAGAGAACTTCATTATGAGCCGTTATCAAATGTATTGGCAAGTATACTTCCATCCAGTTAGTCGAGGTGGAGAAGTGTTGCTTAACAATTGCTTAAAACGAGCAAAGCAACTTTATAATGAAGGCTACACATTTAAAAAATATCCTGCTGATTTTATTCCTTTCTTTGAAGAATCTATGACGATTGAACAATATGTAGATTTAGATGAAGCGGTTGTAGTTTATTACTTAAAAGCATGGATTAATGAAGATGATGCTATATTAAGTGATTTGTCACGCAGGTTTATTAATCGTGACTTGTTTAAATATATGCCGTTTGATGGTTCTATCATTACAATTACAGAATTAACCGATTTGTTTATACAAGCAGGTATAGATCCGAATTATTATTTTGTAAGTGAATCATTTTCTGACTTGCCTTATGATTATGATCGTCCAGGATCAGATAGACAGCCGATTCATTTGTTGAGACGTAATGGTAAAATAAGAGAGATCAGTAGTCAATCCTTAGTTATTCATAGTATTACAGGCATTAATAGACAAGACTATAAGTTATATTATCCAAAAGAATTTATTTCTGATATAGAAGATGACCAAGTTAGAAATGCTATTAATAGCATATTAGATGAATTGAATTAAACATTGATTACTTTTATCGCTTTGTCAAATATGGCAAAATTTTAATAGAGACAACTTATGTATGATGAAAATTTAATAATCACATAACTACTTGTTTTAATATGGAGGTGGACACTGATGGCTGAAAATAAGGGATTTAAATTTAATATTATTAAAAATGATCCACTGGATGGGCACAAAGGTACCAATATTGGCTCTATAAGTTTAGATAACGTAGCACCTGTGTTTATCGATGTTGCAAATGAAGAGGCGTTTATTGATATTGCAGGTATGCATGCACGTTCCAGTGTTGAAAAAGGTGTCAAATGGATTAAAGATAAAGAGACTGTTGAAGGTGAAGAAGCAAAAGAGTATTGGTTGTGTTGGGTTACGACAGAACGTGGCGAAAACGGACCGTTTTATGCTGGATTGACAGCTTGCTATTTATTAGTAAATAGAAGTATTCGCAGAGGTTACAAAAGCATGCCTGAACATGTGAATATGATGGATAAATCAATGAAACATTATATTGAAATTGACCAAATTGGCGACCACAATAAAAAAATATTAGCGGCGTTTCTTAAATCACATGATATAGATATGTGGAATAACTCTGACGCTTCATTACGCGAAGCTTTGGAGACGGAGTAACATCATCTAGTTTTTAATGATTATATGATATGAACTGCACATAAGGTATCTAATGGTTTTATAATACACAGTTTGATATTTGTGTGAATTGAAAAGAGTAGAAATACGAAATCAAATTGAAATTTTGATTTTGTTTTCTACTCTTTTATTATGTGTGATTTTAGAATAAAGTGAATGTGTTGTCATATTAACTATAAAAATATAGATTATGTATTTAAATTAATTTTAGCAACTGTTTTGCATATTTCAAGTATGCTATAATGGTTTGTATTATTTTAAAGATTAGGGTGAAACTTACATTGGAAAACAATGTTGAAATCCAAACGAAACAAGTTGTTAAGCAATTCGATAACAAGGAAAAATTCTCATTATCTACTACAGGATCTTGGCAAAAGCGTAAAGCCGATTTTATTCGTTATCAAGAAGAGATAGACGGAGCAACAGTTAACGTGACGGTAAAAATTGAAACTTCAGGAGTAAAGATTATCCGTAATGGTGACATTAAGTTAAACCTTCATTTTGTAGAAGGCGAGGATACGATTACTTTGTATGAAATTAGTGGCGGGCGCATACCGCTTACCGTTTATACACATTCTATTTTACATTTTGTAAATGATAACGGTGGAAAATTGAAAGTGCATTATGATTTAATTCAAGATGAAGAGAAAATGGGGTCTTATCAATATGAAATTACTTACAAGGAGATGCCGTAAATGAACATAATCGAACAAGTCAAGCAAACGTTAGTTGAAGAAATTAAGAAAAGTATTCAACAAGCACAACTTGCTGATATAAACGAAATGCCTGAAATTAAAATTGAAATACCAAAAGATAATAAAAATGGTGATTATTCAACAAATATAGCAATGGTTTTAACAAAAATAGCGAAACGTAATCCACGCGAAATCGCAACAGCAATTGTTGATAATTTGGACACAACGGCTGCACAAGTAGAAAAAGTTGATATTGCAGGGCCTGGTTTTATCAATTTTTATTTAGATAGTGCTTATTTGACTGCGATTATTACTGAAGCAATAAATAAAGGCAACCAATTTGGCCATAAAGCAGAAAAAAATGGTGAAAATATTCTATTAGAATATGTATCTGCTAATCCTACGGGTGATTTACATATAGGACATGCGCGTAATGCGGCAGTTGGCGACACATTGGCTAATATATTAGAAGCAGCTGGTTATAATGTAACAAGAGAATATTATATTAATGATGCTGGTAATCAAATTACTAATTTAGCACGCTCGATAGAGGCACGTTATTTTGAAGCGCTTGGTGATAATTCTTTTGAAATGCCAGAGGGTGGTTATCATGGGAAAGACATCATTAATATTGGTAAAGATTTGGCAGAGAAACAACCTGAGATAAAAGATTTAGACGAAGAAGAACGTATTAAAACATTTAGACAACTTGGTGTTGATTATGAAATGCAAAAACTAAGAAAAGACTTAGATGATTTTAATACACACTATGATAGTTGGTTTAGCGAAACAACACTTTATGAATCAGGTGAAATCAAACAAGTACTTAATAAAATGACTAAACTTGGTTATACTTATGAAGAAGATGGTGCAACATGGTTACGTACCACTGACTTCTCAGACGATAAAGACCGCGTATTAATTAAAAAAGATGGTAACTATACTTACTTTTTACCAGATATTGCTTACCATTTTGATAAAATCGAACGTGGTAATGATATATTAATAAACTTATTTGGTGCAGATCATCATGGTTATATACAGCGTTTGAAAGCATCGATGGAAACATTTGGTGTCGATAGTGAACGCCTTGAAATTCAAATTATGCAAATGGTCCGTTTAATGCAAGATGGCCAAGAAGTAAAAATGAGTAAACGTACCGGAAATGCAATTACTTTACGTGAAATCATGGATGAAGTAGGCGTGGATGCTGCCCGTTATTTCTTAACAATGCGTAGTCCTGATACCCATTTTGATTTTGACATGGAATTAGCAAAACAAGAATCGCAAGATAATCCGGTGTATTATGCACAATATGCACACGCACGTATTTGTTCAATATTAAAACAAGCTAAAGAAAAGGGTGTTGAACCTTCAACTGATGCAGATTATTCGTTTATCACAAACGACAAAGCGATTGAACTCATGAAAAAAATTGCAGAATTTGAATCAACAATTGAAAATGCCGCAGCACACAGAGCACCACATAGAATGACAAACTATATTCAAGATTTGGCGGCACATTTCCATAAGTTTTACAACGATGAAAAAGTCTTAACAGATGATTTAGAAAAAACAAAAGCGTTAATTGCATTAATTGATGCAGTGAGAATTACGCTACATAATGCATTGAACCTTGTTGGCGTAACAGCGCCAGAGTCGATGTAATTATTATTTAATTAAAATAATCGTTTATTTAAGAGCAAGTTTAGGTTTGTTAATTATAGTTTGATGTGATTTCATCAGTACTATCACCAAACCTTACTTGTTCTTTTTTGATATTTGTTATTTCATTTTGACCACTGGGAGGGTAGCGCTTATATGTTAGATACTCAGTCGTTATATAAAATATTATTTTCACATATGGGTTCGCAACATTGGTGGCCTGCTGAGTCGAAAATCGAAGTGATATTAGGAGCGATTTTAGTACAAAATACCAATTGGAGAAATGCAGCTTATGCGCTTGAACAATTAAAAGTGAAAACTGAATTTGATCCTGAGCAGATTTTAAATTTGGATTGGGAATCTTTACAAACGCTCATAAAATCTAGTGGGTTTTATAAAAATAAAGCTCGAACGATTTTGAATCTACTTGCTTGGCTGGAATGTTTTGATTTTGATTATCACGCTGTAAAATTATATTATCAACATCAGTTGCGTAATGCTTTATTAGAGGTTAACGGTATTGGTAGTGAAACGGCAGATGTTTTATTAGTTTATATTTTTGAAGAAGTCGCTTTTATTCCAGATAGTTATACTAGAAGAATTTATAAAAAATTAGGTTATGCAAATACGGAAAGTTATGAAAAATTGAAGCAGCATATTCAACTACCTGAAACATTTACGAATGCAGATGCAAACGAATTTCATGCATTATTAGATAATTTTGGAAAAAATTATTTTAATGGGAAAAATGAAAAGAAATATACATTTTTAGATACTTATTTTGAAGAATAAATTTCATAAAATAGACTTAACGATTGAGATTAGAGTTTGGTAATATAGAATAAAACAACTATTAGGAGATTAAGGTATGAAAAAAAGAACTAAATTGTTATGTAAGTTGCTTGTTTTTATAGTAATCTTAAGTGCTTGTGGCACTAAGTCAGACCAGAATCATGATGATGGCCAATCTGAAAGTCGCAATTATAAACGTATTATTTCTCTAATGCCAAGTAATACTGAAATATTATATGAACTCGGTTTGGGTGATGATGTGATAGGTGTTTCAACCGTAGATGATTACCCTAAAGAAGTGAAAGATAAAAAACAATTTGATGCGATGAAACTTAATAAAGAATCATTGATGAAAGCCAAACCAGATTTAATCTTAGCGCATGAATCTCAAAAAGCGACGAATGATAAAGTACTTAAAGGATTAAAAGATAACGGTGTGAAAGTGGTTTATGTGAAAGATGCACAATCTATTGATGAAATGTATGAATCATTTATGCAAATTGGTAAGGTTACGCATAAAGAAAAAGCATCTAAAAAACTTGTTAAAGAAACAAAGCAAAATATTGAACGTGTAAAAAATTCAGTGCCCAATGATGCAAAAGGACAAAAAGTGTTCATGGAAATTTCATCTGAACCTGAAATATATACTGCAGGAAAACAAACATTTTTTGATGATATGTTGACACAATTAAAAGCAGAAAATAGTTTTTCTAATTTAACCGGTTGGCAAAAGGTCAGTAAAGAAGATATTATTAAGCAAAATCCAGATTTGATGATATCGACAATGGGCGTTTCATCGTCTGAATATCAAAAAATGATTCGCAAACGCGGTGGTTTTAGTCAAATTAAAGCTGTACAGCAAAATAAAATTAAAGCTGTTAATGGTGATGAAATATCAAGACCAGGTCCACGTATCGATGATGGATTGAAAAAATTGAAAGAAGCGATTTATGAACAATAATACACTAAATACAGAGTTAGATTAACCTAAGATTTAAATATTTTTGGCTAACAATGCAACGTCAATTACTATAGAAACTATATAGAATTGACGTTTTTTTATGAATAATTTGTAATGCAATATTTACTTTTATCATAAAAATATATACCATTTTAGTAATGAACGATAATTATTTTTATAATTCATAATTTCTGAACGATTTTATTGAAAGTGTGGCAAGGACATGAAATATAATAAAGCACTCATTATTTGTATCGTCATACTCATTATCAGTATGTTGCTAAGCATGCTTTGGAATATCGGAAATATTAACGAAACATTGTCACAATCGATATTATTTCAAGTTAGAGTGCCTAGGACACTACAAGCATTATTAGCTGGTATAGGTTTAACATTGGCAGGTCATATGTTTCAAACATTATTAAATAATCCTTTAGCTGATAGTTTTACATTGGGCTTAGCAAGTGGCGCAACTTTTGGGTCTGGTATAGCGGTCGTATTAGGATTGTCATTTTTATGGTTACCGGTCTTTTCAGTCATTTTTAGTGTTATAACATTAATCACAGTGATTTCGCTTACTACTGCTATGTCTAAAGGCTATCCAATAAGAACACTCATCTTATCTGGTATTATGATAGGCGCGTTGTTTAACGCATTTCTTTATGTGTTGATTATTTTTAATCAACAGAAGATGAATAATATTGTGAATTATATGTTTGGCGGTTTTTCATCTGCAGAGTATAACGAGGTAATTTATATAGGCATTACGTTATTAATTGGTATCATTGTTTTATGTAGTGTAATATCAAAAATTAAGATATTACAGCTAGGGTATTTGAAAGGCACGTCTTTGGGTTTAAATGTGCAACTATTAACATATGGCGTGTTATTGATTGCATCATTGATTACTGCAGTTATTGTTGCATATGTGGGGATAATTGGCTTTATAGGCATGATTATTCCTCAACTTGTACGTCGTCAGGGTCAGCATTTCGATCTTGGACAACAAATGGTATTAAATATGTTGATTGGTGGTATAGTAATGGTAATGTCAGATTGGTTAGGGAGTACATTATTAAGCCCCTTTGAAATTCCAGCTAGTATTATCTTAGCTTTATTAGGCATACCGGTATTATTTTACCTCATGATTACTCAACCACGGAGCATAGAATAAACTTAAAAATCACTATCGTCTTGAAACGGTTTATACTATATAATGATATTTATTAATTAAGGTTAAGTAAAAGGTAAACCTAAGATTGAAGAGGTTATGATTATGGATTTAACTCAAGTTAAAGCAATTGTGTTTGATTTAGAAGGAACATTATTAGATAGAAAAAAATCTAGGGAAAAATTTATAGAAGAGCAATTTGAAAGATTTCATGACTATTTTGTACGCATACAATTGGAAGACTTCAAACGTAAGTTTATAGCATTAGATGATGATGAAGATCATGACAAACCTGAATTATATAAGGTGCTCATTAAAGATTTTCACGTAGACCGCCTAACTTGGAAAGATTTGTTTAATGATTTTGAAATGCATTTTTACAGATATGTATTCCCATATTATGATACACAGTATACTTTAGAAAAATTAACCGAAAATGGTTACTTGACTGGTGTTATTGCAAATGGTAAGTCTAAAATCAAACAATTCCGACTGCATGCACTAGGCATTGAAGATAGTATCAATTATTTATCTACATCTGAAACCGTAGGCTACCGCAAACCACACCCTAAAATTTTTGAAGATATGCTATCACAATTAGGGACTAAACCTGAAGAAACAATTTATGTTGGTGATGATCCACTCAATGATGTCGCACCTGCAAGAGCAATGGGTATGATTAGCATTTGGTTTAACGAAGATAATGAAAATGATTTAACACCTTTACCAGAAGAAGTAGATTTTACGATTAAAACTACGGAAGAACTACTTTCCATTTTATCAATTAATAAGAAAGGGAGATAAAGGATGAACCTATTTACAACAAGTGATGGTATCGCATTAAATTACAAGACGAGTGGAGAAGGTAAAGCAATTGTCATGATTCATACTGCTTTTGATAACTTTTCAGTGTTTAATGATTTAGAACCTAAATTTAATAAAGATTATCAGGTAGTACTTATCGATTTAAGAGGTCATGGCTATTCCGATAAACCGAATGAAATCAATTTCAAAACATATGCAAAAGACATTAAGGAATTATTAGATTATTTATATATTCATGAATGTTCTGTCATAGCTCACGAATTAGGCGGTTCAATTGCTGCATTATTTGCAACACAATATCCGGAAATAGTGTCATCATTAACGATGGTGAATCCTACACTATTGAATGACATCACGCCTGAAGAGCGTTTATATAGAAAATATTCAGATAAAATTAGAAATTGGGATGATGAAACACAACAAAAATTCCTTGATAAACAATTATATTATTCTAAAAGAAAAGCAAAAAAATTCTTAAAACAAGTTGAAAATACGAATAGTTTGTCTACGAAATCAGAAATCGAAGCGGTAAAACAATCATTTATTGATAATAATGTTATGCATTATTTGAAATCATTAGATTTACCCACATTAATTATTGTTGGACAACACGGAGAAAGAACAACAATATTTGAAGCAAAAGAAGTTGCAGATTATATCGGAAATACCCAATTCGAAGTTTTCGAAGCGTCTGGATTATATCCGTTTGTAGAAGAAAAAGATAAATTTATCAGTGATGTGAGCAGATTTATAGAACAACATCTACAAATAGCATCTTAATTTTAACGGATGGATAGATTTCTTGAGATATTACAATGCTACACTGTTTTGTAATCGTTTTGTAACATCACTGTTATTTTAGTAATGTTTATAGTACAATGTGAATAAGCACAATGAAGGTAAGTTAAATATAAAGGAGAGAGTGCTTATGAAAAAAATATGTGCAGCAGTTTTAGTTACAGGTTTGGCATTTTCTGGTATTTCTGCAGGAAGTGTTGAAGCAGCATCAGGGAACTCTATCCAAAGTGTTAATGAATTGCAACATGGTGATCAATCCTTAGAAGGCGCGAAATTAGGAAGTTCTATTCAATCAGTATTAAAAAATAATAAAAAACCAGTTTATTCATATAAACCTGATGGCTCAGAACATTATTATGAATTTAAAAAAGATAATGGTGTCCTTGTGGTAACTGCAGATGGCAAGAAAAATAATGGTAAGATTATACGTGTATCAATGAGTTACAACGATACAAATGGACCATCATATAAAGAAGTTAAAAAGGCTGTAAGCAATGAAGCAGTTGCTCGTGAACATTATAATAAAGTAACAGGCAACTTTGGATATGTTCAAGACAATCAAGTATCTTATCAATTTAGTTCTCCATCACCGAGTGATAAAAATATTAAACTTTATCGCATTGATATTGGTAAATAATCTTCACTTGTAATTATTAAAATGGATAATAACCGACAAGTTTAAAGCTATATACTTGTCGGTTATTTTATTGTTACAATAAGTGAAAGTCTAATTTTATTAATAAATAAAATACTTATTTAACAAAAAAGGAGCCTATCATGAGAGTCAATGACAAAGTATTAATAGAAAATATCAATGATTATTTTACTCATAAAGGTCTTTCTCCCAATCTTATAGATGATATTAAAGGAAAATTGAAAAAAGAGTTAAAGAAATCAGAAGCACAAGATTTGGATTATATAGAATACAGAAAGAAATCACCAGCTGAAATAATTTTAACGATTCAGCGCAATTTATTTACATTACAATTAAATCCAATTGTATTTTTTATTATCAATTTTATTTTATTATCTTACTTGTATGATAAACAATACGTGCCGTTCCAAGCAGCGACTGGCTTATCAATTTTTTATTGTTTAATTATTTTACCTATTTCAATCTTCATTTATTTGAGAATTGATTGGAAAAATTATCTCTATAGTAATAAATTTGAAAGAGTGATAGGGCTCAGTGTTGCAGCAGCAGCGCTTATCTTGGTATTTGCGCATGCTTTTGGATTTAATTTAGGTATCGTAGCTGTCTCGTTATACGCGCATCAATTTATCTTTTTTGTAGGTATTATATTTAGTATTTCAGGTGTCTACTTTAAAAGATTAGAATTTACTGGAATTGGCTTATTATTTTGCCAAAAAACAATAGATGCGATGGTTAGCAATCCAGTGATTACGCAAATTGCATCTATTGTGATTTGGGTATTATTATTAATTGTCATAATTTATTATACAATTAGAATATCTTCAAGAAATTAAAGTTTCGTAATTACTTGGTGGTGTTGTAATATAATAAGTTGCATATACTCAACTTACATTTAATGTGCCAAAAACATTAAGTGCAGGTTGAGTATTTTTATCTTTAAAGCCCAATACTATAAGGTCATAGTAAAAAAACGTTGCAGTTAAATATTTTAAAATGAGCATATGCATCATAAATCGAGGGTATATAAATCATATAAGGAGGTGGCCCACAATGGAAAAAGTAGAAATTAGTTGTAATACTAAATTGGCATACATCCGTGAGGGTCTAGGCTTTCCTATAATTTTAATTCATGGTTTAGATGGTAATCTAGCTTCTCTATGTAGTTTAAAAGATGAATTAAAACATAATTATGATGTCATTACTTATGATGTTAGAGGACATGGTAAGTCTTCAAAACCTAATGCATATCATTTAAAAGACCACGTAGAAGATTTGAAATTATTAATGAAAAAGTTAAATATTGAAAAAGCGCATATAATTGGTCATGATATGGGTGGACTTATTGCTAAACATTTTGGTGATAAATATGAATATATGGTTGCGTCATTAACTTTAATTGCATGTAATCTTATTGATAGTGTATTGGAGTTAAACAAATTAATGATTGAACATGACGACGAAATAGAAGGATTTGATAAATCTGAATCTCTGATTTTATTATTACCTTATATGTATAAAGAACAAGAAAAAGCTAAAAAATGGTTTCAATCACAGTTGATTTATAATAGGCAATCGGCTGAAGAAAGCGCGATAGCTACAAGAGCACTAATGGAATTTCCTGTATATAATCAAAACATTGTACTTGAACAAACGAATATTCCCACACTAATTGTAAATGGTAATTATGATCCATTAATTACTAAAGAAATGAAGCGCGAATACGATCAGGTATTTCATAATTTGAAAATAGTTAATTTTAACCAATCAGGGCACGCACCTCATATTGAAGAACCAAACCACTTTTTAGACGTTTTTTTAGCATTTATAAAAACAAATGCATACTCAGAAGGATAATATTGTTAAAACATATGATGCTTATTTTTTGATATATAAAAAAACCACTTCACCAAATTAATTCGGCGAAGTGGTTTTTTATGTTGCTAGATATTTTAAGTGGGAAGCTAAAGTTAGTTATACTTCTTTTTCATCATTTGCTTCTTGAATACGCTTGTTCACACGTGATAATAATTCATTAATTTTTTTACGTTGTTTTGAATCAACTAATATTAAAACTGTTCTTTCATCGTGTTCATTACGCTTTTTATCAAAATAATCTTCTTGAGATAAGTTTTTAACCGCTTTAACAACTTGAGGTTGTTTATAATTTAAATGATTAATAATATCTTTTAGATAATACTCTTCACTTTCATGTTCACTAATATATGTTAATACAGCGAATTCTTCGAAACTTACTGAAAACTCTTTTTTGATAATACTTTTTAATTTATCAGCGTACGTTACCATTGCTAATAGTTCAAAACAGTCATTTATTTTGGTGATAGCCATTTTTAATTCCTCCCTAATTTATATGCCCAATCTAATATACATATTAAAAATGTTTTGTATAATAATTTGTCTTAATTCAAAGTTGAATACAAAGTTTTTATCATAATTTACAGCTCTGATATATTTGGGTAAAATATATTAAAACTAGCATTATTTAGTTTATTATAACTAAATTAAAATAGCAAGTAAACATAAAACTGATTAAACGGTACGGTAATGTTTAAATTTATTAATTCAATTATTTAAACACCAATCATTTAATTATAATAATTTCTCTAAATTTACAATTTACCACTATTTGATAAAAACAGTAAAAAACAAATTATATTTTAAAGATTTATTGTATTTATACTGTGCACATCTAATTTTTGGACCGCACAGTATCAACATTTCTAGCTATGATATCTCCAGGTTTTAAACCTTCAATGATAAGCATAGCTTTTCTATTACCCGATTTTTCTGATTTAATAACTTTTTTAATGAATTTTTTATTTCTTAGTAAATAAACAAATTGTTCATTATCTATTGCAGTACGTGTTATTTCTATCAGAGTAGTTGGTTTTTCAATTTTTACATGTTCACCAAAAAAATGATCAGCATTTGGTGAAATTTCAAGTAAATATTTAGATGGTTTAGCTAAATTTTTTTGATTGATTGGAAGTTTAGATATATGCGTAATTGTACCAAAACTATTATTTGTAATATCACTACTTATCTTTACTTTGTCCTTGATACGTAAGTCGTTTTTTTCTTTCTCAGAAATCTCTGCTCTTATGACAGGCTTAGGATCATAGATTTGGATAAAGGGTAGGTTTTGTGAAAGCATATGCGAGGGGTTTATGATAACTGTACCAGAAATCGGTGAGAAAATTGTAGTACGCAGTTTAGATTGTAAATGGGAAATTTCAGTTTTTAAGTTAATAAGTTCAGCTGAAGTAGATTTATTAGTTTTAATGAGTTGCGCTAATAACTTTTGTTTTTGAGCGATGTTTTGTTCAATGTGCGGATTATAATACTAAAAAAGTGGTTGGTTTTGTGTTACTTTTGTTTCGGTTTGTACAAACCAGTCGTGAATAGCACCTTGAGAAGTATCATAATTGATCGATACTAACTGAGAAGGCTCTTGTCTTCCTATAAAGTATGGTAATTTTTTATAAGAAATTTTAACTGTTTCGATATGCTTTTCATAGTTACTACTATGTGTTTTTAAATAAAACCATAAGGATATGGCGATTGTGCTAAAAAGGGTTAATAACGTGGTTAATATGATAAAGATACGTTTCAAAATTTGTCACCTCTAGATGTTTTATTGTACTGATTATACTGCTTTTATAACTACTGCGCTACAGAAAAAAGAAGCTAAGACAAATTTGAACTGCACCCTGTCAAGTAGACAGTGAAAAAAACAAAATGTTTATGGC
>NZ_PPQC01000023.1 GCF_002902365.1 Staphylococcus cohnii subsp. cohnii | reverse complement strand
TGACATGATAAATTAGTGGTTAGCTATATTTTTTTACTTTGCAACAGAACCAAAAAAGTAGATAAAATAAATGAATGTTTAATCGTTTCTAATGAAAGTGGGAGTGAAACTTTAAAAATATCATTGTTTAGTATAGTGAGTATAGAGTAGTGAAAGTGAAAATAATTGTCACTACTTGTCATTTATATTATTGCAATCAATGTTACAATATATTTGAGCAAGTTAGATAGATGGTGGCTAATCTCATGAAAATGGGGTGATGCCTATGGTTTTGGTTTCTACTCCAAGAAAGGAATAGCATGACTGATTATGAAATGCTAATGATTGTTCTTACAATCATTGGTCTAGTAATAATGAGCAATAACCAAAAAAAATAACCATCTAGCATATACTTTGGCGAGTAACTAGAGGTTATTTTAATCTTATTAGTAAAATACAAGCCACTGTCTTTTTAACAGGCTCACTAGGGCGACATGTATTAGCATGTTGCTCTTTTTCGTATTTCTAAATACGTTTATTATAACTATATATTATCACGATAGTAAATAATTTCCAAATGAGTAACATTAATTCACAATTTTTAAGAGTCTGTGACATAAAGTTCTTGGCTCTAGAAATTATGTCCCTTACTCTCTTATTTCATATTT
Source organism: Staphylococcus cohnii subsp. cohnii (assembly GCF_002902365.1). GTDB lineage: Bacteria > Bacillota > Bacilli > Staphylococcales > Staphylococcaceae > Staphylococcus > Staphylococcus cohnii. The sequence continues at coordinate 3,911 of NZ_PPQC01000023.1, read as the reverse complement.
TGCATGATGTCTATTCTCGCTTAAACATCCTATATAAGCCCTCTTTTACGAATAACGCAAACTGCTGATAGTTTTCACCCTTAGTATAGTCATTATTAACTATTATTGGGATATTTAAATTTAAAATTTGTGCGACGACCGTACGTATAAAAAACTCAGGTTTAACATTGCGCATGTCACCATTATCGATAAACCATTCAATTTTATCTTTTAATTTACTCGTTAATTTATGGGTGAAAATATTAACTAATATATTTTGAAAATCTTCATTAGTAATAGCTTCATTTAAGATGACTTTAAGAATACGTCTATTGTCATAAATAAATTTAGATCTATTTTCTACAAATAAATTTATAAATGCATCAAAATGGGTTACTTCGTTTAATTCATCTGTAAATTGTTTAACAGCTACAGGTGCGATATGATCTCTTAAAATTGGAATTAATCCTGCGTATAATAACATTCTTTTACTTTTAAACTGCTTAAATACCGTTCCTTCTGCGACATTTGCACGCTGCGCAATTTCTTTAGTACTCGTTTTATCAAATCCTTGTTCACTGAATAATGCAATAGCACTTTCTATGACACGTCTTTGTTTATCGCTTAAATATTCAAGTTGAGGCACAATGGTTTCAACTAATGACTTAATATCTTGGTTCATATTGACCTCCTAAACTTTTCTATATCTTTTCATGCCTATAATATTTAAAATCAATAAGAAAATGAAAAATGCGAATAACACAATTAAATAAATGTAAATATCGTTGAATCCATAACCCTTGATCATAATATTTTTCATCGTTTGGCCGGTATAGAATAACGGCATGATATGTGAAAAGTATTGTAATCCTTTATTCATTGATTCAATTGGTATAATGCCTGCAAATAGTACTTGTGGCACTATGACTAATGGTATAAATTGAATCATTTGGAATTCTGAGGAAGCAAAGGTAGATAATAATATACCGAATGTCACAGCGACAAGCGCTGTTAATATTGCCGTTAATAGTACGAACCATATCGAACCTACTAAGTCTATATGCAGAATATAAATTGCATATAATACGACAACTATTGTTTGGATAACGCTAAAACTACCATAACCGAAAACATAACCAAAAATAATTTCACTTCTTTTTATTGGAGAGGCAAGTAAACGTTCTAATGTGCCAGAAGTACGCTCTTTTAATAAGCCAATGCCAGAAATTAAAAACGTAAAGAAAAAGACAAAAAATCCAATTAAAATAGGATTTATCATATCAAAATACGTAGAATCTGATGAACCATATAAATAGTGCGTTGTTAGTTTATATGGTTTAGCCATATCTTGATGAGGCGTGTCTCCCCCATCCCCGGGCATTTTTTGTTGTATTTTAGTTAACGCTTGATGCAATTTATTAGTATTATCTTTCATGGCATTCATGTTATGACTCATTAACCATTTTTGATTTGCACCTGTTAGTTCTCCTGCTTGTGTAGGATTATCGTTAGCATAAGTCACTGATACTTTTTGACCATCACTGTGCAAAAATCCTGTTAATTTGTCGTCTTTAATTTTATCACTTATATCATTGTCATTTTTATAATGTTTAACGTGAATATCTTTATCATGTAATTCAGTCATTAATGAATCTGGTACATCGTGAACCCCAACTGTTACGCCATTCGTATTATCGGCAACTGTAAAAATGTAATATAGTAGCGACAATAGTAATATAGGTGCAATAAGTAACAGTGCCAATGTTCTTACATCTCGAATCGTCTGTTTGAAAATACGTCCTGCTATGTGCAACGAATTCATTTTATCCCTCCATATTCAGAAATACGCCTTCAATCGTATCTGTGTGATATTGTTTTTTCACTTCATCTGGTGTACCCGTTGCCAATATCTTTCCTTGATTCATTAATACGAGCTTATCACAGCGTGTAGCTTCATCTAATACATGCGTTGTCACTATAATGCATTTATCTTCAGCCTTTGCTTTAGTTAAATCCTTCCAAATCGTCTGACGCAATTTAGGATCAATGCCAACTGTAGGTTCGTCTAATATAAGGATATTAGGATTTTGTAAAAAGCTAATAGCTAAAGATAAGCGTCGTTTCATTCCACCAGAATACATTTCAACTTTCTTATCTAAATCATTGTCTAATTGAACCATGGAACTGCATAGGTTCACACGTTTTTTAATATCTTCTTTATCACGCATATAAATTCTTGCGAAAAACGTTAAATTTTCACGTCCAGTTAAATCATTATATAAAGCATCATTTTGAGCCATATAACCAATATTTGATAATATCTTTCTATTCGGCATTGTATGTTCTTGAATAGTGACTTGCCCACCATCAATTTTCTCCATGCCTAAAATGCACTGTATTAATGTCGTTTTTCCAGTACCTGAAGGACCGATTAGACCCACAACCTCACCAGCATTAAATGATATAGATATATCATCTACCACTTGTTGTTTACCAAAGGATTTACTTACATTTTTTACCTCTATCATAAATTGTTCCTCCTCACACCGATAAAATGAGTGACCACTCACTTTATCTATATACTACTTTTTTTTATATTCGTTGTCAATAAAAAATGAAGAGAGGTAAAATTTTATTTTTATAAAAAGATTTTGTAGTCATGCACCAACAATAATGACTAGAATTAAAAGAATCTTGATACAAGAGCATTTTAATTCAGTCATCTACTGTCTATATAAAAATAGAGCCTAAGACAAAATTATGCCCCAGACTCTTAACTTATATATCTGTATAATCAATTATTTTAAATTCGTCTAAATCTTTATCATATTTTAAAACATATTTTGATTTAATAGTTGTTTTATCTAGTTTCTTTGAAGCTGTTACCGTAAATTTATTATCATTTTGTTCAACACTTAATATTTTTAAGTCTGTGTAATGATTTTTAGCTTTACCAGTCACAACTTTTTTCATATGCTTTTCAACTGAACTATCAGATTTGATAAATCTTTCAATATACTGGTAATCAGAATGTTTGTAAGCACCATTTAATTCATCAGTATAATCTTTAATAAACCCTTTTGCTTTTGATTTTTCTTTTTTAGCTTCTTCTTTATACTTACTAATATCATGTTGTTTAAAGGATAAATTAACTGTATTACCATTACTATCTATATTTTTAGTATCGGTTTCAAACGATTTATTTTCAACTTTACCCTTAGCTGCAACTTGAATACTATCATTGTTGGAATAATAACCATATATTTTATTTGGACTATATTTAGATTTATGGCCATTTATCACTAAAGATATTGAATTATTATCTAGTAGTTTTGTATTCTCTAAATTCACTTTAAACTTAGCTTGATCAAAACTTTGATTAGCGATAATTCTATTTTTAGCATCTGTATTATCAGTATCAAATTCTAATTTACCTTTACTCTGACCATTTACTAAAGATTGCTTAATTTCTTTATTTGCATTAATAGAATATCGACCTACAAAAAATTGCCCAATTTCACTTGTACTATTTTTATCACTTGAAGTATGTCGCTTACCATCTAATTTATAATTATAAACACCTGTATTATCATTTTCAGTTACATAAACCCTATTGAAATGGGGCGTAAATGCTAATTTATCTATTAGAAAAAATTTCTTACCATCTTTTTTTATATCAATGATTGTTCTATCCTTAGCATCAGTAATCGTACCTAAATCAACTCTATATTGCTTATCTTTATCAATATTTGATTGGGCTTTATTTAGTTGTTCATTAATTCTTTTTTTATTTTCAGGCTTTTCCATGTACTGAACAAATGCTTTAGCTTCTGTTTTAGATAAATTCCGTTCACTATTAGATAGGTAATTAGATATTTTATGGTTCTGTTGCAAAGTTGAATTTATAGTATAATTTTAACAAAAAGGAGTCT
>NZ_PPQC01000022.1 GCF_002902365.1 Staphylococcus cohnii subsp. cohnii | reverse complement strand
TGTTAAGGGTTCCGAGGCTCAACGTCAATAAAGCAATTGGAATAAAGCAATTAATGCGATGTTCCGAAAATGTTTAACGAAACTACGCCGACTATGATTAAAACTATAGATACTATAGTTATTAGATTTATTTGTTCTTTGAAAATAATTATTGAGACTACGGTTGTTAAGACTAAACCTAGTCCCGCCCAAGTTGCATAAGTTATATTTAGTGGTAGGTGTTGCATTGTTTTACTTAAAAAATAGAAACAAATTCCAAATGAAATTATTGTTCCTAAGGATGGTATAAATTTTGAAAAGCCTTCTGAAGATTTAAGAAATGCACTTC
>NZ_PPQC01000021.1 GCF_002902365.1 Staphylococcus cohnii subsp. cohnii | reverse complement strand
CATAAACATTTTGTTTTTTTCACTGTCTACTTGACAGGGTGCAGTTCATTTTGTGGATTAGTCCTTTTTACAATTGAACTGATATCATTTTAATCGTGTTTATTTGACTAGGTATAGCTTGAAGTTATAGTACATCGACGCTAAGTTTACAATGAAGCAAACACGTTTCAAATTCGCTTTGAAATATGTACTCAAGTGAAAAAAGGCTATACATACTATAAAATTACTATCTTACAACTTTAAAAGGTGATATTTATAAATTTAAATCAACCTATATGATTTGAACCTTTGTGATCAACTATCAATGTTCGCTTTAAATAAATGACAAAACAGTTAAGTTTAACTGAGAGCATCAATAAAAAATACAAGCAAAGTAGCATGTTTATCTATGTGATATAATAAAAATATTGTATAATATGATGTACTGATATACGCATTTAATTAGAAAGTGAGATGAAATTATGGGACGTAAGTGGAATAATATTAAAGAGAAAAAGGCCCAAAAAGATAAGAATACGAGTAGAATTTATGCTAAATTTGGTAAAGAAATCTATGTAGCGGCTAAATCTGGTGAACCCGATCCAGTATCAAACCAAGCTTTAAGATTAACATTAGAAAGAGCAAAGACATATTCTGTGCCTAACCATATTATAGATAAAGCTATTGAAAAAGCTAAAGGTGGCGGCGAAGAAAATTACGATGAGTTGCGATATGAAGGATTCGGCTCAAATGGTTCAATGATAATTGTAGATGCGCTTACTGATAATGTTAATAGAACCGCATCTGATGTTCGTGCCGCATTTGGTAAAAATGGTGGCAATATGGGGGTTTCTGGATCTGTTGCTTATATGTTTGAACATACTGCAGTATTTGGTGTTGAAGACAAGCCAGCGGATGATGTCTTAGAAAGTTTAATGGAACAAGAGATAGATGTTAGAGATGTCATAGACGAAGATGGTTTAACAATTGTATATGCTGAGCCTGATCAATTTGCGCAAGTACAAGATGCATTACGTGCATCAGGTGTTGAAACATTTAAAGTAGCGGAATTTGAAATGTTACCACAGTCAGATATTGAATTATCAACAGAAGATCAAGAAACATTCGAACAATTAATTGAAGCATTAGAAGATTTAGAAGATGTACAAAATGTATTCCATAATGTGGATTTGAAATAACATGGATAAAAATCAAGAAGTACAAAAATGGATTGAACAATTACAATTACAGCCGCATCCAGAAGGTGGGTATTATAAAGAGACTATAAAAGAGATACCTGATAACTCAAATCAAAGGTCAGCTTATTCTAGTATATATTTTCTTTTAACGCATGATAATATATCACATTTTCATCGTATAGATGCCGATGAAATCTGGTATTACCATGCAGGATCTTCTTTAACTGTTCACATGATACACCCAGACGGTAGCTATCAAAAAGTAACTGTAGGGCCACATATCGAAAACGGTGATGTATTACAACATGTAGTGCCAAAAGGTACGATTTTTGCCTCGTCTATTGAAGATTGTGCTGGTTATGCGCTTGTGGGTTGCATGTGCCATCCAGCATTTGAATTTAACCATTTTGAGTTATTGAGTAAAGAATGGTTAAACGAAACTTACCCAGAGTTAAAACAAATTAACGATCGTTATGCTTTATCATCACTGGACATTAATAGTTAAATATAAAAGCAAACTCGTGTTACTTTCTCATTAAAACGCTTGTGAAAGTAACACGAGTTTCTTGTTTATATTATTTTGAAGTACCAAAAACTTCATTAGCGATTTCAACAATATAAGCTAACTTTTTCCATTGTTCTTCTTCTGTCAATTTATTGCCTTCTTCTGTAGACGCAAAGCCGCATTGCGGACTTAGACAAATTTGTTCTAAATCTATATAATTTTGTGCTTCTTTTACACGTTTTAAAATAGTATCTTTATCTTCTAACTCACCGTTTTTTGAAGTGAATAATCCTAATACTGCAAATGAACGGTCTTTTGGGAAAAATCTTAAGGGTTCGAAATCACCTGAACGTTTATCGTCATATTCTAAGAAGAAACCATCTAATTGTTCTTTGAATAGATACGGTGCGATTGGTTCGTAACCACCAGAAATGGCCCAAGTAGATTGATAATTTCCACGACAAATGTGTGTTGTGATTAATAAATCTTTTGGTAAATCACTGATTGCTTCATTAATCACTTTATAAGCAAGCTGACGCGCAATTTCTTTTTCTGATTCACTTCTATCACGCCCACGTGTGTTTTGTGTTCCAGAAGTCAAGTTTGCCCAATACACATCATCTAGTTGAATATAACGTGCACCAAGCTCATAGAATTTAAGTGAACTATCATGATAAGCCTTTGCTACATCATGTGCAAAATCATTGATGTCAGGATATATTTCTTCGTTTAAAATATTAGGGTGGAATAATTGGTTTGGACTTGGAATTGAAACTTTTGCTGTTGCACGACCGTTTACCTTATCATATAAAAATTTAAAGTGTTCAAAATGGGGATGATTTGGATTGAATGCAACTTTATCAACCACTTTGACGTTGTGATTTCTAGTTTCTACACCTTCAAATGTTAAACCTCGCTCAGATGTGTAACCTTCAACACCATCCAAGTTTTCTAAGAAATCGAAATGCCACCAACTTCGGCGGAATTCACCATCAGTAATACTATGTAAACCAATTTCTAGTTGTTTATCTATGATGCGTTCAATTTCTTCATCTTCTATATTTTTTAAAGTTTGTGCATCTATTTCGTTGTTTTGATAATCTTTGCGTGCATCTTTTAAGCGTTTTGGACGTAGCAAACTCCCTACGTGATCCGCTCTAAATGGTCTTTGTGTCGTTGACATATGGCTATCTCCCTTTTTAAAGAATTTTCTGAAAAATATATTAAAAATTTAACAAAGTTCTCAACAATTGTCAATTTCGCTTTTGCGCTATGAAATATAGTACAATAAAAATAATTATCTACTCACTATTAATTAAAAATTTAAATGTAACAAACATAAGATGACATGTAAGGTTCAGTTTTATATAATAATGACAAGGAGTTGGTGGCAGTGAAAGTAAAATATATTGATAAACGTCACTGGCGTCGCATCATTGACCGAGAGTATACGGAAGTCAAAGTGAATAATAACAAATTTAAAGGTATTATTGGTTTAGTAACGATGAAAAAAGTACGTGAACCGCTAGAAGTATCGGTGGTAGGACAAAATATTGTTGTTGCCGATGATAACTATCAGTGGTTACAAATATTACCTGAAAAAAAGCGTTATAGTATCACAGTGATGTTAGACGACAAGGGCAATCCGTTAGAATATTACTTTGACATAAATATAAAAAACGTTACGCAAAAAGGAAATGCGCGTACGATTGATTTATGCTTGGACGTATTAGCATTACCTGGTGGAGCATACGAGCTTGTAGATGAAGACGACTTATTACGCGCGTTAAATCAAGGACAAATAACGAAGAAACAATATCACGAAGCATACATTATCGCACATCAGTTAATGATTAAAATTGATACAGATTTTACAACGATGCAAGACAAAATTATGTATTGTTTTCATAAGATAAAACAAAAAGCGAATTCTCAAAAGCAATCTTCTTTTAATAAACAAAAATTTAAAGGGAAAAAGCATAAAGACAAAGACTCTGTATACAATGAGACTAAACATAAGTCGATTAAAAAATACAATAAGCATTATAATCATTCTAATCAAAACAAAAATAAATCACATCATAGTAAGATTAAAGATTCAAATGCATCTCAAAAATCTTAAAATTGTGGTAAACAAAATTCCCTATATTAGTCATGCATTAACCATGTTATAGTAAACACTGCGAGAATTGAAGATTACTGAATATAAGTAATTAACGCAAAGTAGATACAAGTAAGGCCACCATAAATAAAGATATTTAAGTATTTGTAAAAATAGGGGGATAATTATGAAGATTGACGATTATCGCTTGTTAACTACATTAGATGAGACAAAAACGCTCAGGAAAGCAGCAGAAATTTTATATATCTCTCAACCAGCAGTAACACAACGATTAAAAGCGATAGAAAATGCATTTGGTGTCGACATATTCATACGTACAAAAAAGCAATTAATAACCACGACTGAGGGTATGATGATTATTGAACACGCGCGTGATATGTTAAATAGAGAGCGTCTATTTTTAGATAAGATGCAAGCACATATCGGCGAAGTAAATGGTACCATTTCCATCGGTTGTTCGTCTTTAATAGGTCAAACGTTGTTGCCGGTTGTATTGAATTTATATACACGACAATTTCCAAATGTAGAAATTCAAGTTCAAGTAGGATCAAGTGAACAAATTAAAGCGAATCATAGAGATTACCATGTGATGATTATTCGTGGTAATAAAATGATGAATTTAAGCAACACACATTTATTTAATGACGAACATTATTTTATCCATCCAAAAAATCGTAATGATGAAGTAGAAAAGATGCCGTTTATCGAATTTCAGGCTGACCCTATATATATTAACCAAATTAAAGAATGGTATGGTAGTCAAATTGGTCAAGATTATCATGCGATGATTACGGTTGACCAAGTGGCGACATGTAAAGAAATGTTATTAAATGGTGTTGGCGTGACAATATTGCCAGAAATAATGATGAAACATTTGGATAAGGAACAATTTGCGTTTCAACGCGTAGATATAGACGATAAGCCGCTGATTCGTTCTACTTATTTAAGCTATGATCCAAGCATGTTACAGTTGCCACAAGTTGATTCATTTATTAATTTAATAATGGAATACGTAGAATAATAATTATTCACAATTGAATATTTTGGTTCAGTTATAAAAGTAACTTTGCGAAGAGTTATATTGAATTTAATAGGAATAGAGGACGCTAAATGTTTAGTGAATTGTTACATATAAAAAATTATAAATTATTTGTTGTTAATATGATGATGTTAGGTATGGGAATTGCGATCACTGTACCGTATCTGGTGTTATTTGCCACAAATGATTTAGGTATGACTTCTACCCAATATGGCTTGTTATTAGCATTAGCTGCAATTAGCCAATTTACAATGAATACAATTGTAGCGCGTTTTTCTGATACACATAGTATCAATAGAAAAACGATTATTATTACTGCACTTTTTATGGGCGCAGTCAGTTTTTCAATTTATTTTTATGTTCATGAAATATGGATTTTTATAGCAATGTATGCCATTTTTCAAGGTTGTTTTGCCCCAGCTATGCCACAAATGTATGCGTCAGCGAGAGAATCGATCAATACTTCTACATCAAAGGATAGAGCGAAATTCGCTAACGCTGTATTACGTTCGATGTTTTCATTTGGTTTCTTGTTCGGTCCACTTATAGGTGCGTTGTTACTCAGTTTTAAAGGATATGCAGGTTTATTTGGCGGAACGATAACAATCATATTATTCACACTTTTATTACAAGTTTTTTTCTTTAAAGATATTCAAACAAAGCGTCCGGTAGCAGATAGTACACATGTCGAAGCGGCTGCACCTAATATGCTGAGAGATAAAGTTTTGTTTGTACCATTTTTGGCTTTTATTTTATTACATATAGGACAATGGATGTATACGTTGAATATGCCATTGTATGTAACGAACTTTTTAAACGAGCCAGAAAGTCGAGTGGGCGTGCTAGCTAGTATCTGTGCAGGACTAGAAGTACCATTTATGGTCATATTAGGTATTTTATCGGCCAAGTTGACTACACGTACGTTACTGATACTTGGAGGTTTGTTTGGAGGATTATTCTATTTTAGTATTGGCGTATTTAACAGTCTTATCATGATGATTGTGGGCCAGGTGTTTCTAGCGATTTTCCTAGCAATTTTGCTCGGATTAGGTATAAGTTATTTCCAAGATATTTTACCTGATTTTCCTGGTTATGCATCTACATTATTTGCTAATGCGATGGTTATAGGACAATTATGTGGTAATCTGCTCGGCGGTATAATGAGTCACTGGGTAGGCTTAGGCAACGTGTTCTTTGTTTCTGCAGGATCAATATTTTTAGGTATGATTTTAATATATTTTACGAAAGAACAAAAATTCACAGAAGAAAGTATGGAGTAGATTGTAATGACATTGATTTTATGGTTATTTATTATAGCAGCATTTGTTTTAGCGTTTATCGGTTTAATTAAACCAATTATACCATCAGTACTTATATTGTGGATTGGTTTCTTAATTTATCAATTCGGCTTTGATAATCATCATTTGTCTTGGATTTTTTATGTATCGATGGCATTGTTCACAATATTTATTATTATTGCGGATTTCATTATGAATAAATATTTTGTCAGTAAATTCGGTGGATCAAAATTAAGCGAGTATGCAGCATTGATTGGTGTTATCGTTGGTTGTTTTGTCTTTCCACCATTTGGAATAATCATTATCCCGTTTATAGCGGTGTTAGTAGTTGAATTTATACAGGAGCCACACTTTTCTAAAGCTTTAAAGGCAAGTTTTGGTTCAGTTGTAGCATTTTTAGCAAGTTCTATCGCTCAAGCGATAATAATGATTATTATGGTGATTTGGTTTTTCATTGATGCATTATTAATCAATTAATTTACGTAGTGAAAGATGTCACAAGAGGCATACAATCTTGGCGAGCGTCCTTATAGCATAAATGAATTGGAATATAAGCAATCTTCTTGTTTTCGTTATGACTACTTTAGTATAATCACTCACATGTGTTAAAAAGCGGGAATAGGAAGGGAGTCTTAAATGAAATATCCAATTGCTATATGGATGCTCGCAATCGGTGCGTTTGCAATAGGAATGACAGAGTTTGTAATTATGGGATTATTACCCAACATCGCTAGAGATTTTGATGTTAGTGTGAGTCAAGCTGGTCAACTGATTACAGGTTACGCTTTAGGTGTTGCTATCGGTGGTCCTATCATTGTAATGTTGACAATTAAATGGAATAGAAAATATTTATTGTTGGCATTAATGGCGATATTTATTATAGGAAACTTTGCAGCATCATTCAGTCCTAATTATGGATTCATGATGACGAGTCGAATTATTACTTCATTAGCGCATGGTTCATTTTTTGGTATAGGTTCAATATTAGCAGCAAGTATGGTTAAACCAGAAAAGCGTGCTAGTGCAATGGCATTAATGTTTATGGGTTTAAGCATGAGTAATATATTAGGTGTGCCATTTGGAACGTTAATCGGCCAAAACTTTGGTTGGCCAATGACATTTATTATTATATCAATTATCGGAGCATTAGCATTAATAGGTATTATTATATTTGTACCAATGAAAAAAGAAACAGTTAAATCATCTGTATTAAATGAACTGAAAATCTTAAAAGAAAAACGCTTATGGTTAACATTAGCTGTTACATTATTTGGATTTAGCAGTGTGTTTGCTTACTTTACTTATATATCAACAGTACTTATTGATGTGTCACATGTACAAGAAAATTTAATTTCATATTTATTGATTATATTTGGTATTGGTGTCACATTAGGTAATGTTGTAGGCGGAAAACTTGCAGATTGGAATTTAAATAAAGCATTAAAAATGATATTTAGTGTATTTACTTTATATTTCATCTTATTATATTTTGTACAAATGAATGGACTATTAATGGTAGCAGGTATTTTCTTTTTCGGTCTGATCGGTTTCAGTATGAGTCCGTCACTACAATATAAAAGTACTTTAATTTCACAAGATGCACCAACACTTGCGAGTACGCTTAACCAATCAGCATTTAATTTAGGTAATGCTTTGGGTGCGTTTATCGGAGGTGTCGTGGTAACAAATCTACCAGTTGCATCATTAAGTTTAATTGCGCCAATATTAACATTAATTGGCCTTATATTCTTATTTATCAATATTGCAGTAGAAAAGAAAGAAAGTATAACAACATAAGTGAACCATAAACTAAAAACACGTCAGCCACTTCTTGAATTTTAGAAGCATGTGCTAACGTGTTTTTTAATTATCTTTATAAAGAAGCGTTTGTATTTTTATTAGTAAAGTGATGATCAATATATAATGCTGTTGGAATGAAGATGAAAGAAATAATAATAAAAGTCCAGTTGCTAATTAATATATATGGTCCGACAGTTAAAAGTGTCTGTGGAATGAAAAAAACATAAAATATCCCGCATACGGATAAAAGTAAAACGAGATATGTTAAAAGCCAAGATAAATGTGATGTACTAAAACAGCGTATTTGGACTGTTTTAAATAACATCCAAATAAAGAAAAAAATGATAGCAATACCTACGATTAATGTGAGTGGAAAAGTATATAGATATAGTCGTTTTGCACCAATAAAAAATCCTGCAAATCCTTTGAGAAAACAAAAAATACCCACAAACAGCATAATATGACGCATAATATACTTGAAAATATTTCTTATTGTTTCATTTGGTAAACGTCTAAGTTCTCTTTTGGCGTGAGCTTTAGGATCATGATCAAAGAATTCCATTGCTAATGCACCATCTTTTTCTGCTTCTAACAACTGATTTAAAACACGATTTAACATTTTTTCAGAATCATGCGGATTGACACTCAAATCAGCTCTAACGTAAGTCATATAATTTTCGAAAGTATCTCGATCTGTATTATTTAAACGTAATGCTTTTACATTGTTTTCACGCATTAATTTATCGGTAGATTTCATTGGCATTTGGCATTCCTTCTTACATATAAAATATATTTATAATGCTAATTATGACTAATATAGTATTATAAATCAATAACACTTTCAAAGGAGTAATAATGGAATATTTAAAACAAACACAACAACAATATTTAAATGAAATTGCAGAAATTCACGAACAACAACTTAATGAACAATATGAGCAATATCAAAACACTACTATCTCTGTTGCATTGCATAAAGAAATGATTGAAAATGGATTAATGGCCAACACAGATGTTGTGATTATCGAAATACAACAACGACGAATGATTGCTTTTATCTGGGCAAGGTATTTAAAACAATACCAAAAAGTCATTATTGAAATGTTGTATGTTTCCGAGGATTATCGCAATCAAGGTATAGCGAAAGTATTAAAAAAAGAAGTGGAAATATGGGCGCATGCTAAAGGCGCTTTAGAAATCGAAAGCACAGTAGTCAACCACAATAACGCAATGAAAGATTTGAATTTTAAACTTGGATATCATATAAGTTCAGTGACTATGAATAAAAGATTAATAATAAATAATGAAGATATTTAAAAATAATGATAAAATTATATTATTATTATGAAATTAACAAAAGGAGTTCTTACATGAAAAAATGTTTAGCACTCATACTTGCGTCCACTGTGTTACTTACAGCCTGTGGAAAAAATGATGAAAAAGCAACGTTAGAGAAAGATATTGATAAATTAGAAAAGCAAAATAAAGATTTGAAAAAGCAAAAAGAAGATTTAGAAAAACAAAAAGATAAACTCCAAGATAAGTCAAAGAATTTAGAAAAAGATGTTAACACTGAAACATAGGCTTCTAAACGTATTTCTTTACAAAATGATTTTATGCAATATTTCCCAGGAAATTATTGTACTATCGTTTTACAAATTGTTATAATGGGTATCATTAACGTAATGAACATAAAAAGTTTTAAAAAATAGATTTGAAATTATAAGTCAGTTGTCTAGCAATACCTTTATATCAAGTGTGACTTTATAATGAATCATTTATTATACGCAGTTTTTAAACAATCATTTTTCATTAGGAGAAAGAGGGAATAACGATGCATGAAAAAGATTTTGTATTACTAGAAGGGCGTTCAATTACGCTTCCAGAATTAGGTAGAGAAATTGAAAGTATAACTGGTAGAGAAATCAAAGATTCAACGGGTGAAATTAAACGTGTTATTGCACATTTACCAAACTTTGAATCTGATACTGATACATTTGTAGCTACTTACAAATTAAATCATAAAAATGATTTTATAGATGCAACATTTACCGCACCAAAAAGTGAACGTGGTCGGTTAAAAGAAGTGGCTGTAAATGTTGAATTGATTAGTTATATTTCAAAAGCATAAGCAAAGCTTAATCCATGTGATAGCGCGGTATGAGAATAATCATAACGCGTTATTTTCTATAGAAATTTAATTTCCAGTTTAGAGGTGTAACAGTATGACAGTTTATATAGAAACTGAGCGTTTAAGGTTACGGGACTGGCAAGCAGAAGATTTACTTCCATTTCAACAGATGAATGCGAATCATCAAGTCCGTAGATATTTCCCGAGTTTATTAAGTTATCGACGTTCAGAACATGATATGAAAAAGATGAATGACATTATTATAAATCATGGTATAGGACTTTTTGCTGTTGAATTAAAAGAAACAAATGGATGGCTTGGTTTTATTGGATTGAACTATGTACCTAAAGACAGCAAATATACGTTTGATGAGTTACCATTCTATGAAATTGGCTGGCGTTTAATCCCGGAAGTATGGGGGAATGGTTTCGCAACTGAAGGTGCAGAAGCGGTACTCCAATATGCAAAACAGCATGGTATTAATGACGTATACGCATTTACTTCAGAAAATAATGCGCCTTCACGTAAGGTTATGGAAAAAATAGGTATGGAATTATATGATTTCTTTGAATACCCAGAATTAAGCAAATATCATCCACTTAAAAGACATGTTAGGTATTATAAAGATCTAACAAAACAAGCAAAATAGAAGTTTAAATAAAGTAGTGGGGCATAAAGCTCAATCTCATAAAAAAGACTAATCCATATGATGATATGCTCCCTTCAAAGTAGACACTTAAAAATGTAAACTTTGAAGGGAG
>NZ_PPQC01000020.1:20838-52336 GCF_002902365.1 Staphylococcus cohnii subsp. cohnii | reverse complement strand
TCCCTTCAAAGTTTACATTTTTAAGTGTCTACTTTGAAGGGAGCATATCATTACGGATTAACTCCTTTTTATATTTTGAGCATAGATATTAATGACTAAGTTCATATCTTGTGATGGAACGTGAGGAATTTATCCTTTACCTCCCATAAATGCTGGGTAATTTGTCATGCCACCATCAACATAAATAGTAGTTCCATGAATATAACTCGCTAAATCAGAGGCAAGAAATCTTGCTACGTTTGCTACTTCTTCTGCTTCACCAATCTCTTTTGCTGGAATCATTTCTAATGTTTCTGCACGAGTTGTTGGATCTGAAAATTTTTCTTTTGTATGTTCCGTTACAATTGCTCCTGGTGAAATATTATTAATACGGATGCCGTATTGAGCATATTCCATAGACATTGTTTCCATCATTAATTTCAAACCGCCTTTACTTGCAGCGTAATTTACATAGTTAGGCCAAGGAATCTTGTCATGTACACTTGAGGTATTAAGAATAACACCTTTCTTATCTTCTTTAAGAAATTGATTAACTGCTGCTTTGGCACCTAAAAATGCGCCAGTCAAGTTAATATCAATTACTTTTTGCCATTCATCTAAAGGCATTTCATGTGTTGGTATTGCTTTTTCAAATCCAGCATTGTTAATCATGATATCTAATGTACCAAAATGATTTACAGTAGTTTGGATGAGATGATCAATATCATTCTCTTTAGAGATATCTGCTTGAACTTTTATCGCTTTACCACCAGCATTTTCAATTAATTTAATTGAGGATTCCATAGCGTCCATATGACGTTCGGATCTGTAATTTAATACAACATTCGCCTTTTCTTCACCAAATTGTTCTGCCATCGCTTTTCCAATACCACTACCAGCACCTGTAATAATAACTACTTTTCCTGCTAAATCTTCAAACATTTAAGATTCCTCCTAGTTATTCGGCATAAATTTAGTTTTTATAAAAGTTTATAAGTCGAATAAGATTTAATAATAGTTCTTTAACTAAGCTTTAATGTTACCTAAAACAAAGGCAGCTATAACGATTAAAATAATACCCGTCCAAATGCCTATCATCTGACGTTTATCTTTTCGTTCACCTAAAAGGAATATACCACCAAGTGTAGAAACAATTACTAATAATTGTGAAAATGAGAAGCTTGTTGCCACACCTACTTTGGGTTGAGAATAGAACATAAACAAGTTACCTATACCCCAAATGACACCTGGTATTAAGTTCCACACGGTACTTTTAATAGTAGTCTCATGTTTAGCAGATAATATTAATCCACCGATTGCCATACCAATAGATTGGAAGAATAGAGCATTCATGCCATCAACACCAAAAATTTGTGCAACCACAACATAGACGACATAACCAACAGTGGAAATTAACAAGATAGGAATTGCTTTACCAAAGTTTTTAGTACTTTCTGAAGCTTCATTTTTTCCTTTAATTGATGTAAGTGCAATACCTCCAACAAGTAAAATCATTGCAACTAGGCCAAGTATAACTTGCGTACCAGTACTCCATTCACCTAAGAATATAGCACTAAATAAAGTAGTACCTACAAGTTGTAATCCTGTTGAAATTGGCATTGTTTTAGATACGCCAATTAAACTGACTGATTTTAATTGATAACCTTGTCCCAATGCCCAAAAAGCACCAGATATTAAACCTACAATAATTACGATGGGGTCATCGAATTTTGTATTGCCAGTAAGTAATAATAAGATACCTATGATAAGTGCACCGAAAGTAGTCCCTCTAATTTGATTGTAAGGGCCACCACCAACTAGCACATTAATTAAAACAACACTCCCCCAAAATAACGCTGGGAGTAGGGCAATTAATAAATCCATAACTAAGCTTCACTCACTCTCTATTTAATTTTACTTTCCTTCTATAAAACAATCACTGAAGATTGCCCTAGATAATCATTTTAAAGTAAAGGCATCGAATAGTAAAAATATTAGATTACAGTTCAGCTTTTTAATTTTTAAAATAGTGTGTATATATTAAAAAATGCAAAAATATAAAACGCTTACAATTTAAATATATGCTGCTACGTATTTGAATTTTTTATATTCATAATTAATGTTAAAACCTAATTCATTGAAACGCTCAACAAGCGTAGTATTTTTACTGCGTATTTTAAAATAAATCTTATCAATATCAAATGTTGAAAAAGCAAAATGCAAAGAATATGAGAGTAAATCAAAAGCAATTCCCATTAACCTGTAATCAGAGTGAGAAGAAAAATATTTGATTTCAGCTATATTGTTATTTTCAGCGATTTCAAGATATAAATAGCCTTTTAATAGTCCTTCAGACATAAATATAAATAGACGATGGTATGCATCTAATGATTTTACAATTTCATCAGCAGTCATTACATCATGTTTGAATGTTTGATTGTGTAATTTACTAAAATAACGGTAAAACGCAGGTTGGTATTCAATAATATTCTGTTCATTACCAACGTCGCCAATATCTTTCGTAGAAATCAGATAATAATCAGTAAAACTATAGGATGCACCTAAAGATTTCATAAATGGTAAATATGCTTGCTCATGCTCTTCAAATGAAAAATTAAAATTTGCAGTATCCGGTTTACTTTGAGCTAATGCATCGAAAAGTTGTGTCATTTCTTCGATAGAAGGCTTGATGCTTTTGTCTATGAATGGTCCTAATACTTTATATTTATTGTCCTCGTACTTTAAAGCCAAAAGCAACATTGTAATTTCATCTTGATTGTTTACTTGTGCAAACACACCCGGATCTTGTATTGCATTGGTAATAACGGTCCTAATGTCATTATGCATTTGTGGCAATTTATACAAATAAGAAGCAGATTGATAATTAGCATTATTCAAAAATTCCAAGATTTGATCGACATCGTTCGGATTTGTTGTTTTCATATAATACCTCCATATGATGAACTATTAAGTTAATTATAAGAACTTTTTCATGTAAATGGAAGTTTTGATGTGCTATATACATGTTACAATAATAATATCATTGAAATTGAAAGGACGAAATTATGAAATCACTCATTATTGCTGAAAAACCGTCTGTAGGCAGAGATATTGCGCAAGCATTAAATATAAATGATAAACGCAATGGCTACTTCGAAAATAATAAGTATATTGTCACTTGGGCACTGGGGCATTTAGTTACAAATGCTACACCAGAACAATATGATGATAACTATAAAGAATGGAAACTTAACGATCTTCCTATCATACCTAAACGTATGAAGACGGTTGTCATAAGCAAGACAAAAAAACAATTTTCTGTTGTACAATCATTAATTAATAATAAAAATACAAAAGACATTATTATCGCAACAGATGCTGGTAGAGAAGGGGAACTTGTTGCGCGTTTAATTTTAGATAAATCACATAATAGGAAACCTATTAAAAGATTGTGGATTAGCTCAGTAACTAAAAAAGCAATTAAGGATGGCTTTTCAAAATTACAAGATGGTCGTAAATTTAATAATTTATATTATGCAGCGCTTGCTCGTAGTGAAGCAGATTGGATTGTTGGCATCAATGCAACTCGTGCATTAACAACAAAATACGATGCGCAATTGTCACTTGGTAGAGTTCAAACGCCGACGATACAACTTGTTCAAATGAGACAAGATGAAATCAATCATTTTACACCGCAAACTTATTTTAAGATGAATATTGTTGCTGAAGGCCTCACATTCCAATGTATGACGCCGGAGTTTAGTAATGATAAATCGGTTTTTGAAAAGATAAAAAGTGAAGTTATTGATAAAGAAGGTTTGGTTGAAAGTATTAGTAAGAAGCATAAAAAATCATATGCACCTAAATTATTTAATTTAACAGATTTACAACAAGAAGCCTATAAACGCTACCACTTTGGTCCAAAAGAAACATTGAATGTTTTACAGACATTGTACGAAAGACACAAACTTGTAACTTACCCACGTACAGATTCTAACTATTTAACTGACGATATGGTAAGTACGCTTAAAGATAGAATTCAAGCGATCATGGGGACATCATTAAAAGAAATTGCAAAATCTCAAATGGCACAATCTTTTTCAATAAATGAAAAATTTATAAACAATCAAAAAGTATCAGATCATCATGCGATTATACCGACAGAAGTACGTCCTGATATGAATCAACTCTCACAACGTGAAACAAAAATTTATCTGATGATTGCTCAAAGATTTTTAGAAAATCTTATGCCACCACATGAATACGAAGCTGTATCAATCAATATCGTAGCAGGAAATTATAAATTTGAATTTAAAGATAAAGTTACTAAAAAGTTAGGATTTAAAGCGATTTATGAAAATGAAGCAGCCGTCAACAAGCAAATTGAAAAAATAACCAAATCATCTAAATTGCACATAACACATCCTAAAATCGAACAACATGAAACAACACCACCATCATATTTTAACGAAGGTACTTTATTAAAAGCGATGGAAAGCCCTCAAAAATTCTTTAAATTAGATAATAAAAAATATAATGAAACATTGAAAGAAACAGGTGGGATTGGAACTGTTGCTACTAGAGCAGATATCATTGAAAAGTTATTTAACATGAATGCAATTGAATCTCGTGATGGTAAGATAAAAGTTACATCCAAAGGAAAGCAAATATTAGAGCTTGCACCACAAAAATTAACATCACCACTATTAACTGCTGAGTGGGAAGAAAAACTATCATTAATAGAGCAAGGTAAATACAATGCCGCGCAATTTATTTCTGAAATGAAAACTTTCACGCATGAAGTTGTTAATGAAATTAAAAAAAGTGAACAAAATTATAAACACGATAATTTAACAACAACAGAATGTCCTACATGTGGCAAATTTATGATTAAAGTTAAAACTAGAAATGGTCAAATGCTCGTTTGTCAGGATCCTAAATGTAAAACTAAAAAGAATATTCAAAGAAAAACCAATGCACGTTGTCCAAATTGTCACAAAAAAATGATGTTGTTTGGAAAAGGCAAAGAAGCGGTTTATCGTTGTGTGTGTGGCCATACTGAAACACAAGCACAAATGGATAAACGTCATAAAAATAAAAAATCAGATAAAGTGAACAAAAAAGATTTGAAAAAATATATGAATAACGATGATGGATTAGAGAATAATCCATTCCAAGATGCACTAAAAGGATTAAAATTTTAAATTATTCGAACGAAAAGTATAAATTTTGACAAGAAGTTCGTGTTTGCTATTGTAAAATAATGTAATTGGTATTAGAATGTGTAGGTATTTTAAAAAAAGGAGAACTAAACCGTGAAAAAGTATTTCAAGTTTGAAAAGCATAAAACAAACTATAAGAAAGAGATACTTGGTGGGCTTACAACTTTCTTGTCAATGGCATATATATTAGCTGTCAACCCTCAAGTACTTAGTTTAGCAGGCGTAAAAGGTGTTTCAGAAGATATGAAAATGGACCAAGGCGCTATTTTTGTTGCTACAGCATTAGCCGCGTTTGTAGGTTCTTTATTTATGGGCTTGATAGCTAGATATCCAATTGCCTTAGCACCTGGCATGGGCTTAAATGCATTTTTCGCATTTACAGTTGTGTTAACAATGGGTATTCCATGGCAAGTTGGTTTGACCGGCGTGTTATTCTCTGGTGTGGTTTTTGCAATTTTGACTATGACCGGTTTAAGAGAGACCATTATTAACGCAATACCCTATCAAATGAAAATGGCAGTTTCAGCAGGAATTGGTTTATTTATTACCTTTGTTGGATTACAAAGTTCAGGAATCATCACTAATAATGATTCTACATTAGTAACTTTGGGTCATATCACTGATGGACCTGTATTGTTAACGATTTTTGGTATTATTATAACAGTGATATTATATGCTGTTAGAGTACCTGGTGCGATATTTATTGGTATGGTATTAACATCTATATTAGGAATGCTTACTGGACTAATACATACTCCAAGTGGCATAGTAGGCAAAGTTCCTAGTATTGAGCCTACTTTCGGAGCTGCTTTTGAGGCATTTAAAGATCCTAGTCAATTGTTCACCGTACAATTTTTAATTGTAATTTTAACGTTTTTATTTATAGATTTCTTCGATACTGCAGGTACACTTGTTGCAGTGGCAACGCAAGCAGGTATGATGAAGAATAATAAATTACCTAGAGCTGGCCGAGCATTATTTTCTGATTCATTAGCAACAATAGTTGGTTCAATTTTTGGGACGACAACAACGACTTCCTATATTGAATCAACGTCAGGTGTCGCTGTAGGAGCTCGTACAGGGTTTGCTAGTGTTGTTACAGGTTTTTGTTTCTTATTAGCGATATTTTTCAGTCCTTTAATGGAAGTAGTAACAAGTGCAGTGACTACGCCAGCGCTTGTAGTCGTAGGTGTATTAATGGCAGCTAATTTTGCGGAAATAGACTGGAAAAAATTCGAAGTAGCAGTACCAGCATTTATCACAATTATTATGATGCCGTTATCTTATTCAATCGCAACTGGTATTGCTTGTGGCTTCATCTTTTATCCAATCACAATGTTGATTTCTAAAAGACATAAAGAAGTCCACCCAATCATGTATGCTTTAATGATACTGTTTATATTATATTTTGTATTTGTTCACGGCTAAATAAAAAATCCCTTTGCATTCGATTCAAATCGAAGCAAAGGGATTTTTTGTAAGTGTTAATTACCTGTATTCAGTTTATAAAAAACGTGTTTCTTCATTATAATGTAATAACCATACCTGTATAACTCTAAAATTTATTATTCTCTTGTTTATGTTGCGTGTAAACAACTTTTGCATGTTTATTTGGAACATAAAGTGGCGTAGAGAAAATAATCAAAACAAAGAACAACATTAAGAAAAATAAAACCCAATGAACAATCATCCCAACAAAAGGTATGAATGCTATGAAAGAACCAATAACGCCTAGCAATGGTATGATTAACATTGGTTTAATAGAATTTTGTTTATCAACTATTAATATAATCACGATTATAAAATATAGTAACGCATTGATTAATAAAGGCTGCCAACCAAAACTGAAAATGATACTACCACCTAAAAACGGGATGCCATAAATAAACTCACCAACAATTAATATTAAACTAAGTATTATAAGTGTCGAACGGATACCACTTTTCATCAATATTCACTCCTAACTAATACTAGTATAAACGAAATAAATCAAATGAAAATAAAAAAGGGAAAATAAACATTTAAAATTACAAACACTAAAAATTTCCTAAAAGTGGTTGAACTGAATAAGTAGTTCAAGTATAATAACAAGGTATGTGTTAGGCAAATAGTAAAAACTTTTGCAGAAAAGCTTGATAAATCACTGCTTTTCATGTAACATATCTAATGTTGGACTTTAAGAACACGCGATGAAGCGAAAGGTTACTGACACACCCGGCCACTTTGCCATGGCGCTGTGTGAGATAGTTTTCGTGGAGAAGTCTATCACTTAAATGTAGACGAATAAGGAGGGAAAATTATGGCAAAACAAAAAATTAGAATCAGATTAAAAGCTTATGATCACAGAGTTATCGATCAATCTGCAGAAAAAATTGTTGAAACAGCAAAACGTTCTGGTGCAGATGTGTCTGGACCAATTCCGTTACCGACTGAAAGATCAGTTTATACTGTAATTCGTGCCGTGCATAAGTATAAAGATTCACGTGAACAATTCGAACAACGTACACATAAACGCTTAATCGATATTGTTAATCCTACACCTAAAACAGTAGATGCTCTTATGGGCTTAAACTTACCATCTGGTGTAGACATCGAAATCAAATTATAATAGAAAAAATTAGGAGGTGGACTTTCGATGACCAAAGGAATCTTAGGAAGAAAAATCGGGATGACACAAGTTTTCGGAGAAAACGGTGATTTAATCCCTGTAACAGTAGTAGAAGCTAGTGAAAACGTAGTATTACAAAAGAAAACTGAAGAAGTAGATGGCTACAATGCAATCCAAGTAGGCTATGCTGATAAAGCAGCTTACAAAAAAGGAAGCAAGTCAAGCAAATATGCTAACAAGCCAGCTGAAGGCCATGCTAAAAAAGCAAGCTCAGCACCTAAGCGCTTCATTCGTGAATTCAGAAACGTCAATGTTGATGAATACGAAGTAGGTCAAGAAGTCTCAGTTGATACATTTGAAGCTGGTGACATCATTGATGTAACTGGCGTATCTAAAGGTAAAGGGTTCCAAGGTGCTATCAAGCGTCATAACCAAGCACGTGGACCAATGTCACATGGTTCTCATTTCCATAGATCACCTGGTTCAGTAGGTATGGCATCTGATGCTTCAAAAGTTTTCAAAGGACAAAAAATGCCAGGACGTATGGGTGGAAACACTGTAACAGTCCAAAACTTAGAAGTAGTTCAAGTTGACACTGAAAACAATGTTATCTTAGTAAAAGGTAATGTACCAGGTCCGAAAAAAGGATACTTAGAAATCTCTTCATCAATCAAAGGTAATAAATAATTATAGAGCGAAAGGAGGAAATGCATAATGGCAAATTATGATGTATTAAAAGTAGATGGAACTAAATCAGGTTCAGTTGAATTAAACGATGCAGTATTTGCAATCGAACCAAACAATAACGTTCTTTTTGAAGCAATTAATTTACAACGTGCTTCATTACGCCAAGGTACACATGCTGTTAAGAACCGTTCAGCAGTACGTGGTGGTGGACGTAAACCATGGAGACAAAAAGGTACAGGACGTGCGCGTCAAGGTACTATTCGTGCGCCACAATGGCGTGGTGGTGGTATCGTATTCGGACCAACACCAAGAAGCTATGCTTACAAAATGCCTAAGAAAATGCGTCGTTTAGCATTACGTTCAGCATTATCTTTCAAAGCACAAGAAAATAGCTTAACAATTGTAGATGCATTAAGTTTTGAAGCTCCTAAAACAAAAGAATTCAAAACTGTACTTTCTAACTTAGAGCAACCTACAAAAGTGTTAGTAGTTACTGAATCTGAAGATGTAAATGTTGCACTTTCAGCACGTAACATCCCTGGTGTTCAAGTAACGACTGCACAAGGTTTAAATGTTCTAGATTTAACAAGCGCTGATAGTGTAGTAATCACAGAAGCAGCTGCTAAAAAAGTTGAGGAGGTGCTCGGATAATGGAAGCAAGAGACGTTCTTAAGCGCCCCGTAATCACTGAAAAATCTTCAGTTGCAATGGCTGAAGACAAATATACATTCGATGTTGATACTCGTGCTAACAAAACACAAGTAAAAATCGCAGTAGAAGAAATCTTTGATGTTAAAGTTGATAGTGTAAATATTATTAACTACAAACCAAAGAAAAAACGTATGGGCCGTTACCAAGGCTATACAAACAAACGACGCGTAGCAATCGTTAAATTAAAAGAAGGATCAATCGATCTATTTAACTAAAAATTACCAATAAGGAGGTAAACGACAATGGCTCTAAAAAAATATAAGCCAATTACTAACGGTCGTCGTAATATGACTAGTTTAGATTTCGCAGAAATTACGAAAACTACTCCTGAAAAGTCATTATTACAACCGCTACCGAAAAGAGCGGGACGAAATCACCAAGGTAAATTGACTGTTCGCCATCATGGCGGAGGACATAAACGTCAATACCGTGTAATTGATTTCAAACGTAACAAAGATGGTATCCAAGCAAAAGTTGATTCAATTCAATACGATCCAAACCGTTCAGCAAATATCGCATTGTTATTTTACGCTGATGGAGAAAAACGTTATATTATTGCACCTAAAAACTTAAAAGTAGGTCAAATACTTGAAAGTGGTGCAGAAGCAGATATTAAAGTAGGTAATGCCCTACCACTACAAAACATTCCAGTAGGTACTGTTATTCATAACATCGAGTTAAAACCTGGCAGAGGTGGACAAATTGCTCGTTCTGCTGGTGCTAGTGCACAAGTATTAGGTAAAGAAGGAAAATATGTATTAATCAGATTAAGATCTGGCGAAGTTCGTATGATTCTTTCAACTTGTCGCGCTACTATTGGTCAAGTTGGTAATATCCAACACGAACTTGTTAACGTTGGTAAAGCTGGACGTTCAAGATGGAAAGGTATCCGTCCAACAGTTCGTGGTTCTGTAATGAACCCTAACGATCACCCACACGGTGGTGGTGAAGGACGCGCACCAATCGGTATGCCTTCTCCAATGTCACCTTGGGGCAAACCAACACTTGGTAAGAAAACACGTCGCGGTAAAAAATCATCAGATAAACTTATCGTTCGTGGACGTAAGAAAAAATAAAAATAACTTATTTGGGTGTGCGGCTTAACCGCTGCACGCACATAATAAGAAGGGAGGCGCCACTATGGCTCGTAGTATTAAAAAAGGACCTTTCGTTGACGATCACCTAATGAAAAAGGTAGAAGCTCAAAGCGGAAGCGAGAAAAAACAAGTAATCAAAACTTGGTCACGTCGTTCAACTATTTTCCCTGATTTCATCGGACATACATTCGCTGTATATGATGGACGTAAACATGTACCTGTATTTGTAACAGAAGATATGGTTGGTCATAAACTTGGAGAGTTTGCACCAACACGTACATTTAAAGGTCACGTTGCAGACGATAAAAAAACAAGAAGATAATATCTAACAGGTAGAGGAGGAAATTGGAATGGAAGCAAAAGCGGTTGCTAAAACAATAAGAATCGCACCTCGTAAAGTTAGATTAGTATTAGATCTAATTAGAGGCAAAAGCGCTGGTGAAGCGATAGCGATTTTGAAATTAACAAACAAGGCTTCATCACCAGTAATTGAAAAATTATTAATGTCCGCTTTAGCTAATGCAGAACATAACTATGACATGAACACAGATGAATTAATAGTTAAAGAAGCTTATGCTAATGAAGGACCAACTTTAAAACGTTTCCGTCCACGTGCACAAGGTAGTGCAAGTGCGATCAACAAACGTACAAGCCACATTACAATCGTCGTAAGTGACGGTAAAGAAGAAGCTAAAGAAGCTTAATAAAATCTTAAGGAGGGAACACTGTGGGTCAAAAAATTAATCCAATTGGACTTCGTGTCGGTGTAATCCGTGATTGGGAAGCTAAATGGTATGCAGAAAAAGACTTCGCATCATTATTACACGAAGATTTAAAAATCCGTAAGTTTATTGATAACGCATTAAGTGAAGCATCAGTTTCTCATGTAGAAATTGAACGTGCAGCTAATCGTATCAACATCGCTATTCACACTGGTAAACCAGGTATGGTAATCGGTAAAGGCGGTTCAGAAATCGAAAAACTTCGTAACAAATTAAATTCATTAACGAATAAAAAAGTACACATCAACGTAATTGAAATCAAAAAAGTTGATTTAGATGCTAAATTGGTAGCAGAAAATATTGCGCGTCAATTAGAAAACCGTGCATCATTCCGTCGTGTACAAAAACAAGCTATTACAAGAGCGATGAAACAAGGCGCTAAAGGTATCAAAACTCAAGTATCTGGTCGTTTAGCTGGTGCTGATATCGCTCGTGCAGAACAATATTCAGAAGGAACTGTTCCACTTCATACACTACGTGCTGACATAGGCTATGCACACGCAGAAGCAGACACAACTTATGGTAAGTTAGGTGTCAAAGTGTGGATTTATCGTGGAGAAGTTCTTCCTACTAAGAACACTAGTGAAGGAGGAAAATAATAATGTTACTACCAAAACGTGTTAAATATCGTCGTCAACATCGTCCTAAAACAACTGGTCGTTCTAAAGGCGGTAACTATGTAACATTTGGTGAGTATGGTTTACAAGCAACTACAACGTCTTGGATCACATCTCGTCAAATCGAATCAGCTCGTATTGCAATGACTCGTTATATGAAACGTGGCGGGAAAGTTTGGATCAAAATCTTCCCACATACACCTTACACTAAAAAACCTTTAGAAGTTCGTATGGGTGCTGGTAAAGGTGCCGTTGAAGGCTGGATTGCTGTTGCAAAACCAGGTAGAATTTTATTTGAAGTTGCAGGCGTAAACGAAGAAGTTGCGCGTGAAGCATTACGTTTAGCTAGTCACAAACTTCCAGTTAAAACTAAGTTTGTAAAACGTGAAGAATTGGGTGGTGAAACAAATGAAAGCTAAGGAAATTAGAGACTTAACCACTTCTGAAATCGAAGAACAAATCAAATCTTCAAAAGAGGAGCTTTTTAACCTACGCTTTCAGTTAGCTACAGGTCAATTAGAGGAAACTGCACGTATTCGTACAGTGAGAAAAACGATTGCACGTCTAAAAACTGTTGCTCGTGAAAGAGAAATTGAACAAGGTAAGGCTAATCAATAATCAAATTGAAAGAGGAGGTTACTAAAGTGAGCGAAAGAAATGATCGTAAAGTTTATGTAGGTAGAGTCGTTTCCGATAAAATGGATAAGACAGTAACTGTACTTGTTGAAACATACAAAACACACAAACTATATGGCAAACGAGTAAAATACTCTAAAAAATACAAAACACATGATGAAAACAACTCAGCTAAATTAGGGGACATCGTTAAGATTCAAGAAACACGTCCTTTATCAGCAACTAAGCGTTTCCGTTTAGTAGATATTGTTGAAGAATCAGTAATTATTTAATAAACAGTGAAGATAAAGGAGGTTTAACTCATGATCCAACAAGAAACACGATTAAAAGTAGCAGATAACTCTGGTGCACGTGAAGTACTTACAGTCAAAGTATTAGGTGGATCTGGTCGTAAAACAGCGAACATTGGTGACGTTATCGTCGTTACTGTTAAACATGCTACACCAGGCGGCGTTGTCAAAAAAGGTGAAGTAGTGAAAGCTGTTGTTGTACGTACTAAATCAGGTGTACGTCGTAATGACGGTTCATATATCAAATTTGATGAAAATGCATGTGTCATCATTCGTGACGACAAAGGCCCACGTGGTACTCGTATTTTTGGACCAGTTGCGCGTGAATTACGTGAAGGTAATTTCATGAAAATTGTATCATTAGCTCCAGAAGTACTTTAATAAATTATTTATAAATATATAAATTTAAGGAGGTGCCACACATGCATATCAAAAAAGGTGACAACGTAAAAGTTATCGCAGGTAAAGACAAAGGTAAAGAAGGTAAAGTAGTAGCTACAGAACCTAAAAAAGACCGTGTCGTTGTGGAAGGTGTTAACACTATTAAAAAACACCAAAAACCAACTCAATTTAATCCTGAAGGTGGAATCTTAGAAACAGAGGCAGCAATCCATGTTTCTAATGTACAATTATTAGACCCTAAAACGAATGAACCAACTCGCGTAGGTTACAAATTCGAAGACGGTAAAAAAGTTAGAATCGCTAAAAAATCTGGCGAAGAAATCAAATCTAATAATGAATAACTAATTGAAAGGAGGATCCACTGTGAATCGTTTAAAAGAAAAATTTAATTCTGAAGTTACAACGGACTTAGTTAAAAAGTTCAACTATAGTTCTGTAATGGAAGTACCAAAAATAGAAAAAATTGTTGTAAACATGGGTGTTGGTGATGCTGTACAAAACTCTAAAGTATTAGATGATGCTGTAGAAGAATTACAAGCTATCACTGGTCAAAAACCATTAGTAACTAAAGCGAAAAAATCTGTCGCTACGTTCCGTTTACGTGAAGGCATGCCAATCGGCGCTAAAGTAACTTTACGTGGTGAAAGAATGTATGACTTTTTAGATAAATTAATTGCGGTATCACTTCCACGTGTTCGTGACTTCCGTGGTGTATCAAAATCAGCATTTGACGGTAGAGGTAACTACACTTTAGGTGTTAAAGAACAATTAATTTTCCCTGAAATCGACTATGACCGAGTAAGTAAAATACGAGGAATGGATATCGTTATCGTAACAACTGCTAACACTGACGAGGAAGCTCGTGAATTGTTAACACAATTCGGTATGCCATTTCAAAAATAATCTCTAAAGGAGGCTAATTAAGTGGCTAAAACTTCAATGGTTGCTAAGCAACAAAAAAAACAAAAGTTCCAAGTACGTGAATATACGCGTTGTGAACGCTGTGGTCGTCCACATTCTGTATATCGTAAATTTAAATTATGCCGTATTTGTTTCCGTGAATTAGCTTATAAAGGCCAAATCCCTGGCGTTCGTAAAGCTAGCTGGTAATAGAAAAAAGTCTGAAAGGAGGCAACATTCAATGACAATCAACGATCCAATTGCAGATATGCTAACTCGTGTAAGAAACGCAAACATGGTGCGCCATGATAAGTTAGAATTGCCTGCATCAAATATCAAAAAAGAAATTGCTGAAATATTAAAAAGTGAAGGTTTCATTAAAAACGTAGAATACGTTGAAGACGATAAACAAGGGGTTATTCGTTTATTCCTTAAATATGGTCAAAACAATGAACGTGTTATCACTGGATTAAAACGTATCTCAAAACCAGGTTTACGTGTTTATGCTAAAGCAAACGAAGTACCTAAAGTGTTAAATGGTTTAGGTATTGCATTAGTTTCTACTTCTGAAGGTGTAATCACTGATAAAGAAGCAAGAAAACGTAATATTGGTGGAGAAATCTTAGGTTACGTTTGGTAATAATTAATAACAAGGAGGTGCGATAACATGAGTCGTGTTGGTAAAAAAATTATTGACATCCCTAGTGACGTTACAGTAACTATCGAAGGAAATACAGTTTCTGTTAAAGGTCCCAAAGGCGAATTATCACAAACAATGAATGAAAGAATGACATATAAGCAAGATGAAAACACATTAGAAGTTGTAAGACCAACTGATTCTCAAAATGACAGAACAGTTCATGGTACAACTCGTGCTTTGATTAATAATATGATTCTAGGTGTAAAAGATGGCTACAAAAAAACACTTGAACTTGTAGGTGTAGGTTACCGTGCTCAAATGCAAGGTAATGACCTAGTATTAAACGTTGGATACTCACACCCAGTTGAATTTAAAGCTGAAGATGGTATCACTTTCGGTGTTGATAAAAACACTACAGTAACTGTAGAAGGTATTTCAAAAGAACAAGTTGGAGCTATCGCTTCAAACATTCGTTCAGTAAGACCTCCAGAACCTTATAAAGGTAAAGGAATTCGTTACCAAGGTGAATACGTTCGCCGTAAAGAAGGTAAAACTGGTAAATAATAAATAACTTTCAGAAGAAAGGAGTAATAAAATGATCAGCAAAATTGATAAAAACAAAGTGCGTTTGAAAAGACATGCTCGTGTCCGTAACAAATTATCTGGCACTGCTGAAAAACCACGCTTAAATGTTTATCGTTCAAACAAACACATTTATGCACAAGTTATCGATGATGTTAATGGTAAAACATTAGCACAAGCTTCAACACAAGAAAAAGATCTAGCTAATGAAACTGGATCTAAAGTTGATTTATCAGCTAAAGTCGGCGAAACAATTGCTAAAAGAGCAAATGAAAAAGGCGTAAAAACAATTGTATTTGACCGCGGAGGATATTTATATCACGGACGTGTTAAAGCATTAGCAGATGCAGCTCGTGAACATGGTTTAGAATTTTAATTTAAAGGAGGGACATTTACATGGCTCGTAGAGAAGAAGCGAAAGAATTTGAAGAACGCGTTGTTACAATTAATCGTGTTGCAAAAGTTGTAAAAGGTGGTCGTAGTTTCCGTTTCAGCGCTTTAGTAGTAGTTGGAGATAAAAACGGTCGCGTTGGATTCGGTACTGGTAAAGCACAAGAGGTACCTGAAGCAATCAAAAAAGCAGTTGAAGCAGCTAAGAAAAACTTAGTTGAAGTTCCACGTGTCGAAGGTACAACTCCTCACATGATCACTGGACAATTCAGTTCAGGTAGTGTATTAATGAAACCAGCAGCTCCTGGTACTGGTGTTATTGCGGGTGGTCCTGTTCGTGCAGTATTAGAACTAGCAGGTATCACTGATATCTTAAGTAAATCTTTAGGTTCAAACACACCAATCAATATGGTGCGTGCAACAATTAATGGATTACAAAACCTTAAAAATGCTGAACAAGTTGCGAAATTACGTGGCAAGTCAGTAGAAGAATTATATAATTAAGGAGGGAAAATAAGTTATGGCTAAATTACAAATTACCCTCACTCGTAGTGTTATAGGTCGTCCAGAAACACAACGTAAAACTGTTGAAGCTTTAGGTTTGAAAAAAACAAACTCTTCAGTAGTTGTTGAAGATAACCCTGCTATTCGTGGGCAAATCAACAAAGTAAGTCACTTAGTGACAGTAGAAGAAAAATAATTAAGGAGGTGCCGAAATGAAATTACATGAGTTAAAACCAGCAGAAGGTTCTCGTAAAGTTCGTAACCGCGTAGGTCGTGGTGCAGCTACTGGTAACGGTAAAACTAGTGGCCGTGGACAAAAAGGACAAAAAGCGCGTTCAGGTGGTAGTATCAGACCAGGATTTGAAGGTGGACAATTACCTTTATTCCGCCGTTTACCAAAACGAGGTTTTACTAACATTAACCGCAAAGAATATGCTATTGTTAACTTAGACCAACTTAATAAATTTGAGGATGGTACTGAAGTAACTCCTGCTTTATTAGTAGAATCTGGTGTAGTTAAAAGTGAAAAATCTGGTATTAAAGTACTAGGTAGTGGTTCACTTGACAAGAAGTTAACAGTGAAAGCTAACAAATTCTCTGCTTCTGCAGCAGAAGCTATTGATGCTAAAGGCGGAGCACACGAGGTGATCTAATGTTTCAAACGCTTGTGAGCTTCTTTACTACAAAAGAAGTTCGTAACAAGATCTTTTTTACGCTCGCAATGTTAGTTATTTTTAAAATAGGTACTTATATTCCAGCACCTGGCGTAAATCCAGCTGCTTTTGACAGTCAACAAGGTTCTCAAGGTGTCACTGACTTACTTAACACGTTTGGTGGCGGAGCCTTGCAGAACTTTTCTATCTTTGCCATGGGTATAATGCCATATATTACTGCATCAATTGTGATGCAGTTATTACAAATGGATATTGTTCCAAAGTTTTCAGAGTGGGCAAAACAAGGTGATGCAGGTAGAAAAAAACTTAATAACGTAACCCGTTATTTTGCGATTGCACTTGCTTTTATCCAATCGATAGGAATGGCGTTCCAATTTAATAATTATTTGCAAGGTCAACTAATTATGGACCAGTCCGTAATTAGCTACCTAACAATAGCTGTTGTGTTAACAGCTGGTACAGCGTTCTTAATTTGGATAGGTGAACAGATCACTCAATTCGGTGTTGGTAATGGTATTTCCATCATTATCTTTGGAGGGATTTTATCTTCATTACCTTCATCATTAATCCAGTTTTACCAACAGTCCTTTGTAGGACAAGATGATACAACTTTAGCATGGTTAAAAGTTGTTGGATTAATTGTTGGAATGGTATTGCTAACGGTTGGTGCAATATTCGTACTACAAGCTATTAGAAAAATACCAATTCAATATGCGAAAAAACAGTCTGCACAACGATTAGGTTCACAAGCAACATATTTACCTTTGAAAGTTAACTCTGCAGGGGTTATCCCAGTCATCTTTGCAATGGCGTTCTTCTTATTACCAAGAACATTAACTTTGTTCTTCCCTGATGCAAGTTGGGCGCAAAAAATATCTGACGTGGCAAATCCATCGAATAATATAGGAATGATCGTTTATGTGATTCTCATTATCGCATTCACATATTTCTATGCATTTGTACAAGTCAATCCCGAAAAGATGTCTGATAACCTTAAAAAACAAGGAAGTTATGTTCCGGGTATTAGACCTGGCGAACAAACAAAAAAATATATTACTAAAGTTCTCTACAGATTGACCTTTGTAGGATCAATATTCTTAGCTGTCGTTGCTATACTACCAATCATTGCTACTAAGGTGATGGACTTGCCACAATCGATACAAGTCGGTGGTACAAGTCTACTTATCGTAATTGGTGTTGCGATTGAAACAATGAAGAGTCTTGAAGCTCAAGTGAGTCAAAAAGATTATAGAGGCTTTGGTGGTAGATAAATTGTAGGAGGGCACTTATGAATATCATTTTAATGGGTTTACCTGGCGCAGGTAAAGGAACTCAAGCGAGTGAAATTGTTAAGAAATTCCCAATTCCACACATATCTACTGGAGACATGTTCAGAAAAGCGATTAAAGATGAAACGGATTTAGGAAAAGAAGCTAAATCGTACATGGATCGTGGAGAATTAGTCCCTGATGAAGTTACTGTGGGCATCGTTAAAGAAAGAATTTCTGAAGACGATGCAAAAAAAGGATTCTTACTTGACGGCTTTCCTCGTACTATTGAACAAGCAAAAGCATTAAGTGAAATCATGCAAGAACTAGATAGAAAAATTGATGCTGTTATCAATATAGAGGTACCTGAAGAAGAATTAATGAACCGCCTTACTGGTCGTAGAATTTGCGAAAAATGCGGACACACTTATCATCTTGTATTCAATCCTCCAAAAGTTGATGGCATTTGTGATATTGACGGTGGTAAGTTATACCAACGTGAAGATGACAACCCAGAAACAGTTGCAAATCGTTTAAATGTCAATGTAAAACAATCTAAGCCAATCCTAGAATACTATGATAATGAAAATGTATTGAAAAACATTGATGGTTCAAAAGATATTAATGAGGTTACTTCAAACGTAATCGATATTCTTGAAAACCTAAAATAGTATCAACTTTGTACGGTCTATGTAATGCCAAGAGTATAAACGAAAAAGAGTGACAATGCGATATAGTAATTCATTTTAATTTTGTTGAACTTATTAACAACACTTATAGACTCGTATGGTTATAGTTGATCTTAGACGATAACCAACTATTGTAAAAAGGGGGAAGTTAATAAATGGCTAAGCAAGATGTTATTGAATTAGAAGGTACAGTATTAGATACTTTACCAAATGCAATGTTTAAAGTAGAATTAGAAAATGGTCATGAGATTTTAGCTCACGTAAGTGGTAAAATCAGAATGAATTATATTCGAATTCTACCTGGCGACAAAGTAACTGTAGAAATGTCTCCGTATGATTTAACACGCGGAAGAATTACGTATCGTTATAAATAATCGTCACTCCATAATATAGGGAGGTATTAAAATGAAAGTAAGACCATCAGTAAAACCAATTTGCGAAAAATGTAAAGTCATTAAACGTAAAGGTAAAGTAATGGTAATTTGTAGCAATCCAAAACACAAACAAAGACAAGGTTAATAAAGAGAGGTGTAAATAATTATGGCACGTATTGCAGGAGTAGATATTCCACGTGAAAAACGTATTGTTATTTCTTTAACTTATGTATATGGTATCGGTACTACTACAGCTCAAAAAATTGTTGAAGAAGCTAATGTATCTGCAGATACTCGCGTTAAAGACTTAACTGATGACGAATTAGGTCGTATCCGTGAAATAGTAGACAGTTATAAAGTAGAAGGTGACTTACGTCGTGAGCAAAACTTAAACATTAAACGTTTAATGGAAATCTCATCATACCGTGGTATCCGTCACCGTCGTGGTTTACCAGTACGCGGACAAAAGACAAAAAACAATGCTCGTACTCGTAAAGGCCCAGTGAAAACTGTAGCTAACAAGAAAAAATAATAGGTAAAGGAGGCAAATTTTAAATGGCACGTAAACAAGTATCTCGTAAACGTAGAGTGAAAAAGAATATTGAGAATGGTGTGGCACACATCCGCTCAACATTCAATAATACAATCGTAACTATTACTGATGAATTTGGTAATGCTTTATCATGGTCATCAGCAGGTGCACTTGGATTTAAAGGATCAAAAAAATCAACACCATTTGCAGCACAAATGGCATCAGAAACTGCAGCTAAAGCAGCTATGGAACATGGTTTGAAAACTGTTGAAGTTACTGTTAAAGGTCCTGGCCCAGGTCGTGAATCAGCGATCCGTGCATTACAATCAGCTGGATTAGATGTAACTGCAATCCGTGACGTTACTCCAGTACCACATAATGGTTGTCGTCCACCAAAACGTCGTCGCGTATAATATTATCGTTATTGTCGCAAGTCACTGAGAAACACAGTACAATTCAAGTCGACGTAATCAAGGAGGATATTTGTAAATGATTGAAATCGAAAAACCTAGAATTGAAACAATTGAAATTAGTGAAGATGCTAAATTCGGTAAGTTCGTTGTTGAACCACTAGAACGTGGCTACGGTACTACACTAGGAAACTCCTTACGTCGTATCCTACTATCTTCATTACCAGGTGCAGCCGTTAAGTACATCGAAATCGAAGGTGTATTACATGAATTCTCAGCAATAGACAATGTTGTAGAAGATGTTTCAACAATTATTATGAACATCAAAAAGCTAGCATTGAAAATTTATTCTGAAGAAGATAAAACATTAGAGATTGATGTAAAAGATGAAGGCGAAGTTACTGCAAGTGACATCACGCATGATAGTGATGTAGAGATTTTAAATCCTGAGATTAAAATCGCAACAGTATCTAAAGGTGGACATTTAAAAATCCGTCTTGTTGCTAATAAGGGTAGAGGTTACGCATTAGCAGAACAAAATAACACTAGTGATTTACCAATTGGTGTAATTCCAGTGGATTCACTATATTCACCAGTAGAACGTGTTAACTATACTGTAGAAAACACACGTGTAGGTCAAAGTAGTGATTTTGATAAATTAACTTTGGATGTTTGGACTAATGGTTCAATTACGCCACAAGAGTCTGTTTCTCTAGCGGCAAAAATCCTAACTGAACATTTGAACATCTTCGTTGGATTAACTGATGAAGCACAAAATGCTGAAATCATGATTGAAAAAGAAGAAGATCAAAAAGAAAAAGTACTTGAAATGTCTATAGAAGAGTTAGACTTATCTGTCCGTTCATATAACTGTTTGAAACGCGCAGGTATTAATTCTGTTCAAGAATTAGCTGATAAATCTGAAGCAGATATGATGAAAGTGCGCAATTTAGGACGCAAATCATTAGAAGAAGTTAAATATAAACTTGAAGATCTAGGCTTAGGTCTTAGAAAAGAAGATTAATAAAAAGGAGGTTAACTCATGGGTTACAGAAAATTAGGTCGTACTTCTGATCAACGTAAAGCGATGTTACGTGACTTAGCTACTTCACTTATTGTTAGTGAACGTGTTGAAACGACAGAAGCACGTGCAAAAGAATTACGTAGTGTTGTTGAAAAATTAATCACTTTAGGTAAAAAAGGAGATTTAGCATCTCGTCGCCAAGCTGCTAAAACTTTACGTAATGTTGAAGTCTTAAATGAAGATGAAACAACACAAACTGCACTTCAAAAATTATTTGGTGAAATTGCTGAACGTTATACAGAACGTCAAGGTGGTTACACACGTATCCTTAAAGTAGGCCCTCGTCGCGGTGACGGTGCTGAATCAGTAATTATAGAATTAGTTTAATTTAAATACACATACTACTATGTATAAAGCAAATGAGTGCAACGATAATGTTTGCCACATACAAATATTGTCTAGCTCAGAGTACCCCATCAACTTAATAAATTTTAAAGCGTGAACTCAAATATGATGGGGTGCGCGCTTTTTTTTGTTAGTCCCCCTTAATTCGAAGAATTTAGGGGGACTTATGCAATTGCGAAGCAATAGCGAACCGCCAAGCCTTAATTTGGATAAGTTAAAGGTATACATTGATAGAGTAAATGGATAAGAAGTTCTAACTAAACAATATTTTGTTCACAAATTTAAAACTAGACAAATTGCTAAGAAACAGTAATTGTTAACTATTCACCTTGATGAACTGCGTTTTCATGATTAAAAGTATCTTTATGCGTGTCTCAATAAATAAAATTTAAAAAAGAAATTAGTGAAGATGAAGTGCTTATTTATCGTTTTTCATGTAAAATGATTAAGTATATGATTAATATTTTTGATTTAGGAGATAACTGGTATGATAACGCAAGCAGAAGAAATAATTAAATTTGATCATGTATCTTTTAAATATAATAGCGATGAACCACTTGCGTTAAATGATGTATCATTTAGCATTCCTAGAGGCAAATGGACCTCTATAGTAGGTCATAATGGTTCGGGGAAATCGACGATAGCAAAACTGATGATTGGCATTCAAAAACCTTTTGAGGGCCAAATATATTTAAACGGTGTTAGTATCAATGATGATAACTTAAATAAGTTGAGACAGCATATAGGTATTGTATTTCAAAATCCAGAAAATCAATTTGTTGGGTCTACTGTGGAATTTGATGTAGCATTTGGTTTAGAAAATAATGCGATGACTTACGAGAAGATGCATGAAATTGTGCCTAAAGCATTAGCGGATGTAGATATGCTGGACAGAGCTACATATGAGCCACAATCACTTTCTGGTGGACAAAAACAACGTGTCGCAATTGCAGGTGTTTTAGCATTAAATACGGATATCATCATATTAGATGAAGCGACGTCTATGTTAGATCCAGAAGGTAGAACAGAATTAATTTCACTCATACATCGTTTAAAGGAAGAAAAAGATGTGACAATCATATCAATCACTCATGATTTATCTGAAGCTATAGATGCGGATCATTTAGTTGTTTTAAACCAAGGCTTTCTATATCAATCGGGTTTGCCTCAAGTTATTTTTAATAAAGGAGAGGCATTAACACAAATAGGTTTAGATTTACCGTTTGCAATGAGAATGAGCCAACAACTATTAGGTGTTACTGACTATATTTCTTATGAAGGGTTGGTAAGCAAATTATGACTGTTATATTCAATCAAGTGTCCTATGTTTATCAAAAGGGAACACCTTATGAACATCTTGCATTGAAAGAGATTGTAACTACTTTTGAACAAGGCAAGTATTATGCAGTGATTGGTCAAACAGGCTCTGGTAAGTCTACATTAATACAGCATATTAATGGATTGCTAAAACCGTCACATGGCTCTTTAGAAGTCGATGATGTCATGATTACACACAAGACGAAAGATAAGTATTTAAAGCAAGTGCGTAAGCGTGTAGGAGTAGTATTCCAATTTCCAGAATCACAACTTTTTGAAGATTCCGTGGAACGAGAAATTTTATTCGGACCTAAAAATTTTAATATGCCACTTGAAGAAGTAAAAGCACGAGCATTTCAATTATTATTAGAGTTCGGTTTTAATAGAGATATACTTGAACAATCACCTTTCCAAATGTCGGGAGGTCAAATGAGAAAAATAGCAATTACTTCTATATTGGCTATGGATCCAGATATTGTTATTTTAGATGAACCTACTGCAGGACTTGACCCTAAAAGTAGAAATCAAATCATGGAAATGTTAAAGAAACTGCAGCTTGAACAAAATAAAACAATTATATTAGTTACACATGAAATGAATGATGTTGCAAAATATGCTGATGAAGTGAAAATTATTAAGCATGGCAAGTTAGTGGAAAGCTGTTCTCCAAGAAAATTGTTTAATGCTGACGACTATGTTAAAGATATGCATTTAGATGTACCAGACATCGTCAAATTACAGAGAGATATCGAAGCAAAGCATCAATTTAAATTTGAGCGCACCGCATTAACCGAATCAGAATTCACAGAGATGTATAAGGAGTGGCAACAACATGAGAGATAAGTTTATTATAGGACGTTATCTTCCATTAGACACTTTTGTACATCGTCGTGATCCACGTGCCAAATTAATATTTGTATTTTTATTTATTATACTAATATTTTTTGCACATTCATTTATCACTTACTTATGGTTATTCTTAATCATAGTAACCATGATGAAAGCAGCGCACATAAAATCTTGGTTTTTAATAAAGGGATTAACACCCATATGGATTTTTCTGATTTTCACCTTTTTAATGCATTTGTTTTTAACTAAAGGTGGTATGCGCATATTTGAGTTAGGTTTTATTTCAATTGATACTCAAGGTATTTTAGAAGGTGTCTATATTGTTTTGAGGCTAATGTTTATCATTATGGTATCTACAATCATGACTTTAACGACGAGCCCATTAGATCTTACTGATGCGTTTGAAAGATTATTATATCCATTAAAGTTGATAAAAGTACCCGTACATTTATTGAGTATGATGATGTCAATCGCTTTACGTTTTATTCCAACTTTAATGAATGAGCTAGATAAGATTATTTTAGCACAGAAATCAAGAGGTTCTGAAATCAGTTCTGGGGGGTTAATCAACAGAGTTAAAGCATTTATTCCTTTATTGATACCCTTATTTATCTCAGCTTTCCAAAGAGCAGAAGATTTAGCCATTGCAATGGAAGTCCGTGGTTATGAAACAAACAAACAGCGAACAAGTTATCGTCAATTAGACTGGCAATGGTCTGATAGTTTGTTATTGATTTCAATTATACCAATAGCAATAATACTATTTGTGTTAAAGTATATGGGAGTGTAAAGAATGGTTCGTGTATTAGTAAATATTTCATATCAGGGTAGTCAATTCTTAGGTTTTCAAATTCAAAATAATGGTAGAACCGTACAACAACAATTTGAAAAAATACTTAAACGCATGCACAAACGACATATTAGAATACATCCTAGTAGTCGAACTGATCGTGGCGTGCATGCATTAGAACAATATTTTCATTTTGATACAGAGCTTAATATTGCACCAGATCAATGGCGATATGCGATGAATCGGGCATTGCCTGATGATGTTTATGTGAAAGATGTTTCATTTGTAGATGAATCATTTCATTGTCGATACGATTGTGTCGGTAAAACTTATCGCTATAAAGTTTACCAATCACCTAATAAAAATCCATTTGAATGTGGATTGAAAAGTCACGTACCAGAAAGTTTAAACTTTGAAAAAATGACACAAGCTGCTAATTTGTTTATAGGTACACATGACTTTACTGGATTTTGTTCTCAAAAAACAGAAGTTGAAAGTAAAGTCCGTACGTTATATGAAAGTAAAATAGAAAAAACAGAATATGGTTTTGATTATGTCGTTACTGGTTCGGGATTTTTATATAATATGGTGCGTGTCTTAGTAGCATTTTTAATTGGAGTAGGCAAAGGGAAATTCCAACCTGAGGTAGTTCCACAATTATTAAATGCTAAAGACCGCAATAAAGTTCCGTTCACTGCACCAGCGGATGGATTGTATTTGGAACATATATATTTATCCCCCGAAGCACTGAAAAGAGACTTTGGTGAAAATATAAAAATATATCAAAAAAAATCTACACAAAATAGTTGAATTACATTGACAAAACCCCATAAAAATTATACGATAACTAACGGTATTGTTTTATATCACCCCACGATAAGCCCCGGAATCTTATTGTGTAACAAGATATAGAAGCACGTAGAAATTATAAATTAACAAAATAAATGAATTTAAGTTTAAATATCACTTTAATTAGACAAGAAACATTTATTTATTCTAGGAGGACAATTATATGCGTCAAACATTTATGGCTAATGAAGCAAACATTGAGCGCAAATGGTATGTTATTGATGCTGAAGGTAAAACACTTGGTCGTTTATCATCAGAAGTAGCTGCTATTCTACGCGGTAAAAATAAAGTAACTTATACACCACACGTTGACTCAGGTGATTATGTAATTATCATCAACGCTGCTAAAATTCAATTCACTGGTAATAAAGAACAAGACAAAATGTATTACCGTCACAGTAACCACCCAGGCGGAATCAAATCAATCTCTGCTGGTGAGTTAAAAGCTAAAAACCCAGAACGTTTACTTGAAAACTCAATTAAAGGTATGTTACCAAGCACACGTCTAGGCGAAAAACAAGGTAAAAAATTATTTGTATATGGTGGCGCTGAACATCCACACGCTGCACAACAACCAGAAAACTACGAGTTACGTGGTTAATTAAAAGGAGGAAATTACATTGGCACAAGTTGAATATAAAGGCACAGGCCGTCGTAAAAACTCAGTAGCACGTGTACGTTTAGTACCTGGCGAAGGTAACATTACTGTTAACCACACTGATGTACGTAGCTACTTACCATTCGAATCATTAATCTTAGACTTAAACCAACCATTTGATGTTACAGAAACTAAAGGTAACTATGATGTATTAGTTAACGTTCACGGTGGTGGCTTCACCGGACAAGCACAAGCTATCCGTCACGGAATTGCACGTGCTTTATTAGAAGCAGATCCTGAATATAGAGGTTCATTAAAACGCGCTGGATTACTTACACGTGACCCACGTATGAAAGAACGTAAGAAACCAGGTCTTAAAAAAGCTCGTCGTTCACCACAATTCTCAAAACGTTAATATCCCAAATATTGTTGCGAATATTTTTCGTTCACAGGTTTGGTACATTAATTGCTTAGGTGATTAGTGTCAAATAGAAGAAACGTTTCAAACTTCCCATATTAATATGGGAAGTTTTTTTGTTTTATAAATAAACAAAAATGTATACAACTTTTGTCCCCGTAAAAATAGAAAGAGTTGGTTTATTTTAGTAAGTTCAAAAAGTATGAAGTATAATAAAATAAAACAATATTAGAGGTTATACATATGACATTCAACAAGCTAAACCATCACTTAAAAAAATTAAGTATCGTATTATTATTAATTATTTTTTCTAGCATTACTCTTTTTGTGGTGAACCAAGTGTTAAACAAAACGTTAATTAAAAATATGTCCAGTGAAACATCAGTGCCGACATTTTATTTACATGGTTATGCTGGAACAAGTCAATCAGAAAAATACATGGTAAATTCAGCACTCCAAAATAATATTACAAATGACGTTGTTGAAGCGAAAGTTTTATCAAATGGAAAGGTGACATTTAATAAAAATATATCTAACAAGATGAAACGTCCGATTATAAAAATTATACTTGAAGATAATGAAAATAAAAATTTAGAAAAAAATGCGCAATGGATCAGAAATGTTATGATAGCTTTTAATGCAAAATATCATTTTAAAAAATATAATTTTGTTGCACACTCAATGGGAAATCAATCCTTTAGTTATTATATGTTAAAGTATGGTGATGATAGAGTTTTACCAAAGTTAAATAAGCAAGTTAGTTTAGCTGGAAACTTTAACGGAGAAGTAGATATCAATGGTTTGGATTTAAATATACATTTAGACAAAAATGGCAAACCTAACAAGATGTTAAAAGAATACCGTAATTTATTATCTATGCATGCGCACTACCCTAAAAATGCTGAAGTCCTTAATATTTATGGTGATTTAAAAGACGGAACGCATTCTGATGGTAGAGTAACGAATGTATCATCAGAATCGTTAAGGTACTTATTATCAAATCATATTAAAACTTTTAAATCATACAAAGCTTATGGACCTAAAGCTGAACATAGTGAGCTTCATGATAATGAAAAAGTTACAGATCAAATTAATGCATTTCTTTGGAATTATAAATAAAAAAGATAACTCTAATATATTAGAATTATCTTTTGAACAATTGTGCAGCCACTATATTTTCTCATTTTAATTAACTTAAAATTGATTGTTTTCAATTGCTAATAATTGTAACAAGTTTTTGCGGTTTGATTCCCCATAAACATGTGGTTGAATCATTATTTCATCTGCATTGTAGTTATGTGCGATTGCTTGTAATTGAGTAAAAACTTCATTTGGTAAACCACTGATAAAGCGTGGTTCATTTTGCTTCATTTTTTCAAGTTCTCTTGTAGTTGGTTGTCTTTGTTGAGCAAATGTAATTGATGGATAGTGACTGGGTTGTTTTAAATAGTTAATGCGCAATAACCAAAGATGAAAAGCTTGTTCTAATTCTTTGATTTTTTGAATGTCATTTGCAGTGATTACAAAAGTTGAAATCATAACATATGGTGTTCGGTTTGGATGAAGTTTTAAAAATAGCTTTCGATAATCATCAATGGATTGTTTAATTTTATATTTTTGCTTTCCCATTAAAGCAGTGACAAAAGGTAAACCAAGTTGCGCAGCGAGTTCAGCACTATTTTGGCTCGTGCCCAATATATGCATATCAGGTTGTGTATTGATTAAAGGTGTAGCGTATAATCCCAGAAACCTTTGTCTTTGAATGTCATCATTAAAATAGTTTATTAAATCCACAATTTGAGTTTTAAAATCAACTTTGACTGTTTTGTTTTCATTTAGTGCTTTATTTACATTTTTAAAGCTCATAGAACGGCCAATGCCTAAATCTACTCTGCCAGGATGACGACCTTCTAGTATTTTAAAAACTTCTGCTACTTTATATGCACTATAGTGAGGAAGCATAATACCACCACTGCCTATGCGAATCGAATTTGTATTTTCTAGCAATGTCATCATTATCATTTCAGGAGCGCTAGAAGCAACTGACAATACTTTGTGATGTTCAGCAACCCAAAATCGATAAAAACCTAGCGATTCAGCAAATTGAGCTAATTCAACAGAATGATTTATCGCTTGAGTAGTATCGCTGCCTTCAAATATTGGGACATAATCTAGTATACTTAATCGCATATTACACTCTCCTTCATTACAATCATTTAAGTGCTCTATTCTGTTTATCATAACACGGGGACAAAATATCAAATAAGCGATTTGATTGATTGCATAACTTCATCACTATAGAATAGAAGAAAATATGAAATGGAGGTAAAATAATGAAAACAGAAAGCATTGTATTAGCAAAACGCCCAGAAGGTATACCTTCTGATGATGTATTTAGATACGAAACTATTGAAATAGATGAGCCTGGTAATGATGAGATTCAAGTTGAAGCGATATATATTTCGGTAGATCCATATATGCGTGGCAGAATGGATGATAGTAAATCTTATATACAACCATTTCAATTAGATGAACCATTGGCCGGACATATTGTTGGAAAAGTAATACAATCCAACGCTGATGCTTTTGACGAAGGTGATTATGTATTAGGTATGTTACCTTGGCAAAAATATACAAATGTATCAGCTCAAAAAGTTACGAAAATTACTCAGAGAGAGATTCCACTTTATTTATATCTAAGTGTATTAGGTATGACTGGGCAAACGGCATACCATGGTCTGCTGAAAATTGGC
This sequence comes from Staphylococcus cohnii subsp. cohnii, assembly GCF_002902365.1. GTDB lineage: Bacteria > Bacillota > Bacilli > Staphylococcales > Staphylococcaceae > Staphylococcus > Staphylococcus cohnii. Next base: position 23,339 of record NZ_PPQC01000020.1, on the reverse strand, counting down.
CAACCAAAAGAAGGAGAAACTGTTGTTGTATCTGCAGCTTCAGGGGCTGTCGGATCAGTAGTAGGTCAAATAGCTAAATTAAAAGGCGCACGTGTGGTTGGTATTGCAGGCGGAACAACCAAAACGAAATATTTAACTGAACAATTAGGATTTGATGCTAGTGTAGATTATAAAGCTGATAACTTCTCAGAACAATTAGCACAAGCAGTTCCAGATGGTGTAGATGTTTATTTTGAAAATGTTGGTGGGCACATTGCAGATGAAGTAATGAAACACTTAAATCAATTTGCTAGAATTCCAGTATGTGGTGCAATTTCTGGATATAATGATAAAAGTATTGAGCACGGCCCACGTATACAGCCGATTTTGATAAAATCACAAGCACTTATGAAAGGATTTGTTGTTGCAAATTATGCTGATGACTTTAAACAAGCGAGTCAACAGCTTGCTCAGTGGGTAAATGAAGATAAAATAAAAACAAAAACTTCGATTGTAGAAGGATTTGAAAACGTGCCTAATGCCTTTAGAAATTTATTTACTGGAGATAATTTTGGTAAACAAGTGGTCCAAGTTTCAGACTATATATAAGTAAAGGAGATGCACATATGAAAGCAATTGGTGCAGATAGACCGTTTACATTAGATGAAGGTAATCAATTTTATGAAATGGATATAGAGACGCCAAAGCCTCAGCAATATGAATTATTAGTGCGTTTAACTGCTATTAGTGTGAATCCAGTAGATACGAAAATTAGACAATCGTCTATAAGTGAGTCGCCAAGAATTTTAGGATATGATGCTGTAGGTGTTGTAGAAGCTATAGGCGAAGATGTTAAACAATTTAAGATTGGCGATGAAGTTTATTATTCAGGTTCACCTTCGTATCAAGGATCGAATCAAACATATCAACTTGTTGATGAACGATTGGTAGCTTTGAAGCCGAGTAATATTAGTGATGTTGAAGCGGCAAGTCTCCCTTTAACTGGTTTAACAGCGTCAGAAACACTTTTTGATGTTTTTAATATTTCTCATAATCCAGAAGAAAATAAAGGGAAGTCCTTATTAATAATTAATGGCGCAGGTGGCGTAGGTAGTATCGCAACTCAGATAGCAAAGTATTACGGATTACACGTCATCACCACTGCATCTCGCGATGAAACGTATAATTGGTCAAAATCATTAGGTGCAGACATCGTGTTGAATCATAAAAATAATCTGACAGATGAATTTAAAAAATATGAAATTAGTGAAGTAGATTATATATTTTGTACTTTTGATACGGATTTGTATTACGAAAAAATGATTGAATTAGTAAAACCACGCGGTAAAATAGCTACAATTGTTGCTTTCAACAATAATCAAGATTTAAATTTATTGAAGACTAAAAGTGTAACCTTTACACATGAATATATGTATTCAAGACCGCTAAATAAAACAGAAGATATGGCTATTCATGGTACCTATTTAAAAGATATCACTAACAAAGTAGAATCAGGTGACTATAAGCCCACAGCAAATGAAGTGCTAAAAGGATTAACAGCAGATAATATTTATGAAGCGCATAAAAAAATGGAAAATCATAGCATGGTTGGCAAATTAGTTATTTCCATTTAGTAAAAGTGATTGATGTTATAAATATGAACACTGCTATTGAGAAATAGTTATTTGTTAAGCAATACTAGAAGAGTTAAACAGTTTTCAATAAAATAGCTGCTACAAAGGAGCAATGGCAATCAAAACATTATATTTGATTGTTATTTTGCTCCTTTATTTTTCAAAGAAATTGTTTCTCACAATATCAATATCGAAAATTATTACTCTTAAACATATGCACAATTTAAGATATAGAATGTATAAATCAAAGTGTTAAATACAATTAAATTCATAAATCACGCATATTACCACAATGTAAGGGTATATATGACACATAAAGTAAAGGGAGAGTGTCATGTTAATATGCGTCTTAGAAAATTAACAGTAGTTTTTTGGGTAGCGCTAACGATTTGTACGCTATTTGTTATTTATGGCGCAATTGCGCCTAAACAATTAGAAACGGTTACACAAGCGATTACCAATTTTATTGCAGTAAATTTTGGATGGTATTATTTACTATTAGTGTTAGCTATTTTAGTTGTATCTATCTATTTATTATTTTCTAGATATTCAACAATAACTTTAGGAGAAGAAGGAGAAGACCCAGAATTTTCACTAAAATCATGGTTTGCAATGTTGTTTAGTGCGGGTATGGGGATTGGTTTAGTATTTTGGACAACAGCTGAACCCATCAGTCATGCATTTACATTAACACCGATACATAAAGCAGGAACACAAACTGCCATCAATGAAGCGATGCAGTTCTCATTTTTCCACTGGGGTATACATGCATGGGCAGTGTACGGAATTGTAGGACTTGTATTTGCATATTTTAATTTTCATAAAGGGTATCCTGGATTAGTGAGTGCGACATTAAGACCAATTTTAGGAGAAAAGATGATGCGTGGC
>NZ_PPQC01000020.1:16642-20825 GCF_002902365.1 Staphylococcus cohnii subsp. cohnii | reverse complement strand
CCACAGTGACTGGTGTTGCTGCGACACTTGGATTTGGTGCATTACAAATTAATGAAGGGTTAAATTTTTTATTTAAAATACCTTCTAATTTTGGTACACAAGTTGTGATTATTGTTATTGCTACAGTGTTATTTACGTGGTCTGCTTGGTCAGGTATTGATAAAGGTATTAAAAACTTAAGTAATATTAATATGTTTTTAGCTTTTGTAGTATTGATCGCATTATTTTGTGTCGGGCCTACGTTAAACATTTTAAATACGTTTACTAATTCATTGGGAGATTATATTGCTAATTTCTTTAACATGAGTTTGCGTATTCCACAATCAGGTGGAGAGAAATTCCAATGGTTGCAACAGTGGACGATTTTCTACTGGGCTTGGTGGGTCTCTTGGGCACCTTTTGTTGGCATATTCATTGCTCGAGTTTCTCGAGGTAGAACAATTAAAGAATTTATTTTAGGTGTCCTTTTTGTACCTGCACTTGTTTGTTTTTTATTCTTTGCAGTGTTCGGGGCGTCAGCGATTTATTTACAGCAAAATGATATTGCCAACATTGCTAAAGAGGCAACTGAAACTGCAACATTTGCAACACTTGAGCATTTTCCATTAGGATTTTTACTCAGTATTATTACACTTATTGTAATTATGATTTTCTTTGTTACTTCAGCAGACTCTGCAACTTATGTGCTAGGTATGTTGAGTTCTAAAGGTAGTATTAATCCATCTGGCGTAGTAAAAGTAAGTTGGGGTGTTATTTTAGCGCTATTTGCTATGATTATGATTTATACAGGTGGAACACAGTCAATACAAAACTTATTAATCATAGCAGCATTACCTTTTTCAATCGTTATTATCTTTATGATTTGGTCATTATTCAAATCATTATCAATTGAAAAACCGAGACCTAGCAATAAATTACTTGTTTCAGATGAAAAATATTTACAATATCGAAAAGCGAATCAAGAGCATGAAAAAAGTATCCAATCACAAACGCATCACGACAGCAATTAAAATTATTTTACCAAATACATTATAATTTCAATTTAAAATGTTTTTACTTTTATTTAACGGGGTATAAAGATGTATGACATGTACATATAATTTGACTATAGGAGGTGTCATACGAGGTGAAGCGAATTAAAAATTTTATACTAGGTCTATTAATCGTAGTCATCGTTGGTTTTTTACTGTTTATGTATATCAAAGATTCTAGAATTAGTGAGTACCAAGACTACTTCAAACAATTTAATTGGTTTGAACCGACGCTTATTGGCTTAGCAGCCCTACTGATTTTAATAGGTCTAATACTTGTATTTAGCTTGTTTAAACCTACGTATAGAAAACCTGGACTTTATAAAGACTATGAAGATGGACATATTTATGTATCAAGAAAAGCAGTTGAAAAATCTGCATACGATACACTTGTAAAATATGATCAAATTCGTCAACCAAATGTTATAGCGAAACTATATAACAAGAAAAAGAAATCACATATTGCTTTAAAAGCGGATTTCTTTGTTCCAGGTGATGTTCAAGTTGGTTCATTGACAGAAGAAATAAGAAATGACATTAAACAAAATGTTGAGCATTTCACAGAATTACCAGTTTCAAAATTAGAGGTTAACGTTAGAGATCAAAAAGCCTCAGGCAAACGTGTGTTGTAAGGGAGGGTTATCATGGCTAACAATAATAACCAACAAAGACAAGATTCTACACAAGAAGTTGTTGATTTTTTCAAAACATTTAAATGGAGAATAATTGGATTTTTAGCATTTCTAATTATTGCTATTTTATTTTTAACGTTAGGTTTCTGGAGTACAATTTTAATTATTGTTTTATGTTTAATTGGTATTGGTATTGGGTATACTAAAGACCGTAAGCAAGATTTTTTGAATTTCTTAAATCGATGGAGTTAATTAATTTAAAATAGTAAATTAATCATTTTAAAATCTTATATAAAAAAGGAGAATTAATTATGGCAGTAGATAATAATAAAGCAAAACAAGCATATGATAATCAAACTGGAGTAAATGAAAAAGAGCAAGAACAACAACAGCAACAACAACAGCAACAACAAGAACCAGAATTCAATAATAAGTTAACTTTCTCAGACGAAGTTATTGAAAAAATTGCTGGTATTGCTGCACGCGAAGTAAATGGTATTTTAGAAATGAAAGGCGGCTTCGTTGATAACATTTCTAGTTCATTTGGTAGCAGTAACAACGTAACACAAGGTGTTAGCGTTGAAGTAGGCGAAAAACAAGCTGCAGTTGATTTAAAAGTTATTTTAGAATATGGTGAATCTGCACCTAAAATCTTCCGTAAAGTGACAGACTTAGTAAAAGAACAAGTTAAATATATCACTGGTCTTGAAGTTGTAGAAGTGAATATGCGTGTTGAAGACGTGATGACTAGAAAAGAATGGTCACAAAAAAATGAAAAAAACCAAGATTCAAGCAATGAAAATAAAGGCTTACAATAATGCTTAATACAAAACTACCGGTAAAGTAATTACTTTACCGGTAGTTTTTTGTACGTTTATATTGCGTATTTTTATCCCTGATATAATGGATTGCTAACCTTGATATAAGTATAATAATCCGCTTCATCTGTGAGGCGCATGGTTGTAACACATTTATAATCTATTTTTGGTGCTAATAGAATTGATTTAATATTTTCTACGCGCTGTTGATCTTCCATATCATGTGCAATAACATTTAACTTAGCAATTAAAATATCACGAATCAATTGCCAAAGCTGTGTTTCAAAATTAGAATGCTCACTTGATTTTGTTATACTGACAATTAATTCACCGAGGTGATTTTGAATACTTGAGTAAAAAACTTTATTGAATACTGTTTGAGGTTGATCAGATAAAATTAAAGATTTTTCATGAAATTGTGCAGTACTATAGCCCATCTTATTTAAATGCATTTGATCTATACGTAGCCCTTCAAAATCACGTATATAAAGTGTATCTAAAAGTCCATCTTCGGTAAATGTAGCGATTGAATTTTGTAAATGCGCTTCAAGGGCGATACCATATTTCACATATAGTGGAATTGTAATATCTATTAAGGCTTGGATGTATTGTTGTATCCAAGATAAAGCAGCTATTTCAAAGGTCGGAAGCTTGTTTTTTTCTTTATATTTGTTAATTAACGAGACAATTAATGGTTCATCATTATATATCGTTGAAGCGACTAACGCTGAAGGGATGATGGGTGTAGTATCATTTTTAATCAATTGATAAATATTGGTTCTAAATAATGTACCTAGTTGTTCACTTCTTTTTGTTCTGATAGTTGTCTCATCCAATGAGTTATAAAAGTGAATACCGGCAAGCTCATCAATTGTATCAGCGTTTATATGCTTAAATAGTGAATCGTTTTGTTTAATATCATTAAGGATACGTGTCACCTGTGGCCCGTTTATTGTAGTTTGTTCAGATAATGTTCTAATCTCACCAGTAATATGAACGTTAGTTGATAATTTAATATGAGGTGATTTTTCAGGATATTTAGGCATTAAAGTTCTAAAAGATAGTCCTGCGTAATATGATTGTTGATAATCAATTGGCATCACTTTCTTAGTATTTAATTCTTCTTTGTACTCCTGTAATAATATATGGTCGTATTGCCATGGATGCACGACCATTACGTAATATTGATTAGCCTGATCACGACCAACATGATCCATAACAGCTGCTTCTAACCCTTCAAACAATCTAAAAAGTAAATCATTTTCTTCTTCAATATAAGTTTGAGCTTTTGCTATTGATTTATGTATTAAAACAAATTGTAAGGATATGGCGTTACCAAACTCCGCTGAAAAATTAATTACAGTTTCTGGTGTCATTCCTTTACGTAATTTAGCGCCTGGATGAATTGGGTGACCTTCAATAACAAACTGTTCAGAACTCAAATAACTATCCTCTGATTTTATAATTAAATCATATAAACTGTTTTTATTATTTTTTAATGTGTATGCTTGATAGCTTAATGCAATTGCCATATTTGTGACACTGTTGTTCAAATCTTCATAAAATTGTGTGCTAGCTTCATTATCAAGTTCTGGTGATATTGTTAAAATGATGTTTAATATTTCATTTGGATGTTGTACTCTATTGTAACTGCCATTGTGTGCAATATAAAATGGCCCTTGAACATCTAAGCGATCAAATG
>NZ_PPQC01000020.1:0-16620 GCF_002902365.1 Staphylococcus cohnii subsp. cohnii | reverse complement strand
AAGTTCAGGAAATGCAATGGATAGCAATTTACTATTTGATGGTAAGTGTTCAATGTTCAAATCTTGATTAGAAATAATCTTACTGCGGCTCCGACTTTCTACTAAATTTTCCCTATGTAATGAAGAAATTAATCTTTGAGATATTTTATCTCGACTATCTAAAAGCATATTTAGGAACAATTTTGCCCATTGTTCATTGATTGATGATAAATATTCAAATGCACGTTGTTCGTCATTGTTAATATTATTTAATAAATTGTTGTTAATACTTTTTGAATTCATAAAGCACCTCTAAAAATTATTTTACAAAAGTATAAGATATTTGTATAATCCATAATATCGATAATGATAATTATTATCAATTAAAAAAGTCAGGTGAAAATATGCCAAAGTATTTTTTTCCAAGTTCGTTCCTATTATTTTTAGGAAATTGGATTGGACATATCACTTTAAATTGGTACGTGTATACGTTATATCATAACGCAATTCATCTTGGACTCATTAATTTTTTCCGTCTTGTGCCTATTTTACTCATTAGTGTATGGGCTGGTGCACTAGCAGATCGATGTAATAGAGGGAAATTATTGAAAATAACAATCTCTTCTTCTTTCTTACTTACCACTTTATTGTGTGTCTTAATCTTTCAAGGATGGGATATACCGATTGTAGTATTTTTATTATATTCATTGGGTAGAGGTATTATGAGTGCAATAGAAACACCAGTACGTCAATCTGTACTACCAGATTTGACGAAACGTTTAACAACAACACAGGTTGTTTCGTACCATTCATTTATTATTAATATTTGTAGATCTATAGGCCCGGCTATAGCAGGTTTAGTAATGGCGAGCTATAACGCAGAAATAAGTTTCAGCATACAAGCGGTATGTTACTTAATATCCTTAATACTATGCTTACCTCTCAAAATTGAACAACCGAGGGATGGTGAAACAGAAACACAAATGAGTATGAAATTTGTGTTTGAATATTTTAAAGATAATAGTGTTGGCACTAGGATATTTGTAACATCTTTGATTATAATGGCTAGTGGTTTTACATATACTTCATTATTACCAGTTTTAACAGATAAAACATTCCCTGAACAAGTAACGATGTTTGGGACAGCAATGACATGTTGTGCAATAGGTGGTATCATTGCAACAATGATTTTACCTAATATACTAGAAAATTTCTCCATGGTGAAGATGTATTATTATAGTTCGATATTATTTGGCGTTTCTTTATTAGGTAGTATTAGCCAGAATATTGTTTTATTTTTTATTTCAGTTTTCTTAATTGGTCTGTTCAGTCAATGGATGAGGACTACTAATAGGATTTATTTTCAACATCGTGTTAAACCAGAACATCGAGGGAAAATACTAAGTATTGTAATGATGGATAGAGGAATGATTCCCTTAGGTGCCATGATCATGAGCTTTTTAACCGAATACATAGGTATTATAGAAACCTTCATTATTATGGGGTTAAGTACTTTAACGATTGCATTAATATTTGGCATGATTAACAGACAAAGAACAAATGGAGGCAATGTTGTATGATGCATTATATATGGAAATTAGCAGATTTAAATATTCAATACCGCATGTTTAACGCGATTCTTAAAGAACATATTTTTCCTGAGAAAATGTTCTTTAAGTCCTTTGATAAATGCCTAGAACTTCAATACAAAGGACAAGTACTAAATGTTAACTGTGTGAGAAAGAGTCCTTTAATGCGTTATGTCTTTGAAGGTGAGATACGTTATATTAAAGGTGACGCAAGTTTTAATATTGAATCTTTGGAACAATTGCTTGAATTATTAACAAATCAATTTGATATCCCTATTAGTACTAGACTAACAGCAGAGTTACAATCAAGCCGAGAAGGTCTAGCGATGAGTTATGAAAATTTTAATTATAGACAATTAAACATTCGTGATAGTTTGAATTTTTCAAGAATGCCAATGACGATCAACTTTTTTACTTGGCTCCAACATATGAAAGAAGATAATGATGTTAATGATTTAATTTATTCTGAAAGCCTTGTAGTGGAGGGGCATCCAACGCATCCTTTAACTAAGACAAAGCTACCCTTAACGAATGAAGAAGTTAAATTATATGCGCCTGAATTTGAAAAAATTATTCCATTGAAAATCATGCTTATCCATAAACAATTTTGTATAGCAACTGCGATGGAAGACGATGAACAATATATCATCAATCAAGTCATTCCTGAATATAAAGTTAAAATAAAAGCATTTTTAGATTCACACGATTTAGATTTAGCAGATTATCGAATTATATTTGTACATCCATGGCAATATGAAAATGTTATTCCACAACAATTTGGACATTGGATAGAAACACAACGTCTTTTAGCGACACCGTTTGAAATAGAGTCTAAAGCAACACTGTCTTTTAGAACAATGGAGCTACTCAATAAACCATTTCATGTCAAATTACCAATAAATGTACAGGCGACAAGTGCAGTGAGAACTGTTTCATCAGTAACAACCGTTGATGGCCCTAAATTAAGTTATGAGCTGCAAGATATGATGGATGTGTATCCACAATTAAAGGTCGCGTTGGAGCCCTATGGCATATATGCTGATACAGATGAGGATATCGCACGCCAATTAGCTTGTATTGTGCGTTATCAGCCACAAATTTCAAACACCGGCCTCACGATAGTAACGGGAAGTTTGGTCAATAGAAATCCTGTGGATAATCAAATCATTGTCGATAGTTATATAGAATGGCTTGGTCTAAAGTTAACCAAAGAGACAATTAAAAAATTTATTAGTAATTATGCATTAACACTTATAAAACCATTAATAGCCTATATCCAAGATTATGGTGTGGCTTTAGAAGCACATATGCAAAACACAATTGTTAATTTGAACCACGATTTTAAAATGAAGTTTATGATCAGAGATTTAGGAGGCTCAAGAATTGATTTAAATACGTTAAAAGCTCAATTACCTAACATTAATGTTACTAATAAAAGTTTAATCGCCGAGAATATTGAAGCGGTCATAGCAAAATTTCAACATGCTGTCATTCAAAATCAAATTTCAGAACTAATACATCATTTTACGCAATATGATGGTATAGAAGCAGACGAACTATTTGACCTTGTACGTGAAGCCGTTGAACAATCCATTGATTCAAAAAAAGCACATTCACATATACTACGACAGACCTTATTTGGAGCTAAAATAAATGTGAAAGCATTGCTACGTATGCGAATGGAAGGTAAAGTTAAAAATTATTTAACTATAGATTTAGATAATCCTTTAAGTAATGAGGTGTAATTATGGCAAAAATCAACATAAATCTTTCTAAAATTAAATACAACGCCATGACATTAAACTCACTTTTAAAACAACATCACATTGCTTTTACACCTGTGATTAAATGTGTGGCAGGTGATAATACAATCGTTGAAATGTTGAAAAGTATTGGCATTACACATATTGCAGATGCAAGGATCAGTAATATTCTAAAAAGTACAGATGAAGCCATATCTTTTACATTAATTAGAAATAGTAACCATGAAGAATTAGAAAATGTAGTACGCCACGTTGACATGAGCATCCAAACTGAATTAGAAACAATACGAAAAATCAATGAAATCGCAAGTAATTATAATGTGAAACATAAAATATTATTAATGGTTGATTGGAAAGATGCTAGAGAAGGTGTGCTGACTTACGACGTAATTGCTTATATTAGAGAAATTATGAACATGCATCATATATGCCTCAAAGGATTGGCTTTTAATTTTATGTGTTTTAATGCTATTGCGCCAACTGAAGAAGACGTTGAGATGATCAATCAGTTTATTATTTCAATCGAGAAAGAAACACATATGAAATTTGAAATAATCTCAGGTGGCAATTCTAGTATGTTATTATAAATGCTTTATAACGATCTAGGAAAAATTAATGAATTAAGGATTGGAGAAACTTTGTTTAGAGGAAGTGAAACGACTACAAATAACCATTTTGCTACTTTATATCAAAATGTCATCATTTTAGAGACAGAAATTGTTGAAATCAAACCTCGTATTAATATGAATGATGGGCAACACTATTTACAAGCAATTGTAGATATAGGAAATTTAGACACAGACGTCAATGACATTAAACCATTACATCATCAAGTAAAAGTTTTGGGCGCGACGAGTGATCACCTTATGATAAATTTATTAAATAATGATCATTACCATATCGGAGATAAAATACAGTTCAGTCTAGGTTACAAAGCTTTAGCACAAAGTATGTTTGTACCTAATTTAGCTAAAGATTATCAGAGTGATGATGTTATTGAAAAAATGTGTTATATCAAAAATATGAGAATGTTGAATAAAATTTGATTTTTATCAAATTTTAATAAAAAAATTATTGACATTGAGAATCGTTATCAATAAAATTAGATGTGTAATGATACATATCTAAGGAGTGAAAACGATGAAGCAGAGATCTAAATGGATGGGTCTATTATTAATCACATTAACGCTTATCTTGTTAGCGGCTTGTGGTAAAGTTAGTGATAATGGTTCTGACCAATCTAAAAATGACGACAAAACTAAAAATGGCACAACGATTAAGCATGATGGAGGAACAACTAACATTGATAAAAAACCTAAACGTATAGTTGCACTTGAGTTTTCATTTGTTGATGCTTTAGCAGCATTGGATATTAAACCGGTTGGTGTCGCTGATGATGGTAAAAAAGATAGAATTTTAGCACCGATACGTGAAAAAATAGGCGATTATCAATCAGTGGGTGCACGTAAACAACCAAACTTGGAAGAAATTAGCAATCAGAAACCAGATTTAATTATCGCAGATAGTAATAGACATAAAGGCATACAAAAAGATTTAGAAAAAATTGCCCCTACAATCATGTTACCAAGCTTTGATAGTGATTATAAAGACAACCTAGAAGCATTTAAAACAATTGCTAAAGCTACAGGTGAAGAAGATAAAGGAAAAGAAAGATTAAAAGAACATAATGAGTTAATGGATAAATATAAGAAAGAAATAACAATGGACAAGTCTCAACCAGTATTAGCTACAGTAATTGCCAAATCTGGTTTGCTTGCACACCCAGAAAATACATATGTAGGTGAATTATTAAAAGAATTAGGTTTTAACAACGCGCTTAATAAAACTGAAACAGATAACCTATCTAAGTATTTAAAAGGTCCATACTTACAACTAAATTCAGAAGTGCTTTCAGACATTAATCCAGGACGCATGTTTATCATGGTGGACAAAGGAAAAGCTGATCCAAACTTGAAAAAACGAGAAGAAGAGCCAGTTTGGCAAAGTTTAGATGCTGTTAAAAATGATAGAATTGCTATTGTAGATAGAAATACTTGGGCTCGTGCAAGAGGTATCATTTCTTCTGAAGAGATTGCTAAACAATTAGTAGAGATTTCAAAAGATGAAAAAAATGATAAACAACAAAAGTAAGGTGAACGGTAAATGACTAAGACTAATAGCATTAACCAAACCAAAACAGAAGACAAGAAAAATAGCAAACGCACAGCACTCACATTTATTGTGAGTGTGTGTGCGCTTTTTGTCATTATTTATTTTAATTTAAGTGTGGGCGCATCTCATATTACTTTCAATGACTTTAATGATTATTTTTTTGCGCATTCACAAACGAAACAAACATTTTTAATACATAATGTACGAATACCAAGGATGTTAGCCGGTTTACTCATAGGTGCAGCACTAGGGTTAGCAGGATTGTTAATGCAAGCGATGACTAGAAATCCTTTAGCTTCTCCTCAAATATTTGGCGTGAATTCAGGTGCATCTTTTGTGATTGTATTGATTACTATGATTGTGCCATGGTTGTCATCTTTTGCAACGATACTAGCATTTATAGGTGCCTTTATAGGTGGTCTAACTGTCTACACTTTATCTGGCTCAACAAGAGGGATGACTCCAATAAAGTTAGCACTTGCCGGAATGGCAATCCATTTATTTTTTTCAAGTATGACACAGGGTATTATCTTATTAAATGAAGATGCAACATCAACAGTGATGTTTTGGTTAGTAGGATCTTTATCCTCGATTACATGGACACAAGTATTAGGTATCTTACCATGGTTAATACTTGCATTTATCTGTACAGTTATCATAGCTAAACAATTGACAATCATGGAATTAGGTGAGGATTTGGCCACCTCTTTAGGTCAAAATGTTAAATTGATAAGAATGATCATTGGTATCTTAGTCATTGTGCTGGCAGGTACTTCTGTTTCAATCGCAGGTCCAATTGGTTTTGTAGGACTGATAGTGCCACATATTGTTAAACATTATATTAATACAGATTATAGATTAATGGTGCCTTTAACGATGATTATCGGTGCAAACTTATTATTATTATCTGACGTTTTAAGTAGATTGATTGCCTTTCCTTTTGAATCACCTGTAGGTATAGTAACGTCATTTATCGGTGCTTTTTATTTCTTAGCATTTACAATAAAAGGAGTGAGAAGGCTATGAAGCGTCCATTCATATTTCGCTATTCGTTAGTTACAGTATTGTTATTGATTGCGTCAATTTCCTCCCTTTCAATAGGTGCTGTTTTCATCAATCCGTTTGAAGCGGTAAATAGCCTTTTTACACAAAATAGTTTTATAATTAACGAGTATAGAGCACCAAGGATGTTTTTAGCATTAATAGTAGGCAGTAGCCTTGCTATTTCTGGTGCATTGATACAGGGTGTAGTAAGAAACGCTCTGGCTTCTCCTGATGTGATAGGTATTACCAAAGGTGCAAGTTTATCTGCCGTTACAATTATCATGTTATTTCCATCAGCGCCTTTATTCATATTGCCATTCGGATCATTTGCAGGCGCATTAATCATAAGTTTGATTTTAACTATATTAATATCAAGATTTAATGTAAAAGGTTCTAAGTTAGCATTAATTGGTTTAGCGATTGGTGCAATATGTACAGCAATTGTACAATATATGCTCATACGTAACCCACTTGATGCTAACACGGCATTAGTCTGGTTAACAGGTAGCCTATATGGTCATAGTATGTCAAATGTGTGGGTGATATTACCTTGGTTTATTGTTACGTTACCGGTGATATTTTATTATTGTCATCAACTAGATATTTTGACATTAGGAGATGATATAGCGATTGCACTCGGGGCAAAAGTGAAAAAGGTAAAAGCAATTCTTTTATTTTTAGCTGTTATTCTAGCAGGTGCTTCAATATCAGTAGTTGGTGGACTGAGCTTTTTAGGTCTCATTGCACCTCACATAGCTAGACAGTTAGTTGGTCATAAACATAAGCATATTACGCTTATGTCTGGCTTATTGGGTGCTTTAATTTTAACGATAAGCGACAGTCTAGCAAGAGGTATACATCCGCCAATTGATATTCCTGTGGGTGTCATTGTCGCGATTGTTGGTGTACCATATTTTCTGTTTTTATTGAGAAAATTATAAATTTAATATATAAAAGATTGAAAACGAAAGCGCTTTCATTTAAAGTAGAGGCTAAGACATTATGTATTCATGACAACCTCACTTCATATTGACAGAAAATGACTGAACTTAAAATGCGCTCTAGATTAGGCTTTTTCATTTCTAGTCAACCTTGTCGGGGTGGGACGACGAAATCTATTTAATAAAATTAGATTTCTGTCCCACCCCTTTTATTAGCTATATAAACAAATTACATTAAAAAGGTATAAAAATTTGATTTACATATTTATACAAAATAGGTTATAATTATTGCTGTTGCTTTTTAAAGTGTTTATGAAAATATATATACACCTAAGGGGTGAACGAAATGGACGATTATAGTAAAGCACAAATTATCAAAGGAAGATTAAAATTCATTTTAATGTCAGTTTTGGGGATTATCCTATTTTTGATTCCTATAACCGTGACTGAAGATGGTGAAAAGCAAACGACTTTACCAGTGGCATTTTTAGCAGGACTATTAAAAGACTTATTAGGTGATGCGATGCCATTGATTATTGTAATAATAATTACTATTTCAGGTGTTTTATCTATCATCTGTTCGACGGTATTGAAAAATAAATTGAAACCTGAAGGATTAATGAATAACGCATTTAATGTAAAATTCGTATGGCTTATTTTAAGGATTTTAGCCGTTATTTTTGTTTGGATGACATATTTGAAAATAGGCTCAAAAGCAATTTATTCAGCTGATACTGGTGGTTTAGTGTTCGAAAGTTTATTACCAACGCTTGTATCTGTGTTTTTCTTTGCGGCACTTTTTTTACCTTTATTAATGGAATATGGTTTATTAGAATTATTAGGACCGATTTTCAGACCAATCATGCGACCATTATTTACACTGCCAGGACGTTCGACAGTAGATAATTTAGCATCATTTATTGGTGATGGGACAGTTGGGGTTTTAATAACAAGTAGGCAGTATGAAGGTGGATTTTATTCTAGACGTGAAGCGACAGTGATAGCCACAACTTTCAGTGTAGTATCTTTAACATTTGCAATTGTTGTTGCAGAAACAGTACATATGCAAAATCATTTCTTTTATTTTTATTTATCAGTAATCGTATCATGTATTGTGTGTGCCTTGATTTTACCTAGAATATGGCCATTGAGTACGATTAAAGATGAATATTCCAAAGAAGTATCTGAAGAAATGAGAACTGAGAAGTTACCTGAAAATAAAACTGCTTTGAGACATGGGTTTGATATGGCTACAGAAACAGGAATTAAAGCGCCAGGATTCAAAATGTTCTTTAAATCTGGTTTTAAAACAGTTATAGATATGTGGTTCGTTATATTACCAGTTGTAATGAGTGTTGGAACTTTAGCTACAGTCATTGCGACTTATACTCCAATATTTGCAATTATTGGTAAACCTTTTGTACCTTATTTAGATTTATTGCAAATTCCAGAAGCTACACAGGCTTCAGAAACAGTTTTAATAGGATTTGCTGACATGTTTTTGCCTTCGATTTTAATTGAAGGCGTGGGCAATGACATAACATTGTTTGTCATTGGTGCTTTGAGTATTACGCAGTTGATTTATTTATCTGAAGTGGGTGGTGTCATTTTAGGATCTAAAATACCGGTTAGTATTTTTAAATTATTTGTTATTTTCTTAATTAGAACTATCATCGCGTTGCCAATTATTGCTTTAATGGCACATCTTTATTTTAATTAAATAGAATAAAACACACATGAACTCATATTTGAAATTTTTAAGTAACCTGCCTTAAGTCATTTCTTATATTTGTAAATGTGTGTTTTTTAATTAGATTAGTGAAGTTCTGTTAAAACAGTAGCTTTGACAATTTTATTTCCTAAAATAGGAGATGGTTCATTTTGTTGGGAAGTATTGTTTTGACTATGCGCTTCTTTAAAAGCATCGCTTTTTAGCCAACCATTAAAAGATGCCTCATTTTCCCACCAAGTATTAACATACATTTGATCATAATCTGCTTCGTCATCTATTAACCACACTTCAATATGATGAAAGCCATCTAAATCTTGAATTTTCCCACCTTGTGTAAATTTTGGTGCTAATTTTTCAGCAAACCCTTTCTTAACATCTATTCTATTAGTAACAACATACATGTTATTCACCTGCTTTCTAATTGATAGTTTTAGTATAGCATTTAACTGGACCTTTACATTATTGAAAGCCATTGTTCAATAATTACTTTCTCTGCATAACTAAAAAGAAGTGAAATTCTATTTATCAGAATTTCACTTCTTTTTATAATCAAATAGGTTCATTAAATTAAACTTTTAGTGATTATTATTTTGTAATTTCATTATAAACTTTTTGATCATTTTGCGTGTAAATAATGTATTCATGATTATCAGTATCAATGATAACACGATTTGTTTTTCCAAATGTAGAACCAATACGTGAAACTTTTTCTCTATCTAATTTTGGAACTGCATGGATATTTTGATCTTGTGAAACATTTTTAATTTCACTTGTTGGAATCTTAATATCAGCGACTCTCCATTGAATTCTTATTTCATTGTTATCTTTTTTTACTGTCATTGCCATATCGCGAACACATCCTTTAAATTATTTATAGCTATAGCATACAATAAAAAGTAATCGTTTTCAAGTGATTGTGTGATACTTTTAATCATTATGTCATACTATTTTATTTCGCGAAAGTATGTTCGCATTATCTATGATTTTATGGTAAAATTTAGCCGAGAAAAGGGGCAATGAACATGACGGGTAAAACTCACACATCATGCGGTTTATTAGTGGGCGCATTAACGATAGAATATTACCAAACAGATTTATTTACATCGATTACAATTATGACGCTTGCAGTTATATCAAGCTTATTATCTGATATTTGTCATACGCAAAGCAAGGTTGGAAGGCGTTTCAAAGTATTGAGTTTTTTAGTTCGTATATTGTTTGGTCATAGGACATTTACACACTCATTGTTATTCCTTTCTATAATTAGCATCCTTTTATATTTTATTCAAACACCAGAGTATTATTTAGTTTCAATTATCCTTGGTTTGCTTTCACATGTTATACTAGATATGTTAACACCTAGGGGTGTAAAATTATTATATCCAATACCGTTAACGATTAAATTCCCCTTAGTTTTTAAAACGGGTGGCTTAGTAGACTTATCGTTAGCAGGCGCGCTTTCAATAGGTGCGCTTTACGTATTATTCAAATCATTTTTTAATAATCTCTTTTTAAGTTTTTAGTGATTATGGTTGTGATTATAATTGTAATAATATAAAGTGCATATAGTGAAATTATATATTCCTATTAGATATAAGATATTATTTTTATCTATTTTGAATATAAAGGAGAGAGAACATGTTAGATAAGAAAGAGTTAGCAAAGTATAACCAAGAACATCTAATAGAATTTGAAAAATTAATGAGTAATAATGAAAAAGAACAATTAGCTGGTCAAGTAGATAAATTAGATTTAGCTTACATTCAAGACTTATATCGTGATTTATATTTAAATAAACAAATGATAGATGATATATCTTCAGTAAATGAAGTGAAATACGATATAAAAGAAAAATTTTCAGATGAAGAAATTAAACAATTTGAAGATGTTGGCATAGAAGCAATTAAAAAAGGTAGATTTGCAGTAGTTTTAATGGCAGGTGGGCAAGGCACACGTTTAGGATATAAAGGGCCTAAGGGTGCATTTGAGATTGAAGGTGTGAGCTTATTTGAACTACAAGCACGTCAATTATTAGAATTGAAAGAAAAAACGGGTGTTTATGTAGATTGGTACATTATGACGAGTAAAATAAATGATAGTCAAACCCAGTTGTTTTTTGAAGAAAAAAATTATTTTGGATATGACAAAGATCATGTACACTTCTTTATTCAAGATAATATCGTCGCATTATCTGAAGAAGGCAAACTCATTTTAGATGTTGATAGTTCTATTTTAGAAACTCCTAACGGTAATGGTGGCGTATTTAAATCACTCAAAAAAGCAGGATATCTTGAAAATATGACAGAAAATGGTGTTGAATATATCTTTTTAAATAACATTGATAATGTTTTGGTAAAAGTCTTAGACTTATTTTTTGCAGGTTATACTTTCCAAAATAGTATGGATATTACAACGAAATCGATTCAACCCAAGCAAGGAGAAAGCGTCGGAAGATTAGTTACAAATGAGGATAAAGATACGGTGCTTGAATACTCAGAATTAGAAGCAGAAACCGCGAATCAATTAAATAATGCAAACATTGGTATACATATGTTTAAATTACAATTTATTAACACAGCTGTAGATAATCATTTGCCATATCATTTGGCAGTAAAACAGCTTAAACAATTGGATGATGACTTTGGCGTTATTGAAAATCCTGCTTTAAAATTTGAATTATTTTATTTTGATATCTTCCAATATGCGGACAGTTTTATAACATTACAAGTACCGAGGGATGAAGAGTTTTCACCATTAAAAAATAAAGAGGGCAAGGATAGTGTGGAAACTGCTACAGCTGATTTAAAACGTTTAAATAGGATCTAAGAAAAGGTGATTACACTAATGACTAAACCATTAGAGATTAAAAATAATAAAATCACTAAATCATTTAAAAATATCATACCATTAACTTTCGGAGAAGAAATTGGTAATGCAGTGTCACATGGCGTTGCTGCCTTTGTTACTTTATGCGCATTACCGTATGCGGCATTACAAAGTTATTTTGTACATGGTGTTTTAGGCTCTTTTAGTGTTTCTATCTATGTAATAAGTATTTTTTTAATGTTTCTATCTTCAACGGTCTACCATACAATGCCTAATTACTCTTCACATAAATTTATACTTAGAATCATTGATCATAGTATGATTTACATTGCCATTGCTGGAACTTATACACCAGTGTGTCTAGTGCTAGTAGGTGGTTGGATAGGATGGACAGCAATGATTGTTTTATGGGGTATAACACTTTGGGGCATACTCTATAAATCATTAGCTAAACATG
Organism: Staphylococcus cohnii subsp. cohnii; assembly: GCF_002902365.1. GTDB lineage: Bacteria > Bacillota > Bacilli > Staphylococcales > Staphylococcaceae > Staphylococcus > Staphylococcus cohnii. The sequence goes on along the minus strand of NZ_PPQC01000020.1, from coordinate 4,117 downwards.
TCAATCATAAGCTTAGCTTAACGATGTACTTAGTGATGGGATGGATTGGCGTAATATTTTTACCCACAATTATTTTCGATACTAGTTTGAAGTTTATGTTATTTATACTATTGGGTGGCATAGCATATACAATAGGCGCTTGGTTTTATGCGCAAAAAGATCGACCTTATTTCCATATGATTTGGCATTTATTTATTCTAATAGCTTCTGTATTTCACTTTATAGCTATTTTATATTTTATGTAATCATTGAAAAGATGGACCGTTTATATGTAAAGCGTGATTATTTTACAAAACTAATAGGAAAAAAATACACTCAAATAAGGGAGCGAGAAGTAAATCAAAAAAGTTCATTTGATTATAATTCTCGCTTTCTTTTTAATCCTTTTTTTATAGGACAAAAGAAGTAATTTACAGCAAACCTATTGAATTTAGGCACAAATAGTGATTTAGTAATGATTGATAATGAAAGTATCGCGTTAGGAGATTAATTATGAATATAAAAACATTTGGTGTTGTTGTTGCATTAATATTAATTATGTTTATGTCTGCAATTGAAACATCAATCGTTTCATTAGCATTGCCTACTATAAAAGAAGATTTAAATGTGACTGGTTCAATATCACTCATATTTTCAGTTTATTTTATAGCAATTGTGATTGCAAATCCAATTGTAGGTGAGTTGTTGGACAGAACTAAAACCATATACATAACACTGTTAGGATTAGTCTTTTTTACGATTGGAAGTTTTTTTTCAGGTATAAGTAATACATTTGGTATATTAATTATCTCGCGCTTTATTCAAGGATTAGGTGCAGGAATAATGATGGCTTTGAGTCAAATAGTTCCAAAGCTTGCTTTTGCGATTCCATTAAGATATAAAATCATGGGGATTGTGGGTAGTGTGTGGGGTATATCAAGTATCATAGGTCCAGTCCTAGGCGGTGGGATTTTAGAATTTGCTACATGGCATTGGTTATTCTTTGTCAATATACCTATTGCTATCATTGCGATGTTGTTGGTGGTATTTACATTTCATTTTGAACATGAACAAACAACAACTTCACATAAATTAGATATTAAAGGGCTTATGTTATTTTATCTGTTTGTTTTCTTTTTAATGTTTACGGTAATGAATAACAGTCATTTGTATTTAAATTGTATTTCGTTTATTGTAGCGATTGCTATGGGTATGATTTTAATTAAAAATGAAAAGGGTGTAGCGACTCCCTTTTTCCCCGTTAAAGAATTTAACAAAACAATTATACTTGTTTTCATCACAGATTTTTTATATGCAATGATATTGATGGGATATAATTTATATATGCCGATATATCTTCAAGAAGAACTCGGACTATCACCATTACAGAGTGGATTTGTTATTTTTCCAATTTCCTTTGCTTGGTTAGTGCTAAATTTCAACTTAAATAGGTTAGAAGCAAAAATGTCCAGAAAAGGCTTGTATATATTTGCTTTTACATTATTAACAATATGTGGCATTTTTATATTTGCAGGTACAAAAACACCAATATTTATAGCGTTTAGTTTATTGCTGGCTGGTATTAGTTTTGGAACAGTTTATACGAAAGATAGTGTTATAACTCAAGAAGAAACCTCTCCACAGAATATGAAGCGCATGATGTCATTATATACATTAACAAAAAGTTTAGGTAATTCTATCGGCTCTACAATTATGGGAACGGTTTATGGTTTAACAATCGCATTTATTCATTTACCAATACACAATGTGATTTTACTTAGTTTTATCATCTTAATCGTACTGTTTGTACTTTGGAATACACTGTATAGACAAGATGATTGCAAATTCAATTCTTAGAATGAAAACAAAAGTTATATGTATTTTAATTATTAAGCAAGTATTGAAGTTTAGTGAATTTTAATACTTGCTTATTTGTATTTGGGTCTATGTTGTTATAATGGTAAAATAAGAAACAGTTTTTATTTATGGATTAATGTGAAATAGGCAGAAAATAAATTAGGTGAAGGGGAGGACAGTAAGCAATGAAATATATAAAGTATTTATTTACGACGCTTATTGTGCTTTCGGTATTTATCATTTCTGGCGCTATATTTTTAGCATTCTTAGGATTTGGCTTATATGGATTAAGCCGTATCCTTATATTTTTTCATCTAGCATACTTTGGTTATAATAAAAGTTTTTATGATAACTTATTTTATTACGGTAGTTATATCGTATTAGGTTATTTTACGTTATTTATTATTGAAAACTTAATGGATTATTTCAGAAAAAAATTACCAGATAATCCCTATTTTCAAGGAATGACATATCATTTAATAACATTTGTTGTTACAACGTTATTATTTTATTTTATTGTTCACATTCATTATGCATATATAGATATTGATTTTTGGGTGATTGTTGTAATTATGGGTATTCTATTTATATGTAAAGAAGTCTTTTATCCTGATAGCAAAAATCTTAATCAGAATAAATAGTTGATGATATAAGTGCTAAGAGGTGGTTAAGTGACCGTTGAGCTAACTGCTTTTGTATTACCAAGATTATATTTATACTAAGTGTAAACTACTTAAAGCAAAATTAAGTTATGTTTGTTAGAATATTAATGGATATATTTATAAAATAGAGGGGGACGCTTTGTGTTAACGATAGAGCAAGTTAAAGAACTTGTTGGAGAACTTAAGGATCCAATTATTAATGTTCCTTTAAAGGAAACTGATGGAATCGTAGAGGTAACAACAAAAGATGAGATAGAACATGTAAGTGTTAAAGTGGCTATGGCTCAATTAGGAGGACAGCCGCAGTTAGATTTACAAATGGCTATTGTGGAAGTGCTTAAAGAAAATGGCGCGAATACTGTTGGAATAAGATTTGAGGAATTACCGTCTGATGTTCTTGAACAGTATAGAGGTAACAGTGATGACCAACCACAAACAATAGAAGGTTTACTATCAAAGGACAATCCTGTTGAATTTATAGCAATCGCATCTGGTAAAGGGGGCGTCGGTAAATCCACGGTAGCTGTAAACTTAGCCGTTTCATTGGCAAGAGAAGGTAAGAAAGTTGGACTTGTCGATGCTGATATATATGGTTTCAGTGTTCCAGATATGATGGGGATAGACAAAAAGCCAGAAGTGGATGGCAAAGAGATTATACCGGTTGAAAGACACGGAGTTAAAGTCATTTCGATGGCATTTTTTGTAGAAGAAAATGCACCAGTTATATGGAGAGGACCTATGTTAGGTAAAATGTTAACCAACTTTTTTGTTGAGGTACGTTGGGGAGATTTAGATTATCTTCTTTTAGATTTACCTCCAGGTACAGGTGACGTCGCTTTAGATGTACATACAATGTTACCATCTAGTAAAGAAATTATTGTTTCTACACCTCATCCGACTGCAGCTTTTGTTGCAGCAAGAGCAGGTGCTATGGCTAAACATACAGAACATTCTATTTTAGGTGTCATAGAAAACATGTCATACTTTGAAAGTAAAGAAACTGGCAATAAAGAATACGTGTTTGGTAAAGGTGGCGGTGAAAAGTTAGCTGATGAGTTACAAACAGAACTTTTAGGTCAATTGCCATTAGAACAGCCATCATGGAATCCACAAGATTTCGCACCTTCTATTTATCAAGCGGATGATCGACTAGGTAAAATATATCAATCAATGGCAAAACAAATTATCGACAAAACAAAAAAATAGATTGTTTATAGAAACTGGGTAGAAATTTTTAATTCTGCTCAGTTTTTCTCTTGCAATTTTTTGAATTGCTGTTAGAATGATTTCTTGTGACCAATAAAAGTACGATTAAGTAGCTTGAAAAGTTTGTTGCAAAAATATATATAAAGTATTGACTTTTTATTATGAAGTTGATAATATATAAAAGTCGTCAAAACTGCAAAACATTATTTTAAATAAATTTTAAAAAGTGTAAAAAATATACTTGAAAAAAAGATATTAATAATTTAATATTGTTAAAGTAATGTTAAATGATTGTTAAACAAATGAAATCTTTGTTGACAAAGTGTAAACAAAGATGATATAGTGGAAAAGCAATTATTTATTAAAATGAACATTGAAAACTGAATTGCAATATGTCAACGTTAATTCCGATT
>NZ_PPQC01000019.1 GCF_002902365.1 Staphylococcus cohnii subsp. cohnii | reverse complement strand
ACTGATATGATAAATTAGTGGTTAGCTATACTTTTTACTTTGCAACAGAACCATCAATTAGATATATATAAAGAACAGTCAAATAGAGATAAAGAACAGATAAATACACTGAATAGACTTTTAGAAAACCAACAAGTATTAGCTTTAGAAAGTAATAAAAAGATTCAAAAATTAGAGAATCAATTAGAGGAAGAAAGACAGCTTAATTATTCTTTTGATACATCTTCTAATGATAGACAAAACGTTAATGCGCAAGAAGCAACATTTACCGAAGAATCTAAAGATAATAATCAACAACAAGAGGAAAATCAAACGACAGATAAAGATATAGATCCTAAAGTTATATTTGAAGAGAATAGGAATGAAGATATAAATCAATCAACTAATGCGAAGGAAAATGAACGAGTTGAAAAACAAGATCCTAATACTAATGATGAGGTCGAACGACCATCTAAAAAGGGATTTTGGAGTCGCTTGTTTGGTAACTAATTCTATTAAAAAGACACAAGAAGTTTATAAACTTCTTGTGTCTTTTTATGTGGATTGAACTTCTGATAATCATCGATTATGTTAATAAATGCAAAATCAAACAGAACTTTTTTAATGTTAGCAACAATTTTTATTACCGTTTTCTTTTTTCTCATTATTTTCGTCTTTTTTGTCTGTTTTCTCTTCAATTTCAACTGAACAACATGACTGTTTTTGAGGTTTTAATTTTTTTAATGCGTCTTTGATACCCATTTACTTCACCTCCTTAAATGATTAAGTTAACAATTAGACCAGTAGCAATAGCTACGACTAAAATTGCTATAACAAAAGATATTACAAATTTCTTTTTAAATAATTTAGATAACAATACAACTTCAGGAATACTTGCTCCTGCGCCACCTATAATTAATGCTACAACCGTTCCCAAAGACATTCCTTTTGAAGCTAATGCTCCGGCTATAGGTAACATAGTTTCAGGTCTAATATACATAGGAATACCTATTACTGATGCAATGAGTACGGATATACTACTATCTCCACTTGCATATTTAGTGATAAACGTTTCAGGTACAAATCCGTATATAAAAGCACCAATAAACACACCAATAAATAAATAAGGAAGCATTGGATATAAGAATGCCCAAGCATCATTTAATGCATGTTTAACACGAGATCCAGTTTTATTAGCAAAAAATCCATCTCCTTTAACGTTTACACCTTTGTAAGTTTTAGCTAAATTCATTTTTGAAAATACTAGACCCATTAAAATACTAAAAATCGCTAGTACAACAAAGTAAATAACAGCAACTTTCCAACCTAGTAAACTCCATAACATAAATATCATTAATGGATTCATTAATGGCGATGCAATCAAGAAACTCACTGCAGGACCAAATGCAACTTTAGAATTTAATAAACCTGCAAGTATAGGAATTGTTGAACAAGAGCAAAATGGTGTAATAGCACCAAAAATCATTCCTAATATATAGTTGGTTGCTTTATTTGGTTTGCTTAAAAGCTTTTGTATTTTATCTTCTGATACTACTTGTTGAATTAAACTTACAATAAAACTTACAACTATAAATAATGCTAACAATTCAAAAAATAACATTAAAAATGTTTTTATGAATTCTATGATTGAATCTGTCATTAGTATAACTCCTCTGAATTTATTTAATCAACTTTTTTTGATATATAAATTAAAAAAGTTGATTAATATGATGTGTAATAAGATAAATCCTATAATATTTTACAGCAAGTATCTTCATTTAAAACAATCTGTATTTGTGCTTCATTGATTTTGTAGTAGTTCCAAGTACCATATTTTTCAGGTATTAAAATCTGTGCACTTACTAATTTTTTTAAATGATAAGAAATTTTAGATTGTTTTAAATCTAATAACGCTTCTAAATCACACACACATAATGATTTATTAGAACTCTGGCTAATTTGATTTAGTATTTTCAATCTGTTTTTGTCGGCAAGTGCATTAAACATGTTTTCATAAAAATCTAATTGTTGATCTTCATTCATATCAGTTTTTGCTTTAATAACTTCCATAAAAAGAACACCTCTTTTTTATAATATTTGATTAGAGTTTATATTATCTTTATTTCAATTCTTGTATTGCTTGTTTGTAGTTATTTTCTGTTGATTCACCATACTGATGAATATTACCTTTAAAGAACTCCTTCTCCATATATATTGTAGCTTCTTTTAAAGTGACTTCTCTTGATACCATAACAAGATTTAAATAACTTACAAAGTAACCAACAGATAAAGTACTTGCGTGGTTTACTCGCAATCAGGCACACCTCCTTATTGTCTAAATAATTTTATTCCATTTAATATATCAACTTTTTTTGATATATTAAATATAAATCAATATATACATTATTGCAAGATTAAAAAACTATAATTTTACATAAACTTAGACATGCTCCACAGCAATAGTAAAAATATTTTCTTCCTAGCTATATTATTAGAAACTCAAATTAAGTAAAATTTTAAAAATCCAAATCAATACATAGACACTAATCTATATAGATGTTAATCTATTGTAGTAAAATAATTAATGAGGTGAGTATAATGTTAAATATTGAAATATACGAAGAAGCTATGTGCTGTTCTACTGGCGTATGTGGTCCAGAACCGGATGAAACACTAATAAAGACGAACCAAATCAATGAATATTTAAAACAAAATCAAATAGAAGTTCAACGTTATAATATGAGTAATAATCCGAATGAATTTATTAAAAATAAAGAAGCTATTCGTTTAATTCAAGAAAAAGGTAATGAAGTTTTACCAATCACTTTTATAGAAGGCAATATAGCTAAAACAGGAAATTATATTACCGAAGAGGAAGCTGATGAAATTATTACGGTTAATCAGATGAGAAATGGAGGATGCTGTGGTGGAGATGGATGCTGTTAAATACTTAAATAAATTGAATTTAAATAATGTTGAGTTAACAAAATATCTGTTTTTTACTGGTAAAGGTGGCGTTGGTAAAACGACGCTATCAAGTTCTATCGCTTTAAATTTATCGGAGAATGGAAAGAAAGTTGCTCTAGTAAGTACGGATCCAGCCAGTAATTTACAAGATGTATTTCAAATGGAATTATCTAATAAATTAACTACATATCAACCTATACCTAATCTCTCTATTGCCAATTTTGACCCGATTGTTGCTGCAGAGGATTATAAAGTACAAGCTATAGAACCTTATGAGGGCATTCTACCAGAAGATGTGCTTTCTGATATGAAAGAACAGTTAAGTGGTTCGTGTACAGTTGAGGTAGCAGCATTTAATGAATTTACTAATTTCTTATCTGATAAAAATTTAGAACAAGAATTTGATTTCATTATATTTGATACAGCTCCAACAGGTCATACGTTGAGAATGCTTGAATTACCTTCTGCTTGGACAGATTATTTAAATTCTACGAGTAATAACGCTTCTTGTTTAGGTCAACTATCGGGTTTAAATGAAAATAGAAGAAAATATAAATCAGCACTTGAAAAATTACGCAACCAAGAAGATACGACAATGGTACTAGTTGCTAAACCTAACCAATCCTCTATATATGAAATTCAAAGAGCGCAACAAGAATTACAACAACTATCAATTTCTAAATTCAAAGTAATCATTAACAACTATATAGAAGAAAGTCACGGTTTAATTTCTAATCAAATGAAATTAGAACAAGATAAAAACATTAACCATTTTAATGAATGGTTAAATAACAATCATGCCTTTTACGTTCCATATAAAAAGCAGAAAGCAGAAGGTATAGAAAGTTTATCTAATCTATTAAATGATGATAATTTAATTGAAAATGATAACTTTATTGTTGAAGACCATCCACAATTCAATAAATTAATAGATGAGATTGAAAATAGTGAAGTACAGTATTTATTTACAATGGGAAAAGGTGGCGTTGGTAAAACGACAGTAGCAACGCAATTAGCTACAGCATTATCTAATAAAGGACATCGTATTCTTTTAGCAACGACTGACCCTACTAAAGAAATTAATGTTGAAACCACAAGTAATTTAAATACTGCTTATATTGATGAAGAACAAGCATTAGAAAAGTATAAAAAAGAAATACTAGCCACAGTGAATGATGATACACCACAAGACGATATTGATTATATTGTGGAAGATTTAAAATCACCTTGTACAGAAGAAATAGCATTTTTCAAAGCCTTTAGTGACATTATGGAGAATCAAGAAGACATGGATTACGTAATTGTAGATACAGCTCCTACAGGCCATACCTTGCTGTTACTTGATTCTAGTGAAAATCATCATAAAGAACTAAAGAAAAAATCAACTCAAACTACCAGTAATGTTGAAACATTATTACCCAAAATTCAAAATAAAAATTTAACACAGATGATAATCGTAACACTAGCAGAAAAAACACCTTATTTAGAATCTAAACGTTTAGTAGAAGATTTAAATAGAGCTAATATAGGCCATAATTGGTGGGTTGTTAATCAATCGTTAGTTACGCTAAATCAACGTGATGACCTTTTTAGTAACAAAAAAGAAGATGAATCAATTTGGATAAACAAGATTAAAAATGAAAGTCTTGATAATTATTTTGTCATACCTTATGGAGGGTTATCATAATGAAAAAAATTGTAATCATTGGTTCAGTTGCTGCCGGTACGAGTGTCGCGGCTAAAGCAAGAAGAAATAGTGAAGATGTTGAAATTACCGTTTTTGATAAAGGTAGTGATATTTCGTATTCCGTATGTGGTATCCCCTACTATATAGGAGGTAATGTATCTGATATTGATGAACTCACGCCACGAAATGCTAAATGGTTTAAAGAACGCTTTAATATAGATATTTATACAGAATATGAAGTGAATAAGATAAATGATAGTGATCAAACAATAACAGTTACTAATTTAGTAAATGATGAAAAGATGATTCAAAAATATGACGAATTAGTATTAGCAACAGGTTCATCGCCTAAAGAACTCCCTCAATTAAATAGCGAAGAATATAATAATGTGTTTAAAGTTAAAAATATTAATGATGCCAAAGCAATTTATAATTATATTAATGACCATGATGTTCAGAATATAACAATCGTTGGCGGTGGATTTATTGGTTTAGAGATGTTAGAACAATTATCTAATTACAACACTTCAATTGTTCAACGTAACACTTTTATGCCTCATTTAGACTACGATATGAGTTTTATGATTCAAGAATATATTGAAGATAAAGCTAACGTATATACCTATAATGAAATTGACATTATTGATTATGATGAGAATCATACGATAAATAGAGTCAGCTTAAAAACTGGCGAATTAATTGATACAGACTTAATCATTATTGGGATTGGTGTCACACCAAATACTAAATTAGCTAAAGAAATTGGTATTAATATTGGAGAATCTGGAGCAATACAAACCAATAAGTATTTGGAAACAAATATTCCTCATATATATGCAATTGGTGATGCAGCAGAAAGTTATAATTTAATTACTGGTAATCCTATATATAGACCGCTAGGTTCTACAGCAAATAAAATGGGTCGTATTTTAGGAGATCGATTAACTGGTGGAAATCTAGAACATAAAGGCATTTTAGGCACAGGCATTGTCCGTATCTTTGATATGACAATTGCCCAGACAGGTTTAACCGAAAAAGAAGCTGTTGAGTTAGAAATTGATATTGATGTATTACACAATGTGAAACCGAATCGTCCAGAATATATGCAAGGTCAAGAAATGGTAATTAAAGCTATATTTGATAAAAATAATTCTAAATTACTTGGTGCGCAAATAGTTGGGTATGAGGGCGTAGACAAGAGAATTGATGTACTAGCTACTGCTATAACATTTGGTGCCAAAGCAGAAGATTTATTTCATTTAGATTTAGCATATGCACCTCCTTTTTCTACAACTAAAGATCCTGTTATTTATACAGGGATGATTGGTCACAATATTACTCGGGGACGTAAAATTATAACGCCTGAAGAAGTCGTAAAACAAAAAAATGATTTATTGATTTTAGATGTACGTTCTCCAAAGCAATTTGAAGTTGATCATGTTGATGGAGCGATTAACGTCCCATTGAAAACGTTGAGAAGTTATGCAAAAACGTTAGATGAAAATCAAACAATCGTGACTTATTGTAATAAAGGTACTACTGGTAATGCTGCACAAAACGTACTTATTAATTTAGGCTTTAAACAAGTATATAATTTATCAGGTGGCAATAAAAATTATCAACGATATAAAAGATTTCAAGTAGAAAGGGAGAAGAAAAATTGAATTATAATGAGATATCACAATACTTGAAAGTGATTGCTGATAGTAGCCGTCTTGAAATATTAGATTTGTTATCTTGTGGTGAATTATGCGCTTGTGATTTATTAGAGCATTTTTCTTTTTCTCAACCCACATTAAGTCATCATATGAAAGTATTAAAAGACAATAATTTAATTACATCCAGAAAAGATGGTAATAAAAATTTATACAAATTGAATCATGACGTATTGGATGACGTTACATCACGACTGACTCTATTGAGTTCCAGTACTGTCCCATGTATATGTGAAACAGTAGAGAAAGGTGAGTGTTAATGATGACGATATTAGCAATCACAATATTTGTATTAACGTTAATTTTTGTTATATGGCAACCTAAAGGTCTAGATATTGGTATTACTGCATTAATTGGTGCTGTAGTTGCTATAATCACTGGCGTTGTAAGCTTTTCAGACGTACTAGAAGTTACTGGAATTGTTTGGAATGCGACCTTAACTTTTGTTGCAGTTATTCTTATTTCACTCATATTAGATGAAATTGGCTTCTTTGAATGGTCTGCTATACATATGGTGAGAGCATCAAAAGGTAGCGGATTGAAAATGTTTATCTTTATCATGCTATTAGGTTCAGTTGTAGCAGCTTTCTTCGCAAATGATGGAGCAGCTTTAATACTGACGCCTATTGTTTTAGCTATGGTTCGTAGTTTAGGATTTGATAAAAAAGCGATATTTCCATTTATTATTGCTAGTGGTTTTATAGCTGATTCTACATCATTACCGCTCATTGTCAGTAATTTAGTTAATATTGTTTCCGCAGATTATTTCGATATTGGATTTATTGAATACTTCAGTAAAATGATTATACCTAATATATTCTCATTGATCGCAAGTATTCTTGTTTTATGGTTATATTTTAGAAAGTCTATTCCAAAAACATTTAATGCAGTAAACATTAGAGAACCAAGAGAAGCGATTAAAGATAAAAAGCTTTTTAACATCTCGTGGATCGTACTTGGTATATTACTCATTGGTTATTTAATAAGTGAGTTTATAAATATTCCAGTATCCATTATTGCTGGTATCATTGCTTTAATATTTGTATTATTAGCGCGTAAATCTAAAGCCGTGCATACGAAACAAGTAATTAAAGGTGCGCCATGGAATATTGTTTTATTCTCTATTGGTATGTATCTCGTCGTATTTGGTTTGAAAAACGTGGGCATTACAACACTTCTTGGTGATGTACTAACAAACATTTCAAGTTATGGCTTATTTAGCAGCATTATGGGTATGGGCTTTGTAGCTGCATTCCTATCCTCTATTATGAATAACATGCCAACCGTTTTAATAGATGCAATAGCAATTGGTCAATCGAGTGCTACAGGAATATTAAAAGAAGGTATGATTTATGCGAATATTATCGGATCTGATTTGGGGCCTAAGATAACACCAATTGGTTCGTTAGCCACACTTCTTTGGTTACACGTACTAACTCAAAAAGGTGTCAAGATTTCTTGGGGAACCTATTTTAAGACCGGAATTATTATCACAATCCCTGTTTTATTTGTAACCCTATTAGGTCTATATTTAACACTAATAATTTTTTAAAAGAGAGGTAATAATAAATGGATAAGAAAACAATTTACTTTATATGTACTGGTAATTCTTGTCGTAGTCAAATGGCTGAGGGCTGGGGAAGAGAAATACTCGGCGAAGAATGGAATGTTTACTCAGCAGGTATCGAAACGCATGGCGTAAATCCTAAGGCGATAGAAGCTATGAAAGAAGTGGATATTGACATATCAAACCATACTTCTGATTTAATTGATAATAAAATTTTAAGACAATCAGACCTAGTTGTTACACTTTGTAGTGATGCTGATGAGAATTGTCCAGTCATCCCGCCTAATGTAAAAAAAGAACATTGGGGCTTTGATGACCCAGCAGGTAAATCTTGGTCAGAATTTCAACGTGTAAGAGATGAAATAGGTCAAAAGATCAAGCAATTTTATGATAATTAAGTTAATATAAAATTCAAAAACAGAGGATAAGCACATATAACAATGCTTATCCTCTGTTTTATATAATGATATTTGCTGCTTACCTTTTTCTGTTAGTTCTGCATATATTGTTGTGCCACATATAGGAAGACACCCATTGTAGAATAACTCTATATTTTTTGCTAAATCTTGCCTCGCTATGCTTTCAAGTGCTAATAAAAAAATTTTTCGCTTACATCTAAAGTTTTAAAATCTACACTTTATTCTTCTCTAATCGATAACAGTACATTATACACTAAATCTTGTTTTAACAACGTTCATCACCTCTTATTTATCTAGATGACGATACAAGGTTGCTCTACTTATATTTGTCTGTTCTTTTATCTCATCTAAAGTGTATTTTTTGCTCATATACATCTCAATAGCATCTCTAAGGTTATTATCATCGCGTTTGGGTCTACCTAAAGTTTTTCCTTTTTTTGCGTAATTTTCTAATCCTGCTCGTGTTCTAAATTTAACGATGTCACTTTGAAAGTCTGTAATATTATGTAATATTTCTAGAAATTCCCCTTTGATATCTTTATAAATATATCGATTTAAATTGATTACATATAAAGATATTTCCTCTTGTGAAAGATAATCTAATATATCTACTAAATGCTTCGTAGAATCTGCAAGTATACATAAATCCGTAATATATAACTTATCACCCGTCACTAGTTTCTTGCTTAAAAGAACATCTAATTCATTTCTATTTTTATTATTAGCATGAATTTCTTCAACAATTTCATTTGTATGGGTTTCGATTTTCTTTTTTTGTTCGTTTACATCATCATTTATTATAACAGGTCTAATATAACCGTATTTCATTTAATTCCACCACCTTATAGAGAAAGTGTAACATATAGTTTCATTAAGGGGTATACATTTGAAACTATTGTGTTATAATCTAAAATATAATTAAATAAAAAAGGAGAGTAAATTATGGTTGGAAAATTAAAACAGGAATGGCTTAATCAGCCAGGTAAAAACATACTTGCTGGTATTGTAGTTGCCTTAGCTTTAATTCCTGAAGCTATAGCATTCTCAATTATTGCTGGTGTAGACCCGATGGTTGGTTTATATGCTTCGTTCATTATTGCTGTCGTAACTGCTATTGTAGGTGGCAGACCAGCGATGATATCGGGTGCAACTGGAGCAGTTGCGTTATTAGTTGTGCCACTTGTGAAAGATTACGGTGTAGAGTATCTCCTTGCTGCTACTATACTGATGGGCCTAATTCAATTAATTTTAGGACTTCTCAAAGTCGGTCGTCTAATGAAATTTATACCTCGTTCCGTCATGATAGGCTTTGTCAATGCTCTAGGAATCATGATTTTCATGTCTCAAATAGAACATATCTTTGGGATATCAATTTCAACTTATATATATGTAATTGTAACATTACTCATAGTATATATAATTCCAAGATTTTTTAAAGCTATACCTGCACCATTAATAGCGATTATTGTGTTGACTGCCCTTTATATGTATACAGGTTCTGACGTTAGAACTGTGGGAGATTTAGGTAATATCAAACAAGCTTTCCCTCACTTTTTAATCCCTAATGTTCCCTTTAATTTAGAAACACTTCAAATTATTTTCCCTTACTCTTTATCTATGGCTATTGTAGGTTTGGTTGAGAGCTTACTTACAGCTAAAATTGTAGACGATGCTACGGACACTTATAGTAGTAAAAATAGAGAATCACGTGGCCAAGGTATCGCTAACATGATTACCGGTTTATTTGGTGGCATGGGAGGTTGTGCCATGATTGGTCAATCGGTCATCAATGTTAAATCAGGTGCAAACAGTAGATTGTCTACGTTTACAGCGGGTATTGTACTTATATTTATGATCATTGTACTTGGAGGAATTGTAGTTCAGGTTCCAATGCCAATTTTAGCAGGTATTATGGTTATGGTTTCTGTTGGTACATTTGATTGGAATTCCTTTAAATATATTAAGAAAGCACCAAAAACGGACGCAGTCGTTATGCTTATTACAGTGATTATTGTTTTAATGACACATAATTTAGCTTTAGGTGTTGTTGCAGGAGTTGTTTTCAGTGCTTTATTCTTTGCTACTAAAATTTCAAAGGTAGAAGTGATTTCTGAAGAGTTCGGTAAAATAAATCGGTTATCTTTTAAAGGACAAATCTTTTTTGTTTCTATTGATTCTATGATGGAGCAAATAAACTTTGAGATCGAAAATAGTACCATAGAATTAAACTTCAATAATGCACACTTATGGGATGATTCAGCAGTAGATGCAATTGACACGATAGTACGAAAATTCGAAGAAAAAAATAATATTGTTCGTGTAGAAAAATTAAATTCAGATAGTCGTAAAATTGTTTCAGAGTTAAGCCAACTAAATGAAAATCATTTAAACTAAAGGAGCGTTATTTATGTATAAATCAATTTTATTAGCAGCAGATGGATCAGAAAATAGTTTGCGTTCAGCAAAAGAAGTTTTAAATTTTATAGATGATAATACTGTTGTTACTATTCTTACAGTTGTAGATGTTGAGGAGTCGAAAACAGATGTTTTACATGGTAAACAAAGTTCCAGTTTGACGAATGAAAGAGAAGACAAACTCTCTCATATCACTGAGTTATTTGTAGAGCATAATGTGAAATATGAAATGAAAATTGCACATGGTGTTCCTGCGGACACAGTTGTTTCAGTTGCAAATAGTGGAGAATTTCAGGCTATTGTTTTGGGAACACGTGGATTAAATAGTTTGCAAGAAATGGTGTTAGGTAGCGTCAGTCACAAAGTAGCAAAACGTTCAGAAATTCCCGTTGTTATTGTAAAATAGTCTGTCTAACTCAATCTTTTCATGGATTGAGTGTTATTTTAGAGGTGAATATTAGATGAAAACCAAAAATTTCTATTATGGTTGGGTTATTGTATTTATTGCTGGTTTGACTGTTTTCTTCTCTGGCCCTGGCCAAACTTATTCAAACGCAGCATTTATTGATGAATATATTCAAACATTTGGATGGAGCCGTACAGAAGTTTCCTCAATATATTCTATAGCTACTTTAATCGCTGGTTTTACGATGATTATTGTAGGGTGCTTTATTGATAAATTTGGACAAAAAAATGATTTTGTTCGAAGGAAGTTTATTGGCTCTATCGTGTTTTTTAAACAGCATAATTTCTAATACTTTAATGCTTTTTCTTGGTTTCTTTTTAATAAGACTTTTTGGTCAAGGTAGTATGACATTAATACCGAACACGCTTGTTCCTCAATGGTTCATACAAAAAGAGGTTTAGCTTTTAGTATGATGACATTAGGCAGTTTTGGGCATTTTAATATTACTTTTGTTTATCCCTATAGTATGGTTATTTACCTATAATAAACTAGAAGAACTTAAATTATTGCCTGATGGTAAAAAGGTTACAACGAATAAAAACAGCAAAGATAATAATACTATATTAGAAGAAAGTTGGACGTTAAAAGAGGCTACAAAAACGAACACATTTTGGATGTTATTAATATGCGTTGGTATTCCTTCAATGGTTAACACAGGAATAACCTTTCATATCGTTTCAATATTTAACGATAACGGGTTAAATGCGTCATCTGCAGCTATAGTTTTAAGCTTAATGGCAATAGTCGGCATACCAATGTCTTTCGTTTCAGGTATTATTACAGAT
Organism: Staphylococcus cohnii subsp. cohnii; assembly: GCF_002902365.1. GTDB lineage: Bacteria > Bacillota > Bacilli > Staphylococcales > Staphylococcaceae > Staphylococcus > Staphylococcus cohnii. The sequence continues at coordinate 14,911 of NZ_PPQC01000019.1, read as the reverse complement.
AAAATTAAAACGAATTACATTCTACTAACTATTTTTATAATAGAGATAGGCCTTCTTTTACTATTAAATAACGTATTAACTTATTCTTTAGCTATTTTATTTGGAATCATATGGGGAATTGCGAACGGTCTAGAGAGAATCGGAACCAATATTGTTTGGGCTAACTACTTTGGACGTAAGTATGTAGGAAGTATAAATGGAATTGGATCGACTATGCTAGTGATTGGTTCCTCTTTAGGTCCATTGCCATTAGGCCTAGGTCATGACATTTTCCAATCCTATTCATTAACTATTTATATTATGATTCTTTTCCCTATAATTGGTTTAGTTTGTGCATTATTAGCTAAAAAACCAGTTAAAAATTATTAAAATCTACTATAGAAAGAACGGTTTTCAAGGGGGAAGTTATGAAATTTTTCAACGGAGTATGTATTTTAATGTTGTTTGTTTTTGGCAATCTATTGATTTTTAAACGATCTAAAGAGTGGAAAATAGATCATGAATGGAGTAATAATGAAATTCGAAGAATAAAAGAAGAAGGATATATGGATAAGGTTATTAATCAATATTAAAATATCTGAGAATAGCAATAGACAGGCTAGCATAGGTATTCGTTAATAGAAAAGCAACGTGCATTAGTAAAATGTACGTTGCTTTTCTCATTTATTAGGTAAAGTAATTCTCATATAGCAAGTAAAGTGACAGTTTAAAGCTTGTGAAATCAACATTATACATGACTGATTAGCCTCTACTTTAATCAATCAAAAATTTAAGAGAGAAAAACACATCTATAAATTTTTTAACCAGAAGATTTTTTTCTAATTATAAATGAATAACGTTCGTAAAGGTATATGCAAAATATTGAACGTTCGTAAACTATTTTTATATGTTTAAGAACGTTTATTTTAATCTATTTCAAATGTTTTCAAACCGTTCTTAAAGTGGTAAGATCTTGTGGCCGTAATCATTAATTTACTTTATGTTAAAATAAACGTAATCACTTTTTAAAATTTAGGTTGAGGAGGAAATATAAATGAACAAGAGAGCATTTATTAGTTTTGATATAGATAATGATGAAGGAGCGAGGAGAATGTTAGCTGGTCAAGCAAAATTTCCCGATAGTCCTTTTACATTTAAAGATAATTCTGTAAAAAAACATTTGCCTGGAGATTGGGAAGCAAAAGTCCGTAGGAGGATGGACAATGTTGATGTAGTAATAGTTCTTTGTGGAACTAAAACTCATACGGCGACAGGGGTGGCTAGCGAGTTATCAATCGCCAGAGAAAAGAATAAACCATATTTTTTATTAGCAGCGTATTCTAATAAAAATTGCACTAAACCAACATCAGCCTTTGCTTCAGATAAAGTTTATAATTGGACTTGGGACAATCTCAAATTATTAATCAAAGGGAATCGATAGGAGAAATCAAACTATGAAAATATTTGTAATTCATAGGTTCAAAGAGAGTGGAAAAGCTAAAGAAATACTAAAACAATTATCAAAGGAACATAATTTGAAATTAGAACCTACTTTGTTAAATAGCACAGGAGTGGAAAAGTGGAAGCAAAAGGCTGAGAATGCTATTTATGAAGCAGAGGCTGTAATTGTTTTTAATCCTGAATCGTGCAATGAATCTAAAAACTCTCTATGGGAAATCGAAAAAGCGAAAGAAGCAAATAAAGAGATTATTGAATTTTATATTGATAGTGAAAATACATCTGCTATTTCACAATTAATTTCAAAGTATAACTTTAAGGAAGAATTCGATGAATGCTTCTCAAAAAATAATGACGATTGCTTCCAATTGTATGAAATGATGGTGCAATCATCGGAGCAGTTAATTCAAAGAAGACAAAAAACGAATGCTTTCTTTATTACAGTGATTGGTAGTTTGCTTGCTATCGCTGGTCTATTGGTTCAATCGGGAGTTTTGATGGATGAAACTGTTGGCATACTATATGGCTTATCTGTGGTGACTTTACTTCTTTGTAAGTCATGGAGTAATTTAATAGATAATTATGGGAAACTTAATAAGGCTAAATTTGATGTCATATTGCGTTTAGAAAAAGATCTTGGTGCACAGATCTATTCAGCAGAATGGGTGGCTCTCGGAAAAGGATTACGTCCCCAAAAATATAAATCATTTACAGCAACCGAAAAAAATGTACCCTTATTTTTTGGTTTGTTAATAATAGGTCTTACAGTCAGTTTGTTTATTTACAATTATGGGGGCAAGTGAGAATTTTTTAATTATCCAATAGTGTGTGACAGTTGTTGTAGTATAGATCTTATTTATTTATATATTTCTCATGATACTCCTACCAAGATTTCGCTTTGATAAGTTTGTACTATACTGAGACCCATACTTTAATTCAATTTTTTTATCGTAGTTTACATAACATCACTTATTTATAAGAAGGTACCAAAGTATAAAGGGATAGAAGATGCTAGTTCAGCCGCATCATCTATCCCTTTTAATATGGAAAAGTATATGAAGAATTGAAGAGCAAGATTCAAGAATACATGATCTCAAATCTCCTTCAACATAGATTAGGGGGATGAATAGTATAATATAAAAAGATTACAGTAATTACCTATTTGCAGATTAACAGAGTATTGTTAGAAAAGCTTAAACTATGTATCTAACATATCCCATTCATCTCCTAAAACCCATCGTAATGCAGAGAGTTTTCCGTTAATCATTCCCCATTCAAATTCATCCCACGGAATTAGCTCTTCCGAGTCATATTTCTCTTCGACTTTTTCAGCTGCTCTAAGCGCTCCTTCCCAAATATCGCGTTGGATTGGTCGTGTTGAATGGCTCTTGATTGGGAAGTTTTCTTCTTCAACAATTTGAATCATTCCTTCTTCGACTTTTTCTCTTAAAACCTGATGACGATTGTACCAAACTTTTGTGCCAAGCTCTTCGATAGCTTCGATAATTTCAGTCAGTCTTCTTGGTTCTTCAAGCCAATTATATTCAATCATTAGATCGTCAAATTCTTCTGGTTGAATATATTTTAATGCTTCACCTAAAGTTATAAAATAAAATGATTTTGCCGACGAAAAATATTCTTCGATATCCGGGTGCGGTAGTTTGTTATTTTTCTCCTGATGACTGAAATCATGAGTATTATGTGAGATAAAGACATAACGATTTTCCACCACTTCTTTTTCTCTGACAGCATCTGCATAAACCTCGATTAATATTGCATCACCAATTCCATTACGTTGTCTGTGAAACGGGGCTCGTTTATCGATAGCACGCTGTGCTGATCGAATTTTCACTGCATCTGAAATTTCAATTATGGGAGTACTACTAAACAATCTTTCTATCTGATTAACCATATCAGCTGCAGCTTCACCTAACATAGGAAGTCGATGATCAACATCATTAAGTTGAGTTATCACATCCATTTTTTGTTCTGGATCGCCAAATTTATCAATTACTTTCTTTACTCTTTTCAAAGTACTAGATAAACTTCGTCCACTTTGTTCGACGATACGGTCTTTATTTCTCTCAAATTCATCGATAATTGTCCTTGGTAGAATCAACTCCACTTTTCCTTGTTGAATTGATTCTTCAAGTGCATCTAAAGTCGCTTGTTGCTGATAATCTTTTGCAAGATCAAGCCAAACACAGGTATCAATTAGAATCTTATACAAATATTCAACATTCCTTTCATTTGATTTGAGATATTACTTTCAATTTATAACTCGGCCAATCTACAGCTTCTCTATCTATATTGAAATTATCTTCCTCTACATGTTACTTAGAGTTTTCTGCCACTGTAGGTAACTGTACTGAGATAATTAGATATTTTTTTCAAAGTCAGGAAGAAGTATCTTTCCTACGTTTTCTATACCTCTTAAAGTTCTATTTGAAAAGATATCATTGGATAATCTCTATTTGTAAATATTTGTTCTACAATAATAATAACAAACTATAGACCAACTATCAGAAATTCATGAAGGTAGAATAATAATTAAATTAAAAATAGTAGTTCAAAAAAACGATCGTTATTGAGACAAAATTTTTAAACCATCTCTTTTAAAAAGAGATGGTTTTTACCATACTATTGTTTCTTGTGTAGAAACTTTGTTTCTATAAGTTGTTAGATAAGAAATATACCTTATTTAAATTTTCTAGTAACATTAAAGGTAAGAGGTGTTATTAATGATTAAATTATCTAAAAAAATCAAACAAGAACGTTTAAGACGGGGAATGACTCAAGAAACACTAGCTGAATACCTTAATACAACAAAAACAACTATTTCTAAGTGGGAAAATGCAACACTTTATCCTGATATTACAATGCTACCAAAACTAGCAAAAGTGTTTAACATTTCAGTGGATGATTTGCTTAATTATAGTATTACGATGACAGATGAAGAAATAAAGACAATATCTATATCATTATCTAAGATGATCAATAGAACGAGTTATGAGGAATATATATCTACAGTGCGAGATTATTATATAAGTCATTGCAATGAATTTAAGTTTCTCAATTCATTATTAGGCATCTTGGCAAATAATATTTTGTATTGTGAGAATGAAATGCAAGTAAAAGAAACAACAAAATTAGCGCATGAAATAATTAAAACGACAGAGGACAACTCGGAATCTATATATTGGAAAAGACATGCACAAGGATATCAAACATTAATGTATATGTTTGAAGGTGACTATTCATCAGTTATAGATAATACACCTGATTTTGATTTAAAAATTGGTGAAAATGCTACCTTAACTTTAGCTTATTTACAAAAAGGTAATATTACAAAAGCAAAAAATGTAATTCAGACAGATATGTATCAATCTCTCATGATTTATATGCATGAGTTTGCTTTAATGCTTGCTTGTGACTTATATTCTGTTCCTATAGAATCTTTAGAGTCTAAGCTTCATTATATAAATAAAGCTTTTAATGTGGATTATTTGTATCCACACTTAAGTATGAATTGCTATCATAAATTTGCATTATATTATGTTAAAAATGATGATAATAAAACTATTCAATATTTGAAGCAGTATTGTCAATGCTTTGATTATTTGACCCAAGATTTTGTTTATCAAAAAGATGAATTTTTTAATGAAATTGACGAATGGCTAAACACTTTACCATTAGAAAATCGATTGCCAGCAAATTATGAAAATACTTTGAATACAGCAAGCTCTAGGATTTTAGAAAATGAGGATTTTATGGCTTTGGATAACTTTAAATCTATACAAGAAGATGTGTACAGAATATATAACAAAGGGATGAAAAATAATTGATACATAGAAAAAAACTAATAGCATTACTATTATTAAGTTTCACTTTGCTTTCAGCTTGTGATTATTCAAAGTCAGAAAATAGAAATGGGTTTTTCTATCATACTTTTGCAGTACCCATGGACCATCTTTTACATTGGTTAGGTTATATATTTGATAATAATTATGGATTAGCAATCATTGCAATCGTGTTAATCGTTAGAATTATCATGTTACCGTTCATGTTAGCTCAATCTAAAAATGGGCATTTGATGCGTAAGAAAATGGAAATTGTGAAACCCGAATTAACTAAGATACAAGAGAAAATAAAAAAAGCGAATACGCAAGAAGAAAAAATGGCAGCGAATCAAGAAATGATGAACATATATAAAGAGTACAATATGAATCCTATGAAGACAATGCTAGGATGCTTGCCATTACTTATACAAATGCCTATTTTATTTGGACTGTACGTTTCATTAAAATGGCCTTCGAGTGGTGGTTTAACTGAACATACTGATTTTCTTTGGTTTAATTTAACACAGCCTGATATTTGGATTACTATAATTGCTGGTATTTTGTACATTATACAACCCTTAATAAATATGGAAAACATTCCCAAAGAACAACGTTCTATGGGTTATATCATGGCAATTATTTCTCCGATATTCATCATATATATTTCAATCACCTCAGCTTCGGCTTTAGGGCTATATTGGACGATTAATGCAGCCCTTTTAATTATCCAAATGTTCTTTTCAAATAAATACTATGCTAAATTAGCTATAAAAGAGGCTGATCAGTTGAAGAAAAAATTAGAAAGCAATAAAAAGGTTGCTAAATATAATTAGGCTAAAAATGATTTTGAAACAATTAAGATACTTCTTATTTCGATAAGGAGTCTCTTTTAATATACCTTCTGATTCTATAATGATTATGATAATTAAGTATATTTTTTCGATAGTTATTCAACAATTATGAATTATAACTAATAAAAGTAAATGCTCAATTAAATAATATTAAAGTAAATTTGAATAATATTAAACTTTATGATAATTTACATTTAGGGAGTGAATATATTGAATAATAATGATATTCCTAAATGGATGATGAATTTAGAAAAAGAAGATTTTGAATTTGTTAAAAATTTTGTTGTTAATTCTGGATCACTAAAAGCACTAGCTAAGTATTATGAAGTGTCATATCCAACTGTGCGAAATAGATTAGATAGTGTGATAGAACGAATAGAATCTACAAAAGATAATGAAGAAAGTTCATTAGTTAATTATGTGAGGAAGTTAGCCATCGAAGAAAAATTAAATTTGAATGACGCTAAACAATTATTAGAAATATATAGTCAGGAAAAGGAGATTGAGTGAATTTGAGTAATTTATTAACATTTTTACCAGCGATCTTATACGCAGTATTATTTGCTATACAGTATTTTTTATCTAAGACAGGAAATAAGATAATAGGCGGAATTGTCCCTGTTTTATTTATAGTAGCATTAGTCGTTTTATATACGACAGGTAAATTGGGATTAAGTATTTGGGGAACTCTTATTTTCGGTGTAATAGGTTTATTGTTCTTATTAGGTCAGTGGGATAGCGCTCAAAAAGATAATAAAAAGAAAGAACAAAGAGAATTAGATAAAATGATAGGCAAAGATTTAAAATAAAAGTTAAGATGACTCTAATGACCTTAACAAAAGTGGTGGAGTTATTATTTGTATTAACTATTGAGACAAAATTTTAATAGTACTATTGCACAAAAAGAAAGTGCGAATTCGCACTTTCTTTTTGTGATAATGAATGATTAAGAAAATAGTTCATCAACAGTTGTATCAAACAATTTTGCCAACTTAAATGCTAATGTCAAAGTAGGATCATATTTATTGTTTTCTATAGCATTAATAGTTTGCCTGGATACATTTAATTCTTTACTTAAAGATTCTTGAGAAATTCCTTTTTGTTTTCTATATTCTCTAATTCTATTTTTCATTAATTTAACCTTTAGATGTATATTTTTTATTTGTAGTAAAGTAATTAAAAGCCATAAGTAATATAGCAGCTATTATAAAGAAAATTTCTGGATATTGAGAAAACCAAGTTTTTTCAAGATTTGGTGTTAAACCAATCAATCTAAGCAATAATGTAAATAACATACAATATACAATCCAAATAAAACTTTTAGCAAGTATCTCAATAAACATTTTACGCTGTCTTTCATCGTATCGATCTTGCTGTCCTTTTTTATCTAATGTTTCTGAAGGTAAATATTTGTTAGTTAAAGCCGTCCATAAACAGGAAAAAATTAAAATAACAATAAAAGGAATTAAATTCATTATAACACCTCATAAATGTAAAATACTTTTTACATTTATGAGTATAGATATCCCTGAAATAAATGTCAAATACTTTTTACATATCAATGTGTTTAAAAACTTACTATGTTATATTGCATTTAGTAAAACATTCACTATTTTAAAAGGAGTTATAAAATTGCCTGCTTTAGTTTTATTTATTGAAACAATTTTAGTAACAATATTCATGATTGGAAGTATGACGGGGGTTTTTAATAACTCTATTTCTCCATGGATATTCGTTATTTTTTGGGTAGCAAGTATTGTTATTTTATTGGGAACTATTATGATAAGACATTACTCTAAACGAAAATATAAAAAAGAACTCACATTATATGAAAACAGTCCTAACTTACATGAGAAGGAATATTTTTATCAAGCCCCATTGTACATATTCGATGGTATACATATCAAAGTTCATGGTATGAGTGATGCAATATGGACCCCATATTTTAATAATAATCTTCAAAAATGGCTAAGTGTATTTGATATTTTCCCTGTCTATGGTGTTAAACTTACATCAGTAGATCACACTATTATTTTAAAGAGAACTAAACTATGGTCTTTAAGGCCCCATTATAGGGTCTTTATTGATGAAGAAGAAGTAGGCATGTTACAGATGATAAAATTGTTAAAAGGAGGAATAAAGCAACAAACACCCTATATTTTTTCAAGCAGTAACGACACATATAAGTTTAGCAACCCTTATTTTTCAACTAAAACAGTTATAACAGGAAAAGAAAATAATGAAATATTAACAGCGCAACGTTCATTTTTTGATTTAGATAAAAATCTAGTAACTCGACGTAGAGGAGAAAAACACAATATAGTAATTGAAGCAAATGATACCCAAATACCATATCCTCACGAACTTTGGATTGCTTTATACATTCAAGTCATGATAAATAAGCAAAAGGAACAATAGTAAATACTTAGTTTAGAAAAAAGAGTGCGAATTCGCATTCTTTTTTCTTGTATAGTTATTAAAATCTTAATTCAATAATATATTATGAGTTTTGAGACGCTGTGAAAAGCTCTCATTTGCATTGATAATCCATTTATCAAGATAATCCATTATCATGTTTAATTCTATAAACTGTCTGTCTTGTGATATTAACCTCTTTCGCAATCTTATTAATTGCTTTGCCTTCTTCTAACATTTCGACAACTCGATGATAGATAACACGCTTTTGAGGATCTTTCGCGTTTGGCGAATAAAGTAAAGGTCGTCCTTTATAAACGCCTTTTTCTTTAGCAACTTGAATTCCTTGTGCTTGTCGACGTTTACTTTCGTTTCTCTCTTGTTCTGAAACCATTGCTAAAATTTGAACAATTAAATCTTTCATAAACTTATCTAATAATGGATTACCGATCACTTCATTCATCATTGGTAAACTTGTAATCATTAGCTGCACGTCTTTTTCTTTTAAATAATTCACAGTTTCAATAATTTCATCATAGTTACGTCCTAAACGATCTATTGACTCCACAACGAATCGATCTCCCATTCTTACAAAATTAAGAGCTTCTTGAAATACAGGTCTATTTTCCACTGATTTACCTGATTGCTTCTCTGTAAAGATTTTCTCTACTCCAAACGTCTTTAAATTATCCAATTGTCTTTCTAAGTTTTGATCTATCGAAGATACTCTCGCATAGCCTATAATCATTTATTTTCACTCCGCATTTAATATACACCCTAATCATACGTTTTAATTGCGATAATTTCAATAACTCAATTTGTATTATTAGGGTGTATTTATATGTCTCTGAGTCGTTCTCTATTTATATCAATCTACTAATCAATATAAAAATATATCAATATTCCTGAAAGAGATTATATAAAGTTCGGTTCAATTTTCTTCTTTTAAAAATTAACTAATTTCCATTATTAATTAATTTCAAATATTCATCTCCCCATTCACAAATACCATAGACCACATTGTCGAGAGACAAACCAACACTAGTTAATCGATATTCAACTTTTGGAGGGACTACTGGATATATAGTTCTTTTTATTATCATATCCTTTTCAAGCTCCCTTAATTGTCTAATTAACATTCTTTGATTAATATCTGGTAATTTTTTTTCTAATTCACTCAACCTAAGTACTTCTGATTGTAATAAATGATAAATAATAGGGATTTTCCACCTACCACCAATTACTGATAAAGCTAAATCTTTAGAAGTGTAAAATAATTTATTATTATATTCTATTAACAATTTCTTCTCCTCAATGACATATTTGTCAGTATTGTATTTTCGAATTTATTATACCATAATGAACATATAATATATAGTCTGAAATAACTGATTTAACAGTACATAAACTTTCTAAAAAAGATCTTTTAAAAACTTTAAAAAAAGAATGTATTATATATAATCAACAGTAAGTAATTTTGCGACTCTACCCTATTATAAAATAAAGGAACTAATGTATGATGGTGAACGCTATACTCATAATCTCTTTATTTAACCCCCTTTTCTTAATTAGTAATTTACTATGAAATAATCTATAAAACTTATTCCAGTCTATCAAATACTATAAAATGTATTAACAAATATAGATTGTATTGTTGAGATAGAGTAGAATTAAATTATTACTTATTTCAAAAGGAGAATTTGTTGAGAAATATTTACAAGAAATTGATTAAATTAAAACATTTATTATGACAATTTTATATATCATTTCAGTAATTATACAAATCAGCCAAATTAAAATTTCTTTTATCCCATTCTTAGCATTCGATCAAGTTATTATCGAACAAGGAGGAAAAGGTTTAAAATTAAGAAATCTAACTCAAACTGATTCTGACTATGTAACTACTTTTTTTAACAACAAAATTTAGGCGGTGTAACTGCTAAAAATATAGATATAAAAGTTTATTTAAATGGAAATGATAAAGATTATTTAATGCCAATTAATAAAAAGCTTTTGAAGAATTTAAAGAAATAATAAAAATAATAGTTATACAACTAATATGCATATTAATATAATCTATTATAATTAAATCTCTAAGAAACAAAATAAATAACAGGTATCGAGTTAATATTGAGGAAGTTCATTAATTTAGACGATAAAGATTTATATGAATTAACGTTTGAAACTATTAATAATTAAATAAGGAAATTTTTAAAAACTTGGTTTTTTAGACGCTTACAGACGTGTTTATTTGCATCGAGAATTAGATTTCATTAATAGTTTCTCGAAAAAGTTCAAAAAAGATTGATACACTTGAGAAATATGGCTGTGAACGTATCTTTAGTAAGAAAGCACGTAACCGTAAAATGAAATGAATTGAACTTGATAAGTTTTGGGATTATTTACGAGAAGGATATATTCTAGTTCTCTATAAATTATATCCTTTTGGACGTACAACGGAACAATTGATTGGGTTATCTTAGTGATTCGCTAAAAACAGTATTGATTTCATACTATAGATATGAATGTATTAACGAAAGATGCGATCGGCAAGATATTCTTTACCACGATGAGTACATTCGTTGAACTCGAAGTTAATTTGTTAAGTGACAGTCCTAAAAAAGGATTAGAAGCTTCACGAGCAAGAGACCACAAAAGTGCGAGAGCTTCATTACCTGATCACAAGCAAAGAGAAATCAAATTTCTATATGATTAACAAAACTTACAGGTGAAGAGATTTTCCGAACAGACAGGTTTTAGTCGTTCATCGATATACAGAATAATAAAAAAGGAGAAAATTTATTGGAACTTAAACATATGCAGTATTTTGTAGAAGTTGTAAAACAAAAAAGTATGACCAAAGCAGCAGCTAGTCTTTTTATTACACAACCCACAATTAGTAATACAATTAAATTATTAGAAGAAGAATTGGAAGTAATCTTATTTAGTAGATATAAAAATCAAATATACTTAACTGACGCAGGAGAAGCTTTCTTTTTTCAATGTAAAGAAATGCTTAAAATGTATGATAATATCCCTAATGAATTAAGTAATTTATTAGAATTAAAAACAGGACGTTTAAAAATTGGAATACCTACTATTATTAATATAAGAATATTAATTAACTTAATTTCACAATTTCATGAAATGTATCCTAATATAACTTTTCAACTTTTTGAAAATGGTAGTAAAAAAATTGAAAACGATATATATTATGGTGATTTAGACATGGGGATTACCGTACTGCCTACAAATAATAAAAACTTTAATACATTCTCTTTTTTAGAAGAAAAATTAAAATTGGTCGTTCATAAAAATCATAAATTATCTAAAAGAAAAACGGTTAATATAGAAGATTTAAAAGAACAAGAATTTATTTTATTTAATTCTGATTTCTATTTAAACGATAAAATCAAAAATACGTGTAGAGATTATGGCTTTAATCCTAATATGATTTTTGAAACCACCCAATGGAGTTTCATAGAAGAAATGTTATTAAATAATCTGGGAATATGTATATTACCCGAAGGAATACTAGAATTATTAGATAATAATTTAAAAGCCATCGATATTAATGAACCTTCCATGAAATGGGAACTTGCCATTATTTGGAGAAAAGATATTATAGTTGATTCTTTAACAAAAAATTGGATTAAATTTCTCCAAGAAAACTTCTTAATTAACTATTAAATATAAAGGTATTTGAGAAATTTATAGCTGTATAAAAAAATGATATTTTATATTTATATACTCTCGCTCTATAATTAGAACATAAACATTATAGAAACGGGAGTTTTTTATGGAAAATTATAAATTTCCTAGTGACAGTAAAATTGTCAGTACGGATCAAGTATTAATTAATGATTTAAACAATTATAATACCCTATTTGGGGGGGTGTTGATGAAAAAAATTGATAATAACGCAACGCTTTCAGCTAGAAGACATGCAAGAGTTAAAGAATGTGTTACAGCTTCTACAGATTCAGTAGAATTTTTATATCCAATCACCCAATCTGATTCAGTTTGTATAGAATCTTATGTAGTTTATACAGGAGAAAAGTCTATGGAAATATTTTGTAAAGTCATTTCAGAAGATATGATCACTGCAGAAAGAAAAATTGCTGCTATAGCTTTTCTTACTTTTGTAGCTTTGGATGAAAAGAAAAAACCAATTAAAGTACCCAAAATCTCTCCTCAGTCCAAAGAAGAAAAATTATTATTTATGGATGGCGAAGAAAGAGCTAAAATGCGAAAAATTAAAAGATCACAAACTAAAAATATAATTGAGTCTCTTGATATCAATAAACCATGGGAATTGGAGTAGTGATAAAATGATTAATGAAATGGAAGAATTAAACCAAGTTAAGTTAGATTTGAAAAAATTAAAAAACAAGTTTCCTAATATGTATGAAAAGTTAGAATATATAGCTAGTTTGACAAGACAATTAAGTATCCATTATAAATATTTAGGATTACTTATGTTTTCAGATAACCGTGAAATTATTCAAAATAAGCGACCAACTTTAATAAGAGAATCTGTTTTAAAATTATATGAACAAGAAGTTAAAAAAGTTAAAAAAGATAGTAATTTTGTAATTTTTAAAGATATGATGTTAAAATTCCAAAATGTGAAATACTCACAAATATTTCTTATCATTTTAGGTGCCGAACCTAGTTTTGTATTTAAAAATACAATTATTAAATAATAACTTTATTAACAATCCTTAGATTAAAGAATTATAAAAAGAATTATAAAAACTCACAAATTTCTTGACTAAATCAAACTATATTTTAGCTAATAAAAGAGCTTCCCTAAATTAGAGAGGCTCTTTTATTAATTTTTATAACTTAACGAGAATTTTTGCTTGTGATTTATCGTTTACGAGTTTTTCAAATCCTGACTCCACAATATCATCTAGCTCTATCTCATCAGTAATAACATCTTTCACTTTTAAATTACCTTCATTAATTAAATCTATTGTTTGTTGAAATGTAGTAGGTGTATAAGCAATCGTTGAAGTAAGTTTTACACCTGTATTAGTTAATTGCATTGGGTTCCATTCAATAGGATGACCAAATATAGACACTATAACAACAGTACCTCTTGCTCTAGTAACGTCTATAGCAGATTTAAGTGTTGGCGCTACACCAGCTACCTCAAATGCTACATCCACGCCATTATCTGTATGTTTATTAATAACATCACTTGGGTTTGATTCACCAGAATTTATAGTATGAGTAGCACCTATTGCTTTAGCTTTATTCAATCTTTCTTCCGATAAATCAAAAACAAATATCTTACTTGCACCTGCAGCTTTGGCAGCTATTACTGTTAATAAACCGATTGGCCCTGCACCAAAAATAGCAACTGTATCTCCAAATAGAACTTCACCTTCTTTGATTGCTTGAACTGCAACAGCAGTTGGCTCTACAAGGGCGCCTTCTTTATCAGAAACGTTATCTGGTAACTTATAAACGTTCTCTTCTGGGGCATTCGTAAATTCTGCAAATCCACCATCAGAACCTAAGCCTATAAATGAATAACCATCATAAAGATCAATATCTTCTTCTTTTTTACGATTTGAAACTGTAGGATTAATCACAACACGATCGCCTTTATTAAACTGTGTAACCTTAGAACCAATATCATCTACTACGCCCGCAAATTCATGGCCTAATGTAACAGGCGCTTTTTGACCAAGAAAAGGGTCTGGTTTATCTGTTGAAATAAATATGGGTCCCTCTAAGTATTCATGTAAGTCTGTACCACAAATGCCAGCCCAAGACACTTTAACTTTCACTTCGTTCTCTTGTAACTCTTTAGATTTCCGGTCTTCAACTCGTACATCTTTTTGGCCATACCAAACTGCTGCTTTCATTGATAAAACCTCCTTGATTTAGTTAATTTAATAGTATTCCTTTTAAAAGTTGTTTTCAAATAAATTAATCTTTTAATATATTTTTTTCTAAATTATTATATGAATAAAGTGTACTTAAAATTAAAAATATCTAAATACATATTAATATATTCATCGTTTCACTAAAAATAAATAAAAAAAGAAAATAAAAAGAGTATTAGTAATCCTATAATACTCTTTTTATTATTTTATCCTAGTATATAGATCTTAATTTTGCATTCCTATGCACTATGATGTTACAATTTAGATAACAAATAGTGTACTAACATGATAAACACCGAGCCAGATAACTACTGCGAATAGTTATCTGGCTCTTTTTGGTGTATTAGCTATATGTCGTCGCTAAACTACTTCTCACGATTATTTAGCCAATAAGAAAATAAGGTTCTGTTGCAAAGTAAAAAATATAGCTAACCACTAATTTATCATGTCAGTGTTCGCTTAACTTGCT
>NZ_PPQC01000002.1 GCF_002902365.1 Staphylococcus cohnii subsp. cohnii | reverse complement strand
TTTTTTTCTTCCTCTAAACAATTCACTTTTAATAGTTCCCCATACACCTTCCATAGGTCCATTATCTATGCAACATCCTGGTCGTGACATACTTTGTTTTATACCAAGTTGCTCTAACGTAACTTTAAATAATCTGCTTGTATATTGATATCCTCTGTCGCTATGTAAGAGTATACCTTCGGTATTCGGCACAAGTTTGACTGCTTTTTTGAGCGTATCTAATACAAATTTATTGTTATTTGAGGTACTTAATTTATGACTGATAATCTGTTTGCTGCCTAAGTCATAAATAGCACTTAAGTAAAGTTTTTTACCATTGCTTAGTTTGAATTCTGTAACGTCAGTTAACCATTTTTTATTTGGGATTTGTTCTTCAAATTTTCTATTTAATATATTATGTGCTGTAATTTCAGGTGTTGTTTTAATATATCGTTTTCTTTTAGGGCGGATAGTAGATTTTAGATTCAGTTGATTCATCAATCTATAGACACGTTTATGATTTACTTTTTGATGTAGTTTAAGTCTTAAATATATGTATATACGACGATATCCATATATGCCTTTGTATTTATTGTAGATATCAACGATATCTTTGATCAATTTTTGGTTTTCAATTTCTTTATTTGATGGTTTGCGATGTAACCATTTATAGTAACTTGAACGTGATATCTTTAATACTGAACATAACCAAGCTATCGGATAAAGGTTTTTAAATGCTTTTACCGTTTGGTATGATGCTTTTTGTCTGATGCCTGTTTCATCAACTTCCTTTCTATTTCTTCTTCCTTTTTTAAAACGTCATTTTCCATTTGAAGAAATTTATTTTTCTCTTTAAGTATCTTAATTTCAGCTTTTAATGC
>NZ_PPQC01000018.1 GCF_002902365.1 Staphylococcus cohnii subsp. cohnii | reverse complement strand
TCAGTGTTCGCTTAACTTGCTAGCATGATGCTAATTTCGTGGCATGGCGAAAATCCGTAGATCTGAAGAGACCTGCGGTTCTTTTTATATAGAGCGTAAATACATTCAATACCTTTTAAAGTATTCTTTGCTGTATTGATACTTTGATACCTTGTCTTTCTTACTTTAATATGACGGTGATCTTGCTCAATGAGGTTATTCAGATATTTCGATGTACAATGACAGTCAGGTTTAAGTTTAAAAGCTTTAATTACTTTA
>NZ_PPQC01000017.1:1487-31049 GCF_002902365.1 Staphylococcus cohnii subsp. cohnii | reverse complement strand
TACCATTGTTTCTTGCCATAATGATATTTTTGGAACTCATCACGAGAAACGGTATCTAATGCTTTCTCCAGTTGCCATGCATATCCTCTAGGAGTCGTTTGTTCATTGTATTTATCACCATCACCTAAATTAATTTCGTGGGCTAACATTTGGCCTTTATACTGGTTGTGAATGTTACCAGGATTATTTTTCTCTTGCTTAACATAACGTTCACGAGATATACGACGACCAGCCTCATTTTTATTCTCAATCATTTTACGATACACTTTTACAATATCTTGCAGTTTATCCTGCATCTCTTTCGCTAGTTTTTGATGTTCATCCTTAAATCCTGTCATTTCTTTGTTGTATGCCTTGTAGAACTGCTCAAATTCTTCTTCAGTTACTTTATAATCTGATGAGTTAAGTTGTTCGTCGACTTCGATTAATTCTTGTTCTAAATCTGATTGTAGATTTTTTAATTTTGTTGCTTCTGCAAATTCATCATTATTTTGATAATGTGTAATTTTACTATTAATCTGTTTAATACGATTTGTTAGCTGATGGTACTTCTGTTTAATCTCTTTTGCCTTAACACCCTTATCATAAATTTGATTATCAAAGATATTGATTGTATTGTCTTGTACTGTTTTTACCATAATTAAATGCCTTCTTTCGTTTTTGATTTATTATGCGTTTTATTGCACTAAAGTCTTTCTTATTCCTAGTATGCTTTCTTACCAATGAACTAATATATTTATCCGATACATTGTTTACATGGGTAGGTAAACGAGCTAGAATCTGATGTGCTATCCGTTTGTGATTCATGGAAACACTCCCCTAACTTATTTTCTGTGTATTACCTTTAATATGGTGTGTCGGCATAACATAGTGACTACTTCTATCAATTTCTAACATACGTTTACCATCTCTGTATTTCTGCCAATATTTAGCATCTGCAGTGAGTTTATTAATTTCATCTAGTAAATAATTAATCGCTAAATGATCACCACGTAAATATATTGTCATATGCCCTACACTGTTATAGTTGAGTTTCAAATTATATCCTCTTAACCACAAGAAGATTGATTCAGTATTTAACCTTGATTGCAGCTTTGCCTGTCCTAAACTCGACAAGCACCAATCACATGTTATAAAGTCTATTTCTAAATACTGATACTTGCCCTGTGTTTTATAGATGTGACAAATAGGTTTGTTAGCAATTTCTAAATTCTTAATATCATTAAAGTTGAGTTTCTTATTATTTAATTTGAATGGATCAGTTGGTATTGAATGCATTAACACAGTTTATGAGTCCTCCTGTTTTAAAATTACTACTTATTACTACTTATTATTTAAAATTACTAGTTATCGAAATCTCTCAATCCTTGTTATACCAAACCTTATGAGCTATCAATTACTACAATTACTACAATTACTACTTTTTTTGAGGGGGGGCATATATAAGAAAGAGCATTTCATGTATTACTTTATTTATAGCCTCCTATTTTCAAAGTAGTAATAGTAGTAATTTTATATAGTTAATCACCTTTAAAACCTTTTATATCAACGGTTACAAGAATTACTACTTTTGATAAATATATAGTAATTAAGTAGTAATACTAGTAATTTATTTTTTCAAAGTTAAATCCTAATTCTTTAATTATGGTTGTTTTGATGGCATAACCTTTTTGAGATTCACCTGCAAATGTAATGTTTTTTTGTTTACCATAATTATTTGTTTCAAGATATCCTCTTTCATCCCATTGTTTAACGGTGGAATTAAATTCAGCACCTAGCATTTCTTTTATAGTTGGTGTCATAACCAATAAAAATTCATTTTTATAAATTGCCATTAATTCAGCGTTATCGTGATAATATTTGTTATAAGCAATACGTCCACGATTAGCATTTAATTTCTCAAGCAATTCTTCTAATAATTGTTTTGGTTTATCAATATTTTTATTATTTTTCATCATGCTTATGTGTGCTTTATTCACGTTGATATATGGGTCGTGCTCAAAGCCTTCAATATCATTTAATATCTCACCTGTAATTTGTAGTAGTGCAAAACTACGTGCGATACGATCCATTACTTCATTACCATTAGCTTGTTTCATAAAATATTTAACAGCACTATCAAAAGACGCTTTGTATTTATCTTTGTCAGCACTATATTGTTTGATGAATAATTTACCTAATAAACCATGATTATTTTCCATTGCTTTTGCTATATCACCAAATTCAGTTTTTTCTGTATTAGGAAACGGGTCATCTTGTAAAGTAATTACACGACCTGCCACACCTGCTTTATCGGGCGCTATATCTGGTATAGAAACTTCTCCACTTGAAAGCATGATATTGTTCCACGGCTCTAAATAATCGATAGAACGATCTGAATTACCACGTCCCTTAGATTGACCACCAGAAAATTGGTATACAATGTTTGGTATTCTAAATGGATTATCTGCTTTACGCGTATCATCTTTAATTAAAGGGAATGAATTTAAAAATGAAGCCATACGTTCAACACTTACATTAGTGGCATTCCATTCAGTAACTAATTTCCGATTTCCCCATATACTTGCACATATCTTTAAAGTAAATGTTTTACCACTTGAAGTACGTCCTGATATCTCACTTACAAAAGGGTCTACGTCAAAATCTTTAAGCAAGACAGAAGCTAGCGAACTATAAAACATCATCATTACCATTGGATTATCTTTAATCGGCTTAAATACACCATTTATATAATCCTCAACACTACCTTTTGTTTCAAATGCATCAATCAATGCTTGATATCCCTTATCAGCATTAAATATTTTGTATTGATTATCTTTTTGATCTTCTTCATACGGTGAAATGAAATGACCGTTTATATTACCTAATCGTGTAGCTACATCGTAATCTGGTATCTTATTAAAACGTCTGTAAAAACTTAGATATTGAACAAGATTACCTGCTTCATTTTGAGTAACTTCCAAACCTTTACTGGCAAGTTCCACTAAATATTTTCCTTGCGTAATATCTCTTGCTAATACTGGCAATTTATATTTACGTTTAGCATCTTCAAACTCTAATTCATAATAAAATTCACCAGTTTCAACGTTTTTATATCTTTCAGTTATATAAGGTGGTGTACTGGTAAGATAAATGTGAACTATATCTATAACTTCACCCTTTGTATTCTTTTTCTCTTTTTCCAAATACAACCATTTACCTTTAATTAAATAGGGTTCTGGAATGGTTGGTTTATCTTTATTAATTTCTTGTAATTTTTTTAGACTGTTCATCGTTTCAAATACATCTTCTTGAGTTACTTCCATTTCCTCTACTGTCATATCCCGTCCCCCTCTAGTTGCTCATATGCTTTTTGAGTATAGAATTAAATGTTTTGTTTATCTCTCCATCGTCCATAGGTGGATTACATGATTTGCCCCACGCTATCACAAGGCCATATACTAGGTTGGCATCTACATATCTTCGCAGTAGGTATCCACTAATTGATGCTAGCGCTTGATTACGTTCGCCTTCTCCTACACCAAACGCAAGATCACGCCAATAAGACGAATCACGTTTTTTATATTGGCTTGAGTAGTTGATGGTAATTGGTTTATTTTTTTGGCCATCGATTGCTTTCGATAACTCATTTAAATCACCTATAGTGATTGCAGGTGCATCATTATATTTAAAAATATATGGTATATTCTTATCTGGCTTTACAGGTAATGCCATAGCTCTTGATGGTTGATAACTACCTTCATCAATCTTATAACCTATTTTCTGCGCTAATGCTTGCGTATACTTCCTATAATCATCTGCACTAACAGGCTCACTTATAGGCACCATAAGGCGAATACGTGGTTTTTCTGAAGTATGGTTATAGGTTGTATGGAATGTCCAAGAATAGCCCTCTAATTGCTTACAAATAGCACTGTATAACCCTTTGAAATCGGTAATATCATCATAATCAAGTGCTAGTGTATTTCTGTTTATAATGTTTTCGTCATTACGGTACTTTTGAATGAGTTTGCCGTCTTTTTCCATGTCTTTTACATCTCCATAAACGACTAAACCACGTTTATATTTATCATCGTTATTCATTGGCGTTTGTATTCTATTAAGCCATTCCGACCACATTACATCGTTAGATTGAACAAATGAATCGGAATATAAATTTTTGTACTCAATAATTTTTAATTTAAAATCATGCTGCAATTTTATTTGTTCAAAGCCCATTTATTTTGCCCCTCCTACTGTAAAAACAAGGCATGAAATGGTATAATTAATATATAAATAAGCCGTTCCATGCTTGTTTTTATTAATATTCCAAATTGCATTAAGCGTTATCTGTTGAGTTTGCCGACTGTACAGATGCGCTTTTTTCTATTTCTAACACTTTCAATTTTTCTATTAATTTATCGAATTGTTTGAGATAAGACTCCATTAACTCAGTTGTATGTTCATGTTGTATACGAGATTCGTTATAACCAATTGCGTAAGTCATCATTTCCTCTTTAGTTGTTAAATCTCTTTTAGTAAACATTTCATCACCATGCCACACATGGGTCGTTATCACGTCATCAATTTTTTCTTTCAATAATTCAAATTCGCATATTAAATCTTTCTGATTCCAATTCATCGTAAAACTCCTTATTTATAAAAATTAATGTAATTTGGTCTATTTCTCTCGATCACTTTGATTAACTTTTCAATTTCTAGCTTAGCAAGATAGAGATTATTCAAGTCATCTTCACGTGAGAAATAACTAATTTCATTAGCCATATCATAATTTTTAACTTGCATTTTCTTTAAGATATTTGTTGCATATACTGACATCTGAATCATCATTTCAAAATCTTGAATCATATCCAAAATATCTAATTCACCAATGTATTTATCGTTTACGCCTTGATGTTTCATGTATTCTTGAATTAGTTCCATCTCATGTACTTCTCTATCATCTTTACTTAAATTTCTATTATTGATGCGCTCGCTTATTAGCATTAGTGTAATCTCTCTGCCATATTTGCTTTTAAATTCTTTAATTTTCATATTAATTTTCCTCCAATAATTGTTTTTTAATTTTTCTATCGTTAAACCACTCTGTTATAGCCCATGAAGTAACAGCTAGTGGACTATATAAAGCAAAGCTATTGAATATATCCTCCGTTACATAACCTACTGTAAATGAAGTCAATGAGCTTGCTGCGATAAGTATTGCGAATAATTTCATAGATTCACCTTCTTATTGTCCTACTGTGATTGAATTACTAAATAAGTCATCGATAGGCATTTCGTATAATTCAGATAAAATTTTTGCCTCTGGTAATGTGAAAGAACCTTTGCCACTCTCTTTAATTTGATAGCGCTGTGGCGAAATACTAAGTTTCTTTGCGATTGCTTTCTGTGTGTGTCCATGTTCCTTTCGTGTGATGTATAACATCGGATATGCTAAGTTTGTCATTTTATTTCCTCCTCAATAATAACATGTTTATATGTTACTTTTATTTATATCTGTATTATATACTTGTTATATAAATTTTGTCAACGCTATATTATGTTTTTTGTTCTAAATAACATGTATACGTGTTATTATTCTTAAAAGAGGTGTTAATAATGATTAAATTCAATTTAAAAAAAGTAATGAAACAAAAAAATCTTAATATAAGTCAATTAAACGAAATGACTGGTATATCAAGAAATTCTTTGAGTCTTTTAATTAATGGTAAAAGTCAGGGAGTGCAATTTGAAACTATAGAAAAAATAACTAGAGCTTTAAATATTGAAGTAGAAGAATTATTTGAAAAAAGTTTTAATGAATTGAAAATAGAAACAAACAATTTATATACGAAAGTTCAAACAAGTAAATATCAAGAAGGTGAATTCGACCCCATTACCAAAGAGTTTATCCCTACCGGTATAGAAACAGATGGAGAAAGAAATGCATTTTCGGTAATAGGTTCAAAATACATAATTGATGGGAACGAATTAGAAGGAGTGATACCTTATAATTTCTATTTAGAATTTAAAGAAGTTATTTCTTTAAATTTAAACATTAATTTTAAAAGTAGTGAGTTTAAAAATGACACTTCCTATTTGATTGATAACCTTTATAATTTTTCAAATTTATTAGTAACTTACATAGCTTCTAGTATACTTGACAATATGAAAGAAACTATACTTAAGAAAATAACTAAAAGTTTTAATATCAAGAATAAAAACATAAACGTAACTAATGATATAACTGACGAAACTATTAATATTCCGTTAAACGATACTCTTACAATCAATTTTGATTATTTAAATTCAGAAATTAAAGAAACTAATGAAAAATCTCAATATGAAATTACCTTTAGTGACGGGATTTTTTTACAATTTATACAGTAGGTGATCTAATTGCAACACGACTTAAAGCTATCCCACAACATTTATAAAGATTCTAAACGTGGTACATATTACTTCCGTATCAAATACTACGAGAAAACGGGAGAACGCAAAGAAATAAAACGTGCTGGATATAAACAACGTAAAGAAGCTGTGAAAGCATGTAACGCTTATATGGACGAAATAGAGGGCATAGGTAAGATTAATCAATTACCGTTCGATGAATTGGTACAAGAGTATGTTGAGTGGTATTCTGCACGTCGTAAAGCATCAAGTTTAAAATCACTTAAGACACATACCAGCAATCATTTATTACCATTTTTTAAATCAATGGACGTATTCAACATGACAACGCAAGACATTATGAAGTTTCAAAATAAGAAGATGAAAGAAGCACATTCAGGGGAATATTTAAAGAAAATGCATGTATTCTTGGTATCTATACTTAACCATGCTATGAAGTATCATGATCTAAAACAAAATGTTGCATCATTAGTAGGTAACTTTGAGATTGAGACACAGAAACGCTTAAATTACTGGACATTAGAACAATTCAACCAATTTTATAATATGCTACCTAATTTGCAACAAAAAGTATTCTTCAAGCTATTGTTTTATAGTGGCGCACGTAAGGGAGAGATTAGAGCGCTCACATGGGACGATGTAAACTTTGACGATGATTATATCCATATAAACAAAACGGACTATCACGGTATCGTAACAGCCCCTAAAACGAAAGCGTCCATACGTGATATATATTTACCTGCTCACATGATGGACGATTTACAAGAATATTTAAATTGGTATAAAGATAATAATATTTACAAATCTAATTATGTACTATTTGGCACATTTTTTAAAGCGTTTAGTGAAAGTGCTATTGATAGATGGTTTACTGGTACACTTAAAAAGCTTGATGAAACATTGCCTGACGGTGAAACTTTTCCTCGTATCGTTATCCATGAATTAAGGCATAGCCATGCGTCTATGCTAATAAATCATGGTACTAGTCCTATGATTATAGCGCAACGATTAGGACATACATCAACCGAAGAAGTCACATCACGTTATGGGCATTTGTACCCGTCCACTCAAAAAGAAATAATAAAATATTTATGACGTTGTGCAAAATTTGCACGGCGTTTTTTTATTGCTTGGGGCGAAACTGGGGCAATATTGGGGCAACAAAAATAAAAAGCCCTTAACCACAAGGGTTAAAGGCTACATAGTGGAGACGGCGGGATTCGAACCCGCGTCCAGAGGTCCTGATACTAATCTTTCTACGTGTGTAGTCTATCAAGGTATTTCGCATAATGTTAGGTGATAGACAGCCGACATTATGCTAGTTCGATTAATCTCTTCTAGGCAGACTTCAAACGGCAGTGCCTAGCGTATCCTATTAAGGTTGAATCGCGTTAACTGCACATAGGAAATGCAGTTAGGCGATGCAGAGTGCTATTAGGCAGCTACTGCGAAATTATTGTTTGATTTGTCAGTTAATTTTTAACTGTGTGTGTTGGTGCGGAGACAACCCTCCGACACGCTTAACTAGCTCGGGGACCCCTGTCGAATCCAAAAACGCCCCCGTAATAATATAATGTACTTTCTGCAGATTTAATCATCTATCATTTTCAGAAAGCACATATTATATTACCAAAGATCAATGTCTTTGGCAATATTTTCGCTTAATAACGCGCTTTAAGTGCTCTATCTACGTCACGTTTCATTGCTTTTTCTTTCAATGCTTGACGTTTATCATGTTTTTTCTTACCTCTTGCAACACCAAGTAAAACTTTGCATTGACCGTGCTTTAAATAGAGTTTTAAAGGAATGATGGAATAACCAATTTCTCTTGTGCGTTCCCCTAATTTTTCTATTTCACGTTTGTGTAATAGTAATTTACGTGAACGACGTGGGTCATGGTTAAATCGATTTCCTTCTTCATATGGAGCAATGTGCATATTATTCAAAAACATTTCGCCACGATTTACTTGCGCATAGCTATCTTTAAGGTTTGCACTGCCACGACGAATGGACTTAATTTCTGTCCCTTTCAACACAATGCCCGCTTCAATCGTATCTTCTATATTAAAATCATGTCTGGCCTTACGATTTTCAGCTAATGTTCCTGGTGATTTTTTCTTTGGCATTGAGTTTCACCTCTTTGTTGAATTATTTTTTCTTCTTACGAGCTTTATTTTTCACTTTTTTATCTTTGTAAAATGGTTTGTGTTTGGTATTACCACTTGCTGGCTTGTTTTTATTACGTTGATTTTTACCTTTACGTTGTTTTTTCTTACCTTTTTTATCATTATTTGAATTATCTAATGACTGACCGCGTGGTTTCGCTTGAATGGTCTTACCACGTGAAGGTCTTTGGCTGCGCTCTTTTTTCGGTAATGGCATACCAACAATTTGGAAATCAATCATACGCTCATCAACATCTACGTTAACAACTTTGATTGTAACTGGATCACCGATACGAAAGACTTTAGCTTGGCGTTCTCCAATCATTGCCATTTGACGTTCATCGAAGTGATAATAATCATCTGTCATCTCTGATACATGTACCATACCTTCGATTGTATTCGGCAATTCGATAAACATACCAAAATTAGCCACAGAACTAATGATACCCTCATATTCTTCTCCAATATGTTGAACCATGTATTCTGCTTTTTTCAGTTCATCTGTGTCACGTTCTGCTTCGATCGCTCTACGTTCTCTTTGTGATGTATGATCAGCAATTTCTGGTAATGCTTCTTCCCATTTATTAAGTGTTTTATCATCCATTGTTTTATCAATAAGATATTTACGAATGAGTCTATGCACGATTAAATCTGGATATCTACGAATCGGTGACGTGAAGTGTGTATAGTGCTCTGCTGACAGACCGAAGTGACCTAGATTCACATCATCATAACGTGCTTGTTGCATTGAACGTAACATCATTGTAGAAATGACCATTTGCTCTGGTTGGCCTTCTACTTCTTGTTGAATTTTTTGTAAAGTTGATGGGTGAACTTCTTCACCAGTACCTTTAATCATTAAACCAAAGTTAGTAATAAAATCAAAGAATTGACGTAAACGTTCTGATTTTGGTTGCTCATGAACACGATATATAAATGGCACATTTAAACGATCAAAGTGTTCTGCTATCGTTTCATTGGCTGCTAACATAAACGATTCGATGAGACGTTCACCTTCACCACGTTTTCTTAATTCTACGTCTGTTGGAATACCTTCATCATTGACAAGTACTTTGGCTTCACTGATATCAAAGTCAATTTCACCACGGCGTTTACGCATATTGATTAAACGTTCAGACAAGTCTTTAGCTAAATCAAGCATTGGTGTAACTTCGTTATATTGTTTGCGCGTGTCTTCATTTTGATCTGTAATAATTTCATTCACTTCATCATAAGTCATACGATAATTCGAATGAATCACACTATCAAAGATTTCATGATTAACCACATGACCACGTTCATCTAATTCCATCTGGCAACTTAAAGTTAGTCTATCCACTTGTGGATTTAATGAACAAATGCCATTACTTAGTCGATGAGGTATCATTGGAATCACACGGTCTACTAAATAAACACTCGTTGCACGGTCGTATGCTTCTTCATTTAACGCTGACCCCTCTGTCACATAATAACTGACATCGGCGATACTTACCGTTAACTGCGTATGTTCATTATCTAACTTTTTCACACTAATCGCGTCATCTAAGTCTTTAGCGTCTGCACCATCAATTGTAATGGTAAGCTCATTTCTTAAATCACGACGCCCTTCGATTTCAGATGGTTTAATTTCATCTGGAACAGCTTCAGCTCCCTCTAACACTTTATCTGGAAATTCAATTTCAATACCATGTTGATAGATAATCGACAAGATATCGACACCTGGATCATTTTTATGGCCTAAAATTGCAGAAACTTGGCCCTCTGGGTTATCGGTACCGTCCGCATATTTTGTAATTTGTACTAAGACTTTATGTCCATCTATCGCACCTAAATTATGGCCTTTCGGAATAAAGACATCTTGCATAATACGTTTATCATCAGGTAACACAAAACCAAAATGTCGAGCTTCACTATACGTACCCACTACTTGGGTAACAGAGTGTTTTTCGATTGATTTCACTTCACCTTCTAGCTTACCTTTATGTTCACCTTTAGAGTGTTGTAATTCGACAAGTACGGTATCTCCATCCATTGCACGATTAATTTTCGTAGGTGGGATAAAGACATCATCCATATCATTGTCTTCAGGACGTAAGAATGCAAAACCTTTTTTATTTTGGCTGAGTGTACCTTGTATTAATTTGGATTGCTTTGATTTTTTAGATTCCTTACGTTGGTATCTGTCCGTCTTTGTACGTTGAATTAATCCTGTTTGTTCTAATTCAACAAGCACCTTGATTAAGTCTCTAAATGAGTCGGCACTATTTAAACCTAATGCATCTTGAAAATCTGATACAGACATGGGTTCATAATCAGGTTGTTTAATAATTTCTTCTATGGATTGCTTTAAATTCATTATGCCCCTCCTTTCTTTTATTAAATACTGTAAATTTATTTGGACCAATCCAATGATTCTAAGAATTGGTATATATCTTCAAAAACTTGTTCTTTTTCTTTATCAATTGTAATGACATGTCCTGAATTCGCATACCATTTAATCTCTTTATCATCTGAGTCGCTTTCATTGTATATAATGTTAGCAGAATCTGTATTAATCATTTGATCTTGCTCACCTTGGATAACCAGTAGCGGATCCATAACCTCATCTACTTGATTACGTATACTTTGAATTTGACCTTGCAAATCTTTTAAAGTATCTGTTGGATGAAACTCATCCATTTCTTTTTCTATGGTTGTTTCATCTTTGCCTTCGTATTTTTTAAAATTACGTGCATACGTTAAGACACCATCAAACATTGCCCCTTCAGTCTTAATATGCATAGGTGAACACATTGTTATAATACCCTTTACGTCTCTATCTAAGCTTATTTTCAATGCATAACAACCACCGAGTGATAAGCCGGCAACCACAATTTCATCATATCCTTTATCCACAAGGAATTCATATCCATCTATCGCATCTTTATACCATGCAAATGGACTAGATTGGAGTATCTCTTCTGGTGGTGCTGCATGCCCATCATATTGTGGCGCATAAGAAGTGTAACCCTTTTTTTGTAAGAATCGCCCTAATTGTCTTACATCTGAAGAATTTCCAGTAAAACCGTGTAAAAGTAATACAGCGCGATTACCTTCTTCAAAAAAGAATGGTTCTGGTAATCTAATTTGCATCGTGATTCAATCCTTTCGTCCAAGCTATTAAAATAAATATGATATCAGTTGTACTCAAAATATATTCCCTACTTTGAAGCATTTAAAAGCCGAATACTTCTATTATAAATAAAAAAGCCCGACTTTTACATCGTCGGACCTTATAAACCAAAATAACTTATGCCTAACATTAACAAGAAGAAAATGACAGACAATACAATTGTTAATCTATGCAAGAATAAATCAACGCCACGTTGTTTTTGTTTACCAAATAACTGTTCAGCGCCACCGCTTATCGCACCTGATAGTCCATTACTTTTACCTTCTTGGAGTAATACAACAGTCACTAATGCAATACAATCTAAAATTAAAATGATCATGAAAAATGTATGCATAAAAATTGTCCTCCATTCATTATATACGAACCGCATTATATCACACGTTTGACTTATTTAGCAAACTTCTATCTATTAAATGTACTTTTACGTTTGATTGAAACAACCAACATATAAATCGCTAAAATAAGTGATATGATTAATACAATTGTTAACGGTAAGATATTTATCATTGATTTTGTATCTAATATCGCCTCATAAACCGCACTGATATTAACTAAATTATATAAAATTTGTGAAGTGAATACTGCAAACATAAACCACCACAAATACGTGTGCCTATTCCAAATCGCAATAATCCCTGTTAAGTTAGCAATCACATACATGATACCTGTAAATTGGAAACTGTTTTTTATCACACCAATTGCGTTTTCAGAAGGCTTTTGTCTACTATTTATTAACATTTGTTTTATTACACTATCATCTAAAATAACAAATAAATGGATGGCATATAAAATTGCTATGATAAGTGAAGTATAAGCAAGAAAATGACCTGTTCTAATTTCTTTTGTTTTAGGTTGTGCCTTCATAATCAGTCAATACTCCTTCTATAATTTACACTTTTAATTATATCAGTTTCACTAACAAAGATGAACAAATTAAATAATCTTGACGATGTATTTCATTGAAACTTATCTTTGTCTGACACAATTTCGAATCATAAATGATATTAACGCGTCTTGCAATAAAAAACACGCAAACCCATTGGGCTTACGTGTTAGCGCGTGAACTCTTTTTTTCAAGATAAATATTATTTATCTAAGTTGTAGAAAGATTTAATACCATCGAATTTGCCTGTTTCAAACAATTCATCTTCGATGCGTAATAATTGATTGTATTTAGCAATACGGTCAGTTCTAGATAATGAACCAGTTTTAATTTGACCTGCATTTGTAGCAACTGCGATATCCGCGATAGTTGTATCTTCTGTTTCACCAGAACGGTGTGATACTACTGCTGTATATCCAGCTTTTTGAGCCATTTCAATAGCATCAAATGTTTCAGTTAATGTACCAATTTGGTTAACTTTAATTAAGATTGAGTTACCGATACCTTTTTCGATACCTTCTGATAATTTAACAGTGTTTGTAACGAATAAATCGTCACCAACTAATTGAACACGATCACCGATACGGTCAGTTAATACTTTCCAACCGTCCCAGTCATTTTCATCCATACCATCTTCAATAGAAATGATTGGATATTTATTAACTAATTCTTCTAAATAGTCAACTTGTTGTTCTGCTGTAAGTTTTGAACCATTTTCACCTTCAAATTTAGCATAGTTATAAACGCCATCTTCGAAGAATTCAGATGAAGCACAGTCAAAGCCTAAGAATACGTCTTTACCAGGTTCTAATCCAACTGCTTTAATCGCTTCTAATATTGTTTCAACAGCATCTTCTGTACCTTCAAATTTAGGAGCGAAACCACCTTCGTCACCTACTGCTGTTTCTAAACCACGGTTTTTAAGGATTGATTTTAAGTTGTGGAAAATTTCTGCTCCCCAACGTAATGATTCTTTAAATGTTTCTGCACCAACTGGTAAGATCATGAACTCTTGGAATGCGATTGGTGCATCAGAGTGAGAACCACCATTTACAATATTCATCATTGGAACTGGTAATTGTTTACCGTTGAAGCCACCTAAATATTTATAAAGTGGTTGGCCTAATAAATCAGCTGCTGCACGTGCTACTGCAATAGAAACACCAAGAATAGCATTTGCGCCTAATTTACCTTTATTTTCAGTTCCGTCTAATTGAATCATCATTTTATCAATTGAGACTTGTTCTAATACTGAAAATTCACCTTCAATTAATTCAGGTGCAATAATTTCATTTACATTTTCAACAGCTTTCGTTACACCTTTACCTAAATAACGTGTTTTGTCTCCGTCACGTAATTCTACTGCTTCGTGTTCACCAGTAGAAGCACCTGATGGTACAAGTGTGCGTCCAAATGCACCACTTTCAGTTAATACTTCTACTTCCACTGTTGGGTTACCACGTGAGTCAAGGACTTCGCGAGCGTAAACATCTGTAATAATTGGCATGTTTGTAATCTCCTTTATAATAAGTAGTTTAGAAATATTAAATTTCATCTTCATTATAGCTATAAATGCTATAAATACAAATAATTTAATTACTTCAATTTGATTATGCGTGTCATCAGTCTTTTAAGCAAATTTTAAACTGTGACACGCTTTTATGTTGCTAATTTCAGTCCATGTTTTGTTTCTATCAAATTAATGCTTGATGAGTGATTCACCAGTCATGTCTTCAGGTTGTTTTACTTGTAACAAATCTAACAATGTAGGTGCTAAATCACCTAGTCGACCTGTTTCACGTAAAGTTGCACCTTCTTTAGTAACAATCACTGGTACAGGATTAGTCGTATGTGTCGTCATCGGTTGCTCATCATCAGTCAATACCATATCTGAGTTACCATGGTCAGCTGTAATAATGGCATGACCACCCATATCAACAATTTTATCTACGACTTCACCTAAACATTCGTCAACCGCTTCAATTGCTTTAATCGTAGGTTCAAGCATACCGCTGTGACCTACCATATCAGGGTTGGCAAAGTTTAATAAGATTAAGTCCAAATCACCTTTATTTAACTCTTCAATGAGTGCGTCTTTGACTTCATAAGCGCTCATTTCCGGTTTAAGATCATAAGTCGCAACTTTAGGTGAGTCAATCAATCTACGACGTTCGCCTTCAAATTCATCATTGCGACCACCACTCATAAAATAAGTGACGTGTGGGAATTTTTCAGTTTCCGCTATACGTAACTGTTTCAAGCCATTATCTTGTGCAACTTCACCAATTGTATTAGTTAAGTCAACTTTTTCAAAAACAATTTTTGCATCAACATTATCATTATATTTTGTAAATGTAGCGTAGAACAAGTCATTTACTTGATCCACTTTAAAGCCTTCAAATGCTTTATCTGTAAAGATTTCAGACAGTTGACCAGCTCTATCAGGACGGAAGTTATAGAAAATGACTGCATCTCCATCATTTACACCATTATTTTGATCTTTGATGATAAATGGTTCAACAAATTCATCAGTTAAGTCTTTAGCATAGTTTGCTTCAACACCAGCTTTAGCTGATTCAAATGTTTCTCCACCAAAGTTACGAATTGCGTTATAAGCTTTTTCTTCTCTATCCCAGCGTTTATCACGGTCCATTGCGTAATAACGACCTGAAACAGATGCGAATTGACCAATGCCTAGTTCTTTAAACTTAGCTTCTGTATCTTCGATATATTTAAGCGCAGATTTTTGATCTACATCACGTCCATCTAAAAACGCATGTACATAAACTTTGTCAACGCCTTGCTTTTTGGCTAATTCTAATAAAGCAAATAGATGTTTATAATGACTGTGCACACCACCATCTGATAATAAACCAAAAATATGAAGTGCTGAATCATTACCTTTTACGTGTTGAATGGCTTGATTCAATACATCATTTTCAAAGAAGTCGCCGTCTTCAATAGATTTATTGATACGCGTTAAACTTTGATAAACAATGCGTCCAGCACCGATATTCATATGTCCAACTTCTGAATTACCCATTTGACCTTCAGGAAGTCCAACATCCAAGCCACTTGCTTCGATTTGGGTTGTTGGATACTGATTATAATAACGATCAAAATTAGGTTTATTAGCTAGTTTTACAGCATTACCATGCTCACTTTCTCTATTTGCAAAACCATCTAAAATAATTAATGCAGTTGGTTGTTTAGCCATATTATTTTGCACCTTCTAACAATTGTACAAAATCATCCACTTTAAGTGATGCGCCACCTACTAATGCGCCATCAATGTCTGATTCTGCCATGTATTCTTTTATGTTGTTAGGTTTAACACTACCGCCATATTGAATACGTGTTGCATCAGCAACTGTTTGTCCAGATAAATCTGCGATTGTTTCTCTTACAAATGCACACATTTCATTAGCATCTTTTGCAGTTGATGATTTACCAGTACCGATTGCCCAAATTGGTTCATATGCGATAACAACTTGTTTCAATTGTGCTTCTGATAAGCCTTCTACAGCTTTTTTCACTTGGTTGCCAACAACTTCATTAGCTTTGCCACTTTCACGTTCTTCGTCTGTTTCACCAACACAAATAATTGGTGTCATACCGTGATTGAATACAGCATGTGCTTTTTTGTTGATATCTTCATCTGTTTCATGGAAGATTTCACGACGTTCTGAGTGTCCAATAACAACATATTTCACACCTAAATCAGCTAATGCTACTGGTGATGTTTCACCTGTAAATGCACCGTTATCTTCATAAAAGGCGTTTTGTGCGCCAATTTGTAAGCCTTGTGCTTTACCTTCATTAACTGCTGTTACTAAAGCATCTAATTGAATTGTTGGAGCACAAATAACAGATTCTACCTCTTTAGTATCTGGTAATGCTGGTAATTCATTAATAAAATCTTTAGCCTCTTGAACCGTTTTGTTCATTTTCCAGTTACCCGCAATAATTGGTTTTCTCATTATATACACTCCTATTAGTAAATTATGATTATTGTTTAATCAAGTTTTGCTCGTAAATCAGCGATTATTTATTAGCAATCGCAACTACACCTGGCAGTTCTCTACCTTCAAGATATTCTAATGATGCACCGCCACCAGTCGAAATGTGACTAAAGTCATCTGCATATCCTAATGAAATCGCAGCTGCAGCTGAGTCGCCACCACCGATGATTGTGTTTGCATCTTTCATCTCAGCAATTGCTTCACAAACACCAATTGTACCTTTTGCAAAATTACTGAATTCAAATACGCCCATAGGTCCATTCCATACTACCGTATGTGCACCTTGTAATTTTTCTTTGAATAATTCTACAGTTTTCGGACCAACATCCATTGCTTCTTGATCTGCAGGTATATCATCTACAGAAACTTCTGTAATCTTCGCATCATTAGAAAATTCTTTTGCAACTTTACAATCTACAGGTAATACGATTTGATCTCCTGCTTTTTCTAACAATTCTTTTGCAAAGTCTACTTTATCTTCTTCTAATAAAGATAGGCCAATCTCTTTTCCTTGAGCTTTAAAGAATGTGTATGACATACCGCCACCAATAAGCACTTTATCTGCAATTTTCAATAAGTTAGTGATTACACCAATTTTATCTGAAACTTTAGCACCACCAAGAATTGCAACAACAGGTTTATCTGGGTTTTCTACAACGCCACCGATATATCTAATTTCTTTTTCCATTAGATAGCCTGCTACAGTTTCTAAGTGTGCTGCAATACCTACGTTTGACGCGTGTTTACGGTGTGCCGTTCCAAATGCATCATTTACGAAAACATCACCTAATGATGCCCAGTATTTACCTAATTCAGGGTCATTTTTAGACTCTTTTTTACCTTCTAAATCTTCAAAACGTGTATTTTCAACTAATAGCACATCACCTTCATTTAAGGCTTTGATAGATTGCTCTAATTGTGTTCCACGTGTTTCAGGAACAAATGCCACGTCTTTGTTTAATTTTTCAGCTAATGCATTAGCTACAGGTTTTAAAGTTAATTCTGCTTTATCACTTTCTTCTTTAACTTTTCCTAAGTGAGAGAATAAAACGACTTTACCACCTTGCTCTATAATATATTTTATAGTTGGTAAAGCTTGAACGATACGGTTGTCATCCGTAATTTCACCGTCTTTCATAGGTACGTTAAAATCTGCACGTACAAGTACAGTTTTACCTTTTAACTCTATATCAGATACATTTTTTTTTGTCATGTAATCTTCCTCCTTCAGATGGATGAATAAAGTAAAATAAGCGGAGAAGCGTTGAGCTCCCCGCTTACTCCTAAGCTTATTGATTCAATTTCACAACGCTATACTTGTTAAGCTAAAGTGAACATCAAATTATTTAGCGTGACTTGCTAAATATTCTAATGTACGTACTAATTGTGAAGTGTATGACATTTCGTTATCATACCAAGCTGCTACTTTAACTAATTGACGATCTCCAACAGTCATAACACGTGTTTGAGTTGCATCAAATAATGAACCGTATGTCATTCCGATTACGTCAGAAGAAACGATTTCGTCTTCAGTATAACCGAATGATTCGTTAGATGCATTTTTCATTGCGTTATTTACGTCTTCGATACTTACATTTTTATCTAATACTACTGTTAATTCAGTTAATGAACCAGTTGCAACTGGTACACGTTGTGCTCCACCGTCTAATTTACCATCAATTTCAGGAATTACTAGGCCGATAGCTTTAGCAGCACCTGTTGAGTTAGGGATAATGTTTTCAGCAGCTGCACGCGCACGACGTTTGTCACCTTTTCTGTGAGGCGCATCTTGTGTGCTTTGGTCACCAGTATATGCGTGGATTGTAGTCATGAAACCTTCGATTAAGCCGAATTCATCATTTAAAACTTTAGCAACTGGTGCTAATGAGTTAGTAGTACATGAAGCACCTGAAACAACATCTTCTGAACCATCTAAAGTGTCGTGGTTAGTGTTGTATACGATTGTTTTTAAGTCACCTTTAGCTGGTGCTGAAATTAATACTTTTTTAGCGCCTGCATTGATGTGTGCTTCTGCTTTTTCTTTATCTGTGAATAAACCAGTACATTCTAATACAACATCGATATCTAAGTCTCCCCAAGGTAATTTACTTGGATCTGGCTCAGAAAATGATTTAACTTCTAATCCGTTAACGCGGAAACCATTTTCTTCAACTTCAACTTCTCCTGTGAAGCGACCTTGTGTAGTGTCATATTTTAATAAATGAGCTAACATTTCATCATCTGTTAAGTCGTTTACTGCTACTACATCGATTCCTTCTACATCTTGAATTCTTCTAAATGCTAAACGACCAATTCTACCAAAACCATTAATTGCTACTTTAACTGCCATTATAATGGCCTCCTTTAAAATGATATTTAAAAAGTGGAATCACTCTTTATTACTATTATTTGCGATAATACTTGCCGCGCCTTCATCTGTGATTAATACAGTGTTTTTAGGTGCAATCGAAAGATAAGCTTTAATTGCCTCTCCTTTTGATTTACCCCCAGCAACGGCAAAGATAAACTTTTTCGATACAAGGTCTTCTAATTGAAGTCCAATCGTTTTTACTTTGTGAACGATTTGTCCTTGTTCATCGAAATAATATCCAAATGCTTCTCCCGAGGCATTGTGATGTTGAAGTTTTTCAATAACTTCACTAGGTGATTGACGTCTTCGCGCCATCTTCAGCGCATCACCAATGCCGTGGATTGTAATATTCGCTTCTTTAATTTTCTCTAAGGTGTGTATCACTGACGGTTCTAACATAAGTGTGTTATAGGTTGTTTCACTGACATTATCTGGCACATAAAGCGTTGTATAATCTCCATCTGTTTGCTGTGCCATACTGGCAGCAATCGTATTGGCTTGATATACAACATTTTCACCAAGTCCACCTCGAGCGGGTACAAAAAATACGTCGTAAGGTTGGCGATGCATAGATTCGCTTACGTATGCCATCGTTGAGCCACCTGTAACTGCTACTGTTGCGTGATCATATAAAACATCTTCAACTAACTGTCCCGCTTGTTTAGACAACTCAATTTTAACCGTTTTATCAGTGTCTGAATCACCTGGAATGACATAAACATCTTTGATGTCATATTTTTCTTTGATAATTTGAGCAAGGTGATGATCATCCGAGTAAACGTTAAAATAGCTGTTTAATTGGCGTACTGTCGTTTCACCAGCTTCAGTGATTTCCATGCCTGTAGGTTTAACTTTGATAAGCGCTTGTTTCTTTAAAACATCTGTTTCAGAACGCAATACTCTTTCAGTTAAATCCATATATTCACTTAAACTACGTCTACCGACGGGTTGATACTGAGCGATAGTAGTGAGTATTGAAAAACGACGATACATCTTTTCAACAATTTCTGGAACTAACTTTTGTTGAATTTTTATCAAGTCTTTCACTACTATCCTCCTCCGTTTCTATATACAAGGGTCAAGTTCTAACCATAGATTGACTTTTTTCGTCCCTGCTGGGACAAAAAAATATAACCTGTTATATTTGCAATAATACTACTATACATTTAAAAAAGCAAGAGAAATACTTTTGTCTTAAATAAAGTAAATTCTAAACTTCTATAATTCTTTCCTCTATAGAATAATTATACCCGATTCCATATTTTAATAATCATTTACCCATTAATTTTTTAATGATATGTTTTAAAATCACTTCATTAACATGCGTTTCATTGAATCAATCACCATTTATGCTTAAAATAAATATAAATTTAAATCATATTTATCAGGAGGAATATACATGTCTAACAATAAACACCCAGAAGTTATAGACCCAGAAGATCAGAGATATAAAGATGACGATTATTTTAAACAAACAAAAGAAAGTTCTCACAAAAACCCATATCAATCTTTTAATTACAACAAACACATTGGCTGTCATTTTGGACCTTTTGGTTGTTTAGGTGGCTGCTTTTCCATCATACTGCTATTGTCTTTCATTTCATATTTAGTAAGCCTGCTATTTTAACCTTTCTTTGTCTTTTATAATTCGTATTATAAATAATTTACAATATTTCATTTCAGTGTTTAAGTTCCATTAATCATTACAAAAAACACGCACTGTCATATGGCAGCACGTGTTCTAAGCATATATTTTTCAAATTCTATTTAATCTTCATCAGATGATTGCGAACTTTTTTCTGAATTTGAATTATTGTTTTGTGTTGAACGTTGTTGGGTATTTTGTTGCGTACTTCGTTGTTGTGTAGAAGGTTCATCGGTCTTCTCTTCTGTCGAAGGCTCAGATGTGCGCTCTTCAGTTGATGGTTCACTCGTCTTTTCTTCAGTTGTCTTTTCTTCAGTTGTTTTTTCCTCTGTGGATGGTTCAGTTGTTTTTTCTTCTGTCGAGCGTTCTTCAGTAGTACGTTCTTCTTTTGTTTTTTCAGGTGAATCTTTTTCTTCCGTAGTTCTTCGTTCTTGTGTTCTAGGCTGCTGTGTTTGTTGGGTCTGTTGTGTCTGTTGCGTTTGTTGTGTTTGAGGAACTTGTTGAGTTTGCTGTGTCTGTTGTGTTTGTTGTGTTTCTTCAGTTGACTTTTCTTTTTTCTTGTCTTTTTGTTCCTTTGTTTTTTCTTTCTTTTTGTCTTTTTCTTCTTGTTTTTGATCTGCCAAACGTTCATTGGCCTTATTTGAATGATCTACGAATGCAAAAATTGCAAAAACTAATCCACCTATAAGTAGTAGCACAATTAATCCACTGATAAGTTTTGCAAAACCACTCATTTTTTTATTATCTTTATCATCAAAATTATTATTTTGATTATGCTTAGGCATATGCTCCCCTCACTTCAATTTATATCAAATCATCATTTTCAAATGGCATTTAACTTCATGTTAGAACTATATTTTACACTATTTCTTTGATTAAACAACCATATTAACCACATTTTAATGTAGATATTACTTTGTCTTCCAAACTATAGTAAAATAATCATATACAACTTTTTTATTTTTAACTTCATATTAATCTAATTTCAATGATTGTTTCAACACTTTTACTTAAATTATTCTACTATTGTCAGTAATATCATAACAGGATGTGACTAGATTTTGAAAAAGTACGACTTATTTAACGAAACAGATCAATCACGACAAAAGCCTAAAGGTTTACGACATATGATGACCGAAAATGACAATGACGAATTAAACGTTCCAATCAAAACACGCTATAAACTTTTTATACTCGTTCTTTTTTTATTTTTACTCGCTTTTGGCATTATTGCCTTATTTATTTTATAATATGTAGTACTTCAATTTCCTTTTTAAAACGACATCATAATTATTTCTTATTATTCAATAATATATATTAAAAGGTATAAAAATTAGGCCTACACGATAATCGTATAGACCTCTACTAAAGGGAGTCAAAATTTTACCTTCGCTAGTATATTATGGGGTATACTCGAAATAATTAAGAGATGATTAATTAATATCGAAGGTACCCTTATTATAACGACATCTGATTTTAATTTAAATACATCCTAGGCGTAGTAAATGACATATTTTTGAACAAAATTCGAATAAATTTTGTCATACTAAACATGAGATTTTTTACTTTTAAAGCCTGCACGATTCAATACTACAATTCTATGAGGTGATACTATGAAACACTATCTAATTACGGGCGGTACTGGTCTAATAGGTACGCAGCTAATCGAGGCAATACAACAAAGTGATTCGAAAATCACGATATTAACAAGACAAAAACACGCTACATCACACCCTAAAATCACATATGTAAATTGGTCAGAACCAAATTGGGAAAGTCAAATTCCAGATATTGATATCGTCATCAATTTGGCCGGTGCTAGCTTAAATAACCGATGGACTTCCTCACACAAACAAAACATTATGCTAAGTCGATTACAATCTACACAGGCATTATACGATCTTTTCAAAAACAGGAAGCAAAAACCATCTGTATTCTTTAACGCTAGCGCTGTGGGTTATTATAAACCTGATTTAACACGTACATATACTGAGTTGTATCAAACATTACCATTCGACTTTTTATCTGAAGTAATATATCAATGGGAACGGTTAGCACGTCAATTTGAATCCTTTGGAACACGTGTGATTATAGGTAGATTTGGAATGGTATTATCAAATAAAGGTGGTGCATTACCATTAATGAAATTACCTTATGAATTAAATGTCGGCGGTAAAATAGGTAGTGGTAGACAATGGTATTCTTGGATTCATATTGAAGATCTAACAAGAGCGCTACTTTATACCATCAATAATGATAAAGCGCACGGCGTATTTAATTTCACATCACCTATCGCAGAACATCAAAATATGTTTGGTTATACTATTGCAAGAGAGGTACATCGTCCACATTATACGTGGGTGCCATCATTTGCGCTCAGAATTGTCTTAGGAGAAATGTCTACAGTAGTACTTGATACTCAAAAAGTTTTACCTAATAAATTACAAGCACTAGATTTTGAATTTAAATATCCTAACCTAAAACTTGCACTAGAAAATTTAGTTCATTAAGAAAGGTACCATTAAAAATGAAACGAGATAGTTTTAGCCATATCTTATTATTCATTGCAGGTTTGCTCCTCATCACCAATGGTATTTTAGCATTTGAAAAACCTGCAATAATGATCTTTATTTCAATAACTTTATTCATCATAGGTTTGTTAACTTTAGTTATTTCAATTTTATTAATTTATAAAAAAGCAAAATCTATTAAATAAACACAACTTATAGTTACAATATATTTAAAAAAACAAGTCACGCATGCCAACCATTTCCTTATGCATCATACATTTGGAAATAGTCATACATTGTCGTGACTTGTTTTATAATCTGTTTATCCTAATTTACTTATGCAAAATATTATGATTCTGGCACCATAACTTCGTCGATTAATCCGTATTCTTTAGCTTCTTCTGCTGATAAGAAGTTATCACGGTCAGTATCTTTTTCAATTTTTTCAATTGATTGACCAGTACGTTCAGCTAAAATTTTGTTTAATTTAGCACGTGTTTTTAGAATATGGTTAGCGGCAATTTCAATTTCAGTTGCTTGACCTTGTGCACCGCCTAATGGTTGGTGAATCATTACTTCAGCATTAGGCAATGCAAAACGTTTACCTTTTGCACCTGCTGAAAGTAAGAATGATCCCATTGATGCTGCCATACCGATACAAATTGTTTGTACATCTGGTTTAATGTGTTGGATTGTATCGTAAATAGCAAATCCAGCAGTTACACTACCACCTGGTGAGTTAATGTAAAGATAGATATCTTTTTCAGCATCTTGTGCCTGTAAAAATAATAATTGTGATACGATAGAGTTTGCTACATTATCGTCAATTTGTGAACCTAACATAATAATACGGTCTTTTAATAAACGTGAGTAAATATCATAAGCACGTTCCCCACGGTTTGTAGTTTCAATTACTGTAGGTATTAAATTCATTAATATTGCCTCCTTATTTCTAACTGATAAATTTATTTTAACCTAAAAGTCAAATATGGTCAAAAAATAACGCTTAGAATTTCCTTAAACTGTATAAATTATTGTTGACCAACACTTATAAGATTTGTACACTAATATTATTGTTATTTACCCCTCGTAGTGTAATGGATAACACATAAGATTCCGGTTCTTAGAATAGGGGTTCGATTCCCTTCGAGGGGATAAGTAAGTTATTTTCTCATTTTCACCCGATATCACTAGTTGTCAAAAAGCTTGTGGTGTCGGCATTTTTATATTTTATAGTGTCATTCATTTTGATGCGTTTTGAATTTCTCGCCCCCACTCAGTCCCCATTAACAATTTCGAATATATTAAATGATGAAAGATAACGCACTCAAACACTTTTTACTTTGATAAGTTGAAAATGAAATCTTAAATGCCTCTAATAACTTTACTTTTTATTGATCTTATATTGCTAACATTAGTTTACTTGCAACTATCTTTTAAGCAAAAGTAATAACGCTTTTTTATTACTTTTATCAAACCGTTTTAAAGCTAAACTTTCATCAATTTTCCAAACGTTTTCTACATACTCACTAAAAATGTACCCTCATTTAATTCTATTATAAAAAAAACAAATCTCATTCATTTACAATTCATCCTATATAAGTATTGTATAAATAATTATCCATCTTAGAACTTCTTAATACAACACAAATCTTCTCTCAGAACGCAAAACACATCCCTACCTTTTATAAGATAAAGAAGTATGAGATTTACAAACTTATTATTACATTTATTACCATTTTTATATTGCTAAACATATATTCATATATATAAACATAAACAATATTAAAACTAGAGTTTTCATTAGTACATGCACTTTTTTTGAGCTGTTACTCAATTTTAAGTAATAGTGTAATAAAGAACAGGTAAAAAATCACCGAGTCTACAAATCTGGGGGGCAAATTGGCTTTTGGTCTGCCCTAATGATTCATTCACTCCTTATGGATTAGCATTTTACGTCCTCTCTATTTTACAAGTGTTGTTATAGTTATTACCAGTTGGATAATCTAAATCACTCAGATATGAGTAATTTGTTTTACAGACTCTTCAATTTAGAATTCTCTAATATATTCAAATCCAAATGTATAACATCACGCTTAAAATTTGCTCAAAGTTATCAAATAACCTTAATGTATAGTTTTAACATTTGGTCTGCGTTGCATCAACTAATTAAAATACATATATTAGGGGATATTTAATGCGTCAATTTTGTCTAACTCGAAAATTATTTTTGTTAATAGAATCCCTAAGTAAAATGACAATCAACGAGCATGTAATGATAAATTTAGTTACTAACGCTCACCAACAGGTGAGTGTTTTTATTTTTACTTGCCCAAACTATGAGGAAATGATAATTCATAAATAGACATACAATTCACATTCCTTTATTATTAAAACACACAAGTAAGAAAAGACAGACTTTGTGCTTGTATTTTCTTATTAAATTGCATAATTTAAAATAATGTGTCAAATTGTAAAAATGGCCATTAAACATATAATTATAATTAACATACTATAGATTATAAGGTTTTCTGGTCTGGATTTTTTCTTGTAATAATATAATCAAATCAGTCAACACACTTAACAAATTTATATGAAATAAGCCTATAGGTTTTTTATTTATTTAAAAATTCATTTAGTGTAGAGTTATCACTTTCTTTTTCAATAAGATTCTCTATATTTTCATTGTCATTTTCTTTTGAACTTATAAATCCATCATCTATTAAACTTTCGATTCTATTTTCTACTTCTTTTGAGTTCCAACCTATTTTATTGATTTCTTTTTTGTAATCCATATATAATCTCCTTGGTTATTTATTTGTAATATAATCGAATGTATAACATAAATAGCAATAAAGATATTAAATTAATTTAAATATTAAAAAGCAGATCAAAGTTATAATAACTACCTATAAACTATATTCACCTATTTAGATCACTTATAATAGAGGACTGTTTTAAATAAGAAACTTCATATAAATCAGCTAACCTTTTAATAAAATCAATTAAATTCCTTTCATTTATTAATTGATTTTCAAAATCTGTTTTTAATTTTATAAATTTCTGTTTTTCTTGTTCGGTGCTTATCTTTTTGAAATACCCCCACATATGACAAAAGGCATTAATTATTGAACCTTTAGATGGTTTCTTACTTAATGCGTATTGAATTTTTTGCTGAACTAATTCGATTTCAGCATCGTTATTCATCAAATATCTAATGTCATTATAAGTATTGTGATCATGCCACAAAACTTCATATTTATATCTACTCCATAGTTTTTCTTTTTGAAGTCGTTTATTGATTTTAAATACCTACTTTCAATATTTAATTTAATAAAAAGGAATTCTTTTACTGGCTTCAATAATATCTTTAGTAAAGAAAAATTGTTTACCTTGTCCAGTATATGCTGGATTAAGTATCAAATTTGCTTTAGCATTATATAACCATTCGGGATTT
This sequence comes from Staphylococcus cohnii subsp. cohnii, assembly GCF_002902365.1. Taxonomy (GTDB): domain Bacteria; phylum Bacillota; class Bacilli; order Staphylococcales; family Staphylococcaceae; genus Staphylococcus; species Staphylococcus cohnii. The sequence goes on along the minus strand of NZ_PPQC01000017.1, from coordinate 4,434 downwards.
ATTCCTGAATTCAAAATATCTTGAAACTCTTGAAACTCTTTATTCCAGTCTAAATTGAGTTTCATTTATAATCACCTCGTAAATATAATAGAACTCTAGTTCGTATATTTAAATAAAAAAAGACAGACTAGACTATCTGCCTTGTAAATTAAGAGTTATGATGCTAAAAAACTGATAAATATATTTTTAACATGCCATTGAACTATCAAGCAAATAACCACCCCGTAACTTATTTTGGCAATTGGTATGAGCAAAAATTAATAATTATAAAATAATATATATAGCTGTATGTAAGTTTACTATAGCATTAAATATCATAATAAGCCTATTCTATACTCACTCTAATGTGATTAAAAAATTTAGTTGTATTAATAACCAAATAAAAAGACGACTTTAAAAGTCGTCTAGTGTGTATTCGTAAGAAAGTGATAAGTGATTCCATTACCTATTATATACAATTTTAGTTATATTGCAAATATTTAATCATTTTAACTATTAACTTGTCTAACATCTGCTTAACTCTCTGCTCGCCTACTTCGAATATACGAGCCATATCTTTGTAAGTTTTCCCCTCTGCCATCAGTAAAAACAAATTAAACTCTTTGAATGTTCCTACTGTTTCGGCGGCCAATTCTAGCTCGTTTAAAAATATCGCATCTTCTGTATTCATTTGATCTATACGCTTATGGTCAACTTCAGCACCTAACTCAAAGAAATCATCTGTTTCAATGGGTTTATCTTCATAATCATCGTTAATATGCTCGTGACAGCTCAATATAAACTGCTTAATCATCTTTTTATCATACATAGCCGATTTCACTCGCCAATCGATCTAATATAGACGTTCTAGCACGCAACAATGCCCTTTGTTTAATACCGATAACGTCGCAAATAACGTCATCTGATAAGGTTTCCTTGTCCCACCACGTCAACTTGATAACTTGTTGCTTTAATAAAGAAGAATCATTATATACAGCAGTTATACCTTTAACCACATCACATATATTTCGGTACTGAAGGTCATTGACGTTATGAGGTCTGTTGATGTACCAGTCACAAAGTCTGTGATAGTTCAACATATACTTGGCTAACATTTTATAGTTCACATCTTGATACTCAATAATCATATGGCAAGCACCTCACGTTCATTTTGCAGGCTTTCACGTTTTGTTTCGATATAGTCATTATAAATCACTTTATTGGCTTGTATATGCTTCTCACGGCGTTGTGAACGGTTTTTATGATGGACTTGATATAAATCTTTCTGCAGTTTCTTAATCGTTTCGTGTGGCTTATATGAGCCATTTGACTGCATGTATTGAATGATATCCTTTTGTTCATGCGAAGGATAGTGTTTGATTAGCTTTTTAACCAAATTTAGTCGTTTAATTGATTGTTTTTTATATCTATCCAGCTCGTCTTTTTTCTCAACAATCCAACATACTAACTTTTCTAAAGGATATGAAGTTGTGACTACACCCATCACATCATCACATGTCATGTGCGACGTATTAAGGCTATACATACATTCAATTTGTTCTTCAATGGTTTGTATTTTACGATTAATAAACACGGGATTATAAGCAGTTAATAGCTCGTATTCGGTTATCTTTTCTGTAGGATAATATCTTAATACTTGCATACAGGGTTTTAGAAGCATTGTATAACCTCATTTCTTTAATTTTTAATCCTCTTTACAGTTGTTTCAGATACATCATTTTTTATTGTGATTTCTTTATTTTCATGTACAGGTGCTTTTTGTTGGTTTTCATTTTTCGTTGAGGCTCCTTGGATTCTAAACGAATATCTTTATTCTTCTTGGAATTATTCTTTTTTGCTTCACTTTTACCTTTCGTTTATTCTCTTTCGCTCGTTCATGCAATTTATCAATTAAATCTTTAGCGTTACATTTTATGAATTTATACAATGATTGCATAATTAATTATTTTGAAAAATTTGCAAAGTATTATTATAAGTTTAAGTTTGTCCAATTATTGGACAATTAGTCATCTTTACCTATGCCAAACTCTTCATATACTGATTTAGGCTTCTTACCTGTCACAAAATCACCTACAGGATCATACTCATTTTTTGTCTTAGGTTCCATAATCTTGAGACGTGCCTCAACAGTTAAGCCTAATTTGGGACAAATGGCGTTCATTGTATTCACGCTATCCCTTTGTATTGTGTAATGAGGTGAGAGTTTACTTCCACGTTCAGTCACAACCACCATACCTTCTTCTTGTAATTTGAGTGTGGCATTTTTGTAGTTACTATATGTTTGGCAATAAGTAGCAAGCAGACCTTTGTCTAAATCTTTTATAGGTAATTCATTAATAAGTGGAAGCACTCTATACCATTCTCGAACAGCATCATCGTCTAAAAAATCGGGTGGTTCTTTTGATAAAGGTGTAAGCTCATTCATAGCTTTCTCAGTCGCATTTCTTTGTTCTTGTACATCTTTGGTACGATAAGCTTTTTGTTGTGATAATAGTTTTCTCTGTGACATTTATATCATCTCCTATAATTGTTATGTATTTTTTAAGCGAGCGCTCTCTCGTATTCTTTAGTAATAAAGTCAGCGCTGTCTTATTGTCGAAAAATCTCGACGCTAATTCTAAAGAATTCATACACAAATGCGACCACGTGGTCGTTTTAGTTAGTCGTCGTGCAAATTTTGCACTTCGTTGTAATTTTGAACGGAATTATAAATATTCTTTTTCATTACTTCTTTTTGTAATGATTTAGGTGCGTTAAGAAAGTTGTCTTTTTGTATGTTGTCTAGATTTGTAGACAACTCATTTAAATTAATGTAGTAATAAATTTTAAACTTATTTAAGTTATTGTTTACGTGCAATTGATTCAGAACGTTGTGATTGTTCAAGTTGTGATTCGAGTTGGGATTTTTCTTCGTCACGTTGTTTGAGTTGTTGTTCGTACTCTTTAG
>NZ_PPQC01000017.1:0-1476 GCF_002902365.1 Staphylococcus cohnii subsp. cohnii | reverse complement strand
CAATTTCTTTTTGAGTAGCTTTACCGTAAGTTTTGTAGCCTTGATCAGTAGGCACACCTTCATTAAGCGATTGTTCTTTTTGTTCGTCAGTCATAGTAGTTAGTAAAAGCGTTTTTTTATGACCAAGCCGAGCGCTATAGCGCTTAAAGTCCTCTTCTGAAAAAGAACTCGCTATTTGATAAAGAGCTTCAATACCTAAGGTGTTCGACATCGAACGCTCTTGAAACTCGTCGGATACTTTTATAAATTTTCTAGCTTGCGAGTCATTAAAGTTTACTGACTTCAACCAATTTGACCATTCACCATGTGCTAAGTCATTCTCTTTCACATGTTTTAATCTTCGTCCAATTTCGAATATCGATTGACCTGCAATGTTTTGGTAACTAACACTCACAATTATTTGCTTATGTTGTATATTGCGCCTATCCACGAAAAGATGAAAGAGAAATAATACAAAGCTTAATATTACAAGCATTAATAGAGACGTAGTTATTTCATCAAAAACTAGGCTCTGTGAGAAGCTCTATATTGCATTGAATGAATGGTTACATGGATTACAGGTCATTACGTGCCGTAAATCGCTTAAATTAGACTTTTTCGTTAGTAATTATTGTGAAAAATTACACAATTTTACCTTTTAATATCAAGTTGCGGTTACAGAAAAGACGGGCTCGTTTAATTCATTTTTAAAAAGGCTGGGCGCAAATTCAACGCCTCCCTTTAAATTTAGAAATTATTTTTTCAAATTTCATTTTCTTTTTTATAATCTCCAGTATTATTTTCACTGCCCGATTAAATTATCTATCCCATTAAATTTATTCATAGTATTTAATTCACACTTACTTTATTCAATTATATTTATCGCTAAAAACTTCGCTTTTAATTCGTCTATTTAAGCAGCTTTCACACACTATTTAACAGCTTGTAACACTTTTATATATAATCATCTATACATGCGCTGTATCATTCTCTAAATGGCTACAAACACCATTGTATATAAGCAAACCATTCACGCTTAGTAACTCGTTTGTGCTTCTCATATTGTTGTTACTTATCATCTAATAACAATAATTAATATTTATATTTTTTATTTGAAATCAGAATCTTAATTTAGTTTTCGATTTACTTTTTAAATTTATTCTCACAAACTTTTTTGTAATTCAAATCTCAATTTACTTTTGTCTTTAACATTTACTTTTTGATTTGATGAATGAACTTCACAATTGAATTGAATCAACAATAGAAATTATTTATATTCAGAACACAATCAATAATGAAACTAAACAGAAGAACATCAACAAACAATTAATGTTAATTAAATAAGAACAAATGATTTAAGTTAATTGATTGAATCACTTTAAATTATAATTTGTTTCTTCTCTTTTATTATCAATGAACAATCATAACAAACAAATGAAACTCTATACACAATGAGTTTGATTACTTAATGTAATGACCTTATAAACTCTGTGTTCA
>NZ_PPQC01000016.1 GCF_002902365.1 Staphylococcus cohnii subsp. cohnii | reverse complement strand
GAACAATTTAAATTTAATTTTTGAATTACATTTTTCATACTATATCCTTCTTTTTCTTTATTGAAAGTTTAAATTACTTATCAGCAAAAGAAACCACACTTTTCGGCACAATCGAACCTGTTATGGCCATATTAGCAAGCGCGCTTTGGCTTAATTTAACATTTCATAGTTACCAACTTATTGGTATTCTACTGATTATCGTCCTCATTTTAGCTTTATCATTAAAAAAACAACGTAACATAGAATAAACAATTTAATTTGTATATTATAAACAATAAATAACTTATTTATATATGAAATACCAACAAAAATCAATTTTATATTAATTACATATTTATAAATATTTTACAATTCAATTTATATAATTAAACAGTTAATATCGGGCTATTTATTTAAATTTCGAGGCGATTATTTTAGATATTTGTATTTAGTAATATCAGTTGTTCAAAGAAATGTTCAATTTTGTTTAAAAAGAGAGACATTGTTGAAAGAATAAATTCAATCCATATTGGGAGGAAAAGTAATGAAGTATTGTAAAAATTGCGGGGCCCATGTAAAGAATAATCAAAAAGTTTGTACACAGTGTGGCCACCCACTTCAAAATCAAAATAATACATCAAAGCGAAATAAAAAAAAGTATTTAGTAATAGGTATTATTTTAACTATCATCATTCTTTTAATTATTTTATATAAAATCGTTGCTGCAAGCTTATCGCCAGAGAGTGAAGCTAAAACAATTTCTGAAGATTTAAAGAAGGGTGATACTAAAAACTTATCAAATCATTTAGTATTCAATGATAGAAGTTTGAATAAAGATGAAGCAAAAGCTTTTTATAAATATGTTGTTGATGCTGATAACCCAGAAAGAATCGCAGATGATATTGAAAATAAAACCAAACAGATGACAAAAGATAAATCGGACACTGCTTCAGTAGATATCAACGATACGGAAGTTATTCATATACATAAAAATGGTAAAAAATATGGTATTTTTAATAATTATGACTTCGAAGTTTCTAAGCAAAAAGTTTCAATCACTCCTGAATCTGATAGTAAAGTTACATATAAATATAATGGCAAAAAACATAAAATTAAATTATCTGAAGATGAATCTAAAACCTTTGCAACATTACCATTAGGAAATTATAAATTAAAAGCTCAAAAAGTAGTAAACAATGAAAAATTCGATGGGCAATTAATTATCACCATGTCTGATGAAAATGAAGTTCAAGAACAATTTAATGAAAAATATCTCGATATTAACATTGATGATAGCGAACTAGACAGCGATACTCAAATAGATTTATACATTAATAATAAAAAACTGTCCGCTCAAGATGATTATGATAGTTATTTATATGGTCCATACAAGCCAGATGAAAAATTAGAAGTATATGCACAAGCACATGTTGATGACAAAAAATTCAAATCTAACGTAGTTAAAGCACCTAAACCTAAGAAAGAGAATGAACCAGTACCTATTGATTTGTCTTTTGACAATGAAAAAATAAAAGCGAATCAAGAAAATAAAGATATTAAAGAAAATGTTCAAACTTTCATAGAAGACTATACTGAAGATTTGAATGAGGCATATGAAGAAGAAGAATATAGTTATATTTCTAGCTATATAAAACATGGCACTGACACGGCTGACCATATGAAAAAAGTAGTGGAATCTGGTGACGAAGCAGATTATTCAGATCCAAAAGTCGTTAAATATAGTAAAAAAGGTGACACAATTACAATTGAAGTAGAAAAGCAAGATAAAGATGATCAAACTATCCATTCACAATACGTACTTGATTATGATGATTTATTATCTGATTTTAAAATCAAAGACTATACTGATATTTAAAATAGCTAACTCAATTTACAAAACATGATATATAAACTTATAAGCTGTTATGATGGTTAGCATTATATTTTTTATCCTACTATCAATTAATAATAGCTATAATACTTTACACACATTTAAAAACGCTCTCTAAAATAGACACTAAAAAGTGAAAATTTTAAAGAGCGTTTTATTATTTTTAAACAAATGATAAAATAAGTAACAATTCGCTTACTATGGTTGAAACTATACCTATTTCTGACTCATTCATTAAGTATTATTTATTTATGAAAATCAGTATAGTTTTATTTTAAATTTTGCATTATTAAAGATTTATAATTTATTTACTCAACAACTTAAAAATCTCATCTTTAACATATTAATTTTTGATGTTTTTAAGATTTTTTAAAATATACAGTACATAATAAATGATGCCGATACAGAACCAAATTAATGTATAGATTTTAGCCTGACCACTTAATCCCCAGAACACAATAAATACACAAATAAAAATAATCACTGGCATCACTGGGTAAAATGGCAATTTAAATGCTGGTTCTGGTAGGTCATGACCTTCTCTTTTACGCAATGAAAAAATACCTACTGTAACAAACATAAACGCTACAAGCGCACCAGCTGAAATTAATTGTGCTAAAAAGCCAAATGGAAAAACAGAGCCAATAATAATTGCAACAATCGATAGTATAATTAATGCACGATTTGGTAAATTTTTATTATCTAATTTTCCTAACCAAGACGGTAAGATACCATCCCTACCAAACGAATAAAGTAAGCGAGAACCCGCCATCATCATACCAATTAAAGCAGTAAACATACCAATTACTGAGACTGCCTGCACTATGACCGCAACAGTACTATGTCCACTCATACGTAAAGCCCAACCTACTGGCTCAGCATTATTTTTATATTGCGCATAATCAAACATCCCTACTAATACAAGTGAAACGACGATAAACAATGTAACTGCAATTAGTAAAGAACCTAAGATTCCTCGTGGCATTGTTTTTTGCGGATTAATCGCTTCACCAGAGTTTGAAGCAATAGAATCAAACCCTATATAAGCAACAAAAATGACAGAGCTACCTGCATATATACCCTGCCAGCCACCAAATGCGCCTGCTGCAGTTTCACGATACTCTGGAATAAAAGGTATGTAATGACCAATATCAATGACTGATAAGCCTACGATTATAAACAAGAGAATAGCCAATACTTTAAGTATCACAAGTGCATTTTGAACACGTGCCGCTTCTGACGTTCCTCTGTATAGCAATATCGCCGTTATAATCACTACGATAGCTGCTACTAAATCAATGATACCTCCGTCTGTACCGAGAGAGTTAGATAATGAATTAGGTAATGATATATGAAAAGGTTCTAATAAACCTCTCAAATTAGCTGAAAATCCTGATGCTACAAAAGCCACCGCAATTAAATATTCAGCAATTAAAGCCCAACCTACAATCCATCCAAAAAATTCTCCAAACAATATACTAATCCATGTATATGCTGATCCAGCAAAAGGCATAACAGATGCCATTTCTGCGTAAACAAATGCTACCAAAGCTGCTACAATAGCTGCTACTAAAAAGGACAAACTAACTGATGGACCTGTGTGATCAGCAGCTACAACACCTGGCAATGTAAAAATAGCAGTAGAAACAATTGTACCTACACCTAAAGCTAAAAAGTCTCTTATTCTTAATGTGCGCTCTAAATGAGCATCTTTATTTTGAAATTTAGCAATATCTTCCTTTTTGAAAATTTGTTTTAAAAGATTCATCAATTTTCTCCTTGTTAATAATGTACAAACACGTATTACAGTATAGTGATTTTTAATTGTAATGTACATATCCTTTTAAAAAAGAATTTTTAATAAATTTTTGGTTATTTAATTTATAACTATATTAGTTTAATTTTTTGTTAATTCTAATGTTTTATACCTTAATTTAGCGCACACTAAGTCTTATCTGTATTTAAATACAAAAAAGACTACCGATACAGCTGTTAAATAGCTTTATCAATAGTCTTAATGGTTAACGTTTAATCTTTATTATCTTTGGTTACAAATAAATTATTTATGATCTCATTCGGTTTAACACTTCTTGCTGAATTGTCTTTAATGCTTCATTATAGTCTTTATTCGTACTTTCCTGTGCATTGATAATTAGGAGTTCAATCAGTTCAGCATTATTTTTTTCACTTACTTCATGTTCAAATTGATGTAAGTGTTCCTCAGATGTTTTCGCATTTTGCTTTTCAATTTGATAATATTGGTCAGCTCCCAAACCACCTTCTTCAATCATGACAGAAATCCCACTTGAGCGCGTTTCATTTAAACGTTTTACTTTTATGCGTTTATTATCACGGATAACCATTTGAATCCCTCCTATCTCAATATGTAATTCAATTTTAAAAACACATATTTTTATATAACGACTAATGATTTATATCCGAAACTCAAAAATTTTGAACAACAGTCAATCATCAAACCATCTTTTGGACTAAGGGCGTGTCATCTCATATTTAGTAAATTATTATTTAACTCAAGTGTAATATTACTTCTTCATGATAGCAATTTCTTTGCTCAATGATTTGCCTTTTTATTTTTTAAAATCAAAAAAACAAAGTAATATATGTTACAGGCAATAATGCTTAACAAAACATTCACAGAATTATATTAAAATTTACTTCTATTATATTTGACATAATAGTATAATTGATAATGATTATTATTATCTCATTATAAGAAAGAGTGAGTTTTATGTTAAGCATAAAAAGTGGAGACTTAAAAAAGAATTACAAAATTAAAGAAATGAACATTAAAAATCAACACATGCGTCATCGGTTAAATGCACTTGGTTTAGTGAATGGTACGAAGTTAAAAATTAAACAAAAGTGCTTGTTCAAGGGCCCTTGTATATTAGAAGTGAATGGTCAATGTTTAAGTATTCGTGGTTGTGATGCATGTCAGATTGAATTAGAGGAAGCCAATGACTAATAGTTATTGTATTTTAGGGAACCCTAACGTCGGTAAAACATCTTTATTTAATGCATTGACTGGCACATACGAATATGTAGGAAACTGGAGTGGTGTAACTGTAGAGAAAAAAGTAGGTCGCCTCAAACAGCATATTGGAGACCTAGTTGATTTACCAGGTATTTATGAATTGTCACCTATATCAAAAGACGAAATGGTTGTTACTGATTATTTATTGAATAGTCAATTTTCTGGCATGATCAATATTATAGATGCCAGCCAACTCAAACGTAATTTGCAGCTTACAGTTCAACTCATGGAATTAGGTGCACCTTTAATCATTGGATTAAATATGGTTGATGTTGCTACAAAACGTGGTATTCGTATCAACCAGCAAGCACTTATGAAAAAATTAAAATTGCCACTACTACCTATCATAGCAAGAAATGGTAAAGGCACACATCAATTATTAGATTCTTTGAAAGACAATGGCTTATCAAAAAACAGACCATTAAAATTAAATTATGGTAAGCATATTGAAGCTACAATATCACAAATTGAAGCACATTTAACATCTAGCACCTCTATTGATAAACAATTAGCACGTTTTATCTCAATACAATTTTTATTAGAAAATCCAAAAATTCATGACTTTTTAGATGACGCTGTTTTGAAAGAAATAACATTATTGCGTCAAAATTTATCAGAAGAATTAGATAATTCTATAAGGGATGAGATACAAGCAATACGCAATACATATATAGACAATATTTTAAAAGATACGGTTGAATATCCGGATGAAGAACGACAATATTTCACGCATCGGATAGATCGCATTTTAACAAATAAATATTTAGGCATTCCAATCTTTTTAATCATTATGTGGTTGATTTTCCACGTTACCTTCACTTGGATCGGTACACCTATATCCGATGCATTAGATGAATTTTTAGGTGGAACCTTTACAGATACGGTATCAAACTTGATGGATAAATTAGGTCTCGTTCCATTTTTACAAGATTTAATCAATGACGGTATTATTGCTGGTGTAGGTGCAGTACTTGTATTTGTGCCACAAATACTGGTCCTTTTCTTCTTTATTTCTCTGTTAGAAGACTCTGGTTATATGTCTCGTATTGCCATATTAATGGATCGAATTATGGAATACTTTGGTCTTAGTGGTAAATCTTTTATACCAACGATTATAGGATTTGGATGTAACGTGCCAAGTATCATGGCAGCACGTAGTATTGAAAGTGAGAAGGAAAGACTTACAACGATTTTGATTGCACCATTTATGTCTTGTTCTGCGAGATTACCCGTTTACGCATTGTTTGTAGGTGTGTTTTTTGAATCTCATCAGGCACTCATCGTCCTAAGCTTATATGTACTTGGTATCGTTGTCGCTTTATTAACAAGTGTACTATTAACGAAAACAGTATTAAAAAATGATGATTCTGTATTTATCGTTGAATTACCTACTTATCGATTACCATCAGTCAAAACACTATGAAGAAGTACATGGGAAAAAGCTAAAGGTTTTGTTAAAAAAGCAGGAACATTTATCTTTGCTGGTTCGGTAATTATTTGGTTATTGAATTATACCGGTCCTGGCGGTTTCAATGTAGACGTTAATGATAGCTTTTTACATTCAATTGGAAGTTTCTTTGCTGTATTAGTTGCACCATTAGGATTTGGTTCATGGCAAGCGGGTGCTACATTAATACCTGGATTTTTAGCAAAAGAAGTGATCGTTAGCTCGATGGCAATTATCTATGCATCAGACGAAGCTGGTCTTGTAAACATTATACAAAGTCTATTTCACACCATTATCAGCATATTCGTTTATGATTTTCATCTTGCTATATATACCATGTTTATCTACAGTAGCAACCATTCGCAAAGAAACATATTCACTTAAATGGACTGTACTGGCTGTAGCATATCCATTAATCACTGCATATTTACTTTCGTTTGTCTTTTATCAAATTGGACTATTATTTTATTAAGGATGTGATTTAATGACGATTATTATCAATGTTGTTATCTTTCTAGCTATTATTAGTTATGTTGTTTTTACATTATTCAACTTTTTCAAGAAAGCTAAAGCAGGTAAATGTAGTTCTTGTGGCTCTAAGCGTGGGTGTCATACAGGAAAGAAAACATTATGACTTTCTATCACTTTTGATAAGTTCATCAATTTTTATGAAAGTGACAGCATACTCAAATCTTTTTATGTTTTTCATTCACATCAAAAGATAAATAGGAAGATTAATATCTCTGATTAAAACAAAAACGTCAATTTCTATTACAATGATAGGCATTGACGTTTGTTTTTTTACTATAGAACTTAGTTACTCATTGAGGAATTACGTTCCATTGTAGCAATTTTTGTGTTGTACTGTTACTTGTAGAATTGACATTCGCGAACAGTGCTACAACTTAATCCGAACAAGCATGCACGATTAAAATCATAATTTTTTATTTAAAATGAACGCATTCATCATGTGTATTCATATTAAATTATATCTTTTGTTTAATTAAAAATATGATTTTCTATTAGTTCTATAAGTTAAATAATACGAAGCTTTTCTCTATTGTATTAAAATACATCAATTATAGAGATTTTGCATCGTGTGGACGCCCGGGGTAATGATATGGACGAGAGACTACAGGCTCGAGCCATATCCCCAGGCAAGCATGCACGATCAAAATCGTAATAAATTACATTTAAAAAGGACTAATCCGTTTAAAAAACGAATTAGTCCTTTATTTTGAAATTGCAGTTTATGTTCCAACTATTTCTTATATTTAATAATTATTCTGATTTGTTGTCGCTTCTATTTTCTGCAATTCTCGTATATTCTTTGAGTCTGTGCTTGTTAGGTGATAATGTTAAACCTAAAAACTTACGTTCTTGGTTGGCATCTTTATAGAAACTAACCATCATACAAAGCACGATGATAGAGAATGGTAAGGCAGTCATGATTGCCATATTTTGTAGCGCATTTAATCCATTATCTCCACCTGAGAATAGTAAAATAAATGCAATCAATGCTTGTGCAATTCCCCAGATGACTTTAACTATTACGGATGGGTTTAATGAACCAAATGTTGTTTGCATTCCTAATACGAATGTCGCTGAATCGGCTGACGTAATAAAGAATGTTGCTATTAATAGCAACGTTACAATGGATAACACAAAGCCTAATGGCACCTCATTAAACACACCAAATAATGCAGTTTCTGGAGGCATATCAAATATTTTTGGTGTTTTTTTCGCAGTCTCGATACCTAAGACACCAAATGCTGCAAACCAAACTAAACTTACAAGTACTGGTGCTAATAAAACTCCAGAGACGAACTCTCTAATTGAGCGTCCTTTAGATACGCGTGCAATAAATATACCAACAAATGGACTCCAACTGATCCACCAAGCTAATTGGAAGAACGTCCATGATTTCATCCATTCATTTTTTTGTGGATCTAATGGTGCCGTATCAAACATGTTAAATAATAACGTGTTTAAATAAACTCCTGTAGAACTTGTTAACATATTTAAAATAAGAACAGTTGGTCCTACAATAAGAACAAATAGCAATATGAATCCTGCTATGCTAATATTTGCATTGCTTAAATATTGGATTCCCCGACTTAAACCTGACCATGCACTTATTAAAAATAATATTGTAACAATCAGTATAATAATACCTTGCGTCACAATATTATTCGGAATATCAAATAGGTAGTTTAGACCACCTGCGATTTGCATAGCGCCTAAACCTAGTGATACTGCTACCCCGCCAATTGTGGCAAAGACAGAAACAACATCAATAATTGTTCCTAAGGGGCCATCAACTTTATTTCCGAAAATTGGACGTAATGTTTTTGAAATTAATGCAGGTTCATTTTTTCTAAATTGGAAGTA
>NZ_PPQC01000015.1 GCF_002902365.1 Staphylococcus cohnii subsp. cohnii | reverse complement strand
AGCCATAAACATTTTGTTTTTTTCACTGTCTACTTGACAGGGTGCAGTTCAGCCCTATGGATTAGTCATTTTTAAAATCTTGCGATTTCAATCGTGCATGCTTGCCTGGGGATATGATTCGAGCCTGTAGTCTCTCATTCATATCATTTCTCCGGGTGTCAGCACGTTTTAAAATCGCTATATACTAAAGCTTAACTTATTTTATTCAGTGAAATTTTAATTCCTAATATCATTAAATCGCGATATGTAAATTACGACTTATATATTTTTTAGTAGCCATCGATAATTATGCTTGAAATAAAGCTATTTATATCTTAGCGCTTATTATATTTAGTAAATTTGAATTATAAAGTAAAGTTTTACAATTTAACATACTGTTTTATTAACTAATTAGCTTTAAAGCAGTATTTATAAATTTCAATTATTGAAATACATTTTGTAATTAAATAAAATATTTGCTATAGTTATAAAGGTAAATAGCGTAGTTCATTATGTTATTTAAAACTTATTTATGAAATGGGTGCAAGATAATGCCTGAAAAAGTACGAACATCACCTCAGTACGAATCGTTCCATGAGTTATATAAAAATTACACTACTAAAGATCTCACTCAAAAAGCAAAATCACTGAAATTAACAAACTATAGTAAATTAAATAAAAAAGAGTTAGTTCTTGCAATTATGGAAGCGCAGATGGAAAAAGATGGAAACTATTATATGGAAGGCATCTTAGATGATATCCAACAAGATGGTTACGGCTTCTTAAGAACTGTCAATTATTCAAAAGGTGAAAAAGATATTTATATATCTGCTAGTCAAATACGTCGTTTTGAAATTAAACGAGGTGATAAAGTAACTGGTAAAGTAAGAAAACCAAAGGATAATGAAAAGTATTATGGTTTGCTACAAGTAGATTTTGTCAATGATGAGAATGCAGAAGAAGTTAAGAAAAGACCACATTTCCAAGCATTGACACCATTATACCCAGAAGAACGCATCAAGTTAGAAACAACGAAAGAAAATTATTCTACGCGTATTATGGATTTAATTACTCCAATCGGTTTAGGACAACGTGGTTTGATTGTTGCCCCACCTAAAGCTGGGAAAACATCATTATTGAAAGAAATTGCAAATGCCATCGCAATCAATAAACCTGATGCAGAATTATTTGTGCTACTTGTCGGTGAAAGACCAGAAGAGGTTACTGATATAGAGCGTTCTGTTGAATCAGCAGAAGTTGTTCACTCAACATTTGATGAACCTCCGCAGCATCATGTCAAAGTGGCAGAATTACTATTAGAACGTGCAAAGCGTTTAGTAGAAATAGGTAAAGATGTCATTATTTTAATGGATTCCATTACAAGACTTGCACGTGCATATAACTTGGTTATCCCACCAAGTGGACGTACACTTTCAGGTGGTTTAGATCCAGCATCATTACACAAACCTAAGGCGTTCTTTGGTGCAGCAAGAAATATTGAAGCTGGTGGTAGTATGACGATATTAGCTACTGCGTTAGTTGATACTGGTTCACGTATGGATGACATGATATATGAAGAATTTAAAGGAACAGGAAATATGGAATTACATCTTGATCGCAAGCTAGCTGAACGTCGCGTCTTTCCAGCTATTGATATCGGTCGGAGTTCTACACGTAAAGAGGAATTGCTAATACCACCAAAAGATTTAGAATCACTTTGGCAACTACGTAACATGTTTACAGATTCACTTGATTTTACAGAAAGATTTGTAAGAAAATTAAAACGAACAAAAACGAATCAAGAATTCTTTGAACAATTACAGGAAGCTGCCAAGGAGAGTACTAAAACTGGAAAGCCAATTATTTAAAGCGGCTTATCATTTAAAATGCGATTTAGGGTTGCGTTTTAGTTTTATAACAATTATAATTATCAAGTATTGGGTAAAAAAACTCACAAACAACTCTGTTCCAGATGGTTCAGGGCAAAGGAGCTGAAAAAAATGAAACAAAATATTCATCCTGAATACCACAAAGTTATCTTTTTAGATACAACAACAGACTTTAAATTCTTAAGTGGTTCAACAAAATCTTCATCAGAAACGATGGAATGGGAAGATGGAAATGAATACCCAGTTATTCGTTTAGATATTTCTTCTGATTCACATCCATTTTACACAGGACGTCAAAAATTCGCTGCTGCGGATGGTCGTGTGGAACGTTTCAACAAGAAATTCGGATTCAAATCAAGCAACGAATAATTGTTGTAATAAGGCATTCTCATTTTATGAGAATGCTTTTTTATTTAACATGGATGATGGATAGGTGTAAACAGAAGAGTACAAATGTTTTAGTACATTAATTACATATAAAATTACAAATAACTTAAGAGAAATTGATATTTTAAGATAGAAAATATGATATAATAAACCGATTATGTTTTGAAAAAGGGTGGAACGCATAATGAATGAAACTTATCATTCCGGCTGGATAGAATGTATAACTGGAAGCATGTTTAGTGGTAAATCTGAAGAATTAATTCGTCGCTTAAGACGTGGACTATATGCTAAACAAAAGGTGGTTGTATTTAAACCAGCAATAGATGACCGCTATCATAAAGATAAGATTGTTTCGCATAATGGCAATGCAATTGAGGCAATTAATATCTCAACAGCAGCTGAGATTTATAAACACGATTTATCAAAATTTGATATTATAGCAATCGATGAAGTTCAATTTTTTGAAAACAACATTGTTCATATTGTAGAAGAATTAGCTGAAAAAGGACATAGAGTGATTACTGCAGGTTTAGATATGGATTTCAGAGGTGAACCATTTGAACCGATACCTCATTTATTAGCAGTAAGTGAAGAAGTGACTAAACTACAAGCTGTTTGTGCAGTATGTGGTTCGTCATCCAGCCGTACACAACGGTTAATTGATGGCAATCCAGCAAAAATTGATGACCCTGTGATTCTCGTCGGCGCAAACGAAAGCTATGAACCTAGATGTAGGGCACATCATATCGTTGCACCAAGTAATCATGAGAAGGAGGAAATGTAGTGTTTGATCAATTAGACATTGTAGAAGAAAGATACGAACAATTAAACGAAATGTTAAGTGATCCTGAAGTCGTAAATAATCCAGATAATTTACGAAAATATTCAAAAGAACAGGCTGATTTGCAAAAAACAGTTGAAGTGTATCGCGAATATAAACAAGTTAAAGAAGATGTAACTGAAATAGATGAAATGTTACAGGAAACAAAAGATGAAGAAGAAGTTGAAATGCTCAAAGATGAAAAACAAGAATTGAGCCAAAAAATTCCAGAATTAGAAGAAGAATTAAAATTCTTGTTAATTCCAAAAGATCCCAATGATGAAAAAGATGTAATTGTTGAAATTCGTGCAGCAGCTGGTGGGGATGAGGCTGCAATATTTGCTGGGGATTTATTTAGAATGTATTCTAGATACGCTGAAGCACATAGTTATAAGACAGATATAGTCGAAGCTACTGAAAGTGACCATGGTGGTTACAAAGAGATTAGTTTCTCTGTTTCAGGCACAGGTGCTTATAGTAAATTGAAATACGAAAATGGCGCACATCGTGTACAACGTGTACCAGCAACAGAGTCAGGTGGGCGTATTCACACATCTACAGCTACAGTTGCCGTATTACCAGAAGTTGAAGATGTTGAGATAGAAATTCGTAATGAAGATATTAAAATAGATACCTATCGTTCTAGTGGTGCAGGTGGACAACACGTAAATACTACAGATTCTGCCGTTCGAATCACACACTTGCCAACGGGTGTCATTGCTACTTCATCAGAAAAATCTCAAATTCAAAACCGTGAAAAAGCAATGAAAGTGTTAAAGGCACGTTTGTTTGATATGAAATTACAAGAAGAACAACAAAAGTATGCAGCACAACGTAAATCAGCTGTCGGTTCAGGTGATCGTTCAGAGAGAATTAGAACATACAATTACCCACAAAGTCGTGTAACGGATCATCGTATTGGATTGACATTGCAAAAATTAGAACAAGTTATGGAAGGCAAGTTAGATGAGATTATTGATGCACTAACTTTAGCTGAACAAACAGATAAATTGAAAGAACTGAATGACGGTGAATTATAGAGAAAGATTGAAGATTGCGCAAAGCAAATGTGAAGCAAAAAATATTGAAGCAACAAGAGCTGAATGGTTAATGCTTGATTTATTTCAATGGCAAAAAACAGATTATTTGTTGCACGCTGACGAAATTATGACAGAAGCACACAACGTGTTGTTTGATAGTGCAGAAGCAAGGATGTTACAAGGTGAACCTATTCAGTATATTGTAGGCACACAATCTTTTTATGGTGAAATATTTAAAGTGAATGAACACTGTTTAATTCCGAGACCTGAAACAGAAGAAGTATTACTACATTTTTATAATTTGGTGAAGTCTGGGGATAAAGTTGTAGATATAGGTACAGGTAGTGGCAACATACCTATTTTACTAAAAAAAATGAATCAATATTTGGACGTTTTAGCTACAGATTTATATGATGCAGCTTTATCGGTGGCCAAAGATAATGCTCAGTATCATGATGTAGACATTACATTTTTACAAGGCGACGCCTTAAATCCTTTAATAGAGAAAAATATTAAAGTGAATGGCTTAATTTCAAATCCACCATATATAGCTGATAGCGAAAAAACTTTAATGGAAGACACAGTATTGCGATATGAACCTACCAGTGCTTTATTTGCTGAAAATAATGGCTTTCAGGTTTATGATAAGATTTTAGAACAATTACCAGATGTATTGTTACCCAATGCAATAGTTGTGTTTGAAATTGGTTATAAACAAGGCCTTACTTTAAAGAAAAAAATTGAAGAAAAATATCCTGCTGTTTGTGTTCAAATAATAAAAGATATTAACAATAATGATAGAATTATTTCTTTCAAATGGTAATTTAAGAAGTTGTGTGCTGAACATGATAAGTCATGAAGGTGCATAACTTCTTATTTTGTTTTAAAATTGAAATTAAGATGAAAGGGCGTGTATAGATGGAAACAAAAATATGGGATCTGAGAAATCATCTGACAGATGACGTTAATATAGATACTTATAATGAAATAAAAAATGTTTTTGAAGCTAGTGGACTCATCGCAATACCAACTGAAACTGTATATGGTTTAGGTGGTGATGCAAGAAACGAACAGACTATAAAAAATATTTATGCAGCAAAAGGTAGACCTTCAGATAATCCTCTAATCGTTCATATACATCATGTTAAACAATTAGATGCATTCACAGAGCATATTACACAAGAAGTTAGGATGCTAATGAATCAATTTTGGCCTGGGCCAATTTCATTTATTTTACCACTGAAAAAAGGTTATTTATGTGAAAGTGTAAGTGGTGGACTTTCATCCATAGCAGTTAGGATGCCGAGTCATCCTATTGGAAGGAAAATATTAGAATTTGTAGATATACCGATTGCTGCGCCCAGTGCTAATTTAAGTGGTAGACCTTCTCCAACTAATTTTGAACACGTATATCGTGATTTAAATCAAAGAATTGATGGTATTGTCAATGGTGACCAAAGTGAAGAAGGTTTAGAAAGTACAGTTTTAGATTGTACACAATACCCATTTAGGATAGCTCGTCCAGGGTCTATTACCAAATCTATGATTGAAAATGTGTTGCCTGGATCTATTTCAACAAAAGAGAACTTGAATCAAGAAAATCCCATAGCCCCAGGAATGAAATATAAACATTATGCACCAGATACCCCAATAACAATTGTATACGCGGTTCATCAACAACTATCCTCTAGTAAAGATTGGCGTAATGTCGCTTTTATATTTCCAAAAGATAAGCTTAAATATATTCCTGAAAATGCAACTTTTATTCCATTGTGTGAAAATGAAAGAGATATTAAAGGTGCAAATCATAATTTGTATCAAATATTGCACGACATAGACCAAAATGAAAATATTAAAGAGGCTTATATATTTGGATTTGAAAATCGTGATGATGCAGTTGCTATCATGAATCGTATGCAAAAGGCGGCAAATTATACCATTGTAAAAGGAGAAACTTTATGAAAATCGTTTTTGTATGTACTGGAAATACTTGCAGAAGTCCGATGGCAGAAAGTATTGCAAAAGCTAAAATGCCAGATATTGAAGTTGCATCACGTGGTTTGTTTGCAATAGATGGTACACCTACATCAGAATACACACGCGCTATCGTAAAAGAAAAACAATTACCATTACCAGAAAATGCTCAAAACTTCACTGAAATTGATATGAATGCAGACCTTATTTTGACAATGTCAACAAGCCATAAAGAAGTAATTAAACAAATGTATGGTAGAGGCACACATATATTTACTTTAAGTGAGTATGTATTGCATGGTGAAGACGTAGCTGACCCATTTGGAGGAACTAAATCAGATTATCTTGAAATTTATAATGAATTAAATTCATTGATTGAAAAATTAAAAAATAAAATATTAGAGTAAATAAATATGTGAAATTAGTATGAGTAACTCATTAAATACGTTATAATAATAACGTGTAGCAAATGTGCTAGCAATTAAATTTGTCTGAATGGACTTATGTATTTTGGCTTACTTTTTATCAAAATAAATAAGGGGTGCTGAACATGGAGGATTTAAAAGCGTTATTAGATGAACTAAAAACTAAATCTTTCTTTAAAGACGACGAGCTTTGCATTATAGGTTGTTCTACTTCAGAAGTGATTGGCGAACGCATAGGTAGTGTTGGATCTATGGAAGTAGCAAAAGACATATTTGAAGCATTAAAAGAGATTGAAACGGAAACAGGCGTTTCTTTTGTATTTCAAGGCTGCGAACATATCAATAGAGCAATCACTATTGAAAAAGCAAATTTCGATCCCTTAACGATGGAAGAAGTAACCGTTGTACCAGATGTCCATGCTGGAGGTAGTTTAGCTACATATGCATATCAACATATGGCTGACCCTATAGTCGTTGAAACAATTAACGTTCCAAAAGGGATAGATATTGGCCAAACTTTAATCGGTATGCATATTAAGCATGTAGCAATACCCGAGCGTACAAGTGTGAAGCAAATTGGCGAAGCAATTGTTACAATCGCTTCTTCAAGACCTAAGAAAATTGGTGGCGAAAGAGCAAAATATAACTAATACAGAAACGAGGGTTTACTAATGTCATTTATTAAAGATCAAGATAAAGAAATTTATGAAGTGATTCAAAACGAGTTCAACCGTCAAAATAACAATATAGAGTTAATCGCATCAGAAAACTTTGTGTCGGAAGCAGTTATGGAAGCTCAAGGTTCCGTATTAACTAACAAGTATGCTGAAGGTTATCCGAACAGAAGATACTACGGTGGTTGTGAATACGTAGATGTATCTGAAACATTAGCTATTGAAAGAGCAAAGCAATTGTTTGGTGCAGAACATGTTAATGTTCAACCACATTCTGGTTCACAAGCAAATATGGCTGTTTATCTCGTTGCATTAGAACACGGAGATACTGTATTAGGTATGAATTTAAGTCATGGTGGACACTTAACTCATGGTGCACCAGTAAACTTTAGTGGTCAATTTTATAACTTTGTCGAATATGGTGTCGACAAAGAGAGTGAACAAATAGACTATGACGAAGTTTTAAAAGTAGCAAAAGCGCATCAACCTAAATTAATTGTTGCTGGTGCATCTGCATACTCAAAAACAATAGACTTCAAACGTTTTAGAGAAATTGCTGATGAAGTTGGTGCTAAATTGATGGTAGATATGGCGCATATCGCCGGATTAGTAGCTGCGGGTCTACACCCAAGTCCAGTAGAATACGCTGATTTTGTAACTACGACAACACATAAAACATTACGCGGTCCTCGTGGTGGTATGATTTTGTGTAAAGAGGAATACAAAAAGCAAATTGATAAAACAATCTTCCCAGGCATTCAAGGTGGCCCTTTAGAACATGTTATTGCTGCTAAAGCTGTAGCGTTTGGTGAAGCGCTTCAAGATGATTTCAAAACATATCAACAACAAGTTATAAAAAATGCAAGAGCTTTAGCGGATACATTAAATAAAGAAGGGTTTAGAGTAGTATCTGGCGGTACTGATAATCATTTAGTATGCGTAGATGTAAAAGGATCAGTCAATATTACTGGTAAAGTAGCAGAAGAAGCTTTGGACTCAATAGGTATTACTTGTAATAAAAATACAATTCCATTTGATCAAGAAAAACCTTTTGTAACAAGTGGCTTAAGACTTGGTACGCCAGCAGCTACAACACGTGGTTTTGATGAAGCAGCATTTGAAGAAGTAGCCAAAATTATTAGCCTAGTGTTAAAAGACCCTGAAAATGAAACAACATTAAAAGAAGGACAAGAAAGAGTTAAAGCATTAACTACGAAACATCCTTTATATAATTAAATTGGAGGAAGTAATTATGGGCAACGTACATGTTTTTGATCACCCACTTATTCAACACAAATTAAGTTACATTAGAGATGTACATACAGGTACAAAAGAATTTAGAGAACTCGTAGATGAAGTTGGTATGTTAATGGCATACGAAGTAACTAGAAATCTAGAGTTACAAGATGTAGAAATTGAAACACCAGTCACTAAGATGATTGCTAAAAGACTAACAGGTAAAAAACTAGCATTTATTCCCATTTTAAGAGCGGGACTTGGTATGACACAAGGTATCTTAAATTTAGTGCCGGCAGCAAGAATAGGTCATGTTGGACTATACAGAGATCCCGAAACATTAGAAGCGGTTGAATATTTTGTAAAACTACCACAAGACATTGAAGAAAGAGAAATTGTAGTAGTTGATCCAATGCTAGCGACTGGTGCTTCTGCAATTGAAGCGATTAATTCACTTAAAAAACGCGGTGCTAAACACATCAGATTTATGTGTCTGATTGCGGCTCCAGAAGGTGTAGAAAAATTACAAGAAGCACATGAAGATGTTGATATATATATCGCAGCATTAGATGAGAAATTAGATGACCATGCTTATATTACACCTGGTTTAGGTGACGCTGGTGACCGTTTATTCGGTACAAAATAGTTTAACCCAGGAGTGGAGTAGTATGAAAAAAGTTATGACTGTTTTTGGGACACGTCCTGAAGCGATAAAGATGGCACCACTCGTTTTAGAGTTGGAGAAAGATTCTGAATTACAACCAATCGTTGTAGTGACTGCACAACACAGAGAAATGTTAGATTCTGTCTTGAAAAGCTTTGACATAACACCTGATTATGATTTGAATATTATGAAACAGAGTCAATCATTGTCTGATATAACTTCTCGCATACTCATTCGATTAGAGGATGTGATAAAAGAAGCGCAACCAGATATGATACTTGTTCACGGAGATACTATGAGTACATTCGCTGGAAGCTTAGCAGCATTATATAATCAAGTCCCAATCGGACATGTCGAAGCTGGTTTACGAACTTGGAATAAATACGCTCCATTTCCTGAAGAAATGAATAGACAAATGGTAGGAGTAATGTCTGATTTAAACTTTGCTCCTACCAATAATGCTGCAAACAATTTGATCGCTGAAAACAAACCAGAAGACACAATCGTAGTGACAGGCAATACTGCGATTGATGCTATGAAAACGACAATTCATAATGGTTATGAATCAGAAATCATAGCTAAGCATAAAAATAAACGTATTATTCTCTTAACTGCGCATAGACGAGAAAATATTGGAGAACCTATGACACATATTTTCAAGGCAGTACGTGATATTGTCGAAGCATACGAGGATGTTGTTGTCGTATATCCAATACATAAAAACCCTAAAGTACGAGAAATTGCAGATTATTATTTGTCAAACCATACAAGAATCGAACTTGTCGAACCATTAGAGGTTGTTGATTTTCATAATTTTGCACACCAGTCTTACTTAATTTTAACTGATTCTGGTGGAGTACAAGAAGAAGCGCCTTCATTAGGCAAACCAGTACTCGTATTAAGGGATGTGACAGAGAGACCAGAAGGTGTGGCAGCGGGTACATTAAAAATTGTAGGTACAAATGCAAAAAACATTTTTACAGCAACAAAAGAACTATTAGACAACAAAAATTTATATGAGACAATGAGCACAGCTAAAAATCCATATGGAGATGGCAATGCATCATATAGAATTTGTCAAAATATTAAATATTTCTTTGGTTTAATTGAAAAAAAACCTTCTTCTTTCAAATAATTATGTATTTATGTGTCATTTTTGTGACATTCTTGAAAAAAATTGAATTACAATTTGAATAGAATTGACACGTAAAGTATCCTATATTATTATTAAAATTGTATGATTGGAATGGTTTTCATATGTGAAAGATAAGGTGAAGCGAGGCACTGTAATGAAACGTTTCAACATCATTTTTAGTCAGTACATACAATACTATTTATATTGTATTATTGTACTTGTAATTGTGTTTATTTTCACATACTCTGCATTTATATTAGGTCTTATAATTGGTATGATCGGATCGCTAATCAATACTTTTACTTTTGAATATTATTTGGCGAAAGCAAAAGAAAAGGATAACATACATATTTCAACGGGCAACATTTGGCGATATTTGATAGTGATATTAGCTTGTACGATATGGTATTTTTATAAGGACTATATAAACATTTTTGGAGTAGTTGTTGGTTTAATGATTTCTTATGTTTTAATTGTTTTCAAACCATTTTTACACAAGAAATAAAATTTATAATGAAAGAGGTGAGAAAGCATGGATCATAAAGACCCTCTAGTCAGTTGGAATGTGTTCGGTCTAGACATCGTGTTTAATCTATCATCGATTATGATGATGTTGATTACGGCGTTTATTGTTTTTGTAATAGCTATTATTTGTACACGTAACCTCAAGAAGCGTCCAACAGGCAAACAAAACTTTATCGAGTGGGTTTTTGATTTCGTAAGAGGGATTATTGAAAGTAACATGGCTTGGTCAAAAGGCGGTCAGTTCCATTTCTTAGCCGTTACATTAATCTTTTTCATATTTGTTAGTAATATGCTCGGATTACCGTTCCAATTAATTTCGGGACACACCCTGTGGTGGAAATCTCCCACAGCCGATCCAACTGTGACACTAACATTATCAACTCTGATAATACTATTAACACATTATTATGGAGTTAAAATGGTTGGAACTAAAGGATATTTTCAAAATTATACAAAGCCAATATTCCTATTGCCTATCAATGTGTTTGAAGAATTTACTTCAACATTGACGCTAGGATTACGACTTTACGGAAATATTTTTGCAGGTGAATTATTGCTAGGATTATTAGCAGGTTTAGTATTCGACTTCCCAGCATGGGGTTGGCTAATTGGATTACCTGGCCTAATCGTATGGCAAGGGTTCTCAATTTTTATCGGTACGATTCAGGCATATATATTTGTAATGCTTTCGATGGTATATATGTCACACAAAGTACAAAAGAGTCATTAAATTAAAAAATAAAAAGAACAAATTAGGAGGATTTTTAAATGAATTTAATCGCAGCAGCAATCGCAATCGGCTTATCAGCACTTGGTGCAGGTATTGGTAATGGTCTTATCGTTTCAAGAACAGTAGAAGGTGTCGCTCGTCAACCAGAAGCACGTGGTCAATTAATGGGTATTATGTTCATCGGTATCGGTTTAGTTGAGGCGCTACCAATTATAGGTGTCGTTATCGCTTTCATGTCACTATAAGTAAACTAGTCTTTATGGCGAAGTCTTCTGGGCTCTCGCCGTTCGTTTTTATCAAAATACCTTATGATTATACTGGATGAAAGGAGTGTCTATGAAAGTGACTGCTACGACTAATATGTTCGTTCTAGGTGCGGCTAGTGGCGGCGGTGTACAATGGGGGACAATCATTGTTACGATTGCTACATTTGCCATATTACTTTTACTTTTGAAAAAGTTTGCTTGGGGCCCACTTAAAGAAGTGATGGACAAACGTGAACGCGATATTAATAAAGATATCGATGATGCTGAACAAGCTAAATTAAATGCTCAAAAACTAGAAGCACAAAACAAACAAACACTAAAAGAAACACAAGAAGAGGTTCATAAAATTTTAGAAGAGTCTAAAATACAAGCCCGTAAACAGCACGAAGAAATCATTCATGAAGCCAACATTAGAGCTAATGGCATGATTGAAACAGCACAAAATGAAATTAACAGTGAAAAAGAACGCGCACTTGCGGATATTAACAATCAGGTTTCTGAACTTTCAGTACTAATTGCTTCAAAAGTACTTCAAAAAGAAATTTCAGAAAAAGATCAAAAAGAATTAGTTGAAAAGTACATTAAAGAGGCAGGCGATAAATAATGGCTAATGTAGCAAAAAAATATGCAAAAGCGTTATTTGATACTGCTAAAGAAAAAGCGTTACTCGATCAAATGTATGAAGAATTTTCAACAATTGACGAAGCAGTACAACCTGAAGTTGTGAAATTAAAAGAACTAGACACAGATCCACAAAAAGATGTAGCACAACGTCAACGTTTTGTTGCTATTATTTTTGGACACGCAAATCAATATTTACAGAATATGTTTATGGTGCTTGCAAGTAATCGTCACCTTACATATACACATGAAATATTTTTAGCTTTTGAAACCTTATACAATGAATATCATAATCAAGACTTTGCAGTTATTGAATCTGTTTATAAACTATCTGAAGATGAAATCGCAAGTATTGATTCAATTATAAAATCACGTACAAAACTTTCAAAACTAATGATAACAAATGAAATTAATCCCGATCTTATCGGTGGTATCCGAGTTAAAGTCGGTACGAAAGTGATGGATGCAAGTATTAAAAATGATCTTGCCAAACTTGAAAAGCAATTTATTAGAGTGAAATAAAAATCGAAGGAGTGACATAGATGGCCATTAAAGCTGAAGAAATCAGTGCATTACTTCGCTCACAAATAGAAAATTATGAGTCAGAAATGGCTGTTACTGATGTAGGTACAGTTCTGCAAATTGGTGATGGTATCGCTTTAATCCACGGATTAAATGACGTTATGGCTGGTGAGCTTATTGAATTTAATAACGGCGTTCTAGGTTTAGCACAAAACTTAGAAGAATCCAATGTCGGTGTAGTAATTTTAGGCCCATACACGGATATAAAAGAGGGAGACGAAGTAAAACGAACTGGACGTATCATGGAGGTTCCAGTTGGTGAGGAGTTACTTGGTCGTGTCGTTAACCCATTAGGACAAGCAATTGATGGTCAAGGACCAGTCAATACAACAAAAACACGTCCTGTAGAGAAGAAGGCAACTGGTGTAATGGATCGTAAATCTGTAGATGAACCATTACAAACAGGTATCAAAGCAATTGACGCACTTGTACCAATTGGTCGTGGGCAGCGTGAATTAATTATCGGTGACCGTCAAACAGGTAAAACAACGGTTGCCATTGATACAATTTTGAACCAAAGAGATCAAGATACAATTTGTATATACGTTGCTATCGGACAAAAAGATTCAACAGTTCGAGCAAATGTTGAAAAATTACGTCAAGAAGGTGCATTAGACTATACAATTGTTGTTTCAGCTTCAGCAGCAGATCCAGCACCTATGCTTTATATCTCGCCATATTCTGGTGTAGCAATGGCTGAAGAATTCATGTTTGCTGGTAAAGATGTTTTAATCGTTTATGATGATTTAACAAAACAAGCTGCAGCTTATCGTGAGTTATCACTATTATTACGTAGACCTCCAGGTCGTGAAGCTTATCCTGGTGACGTATTCTACTTACATAGTAGATTATTAGAGAGAGCAGCTAAATTAAATGATGATTTAGGTGGCGGTTCAATCACAGCGCTACCTATTATTGAGACACAAGCAGGCGATATTGCTGCTTATGTACCTACAAATGTAATTTCTATTACAGATGGACAAATATTCTTGCAATCTGACTTATTCTTCTCCGGTGTTAGACCAGCGATTAATGCAGGACAATCAGTATCACGTGTTGGTGGTTCTGCACAAATTAAGGCTATGAAAAAAGTTGCCGGAACTTTACGTCTAGATTTAGCTTCATATCGTGAATTAGAATCATTCGCGCAATTTGGGTCTGATTTAGATGAATTTACTGCTAAAAAATTAGAACGTGGTAAACGTACAGTTGAAATATTAAAACAAGATAAAAACAAACCACTACCTGTAGAAAATCAAGTTTTAATTATTTATGCTTTAACAAAAGGACATTTAGATGATATCCCAGTAGTTGATATTACGCGTTTTGAAGACGAGTTGAATCAATGGGCTAAATCGAATGCATCTGATTTATTAAATGAAATCAAAACGACGGGTGCTTTACCTAACGATGAATCATTTGAATCAGCAATCACTGAATTCAAGAAGAGTTTTAGCAAATCAGAAGAAGCATAATAGTTAATGTAGATAAAAGGTGGTGAGATAATGGCATCTCTTAAAGAAATCGATACACGAATAAAATCAACAAAAAAGATGAAACAGATTACGAAAGCAATGAACATGGTTTCTAGTTCAAAATTGCGTCGTGCTGAAAAAAACACGAATCAATTCAGACCATATATGGCTAAAATGCAAGATGCAATTACAGCTGTTGCTGGTGCGGATAGAAATTCACATCATCCAATGTTACAACAGCGAGAAGTGAAAAAAAGTGGTTATATCGTAATTACTAGTGACCAAGGCCTTGCAGGTGCATATAATGCAAATGTATTGAAACATCTGATGAAAGATATTGAACGCAAACATAGTAGTAGTGATGAATATTCTATCTTAGTTTTAGGTCAAACAGGTGTTGATTTTCTTAAAAATAAAGGATACGAGATTCATGATTCTTTAACAGAAGTTCCTGATCAACCTTCATTTAAAGAGATACAAGCAATTGCTAAAAAAGCGATAGATTTGTATAACGACGAGATTGTGGATGAGGTAAAAATTTATTACAGTCACTTCGTAAGTGTTTTAGAAAACACACCTTCGATGAAAACTGTGCTTCCATTGTCTCCGGAAGATTCAAGCTTAGGACATGGTCAAATGTCTTCATATGAATTTGAACCAGACAAAGAAGCAATATTAAGTGTTATTTTACCTCAATATGTTGAAAGTTTAATATATGGAACGATTTTAGATGCAAAAGCAAGTGAACATGCTACACGTATGACGGCTATGAAAAATGCATCTGATAATGCGACAGATATCATTGATGATTTATCTATCGAATATAACAGAGCGAGACAAGCAGCAATCACTCAACAAATTACTGAAATTGTTGGTGGCGCAGTTGCACTTGAATAATGATTAAAGGAGGAAAATAGCATGGGATTAGGCCGTGTAACACAAGTTATGGGTCCAGTAATTGATGTTCGCTTTGAGCACAATGAAGTTCCAGAAATTAATAATGCCTTAGTTCTCGATATAGAAAGAGAAGAAGGTACTGTTGAATTAACGTTAGAAGTTGCATTACAACTTGGTGATGACGTAGTACGAACAATCGCAATGGATTCAACTGATGGTGTTAAACGTGGTACAGAAGTTAGAGATAGCGGAAATAGTATCAGCGTACCAGTTGGTAATGAAACATTAGGTAGAGTATTTAATGTATTAGGTGATACGATAGATTTAGATGAAGACATAGATGACTCAGTGCGTCGTGACCCAATTCATAGAGAAGCACCTGCATTTGATCAGTTATCTACTAAAGTTGAAATTTTAGAAACAGGTATCAAAGTCATTGATTTATTAGCACCATATATCAAAGGTGGTAAAGTTGGATTATTCGGTGGTGCCGGTGTTGGTAAAACTGTATTAATTCAAGAATTAATCAATAATATCGCTCAAGAGCATGGTGGTATATCCGTATTTGCTGGTGTAGGTGAGCGTACGCGTGAAGGTAATGACCTATACTTTGAAATGAGTGATAGTGGTGTTATTAAAAAGACAGCTATGGTATTTGGACAAATGAACGAACCACCTGGTGCGCGTATGCGAGTAGCACTTTCTGGTTTAACAATGGCTGAATATTTCCGGGATGAACAAGGACAAGATGTTCTATTATTCATAGATAACATCTTTAGATTTACTCAAGCTGGTTCAGAAGTTTCTGCGTTATTAGGTCGTATGCCTTCAGCTGTTGGTTACCAACCAACGTTAGCAACTGAAATGGGACAATTACAAGAACGTATTACTTCTACAACTAAAGGTTCAGTAACATCAATTCAAGCGGTATTCGTACCAGCCGATGATTATACTGACCCAGCACCAGCCGCAGTATTTGCGCACTTAGATTCAACTACAAACTTAGAGCGTAAATTAACTGAAATGGGTATTTATCCTGCAGTTGATCCATTAGCATCTACTTCTAGAGCGCTTGACCCATCAATTGTTGGCCAAGAACATTATGAAGTAGCACGTGAAGTACAATCTACTTTACAAAAATATAGAGAATTACAAGATATTATTGCTATTTTAGGTATGGATGAACTTTCTGAAGAAGACAAACAAACTGTAGAACGCGCGCGTCGTATTCAGTTCTTCTTATCACAAAACTTCCACGTTGCTGAACAATTTACTGGTCAAAAAGGATCTTATGTTTCTGTTCAAAAAACAGTAGAAGGCTTCAAAGCAATATTAAATGGTGATTACGATCATATTCCAGAAGACGCATTCCGTCTGGTTGGAAGTATGGATGAAGTAATTGAAAAAGCTAAAGATATGGGTGTTGAAGTTTAAAATTAGGAGGTATGGATAATGAATACATTAAGCCTAAATATTGTCACTCCTAATGGTTCTGTTTACGACCGAGAAGATGTCACTCTTGCAGTATTACAAACTACTGCTGGAGAAATCGGAGTCATGTATGGACATATTCCAACAGTTGCAGCACTTGAAATTGGCTATGCCAAAATTAATTTTGACGGTGGTTCAGAATATATTGCAGTGAGTGAAGGTTTTGTTGAAGTAAGACAAGATAAATTATCAATCATTGTTCAAACTGCAGAGCCTGCGAATGAAATTGATGTCGCTAGAGCAGAGTTAGCAAAATCAAGAGCAGAATCTCATTTAAACAATGAAGAAGATAGCAGTGACATAAATAGAGCCAAACGCGCATTAGATCGTGCTAATAACCGTCTTCGTGTCGCTCAATTACAATAATGAATATAAGATATTCTATTACGTTTATCAAAAAAGTCGACAAAGTTTTATACTTTGTCGACTTTTTCTATTTTCTGATTAAGACATGTTAGAATCAAAATTTTAGCCTAAGATTATCAGTGATATATTGATTTAAGTAATAGCATGTATTTACTATATTAAAATAATTTTTATGAAAACTTACTTTTACATATGATTTTTCATAATCATTTATAAAGGAAGATAATAATTGATAAATGACTAAAACAAATAAAAATATTTAATTTTAATTGTTATGCATATATGTCATATATAATGGGAAAATAATAATAAATTGACGCTTTATTATTTAAATGTCAGTTATCTCATTATTAAGTATCTTTTGCATAGTGTTTCGTGTAAAATATATAAATAGTGTTTAGCAAGGAGAATAACTTATGGAATATTTGGGACAGTTTTCAATTGTACATCTCATTTTACATGTCCTTTGTATTTGTATTGCTTATTGGGCATTGAATGCAGTGAGATTGGAACAATTTTTTAAAAAAGGTTTTCCAGTACAAGTTCAAATTTGTATGATATTTTTAGCAATACTAATCGGAACGTCAGTCAGTAATTTTATTGTAGATTTGTTACAATTTTCTACACAAATAAAATATTTGGCACAATAATTCAAATAATTGTATATTACGCATGATTATCGATATAATTTAATAGTAAGTTTGATTGAAAATTAAAGGCAATTTATAAGTAGTTAAGTGGAGGACTTAAGATGGATAAGATAGAAATTAATGGTGGTAAAAAATTAACTGGTGAAGTGAAAGTTTCAGGTGCAAAAAATGCAGTATTACCAGTATTGACAGCATCACTATTAGCATCAAAAGGCGTGAGCAAGTTAAAAAATGTACCAGCACTTAGTGACGTAGAAACAATTAATAATGTAATATCAACATTAAATGCTGATGTTTCTTATAATAAAGAGCAAGAAGAAGTTACAGTAGATGCAACGAAACAATTAAATGAAGAAGCACCATATGAATATGTAAGTAAAATGAGAGCAAGTATTCTTGTTATGGGGCCATTATTAGCACGATTAGGTCATGCCAAAGTGGCTTTACCAGGTGGTTGTGCTATCGGTTCTAGACCGATTGAACAGCATATTAAAGGTTTTGAAGAGCTAGGTGCAGAAATCCATATGGATGGCGGTTTTATATACGCAAACACTACTAATGGATTGAAAGGTACAACGATTCACTTAGATTTTCCTAGCGTAGGTGCGACTCAAAATATTATAATGGCAGCTTCTTTAGCTGATGGCAAAACTGTTTTAGAAAACGTTGCAAGAGAACCAGAAATCGTTGATTTGGCTAATTATATTAATGAAATGGGCGGAAATGTATTAGGAGCCGGTACTGACACAATCACGATTGAAGGTGTTGAAGCTTTATATGGCGTTGAGCATTCAATTATACCTGATAGAATAGAAGCGGGTACATTATTAATTGCCGGTGCAATTACAAGAGGAAATGTATTAGTAAATGGTGCAATCAAAGAACATATGACGAGCTTAGTATATAAACTAGAAGAAATGGGAGTTAATCTAGAATATCTTGATGATGCAATTCGTGTAAGTGTCGAAAACGAATTGAAACCAGTAGATATCAAAACGCTTCCACACCCTGGATTTCCTACAGATATGCAATCACAAATGATGGCGTTATTATTAACTGCTAATGGACACAAAGTAGTAACTGAAACAGTGTTTGAAAATAGATTTATGCATGTCGGTGAATTTAAAAGAATGAATGCTAAAATTACTGTAGAAGGTAGAAGTGCAAAAATTGAAGGTAAAAGTGAACTTCAAGGTGCTCAAGTTAAAGCAACAGATTTGCGTGCTGCAGCTGCACTGATTTTAGCGGGCTTAGTTGCTGAAGGTACAACATATGTTACTGAATTAAAGCACTTAGACAGAGGATATGTTGATTTACATGGAAAATTAAAAGCATTAGGTGCTGATATCAAAAGAACACAAAATTAATGTTATAATATATTAATAAATCGGAAATAGATAGAAGTATAGTTGGAGGAAGCAAATTATGGAAACAATTTTTGACTACAACCAAATAAAAGAGATTATTCCACATAGGCAACCATTTTTATTAATTGATCGCGTTGTAGAATACGAAGAAGGTCAACGATGTGTGGCAATTAAGCAAGTTTCAGGTAATGAACCATTCTTTCAAGGTCATTTTCCAGAATATGCTGTAATGCCTGGTGTATTAATTACTGAAGCTTTAGCCCAAACAGGTGCAGTTGCTATGTTAAATAGCGAAGCAAATAAAGGTAAACTTGCACTATTTGCTGGTATCGATAAATGTCGTTTTAAAAAACAAGTAACCCCTGGAGATACTTTGCGTTTAGAAGTTGAAATAACGAAACTCAGAGGCCCTATAGGTAAGGGTAGTGCTAAAGCAACAGTTGATGGACAATTAGCATGTAGTTGTGAGTTAACATTTGCTTTGCAAGATAAATAGTATATAAAAATAGTGTCACAGACTGTTTTCAACAGACTGTGACACTATTTTTTATTTATCAATTTTTTCATCTTTAAGTCTTGGTTTAGATTGCATCAATCTATTAAATGACTTCTTCAAGTCGTCGCCAGTTAAACCTTCATCTATTAATTGTTCTAATAAACTTTCAGCGTAAACTTGTCTCAATGTGTAAATATGACATTCACAAACAACAGAAATTGTATCTTCTAGTTGGATGATATGTTTAATCGTTGCATCAAACAAAGCTGGATCGTTCGCAGGTCTAGTGATAACAACACGTATATCTAATAATGTCTCGTTTTCCATATATGCTTTCATAGTTTCATAGTGATAATCTGAAATGACGATTTCAAGCAACCAGCCAGTGCCACTATTTTCCTTATTGATGATGACACCATCTTCTAATTCGTACTCAGTCACGCCACCATTCTCTGATACGATTTGAAATCGAACGGCTTTAAATGTTTTCATCGTCTCACATCCATTTAATTAATTTAAACTCTACAAAAAATGCATTTATATTATTATTATAACGTAATTTTCTATGTGAAAGGTGAAAAAAGTAGAAATAAGTAATCGATTATTATTTTAAATTTTGAAAAATGTGTTTTGACGAAATCATATGAATTTTTTATGATTAGCTTATAAAGGAGGTGACATATGATTAACAGTATTGTCATTGTAGGGAGACTAACAAAGGACCCTAAAATTTATGAGAAGGAGGGAAATAAACTAGCTACATTTTGCGTAGCTGTTACAAGAAACTATAAAGATAAAAATCAAAAAACTATTTGTGATTATTTATTCTGTAAGGCATTCGGAAAAATTGCTAATAATGTCGAAAAATATATCAATCAAGGCTCATTAGTTGGTATAACTGGACAAATGCAATCGAGAAAATTTGAAAAAGAAGGACAGATGCATTTTGTATCAGAAATTTTTATTGAAACTATTAAATTTATGTCCCCACGGTCTAAAAATGAAGATGAAGCACTTTTTGATCCACTTCCAATAGCCTCAAATCAAGAACTTATTAATAATTTTCATTTAGAGGAAAACGATATTTATGAAATTGTATAAAGTTTCAGGCATTCCCAACTCCCCGTTAATTTAACCCATCAAATCTAATATACATTTAATCCTACTATTTAATTATACTTCTATCAGGCTATTCCTATTAACTCAAAAATGATTCAATAGGAATAGCTAATATACATACTATATAGAACACATATCCATTATTAAAAAAGCTGAAATTCATGCTGATATAATACAGAATAATCAGATAAATTACAATATTATTACACAACATAATTTTTATTATTACTAATATAAACTTTCATAGCAGTTTCTGAAGTGAAAAGTAATGCATTGATACTATTTTGAAAATGTAATCCCCGTGTAAAGAAAAGGTGTACTTTTTTATTTGACTGTAACCTGCTATTGTTTTTAAGATGTTATAGTTGTAATTGCAAATTAATCATAACGAAAAAATTATTTACCTTATAGGAGGAATTTTTAAAAATGAAAAAAACAGTATTAGCTTCAACATTAGCAGTAGGATTAGGTGTA
>NZ_PPQC01000014.1 GCF_002902365.1 Staphylococcus cohnii subsp. cohnii | reverse complement strand
GCCATAAACATTTTGTTTTTTTCACTGTCTACTTGACAGGGTGCAGTTCAGATAATGGATTGGTCCTTTTATATTGCAGTTATTATGAATTTGAATATATGATTGGTAAGCGCATGATTTAAACTTTTAAATTACTTAAACAATCAGTTACGGCTATTGACGCTTATCCTATATTATTTATAATGTGGGATTTATAAGTATAACTAATTCTGTAACTTATATGATTTATATTTATTAAGTTGATTTCAATCACGCATCAGTTAAATGAACAATAAATGTTTTAACACTAACGGCTGTTCCAGTTATTTTTATATCCCATTCATTGTCATTAAAAGTAACGCTAACCTTCACCTTACCGTTTTTACCAATTTCTTGGCCTTGTTCGACGATAAGATTGAGTGGATTGTCTGAAATGTTATGTATGTATTTAACAAAGTAAGCCCCCATAACTCCAGAAGCTGTTCCAGTAACTGGATCCTCTATTGTTCCAGAGAAAGGTGAAGAAAAATGACGCGCATGCATATTAGAATCTTGATGATATGTTTCAAAACAAAATGGATGAATAGACACTTTAGGCTTTTCGTTTAATATAGAAGGGAATAGGGCATTGTTGGGTTTCATTTTCTGACAAACAGCTAGACTTTTCACTGGAACAAGTAGTGTCCAAACACCTGTACTTCCATATAAAACTGGTAAATTTTCGTCGATATCTTCTTCGTCGATATCTAGTGCGTAAGCTAATGCTTTCTTAGAACCATTGAATGTTTCAAATTGTGGTGTGGCATGTTGCATAGTGATAAATATTTGGTCATTATGAGATACATTCATTCTTATAGTTAAAATGCCTGCTTTAGTTTCAATTGTAAGTTCATTTTTATTTTTTAGTAATTGTTTTTCTTTTAAAGCATAAATCGTGGCAATTGTTGCATGACCACAAAGGTTCATTTCATGACCTGGCGTGAAAAAACGTATTCTAAGGTCTGCCTTATCAGATTTAACAGGAAACGCAGTTTCATTAAACCCAACTCTCGATGCAATTTCTTGCATTTCCCGATCTGTTAAATTTTCTGTGTCTAATACAACGCCAGCAGGGTTCCCTTTATTGGCTTCTGTACTGAATGAATCGTAATGATAAACCTGTACGGATTTAACCATCTTCTTCCTCCTGATTTTTAATTCTCTATAAAGTGTAGAACAATTTAAATGAGTTTGCTTAGCAATTTTTCACTGCTTATAAACTTATAAAGTAAAACATTTTATAAGTTTATTTTTAATTTTAAAAATAACAAAAGAACTTGGAAAATCAATTTATTCCTATTTTGCACTTTAATACAATTCTTTAATTTTTTGAATGATTTTATTTCGATTTTTCTCTAATCACAATTTCGTGGTTTTCGATTTTAATTTACTTAAGTATCCGTGAATCTTATTTACTAAAATCAGTGAGTTGAGTTGTCGAATTAACAAAAATATACCGATTTATATAAGAATATGCCAATAGCATGTAAAAAGCATTGTATAAATATTTATAATTGGATAGTTACAGCACATTTTAATGATACCAAGATACCATAAAAAATAATTAGTATTTTTCAATCATCTCTTGCTTGATATCGCGCTCTAAGGTTTACGATTGAAATATATTCAAAGGAGGTTATATAATATGGGTAAATTTGATAGTCTACAGGACAAAGTTGTAGTTATTGCTGGTGGTGCTAAGAACCTTGGTGGCTTATTAAGTACTACTTACGCTAAAGAAGGAGCCAAATTAGTAATCCATCACCATGATGAAAATTCTTTAGATGATGCAAAAGCGACACTTACAAAAGTTGAAAACTTAGGCGGAGAAGGTACATTATTTTCTGGTGATTTGACAAACGTTAGTAATGTCCAAGCTTTATTTCAACATGCTGAAGCGACATTTGGAAAAGTTGATATTGCAATAAATACTGTTGGTAAAGTGCTTAAAAAACCTATTTCAGAAACGACTGAAGAAGAATTTGATAGTATGGCAGACATCAATGCAAAGTCAGCTTATTTCTTTATTAAATATGCTGAAAAATCTATGAATGATAATGGTAAAATCATCACTTTAGCCACTGCATTGCTTGCTGCATACACAGGCTTTTATTCAACTTATGCTGGAGGCAAATCGCCTGTTGAGCATTATACACGTGCAGCCTCAGCAGAGTTTATGGATAGAGGTATTTCAGTGAACGCGGTTGCTCCTGGACCAATGGACACACCATTCTTCTACCCACAGGAAAGCGAAGATGCTGTAGCATTCCATAAATCTCAAGCGCTTCATAACCAACTTACAAAAATAGAAGACATCGCGCCAATTATTACTTTCTTAACTTTAGATGGATGGTGGATCAACGGACAAACATTATTTGCTAACGGCGGTTATACGACACGCTAGTTTACTTTTTAATCATGAGGAGGTCATTTTGATATGAATTACTTTTTAGCAATATTTAAAGGGAAAGAAACAGATATCAAAATTATTACAGAAACAAAGGTAATAGATGAAAAGAATGTATCTGTGCCAAGTCATAATTACGTTAAATCATTAGCTGAAGAGATTATTGAATTATCGCATCAAAATAATTTATTCCATAATGATATTAAAGGTATTGGTTTAAATATAGATGGTCCTGAACACATTGGTTATAACAGTGTGGAGTCATTAAAGAATGATATGACATCAACATTTGGATTTGACGCTATCATTAATAATGATTATGAAAATTTACTGGTTCAACTTATGAAATAGACAAAAAGGTGACTTTATAAAGTCACCTTTTTTAGGAGGCAAATTATGCAAGTAAAACAAGTTGCCGATAATTTAGGCATCAGTGAACATACCATTCGATATTATGATAAAGTAGGACTTTTTCCTTTTGTTCAGAGAAATAAGAATGGTTATAGAGATTTTTCAGAAGAAGACTTATATTGGATTGAATTTATAAAATGTATGCGCCAGACACATATGCCCATATCAACGTTAAAAGAAATTGCGGAGTTATATCACCAAGGAAGTGACACAAAAACGAAACGAAAAAATATATTTTTGGAACATCAAAAAAATTTAATTGAACAAAAAAAGATTATAGATCAAGGACTTCAAACATTAGAAAAAAAATTTAAATTGTTGGAGAATGAATAGATAAAAGCACAGTACGAGAGAGAAAAAGGAAAATGCAAATTAGTTCTTCAATTTTTTTATAGTACTTAACTTTAAATAAAAAATATAGCTAGCTAGAGAAAATCTATGCGATAGAAAATAAATGTGTCTGGGACGAATCAATGTTGTCCCAGATTTTTTTATACTCTCAGGACATATTTACTTTTTTAATAAGCAATTTGATTTATATACCCCTTATTCAACTATTTTCATATTTTTCTTAATCCACTTCTAAAACTGTCACATCGGATGTTGTGCGCATTTTCACAATTCACTATAAACGTAAAATTTAAAATTTTTGCATAAATTTCAAAAATAATGGTATATTACATGTAAGGGCTTACATACATAAAGAAAGGAGATATTTATAACTCAAAACTTTAATAGTTGGATTAAACATAGATAGGAGAAACTGTATGAAAATTATTCCATTTTCAGATTTGAAAGACATCGTAAATGAAGGTGATGTTATAGCTCTGGCAGCCTTATCTACAGCGAATTTACCTGCTGAGATACTTAAAACGTTAGTCGAACAATATGATGAGGATCAATCACTTAATAATTTAACGTTCATGCTTGCTAATGATATTAGTGATTATAGAGGAGACAGTTATGATTTAGATTCATTTGTTTCAAGGGGTATGGTCAAACGATTAATCACGAGTATTATTACTGGTTCGCCAGTAACGATTCAAGCAATGCAGAACAATGAAATAGAGGCATACTTCCTGCCTCAAGGTGTAATAACTACACATTATCGTGGAAGTACGGAAGCTTTTCCAGGTCCGATTACTAAAATTGGATTAAATACAAACGTGGATCCACGTTATTCTGGTGGCAAAGTCAATTCATGTACGACTGATGATTTAGTTTCTTTAATAAATATAAATGATGACACTTATTTGAACTACCGTTTTCCTGAAATTGATGTAGCTTTACTAAGAGGTACATATGCTGATGAAGAAGGCAATATTTACATGCAGCATGAGACACATTTAGGAGAAGGCTTTAGTTTAGCAGCAGCTACACATAAAAATAAGGGTAAAGTCATTGTTCAAGTTAAAGAAGTGATTCAAAGTGGTCGTTTCAATCCAAATGAAGTGTTTATACCTGGTAAATTAGTAGATTATATTGTAGTGAACCGTG
This sequence comes from Staphylococcus cohnii subsp. cohnii, assembly GCF_002902365.1. Taxonomy (GTDB): domain Bacteria; phylum Bacillota; class Bacilli; order Staphylococcales; family Staphylococcaceae; genus Staphylococcus; species Staphylococcus cohnii. The sequence goes on along the minus strand of NZ_PPQC01000014.1, from coordinate 182,007 downwards.
ATTCAAAATATCATAGACAAGTGATTCAAACGTATTATGATCCGGCACTTTCAGGACATTATCAAATTACAGAGATGCGAGAACCATATATAGCATTGAACACTCGAAAAGTAATTTTGAGACGTGCTGCTCAATTTTTACTTCAAGGTGATGTCATCAGTATTGGTTTTGGCATAAATAATGAGTTATCCAATCTTTTAACTGAAGAAGGGGTTAATAATTTAGTACAGCCCAATATAGATACAGGCGTGTTTGGTGGTTTGATTAGCAGTGGAAAATATTTTGGTATGAACTATAACTTAAGTGCACGTATGAGACACGATATGACTTGGGATTTCATTTATAACGGAGGTGTTGATATAGCATTTCTAAGCTTTGCTCAAGTAGATTCCAAAGGTAATGTAAATGTCTCAAAATTTGGCAATAAAATGAATGGCTGTGGTGGATTTATCGACATAAGTCAAACGGTAAAAACAATTGTCTTTTCCGGTTCGTTAATTGTCGGGGGTCAACTAAGTTATGAACAGCGCAAGGTCAATGTAGAACAAGAAGGTCATATACCAAAATTTATCAATGAAATTGATAATGTCGATTTCAATGTTGAAAATGCGTTTTTGCTTGATCAAGAGGTGTACTTTGTCACCGAAAGGGCTGTATTTGAACTTACACAACAAGGATTAATGCTCATTGAAATAGCTCCTGGTCTTGATTTAGAGCGAGATATTCTAGCAAATATGGAATTCAAGCCGCTCATTGCAACACATTTGAATGAAATGAATAGCGATATCTATCAAGATAAGTGGGGAGGATTGTCTGATGCAATAAAGTCGGATTATCGTATTTAAACTAAGGGGGAGAAAAATATGAACTACGACTGGATTAAAACGAGAGCGACATTTGACGATGAAAAAGCCGCAGTGATTGACCCATTCAAAGGCACAGAATGGACCTATCAAGATTTGAATATTCGTGCAGAAAATTTAGCTAATTATTTACAAGATCAAGGTGTAAAACGTGGTGATGTCGTCGGTATATTCACGCCTAATGATGTAGCGTTATTAGATTTGATGTTCGCTTCATTTAAATTGGGTGCCGTATACTTGCCAATTAACTGGCGTTTGAAAACACAGGAAATAAAAAGTGTGATTGAAGATTCCAATGTCAAACTCATTTTTTACGCTGAGAAGCATGTTTCAAGTTTAGAAGGCATTGCAGATGATTTGCTACACATGGATATTGACTCAAATGCATACGATGAAATAGTAGATCCTTCGCAACACCGTCCATTCAATACTGTTAGTGTGGAAGGAAGCGATTTAGCGTCATTAATGTATACAAGTGGTACGACAGGACTACCTAAAGGCGTTATGTTTTCATACGATTCTTTTGTAAATAATCCAATTAATATAGCACTGACTTATAAAATTAATTCGACATATACAACAATTGTTTCCACACCAATGTTTCATGTCTTAGGATTTAACGATTTGACACTACCTTTATTAATGGCTGGCGGCACACTGATATTACAGCGTTACTTTAATGGCGAAGCGTTGAATGATTTAATGGCTAAGTACCAACCTAATTATTTAATTCAGATTCCAACGATGTATTATGCCATGTTAGTAGCTGAAAATTTCGATCTGAAAAACTTTGAAAGTATCGATTTCTTAATTCAAGGTGGTTCATCACCTTTACCAATGGTACAAAAGAAATTTAATAGCTTAGGCTATTCAATTATTAATGGTTATGGTTTAACTGAAGCACCGCTTGTCATGGTTAATACACCTGAGAATGGGGCACAGAAACCAGGCAGTATTGGTAAGCCGGTCATGTTTATGGATATATGTATATTTGATGATAATTTTGAAGAAGTAGAAGTTGGTGAAATTGGTGAACTTGGCGTTCGTGGTAATAATATAACACCTGGTTATTGGAACAAACCGGAAGAAACTGCAAAAACATTTCACGGCGAATATTTCTTAACAGGTGATTTAGCAAAAGTAGACGAAGATGGTGATGTTTATATCGTTGATCGTCGTAAAGAAATGATTATTACTGGTGGTGAGAATGTCTTACCTTCCGAAGTAGAAACAGTATTAGCAGAACACCCACTCGTAGCTCAAGGTGTTGTCGTTGGATATGACAGTCCAAAATATGGTGAATCAGTTGCAGCCGCAGTTGTACTTACCGAAGATGACCCAGATTTTGAAGCAAAATTAGACACGCATATGCGTGAAAATATTGCTGGTTATAAAATACCAAGACTATATCTGAAATTGACACACATGCCATTGAATTCAACGTCAAAAGCAGACAAATTAGAACTTCAGAAATACATGAATGAGAAAGCCCAACAAGAAGCAAAAGATGTTGATGATTTGAATTAAAATAAAATGCTGAAAAGCACAAAATTTTTTTACTATAAATGTAAGCGCTATCAAAAAATGGAGGTTTTATTATGCCAACAAAAGAAGAAACACTGAAAGCATTGTACCCAGAAGATATTTTAAGTATTGGAAAAGATTTAACGGAAGGTGAAGTTAAATTATTAAAACAATTGAATGACATGTTAGAAGAAAAGTATCGTGATTCTGTCAATGAACATTGGTTAAATGCCACTGAGCCAGAAGATTATTTTGACGAGTTAGGGAAACTTAACTATTTTAATAATCCATTACTGTTTGAAGGACGTGAAGGCGCTCGTACACCGAGTCAAATGTTCCAATTTTTCATGTCATATACGATTGCAAGATTTGATGTATCTTTAGCAACGTTGTTAGGTGTACATCAAGGATTAGGACATAATTCATTCTGGTTTGGCGGTAGTAAAGAGCAACAGGCATATTACCTACCAAAGTTACAATCACATGAATTACGTACTTGCTTTGCACTTACGGAACCAGAACATGGCTCTGATGTCGCAGGTGGATTAGAAACAACTGCAAAACGTCAAGGCGATGAATGGATTATTAATGGTGAAAAGAAATGGATTGGTGGAGCAAATGTTTCAGATGTCATGCCAGTTTATGCCGTAGATGTAGAAACAGGAAAACCTAAAGGCTTCATTATTGAACCAAGTCAAGAAGGTGTAGAAATTGAACTGTTAGAACATAAAATTGCACTAAGAATCGTACCTAATGCAAAAATTCGTTTGAAAAATGTTGTCGTCAAAGAGGAACAACGTTTACAAAATATCAATAGCTTTAAAGATATCGCGAAAGTTTTATATTCAACACGTGCAGGTGTTGCATATATGGCGACAGGTGCAATGGCTGGTGCATTGAAAGCAACGACAGATTACGTAACAAAGCGTAAACAATTTGGTAAAGAAATTAGTAAATTCCAACTCATTCAAGAAAAATTGGCAATGATGCAAGGAAACTTAGCACAAGCCATGGCTACATGCGCACAGCTCGCACGTATGCAAGCTAACGGTGAATACGATGAAGTAGCGACTTCAACAGCTAAAATGATGAATTCATTAAGATTAAGAGAGACTGTAGCTATGGGTCGTGGTGTTCATGGTGGTAACGGAATCTTAGCTGGAGAGTATGATATTGCTCGTTTCTTTGCGGATGCAGAAGCGATATACACATATGAAGGTACGCACGAAGTCAACGCACTGGTTATCGGCAGAGCAATTACAGGAGATTCCGCATTTATATAAAAATTTTTGCTTAATTGGTTTAATGAAAAAATTGGAGGGTTTAGTATGACGATAAGAAAAGCAACTGTGCTAGGTGCAGGAACAATGGGTAGTCAAATTGCTGCACTACTTGTAAATGCAGGCTTAAAAGTTAAATTATTGGATATTGTCATTGATGAAAATGATCCAAACAAAATCTCGAAAAAGGCTTATGAAGTAATAACAAATCCTAAACGTCCACAACTGTTTGATTTATCATTTGCCTCAAACTTATCATATGGTAATTTCAATGAAGATTTACAAGATGATGATGCAGATATATATATTGAGGCAGTTAAAGAAGAAGTGGACATAAAGCATCAAATTTGGGATCAAGTTAAAAAAGTAGCAAATGATGATGCAGTGTTTGCAACAAATACTTCAGGTATTCCAATTGAAGCAATTGCAGAGGTATTTGACGATAGTGATAAAGAAAGATTTTTCGGTATGCACTTCTTCAATCCACCAAGAATAATGAAATTAGTGGAAGTTATCCCAAATAAACAAACGCATTCAGAGGTTGTCAAACGGGTACAAGCTTTTGCAGAAGATGTATTAGGTAAAGGTGTAATTGTAGCAAATGATGTACCTGGATTTGTTGCTAATAGAGTCGGCACACAAACAATGAATGATATTATGTATCGAGCAGAACAACAAGGTTTCTCTATTACTGACGTTGACGCATTAACAGGTCGCAGTATTGGCCGACCTAAAATGGGCACATATGGGCTATCTGATTTAGTAGGATTAGATATTGCTATGGCCGTGATCAAAGGATTACAAAAAATTCCAGAAGAGCAACCATTCTTCAAGGATGTAGCACTTTCTGAAAAATTAGCAAAAAATGGTGCATTAGGTAATAAAACAAAACAAGGGTTTTATAAAAAAGTAAATAAACAGCGTTATGTTTATGATGATAAGCAAAATGACTATGTTGAACCTAAACAACCACAATTAGAAATTTTAGGTCGCTTTAGTAAAGATCTTGCCTCAAATTTAGATGTTATCTTTAATGCGCAAGATGAGGCGGGCTTATTCTTATGGGAAACATTGCGAAATAATTTCTACTATTCAGCAGTGAATGTACCAAAAGCTGCGGAAGATTTTAAAGATATTGATCGCGCATTAGTTTGGGGCTTTAACTGGAAATTAGGACCATTCCAATTATGGGATTTAATGGGATATGAACGTGTTAAATCTCGTATGAAAGAAGAATTAGGTCAATTACCAGATTGGATTGAGCAACGCAATGAAGCGTTTTATGCTGAAGGTGAATCTATTGAACGCGTAACACCAGTAGCAGCTTATATCGATTCAGAGTTGTGGGATAGATCGGATTCTAATTTATCTATCGCGAATAAAGATCAACTATTATTAAAATTACAAAGTAAAAATAATGTCATTTCAAATAGCTTTTTATCCGATTTATTAGAAGCGATTGATAAGCTTGAAAATGAAGACTTTACGAGCATGGTGATTTACGCAGGCGGTAACAACTTTAGTGTAGGTGCTAATTTATATCAAATGAAGAAAGCACATGAAGATGGCAAAGTAGTTTCTGAAGTAGGTGAAGCGGTCGAACAATTACACCATGTATTTGCGAGACTAAAACATTCACTGAAACCTGTTGTAACAGCTGTTCAAGGACGTGCATTAGGCGGTGGTTGCGAACTCGTACTACATTCACCAATTGTTGTAGCGGCAAGTGAGTCTTACATTGGTCTTGTAGAAACAGGTGTAGGTTTATTGCCAGCAGGTGGCGGACTCGCAGAACTCACGGATCGCATTATGCGTACTAACCATAAAAATGATGATAAACAAGCGTCTATTACTAATATTTTAATGCAGATTGGTTTAGCAAAAGTATCTACAAACGCTTATGAAGCTAAGAGATATGGCTATTTAAAAGAAACAGATACAGTTATTTTAAATACGGAAAGACGTATTGAAGTTGCATTGAAACGTGCGCGCTATGAATCAGAAGCGAATTATGTACCACTTCCAAAATCTCAATATATCGCTTTAGGTCGAGACTTTAAAGCCTTAGCAGAAGGTCAATTAGATGCACAGCGTGTAGGTCACTTTATTAGTGATTACGATTATGAAATAACATTGAAAGTTGCAGAAGTACTGAGTGGTGGAGATGTTCCACGTAACACCTATGTAAATCAAAGATATTTACAAAAACTTGAAAAAGAAAGATTTTTAGAGTTACTTCAAAATAAAAAAACATACGATAGAATTTCTCACATGTTAGAAAAAGGAAAACCACTACGCAACTAATAATCGAACATTATAGAAGAAAGGGTGAAACTAAATGCGAGATGCATATATAGTAGCTTATGGACGATCAGCAGCGGGTAAGGCAAAAAATGGTGCAATGACTCATGAAAGACCCGATGAAGTTGCTGCAAAAGTATTAAAAGGTGTTTTAGAAAGAGTTGGGGGTTCGTTTGAACCTAATATGGTTGAAGATGTCATTGTTGGGAATTCATTTCCAGAAGGCTTGCAAGGGCAAAATATTGCTAGAACGATTGCTTTATTAGCAGGAATGCCAAATGAAGTACCAGGTCAAACAGTCAATCGTTATTGTTCTTCAGGCTTACAAACGATTGCACATGCAGCAAATCAAATTAAAGCAGATCAAGCGGACATTCTTGTTGCCGGAGGTATTGAACTTATGAGTGCAGTACCGATGGGAGGCAATGAACCGACCAATAACCCAATTCTGCAAGACGAAGATTCTGGTGTTTCTTATCCGATGGGTTTAACTGCAGAAATGGTTGCTGACACTTATAAGGTTTCTAGAGAAGATCAAGATGCCTATGCAGTACAAAGTCATGCTCGTGCTGCTAAAGCACAAGCAGAAGGTAAATTTGAAGATGAAATTATTCCGATTGAAGTGAATAAAGTAGATTATAATGAAAATGGTCCAATCGTGTCGCAAAAAGTATTTAAAGATGATGAATTGATTAGACCAGATACGAATCAAGAAGCATTATCTAAATTATCCACTGTTTTTAAGGCTGACGGCACAGTGACTGCAGGCTCCTCGGCACCTTTGACTGACGGCTCAGGTTTTGTAGTCGTCATGTCAGGAGAAAAGGTGAAGGAATTAGGTGTAGAACCGATTGCAAGATTCGTAGGCTTTAAAGCAGTTGGGGTAGATCCTAAATTGATGGGTATTGGACCTGCCTATGCAATTCCTGAAGTGTTAAAACAAGCAAACTTGAATGTAGATGATATTGATTTAGTAGAGTTGAATGAAGCTTTTGCATCTCAAACAATCGCTTCAATGAGAGAGACAGGTTTAGATACTCAAAAAACCAATGTTAACGGCGGCGCAATTGCCTTAGGTCATCCATTGGGTGCTACGGGTGCGATGTTAGTCGGCAGATTACTTTCAGAAATGAAAAAACGCCCCGATACACAATATGGCATGGTTACCATGTGTATCGGTGTTGGTATGGGTGCTGCAGGTATCTTTGAATATGTAAGGTAATAATTTAATGATTAAGTAGTGATAAAACTCTGAAATATTAATATTTTGTTAGGAATGCGTCTAGGACAATTAATATGCTCCCTTCAAAGTGACATTTAAAAAAATGGAACTTGGAGGGAGCATTTCTATGCCAAAAAATTATTTTAACATATACTTATCACATCTATAGCGATAAGACTTGATAAGTATTGGTAGGTTAGGTTTGTGTACGTAAGCGTTGTTTAGCAGTATGCGTAGCTTTGCTTACTTTTTCACTTTTACGTGCTTTTCCTAAACCAAAAGCTGGCATGTTTATATAAATATTTTCATATTGGTTCGCATTGACATTATAAGTCTCATGATAAAAACCTACAGCATCATTATGCTTAAGTTCTTTCATAAATCGCCGCAACGCTTTTAAATGCACAGGCATTTTTGAATATGAAAGTAATTTTTCATTAGATTCCCAATATTGAACAATCATCACACCACGATATTTAAATAGCATTTCAAAAGATAAACAACCCAGTGTTTGGTCTTTTGATAATTCTCTGAGCATAGGTGGCATAGCAAAGAGTACAGGTAACCATTTATGAATTTTATGCCATTTGTTTATATGAAGCCCTATTAGAAAAACTGTGACCGATGCATTGGGTATTACAGTGTATCTACCTTTATTCATGTTTTTCATCCTTCCTTTTTGAAAGCATAGCGTTAATCTCATTGATATCTTGTTGGTTACGCTTCGTTTCTATTGACCAAATGATAAAATAGACAATGGTATAGATGACGACAAAAGATAATAAAGCTGAAACTTTAAGTGGAAACCATCCCGCTAGAATTGCTAAAGGGAGCATGATGATAAACATTAAGATAAAGTGAAGTGAAGTTTTAAATAATAAAGATTTTCTGGAATTTGAAAATATGAGTGCCCCAAAACTGAATGTAATACCAATTAATGCCCAGATGGTAACTGCGATAAACATCGTTTGTAATTCACTTAAATATTGAAAGTATAAATGGCCCATTGTTGAGACAGGGGAGACTGGATGAAATGAATTATGTGAAAAAATAGTTGAAAACAATAACGAAATTATAACTCCAATAGCAATACCTGTGATTGCGCCGTGTAATAAACGTTTCATAATTTTAATGCCTCCTTGATTAATGGCAAGTACCTTCTTGATGAATAAGTGAAATCATTATTAGTAAAACGAACTTCAATTGTGCCATTTTTATTGAGTTTCAAATAGTCAATATAATTAATATTGATTATTTCAGATTTAGAAATTTGTAAAAAATAGGTGTTGAGTTAAGATTTGATTTCATATAGTCGTTGATTCATGGTGAATTGTTTATCTACAGTAATCATAGTTAAGATTTTATTTTCTATACGAAATGAAATAATGTCTTCTTGTTTTATAAAGTGTGTTTCTCCTTTATATTTTCCGGGAAATAATTTTGTTTTAGATAGTTTGTTAATATAGTTAACGATGTCATTCACGTGTTCAGTGTGCTCATTTACTTCAATGATGATTTGATTGTTGTCTAAATTTTGATTATAAATTACTTTCACATCCATGCTCAGTTCGCCTCCTTCTTATGATAAGTAAAACAAATATATGTCTGGGTTACCATACTAAATGGATAAGTGGTCTTAATCATATGCTAAATGGTATATTTAACGGTATATTTAGCAATAAAAACCACCTCAATACGATTAACTGTAAAGTAATCGCTGAGGTGGTTGTAGGATTAATATCAATGTAATGATGATGCAGTGATTGGCTCAACTATTAATAAACATCACGTTGATATCTTTGATTTTTAATTAGTTCTGTTAAATAATCTTCTGCTTGTGCCTGATTAAAGTTACCGTGCTGAATGAGTACATTGACAAAGGATTGGTGTACACCTTTTGCCATCTCTTCTTTGTCACCACAAAGATAAATGGTTGCACCGTTTGTTAGCCATTGATAAAAATCTGCCCCATTTTCTTCAATTCGGTGTTGAACATAGATTTTATTTTCTGTATCTCTTGAAAATGCTAAATCTAGTTTGCTCAGCACGCCTTGATCAAGCCATGACTCTAAATCTTTACGATATAGGAAATCTGCATCAACATTTTGATTGCCAAATATGAGCCATTGGTTACCTTTCAGACCTAAATGCTCTCTTTGTTGGAGGTATGCTCTGTAAGGTGCAATGCCAGTACCTGCGCCAATCATAATGACTGGTGTTTGCTCATCATAAGGGAATTTAAAATTTGGATTCTTTTTAAGATAAACAGGTAATTTATCACCTAATTGTGTACGATCTGCAAGTTGTACAGAGCATACGCCATGGCGTTCACGATGATGTGCTTCATATTTAACAACGCGTACAGTGATATGGACGGTATGTGGGTTTACTTGATTGCTACTGGCAATGGAGTATTCTCTAGGTGGCAGTTTTCTTAATAAGTCTTTTAGCATATCAGGTGACAGCGCGACAGGTGTAAAATCTTTAATTAAATCGATGAAATCTCTGCCATAAATATAATCTTGTACCCATTCCTTGTTTTGTACATTTGCATTTAGCATAGGATTTCCAAATAATGTAGCTGCATTATTTAATATAGATGGTGTTAATTTAGCAATTTCAAACTCATTTGTAAGTGCATCCTGTATAGTAGCTCTATTGCCGCTATTGTCTATATCTATTGTTGTTGTGCTATCCCAACCCAATGTATTGATCACTTCTGCTACAAGTTCTGGATTGTTTTTAGGGATAATTACTAAACTGTCTCCAGGTTCATAGGCTTCGCCATATCCCTCTAAAGATAATTCAAGATGTCTGACTTCACGGGTAGCAGTTGGTTCAGTTAACGCACTATTTTTGATGATTTCAGCATAAAATGGATGTGTTTTTGAATAAGCTGCTTGTGGTTCTTCGACAACAACATCTTCATCTTTGGGTTCATTGTTTTGACTACCGGGAGACATTTGAGACAAAAGTTCAAGCATGTCAATAATCCATTGCTCAGATACTTCTTCAAAATCAAAGTCACATTCAACACGATCAGCTAAACGATGACCGCCTAAATCACCTAAGATTTTGTCGAAATCTTTACCTGCTTGGCAGAAATCAGGGTAATCTTGATCACCTAACGCGAGTACTGAGAAGTTTAAATGACTTAAATCTGGTGCCTCATCACTATGCAGGTAGTCATAAAAATCTAACGCATTAATCGGAGGTTCACCTACGCCATGCGTTGATGTAATGATAAACACATGGTTAACTTTCGATAAGTCCTCTTGAGGAAAGTCATCCATTTCCCACGTGTGAACTGTAAAATCATGTTCTTTTAATTTCGTTTCAAATTCATCAGCAATTTCTTCAGCGTTGCCTGTTTCTGTACCAAATAAAATGTTTACTTCTATGGGTTCATCTGTAGATATTGTCGAATGTGTCGTATCTTCTGTTGTTGCTTCAGTAGTAGTTGTGTGAATGGATGATGTTGATTCAGCTGCTGTGTTTGAGTGCTCAGATGGTTCAGGATGATCAGTATATTGTATTGGGTCACCTTCATCTGTAGAAGCATTAAGCAAATAGCCGCTTAACCAAGACTGTTGATTTGATGACAGTGTTGGCATAAGTTGTTGTATAAGTTCCAATTGATTTTCATCAAAAGGGGAATTTGTTCTATTTAATTCCAAAAAGGTCACCTCGTATTGTATTAAAAATTTATAGTAAAGCATGAACAATAACACGCTATTTATATAATAGAATTTAATTGAAGTATAACATTGATTTTATTTTTTTAAATGATAGAGATTATCATCTGTCAAAAATCCAACTTATGACCTATGTATTTATTCCATAAAAGTGGGACGGGATAGAAATCAAATATGGTATTTGATATCAAATTCCCGCCCCCAGTTAAGTTGGTAATATGATTTAATATGTTGGCTTCTATAAACAGCAAATGATAATGATCTGTGTAGTATCATTTTAAATCGTTACGCATCAACATAATCATACTTTAGAATTTATTTATGATTTATAAAAGAGAAATATCAATATAAGAAGTGCTCAATTTCTTATATATTATAATGGCTAGGTTTTATAAGTTTCACATTATAGAGGCGAAATGGACGGTCTCGCATCATGTTTATGGTTTGATAGCAAAGGCACGTACTGGAAAACCAGGTGCTTTGTTTGGTTTTGGACTAATAGCATAAATAATGGCGCCTCGTGTAGGCAGTTGATTCAAATTGGTTAGTAACTCAAGTTGGAAAGTATCTTGACCTAATACGTAACGCTCTCCGACAATATCACCGTTTTTGGCAACATCTACGGAAGCATCTGTATCGAATGTTTCATGGCCGATTGATTTGACTTGTCTATCTTCTAGTAAATATTGTAAGGCATCCAAGCCCCAACCAGGTAAATGTAGTTGTCCTTCTGCATCTTTATTTTCAAAGCGTTCAATATCTGGCCACCGTTTGGACCAATCGCTACGAAAGGCAACAAAAGTGCCTGGTTCGATTGAACCATGTTCAGCTTCCCATTGTTTAATATGCTCACGCGTTAAAATAAAGTCAGCATCAGCTGCTACTTCTTGTGAAAAATCTAAAACAACGAGTGGTAATACGAGTTCTTTTAAATCAATTTCATGAAGATAGCGTGTTTTTTCGACAAAATGTATCGGCGCATCTATGTGTGTCCCATACTGAGTCACAATATTCCAATTTTGGACATAGAAGCCATCGTCAGCAACATTAAATAGTGTAGAGACTTTGGCGCGTTCAAATTCACTAAAACATGGAATGGTTTCATCAAATGTATGGGTTAAATCTACCCATGTTGAAGTTTTTAATTGTTCTAACTGTTCCCATAGTGGATAATTCATTGATATCACCTTCGTCATAATGATTAAACTGTTGCTGGGTTTGTTGATTTACGTAATTTGTCTACTGAATTCACAAGCACAGTCAATGCTTCTCTTACTTCGTCCTCTTTACGTGTTTTCAAACCACAATCTGGATTAACCCAGAATAAAGAACGGTCAATTTCTTGTAAAGCGCGGTTAATCGCTTCAGTGATTTCAGATTCAGTAGGGATACGTGGACTATGGATATCATATACCCCTAATCCGATACCTAAGTCATAAGTAATATCTTCAAAATCTTTAATTAAGTCACCATGGCTACGAGATGTCTCTATTGAAATAACATCTGCATCTAAATCATAGATAGCATGAATGATTTGTCCAAATTGAGAATAGCACATATGTGTATGAATTTGCGTTTCATCGGCAACAGATGATGTAGCTAATTTAAATGAACGGACAGCTTTATTAAGATAATCTTCATGATATTCTGAACGTAATGGCAAACCTTCTCTCAATGCTGGTTCATCAACTTGAATAATTTGGATGCCAGCTTTTTCTAAAGCTAAAACTTCTTCATTAATCGCTAATGCAATTTGGTCCTGTACAGTTTCACGTGGTAAGTCTACACGTTCAAATGACCAATTTAAGATCGTCACAGGTCCTGTAAGCATACCTTTTACTGGTCTATCCGTTAAACTTTGTGCATAAAGTGTCTCTTTGACTGTTAAAGGCTCTGTCCATTTTACATCACCATAAATGATTGGTGGTTTTACCGCACGTGAACCGTATGATTGCACCCATCCATACTTCGTCACTAAGAAGCCTTGTAATTTTTCGCCGAAGAATTCTACCATGTCATTTCGCTCAAATTCACCATGTACTAAGACATCTAAGCCGATATCTTCTTGGATTTTAATCCAGCGCGCAATTTCATTTTTTAAAAATGTTTTATAATCTTCATCTGTAATTCGATTATTTTTCCAATCTGCACGGAATTTTCTTACTTCTTGTGATTGCGGGAATGATCCAATCGTTGTTGTTGGTAAATCAGGTAAGTTAAGACGTGCATCTTGTGCTTTTTTACGTACTTTAAATGGTGACTGACGTGTAGTACGTACACTGTCGAAATCATACTCTAGGTTTTTGAATGATTGATTTTGGAAGCGATCATAACGTGCTTTCAATTCATCAAATTTTTGGCTGTCATCGTCATTAAATAATCGTCTTAAAGCATCTAATTCATCTAATTTTTCAGTGGCAAAACTCAAGCCCTCTGCGATAGATTCATCTAATGTTTCATCGTCTAATGATACTGGCACATGTAATAGAGAAGAAGATGGTTGAATGACAAGGTTATTTGTAGCATTTTGTAATGTGTCGATTAATGATTTTTTAGCTTCAATATCTGCTGCCCACACATTACGACCATCTATAATACCTGCGTAAAGTGATTTGTTTTTGTCTAAGTCTCCATCTTTAATTTGTTTTAAGTTATAGCCATTATCGTGTACAAAATCTAAACCTAATCCTTTTACAGGTAAGCTGTTTAGGAATTTTAAATTTACACGTTCAAAATAAGTTTGAATCACAAGATGATTACTTAAGCCTGCTTCGTCAAAATAGTTATAAGCAGTACGTGTAATATCTTCAAATGATGCACTATCATCTTCCACAAGTACAGGTTCATCGATTTGAATGTATTCCGCGCCTGCATCTACTAAAGACTGTAAAACTTCTTTATATAAAGGCAATAATGTATTTACTTTTTCTTCAAATGATTGTGAACCTCCTTTAGAAAGTTTGACGAATGTTATTGGACCCACAATCACTGGGTGTGCATTCACATTAATAGATTGTGCATATTTGAAACGCTCTAATAATACGTTGTCATTCAATTTTGGCTCTACGTTGTCCCATTCAGGAACAATATAATGATAATTTGTGTTGAACCATTTGATTAATGCACTTGCAACATGTTCCTTGTTACCTCTAGCAATGTCGAATAATAAATCATTGTCTAATGCTCTGCCTTGGAAACGTTCTGGAATAATGTTGAATAATAATGATGTATCAAGTATATGATCATAAAGAGAGAAATCTCCGACAGGGACACTTGTTAAATTATAGTTCTTTTGTAGCAATAAATTCTCTTTATGCAAGTCTGTTAATTGTTGATTTAATGTAGGGGCATCTATTTTATTAGCCCAGTAACTTTCTATTGCTTTTTTCCACTCTCTTTTTCTACCTAATCTTGGGAAACCTAAATTTGATGTTTGAATTGTCATAATATTGCCTCCTGTTTACTTGAAGTAATTGATTGTGAATATGATGCAAGTGCTAAAGTGTAATCTACTTTCTGGAACGGTGTAATTAAATATAAACCGTTAAAATATTTATGAACGGTATCTATAAGTTCTTTAGAAAGTTTAAGGCTTAATGCTTTCGTTTTTTCTTTATCATCTTTAACAGCTTCAAATTGTTCTAAAATGTCTTCGGACAGTTTAATACCAGGCACTTCGTTGTGTAAAAATAGTGCATTATTATAACTAGTGACTGGCATAATGCCAATAAAGAATGGTACGTCCAAATGTTTGGTTGCTTCATATATTTCTTCGATTTTTTCAGTGCTATAAACTGGCTGTGTTATAAAGTAGTGTGTGCCACTTTCTATTTTTTTCTCAGCACGTTTGACTGAACCTTCGAGTTTACGAACATTCGGATCAAAAGCACCTGCGATGTTGAAATTTGTTTTCGTCTTCAGCGCATCACCATCAGTGTTAATACCTTCGTTAAAGCGTAATGCAATTTCTGTTAAACCTTTGGAATTCACATCATAAACATTCGTTGCTCCTGGCAAGTGACCAATTTTTGATGGATCTCCTGTAATGGTTAAAATTTCATTCACATTTAGTAAGGATAACCCTAATAAATGTGATTGCAGTCCAATGAGATTACGGTCGCGGCAAGTAATGTGAACGAGCGGTTCAATATCATATTGTTGTTTGATAATACTCGCTGCTGCAACATTACTGATACGCACAGTAGCTAAGGAGTTATCTGCTAAGGTCACTGCATCAATTTGAGCATCGTCGAGTTTTTTGATATTTCTGAAAAATGTTTCTGTATCTAAGTGCTTTGGCGTGTCTAATTCTACTATAATCGTAGGTCGTGCTTTAACTTTAGTTGTTAAATTTTGTTGCTGTGTATTGACATGCGAAGGACTATTATATTTTTTTATAGGGATTACATTTTTAGTGGATACCGGTTTGAGATTGGCTACTGAGGACTTAATGTATTGAATATGTTCTGGTGTAGTCCCACAACATCCCCCGATAATCCTAACGCCTTCTTGAATCAATTGTTCCGCCACTTTACCAAAGTATTCGGCATTGTCACTATATTTAAATCGACTGTTTTCAATATCTAATAAACTTGCATTGGGATAGCAAGATAGATACGCATTGTCAGGTAATTCAATATGTGAAAAAGATTGCTGCATGTGATGAGGACCATGGTGACAATTGAGTCCAACGATATCAGCACCACTGTCAACAACGCGTTGTAAAGCTGTATTAATTTCCGTACCATCTCTTAAATAATTTGTGTTTAAAGCAGTTAATTGAGCAATGATAGGAATACGATGTTTCCGTTTTGTAGCTTGAATAATATTAGTAAGTTCTTCTAAATCATAATAGGTTTCGAAAAGTAAACCATCGACACCTTCTTCAATCAAAGTATCCACTTGGATTTCTGTATGATATTGAATGGCTTCTAAACCTAAATCTTCCTGTTTCACACCTCTAAATCCACCAACAGTACCTAATATAAATGTTTCATCATTAGCTGCTTTTTTGGCAATTTGTACTGCAGCTTTGTGTATTTCTTTAACTTTGTGTTCTAAACCAAATACCTTTAACTTTTCAAAGTTGGCACCATAAGTATTGGTCTGAATAATATCAGCACCAGATTCAATGTAGGAGCGGTGTATCCGTTCTATTTTGTCAGGATGGGTTAAATTATATGCTTCTGGACAAGTATCTAGACCATCAGAATATAGAATGGTTCCCATTGCACCATCAGCGACTAAAATGTTCTGTTTCAGTTTGTTGATGAGTTGACTCATTGAAAGCCTCCTTCAGTGCGTAGTTTAAATCAGCAATTAATTCGTCAGCATTTTCTAAGCCTACACTTAATCTGAATAATCCAAACGTTATATTGCGTGCTTCACGAACTTTTTTTGGTACAGCAGCATGAGACATAGTAGCAGGGTGAGATAAAATAGTCTCGACACCACCCAAACTTACAGAAACAAGTGGCAGTGTGAGCGCATCTACAAAAGCTTGTGCTTTCGATTCATCTTTAAGTCTTAAACCTAAAACAGCACCCCCATGTTTTGCTTGAGATAAGTGTAACTTGTCATTTCCCGGGTAATAAACTTCTGCAATTTCTTCGCGCTGCGCTAAGAAATCATAAACTTGCTGTGCATTTGCCACAGATTGATTGAAACGTACAGACAATGTTTTTAAGTGTTGTGCTAATGTCCAGCAATCATGTGCAGATAGTGCAGTTCCAGTACCGTTTTGTAATAGATAAAGTGCGTCTGCTACTGCTTTATTGTTTGTGATAGCAGCGCCAGCAATAATATCACTATGGCCGCCCAAGAATTTTGTAGCGCTATGTACGACGATATCTGCACCTAAAGCTAAAGGTGACTGACCAAGTGGCGTCATAAATGTATTATCAACAGCGAGTAATAGTTCGTGTTGCTGTGTGATACGAGAGACGCCTTTAATATCAGTGATTTTAAATAATGGATTAGATGGTGTTTCAATATAAATCAGTTTTGTATTTGATTGAATCGCTTCCTCGATATCTTGTAATCGTGTTGTGTCTACCGTCGTAAATTGAATATTAAAACGTGTTAAGATTTGTTCTGTTAATCTGAAAGTACCACCATAGACATCATCGGGTAGAATGACATGATCACCTGCATTTAATGTAAGTAGTACAGCTGAAATAGCTGCAATACCTGATGCGTAAGCAAATGCGTAATCGCCGCCTTCAAGTGCTGCTAATTTTTCTTCTAACAAAGCACGATTGGGGTTGCCACTTCGCGCATAATCATATTTAGCGTCGCCACCTAAAACTTTTTGATGAAATGTTGAAGAAGCATATAATGGTGGGTTAGCTGAATCGTAATCAACACCTCTTTGTGCGTCAAATATCACTTCTGTTTCTTTTGATAAACTCATATAATCACGCTTTCTTTAGATTTTTCTAATGCTTGTATAATGTCTTGTTCAATATCTTCGTAATCTTCCACACCGATGGATAATCTTAGTAAATGTTCATCAATGCCGCGTTTTTCTTTTTCTTCATCTGGCATATCAACGTGTGTTTGTGTATATGGAAATGTTATAAATGTTTCTGTTCCGCCCAAACTTTCTGCAAAAATACATACTTTTAAGTTTTCTAAAAATTTATCGGCTTTATAATTTTTATTTAAACGTAGACTCATCATTCCTGTTCGACCACAATATAAGACTTGGTCAATGCCTTTTAAGTTGTAACATCGTTTGGCTAATAATTGAGCATTATATTCTGAACGATCCATTCTTAAATGCAATGTCTTTAAACCACGTTGCAGTAAGTAGCTGTCAAAAGGTGATAAAGTTGCACCAATCATGTTATGGAATTCACCTAATTTTTCAGCCAAATTTGCATCTTTAACTGTTACTACACCAGCAAGTACATCATTATGACCACCTATGTATTTTGTAGCAGAATGTAGTACAATATCTGCACCATCTTCAAGTGGTGTTGAGAGATAAGGGGTTAAAAAAGTGTTGTCTATAATCGTTAATAAGTGATGTTTTTTACTTAAAATATAATATGGATCAACATCTACTTCTTGCATTTGTGGGTTTGAAATCGTTTCTATAAATAGTGCTTTAGTATTTTCTGTAATGCTTTCTTTGACTGTTTCATAGTTTAAGAAATCTACATATTTGAAATGTACACCGTATTGTTGCTCATAAAAATCAAATAGTCTAAATGTGCCACCATAAAGGTCGAATGAAACGAGTATTTCATCGCCAGCTTTAAATAAATTACATATTAATTGTATGGCTGCCATGCCACTTGCAGTTGCAAATGAAGCAGTACCACGTTCCAACTTGGCAAATGATTCTTCAAAAGCTGAACGGGTAGGATTTTTAGTTCTTGTATAATCAAAACCAGTTGATGTTCCTAAATGAGGATGCTGATATGCTGTTGATAAATAGATTGGATTTGCAATCGCTCCGGTTGCATCTTGTGTTAGTGCAATTTGTGATAACTCAGTATTTTTCATAATACAGATAACCTCCTTTAAAAAATAAAAAAAGCTTCCGTCCTTTAAACCCGATTCAATCGGATGTAAAGGACGAAAGCTTAGCTCGCGGTACCACCTTTGTTCATTACTTTATCACTAAAGTAACCTTGTCCAGTACGCCAAATTGCATTAATTACTTGTACTGAACTTGCGCTACCGTAATATGTTCAAATAAAAAACTCACTGTCACTGAAAGTGAAATGAGTATTAACGACATATGCAACGCTTGGAATAATCCAGTACGCCATTAAACAAAATGTTAATACTGTATCGCTATAACGGGCGATCCCGTTGACACCTCATATTGGCATCAACACTCAAAGGTCATTTTCAAACTTTCTTTCTGTGTCTTCTTTCAGCAAGTGAAGACTCTCTGTGTCAGCAGTGTAAGTTCTACTTTCCTTATTACTGTGTGTTGCTATTTCGAATTTGTTATCACTTAGATTACACATTAAAATAGCTTTTGTCAACAACTTATCTGAAAATTTTGATTTAACCGATAATTTAAAATAATATTTTTCATTGTTACTGTGATGATATACTATGTCTAACTAAAAAATTATTTTATTTAAAAAAGTAGGTGTAAAAAATGAATGATTCTATAGATGAACGACTCAAAGTAGATCACAATGCACACGTAAAAGAAATTGCAATTAACAGCATTAAACCTAATCCTTATCAACCCAGAAAAACATTTGATCAAGAACGTTTAGAAGATTTAGCTGAGTCGATAAAACTTCATGGTATTTTACAGCCTATCGTGTTACGAAAAACAATATCTGGTTATAACATTGTAGTAGGAGAACGACGTTATCGCGCTTCAAAGCTAGCAGGTTCAACGACTATACCAGCTATTGTTAAAGTGCTATCTGATGAAGACATGATGGAACTCGCTGTGATTGAAAATTTGCAGCGTGAAGATTTAAATGCAATTGAGGAAGCAGAAAGTTATCGTAAGCTAATGGATGATTTAGAGCTGACTCAGCAAGAAGTTGCCCAGCGATTAAGTAAATCTAGGCCTTATATTGCCAACATGTTGCGTTTATTACAATTGCCTAAGGAAATTACTCAAATGGTTAAAGATAATAAATTATCGGGTGCACATGGACGCACGTTATTAGGGATAAAAGATAAACAAAAGATGAAAAGCATAGCTGAGCAAGCCTTCCAGGAGTCTTGGAGTGTACGCACATTAGAACAGTATGTAAATGAAAACAATGAAGATAAACAAAAGAGTACAGATAAACAACAAGCAACTAAAAAACCAAAGTTTATTCAACAGCAAGAGCGACAACTAAAAGAACAATATGGTTCAGCAGTGACGATTTCTAACAAAAATAAAAAAGGTTATATCACTTTTGAATTTAAATCTGAAACTGAGTTCAGAAGGTTGATACACCAATTGAATGAGAAATATAATTAAAATAAAATTTTCATTTGCTAATTAATAAGTGTAAAGCATTTTTAAAACAAATTAATAAGAGTAAATAAAAGAGTTAAAACCACAAGCCAAGCCATTTAACAGCAAGGTGCATGTGGTTTTTAATTTTTGTTAAAATCAATTGTAAAAAATATAGTTTATTTTAAATTATATTAAGAGTAAAAGTTATCGATGTTTTCCTATATGTTATCTTTTGAAAAATTTGTAATCATAAAATAGTTACAAATTAATGAATATTGAATGTGAAAATTATGTGAAATAAAACACATTCTCTTGTAAGTAAACGA
This sequence comes from Staphylococcus cohnii subsp. cohnii, assembly GCF_002902365.1. Taxonomy (GTDB): domain Bacteria; phylum Bacillota; class Bacilli; order Staphylococcales; family Staphylococcaceae; genus Staphylococcus; species Staphylococcus cohnii. Next base: position 161,861 of record NZ_PPQC01000014.1, on the reverse strand, counting down.
ATGGCGTACAATAATGGAGGTGAAGGAATAACTAGGAGGGGTTTTATGTTAAATCAAGAAGAGATACAAACTATAAGAGAAACGGTGCCATTATTAAAAGATAAAGGACAGACAATAACATCAACTTTCTATAAAAGATTATTTGAACAACATCCTGAATTGAAAAATATATTTAATCAAACGAACCAAAAAAGAGGATTACAATCTTCTGCATTGGCGATGGCAGTGTTAGCTGCGGCAGAAAATATAGAGGATTTATCACCAATTGTTCCCGCAATTATGCCTGTGGTGTACAAGCATTGTGCTTTACAAGTAAAAGCTGAGCATTATCCAATCGTTGGTGAAAATTTAATTTGGGCAATTCAACAAGTGACTGGTTTAAAAGAAGAAGATCCTATTATCCAAACTTGGATTAAAGCATATGGAGAAATCGCTGATGCATTTATCGGCTTAGAAAAAGAAGTATACAGTAAAATGGCTTGGGATGGTTTTAAACCATTTACCGTAACAAATATCACTGATGAAACTGAAATAATTAAATCATTCACAGTAACTTCAGACGACATTGATTTAAGTCAATTTGTACCTGGACAATATATTACAGTAGACATATCTAGTGAGAAGTTGCCATACAGAGCTAAAAGACATTATTCTATTGTAGATGGTGACAAGGATTTCTTAACATTCGGTGTACGTAGAGACGTTACGGAAGAGCATGAAGGTGAAGTATCTACAGTGTTACACGATGAAGTGAGCGTTGGAGACACGCTATTGCTATCTGCACCAGTAGGTGGATTCGGATTGGCAAACAAAGATAATAAACAATTATTCTTAGGTTCTGGCGTAGGTGTTACACCTCTCGTTTCAATGTATAAAGAAGCGGTTGATGCTGGTTTAACTTCAACATTCCTTCAATCCACATCTGATGCTCAAAATGTAGCATTTGAAGAAAAGTTAGAAGCAATCACAGCACAATCTTCAGTAGCGCAATTTGATAAACATTTCCGTGATCAAGACGGATTTATAGACGCTGAACAATTAAAACAATACCTTGATGGTGAAACAGAAGTTTATGTATGTGGTGGTAATTCATTCTTAAAAGCTATGATTCAAGAATTACAAAAATTAGAAGTACCAATGGAGCATATTCATTTTGAAACATTTATCCCAAGATTGAGTTTTTCAGTGTAATTTAACTTGGTTTACACATTTTATATAGATTCAAAAAATATTATGAAATAGACATAGTATTTTATTTATCTACTGAATCCCAAAAGTTGTATTTTGGTTTAGTATCATATTCCAAAGGCTTGTTTCCTAAAACGTTTAGGAAACAAGCCTTTTAATTTTATAGTTTCTTCATTATCAAAATATGTATATATTTTTGAATAGGTTGTTCCAGTTGAAGAAAATTACCAAAACAACGCTTATATATTTTGAACAACTCTTTTAATTTTTATAAATAAGTAGTACAATATAATAGAAGAATTAAAATTTTGGAGGGATACCCAAGTCTGGCTTAAGGGAAATTAATAGTTAATATTAATTAGAAGCATCTTGCTTGCGTTGGTTCGAATCCTTCTCCCTCCGTTGAAAATTATTTAACCAAGCCTTTCTAGTGCTTGGTTTTTTTATGATATATATTGTTCAATGCATTATAAATTTAAACAGAAAGTAGGTTTACAATGTATTTCACTCACTTAAACATTGATGAATTTGAAAACTTTATTCATAACTATGCGGCGCATTACACACAAAGTGCTAACCATTTTCATTACAGAAACCAACATAAAAATGATGTGCATATTGTAGGTGTTAAAGATAACGAAGATAATGTTATAGCAGCATGCCTTTTAACTGAAGCACGTTCCTTTAAATTTTTTAAATATTTTTATACACATCGTGGCCCTGTTTTAGACTTTTCCGATTATCAGTTAGTAAGATTTTTCTATAAAAATTTAACGAAGTATTTGAAAAAGCATCGTGGATTATATGTTTTAACTGATCCATACATATTAGAAAATATAAGAAATGCTCAAGGCGAAATATTAGAAAGCAATAACAATAAACCACTTATTAAAACTATGGAAGATATCGGTTATAAACATCAAGGTTATATAATAGGGTATTCTCAAATAAGTCAAATTCGTTGGTTATCTGTTCTTGATTTAAAGGATAAAACAGAAGATGACCTACTTAAAGAAATGGATTATCAAACACGCAGAAATATTAAGAAAACATACGAGATGGATGTGCGAGTGCGTACACTGCCTATTGAGGAGACAAATAGATTTTTTAAATTGTTTAAAATGGCTGAAGAAAAACACGGATTTAAGTTTAGAGATCAGCAATATTTTGAAGAAATGCAAAATATTTATCATGATAATAGCATGTTAAAATTAGCATATATCGATTTGTCAGAATTATTAGTAAAGCAAAATAAGCAATTAGAAAAGTTGAATAAGGACTTAGAAAATACGAAAGAAAGCTTAGAAAGCAATCCTAACTCGAAAAAAAGTAAAAATAAGTACGATCAAGTATTACAACAAGTAAAAGCACAACAAAGAAAAGTAACCGAAACAGAAACGTTAATCAAAACGGATGGAACCATATTGGATTTAGCAGCTGCACTTTATATTTACAACAATCATGAAGTTTATTATCTTTCAAGCGGCTCCAACCCTAAATACAATACATATATGGGTGCCTACAGGTTGCAATGGGAAATGATCAAGTTTGCGAAAGCGCACAATATCCATCGTTATAACTTTTATGGCATAACTGGAGATTTCAGTAAAAATGCTGAAGATGCTGGTGTACAAAAATTCAAAGCAGGCTTCAACGCGCATATAGAAGAGTATATTGGAGATTTTATTAAACCAATAAGACCTTTACTTTATAAAATATATGCATTAATAAAATAGGATTGATTTTCTTAACGCTTTCGTTTAATTTACTGAAACGAAGCACAACCATCCATTTTAACATTGCATATTATTATATTTTAATTAACCATTGATTTGATTTTCTAAAAATTGAAATGAGAAAGTCACCTTTTTATAAAAGGTGACTCATACTGTCGACAAAGTCTCTGACTTTGTTGGCAGTTTTTTGTGCACGTTTTCCGTCGGCACTGCCTTAGCCTGTAGTCTTCGGCTAATGCGCTTCCCGCAGGAGTCGGCATAAATCAATGCCAATATAACACTAAAATATTACTAATTCAGAGACTATTTTTCTCAAATCAACGAGGCAAACCCTTCGCAAATTAATGCAAAGGGTTTGTCTACGTTCTGAACCATCTTTTTATAAAAGGTAGCTTTTAAAATACAATCAAAAGTGAAAAATCTAAAAAATTCAGAAAAATGTGAAAGGGTGGTAGAAAAGGCGGGAATTCAATATAACAAGGTTGTTATAAAAAAATTAAAAATTAAAATTAAAAGTGCTTAAAACGCTATAACTATGCACTTTGTATACAAATTTAATAAAAAATATACCTAATTCGTGTGTTCAAATATACACTTGACATAAAAATTTACAATGAGTAAAGTGTAAATCATAATTATTTTCAAATAATTCTAAATTTATAATAAATCTAATTATAATGTATTCATGTACGTTATGAGGGGGCGAATAGATTAATGTTTGAACCAAAAGTCACATATGAACATTTTAACGCAAACGTCTTTGAGTCAATAGATATTGATGATGAAACAAAAGGTGCACGCGAAATCGTCGCATGGGCTTATCAAACCTATGGAGATTCGGTTATTTATGCTTGTAGTTTTGGCGCGGAAGGCATGATTTTAATTGATTTGATATATAGTGTTAAGAAGGATGCACAAATTGTATTTTTAGATACAGACCTTCACTTTCAAGAAACATATGATTTAATTGATCGTGTTCAAAAACGCTACCCAGAACTACATATTAAACTTAAAAAACCGGATTTAACTTTGGAAGAGCAAGCATCACAACATAACCCTGCACTTTGGAAAAACAATCCAAACCAATGTTGTTATATTAGAAAAATCAAACCATTGGAAGATGTCTTGTCTGGTGCTACTGCTTGGATTTCTGGGTTACGTAGAGCGCAATCGCCAAGCCGTCAAAATACACAGTTTATAAATAAAGACGAACGCTTCCAATCAGTTAAAATATGTCCATTGATACATTGGACATGGGATGATGTATGGCAATATATTAAAAAATATAAATTGCATTATAATGAATTACATGATTTTAACTATCCAAGTATAGGATGTATACCGTGTACGACAGCTGTTGAAGGATCAGGAGATTCAAGAGCAGGAAGATGGACCAATTCAAACAAAACAGAATGCGGCCTTCATACCACAGACCATACATCTTTATAAGAATAAATTTTTTTGGCATTAAATCCTAGTATTCCAATCGGATAGATATATCTAAAAGGTGATTAAACAAAATAATCTTAGGTAATGGTAAAAAATTTTTCTAAAAAAGTATGGCGCCAATTATTGAGTAAGTTTAAACAAAATGATTTTTAAATAAAAAATTAAAATGAGGTGAAATGGTTGTGAACTTATCCGTAATAAATAGTCCATTTGATGAAAATCAAGCCACACAACTAAACCAAATTATTCAAAATCTTACGATTGAACAGCAAGTTTGGTTAAGCGGTTATTTAACTGCAAATTTACAAAGTGTTACTACAAAACAAGAAACACCATCGGAAGTAGCTCAGTTTGTATTAAATAAAGAAACCACTTCAAATAGTGAGAGTGAGAGACATATCACTGTATTGTATGGTTCAGAAACTGGTAATGCACAAGGATTGGCTGAAAAGTTAGCGGATCGTCTTGTCGAGCTCAATTTCAATGTGAAATTGAGTGCAATGGGTGATTATAAAACAAAAGATCTAAAAAAAGTAGAAGATTTATTTATTATTTCTTCTACTCATGGTGAAGGAAATCCGCCTGATAATGCCATTAGCTTTCACGAATTTTTACATGGTAGAAAAGCACCTAAGTTGGAAGGTGTACGTTTTTCAGTTTTATCACTCGGGGACGCATCATATGAATTCTTCTGTCAAACAGGTAAAGACTTTGATGCACGTTTAGAAGATTTAGGAGCTTCTCGCTTAGTAGATAGACGAGATTGTGACTTGGATTTTGATGATATGGCTGAATCTTGGATGGATCAAATTATTGAACAGTTAAGCGAAGCTTCATTGAGTGAAGAAAAGGTGACAACAACGAACGCAGTGCAATTGACAAATGAAAAACGATATTCAAAAACACAACCTTATGAAGCTGAAATACTAGAAAATATTAACTTGAATGGTAGAGGCTCTAATAAAGAGGTTAGACATATCGAATTACAATTTGAAGATTATGGTGAAGATTATGAGCCAGGTGATTGTTTGATGGTGATTCCAGAAAATGATGAAAAATTAGTAGAAGTCTTATTGGATAAATTAGATTGGGATGCCCAAACAGAAATACCAATCAACGACAAAGGCGATGTGCTTTCATTAAAGGATGCACTACAACATCATTTTGAAATCACTAAATTAACTAAACCACTACTACAAAAAGCCGCTGAGTTGTTTGGAAATGAAGCGTTGGCAGAAAAGGTCTTAGATCAAGCGTGGGTTAAATCTTATGTTTATGGTCGAGATTTAATTGATTTAATTCAAGACTTTAAACCAGTAAACTTGGCGCCTGAAGTGCTATATCAATTTTTAAGAAAATTACCACCTAGAGAATATTCTATAGCGAGCAGTTATGAAGCAAATCCTGATGAAGTTCATATCACTGTAGGCGCTGTAAGATATCAAGCACACCAACGTGACCGTCAAGGTGTTTGTTCAGTTCAATTAGCTGAACGCATGGAACCTGGCACGTCTATATCTGTATATCTAAAGAAAAACCCGAATTTTAAATTTCCATTTGATGAAGCTACACCCGTAATCATGATTGGTCCTGGAACAGGTGTCGCACCTTTTAGATCTTATTTACAAGCACGTGAAGAGTTAGATCTGTCAGGACAAACATGGTTGTTCTTTGGAGAACAACATTTTACAACAGACTTTTTATATCAAACAGAATGGCAAGATTGGCTTAAAGAAGGTGTGCTGAGTAAGTTGGACTTAGCGTTTTCCAGAGATACAGATGAAAAAGTTTATGTTCAACATAAGATTGTGGAACAAAGTGAAACTTTTTATGAGTGGTTAAAAAACGGTGCATCTTTATATGTATGTGGTGATGAACAAAATATGGCTAAAGATGTACATAAAGCGATACATCAAGTCTTAGTTAAAGAAGGTAATATGTCAGATGAAGAAGCTGAGACTTATTTGACACAAATGAAAAAAGACAAACGATATCAAAGAGACGTTTATTAGAAAAGGAGCTGATCACGTGACAGAGTCAAATTTAAATTTTTCTCAAAAACTTGATGAAATGGAACGTATCAAAGCTGATAGTAACTACCTTCGCGGAACAATTGTCGAGGGGTTAGCAGATAGAATTACAGGTGCCATTTCAGAAGAAGATACTAAATTATTAAAGTTTCATGGGAGTTATATGCAGGATGATAGAGATCTTCGCGATGAACGCCGTAGACAGAAGTTAGAGCCTGCATACAGTTTCATGATAAGAGTGCGTGCTCCGGGCGGTGCTTCGACTCCAGAGCAATGGATTGCGATGGATGATATCGCGAATCAATATGCAAATCAAACGATTAAATTAACGACGAGACAAGCGTTTCAATTCCATGGGATTTTAAAAAGAAATTTAAAACAAACGATGTTTGATATAAACCAATCTTTACTAGACACGCTGGCAGCATGTGGAGATGTTAACCGTAATGTGATGTGTAACCCTAATCCTTATCAATCTGATGTGCATGCAGAAATTAATCAAATTGCAAGTGATATTAGCCGTCATCTTTCACCTAAAACACAGGCTTATCACGAAATTTGGTTAGACGGAGAGAAAGTGTTAGATACGAGTGATCAAGAACCAGAACCAATGTATGGCAAAACTTATTTACCACGTAAATTTAAAATTGGTATTGCAGTCCCGCCTTCTAATGATATCGATGTGTTTTCACAAGATATCGGATTAATTTCAATCATTGAAGACGGTGAATTAGTCGGATTTAATCTCACAGTTGGTGGCGGCATGGGTATGAAACATGGAAATACTGCGACGTACCCACAAGTTGGACGGTTGATTGGCTATTTCCCAAAATCACAAGTCATTGATGTTTGTGAAAAAATACTTACGATTCAGAGAGATTATGGAAATCGTGAAGATAGAATGAATGCACGTTTTAAATATACTGTGGATCGCAAAGGGGTAGCATGGATCACGGATGAACTGAATCGTCGTTTAGGTTGGGAATTAGAGTCCAAACGTGCATTTCACTTTGAAGATAATGGCGATCGATATGGTTGGACTGAAGGCAGTGGTAAGCATCATTTCACTTTATTTATTCAAAATGGACGTGTTAAAGATACGGAAGAATATAAATTGAAAACAGCGTTAAGAGCGATTGCTGAAGTGCATACTGGAGATTTTAGACTTTCACCTAACCAAAATTTAGTAATTGCGAATGTTGAGACCGAGAAAAAACCAGAAATTGAAGCACTCATAAAACAATATGGCTTAACAGATGGTGAACATTATACTGGATTGCGGAAAAATTCCATGGCTTGTGTCGCTTTTCCTACTTGTGGCTTAGCAATGGCAGAATCTGAACGGTATTTACCTTCATTAATTACCAAAATAGAAGCCTTGTTAGATGAAGCGGGCTTAAATGAAGAAGAAATAACTATTAGAATGACGGGCTGCCCTAACGGTTGTGCACGTCCGGCATTAGCTGAAATTGCATTTATTGGTAAAGCACCAGGTAAGTACAATATGTACCTGGGTGGTGGTTTCGCTGGTGATCGTTTAAATAAATTATATAAAGAAAATATTGATGAAGCAGAAATATTAGAAAGTTTGAGACCTATTTTATTGCAATATGCACAAGAAAGAACAGCTGGTGAGCGCTTTGGTAATTTTGTAGTTAGAGCAGGAATTGTGGAAGCAGTCACAGATGGTCAATTATTCCATAGTTAATCAATTAAAAAGGTGGTGTTAGGATGGGAAAAGTTTTTTTAGTAGGTGCAGGACCTGGTGATCCTGATTTAATTACAGTTAAAGGTAAAAAATCGATTGAAACAGCTGACATTATTTTATATGACCGTTTAGTTAACCCTGAGTTATTGGAGTACGCATCTATAACTGCTCAGTTAATATATTGTGGTAAAAATCCTAACCATAAATCTGTTTCGCAATTAGATACCAACCAACTACTCGTTGATTTGGCTCAAGAAGGTCACACGATTACACGTTTGAAAGGTGGAGATCCTTTCGTTTACGGCAGAGGTGGCGAGGAAGCAGAAGTATTAGCAGCCAATAATATTTCATTTGAAATCGTACCAGGTATAACTGCAGGTATTGCAGCACCTGCATACGCAGGTATCCCTGTAACACATCGAGATTACAGCTCTTCTGTTGCATTTGTTACGGGTGTTATTAACAAGGAAATTGACAAGGATGAATATTGGAGACATCTAGCGTTAGGGCCGGAAACGTTATGTATCTATATGGGCGTTAAAAAGCTGCCTGAAATTGTTGAGTTGCTAACTAAAAATGGGCGTAATAAAAATACGCCAGTAGCGCTTGTACATATGGGTACTTCTAAATTACAAAAAACAGTTGTTGGCACATTAGACACCATTGTCCACGGTGCAAAAGATATTGAAAACCCAGCGATGATTATTGTGGGTGAGGTCGTGAAATTGCGTAACCGCATTAGTTGGTTTGAAGAAACATATAAAAATGAATTATTAACACAACTCACATAATAGTGGCTGGAGGGATAATTATATGCAAGGTGTCTTATATGTTAGTCATGGTAGCCGTGTAGCAGAAGCAGTTGAAGAAGCAACGTCATTGATTGAGCGTGTTCAAGCAAAAGTTAATATTCCTTTACAAGAAACATGCTTTTTAGAACTTGCAGACCCAGATATATTTGAAGGATTTAGGAAATTAGTGCATCAAGGTGCAACTGAAATTTCCGTGATTCCTGTATTACTGCTCAGCGCAGGTCATTACTACAAAGATATACCTGTAGAAATTGAACATATTAAAACTCAATTTCCCAACATAAAGATCAATTACGGCAAGCCTTTGGGTGTACAAAAACGATTAACTGAAATTCTCAAACAACGTTTGGAAGAGCGTAAAATCACACCTAATGCTGATGCTAAATTATTAGTTATTGGTAGAGGTAGTTATAATCCACAAACGAAGCAAGATTTTTCGATAATAAAGTCACAATTATCAGAAATGTTTCCCTCTCAAAGCATAGAAGTGTGTTATTTGGCAGCTTGTGAACCGTTATTTGAAGATGCATTGGACCGTTTAGTAAACGCAGGTCATTCGCAAATATTTATTTTACCGTACATCTGGTTTACAGGTATTTTAGACCAACATATCGCTGATGTTGTGCATGCATACCAATTAAAAAGTGACATTATTTTAGCAGCGCATCTAAGCCATCATGAGCAATTGCAAATTGCATTAAAAGAACGCGTTGAAGAGACGTTTGATACAGTTTAGTCATTTTTATCAAAGTTGAAAGTACTTATCTGAGGAGTGACATCATGTCTTACATCCCTTTAGTGGTTGATATTTCACAAAAACAAATCGTTGTTATAGGTGGCGGAAAAATAGCTGAAAGACGTATCAATGTTTTAAAGACATATACAAAACAAATTCAAATTATTAGCCCCACGCTAACAAATAGCTTGGAACATCTCGTTGATAAACAAGTTATTCAATGGCGGAATAAAACATTTGAAAGCAGTGATGTGCAAGATGCGTATCTAATTATTGCTGCGACGAACGATACAGCCGTAAATCAATCTATATTACAAGCCAAGCCAGACAAGGCATTAATTAATATGGCAGGTCAAGCGTTAGCTGGCGATGTATTCATTCCAAGTATATTACGACGTGGAAAGTTAATGATCAGTGTTTCAACTCAAGGTGCCAGTCCTAAACTGACAAGCCAAATTTTAGCTGAGTTACAACAACATTTTAATAGTGCATATGGTGATTATGTTGATTTTCTATATGAATGCAGACAACAAGTTAAACGTAGTTCACTTTCACCAGAGGAAAAAGAACGATTTTTGAAGCAAATCTTAAATGAAAAATATTTAAAAATAAGTAAGCAAAATGAAGTTAGAAAGTGGTTATCAGCGCTGGAATAAATTGAAAGGAAAGGAGACATCATATGTATAAATTATTTGTTTTTGCACTTGCTGGTTTTCTCGCTCAGTTAATTGATGGTTCATTAGGCATGGGGTTTGGCGCATCGTCTTCTTCGATATTATTGACATTTGGTGTGGCGCCAGCAATCGTATCAGCTACAATTCATTTTTCAGAAATTGCTACTACAGCTGCTTCAGGAACGTCGCACTGGAAGTTTGAAAACGTACATAAACCTACGATGATCAAATTAGCGATTCCTGGAGCGATAACAGCATTTATTGGTGCTGCTATATTGAGTCATATACACAGTGATTTTATTAAACCATTTATCGCTATTTTCTTGTTATCAATGGGGCTCTATATTTTATACCAATTTTTATTTACCAAAGAAAAACCATTATCGAAAGCGAATGAAAAAACCTCTCGTCTTGTATTAATACCACAAGGTGCAGTGGCAGGATTTTTAGATTCAATTGGTGGTGGAGGCTGGGGACCAGTCAATACGCCATTAATACTTGCGCAAAAGAAATTAGAACCTAGATATGCGATTGGTACGGTGTCCGCAAGTGAGTTTTTCGTAACGGTGTCAGCGTCTCTAAGCTTTATTATTTTTCTGGGCTGGAGCCAAATTAATTGGTGGCTTGTCGTGTCATTAAGTGTCGGTGGCATGATTGCAGCACCATTTGCAGCATGGTTAGTTAGACTATTACCGATGAATATTTTAGCTGTTTGTGTGAGTGGATTGATTATTTTTACAAATACAAATTCGCTGATTAGTGTTGTTGAAATCAATCATGCTTTATCAATCACAATAAAAATTGCATTGATAGTGATTTGGTTTGGATTAATTCTGTATGCTTTATATCAAAATAATAAATTACCGTTTGCAACTTTTAAAGATGAAACCAATGTAAATAAATTAGATTAATTCATTAAGGAGTGTGACAACATGTCATTAATAAACGAAAAAGCACAATCTACCATCCAACCTCATGGTGGTTCACTTATCAATAGAGAGGTCCACGGTGCAGCGCGAGAACAATTGCTTAAAGAAGCTGAAACACTTGCATCTATCACATTAAATCCTTGGAGTTTATCAGATTTGGAATTGATTGCGATCGGTGGCTTTAGTCCATTGACGGGATTTATGAATGAATCTGATTATTCTAAAGTTGTAGAAGACGTACATTTAGAAAATGGCTTGGTTTGGAGTATCCCAATCACATTACCTGTGACAACAGAACAATCTCAAAATTTGAATGTTGGTTCTCGTGTTGCTTTGTATGGTGAAGATGGTGTTTTATATGGTGTGATTGACTTAGAAGAAAAGTATACGTATGACAAACAAAAAGAAGCGCAACTTGTATACGGAACTACAGATGTTGATCATCCTGGTGTCAAAAAGGTCTATGAAAAAGGAGATGTGTATCTCGCAGGTCCAATTTATTTATTAAATAGACCTAAACACGACGAATTTGTAGATTATCATTTAGACCCTAAAGAAACAAGACAACTCTTTACAGACTTAGGATGGCAAACTGTGGTAGGTTTTCAAACTAGAAATCCAGTGCATCGCGCACATGAATATATTCAAAAGGCAGCCCTAGAAGCAGTGGATGGCTTGTTGTTGAATCCTTTAGTAGGTGAAACAAAAGCTGACGACATTCCCGCATCAGTGCGTATGGACAGTTACAAAGTTATATTAGAAAATTATTACCCGGAAAATAGAACGCGTTTGGTTATTTATCCTGCTGCAATGAGATATGCAGGACCTAGAGAAGCAATATTACATGCTACAGTACGTAAAAACTATGGATGTACACATTTTATTGTTGGACGTGATCATGCAGGCGTAGGCGATTATTACGGCACCTATGAAGCGCAAGAACTGATTTCTAAATACGAAGCAGAATTGGGCATACAAATATTAAAATTCGAACACGCCTTTTATTGTAAAACGTGTGAAAATATGGCTACAGCAAAAACGTGCCCACATGATGCTTCAGAACATTTACATTTAAGTGGTACAAAAGTTCGTGAAAAATTGAAAAATGGAGAATCGCTACCGAAAGAATTTTCGAGACCAGAAGTAGCTCAAGTCCTTATAAATGGATTGAAAGAACAGAAATAAAGGAGTGTAGATGTAGTAATGGGAGAATCTAAAAATATAACATGGCATGCTTCAGAGGTTACTAAGGATGAAAGATTACAGCGTAATCAACATAAGAGTGCAGTTATTTGGTTTACAGGACTTTCTGGCTCAGGAAAATCAACGATATCTGTAGAACTTGAAAAAGCATTGTTTAATCACCAAATCCATACATATCGTTTAGATGGAGATAATGTCAGACATGGATTGAATCGAAATCTAGGATTTTCACCTGAAGATCGTAAAGAAAATATAAGACGTATAGGTGAAGTTAGTAAATTGATGGTAGATGCAGGTTTGATAACAGTCACGGCTTTCATCTCTCCTTATAAATCAGATAGAGAAGCAGTACGCCATTTATTAGAGACAGATGATTTTATAGAAGTTTATACGCAATGTAGTCTATCAGAATGTGAAAATAGAGACCCGAAAGGTTTATATAAAAAAGTAAGAAGTGGTGAAATCGCAGAATTTACTGGCGTAAATGCGCCATATGAAGCTCCTACACAACCAGAGATTACATTAGATACAGAAACACTTTCTGTGGAAGCATCAGTATCCAAAATTATGGATTATTTACAAAAACATCAGTATATCGAGGACATTTAACTTTAATAATAAAAAATTGAAGGGGCAATCGAATGGAGATATTAAATATCATTGCCATAATATTATTTATTATATTTATTTTAGTAGTATCGTGCGGATTGTTGCTTGTGCGTTTAGGTCAAAATAGAAAACATTTTTTTGTAGAATTGAAAGTGATGGTCACAATTATGGTAATATGTTTTATTGGTATAGGTGTATCACTCATAATACTAGGCCATTATCATCAATTATAAATTATATATGCATCGATAAACAGGGCTACGAAATCAAATGACACGTTTGATTTCACCCTGTTTTTATATTTAATAAGCGTATTTCTATTTAAAAATCGTTATTATATAGTGTTTTGTAGATAAGCAAACAGTATCAATGATACTTACATATTTTATAGTAAAGTGAAAATTAAAGTGTTATATTAAGTAAATCAAATTTATCTTATTGGCGTTTTAAACGTAGTGAATACAATAAAAAGGTAGGGGCATTTACCAAAATGGATCAAAGTATAAAGGATATTCCTAAAATAGAATTACATTGTCATTTAGATGGTTCAGTCAGCAAACATTTAATTCGACAACTGGCACAAGAACAACGCATACATTTAAACGAGGATTGTCTTACGGTACAAGAAGATTGTGAAAGTTTAGAAGCGTATTTGAAGTGTTTTGATGAAGTATTAAAAGTATTACAAACGGCAGATAGTCTAAAGCGTGCAGTTATAGACGTTGCGCAACAAGCTTATGAGGATAATGTTAAATATATGGAGATTCGCTTTGCACCGTTGCTACATATGGAACAAGGTATGACGCTTTTAGATGTATTAAAAGCGGTAGAAGCAGGGGTTAATATCATACAAGACACATTGCATATGAAAGTGAATATACTCATTTGCGCAATGAGGCAGCATGCATCGTCTGTGAATAAACAATTATTTGATGATGTGTCTATATATAATAGCGACAAAGTATGTGGGATAGATTTTGCGGGGCCTGAAGTAGGATTTCCGCCATATGAAATTCAAGATACGATTCAATACGGATTAGAAAAAGGTATGAATTTAACACTCCATGCAGGTGAGTGTGGTTGTATACATAACGTTTTAGAAACGATAAAAATAGGGGCTAAGCGTATTGGTCATGGTGTTGCTGCCAACTTAGATGAAACTGTATTAAAGGAAGTTAAAGCGAAAGATGTATTGTTAGAAATATGTCCTAAAAGTAATTTGCAAACCAAAGCTATAGAGACATTGTCACAAATAAACATCCCCTACTTATTAAAAAACGATATACCCTTTATCATCAATACAGATAATCGTATGGTGACACAGACTTCATTAAATGAAGAATATACATTGTTATTAAAACATCAGTTAATAAATGTAAAACAGATTCAATACATTAATAAGCGTGCAGTTCAATATGCTTTTTTAACCGAAGAAGAAAAAAGTCAAGTGCTTCAATCAATGTCATAACGCGTATACACTTTATACAATATGAAGCGTTTATCATTAACATTGGCATATTATAATACAAAAAAATATACACTATTGTTTGGTTTTAGTATTCAAGTGCGGCAGATTTGATAGTTTGAATAAAATGAGTCATAGCAGGGCTTAAATGATAATTTTTATTCCAAATAAAATCTGTTGAGATATTACTATAGTTATCAGGCAATTGATAACTATATAATGACCCGTTTTCTAAATCATTTTGTACGGATGATTTTGGAACTAAGCTGATACCGATACCAGATTTAACACTACCAATAATTGTTTCCATCGTACCAAATTCTACAAGTAACGGCTTTTTAATATTTTCGGATTTTAACCAGGCTTCAAGATTTCTTCTATAATTACATCCATTTTTAAACATCAAAAATACAGCGGATGTGATATCTTCTAATTGCGTCATCTCTGTACTGGATATTAACACAAGTTTTTCTTTAAATAATTCCACTTTATTTATATTATGATGATGTTTGAAGCCTGTGACAAATCCACAATCCAAGTTTTGATTGACTATTTTTTTAGAAATATTAGCAGTAACATCTGTATGTAATGATAGAGAAATGTGTGGCGATTTTTTCCGAAACATTGATAATAGCATAGGTAATTTAGTAATTGTTTCGACAATCCCGATATCAATTTTCCCGTTAGATGATGCTTGTTTGTCAAAATCACGTTCTATTTCATTTAATGTAGCTAAAATTTTTTCAACATACGTTTGGAATTTTTCACCATCTGTCGTCAAGGTTGTACCTTTATTATGACGTAAAAACAGTTGTGTGTTGAGTTCTTGTTCTAACTGTTTTATGCGGAATGTAACATGAGATTGGACATAATTAAGTGACTTAGCAGCCTTACTGATGCTTTGATGTTGACTAACACTTTGAAAAATTTTAAAATCTTTGATTTCCATAATATCACCCGATTTTTCGTTTGAGGCTATTATACATGAAACCATTTCTTTTATGTTGAAAAAAAGCACTGCCGTCGCTATGACGGCAGTCTTATCATGTCGCATATTTTTTGATCAAAGTTTTGAAAAAGTCTATAGATCGTTCAAATGCTTCTATTTCTACATATTCGTTGGGTTGATGTGCTAATGTTTCTATTCCAGGTCCATAAATTAATGTAGGAATGCTCCCATGAGGGTTTAGCACAGAGCCATCGGTGTAATAAGCCATTCCAGTAAATTCACTTTCTTTAGAAGTATCTAAGGCTTTTTGAATAATTTCAGTATTCTCATCAGTTAGAATCGTAGCGCGATCAAGCAATATTTTGGTGCTTACTTTTGGAGCGTTCCTATCAGAAAATAGCTGGTTTAAACGTTGATTAAATTGCTTATACAGCTTGTCATGAATATTGGGTGTCACTGTTCGTATATCAACATTTAATACACATTTATCAGGTATCACGTTCGTTTGAATGCCACCATTGACCATATTTGCAGAGATACTACTTTTGCCTAATGCTGCAGTTTCTTCTGACCATTCTTCTTTTAAATCATTTATCAATTGAATGACTTTGTTTATTCCTTCAACTGCATTAATGCCTTGTTCTGGCATCGCGCCGTGTGCAGTTTTTCCAGTTAAAGTAACTTCTATCCATAATGCGCCTTTATGCCCAATAGCAACTTTCTCAGTCGTGGGTTCAGCTATGATGATAGCAGCGACATTATCCATATTTGTGTTTTTGACATAATGTTCCGCACCTATTGAATCTACTTCCTCTCCTGCGGTTGCTAAAAATTCGATATCTTTTTTTAATTCACATTTTTCCTCAATTAAAGATTCCAATGCAAGATATAAAGCGGCTAAACCACTTTTCATATCTGTTGTTCCTCTTCCATATAATTTTCCATGATCAATATCACCTTTAAAAGGGTCATAATCCCATTTTTGTGCACCTATTTTTACAGTGTCGGTATGACCAGATAATATGAGTTTGCTAGCGTTTGGCTGGTTGGATTTTAAAGTTACTGAAAAATTGCTTCTATTATCACTTAAATTTGTAATGTTACAAGGAATACTTCGAGATGCACACCGCTGTTTAAAAAGTTGTACAACGTTATTTTCGTTAGCGGGGGGGTTGGTGCTATCGACATTGATGAGAGATTGTAAGAATTCTAAATTTGATTGTGTCATGTTCAGCCCCCCCTAGCTTTATTGAAAACTTTTTCTTTATTTTCAGGTTGTAAACTTGGACGTGTTATTTTAAACAGTGATATATCCTGTTTGGATTTACCTTTAGTGGTTAATTCATATAATATTTCTCCGACTGCACTTGAAAATTTATAGCCATGTCCTGAAAAACCAGCAGCAATGACAATATGTTCATGTTCGGGATGTTTGTCTATCACAAAATGCTCGTCTAATGTATTTGTAAACATACACGTTTTACCAACATTGACATTGCCGTTCGCTTGTTGCATGTATCGGTTTAAAAAACCACTAATATCGCTTTCGTCTTTGTCATAAGATCCAAATGATTTATTGTAATAAGCTGGATCGATAGGGTCGCCATTATCGTAACGTCCAATTTTCAAACCAGTTCCGTCAATAGAAGGGAAGCCATAATAAACACCACTTGGGACGTCAGCAAAAAAGCCCGGGAACCCATCTGACTTATATAAAATATCATTGGAATCAAACCACGCAATCGTTTGTCTAGAAGGTTGGAGTTGAAGTTTTAAATCTAAATTGTCTAAAATTTTTTTATTCCAAGCACCACCAGTGATAATTAATTTATTTGCTGTGAATGTTTCAGAATTGGTTTGAACTTCAACTGAGTCATTAAAAATATCAATATTCATGACTGGGGCATTGATTTTTAATTCAGCACCCTGATTTAAAGCAAGTCGTTTAAATGCGCGAATACAGTTTTGAGAAAATAGCACTCCTGCGTCAGGTTCATAACAACCAATTTGGCCATCAGGTATTGTAATACCTGGCCAAGTGTCATTAATTTGTTTAGCTGATAATGTTTCAGTATTTAGATTATATTGCTGAGCACCATTGATTGCAGTTTGTACAAACAATGAATCACTTGGACCAAAAGTAATGACACCAGTATTTAAAAATATACGTTCATTTGTTTGTTTTTGAAGTTCATTCCAAAGTTCTTGTGCTCTCAAAGCAATCGGTACATACGCTAAACCTTCTCCACAAGCATGTCTTATTAATCTTGTGTCACCACTATGACTACCATTTTCATGTGGTGGGTCAAAAGCATCTATCATTAAAGTTTTCCACCCACTTTTTGCTAAATAGTATCCAGCTGACATACCCATAGAACCGGCTCCGACAACGATGACATCGTAATGTTTTCCCATTTCCATCTCTCCTTAGTTGAAACAAATTTAATAACTTGCCAAGTATTTCTTTCAAGTTTAATAGCAACTAGCTTAAGTGTAAAATTACAAAATGAGATGGTTGATATCTCTAAAAGTGATATCGATATACATATATATTTTGCCTAACTGTACTTTTTTTATTAATTTAAGACAGTTAAGAACTTAACTATACGAATTGAGAAAAATTTAACATTTTAATTATTAATTAGCATACAATGTAATTACACAAACAAGTAAAGGGGTGTATTGACATGATGATTGCAGATATTATCGGTGGTATTATTAAATTAATCAAAACTTTAGTTGACACTTTCGCGTAATTTTTAAATAACTAATTAAATCAATTTAAAGGAGTGCTTACATTATGTCAGGTATCGTAGAAGCAATTTCAAATGCAGTAAAATCAGGTTTAGATCACGACTGGGTAAATATGGGAACTAGCATTGCAGATGTAGTAGCTAAAGGTGCAGACTTCATCGCTGGATTCTTTAGTTAATAAACATATTTTTTAATAAAATATACTTAATCAAAAACTACTGTTTCACACGTAAAGTGTTAGAAAACAGTAGTTTTTTTGTTGTTTAGTTAATTAAAAGAGCAAGTCGTATTTTTGAATAACTATGCAAAAGTTATTCATTTTGTTTTGAATAATTATACATTTCGGAGAATTTATGTGAATTGCCCAGATGCTAAAAATAGACTCGCATCTTTGTTCATAAATATATTTTTACCTTGATAAAAAGTGTGGCTATTTATATTTGAAAGTCCTATTTTACGTAATGCTTTGTGGATATCCTTCTGTTCGAATCCATTATATATATTCGGATGATTAACATTCTCATTTTTGTCGAAGTCTACTATGATCAGTATGCTATTACGCTTTAATTGAGTAGCTAATTGTTGTAGTAACGCCATATAGTTTCCACTATGAAGTAATACAAGTGAAAGTAATATCACATCATATGATTGGTGCAGTCCTGTTTTGTTTGGAGCTAGTAAATCGCCTTCAATGGCTTGAATGTTTGTTTTATTTAATGATTTAATTTTTGCATTGCATATCTCAATCATTTTAGGTGATGCATCTAAAATAGTGATGTGATTGAAATGATGTGCGATATCGAATGCGACAAGTCCAGTGCCGCCACCGTAATCTAATAACGAATCATATGTACCTTTTTTGAGCAGTGAATTTAATTCGGAAGAGATTGTTTTAGCTAAATTAATTCTTTCTTTATTATCATAATTTTGTGCTATTTGATTAAACTGAGATTGATTCAAGCTCATCATCCTTTTAGAATAGATTTTCGTTTTGTATTTTTAAAGTTATTACAGACTTATAAAATCTGTAATTGAGTTTAGCATAATAGACAAATTCCTTTCAATTAAATGGCATTAAGTTATTTTGTCATATTTAAAATTACAGATAATTAATAGTTACTTTTTAAGCATAATATTTGTTCGATTTATGCATGAATAAAATATTTAAACATAATTACATAATATATTAATTACATATTAAATTAGGTAAGCCTAAAGTCTGATTGAGGATGCTTGCTATATTTGGTTTACTAGGTGGTGGACGTTTATAATGAGGTGCAGAGATGAAGAAAAATATGAAAGTAATTCAGAGACGGTTAAAAGGTCTAGATTACGGGATGCTATTTAGTTTTATTATATTAGGTGTTTTAGGTATCATCATGATATATAGTGCGAGTATGGTATCAGCATCTAAAGGTGCCTTAACTGGTGGCGTTCCAATTGAAAGTAATTATTTTATGAAAAGGCAGTTCCTCTTTTTAATTGCGGGTGTTTTAGCAGTGATATTTATTGCATTATGCATAAATATAAACTTCTTTAAAAACACGCATGTACAAAAATTGATGGTTTTCGGCACCTTATGCTTATTATTAATTACGATTTTAATAGGTAAAGAAATTAATGGTTCGAGAAACTGGATTAATTTAGGAATATTTAGTTTACAATCCTCGGAATTTCTGAAGTTAACTTCGATTTTTTATCTTTCTTATATTATTAATCAGTGTGTGAGTTGCTATAAAGATTACCAATTAAAACATATGCTAGCACCATTAGCCATATTAGGTATTGGTTTGCTGCTTGTGTTGATGCAAGGTGATTTGGGCGGAACATTACTGACAGTAGCCATAATTGGCTGTATATTAATATATTCCGATATAAAAAATAAAATCAAATTTCAAATTATGGGAATTACGCTTGTGCCATTAGTTATTTATGGTACTTATACATTGATTTTTGATTCTAAAAATTTATATAGGCTAAAAAGGATAAAAGTGATGCTAGATCCATTTAAATATGAAGATAATGATGGTTATCAGTTAACGAGCGCGTTAACCTCGATTGGTAATGGCGGCCTGACTGGTAAAGGTTTAGGAAATGGTTTAGCCAAGTTAGGTTATTTACCAGAACCGCACACTGATTTTATATTTACCGTTATTTCAGAAGAATTAGGGCTACTAGGTGTGCTATTTACGCTCGCAATTTATGGTTATATCTTAATAAAAGGACTCATTTATGCGAATAAAACGGACAATCAATTTTATAAATTGATTTGTGTTGGTGTAGTCAGTTACATATTTATGCAAGTTTTCATTAATTTAGCAGGTGTATCTAGTATTATTCCATTAACTGGTGTGACTCTGCCCTTATTGAGTTATGGTGGTTCTTCTATGTTGAGTATCAGTATAGCTTTTGGCGCACTTTTAGCAGTGGCTAGAAGAATTAACAACGACAGAAAGGAAACTTTAAAATGACTCGTATTTTAAAAATTACACTGCCAGTTATTTTACTTATTGCTATTTTGATTAGTATTGCAATAGGTATAGCAAAACCTATAGACCAAGCTATCTATAACATGTTACATATATATTTAAATATAGATGTTATAAAACAATATCTATATTTCATTTCAACTATTTTTGATCCTAAAATTTGTTTGATTTTAACATTATGTGTTTTAACTGGTTTGTTTTTCTATCATAAATTTAAGTTTTTGTGGTATGGCTTTTGGTGTTTTTCAGTATTTTTAATAGGTACATTTATGAAATATGTCATTCAACGGGCGAGGCCATCCACACATTTTGACGGATATAGTTTTCCTAGCATGCATGTTTTAAGTGTATGCATATTAGTAAGTCTAATTTTATTAATAAAAAGGAATAAAACATTATATTGTATAGCAATTATTTTAGTAGCTTCAATTATAGTATCCCGTATTTATGTGGGCGCACATTATTTTACTGATACTATGGGAAGTTTATTAGTAATTTCAGTTATGATTCAATCGCTCAATTACAATAATTATGCAAGCGAAAAACTAGATAAAATCGAATAATTTGTTAAGCTAAATGCTAATCTATAAATCATTTATTGATTCATACATGTGATGATGAAGGGAGTTATTTGATTGAATTATGAACAATATTTAAACAGAGCAGTCGAACTTGCTGAGAAAGCACTAAACAATGGTAATGAACCTTTTGGCTCACTTTTAGTGGATATTGAGGGTAATATTTTATTTGAAGATTATAATAGAATCAGCAGTGGTGATGCGACTGCACACCCTGAAATTGCTATTGCAAAATGGGCAGCAACTCATCTTACTCCTGACGAAAGAAAACATACTATTGTTTTCACATCAGGCGAACATTGTCCAATGTGCGCGACGGCACATGCACTCGTTGGGCTAGATAAAATTGTATATGCGAGTTCCTCGAAACAATTGAGTCAATGGTTGGAAGCTATGAATGTTGCGCCCGCACCTTTTAAAAATTTACCTATTGAAAGTGTAATTAGAGATGCTCATGTTGAAGGACCCTTTGAAGCAGTGTCATCTAAAATTAAAAAATTGCAAATTCGTTATCATCAACAATAAGTGGAAATATGAACCCCCTCCGGTAGTCAAATTACTGAGGGGTTTCATATTTTTTAACACGCTTTCGTCTTTAAATGTTTATATAGTGAAAAGCTTTGGTGGTTGTGATAAAAGCATTTGTCATGTTTAAGAATATACAGAATGGGAAAATTATGCATAATATCGTAATAACACAACTAAGGTGTTTGTGATAAGGGGGACATTCAGATGAGTACGTTAATTTTTCTGTTAATTCTAGCTATAGTCATTATTATTTATTTACTAGTGAAGCAAAATTTTGCTAAAGATTTTAAAGCTCAAAAGCATAAGCGTTATAGAGAGAAGCGAGTGATAGATTTTATTCAGAGCGCATATAAAATTGACAACATTGAAGCAATTCACCGCAAAAATAATCATTTAGAGCTCATTTATAATCGTAAGACGTTAGATGTAAAAAGTGAACAAGTTATTTTTGTCGATGAAGCAGATCAAGAAGATGTTGAGACTAACTTTAGCTTAACAGAAGACGATGAAAGAGAAGACTTATTTGATAAAATTTTAGAACATACGTATTTTTATATGACAAAGGAACGTTTCGATCATTTAATGATTCAGTCTAAAGCGTAATGATTGATGCGTATTCGTGAATAACGATGACGGATATTTTAAGAGGAGGGGGACTTTCTTATGAAACCAGTAGTTAAAGCTTATAAGAATGATGGTGAGTTAGAAGTAGATGTTACTGCATTACAAGACAAAGGTATAGGTAATCAGGACATTTATGTATTATCCTTAGATAAATCTCGAACAGAAAAAATTGTAGAAGATACAAATATTTTAGGTATAGATATTAAAAAAGAAAATGATTCTGAAAGAGAAGCTTTGAAAAGAAAGTTGATTGATTTAGGTGTAGATGAAAGTGAAATCGCAACATTTAAAAGTGATATGGATGACGGCAAAGTTTATTTGATCGTCACTGATGTAAGAGTTAAAGGGCTATTGTAAGATTTTTTAGATGGTCGACATCGCTTCAAGATTTTAAGTGAACAAAATGCCTATGTAGTTCATGATTTGAATGAAGATTAAGTTAATGGATTAATCGTCTTAAAGTAGGTATAAATGCTTAGAACAATGATGCACTTAAGCGTAAACAAAGAACCTTTGAGACATAATCCCAGAAAAAGGCCACTCAGATGATTTAATTCAATTCATCTGAGTGTCTCTTTTTTATGCAATATTTCATATTATTGGCTCGCTTTCTTAGGGGACAGCTTCAACTTATCCTTTTTCCTCAAGCGTCTCGCTGAAATACGTAATATTATTGAACACGAAAAATGTAGTATAGGTTAGGAAAACAAACAAGACAAATGCGAACCTGGTTTTGTATTAGTAGCACTTAATATAAGGAAGTAGTAGTTCAACAAACTAACTATAATCAAAACAATAATGAAAAAGGCAATTTCTATATTATTTCAATAGAAATTGCCTTTTTTTCGCTTGTCTAAGAACTTTATGTCCCAGAGCCTTTTTTAATCAATAATATTGATGTTCTAAACATTAATTGTTATTTATGTGTGTTTATAAGGTGCGACGTTTTGGTTTACTATCGTCCGAAAGTTTAAATGATAATAGTAACCCAATTGCTGATATAACTGTAGCAATGATAAACGTTACGTTAACACCATGAATAATACCAGTAATACCATCTTGAGGTATTGCTGAAACTGACATTATAGTAATAAAGACTGCAGTACCAATAGCGCCTGCCATTTGTCTGAATGTATTGTTCATAGCAGTACCATGTGCAATTAAATCATTTGGCAGTTGGTTAATTGCTAATGTTGTCATAGGCATCATAACCATGGCGATCGAAACCATTCTCAATGCATTAGAAGTAGCGAGATACGTAAATGTTGTATGCTCCGTTAACATTGTAAATGGTAACGTTGAAACGACTAGGACGAATAAGCCAATTCGAGCGAGCCATTTACCACCGAATTTATCGAATAAATAACCAGTTATTGGGTTCATCATACCCATAATAATTGCACCTGGTAATAATACTAACCCAGATTTTAAGGCTGAATATTGTAGCATGTTTTGCATATAAAGTGGCAAGATAATATTTGTTGCAATAAGTACACCAAATACAAACATACTTAGTATCGTACCTAACGTATAAATACTGTAATTAAATACTCTGAACTCAAGCATAGGTTCTTTTAAGTTTAATTGACGACGGATAAATATAACGAGTGAAACGATACCAACAACAAGCGGTGCAATAAATTGTACGCTAGTCCAACCTGCTTCACCAACAGAACTGAAACTATATAGCAAGCCACCAAATCCTAATGTAGATAAGATAACTGAAGCAATATCTAATTTTGGATGTGTTGTTTCTGTAACGTTCTTCAATAGGAATATAGAAGCAATGATGATAATAATCGCGATAGGGAATACAACATAGAAGACACTTCTCCATGATAGGTGTTCGACTAATATACCTGATAAAGTAGGTCCGATAGCTGGAGCAAATGCGATAACAAGTCCAAATAGACCCATTGCAGTACCGCGTTTTTCTTTAGGGAAAGTTAAAAATAGTATTGTTTGCATTAGCGGCATCATTATACCTGCGCCTGCTGCTTGTAAGACACGTCCGATTAATAGCATTGAAAAATCAATACCGACGGCACAAAGTAGCGTACCTGCTGCAAAAATACTCATTGCAGTTAAGAATAACTGCCTCGACGTAAAGCGTTCAATTAAAAATGCAGTTACAGGAATCATAATCCCGTTTACTAACATAAATATAGATTGTAACCATTGTACTGTACTTTCTGACACTTGGAGATCTTTCATTATTGGAGGTAAAGCTGTTCCAAGTAAAGTTTGGTTTAAAATAGTTATAAAAGCCCCTGATAATAGAACGATAAACAGAGGTATTCTTTTTTCACCATGGAAATTTCCAGTTTCTGTCAATGTACTCACTTCTTTCTTAACAAATTACACATCTAAATATTATATCACTCTAAACGTTGTAAATCTAAAAGTTGAACTTATTTTTTAAAATTTATCTGTGAGAAGTTTGAAATATTGTCATGAAAGGAGTTTCTTAGGTTGAGTATATAGCAATTTAGTTCTGTTATGCGTCTAAAGGTTGTATGAAAATATAAATGAGGGTGAGACATGATAGGTGTCTCATACCCTCGATATAATTAAAATGACTGCAGTCATAGATTTATAAATTAAAGTGTACTATTTAAATGGTTTGGTCTCATTTTTAGAGGAGAAAAAGCATAATCGACGTTATCCCAATTTAGAAAATCCGCGAATTTTAAATAAGACGCTTTGAAAAATTGAGTTATTGTATCGATATCATGATGTTGTTGATATTCGATTAGGTATTCCATTAATTGTTGATCAAAATAACAATCTTTAGGAAATCGATGGTCAGTATCAAAAGGTTGATCTGCAAAAGGATACGGTAAGACAAAGAATGTTGGTCCTTCAAATTGGTCATCACCAAACCAAAAGCCAAATTCAATCATTTCTTCATCAAAAGCTGCACGTTCAATAACCATGCTATCATTTTCAAATGGTGCTGGTTTATCTTTGACGATAATACAAGAAATATCAAATGTTCCCCAAAATAGGCCAGGTTTAGATTTTCTCACTCTCAAGCCATTAATAAACTTTGCTTCAGCATGGTAAGCAAATTTCATCAATGCTAATGCCTCTTTTGCAATTTCATCATCGTAATGATGATGTTCTACGTCATTTTCAAACGGTATCGGATTTGGTACTTCTTGTGGCAAAGTGTTAACTTTTAAATGAATATCTGATTGATTTAACAGTTTTTCAATTTCATTATAATAATATTGTATAGTTCTTCCATTTTTCAAGGTAATATCATGTATATGTTGGTCAATGACGATTTCAATATGGTGTTGTATCAGGTTAACACTTAACGCAAATGTATGTGTTCCATAGCTTAACATACCAGTTGAAAAGCCCTGCACATCTATATTTAGCGTCACGTGTGACCATTGAGGTTCTTGATAACTTGCTTCTAATTTATATTTACCTAGAATCTGTGACAATAAATGTAGCGTATTTTTTTCATTTTCCCAATCCTTGAAATTCATATTATGAATACCACCTCATATATTATTTACTATAAATTTTATACCACAGATACTAAAGCTAAAACACAATATAAAAATGCTTGTACCAAGTATATTAAAGTATCATTTGTTATAATGATAAAATGATATAAATATATGAACTAATCAAGTATGTGTTAAGATGTAGTTCATAACAAAAACGAATGTGAATGCAATGCTATTTTCTGAATAATCAAAATACAACTTGATATTGTTCTGTATATTGTAAAATTAATCACCGAAATAAGGAGAGTAACCAATGAATAAAGCAGATTTAATTGCTCCAGAAACATATAACATCGTGAGCGAAATTGAAAAATATGCAAATAATCCGTCAAAAAAGGCGATTATTTTTAATGATCAAACTGGTAAAGAACGGGATATAACGTATAACCAACTAATAAAAAATGCAAACAAAGTTGGCCATATGTTTTTAAAATATGGTTTGAAAAAAGGTGATAAGTTATTAATCATGATGCCACGTGCGATTGAGACATATGAAATATATTTAGCCGCATGGAAATTAGGTATGATTATTGTGCCTAGTTCTGAAATGTTGCGTACTAAAGACTTACAATATCGTATAACACATGGTGAAATTAAGGCAGTTGTAGCCACAGGTGATAGCATCGAAGAGTTCAAAGGTGTTAAAGAATATGACTCATTACTTAAATTTTTAATTGGCAGCAAAGAAGATAAGTGGATTAACGTTGAAGACGCGCAAACTGATGCCTCAGATACGCTGGATACAGAAGCAACTTCAAGAGAAGATATTGCTTTATTATCGTATACTTCAGGAACAACAGGTAATCCAAAAGCAGTTGTCCACTCTCATGGTTGGGGATATGCGCATTTACAGATGGCTCCCAAACATTGGCTAAGTATAAATGAAGATGACATCGTATGGGCAACAGCAGCACCAGGTTGGCAAAAATGGGTATGGAGTCCATTTTTATCAATTATGAGTTCAGGCGCAACAGCATTTGTTTATAACGGTAAATTTAATGCTGAGAAGTACCTTGAATTATTAGAAACGTATCAAATCAATGTGCTTTGCTGTACGCCAACAGAATATCGTTTAATGGCAAAATCTCCTGATTTAACAAAATATAATTTGTCACATTTACATAGTGCTGTATCTGCTGGAGAACCATTAAATAAAGAAGTTGTTAATAAATTTCAACAAAACTTTGACTTAACGGTTAGAGATGGCTATGGTCAGACAGAAAGTACGTTGTTAATCGGTTTCTTAAAGGATACAAAAGGACGTCCTGGATCAATGGGTAAAGCTATTCCAGGTAGTTATGTAACAGTAATCGATGAAGATGGTAATCCTGCACAACCCAATGAAGTAGGAAATATTGCAGTGCCGTTAGACTTACCTGCATTATTTAAAGGCTATTATAAAGATGAAGCACGTACTGCAGATCCACAAGTTGGTGACTACTTTATTACTGGAGATTTAGCAAAAATGGATGAAGATGGTTACTTTTGGTTTGAAGGTAGAAGAGATGATATCATCATAAGTTCTGGCTATACCATAGGACCATTTGAAGTAGAAGATTCACTGACGAAACACCCATATGTAAAAGAATGTGCAGTCGTAGCGAGTCCACATGAAATTAGAGGGAATATCGTCAAAGCGTTTGTCATCTTGCAAGATGATGTTTCAGGTGATGAAACTATTGTTAAAGAATTACAAAATTTTGTTAAACAAGATGTAGCACCTTATAAATATCCAAGAGCGATTGAATTTGTAGAAGATTTACCTAAAACAAATTCAGGTAAGATTAGACGCATTGAATTGAGAGAAGCGGAAAAAGAAAAATATTTATAAATCAATGTTGATTCATTTGAAAACAAGCGCCCATCATCATTATTGTCCGTATGATGGGCGCTTGTTTTGTGTGTGAGTAATTTTATATCAAAATAAAAACATGGAACGGCAGTGTTCCATGTTTTTTAGTAAATATATGTATTATTGGAAACTTGCTCCGATTAGGGCAAATCCAACTGATACAACGATGTATGCAATTGCCCAAATAATTGAAGCTTTTTTAGACAAACGATTCGTTGCAAAGAGCATAATGCCAAATACATATGCGCTGATTAGTGTTTGTAAGTTAAATGCGCCTAACACTTGGTTGCCTTTATCAAAGACATTTAAGTTTGCAATATTATAATCTGTAGGCGATAAACCAGCAATCCATTGGATTAATATAATAATTAAACCAACGATGCCAGTAATGATAGTAAAACTTAATGTTGCAGAAAAGATAGGTTTTGCAGTTGCATCAGATTTCATAATTTTAGAAATAACTAAAAAGATTAAAAATGTAATACCAATACCAATAATGCTACCAATTGTACCACCAACGATGCCAGTAATTAAGCCAATTTTTTGCATATTACCCATATCTTGAGCGCTTGTACCTGCATCTTGATAAATTTCATTGTAATCAATTGACATAGCACCTACAGCAGTTGAGAGTGCAATAACGACTATTGCAATGATTAGTTTGAGTCCCCATTTAGGTTGTTCACGTAATTTTGAAAAATGTTGAGCGAATGGTAAGTTAGAATTTTCCATGAATCCCTTGCTCCCTATATATATTATTTTCCAAAGCATAACATTACCTACAATATTTTAAAACACTTTTAAGAAAAACTTTAAATAAAATTTAAAAAATAAAATCTTTTTGATTACTATTGTTAATATTACAATATTGTTAGGTATATATTTACCGAAAAATATTGTATATAAAATAATGTTATGCATTATATTTTTTGTTGTGTGATTATAATAGTATCTAAAATGAATAATAATTTAAAGGAGTGTTTTAATATTGAAGAAAAAGTGGATGTGGATTATCGGTGTTATTGTCGTTATCGTATTAATTGCAATTGCATTAATTTTAAAGCAAGCGAATAGTAGCTCAGACAAGAAAGATGGTTATGATACATATAAAGTGGAGAAAGAAAGTCCACTCAATTTAGAAGGTAAAGCTTCACCTAAATCAGTTAAAACATATAATAACAACAGTCAATTGGGAACGTATGTAAGTACACAAGTTGATGATGGTCAATCAGTTAAACAAGGTGACCCACTCATCAATTATGAAATTAATAATAATAAACGCCAACAATTAGTTGATAAAGTGGACAATGCAAAAGATGAAAATGAGAGAGCGGAAGCACAACAACAGCTTAACCAATATGATCGTCAAGTGAACGACAGTATTTATGCTGCTTTTGACGGTAAAATTGATATTAAAAATAGAGAGAACGTTTCTGATGGAGAGCCTGTTCTACAACTTGTTGCAGATGAACCACAAATTAAAGCAACTGTGACTGAATTTGATCTGGGAAAGATTAAGGAAGGCGACAAAGTAGATGTTAAAGTAACAAGTACTGGTAAAAAAGGTAAAGGCGAAATCAAGAAAATCTCAGAGTTGCCAAAAAGTTACGAAGAAAGTTTAAGTAAATCTGGAGGCGGAGCAGCAGCTGGCTCAGGTAGTGAGGAAGACGGCGGTGCTCAAGCTTCTAATCCAGTTTCTGATCCTAGCAGCGAGAGTGATTCAGATTCATCGAAATATACAATTGTAATTAGTGATATTGATATTCCTGTACGTGCAGGCTATTCCATGGAAGTTGAAGTGCCATTAGATGCCATTAAGTTACCAAAATCAGTATTAACTAAAGACAATAATGTTTTTGTATTAGGTAAAGACAATAAAGTTGAAAAACGTGATATTAAAATTGATAAAGTAAACGGTGAAATTTTTGTAAAAGAGGGTCTGAAAAAAGGTGACAAATTAATTAAAAACCCTAAAAAATCTATGAATGATGGAGACAAAGTTGAGGTGTCATCATGATAGAACTTGTAGATATCAATAGACATTTCAAAAACGGCGATGAAGAAAATCACATTTTGAAAGATATCAATATCAACATTAAAGAAGGAGAATTCATAGCGATCATGGGGCCTTCGGGTTCTGGTAAAAGTACACTCATTAACATATTAGGGTTTATTGACCGAGGCTATGAAGGCGATTATTTGTTTAATAATGAGAATTATAAAAAAAGTTCGGATAATGAATTGGCAGAAATTAGAAATAAAACAGTAGGCTTCGTTTTCCAGAACTTTAAATTAATTCAAAACAATACGATATTGGAAAATGTGAGTATTCCGTTAGTTTATGCAGGATTAGGGTCGCAAGCACGTAAAGAAAAAGTAATCAATACATTACACGATGTGGGACTATATGATAAAGAAAATTTAGTACCTAACAAATTATCAGGTGGGCAACAACAGCGTGTAGCCATAGCACGTGCGATCATCAATAACCCGAAATTTATCATTGCTGACGAACCTACAGGGGCACTTGATTCTAAGACGTCTGAAGATATTATCAATTTATTTATGAAATTAAATAAAGAGCATCGCACAACGATGATTCTCGTAACACATGATCGCAAAGTAGCAGATAAGGCAGATCGTATTATTCATATACTAGATGGTCGTGTCCAAAGAGAAGAGGTGGTTGAATGAAGAATTTATCGAATATCATCGCCATTTCATTCAAATCCATTTTAAAGAATAAGCGTCGTAATATTTTCACTATGATTGGTATCATCATTGGTATAGCTGCGGTCATTACGATTATGTCTCTAGGTAATGGGTTTAAACAAACGGCATCAGAACAATTTGAAGATACAGGTGCAGGCAAAGATTCTGCTACGGTTAACTATATGACGAGTAGTGGTGAAGGTGCGAAAGATAATCCTTTTAGCCAGCAAGATTTAGATATTGCTAAACAAGTAAATGGTGTTACAGATGCCAAAATCAAAGAAAGTGACGATCAGGGTTATTCTGCAAAAATGACGAATGCCCAGAAAAAAGGCGACGTCAGTATTTTAAAGAAAAAAGAAATGACTAGCCCAGAAAAAGGTAAAGGCTTTAATGAAGACGATAATGAACTGAACAAAAAAGTCGTTACAGTCGATGACAAAATTGCCAAAGATGTATTCAATAACGATGCGATAGGTAAAACATTATATATTGATGATCAAGGGTTCGAAGTTGTAGGCATTGTAAACGATCCTATGAATACATCAGCTGTTAATATGCCTGCAAATACATTTGATAGATATATGGGACAATTAACGCAAGATTTTCCGTCACTCCAATTATCATTAGCAGATGGTGCTGACAAGAAAGAAGTCGCAGACAAAGTCGCTAAAGAATTAAATAAAAAAGGTTCAGGCGCAGGTGATGGTAACTATAGTTACACAGATATGGAAGAATTCATGAAAAATATTAATAAAGTATTTGATGGTATTACTTACTTTGTGGCTGCTGTTGCAGGTATTTCATTATTTATCGCTGGTATCGGTGTTATGAACGTGATGTATATTTCAGTGACAGAGCGTACAGAGGAAATTGCCATTCGTCGTGCATTTGGTGCAAAAGCGCGAAATATTGAAATCCAGTTTTTAGTAGAAAGTGTTGTACTATGTGTGATTGGCGGTATCATTGGTCTAATCATAGGTATACTTGTCGCAAGCCTGGTAGATGCAGTAACACCAGATTATATCAAGAGTGCGGTTAGTCTAAGCTCAGTACTCATTGCTGTAGGTGTTTCTACATTAATTGGTATCGTATTTGGTTGGATTCCGGCACGTTCAGCAGCTAAGAAAGAACTTATTGATATTATTAAGTAATATTTTAAAAAGATGTAAAAAGAGACATTGTCTTTTATTAAAAAGTTTCGTCAGTTCATGCTATTCAAGTTGGCTAGAAAAGCGTAAACATTATAGTTCATGTATAAATATGACATGTAATAGGCTGGGGCAAAAGAATTGTCTCAGCCTTTTATCCCATTCAACCTCAATTATCTTTGTTGGATGGAACGATGTGGCCATTTTAAATACAATTAACGGTGAATGGCTTTAGTTATTGTTTTTTAGATATATATTTAATTAATAATAAATATTTTTTAAAAATGTATTGTGTATTATAGCGAGGTGTATTATGTTAATTTAGAAAGTGATTTAATGTGAAAGTTTGAGATTTTATCAAAAAATGAAATACGGGGGGTTATCATGGAATATTTGCTCAATGTACAAAATTTAAATAAAACTTACGTTGATTCAGATTTTAATTTAAATCAAATTAATCTAACCATCGAACCCAATACAGTGGTAGGACTTATTGGGAAAAACGGTTCTGGTAAATCTACGTTGATTAATACATTAGTGGGAAATCGCTTTGCAGATGCTGGGGATATTCAATTTTTTGATACACAGATTTCTCGCGATGACTATGCTTATAAAGAACATCTAGGTGTTGTATTTGATGATCTTCGATTGCCTAATAAACTTAACGCAAAACAAATTAGTAAAGTGTTTTCTAATATTTATCGCACATGGGATGAACAACATTTTTTTGAAATGTTGGAGAATTTTGAATTACCAAAAGAACGTCAAATTAAGACTTTCTCTCGTGGTATGAGTATGAAAATTTCAATATCCATTGCACTGTCTCACGATAGTAAACTTTTAATCCTTGACGAAGCCACAGCAGGAATGGATGTTTCAGGCCGTGAAGAAGTGCTGGAAATATTAGAAGATTTTGTTGATGAAGGTAATGGTATTTTAATTTCATCACATATTTCGGAAGATATAGAAACCCTTGCAGATAAGCTAATATTTATGAAAAATGGGCGTATTTTATTACAAGAGCACAAAGATACATTATTAAATGATTATGGCATTGTTTCGTTTGAAGAAGGGGAATTTGATGTTAATCACAGTAATGTTGTTGCTTATCGCCTACATAAAGGAACAGGAAAAGCACTTGTAAATCAAAATAAAGATGTAGAGCTAGCGCAGCCATTAAAAAATATTGATGATGCCACAAAAATATTAATGAGAGGAGAATTAGCATGAAGGGTTACTTACTGAGTTATTATTTTACAAACCAAAAATCAATATATACATATTTATTGTTAAGTATTCC
Organism: Staphylococcus cohnii subsp. cohnii; assembly: GCF_002902365.1. GTDB lineage: Bacteria > Bacillota > Bacilli > Staphylococcales > Staphylococcaceae > Staphylococcus > Staphylococcus cohnii. The sequence goes on along the minus strand of NZ_PPQC01000014.1, from coordinate 128,861 downwards.
AATTTGTTTATTTTTCTCTTTTACAAATCCATTAATGGCTAGTTTCATGCCTATGATATTTTTAGTTTCACCTGCTACAGATAATTTAAAAAATGAAAAAGACTCAAAGTGGATGTATTTTGTTTCTACATTACCCTATAGCAGAAACACTTACGTGAGTAGTCATTTTGCATTTTATAGCTTATTAGCATTAACAGGTATGGTGGTGTCACTTGTGATTAATGCAATTGTTGCGAGTAGTATTGTAAGTGGAGTGAATTCAGCGTTACTTGGTACAGGATTTATCGCGTTGTATTCACTTATTTTTCCGTTTACTTTTAAAATGGGTGCAGAAAAATCAAATGTCATATTTATGATTGTATCCATTATCGTAGTTATTTTATTCTTTGTTTATTATTTTGTAGGTATGGCCATATTATCAAATACAGATAATTTTATGGGAGAAATGACTAAAAACCTATGGTATGGTGGCATTTTTGCTATAATTGGCTTAATCGTTATGGCGCTTTCATTTATTGCTTCTAAGCAAGCATTTAAATATAAAGAGCTATAATGAACAAAGCTTAACATACTGTCTATCTTGACAAACACGAATAATCGTTATATCTTGATAATATTAAAAGTTAAAAATTTAGGCATACTTTTCTATGTTTTCTATGTAATTAAAGCTTTAGCAAGTTGTTAATCAGTGTGTATTGGCAAATTGAAAAAGTGAATAAATAGTAGTAGAAATAAGAGATTGTACGTCTTAACGTATAAAATGTAAAATCAACATATTTGAAAATAAATGAATATATAATAGGTAGCAAAGCAAAACACTCACCATATGTGCGTTGTAATGAAGCCGACAATGATAATAAGTCAGTATCGATTTATTATTAATTGTCGGCTTTTTTCGTGGGAAATATAATTTTAAATTAAGTGTTTTGTTACTATTATAAATTTAAATGTCGTAGTACAGAAGGTAAGGTGATAATCGTGATTGACGCGCATATTTTTATAACATTATTATTTTTAACGCTAATTATTTCAATTTTAAGTAGTCTCTTTTTCTTAATAAAAAAAATATCGCCTAAATATGCACGAATACATATTTATATCGTAGCATTACCGGCAATTGTGGCTAGCTTAGGTCTTATATTGTCACAGAAAAATATAGAGATAGGTATATGGCGGTCTGACGTATTATCTTGGCTCATGGTTGGTTTTGTCCTCATCATTGGTGTGATCATCCAACGCTATTGTATTCGTTATTTAGCTGGTGATAAAAGCTATAAAAAATATTTCACTTTATTTACTTTTACGACTACCTTCGCATCATTTGCTTGGTTAACTGCGGATATGAGAATTATGGTAATCAGTTGGGGATGTACATTATTAGGACTTACGATTTTGATCAGTTTAACAAGTGCCTGGAAAGTTACACGTGAAGCAGCGAAGGTAACAGGTAGATTATTCTTGTTGAGTTGGGTTGCGTTAGTAAGTGCTGTTTTGTGGATTGGATTATCTACCGGTGAATGGCACTATTCTGTAGCTTTAAATGAAGCACATCTATCCATGATTAATGGTTTGGCACAATTTGGTATTAATTTACTCATTGTACTAGCTGTTATGATTCCAGCGGCACAATGGCCCTTTCAACGTTGGTTAATCGAATCTGTAGCAGCACCTACACCAGTTTCTGCGATTATGCATGCTGGTATCGTTAATGCAGGTGGTATTATGTTAACCAGATTTTCAGGCATTTTTAGTGGCGACATTGCATCTGTAATTTTATTAATTTTTGCTAGTGTCTCCGTATTACTTGGTGCAGGCATTAGTTTAGTGCATGTGGATTATAAAAGATTATTGGTGGGTTCTACGATAGGCCAAATGGGCTTTATGTTAATTCAATGTGCATTAGGTGCTTATATTCCTGCAATCATTCACTTGGTTTTACATGGGTTATTCAAAGCGACTTTATTCTTACGCTCTGGATCGGCAGTGCGTCATTTTAGTGTACCGAGTCGTGCAAATGAAAGAATGTCATATGTATGGATAATCAGTGGTCGTATTTTAGCGTTCTTGATTGGGTTCGGTTTTTGGTTGAGTGCGCCAGAAGAAAGTTATCGTCTAGTGAGCGGTCTTATTTTAGCATGGTCTTTATCTGTCTCATGGACACAGTTAGTAGCTTTTGGTGAAGGCAACTTTGGCCGTGTTGTAGGTATGACGATACTCATTGTTGTAGGTGCAGTTTATTTTGTGGTGCATCATTATTTTTCAGGGGCATTACATACTCTGACAATTCACAGCGTACAACCACCTACTTTTATCGTTATTACCGTAGCAGTCATTTTATTGTTGGGGAGTTTAATTAGTACCTGGGTAGCACGTCACCGGTCTTCTGTCGTATTTTCAATTCTGTATATGTGGATTGTTCGTTTAGGAGATGCAAAGGTTGAAACAGTTGAACGTCATCCTAATTATTTAAAATCTTATTTGTCAAAAGGAGGGCACTAAATGGGAAAGCATAAAGAAATGACAAACCAAAATCAGCGCAACGACGATATCGATCAAATAATTTCTAAAGCAAGTAGAGTTATCGTTCCTTTATCGCCTATTTCTGTGTTTGCTGCAAGAAACCCTTGGTCAAATTTAGAGGAATATGAATTTAAAAATGTGGCACAATGGTTAAAAAATGTCCGTGACGTAGATATCTATCCTACAATGTATATGTTTGAACAGGCATATCAGCGTGACGAAATTGATAAAGATATGATTGAAGTTAACTTACAAGAATGGTTAAATCAATCGGTAGTCTCGATAGATAGACAATTTGCTGAAAGTTATGCTAGAGCGATGCTAGATTTGTCTAATATTGTAGATGTAACGTGTCATTCTGAAAATAAAAGACAAGTCAATCAACATAATGAAAAAATAAGTTTAGACGATGAAACTAATAGTGTGCCATTAGTAAGTACATATATTACGGATAAAGATGATAGACGATTAATAGATATTGTAGATTATCACGTTATTAAATGGTGCAAATTATATTTAGATGATGCGCAATCAGGATGGACGATGCCTAATAGAGAAAAGGGTTTATTCTTTGCATGGCAACGTTTAGTACAACATGATCCAGCATTGAGCAAACAACAACGTTCACGCTTGAAAACATTGCCAAATCAAGCTGAAACGCTTATTCATATGGTTTTACAAAAGCTGGGTCTTGCTGAGGCACAGTATCAAACATATTTGGAAAATCATTTACTATCATTACCTGGATGGGCTGGTATGATGCTATGGCAAGATGAACAAGCGTCTAATACTGATCAAATATTATTGTCTTATTTAGCCATTCGTCTTGGTATAGAATGGGCTATTGTTGAACCTTATTTACCTGTGAATTCAGCAGAGAATCCAACAGCATATGAACGCGATGAATTTGCAGAACATTGGATTACTATTGGTATGTTTACGACAGAACAATGGCAACAACTATCTAAATCTAAAAAAAACGCTTATATAGATTTTGCATTACAATTTGAAAAACAAGCGCGTAGACAAATTTTATTAACGGCTTGGGAAGCAACATATGAGCATCAATTGGAAGATGCCGTGACCGCACATAAAAATAATGAGCAAGAAACGCAAAAGCCACAAGTACAAATGGCATTTTGTATAGATGTACGCTCGGAACCTTTTCGACGTCAAATAGAAGCGGCTGGTGCATTTGAAACAATCGGTATTGCGGGATTTTTTGGTTTGCCAATTGTCAAAGAAGAGTTGGGTCAATCACATAGTCACCCGTCTTTACCTGTGATGAACCCGCCACAACATAAAATTAAAGAATACACAAATGAGCAAGAACCTACAACCTTTCGTCAGCATCAACATATACTAAAATCGATTACGTATACATTTAAAAAAATGAAGCAAAATGCTTTGCCGAGTCTACTATTACCAGAATTAAGTGGCCCTTGGTTATCGCTTCAAATGTTTTCACGAAGTTTCGCGCCGAGACCAATAGGTCAATTGATACGAAAGTTTTATGATAGTTGGTTACAAAAACCACATGACACAGCGTTATCTTTAGAGCATCGTAATATTAATGAAGAGGGGATACCAATCGGTTTTACAAATGAAGAAAAAGTAGATTATGCGCAACAAGCATTGCGCTTAATGGGATTGACTTTAGATTTTGCGCCGTTAATCGTACTGTGTGGGCATGGCAGTCAAAGTGCGAACAATCCATATGCTTCTTCACTGGACTGTGGTGCGTGTGGTGGTGCAGCGAGCGGGTTTAACGCGAAGGTATTAGCTCAGCTTTGTAACTTAGCTGAAGTTAGAACAGCGTTAAATGAGAGAGGTATTGTCATTCCAGAAGACACTGTCTTTGCGGCAGCAGAACACCAAACATCAACGGATGAATTAAATTGGATATACTTACCAACAATGTCAAAATCTGCGCAAAATGCTTTGAATCAAATTCAAACTGCAGTGTCTGGCATTACTTATCGAGCAAATGCACAACGATTGAAAGCATTACCAGATAATCATATCTCAAGACAAGATCCAATCAAAGAAGCACATCGTTTATCAAACGATTGGAGTGAGATTAGACCGGAATGGGGCTTAGCGAAAAACGCTTCATTTATTATAGGTCCACGTGATTTAACAAAAAACAGTGACTTAAAAGGACGAGCATTTTTACACAATTATGATTGGCAACAAGACAATGATGGTAGTCTTTTAGCAAATATCATCAGCGGCCCAGCTACTGTGGCACAATGGATTAATTTACAGTATTACGCCTCAACTGTCGCACCCCATTATTATGGTAGCGGTAGTAAAACAACACAGACAATTACGGCAGGTATAGGTGTTATGCAAGGTAATGCGAGTGATTTGTTGACGGGTCTACCTTGGCAATCTGTAATGTCGTCAGACAATAAAATGTATCATTCTCCCATTAGGCTACTCATTGTCGTGCACGCGCCCAATGATTATATTAAACAGCTATTAAATGAACATCAGGATTTTTATCAAAAGGTACACAATGGCTGGGTTAAATTGGCAAGTATTGATGAATTTGGTGGTTGGCAACATTGGTCAGTTGATTAACTTAAACAGCATTGTTTAGATTTGTTCATGGAAACAATAAGTATATGACTTTTATATGATTTATCCAATTATTTTCTAGGTAATTGCGCATAACTATGGAGAAAAATTTATAAAAATGATAATGTTAGCATTATTAAATAATACAACAATTAATTTTGATTCTATGGGAGATGCATTCGACATGAAAACAACAAAAGGTACCTATGAGTCTGAAATCAGTAAAGCAATTACACAATGGGAAAAAGACTTTCTTGGTCGTGGCTCACTGTCTGTGAAAACTGATATTTTGCGTGATATGATTATTGTTACTTTACAGGGTGTGTTGACACAAGCTGAATATAAAGTTTGTGAGACACATGAAGGATTATTAACAATTAAACGTACGAGATCTAAACTCGTAGAATCTGGTATAGAGGCACTTGACGATATTGTTTTTTCAGTTACTGGTGAAGCAGTCAAAGGATTTCACACAGATTTAAGTTCTAAAACAGGTGAACGTGTCATGATATTTAAACTTTATAATAATCTTGAGAAAAAAATAGTAGAATAAAGAAAATTATTGATGAAAGTGATATCTAAAAACTGAGGAAGTGCTTTATTTCAAGAGACGTTTGTAGTAATATTACTTACTGAGTGTGAAGGAATCATAATTTTAAATTATGGTTCTTTTTCTTTTGTCTTTTTTAAATTACATAATTTAAATTTAATTAAACGTAAAAATTATATAAACTATATTTAAAAATTGATAGTATAAAGTGAGTAATGATAATATGGGAGCTTCTGGTTATAATCATACAAGCTGTAGCATGCTTTCTATGTAAATAAAAGTAGATAAATACCCCAAATGATACGTTTATTCGTCAGATAAATTTAAAATTTAGTCGGAAGTTGGATGTGTTTAACAGTTTAAATAATTATAATAGAATAAGAAGAGTCTTTGACTAAGGGAGGAAATATTATTGGATCAAATCAAAAGTATCATGTATTCCTTAATAGAACCTTTAACTAAACCCGAAACATATCAAACGCTAATTTCCAATTTAATTATGATTGTAATTTATATCATAGTAGCGTGGATAGTATTGCGTTTTATTAATAAAGGAATAGAACAATTTTTCAAAATACAAAATAAAGGTAAAAAGGCGAATAAAAAACGTTCAGCAACATTAATATCATTAGTTCAAAATATCGTATCGTATGTGGTATGGTTTATAGTGTTAACAACCATTTTAAGCAAGTTTGGTATTAGTGTTGAAGGTATTATTGCAAGTGCTGGGGTTGTTGGTTTAGCTGTTGGTTTTGGTGCACAAACAGTTGTTAAAGATATTATCACTGGTTTCTTCATTATATTTGAAAATCAATTTGATGTAGGAGATTATGTTAAAATAAATAATGGTGGTACAACTGTTGCAGAAGGTACAGTTAAAGTCATCGGTTTAAGATCAACAAAAATAAATACCATTACAGGTGAATTAACGACATTACCAAATGGTAGCATGGGTGAGATTACAAATTATTCAGTGACTAATGGTGAAGCAATTGTCGAAATCCCAGTTTCAGTAGAGGAAGATATTGATCAAGTAGAAAATGTCTTAACAGACCATTTTCAATCGATACAAACAAATTATTATTTGTTTATCTCTACACCGCAAGTTGTTGGTATCAATTCAATCAGTCGAGATGAAATTGTATTGAGTGTATCTGCTGATACAATTCCGGGCGAAGGTGCTTCCGGAGCGCGTATATTAAGAAAAGAAATATTGAAATTGTTTAAGCAAAAAGAAATTAAAACACCTAAGCCGATGATGTTACAATATGATCCTAATCAACAAAATAATGCTTAAATATTCGGAGGAGTGACAGAATGACATCAAATTACGGTTTAAATGACATTGTAGAGATGAAAAAGCAACACGCCTGTGGTACGAATCGTTTTAAAATCATTCGTGTAGGGGCAGATATCCGAATAAAATGTGAAAATTGTCAAAGAAGCATTATGATTCCGCGACAAACATTTAATAAAAAACTGAAAAAAATACTAGTATCTCATCAAGATACTGAAAAATAAGGAGAATGAATAAATGGCTCTAACAGCAGGTATCGTTGGGCTTCCAAACGTAGGGAAGTCAACACTTTTCAATGCAATTACTAAAGCGGGTGCGCTCGCAGCGAATTACCCATTCGCAACGATTGATCCTAACGTGGGGATTGTCGAAGTTCCAGATAGTAGATTAGATGTATTGACAGATATGGTACAACCAAAGAAAACAATCCCAACAACTTTTGAATTCACTGATATTGCAGGGATTGTTAAAGGAGCTTCAAAAGGTGAAGGGTTAGGAAATAAATTCCTATCTCACATTCGTGAAGTTGATGCAATTTGCCAAGTTGTACGTGCATTCGATGATGATAATGTGACACATGTTTCTGGTCGTGTTAATCCTATTGATGATATAGAAGTTATCAATATGGAACTTGTATTGGCGGATTTAGAATCAGTTGAAAAACGTCTACCAAAATTAGAAAAAATGGCAAGACAAAAAGATAAAGATGCGGTTAATGAAGTTCGCATTTTATCAAGAATTAAAGAAGCTTTAGAAGAAGGTAATCCAGTAAGAAGTTTAGAATTTACGGAAGAAGATCAAAAATTTGTAAATCAAGCACAATTGTTAACATCTAAAGAAATGTTATATATTGCTAATGTCGGAGAAGACGAAATTGGCGATGAAGATAATGAAAAAGTTCAAGCTATTCGTGAATATGCTGATAAAGAAAGTTCAGAAGTCATTGTCATCAGTGCTAAGATTGAAGAAGAAATTGCTACATTGGATGATGATGATAGAGCAATGTTCTTAGAAGATTTAGGTATTGAAGAACCTGGTTTAGATCGTTTAATTCGCACAACTTATGACTTGTTAGGTTTGGCAACATACTTTACAGCGGGTGTACAAGAAGTACGTGCTTGGACATTCATTAAAGGCATGACAGCTCCGCAATGTGCAGGTATTATCCATACAGACTTTGAACGCGGCTTCATTCGTGCAGAAGTAACGAGCTATGATGACTATGTAGAATTTAATGGTGAAAATGGTGCTAAAGAAGCTGGAAAACAAAGATTAGAAGGTAAAGAATATATCATGAAAGATGGAGACATCGTTCACTTTAGATTTAATGTATAAAATAAAAGCTTACGTGTTACTTAAATTGTAACGCGTAAGCTTTTTTCAGAAATTTGGAAAGTAAGCATGCCGGGAGTCTAGAATATTCATTTGATTCATAGATACGCTTGTCATAAATTTAACTAGCATTAGGTTAAAATTTGAAATATATATACTTCTTAATCCTTGATGTATGAATAAATACATACGGTTATGCGAATATCGGTTAGAGGTGAAAATGACATGACTTTAGTTGTGCTAAGTTTTACATATCAAAATAGCATTGTGAATGCTGAGATGAAAAACTTAAGATGTAAACCATGATGTGTCTACACCAGGTCCCGTATAATTGGCATCGACATTTTGGTTTAATTCGGGTGAAGCATAGCTATCTGTATATTGCCATAACACATGTTCTTGTGTTGGTTGTTCTTGGTTATAGTTAGCGAGCCAATAACCATCATATTGTCCCACTGATTCTGAAGCATGTTCTTTCATAAAGTTCTCATATGAATAAAATAAGATTTTTTTATTTCCAGCAAGGCTGCGCATTTTGTCATACCAGGCAGTTGTACTTTCATCAGCGGTACCCGATGTCACAGTATTTTCTTCAAAATCATTAATATAAAAACTAGCTTTAGGCGCACGATTGTACAAGGTTTGTGCTTCATATCTAGCATCATCAGGATTTTCATACATACTATAAGAGTAAACGCCAAAATCCAAGTTATATTTATCTAATAGATTTGAGTTATGCTCTAATGCCGCATCGACTTTTTCAGAACCATATTGTGCACGAATAATAATGAAATCATAATTTGCTTTTAAATCTTTGACTTGTTGCGCTGAAAGTTTACCTTGCCATTCAGAAATGTCTAAGACACGTTCACCAGAAGCTGTTGTACTGGCATTAGAACGAAAGGCACTTTCTTGAGTTTCATTATTTTTTTCTTCTGGATGCTTTTCAATATATTTTTGATAACCATATCCCATTGTGCCTTTTTGATTTGCTGTATTTTCAGCTGCGTGTACAGTATTAAATGTTATTGTAGTTGCAAACAGGACACTCATGGACAGCAATCCTTTTTTAATAACTGAAGTCATATAAATCTCCTTTGATTAATTTTGAATTATGTAAACATGTCCTTTGATTTTAATGATACAAATCAAGAACGTACATGATATGCTATTAGAATTAAAATGGTTTATCAAGTTTATCTGGAATAACTTTTAAATTGATTTATAATTATTTAAAAATAAATATAATATCTAATTTTTTATATACGCTTTATATGAATTTATGAGCTGTAGATGCCGAGTTGATAAAATGTTTCATATGAAACATGATGCAAAAATGTCATTTTGAACGTCTGATAATCATTGTAAAATGTAAAGCGTTGTGCTATAATTCTTGATTGTGAGTAATGAAAATTATTCCTTGCTTACCACAATGATGGTGAGCCGCATAGACCACAAGGAGGTGCAATTATAAAATGAGAACATATGAAGTTATGTACATCGTTCGTCCGAACATTGAAGAAGATGCTAAAAAAGCTGTCGTTGAACGTTTCAACGGTATCTTAGCTTCTCACGGATCAGAGGTTTTAGAAACTAAAGATTGGGGCAAACGTCGTTTAGCTTATGAAATTAATGATTTCAGTGAAGGTTACTACAACATCGTACGTATCCAAACTGAAGACAATGAAGCGACTGACGAATTCCAACGTTTAGCTAAAATCACAGACGATATCATCCGTTATATCGTAATTCGTGAAGACGAAGATAAGACAAGAAAATAATAAATGGGGGTCGTTTAAATGATAAATAGAGTTGTTTTAGTCGGTCGTTTAACTAAAGATCCAGAATATAGAACAACACCCTCAGGCGTGAGTGTTGCGACTTTTACTCTAGCAGTAAATCGTACGTTTACAAATGCGCAAGGGGAACGCGAAGCTGATTTCATTAACTGCGTTGTTTTTAGAAAACAAGCAGAAAATGTAAATAACTACTTATTCAAAGGTAGTCTAGCTGGCGTTGACGGTCGCATTCAATCACGTAGCTACGAAAACCAAGAAGGTCGTCGTATATTTGTAACTGAAGTTGTCTGTGATAGTGTTCAATTCCTTGAACCTAAAAACCAAAATCAGCGTCATGCTCAAGAAGAAAATAATAATTTCCAGAATTTTGGTGGACAACAATCCGGACAAAATACGTCTTCTTATCAAAATAATAACAATAATAATAATTCATCAAACAATAATCAATCAGATAACCCATTTGCAAATGCAAACGGCCCTATTGATATTAGTGATGATGATTTACCATTCTAATTATAATGAACGTATAAAATTAAAAAACTATTAAAAGGAGGCAGTTACCATGGCAGGTGGACCAAGAAGAGGCGGACGTCGTCGTAAAAAAGTTTGTTATTTCACAGCAAACGGAATTACACACATCGACTATAAAGATACAGAATTATTAAAACGTTTTATCTCAGAACGTGGTAAAATTTTACCACGTCGTGTAACAGGTACTTCAGCTAAATATCAACGTATGTTGACATTAGCTATTAAACGTTCTCGTCATATGGCTTTATTACCATATGTTAAAGAAGAACAATAATAGATATTGTATCTGAAAACCCCGTAGGCATATACCTACGGGGTTATTTTTGTGTTTTTATTTGTAAAAAGTTCGCAAAAAATTCGCAGAGTGTGGGGATTTATGAAATTTTGGCATAAAAAAAGGGCTATTCACTAAATTGTGAATAGCGCTTTTTTATGATTCTGGAACAAAGCGTATGCTTTGCGGAACATAATAATGAGTTCCTTTGTTAAATACAATGATAGCACCATTACAAATACGAGTCAATTATTTTATTGATAGCCGAAATAGTCATATTTAAATATTTTTCTGTTGTAAAATAGTTTCTGTGAGCATTTAACTGTGATTTAAAAGATATCAGCTCGTCTTTTAAGTTAGTAATAGTGTTGTTGTGACAATATTTTTTATGTAGTAAAAATACAGCGCTAATGTTTCTTACAGGCAATAACTTCATTTGTGAATAACTTAAATTGAAATGCTTTATTGACTCTTCAATCAATAGTTTATTAGTACTATCTAATTTCGGATCATTTAAATGAACTAATAATGGTTGATTATGAGCACTTACATTTCTAACTTTTCTCACATTACCTATGCATCTAACAGCAAGGAAATACTTAGCATCGTTAATACGAGAATGATAAAATTGTAGAAATTCATTAAATTGATTATAACTAATTAGTTCCAAGCATACCCATATTGGAGGGTTATCATAATATTTTTTGAATTCAGGTTTAGGGACTTTTGTCTTTGTAGTTTTACCATTAGATTCAATACTTACTTTTTCCATAACATTTCTAAATGTGCGCTTTTTTTGCTCTTCGCTTTTATAAAAATCGCTCATTATTGTATAGCCATCTTCGTTAGGATTTAATGAAACATCATTTAAAATTTCTGTTTTGACAATGTGTTCGATATCTAAACACATTGTAATTAAAAGGTACCTTAATCGCATATCTATAGAAGCTAATTCAGATAGGTATGCAAATTCTATATTGTATTTACCATCTTTTTTGGGGAAATTAGTTCTAAAGTATCCTAATTTAAAATAGTACGTTTTCTCACTTAAAATATGTTTAGCATCTTCGTGATCTTGTATATTAAAACGGATTCCTAAAGAAGTAAGCTTTTTTATTAGACTGTCCGTATTTAACATTGGTTTCAAAAAACTTTCCATTTAACTTTGTATCCCCTCTAGTTTATTCATCATATCTTTAGCCATCTGATCTGTAACATGGGTGTATATCTCTAATGTGGTTTTGTAGTCACTGTGGCCAACTCTATCTTGTATTGCTTTTAGGTTTATTCCTAATTGCGCAAGTGTTGATATGTGTGTATGACGTAATGTGTGCGTTGTTACACGTTTGTTAATCGAACTTATATCGGTTGCTTCTTTAATTATATTGTTCACCTTATTTAAGTCAATAGGGCTACCAGCAGTATTAGTAAATATATAACCTCTATCAATAAATTTATCACTCCACTGATTCTCTTTTTTATTTTCTAGCATGAGTGTTTGAAGTAAATTGATACTTTGAGTTGTAAGTCCGATTGTTCTGTAACTCTTACTTGTTTTAGTGGTTTATTTAACGCCAAATGCTCCAGTTTCTACATCAGTAACCCAGTTAATTGTGCCATCAATTTCTAATGTTTTATTCTCAACGTTTACATTGTCTGTCTTGATTGCAAGTAACTCACCAATTCGCATACCATTGTTAATTTGAAACTCTACTAATGCTTTAACCATTTCATAGTTACGTTTACGTGTATCATGGCTTTTATTCTCAATTAGGTAGTCGAAGCTTTCAAGCAACTCTTTTACTTCACTATTTTCTAAATAGTTATTACATTTAGCTTGTAGTTCAATTCTTGTCTTAGCTTTCTTAGGTATATCTATTTTATCTAAAATCCTAATATCATGAAGATCGTAGTATTTAAACGCATATTTGAAAACGGAACGAATAACAATAACAAGAGATTGAACATGGCCAATACTATGTGATTTAGCCCATTCATTTATGATGTCTTGTAAGTAGGTGTGCGTAATCTTGCTGATAAGTACTTTACTATCAATAGCATTTTTGACTGTATTAACATTACTTGTCTTCTCTTTGATAGTCGTTGGTTTTGAGCCTGAATGTGTCTTGTAATGCTCTAACCATTCATCGCATGCATCATGGAATGTTAAGTTCTCAAGCTGCTTTGTACTGTTATGCTTCAATCGTTGCTCAATTATTTTATTTAATTCTAATTGAGCGTCTTATTGACTGCGTACATTGTTCTTGTTACGTGTAACTGATAACTGTTTTATACTTACCAGTTAAAGGGTCTGTATAGCGCTCTATATAGCGGTAGGCGGTACAGTTATTTTTAGTGATTTCACGCACCCACATTTGTCATCCCTCCTTAAAGATAATTAGGGTAGGCGTACTACCTTAAAAATAGTTAGTTATCATTTAGATTGATCATTGTTGTTGGTGCCTTGTTGGGCGTCACCTTCAGTTTCAGTGTTTTCTTGAGTGTCCTCTTCTGCTGTTTATTGTTCGTTTTCGTGACTATTTTGTTGGTTATTACTTTCTGTAGTTTGTTGATTGTTATTAGAATTCTGTTGATTACTATCTTCTTCAGTTTGTTGTTCATTTTCTTTAGTATCTTGTTGGTTATTTCTATTTTTATCATATACGTTGTTTTCTTCTGCTAGTTCTTTTAATCTCTGTTGTCTTTCTTTTTCATTTTTCTCCAACATACTTTTGTATTCTTCCATTTGTTGCTTATTTGCTAGATTATTAGCTCCTAATTTTTCGCCAGTTTCTCTATCAATGATTATTTCGAATGGCATAGGTGTTGAAATTCCATTGTAATAATATTTAACATGATACTCATTTTTATTAGTTCTATCTTTATCTATATGGAATGAATTCCAATCAATGTTTTGAACATCAATTACATCTCCACCAGGAAAGTCTTTAGCTTGTTCAATTGCTGCAACTTCCCCTATATCATTTGCGCTATTTTCCGTAGAAGTATTAGTTTTTTGATTGTTGTTAGTTCCATTGTCTTGATTGTTAGTGTTAGCTGTTTGCTCATTTGATTCTACATTATCTTCTTGGTTTTTGTTGTTTGAAGAGGTGTTATTATTTGCACTTGTTTCGTTTTCTGAATTATTCTTTTGGGAATCATTATTGGATTTTTCTTCTGTTTTGTGGTCTGATTTGTTATTAGATTCTTTATCTGAAGAATTATCGTTATTGCATGCGCCTAAAACTAATGTCCCAGTTAATAGAAGGATTAAAAATTTCTTCACTTTAAAATACTCCTTTAAATAATAATTATTTTGTGAAAATACTCAATGAATTATTGATCTCACTAAGAATTTCCCATTCCACATTCCCCCTTGATATATCATTCTTCTTTCTCTAACCCTAATATGATCAATATTGCAACTGTAATTATGATAGATGGTGCAAATAAAGATAAGGCTATAAATATTAGGATTAAAAGTAAATAGAACTCATCAATTTTATACTTACCGAATTTCATAATAATCCTCCTATTTTTGTTCCTCAAATCCACATATTAAACAGATTAGAAATGCTACAAAAACTGCTGGTACAAATATAGATGTTACTAAGAGTGGTATCGACATCAGTAAATAGTTGTAATCGTATTTGTACTTACCGAATTTCATAAAAATACTCCTTTTGCTATTTATTTTGCTTTTTATATTCTATGTATTTATTCACTACAAGCGTCAGCATCGATGTGAAGATTATTAGACTGAATATAGATAAACATGTAGCAACTACATCATCTTTAGTCAAAATGTTGTGAATAGATAGACCAATGAAGAATAAATGTAATAAAACAGTGATTGGTAACATTGTCTTGAACAATTTTGAATTTGGTTGATTCCTATTTTGTTTGATGAATATGACTCCTTTCAACACTACTTAATTAAAAATTTACTATGTATCTCACAACCTTAAAATAGGGCGTACGTGTGCAAAGACACGTAGGGGTGGTGCTATTCCTTATTCTTTTTTCTCTCTTTAATAAACTCCTTAAAATACAAGTAACCATCGAGCATTGTACTTAATATGAAATTTATTACTTTAATTACTATACCTATAATATACTCCACAGCGATACCCCTTTGTAAACGTAATAGGTATTAATATACTTTATGAACGTATGAAAGGACACAGTTATTGTTCCTATTCTTTTATCTCATCTTCTTTTTTATTTTTACGTCTAAACATCTTACTCAATAACTTTGATGTTTCCTGTTCAAATAAGCTTACTATAGCTACAATTATATCTATTATTTTGATTATGACTCCTATAAGTATATCCACAATGATGCTCCTTTATGTAAGTAATGAGTACGATTTATTGGATTTTTGTTTGATCGTTTAATTTTACAATCCATAAAATTGAAGAGGTCAACAAAACTTTTCTAGCATTTTGTTAATTTACGAGCTAATGCGCTAAAATGGAGCATCTGTCTATTATTAGAATATGACTAGATAACCAAAATACAAAAAGTCCGATTGCATTAGTAAAAAAAATTAATAATTGCCAATATCAAAAAATGTAATAGCTCAAGTTTATCAAAAGACCATTCCAAAAAGTTAGTTTTTATAGAAACATCTTGTTTAATCAATAATATGGATTTAAAGTAACTTATTTAAAATAACTTAAGTAGATTGCAATAATAACAAAGATTGCTGCACAAATAGCGTGTACTATTAAGATTAAATTGTTTCTTAGTCATAGGTTTAAAATTGTTACGTTTTATTCTTCTATTATTTTCCCAACGATATATAGATGCCCAAAAGTAAGCGTAAATAGGTATAATGATGATTCCTAATATTATCGCAACAAGTAAGCTCATTGTTTATCACCTTTTTGTATAAGGATAGCATGGAAATATTTAATTGTTAACAATGTAAAAAATGAAAGTTAGTTCTTGGAATGATACTGTGTTATTACTGTTTAATGGATGTAGTTTTAGAGGTTTTATAAATGTTGGTGAACTATCGTTCATACACAACAAAAAACCAATTTTTACACTACCTTAATTGAAATGAATTTTAATTTTGTTAAACTTATTTTGGAGATGTTATTTATATAGTGATTTGGGAGAATTATTATATAAAAGGAGATTTAACATTGAATAAGCAAATTAAAAAAATATTAACTGCTAGTGTAGCTACAGCGATTTTATCTGGTCCTGTATATTTTACTATTGATTCTGGTAAGGCGAATGCTAAAACTAGAAGTGAAATAGATAAAGAAATGAATCAAAGAAAAGAGATTGGTGATGCACTCTTAAAAGAGATTGATAATAGTAAAAGTGATTTTAAAGATCCGGCAGTTGCTGAAAGGCTAAAATGGCAAGTGAAAAATTATAGAGGTGGTGTAGCTGAAAGAGGCAAAGCCACAATGACTACAAAAGCAGGAGCCCAAGCAATTAGAGCTACTGTAAATAAGGTCGGTGAAAAGGCATGGAACAAATTGGTAAAGAAAATAGAAAATACAACTGGTACTAAACTCGTTATGTTCCATTATCAAAGTATTAATAAATTTTGTGATATTTTAACAGGGTTTGAAGGCAACTTAGCAGATGGCATAGCGAATGGGTTAACTAATAAGTTTGGTTTTAATAAACAATTTGCATATGTTGTTGCTAGAGCATTTATAGCAATTGTTTTGTAGGTTTTACATATGAGTAATAAAAAAAATTTATCTAATATTTTTAGTAATAACATTTATAATTTATATTTCTTTGCCAATTATTTTTGATGATAATTCTTTTAACATACGTTTATTTGCCATATTCCCATTATTATTTTTTGGTGCATTTTTATTTTCTTCTAACTCTAATAATAAAAAGTAATGATTTTATTCAATATTTCTTTGTACTAAGGCAATTTAATATAAAAGGGAAGTAGATATTATTCCAAAATCTCAACAAATAATATTAGCCATTTTGCTATTCTTTATGAGTTTTAATTTTTTGTTACCTATAATAGGAGCAATTTTTCAAATTGAAATTTTAGAGTTTGGTTCAATTTTTATAAAGCTACTTGATAGCATAACTTTAATAGTTGCAATCATCTTTGTATACAGACAAATTAAACGCAAAGGTTTTTGAATAGAAGTATGTAACCCAATATTTTTGATATGAGGAGTGGTATGTAGGATAAACATCTATGTACTTGACCTATTTTTTATATTTATATTCTGAATAAGATTAAATAAACTGAAATAAAGGTTGCTAGAAGGGAGTATTTTAGTCTATGAAATTAAGTCAATGGATAATTTGTATAGTGACTGGAGGATTAATTTTTTTAGTTTCCTTTTATATGGGAGATATGAATTTTTGGCCATCTTTGATTAATGGGTTAATAGGGTTTGTAGGATCTGTTTTTGTAGGAGAAGGTTTAAAAAAAGGTGGAAAATTATGAAGAAAAAAGATTTGAAAATTTTAAAGATTACTTTCTCTGGGTTAACAGCTATTTTATTTTATATTTCTGGATTATGGATTGTTAGTGCTTTCTTTGCTTTACTGTCATTGTATTTTATGGATGAAAAAAAGAAATGAGTTATATGTATAATACAATTCTAAACATCAATACGTGCTGCTGTAGGTTGTTCATATTTCTAATATGTTAGTTTGTGTTTGGTTGTGAACTACACAAAATGCAAGGAGAAGTCTATGTTTGTTATTGATAAAGGTTTTATTATTAGATCTTTAAAAATATTTTTATTTAGTCTGAGTATAATGATCTTAACGATTGTAATTACATATAGTATCGATATGAATGTGGAAGCAATGATTAAAGGTATAGATAACGATATATCCAGTTCTCTTAAACAATCTTCAGGACTAGGTGCAGTTATTATATATATCGTAAATAATGGTTTTATAGTTCCACTACAAATGTTTTTGCTTTCACTAATACCTATTCAATTTTTATACTTCTTTAATTTGATATATAGTTCTATATTGCCAGGTATTGTGATTGGTATTTTATTAAAAATTGATTTTTATAAAGCTATAGCTAACATCATATCTGTATTTCCTCACACTACACTAGAAATTTTAGGTTTCTGTATGTTTGCAAGTGTATTGTTTCAGATAAATAAATCAATTCGAAGTAAAATCAGAGAGCTATTTAATAAGAATAATAGTAAACGAACATCTGTTATAAAATCACTTTTCAGTACAATCAAAATCTATATATTTGCAGTGATACCAGTAATAATATTAGCAGCATTTTGTGAAGAATATTTAAGAGAGTTTTTATATTCGCTTCTTACAGGTATATAATTAACAACCCATCAACAGAAATGTTGATAAGGGTTTATATTTAAAAATTTCGCAAGATTTATAGAGTTTGAGAATTAATAAAATTTGTATATAAAAGCAATAGAACAGAGATACCTGAAATTAATTAGCAATATCTTAGTAGCAACAAAATAGAAGATAATGTTCACTTAAAAAATAAAGTAATATTCATATTAAATGTGTGATTATTTTATGGGGAATAAGGTATCTATATAGTAAAGGGGAATGCTGTATGGACATAATTGGAAAAATATTAACATTTTTAATGAATACATTTTCTAACTTTGCAGGTAGTGACTCCTTGATTAAGGATATTAAAAAAGGATTTAAAGAAAATTCAAAAAAAGAAAATTAGCTATTTCCACCCGTCAGTATAATTTCTGATGGGTGTTTTCGTATTATATTTAAAAACCACAAAATATAAAATTTTGAAAGAGTGATAATTATGATTGAAAAGTTGAAATCTGTAGATGAAGCACCGATTGAACTTCTGTTATTGGCAGATCCATCAAAAAATTTAATTTTAAATTATTTAAAAAATGGTGAATGCTTTGTATATAAAGAAAATAATGAGACTTTAGGATGCTATGTATTACAAAAAATTAATCAAGATAAAATTGAATTAGTTAACATTGCAGTACTTGAATCTAAACAGAAGACGGGGATTGGTAAAAAGTTACTAGCAAATGCTTTTGAATATGCCAAGAAGAATGGTTACAAAAATATAAAGGTTGGTACAGGTAATTCTAGTATAGGGCAAATTGTATTTTATCAAAAAATGGGTTTTAGAATGTGTAATATAGATATAGGCTTTTATGATAGAAATTATAATGAAAAAATTTATGAAAATGGGATATTATGTAGAGATATGATTCGTTTTATAAAGGAATTGTAAGTAAACTTTTAGAAAGCGCCCACAACTTTAAAATTGAAATATAGACTATTTTATACACAATATAAATTTAATCGAGGGTGTGTTAGTATGAAAGCATATTTAAAACAATATTTGTGAGGACTTTTATATGAAATTTCTTAGCAAGGTGTTTGCAACTATCGCATCATTTATTGTAGATGTTATTGGAGGTAGCTTTTTTAGCTATTTAGCAGATATTACTTTTTTGAATAATGTTTTTTACAAGAAAGATAATAAAACTAAAAAGAAGGACTGAATTCACGATGACAATTTGGCTTTCAATATTGGGAATGTGGTTTTGCATAGGAATTGCATTCTTAGCCATTTATTTAAATAAGAAAAACAATAAAAATTAATGAGTAATGAAACACATAAATTTGAAAATTGAAAGGCTGTGTTTATTTGGTTTTTGTATACATAATTCTATCAGCTATTTTACTTTATTATGCAATTAAATACGGTATTAGAGACGGTTTGATTGATCATGATGCTAATAAAGAAAAACTTATCTATTTAAATAAAAGTGCAAACTTATTTGAAGAAATTGGTGATTTATATAGTGCAGTGGCTAAAGAGGGCAAATCTAAAGCTAAGAGCATATATGATAAGTCACTAGATGTATTATTGTCTGAAGTGGAGCCTAATGAAAAGTACAATACTATGATCGAATTAAAAAAACAGATAATAAATTTGAAAGATGGATAAATTAATATTAGGAGATGAATAATATGGACGTACTAAAAATTATATTTTTAATTTTATCTGTGATTTCACTCGTGATTTTTATTGGTTATTCTATCTTTACTTTTTATTATATTTTAAGTAAAAAGAAAAATGAAATGTCTGATAATGAATATCAAGAAAAACTTAAAAAGATAGGCATAACAAATGCTATAATTCTTATTGTAGTGGTTCTAGTTACTGTTGTTTACACTTTGATTCCTTGATCAATAATAAAAGGTTATAGCTCAATTGATTTAATAAAGTTTGATACAAAGCATACGTAATATTAAGGAAAAAGGAATGGTTTTAATAATAAGGGCAAATGTATGAAATGGCATTTACAGAAATGTGCTAGTAAATGCCTTTATAACAGCATTTTGAACATTAATGATTATTAATAAAATAGTAGTATATATAAAGCACGATAATAGATATTGTATCTGAAAACCCCGTAGGCATATACCTACGGGGTTATTTTTGTGTGTTATATATTTTGGGAAAGGACATTAAACTTTATTCAAGTGTAAGAAATTACTAATTTTAAATAAGTGTATTTTAAGTTTTTTAAGTGAACTTTCTATAATATCATTATTGTTGAAGTTTGCGTAGTGATGATTTAGATTAATCGTCATCATCTAATAAATTTATAACATTTACAATGATTTCTCTTGTATCAACATTAAACGAGACATCATTTCCATAACTTAGTGATTTAACTTTTATAGTATCATTTTCCAATTTTAAATATAGGGCAACGTGTTGATAGTTTTCTAAAATAACTAGTGTATCTTCGTCTCTAACTATATTATATGATCCTTTGCCATTAATTGTAACTGTCCAATTATTGAATTCCATTATACCCATCTCCTTTTATATATTATTCATCTTTTTCTAATCCTAAAATAACCATTAACACAGCTGAAATGAGCATGAATGGTACAAAAATAGATGTTATTAAAAATCAGCCAATCATGATTAGATAAAACTCATCAATTTTATATTTGCCAAATTTCATCATATCACTCCTTATAAAGTTATATTACTTCTTGTTATAGTCGTCTATCGTAACGCCGTCTTTTTCGACTTTTTTCGTGCTTGCTCGTATTAATAAAATTGCATTACCCATAAAAATTATTGCTAATATTAATAAAATGGTAAATCCACCAATATTTGTATAATTAAAAATAATGAGTGCTATCATTAAAATGATATTAATTGTATGGTGTATAGCCATTCTCTTATTCATTTTCTCCACTCCTCAAATATTAATCCTCTGGTTTTTAACATTTGGAATCAAAGATTTGTAATGAACTACCTAGCATTATTGTATTTTGACTCGAAATCCATGAGTGCAATAGTATAATTTTTCCACCATGAATCTTTTTCGTAATATTCTAAAAGTATTTTTAATTCCATAATACTATATGTAACTGTGCAATCTGCAAATATTAAAGGATAGGATAGTGTATGTCCTTCATACCAAAAGCCCATATCAACAATTAATCTATTCAAATTATGTCAACTCCTAGAATGATTTGGATGGATACAACATATATTTTATAAAAAGTATGTTAGGATTGAAATAATATTATAATAAAAAGGAGTATTTATATGTGGAATAATATTGAGATAGTTGTTTCATTTATTATATTTGTAGGTGCACTCATATTTGCTGTTTATTCATTTTACAATAATTCTATTACAGCAGGTATTGGTGCTTTAATTGTGACTACAGTAAATATCTATTACATAGTTCAAGCATTGAGAGACAAAAGAAAGAGAAGATAATTACTAAGTGTAGGTATTGTATTAAATAATTATAGAGACATCGCATAATTCAGCACATTATTAATAAATCAAATCAATATATAAGTTTATGTAATACGAGTGAGGTATTTTTTCTAAAATATTAGTGTAATAGGAGTGAGAAATTTGAAAAATAATATGGATACGAGTTTTATAATTGCTAATTTTATGAATATAATTTTAGTACTATTGTTTGCTTTTGGCGCGTTTAATCACCTTAATAATTTTTTTACAGTGATTTTTGCAATAATAACTGTTTTAAATGCAGGCTTTTTAGTTTATAAAAGTATCGAAATTTCAAAGAAAAATAACCATTAAAAGCCTTAACTAAAGTATTTTCTACACTATATAATCCACTGACAGAAATTTAAAAACATAAATACTAATCTTAAGTATTTTAAAATGATTGTTCATATAGCATTTTGGAGGTATTTTATGAATCATGAAAATGATAAGAAAAAATATCAGAAAATAGAAGTTATAGCAAACACTTTTGGCATAGTAGCTTTGATCTTAGTATTTGCCTCATTGATTCTAGCTTTGATTTTTGAATGGAAATTTCTAGACTATGTTGTTAACGGGTCTGGCGTACTTATTATACTAAGCTTAATCATAAGTGCGATACCGCACGTTATGGAAAAAAATATCAAGATAATAGTTTTTGATATTATCTTTATCGTAATAATAGCGATTATATTTTATAGTTTATAAGGGGTTATGTATGAAATTTATCACTAAAATTTTAGATGTTTTAGTATGGATATGTGTTATTTTATTGTTTAGTAAGTATATTGTTAAATATGCAAATATGATGTTTGATTGGAATTTAAGATGGTATTTTCTTGAAGATATTCCTCATTTAGCATTGATATTATTTATTTTACTATTTATATTTGCAGTACCTTCTGAAATGATAAAAGAAAAACATAATAATGAATAAAGTTTTACATATATTTTTGTGTTGTTAGAAAAGAAGACTTGGAATGATTTTGACGATATTAATCATATTTTTATTAATTAATCTCTTGCCAGCTCTATATTTTGGCAAAAAATATAGTGATTTGAAGAAGAAAAATACATCAAATCAAGACTTTGAAAAGTTATCAGATTCAATGATGCATGCAGATAAATTTATAATACCATTGTTAGTCATTATAGTTATAATGCTTTATTGCATTAAATGAAAAAATAAAATTATAAGATGAAATCAAGCGCATGTTACAAATTTAAGATTTACATTATCGTCATGTAGTTTTATAATTAGTTTTGCATGCCCACGGGTGTGCGAAAATGAGGAGATGGGTTTTCTGTGTGCCCTTGGGCATGCAGAAGATTCATAACTCCCGTTATAAGGCCCCTTTTATTAGGGGTCTTTTTGTGTTTAAAAACATTGATTACTATTTACGTAAATAAAGTAATTGTGGTATTGTATTTTCATGTTGGTTATCGTAATATTCATGTGTTTAAAAATATACAAATAAAAAGGAGTTTATGCATATGAGTTTTATAATAATGATCATTGTAGGTGGCCTAATTGGCTGGATTGCAGGCGCTATCGTAGGTAAAGATATTCCAGGAGGTATCATTGGTAATATTGTTGCTGGTCTAGTTGGTTCTGCGATTGGTAGTAGATTGCTAGGTACTTGGGGCCCAGTATGGGGCGGCGTACCAATTTTTCCAGCGTTGATTGGGTCAATTGTATTTATATTTATCGCTTCACTTATTATTAGTGCGCTAAGAAAAAAATAATTAAGATAAAGCGACTTACAAAAAGTTAGAAAAAATTTTTATTATAACGGGTAGAAATTATGATCTTTTTTGTAAAGATATTACGATAATCAACGACCATCTCACATTTATATTATAAAGGTGGTTTAGTATGATAAACATTATTTCAGCTATTGGTTCTATTGGAACTTTTATAATGGCACTATTTTATTTTGTTTCAGTTTCAATACAACTGTACCAAATGAAAATAAGTTTTATTCCTGCGCTTGGATTTAATCAAATTTTACTTTCTTTAGATAAAGATAATCAACTACAAATGATTAATACAAGTTCTGATTCTGTTGAACATCAAGATTATTTAAAATTGTTTAATCTAGGTGGCGGGGCAGCAAAAGATATTGATATTGAAATAATTCTTAATGAAGATAACGTAATTCAAAAAAAATATGTAAGTATATTACCAAGTAAAGAAGGCTATTTATTACCAATTAATAAAGACGTTTTTGATGAGTTGCAAAGTACTATTCAAAATAATGGTTATGAGTCTAATTTAAATATTAGAATTAATTATTATCATAACGTTAGTAGAAAAGTAAAAACAATTATACTCAATGGTAAATTAGATAGATTTAATACGTATGATGAGAAAGAACTTTATGAATTACAATTTATTAATAAATAATACAATTTATGCTTTGTGCATATATATATAAACATTTTATGAAAAACACTCATTAGATAACTTTAGGGTTATGGTGAGTGTTTTTGTTATGTTTTATGACATAGATTTGCTTTAAATATACAATAAAGCAGAGGTGAAGCGATATGATAAGACAAGCACGACAATCGGATTTGCAATCGATTTTAACTATATATAATCATGCAATATTAAATACGACTGCAGTTTATACATATGAAGCAGTAACTATTGAAGAAAGAGAAGTTTGGTTTCATGAAAAATTAGAGCAAGACGAACCCATTTTTGTATATTTAAAAGGTGACAAAGTTGTTGGATTTGCAACATATGGCTCGTTTAGAAATTGGCCAGCGTATCAATACACTGTAGAACATTCCATTTATGTTGATCCAGAAACGAGAAAAGAAGGTGTAGCTTCACAACTGTTAGTTAAATTAATTGAAGAGATCAAAAACAGAAATTATAAGACAATTGTTGCAGGTATTGACGCATCAAATAATGCTAGCATTAAATTACATGAAAAATATGGTTTTGAATTTTGCGGAAATATAAAAAGTGTTGGTTACAAATTTGACAGATGGTTGGACTTAGCTTTTTATCAATTGATATTGAAATGACTATGTTTAAAGCCAAATGATGGTATTTTAAGCAAGTAATTAATTTATTATAAAAATCGAACTAAAACCAGGTATTTGAAATAGAAAACAAAAGTGGTAGTTAGTTTAATGTATGGAAAGGGTATGGATAAATAAATAATATGACCTTTTCATAAGAGATTTATGTTTTTATGTAATGATACGGTTTGAAGATCTTATTAATATGACTTGGGGTGATTGGATGGCTGTGTTTGCGTTGTTATTTCATTTAGTCTGTTTAATTATTGTTTTAATCGCAGGTTTTAAAGCATTAAAAGAGTTCAAAAAACCTATGAATCAACGTAATCAAAGAAAAATTGATTCTATCTTAATACTTGTGTTAGTGGTGGCTTTGATTGCGATATTGTCTAGTGTTTTTACAGATATTTAATAAAACGTCGTTGCTCAAATGAGCGACGGCTTTTAATTTTGCTTTAGAAACCTCAAGTATCTTTAATATGAAGTATAAAACAATATTTCATTTTGTAATTAATTCAATATTAATATAGAATGAATTAAAGAAGTTTTGTAAATGAAATTTTTTGTTACATACATATTAACCGTATGAATATTTTATTTAAGGAGATATCGTTATGAAGTTTAGATTTAGTGTTTCATTGTTATTAGTTTCGAGCTTGCTACTGTCACAAACTGCAATTGCAGCACAAGAAAATAAAAACACGCAAGATACGAAGAAGAATGATACACAAAACAAAGAAAATACGAGCAAGGCCATTTAATATGAAAAAGCTCAAAAAATGAGTCCACAGCAATTGAAAAATGCATTAACGCCAGGAGATTTAAAGTTACATAATAAAGATGGTGAACGTCAAAATACTGAAATGAGAAGTTTTTCGGCTAATCGAGCGTATCAAGATGTAAATACATACATAGCAAATAATAATATAAAACCAGCTAAAATCGTACAAGATTCCAGAATGAATAACTTACCAAAGTATAATTATAAATCTGGTAAATACATTGGTGTAGTAATACATGAAACTGCAAATCCAAACAGTACAATCGATGGTGAAGTAAACTACATGTACAACAATTATAATAGTGCGTTTGTGCATGCGTATGCGGGTAGTGATAAAATTGTTCAAACTGCGCCAAGTCAATATTTAGCTTGGGGCGCAGGTGCTAATGCCAATCCATATTTTTATCAAATTGAATTAACAAGAGCTAACACATTTGATGGGTTCGCAAGATCTGTTAATAACCAAGCATATTTAACTGCAAAAATGTTGAAAGCCAATGGGCTACAGCCTTCGCTTGCTGACAATAATCAAGGAACAGGAACAATTATAAGTCACAATGCGGTAAGCCAATATTGGGGTGGTTCAGATCATTCAGATCCGGTTGGCTATTTCGGACAATGGGGATATAATATGAACCAGTTTTACAGTTTAGTACAGAAACATTATAAATCTCTATCAGGTGGAGGTAGTGACGGAGCAATTACTGGCAACACATATAAAGTATCAAAAGGTGATACGCTGTATAGCATTTCGAGAAGAAGTGGTGTTGCAATAGATAATATTAAAAAATGGAATAAACTAACGAGCAACACGCTTTCTGTAGGGCAAGTACTGAAGTTGAAAAATCCTAGCACCCCAAGTGATTCCATTACTGGCGATTCACACAAAGTGGTTGAAGGAGATACACTATATAATATTTCAAAACGAAGTAAAGTAAGTGTGGCAAACATAAAAAAATGGAACCATTTAAAGTCGGATAATATTAGTAAAGGACAAATTTTATATCTAGTTAAGACATATACGGTTAAAAAAGGTGATACATTATATAGCATTGCTAAAAATCAAGGTACCTCTGTAGATAAAATTAAAAAGGATAACAAGTTGAGTTCTAATAGTTTAAAAGTAGGCCAAATTCTAAAAATAAAATAGAAGCGTTGCATAGAACGAGCATCGTCTAATAAGACGATGCTCGTTTTTGTAATAAATTAAAAAATGTTTTTATGAATATAATTGTGAACGTCATAATTTCGTGTTACTTTAATAATATAAAGTTATGGGTGGGTTTAGGAAATGAAGCAATTCAGTTTAATCATATCATTATTATTTTTATCAGTGATCCTGACAGCATGTGGTAACAATGAAAAAAATAATGATGACGTTGAGCAAAGCAGTAATACAAACAAACAGGATGAAGATAATAATCAACATGAGGAACGACAATCTACAGAACAAAGTGAAGCAAAAAAGGATCAGTCGTTACATCAAGATTCAGCGGCTGAAAATGACAAGAATATGGATTCAAAAGCTAAAACGAAAAACGATAATGCTTCAAAAATGAAAAATAATGATAATAGCAAAAGTTATTTAAATGGTTTAAGTACTTCAAAAATCGAATACGCCCGTATTTGGCATCAACTAGGAATGATTAAAGATGTCAAAAATATTTATGTCAAAAAATATCCAAAAGGAACGCCCGTAAATAAAAATGCGGAAAAGAGCGCATTGTATCCTGAGGATGTCGTTAAATTAGAAGCGCCAATGAAAGTGGGTGGTTCGATAACTTATAGTAGTAATGGTGATGGAACTATTAATATTTATAAAAAAATACCATATAGATGGGAATCAAATGCGTCCTCGAACACTGAGGATATTTATCAAGACACTAAAAATGCAGTTGAACAAGATATAGAAACGGTTGAAATTAATGCTACAGACAATGCGCAAATCAAAAGGTTGGCCCAAAGTATCCAATTGGTTAATGATTGATTAGTTGTGTTTTAAAATAATTACAAATTTTGAAGTATTTTAATCATGATTTATCTGGAATTAACAATTCTCAGTATTTTATGATTATATATAGTGTGATACATTATATGTAATTGAAGTGAGTGCATTGTTAGCGTATTATATAGAGCGTTTGTAACGTTAAATTAAGTTGAGGTGATACAGATGTTAACTAAAGGTATTAAATATCCATATGTTAAATTTTTATTTGATGTGATTGGCATTTTATGTGCAATAAGTGTATTAGTGCTTGTGTTTGTTAACGGTTTTATCAATAATCAATCTGGGAACTTTAGCTTAGGATTTGATGTATCTGGTACACATATGGTGATTATGAATGCTTTGGTATTAATGACTATGATTTGTGCGATAATATCTACAATTTTAAGAAAAGTGAAATAATGTTATTAAGATTTGATTAGACGATACTGAAACGAATAGCGATGTGAAATAGCAATAGACCAGAAATTAAAAGCTAATTTCTGGTCTATTTTCATTTCTTTATAGATGTACATTTTCTTTAGCATAATGAAATTTTTGATTTTTTTCAGTAATAAATAATTGGAGGAATGTAAGTATACCAATTTTACCAATTAACATTGTGAGTACAATAACTATTTTCGTAGGGCTATCATAAAACGTCGTGAAGTTCATCGATAGCCCAACAGTGCCGAAAGCAGAAATGACTTCGAATAATACTTTAGTATAAGATATTGCTGAATTTAAATAACTTACTATAAATGAGACGATTATAACAAATGCACCGGCAGAAAATGTAATGGCCACGGCAGTTTTTAATGTGTGCTCATTTATAGATTTTTTGAAAATAGAGGGGTGCTGTTCGTTTCTTAATGTACTTTTTATAAATAATAACGTTAAGACTAAAGTTGTTACTTTTATACCGCCTGCAGCGCTGATAGGGGCGCCACCAATAAACATTAAAAGCATTAATAATATTGAAGTAGGTGGTGTGATTTGCCCAATATCGACACTATTAAAACCAGCAGTTCGGGTAGTAACAGACTGAAAGAATGAAGCGCCAAGTTTTTCTAAAAATGACAAATGTGCCATAGAATGGTTATATTCTAAAAAGTAAAATACAACCCAACCAATAAGTATCAGTATGACAGATGTCGTTAATACTATTTTTGAGTGTAGGGTTAATTTACTTAACTTTCTAGTTGTAGCGACGTCTAAAAAGACAAGCGGTCCAATACCACCCATGATTATAAGAATTGGAACGATCATAGTTATTATAGGGTCATTAACAGTGCCCATCATATTGTCACTAAATAATGAAAAGCCAGCATTATTAAAAGCAGAAATTGAAGTAAACGCACTTAAAAATATTCCTTTACCTAAGCCATATTTTGGAATAAATGAAAGTGCGATACATATTGCCCCAATGAATTCTGTAAGGATACTATAAATGACAAATTGAAGAATCAATTTGATGACGCCGCCAGGTGATTCAATGTTCCAAGTTGTCATAATCAAATAACGGTTTCTTAAACTGATTTTTCGATGCATCAGAATAAGTGTTAAAAGTGTTACAGTGACGATTCCTAATCCGCCAATTTGAATAAGTAATAAAATAATTGTATCGCCTAACCAATTAAATTGACTAGATATATCTATAGTCGCTAGGCCAGTAACTGTGAAAGCACTGGCAGAGATAAAAAATGCGTCTACAAAATTTAAAGGTTTTACGCCTGTGATTGGTAAATATAACAATAAGGTTCCAACGATTGTGGTGAATGAAAACAACATTAAATACATATATAATGGTTTGTTTAATAGTCTCATTTTTAATGTCCTTCGTATTTTAATAATCAGTATTTTATACTCATTATTAAAAAAAGCAAGTCAATTGATACAAGTAAACTGAAAAAAATAAAATTTTATGTTCGTGAACGAATACCTTTAGTGACAGCTTCTGCGAAATCATAAATTGAATCTCGGTATTTATTTGTATTTTCTCTCGTTTCTCTGTTTAAGTTATCCTTTTTGAAAAATGATTTTCTAATAGATGTAGATATTTCCAGTTGAACACCTGAACCAGAGTCGTTTTCATTGATGAAATTTTTAGAAGAACGACCGTTAATATTATTGGGACTTTTTTCTACATTAAAACCTTCTTTTTCTAATTCTTTTTTTATAGATTGCGCCATTTTTTTATCTTGGCCACCTATATAAACGATATCTTTATCGCCTTGAAATCCGTGTATAGAAATAGATTCTTGTGAACGATTAGTCATTTCGTTCAATTTAGGGTCGTCAAAATTGGTAGATGTAATATGCAATTGTTTGTTATTTGATTTTAATAATCCTTCAAAACTATATAAATTAAAGTCACCTTTTTTAGAAATGATTTTAGCTAATTCAGAGGTTCCTGGTTCTATACCACCACCATGAATAGCAGTGATGAGAATATCTTTATTGTTTGTTTTTTTAATATTTCTTTGCCAATCACGCTGTTTCACTGTGTCTGATTTTAATTGCGCGAAATTTTGATATTTATCTTGATTTGGTGCCTGGTTATTGTTCCATATATATGTAAAATATAGACTAATTAGTATTATGCCAACAATAACAAGCATAATTAAATAGTATACGTAAGTGCTTAGAATATTTTTCATAATTAACTCCTGAACAAAAGTATTTACTAACTAGTAAAGTATAACAAATTTATTAATACTATATAGATTATATGTTATTTACAATTATGTTAATGGCATTGTAATGAACTTTATATTTTGGGGTATGAAATATATAGAGTAAGAAGATAGATTGAAAATAAGACACCTTTGGTATTTTAAACACAACAATAGCGACTGATTGGAAAATGCAATATATAGTGGTGGGATTTTTATAACACACAAGTTTATGATTTTCTTTATCATGTAAGGCTAAGTCTTTTCTTGTTCGGTCAATCATGCTGTGTGTCTTAAGACAATATAATTATGTATTTTCATTGATGATTATAAAACGTTTAACTTTAAAAGAAAGGTTGTGGATCTTTTGGATATAGTAACTAAAATGCAAGTAAATGTATCTAGTAATCAAGTATTTGAAGCTTTTGTCAATCCAGAATATATCGGAGGATTTTGGTTTACTTCTAGTTCTGAACGTTGGGAAGAAGGTAAAACGATTACTTTACGATACGAAGCGTATAATGCTGAAATCGATATTTTAATAGAAAAAATTGTTAAAAATGAATCAATTCATTTCAAGTGGGGCAATAATCATGTGACTATTGAATTGGATGGTGATGATAATCACACAATTGTGACTACTACCGAAAAAGATATTGAAGAAAACGAGGTAGAACGTTTATTAGGTCAAAAAGAAGGTTGGGTATATATGCTTAGTTGTCTGAAATCATATTTAGAATATGGCAATAAAATAAGCGGTGCATTATTGTAACTGTCCAATAAGGATTGAAGGTGTGGTCAATGTTTAACATTGAACGTTCTTTCGATCTTTTTTAATACGCCTTTCAAATATCAAAACAAAACTTTTGCACAATATAGTTTAATATGTTTAAATGTAACTATAAAAGTTTCAATTAAACGTAAAAGGTGATTTCTATGAATTTAGAATTCAATATTGCAGTTCATTTACTGACTTTTTTGCTAAAGCACTATGATGAGCGTTTTAGCAGCAATGAATTAGCAGAACGTATCTGTATTAATCCGGTTCAACTACGCAGGGTAACACGTAAGTTAAACCAACATCATTATTTAGAAACTTCAAGAGGTAAATTTGGAGGATACCAGGCTAATGATATGACAGCAAATGTCAACTTGTCTGAACTATTTGTGATGTTTAAAGAAGACCGTTCGGAAGGACGGTTATTTACTGGTGATGCAGGCAGTGATTGTGAAGTTTCAAAAGAAATAGGCAACACGATGTTTAAGTTTTATAAAAAAGAAGAAGAACTATTAATTCATTATTATCAAAATGTAACGATTAAAGATGTCTTAAATGAAACAATTAAGGAGGATAATTATGAAAAAGTATGATTTATTAATTATTGGATTTGGTAAAGGTGGTAAAACTTTAGCGAAATTTGCGTCTGGCCAAGGAAAAAATGTAGCTGTAGTTGAAAAATCTCAAAAAATGTATGGTGGTACATGCATTAATATAGGTTGTATTCCTTCAAAAACACTTGTACATGAAGGATTAGCGCACGGCTCATTTGAACAAGCTTTTTCTAGAAAATACAATGTAGTAAATGCGCTAAACAATAAGAATTATCATAACTTGGCAGATGATGATAATATCAGCGTATTAGATTATACTGCAGCATTTAAATCTAACAATGAAGTAGAATTATTAGATGAAAGTGGTGAGGTACAAGAAACAGTTACTGCCGAAGATATAGTGATTAATACAGGTGCACAACCAATTATTCCGTCTATCGAAGGTGTAGAAACATCACAACATTTATATGATTCTACTGGCATTATGGAATTGGCAACACAACCTAAGCGTTTAGTTATTGTGGGCGGAGGTTATATTGCTCTAGAATTTGCTTCTATGTTTTCGAACTTTGATACACAAGTAACAGTTTTAGAGAGACATGATGATATTATGCCTAAAGAAGATAAAGATGTTGTGGCAGAAGTCAAAAAAGATCTTGAAAATAAAGGTGTTAAGTTGGTATTTAATGCTGATACAGAGCGTTTTGAAGATAATGCATCTGGTACGACAGTACACACAACGCAAGGTAGCTATGAAGCAGACGCGGTATTGTTAGCTACTGGTCGTCAGCCTAATACAGACTTAGGTTTAGAAAATACGGATGTTGAAATTGGTGAACGTGGAGAAATCAAAGTAAACCAAAACTTACAAACGAATGTGCCAAATGTTTATGCATTAGGTGATGTTAAAGGCGGCATGCAATTCACGTATATATCATTAGATGACTTCAGAATTGTAAAAGATCAATTATTTGGTAATGGCGAACGTACTACTGAAAATCGCAGTGCTGTGCCATACACTGTATTTATTGATCCACCATTATCACGTGTAGGTTTAACAGCAGATGAAGCCAAAGCGCAAGGTTATCAATTTTAGAAAATGCAGTACCTGTAAACACAATACCTCGCCATAAAATAAACAACGATACAAGAGGTTTGTTTAAAGCAGTAGTTAATAAAGAAACGAGTGAAATATTGGGAGCTACTTTATATGGCTTACAATCTGAGGAAATTATTAACTTAGTAAAATTAGCAATTGATCAACACTTATCTTATGAAGTATTAAAAGAAAATATTTATACACATCCTACAATGGTTGAATCATTTAATGACTTATTTAATATGTAAGGCAAATATTTTTAACACTTATTAAAAAATGTCGAATCAAAAAGAGCAGGGTTAAGAAATCTGGTTTAACTGGATTTCTACCCTGCTCTTATTTTTATATTAAATTTTATATAATTGATCTAATAATCTGACCTATAAATCCAAAAATACCAATGATTAAACAGACAACGCCAAAGCTTACTAAACTTTGTTTTTTGCCGACACCTTCATTTTTAGGTGTGCGTTTATTTATGATGAGCAACACAATACCAACGATAATGAGTAATATTGAAACAATCCACATTTTGCGTCCCTCCTTACTTTTATCGATAAAATAATAATGCTTTTACTATATATTTACCCTGTTAACTACTAAAATTAACGCATTCCTTGTTCTTTACACATTATATGTGATGTGGCATCAAAAACCTATTTAAATATATTATAAATGATTATGTAAAGTACGGGTATAAAAAGCTATAAATAGATTGATAAACATTAATTTGAGGATGTAGTATGAAGAGAATTGGTTATATTTATGTATTTGCTACAAATAAACTAGAAGGTTTTTAAAAATATTTCACTCAAATGGTTGGATTAGGCATAATAAGATTAAAGCAGTTATAAATGCTAACACACATATAGTGATAGCAAAATACAATGGTAGTGTCGAAGGATTGGTTCGAAATTTATCAGGCAGTGTTTTTAACGCGTCAATTTATGACGTTATCGTGGATAAATCCTATCAAAATCATAGTAATAGATTATGACAGTGTTCATAGAATGATTATACAATTAGGTGGGAGTCGTGTGTACATTTGATTTTCAAAAATTAAAAGGTGAGTATACTGATTAATGTCTATCAGTTATACTCACCTTTTTGGTCGAGAATTTAGATTATAAAATATTGTGGCTCACATCCTCATGTGAATAGTTTTTCAATAAAGAACAACCTAGTGGATGATGACCATTGTCAACGTAATGGTTGATTTCTTCAAGTACATCTAAAATTTCATATTCTGGAGTATTTACATCAAACGTATATTTGAATACTTGTTTCTTGTCAGATAATACAGTAGCAACGAGTTCATTGTTTTGCATTTTGTAATTTAACAATTTCATAATAATCCCTCACTTTTATCAATATTTTGGTCTTGCTAACGGAAGTACTCAATTGAGAATAAGTTTCATTAACAACACTATTACATTATAATTATTATAATGTAATCCTTATTATACATTAAAATACATAAAAAGTAGAGTGTTTTGGCCTAAAAAATAATTTAAAACGCTTTCTTTTTAAGAATTAATATAATTTATTATAAAATGAAGTATCTGAACTTGAAGTTTAAAGTGTAATTTGATACGATTTCATTAATTGAATAAACCTTTCTAGGGTTCCACAACGATGGTGTTGGTTCGGTCCGAGAGAAAGGCACATATTTATATGTGACACGGAAGGATAAAAGCCTGGGAGATAGTATAGATAACTATCTCCTAGGCTTTTTTAATTTTTAAAGGAGGAATTTGCTATGAATTGGTTAAAAATTGTTATTGCAGCCGTCTTTGAAGTGGGCTGGGTAATTGGTTTAACTCATGCTTCATCAGTATTTGAATGGATTTTGACAGTGATTGCTATATTTTTAAGTTTTTATTTACTTATAGAAGCATCAAAAGTATTGCCAGTGGGTAGCTCTTATGCAGTTTTTGTAGGACTTGGTACAACAGGCGTTACGTTATGTGATTTTATATTCTTTGGTCAACCATTTAATCCAGGGAAAATAGTATTAATCATAACATTGTTGCTAGGTGTAGTTAGTCTGAAATTAGTAACAACAAATGAAGGAGGGCGTTCATAATGGCTTGGATTTTATTGATTTGTGCAGGTGTATTTGAAATGCTTGGTATTACATTTTTGAATGCTTATGTACATAGTCGCAAATATCAATCGCTCGGTTTGATGTTAACATTCTTTGCAATTAGTTTTTTAGCATTATCTATTGCTATGCAACAGTTGCCGATGAGTACTGCATATGCTGTATGGACCGGTATTGGTGCTGTTGGAGGAGCAGTTTTGGGTATGGCTTTTTATAAAGAATCAACAGATATTAAACGGATTATTTGTATTCTTGTTATATTAGGGAGCACGATTGGGTTGAAATTATTAAGCTAAAAACGAATTAACTTGAATCACAACAATTAATTTTGCTGTTCCAAGCTTTTTAAATATTGACTAATGATCTCAATTTGAATTTAGTTCATCTATTATTGTCACTTTATAATAAACGGATAGTAAAAGATTTATTTCGCGTGTTGCGATACCGTGCGCATCTTGATAACATAATTAAGGTGGAGGTGCAGAATATGGAAGGATTAGCCGCATTTATAACAATTACATTAATGATTATTATCGTTCCAGGACCTGATTTTTTCGTCGTGATGAAAAATTCGATCACATCTGGTAAAGGTAATGGCGCAATGGCAGCATTGGGCATAACGACAGGCCATGTTGTTTACTCTCTACTAGCGGTATTTGGTATTATTTTTATTTTGGCTAATATGTATTATGTGTTTTTAGTGATTAAAATACTGGGCGCTTGCTATCTTATATATTTAGGTATCAAAAGTATTATTAGCGCACGTCAAAGTATGAATTTTTCAACCACACAAATGAAAGCACAACAAATAAGTTATTTAAGCTCATATAGACAAGGTTTCTTTAGTACCATTTTAAATCCCAAAGCATTACTCTATTACATAAGTATTTTGCCGCAATTTTTAAGTGCGGGCGATGGTGTTACAACACAAATAGCAGTGTTATCTGCGATTGTAACAACGGTTATTTTATTATGGTTTATTTTCTGTGTATATATTTTTCAATACATTAAATTACTTTTTGCAAATAGAAAGATTAAAGCTATTTTTGACTATACGGTAGGAGCAGTATTGATTGGTCTGTCGCTTAATTTATTATTTAGCAAAAGTAGTTAATCTAGATTTAACTAAAAAAACAGCTTGAGGAAGTTAAAACTTTCCAAGCTGTTTTTTAGTATATTTTCATGGCTATCTAATATTCAAAAACAAACGATTTATCTTAGGGGTTAAAATAAGCATTTTCAGAAATTAATACTTTGATGCCACGATAAACATTTTTAATCGTATACCAAATCGTGAGTATAATTAAAATAATTGCAAAAATAATCGTTATCACTATAATTGTTTGATGTTGTTGATTGACTAGCATACCACCTAAACTTGCAATGATAATAATAAATATTGGCCCTAAATATGTGATGATATGATAGAATAACGATTTAGCAGCATGCGTTGATGCTGGTTTGTCAGCAAAAATCCAAATGATGATGGGTAATATGATTGGTGCGAAAAATATACTAAAATAACTTACAGAAGCTAAGACACGTCCTGCTTGTGCATCTGATTTTAAAGGTTGTTCATTCATTTTTATCACCTCACATTTAAAGTAACAAAAATAAATCTTGTTTTATAGAAGTTATACTTCATCTAACAAAAATGTTACCTTATTTAAAAATGTAAAGGAGTACAAACATATGAAGTTATACTTAATTCGTCATGGTGAATCAAAATCAAATTATGATAAAAAAGAAGGAAATCATTATTTTTGTGGTCAATTAGACGTTCCATTAACTGAAAAAGGCGCTCGAGATGCACAATTATTACAACATCATTTTAATAAATTAAAAATTGATCATATCTATATGTCTGATTTAACAAGAACGAGACAGTCTTATAATGCAATTTTTGATAAAGATATTCCGGCAAGTGTGACGACATTACTGAGAGAACGTTCTTTAGGTAAGTTTGAGGGCGAAAAAGTGAGTGAAATTGAACAAGATACTCAATTTGCAACATATTTTAATGGCGGCCCTAATAGTTCGTTTAGACACAGTTTTACTCAAAAAGCACCAGCAGGGGAAAGTTATGAAGATGTGTTACAACGTGTAGCATCATTTTTTAAACAAGAGCTAGATACATCTTTAGATACGGTTGTAATCATTGCCCACCAAGTTGTAATTAGGTGTTGTTTCGTTTACTTAGGCTATGAAAATAAAACATCTGTGATAGATAAGAAAATTGAAAATTGTGTACCTTATGAAATTGAGCTATAGTATCGATAAAATATTGTATTAAAAAACCTGAACTGTTTACCTATTCAGTTCAGGTTAATATTTTTTTGCTGCTGTTAAGCTATCGTGAAATCCTTGGAATATAGTGTTGATATTGTCTAAGAAGCTACCAACAATAACTGCGAGTATGACGTAAGTAATACTTAAAGCAATGGATTTATATGAAATTACGCCATAAGTTTCTTTTTTCTCAAAGAAATTAAAAGCTATGAAGACAGCAGCCATGGCACCTAGTAAAATCGTAATTACCATAGTGCGACCTCCTTAAAAAGTTTTCGGCTGTGCTCCTATGTTTACTATGTTCAATCTTATAACATAGGATAACAAATACTTCTCTGAGAAAAAAAGGCATTTTATATTAAAAAACCTTACAATCGTGTAAGGTTTTTTACAAATATAAGTCAATATGAATCATATAATTTTAATTAAGCGCTGAAAAGGCTTTATAGTTCTGGAAATAGTTAATGTCATCATTTTGTAATGCATTTTGTTTAATTTGATATCAACTTAAAGTAAAATTGATAATTATTCAAAAATTGTTCACAAACTCAAGTGGTTACATAACGATGAATTGTATTTTACTTATCTATTGCATCACTTTTAATGCCCTTATCTTTAAGGAATTTTTTGATTTTTTCTTGTTTTTTACCATTTACGTCACCCGCTTGTTCTGCGGGTACGTCTACTACGTTTAGTTTATTTTGAGGTTGGTAGTTTACTTCTTCAATTTGCTTATCAGCATCTTTAATAGTGGTATTTAACGCTGTGAAATAGTTTATGATTCGATCCACATCGTCTTTATAACCTTTAGGTAGATGATTGTCTTTGACAAATTTTTTGAAACGCACGTCATTTTTAACTGCATTGTGTGATAAATCAGATAATCTTTTTGCTTGTGCATCTGTAATTTTAGTGTCCGTACCAGTTTGTTTATCTAATTTATATTGTAATAAATATTTATTATCGAGGATATCTGAATTCACATCCAAATATTTTTTAATCGCTTTGTTCATTTCCGCCTCGCTAATATTTTCTCCTTTTTGGTTAGAATCAAAGATATCATTTTCTGTAACTTTTTTTACATTTGAAGGGGCGTGTCTCTCACTGTGTTGCTTATCACCATTTGAATCGCCATTAGCACATGCTGTGAGCATCACAGTTAACATGAATACTAATGTTATAAGTATACTTTTTTTCATAAAACGTATTGCTCCTTTAATCATAGTCCGATTTATATATTAATTTATATGCTTTTGAAATTATAACCTAAGACTATCATTTCAAGCTATTGATTGATATAGATGTCATAAAGTTAAACGCACAATCTTTTGAACAAAGTTTGAAAATTCAAGTCTATACGTTTCATAATAGCGAAAAATTGTCGCTGCTATCACATAGAAGTTAAAACAACAAAAATAAAAAGGAGAACCAATTTGGTCCTCCTTTTTAATCTATTTGAATAGGGAAGTAATTAGTGTCGAATAATATAATCAAATGCATTTAGTGCAGCATTTGCACCTGCGCCCATTGAAATAATAATTTGTTTATTACGATCGTCTGTGACATCACCTGCAGCAAATACTCCAGGGATGCTTGTAGCATTTTTACGATCAATGATTATTTCATTTGCTTGGTTTAATTCAACGTAATTTTCTAACCATTCTGTATTTGGAAGTAGTCCGATTTGTACGAATATACCTTCCAATTCTATTGTGTGATCTTCACCAGTTGCTTTGTCTTGATATTTAAGACCAGTAACTGCATTTTCACCTAATACTTCAGTTGTTTGTGCATTTTTAATAATTGTAACATTTGGTAAAGAGCTTAAACGTTCTTGTAATACGTTGTCTGCTCTAAGCGTAGCGTTACGCTCAAGTAGGGTAACATGTTCTACAATACCTGCTAAGTCTATTGCAGCTTCAACACCTGAGTTACCGCCACCTACAACAGCAACGTTTTTATTTTCAAATAGAGGTCCGTCACAGTGCGGGCAGAATGCCACCCCTTTATTAATAAGGGCTTCTTCACCAGGTACTTCTAACTTACGCCAGCGTGCACCTGTAGCGATAATAACAGTTTTACTTTGTAATTTAGCATCGTTATCTAAAGTGATAACAATACCATTGTCTGTTTTTTCAATATCACTTGCTCTGACACCTGTCATGATATCCACATTATATTGTTTTACATGATCTTCAAGTGCAGATGAGAATTTAGGACCATCTGTTTCTTTGACAGTAATAAAGTTTTCAATTGTTGCAGTATCATTGACTTGACCACCAATGCGATCAGCAACAATACCAGTGCGCAATCCTTTACGTGCAGTATAGATAGCGGCACTACCACTCGCAGGACCACCACCAACGATTAACACGTCATAAGGATCTTTATCGTTGAATTCTGAAGGGTCTGCTTTACTACCTAGTTCAGATAATATATCTTGTACTGTCATACGTCCATTACCAAATTCTTCACCATCTAAATAGATAGCTGGTACTGCCATGATATCCTCAGATTCTTCTCTGAAAATAGCACCATCAATCATTGTATGAGTGATATTTGGGTTTAATAAACTCATTAAGTTCAATGCTTGAACGACATCAGGGCATTTTTGACAGGTTAAACTAATATAAGTTTCAAAATTGAGTGGGCGATCTAAAGCTTTAATTTGATCTATTACAGATTGTTCTTCTTTAGGCGCGCGACCACTTACTTGTAATAAAGCTAATACAAGTGAATTAAATTCATGACCCATAGGTAAACCAGCGAATGTAATACCTGTATCTTCGTCAGGTTTATCCACTGTAAAGCTTGGTGTACGTTTTAAGTCTTTCTCTTCAATTGTGATATGAGATGATGCTGCAGCAACTTCATCTAGCAACTCTTTTAGTTCTTTTGATTTATCATCTGTACCAAGACTTGCGCTTAGTACAACATCACCTTCCATTAATTGAAGTAATTGTTGTAATTGTGATTTTAGCTGATCATTAAGCATTCAAATCAATGCCTCCTTAGATTTTACCTACTAAGTCAAGACCAGGTTGTAATGTTTCTGAACCTTCTTCCCATTTTGCTGGGCAAACTTCACCTGGGTGTTGACGTACATATTGCGCTGCTTTAATTTTGTGTACTAATGTACTTGCATCACGGCCAATACCGTCTGCATTAATTTCAGCTGCTTGAACTACACCATCAGGGTCAACGATAAATGTACCACGTTGAGCTAGGCCAAGTTCTTCATCTAATACGTCAAAATTACGAGTGATTGTTTGTGAAGGGTCACCAATCATTGTATATTGAATTTTATTAATCGCTTCAGAGTGATCATGCCAAGCTTTGTGTACGAAGTGTGTATCAGTTGAAACTGAATATACGTTTACACCTAATTCTTGTAATTTATCATATTGATTTTGTAAATCTTCTAATTCAGTAGGGCATACGAATGAGAAGTCTGCTGGGTAGAAGCAAACAACACTCCAAGAACCTTTTAAGTTTTCATCAGAAACTTCGAAAAACTCATCTTTCTTTGGATCGTAAGCATTAGCTGTAAATGGTAAAATTTCCTTGTTGATTAAAGACATGTGAAACATCCTCCTATTTAATAACTTAGTGTTAGTTTAAGTATTATTGAATTAGATTATCATAATTTCTTAATTATAATAATTCTAATCTTTCGATTACTATTATTGCATGTAGCTATCGTTTCGTCAACATTAGAACCTTCAAAGCACATTGGTTTTAAATCGTGCTCGTTATTTGCATTGGAAGACAATAAAGTTAATTCAGCTACATTCAAAAATGAAAGCATATACATTATTTGTATTTTCTTTCACACTCAATAAATAACCTTCCTATTCTCAACTAAACATAAGAATTGAGAAGGAAGGCTATGAAAGTTTGATATGGTGGGCTTATAAAAATTGTCACAAATTTGTGAATGCAATTACCGTTTTCGGAATCTGTAATGATAAGCGAATATTACATCATTTTTAATGATAATTAATAGATTTATTGTTTCACACTATCATCGCATTTTCACATTTATTCAACGATTTCATACTAAAAATAGATAACTGTATTTATTGAATGATTAAATTGCATAGAGTAATTATTGTAATTTTGGGAAGCATCGCTTTTTATAATTAAACAAACGACTGTACCATCCACCAAATAATAAATGCTACAGGGAAGAATAACCACCAATAGTTAGATAAAAACTCCCAACCATTCATAGGTCGATCTTTCTGATTAGAAACTGGTTGTTGATAGGTTTCAATAATCGTCTTTTTTAATGCTTTATCTCCTTTAATGAGTTCATCTAAAGACACGTCGAATAAATCGCTCATTTTAATGAGCATATCAATACTAGGATAGACTTTGTTTAGTTCCCATTTTGAAATACTTTGACGCGAAATATTTAATATTTCAGCAAGTTCATCTTGTGACCAATTTTTGAGTTCACGTTGTTCTTTGATTCGTGTTCCAATTTCCATAGTTATCACTCCTTTTATTTGAAATTAACTGTATAACCATGTAATGTCACGCACTTAATCGTTTCCTATTATGCAACTCGAGGTTGCAATTGCGTATTTGAAGGTATTTTGGAATAAATAGAGTTTAAAATTAAATATTTAAATGTTTAGTATGTATTTACCCATATTTACATAAAAAAGACGAGAAAGAAATTAAACTACAATGAAAAAATTTCTTTCTCGTACTTTTGTATCATTAAATATATCGTTTAATGGACAGATGATTTTAATTGTATAAGCTTATCTGTCCCAATATCTTGCGCGTTCAAATGCTTGAACAATTGTTTGAGCATCATCTGAAATAAATACACCGGGTGCGTCCAAGTCTAGTTTTGCACTTGATAGTTTTTCTGATGCAGCTTGATTAACTATTAACGGTTTGTTGTGTTTGTAAGTAAGTTCAGCAAATGCCTCTGCATCCGGTGATAATTCTGTACCATCTGAAATTACAAACACACTATCAAATAATGTAGGGTGTGCAGTATCATACGTTTCAGTTATGCCGAAATCTTTAGTGATATCTTTAGGCTGCTTGCCTACAAAAGCATAGTTGAGTTTATTGTCGACAAATGTTTTGGCGTATGATTTTAATGTTTCTTCATCTATTTCACCATTCACTAGTACTGCTACAGAATGCCCAGGTAATGGTATATCGAATTTTTCCATTGTTAACTTACTATCTTTTACATCAGTTTGTACTTCTTCATTTTCTGCTGGCACTTCGACACCTACGTTTGCTGCGACACGTTCTGCCAATGTACGATCAACTTTGTTCAATTGATTTACTGCATTTTGTTTAACCACAGCTGATTTACATTTACCAATTTCAAATGAAAATCCGTCTACGGTATGGTCAAATTCAGGCTCTGTTAAACTGTTTAAATAAAGTTTAGCTTGACTGTAGTAGTCTTTAAAGCTTTCACTACGTTTTTGTATTTTACGGCCTTCAACTTTTTCTTGGTAATGTTCATAACCGCCTTCTTCTTTAGGTGTTGTGTGAGGATCGTTGTTGTTTAAAGCATTGTTGTGGTACGCTGTTTGTCCTTTATGGACATTCATTTGATGCATAGCGTCTCTTTGATTGTTGTGTACTTCGTTAACTGGTCGATTAATTGGAATTTGATTAAAGTTTGGTCCGCCCAATCTTGATATTTGCGTATCTGTATATGAGAATAAACGTCCTTGTAATAGAGGATCGTTAGAAAAATCAATGCCAGGTACGATGTGA
The DNA here is from genome assembly GCF_002902365.1 of Staphylococcus cohnii subsp. cohnii. GTDB lineage: Bacteria > Bacillota > Bacilli > Staphylococcales > Staphylococcaceae > Staphylococcus > Staphylococcus cohnii. Next base: position 86,134 of record NZ_PPQC01000014.1, on the reverse strand, counting down.
CCAGGATGGAATGCGGCTTGTTCTGTTTCATCAAAAACATTAGATACATTTTGATTTAACGTCATTTTGCCAACAATTTCAACTGGAACCTCATCTTCGGGCCATATTTTTGTTGGGTCTAAAATATCAAAATCAAAATCAAATTCTTGCTCTGGTCGAATGATTTGCAGACCTAATTCCCACTCAGGGTAGTCTCCTTTTTCAATTGCTTCATATAAATCTTTACGGTGGAAATCAATATCTTTACCAGATAAGATTTGTGCTTCATCCCATACCAATGATTCTAAACCTTGAACTGGTTTCCAATGGAATTTAACAAAATAGGATTGCCCTTTACTATTAACTAAACGGAAAGTATGAACACCAAAGCCTTCAATTTGTCTGAAATTTTTAGGGATTCCTCTGTCACTCATAGCCCAAACAGCCGTGTGCATTGTTTCTGGGTTTTGTGCGAAAAAGTCCCAAAATGTATCGTGTGCAGTGCCACCTTGAGGCATTTCATTGTGCGGTTCAGGTTTAACAGCGTGAATTAAATCTGGGAATTTAATAGCATCCTGTATAAAGAAAACAGGTATATCATTACCTACTAAATCAAAGATACCTTCATCTGTATAGAATTTTGTAGCAAAACCACGCACATCTCTTACCGTGTCTGGAGAACCTTTTGACCCTTGGACAGTAGAGAATCTGACAAACACTGGGGTAGTCTTTTCAGGATGTGTTAAAAAGTCTGCAGAAGTGTATTCAGATAAATCTTTGTAAACTTGAAATTCACCGTGAGCGCCAAAACCACGTGCATGTACGATTCTTTCAGGAATACGTTCATGGTCAAAGTGCATAATTTTTTCTCTGAAATGAAAATCTTCTAGTAAGCTAGGACCACGTTCACCAACAGTTAAGGTGTTTTCATCCTCGCTTACTTTAACACCATTATTCATCGTCATTGCTTTATCGTCATTGTTTTTTTCTACATTTTTTAATTGTTCCTGTTTTTTGTTACTCAAATGAATTACCCCCTTATTAATATCATTCCACATTAAATGATTTTGAAAACATTTCAATTTTTGAATTAGTTTTGAACGTTATTATTTTTTTAACAAGGTATTTTACAAAACGCCAAAAAGTTTGTAATAATGCGAAATCTGAGAGAAGAATTTTTAGAAATATGCTTTATGTGTTCATTTATATTATATGTGTTAAGATGACTTATTTATTTGAGTCACATAAGCGTTACATTCATGCTTTATTTTGTTCATATATTTTATGAATACCTAATATTTAAAAGGGGATTAACATTTAATTAGTGTGAAAAAGGGTAAACAAATAACAAGCAATTCACTGCGAGCTTTGTTAACATTTAAATACTATAAACACTTACATAAAAGAGGAGCGGATAATACATGTCTGATTATGTATACAACTTATTGAAAAAACACCATTCAGTCAGAAGTTTTAAGGATGAACCTATTTCAGAAGAACATATTAAAAAATTAATTGAGGCCGGGCAAAGCGCCTCAACGTCTAGTTATTTACAAGCCTATTCAATTATAGGTATAGATGATCCTGAAATTAAAGAAGACTTGAAAGAAGTGTCAGGTCAACCTTACGTGGTAGAAAACGGTTATTTATTTGTTTTTGTCATGGATTATTACAGACATGCAATTGTAAATGAAAATACTAAAAAAGATATGGCGACTTCATTTGAATCAGCAGAAGGTTTATTGGTCGGGACGATTGATGCGACATTAGTTGCTCAAAATATTGCTGCTGCAGCTGAAGATATGGGATATGGCATGGTTTATTTAGGATCACTGAGAAATGATGTTGAACGTGTGCGTGAAATTTTAGACTTACCTAAGCATACTTTCCCATTATTTGGTATGGCATTAGGTCTGCCAGCAGATGATGAAAATGGAAATCCTAAACCACGCTTACCACTTGAAAATATCTTCCATCACAATAAATACGACAGTGATAAAGAAACGCAGCGTAAAACATTGGCAGATTACGATGAAACCGTAAGTAAATATTATGCATCTCGTACAAATGGCGAACGTAATGAAACATGGTCAGAACAAATTTCTAATTTTATGAGTGCTAAGCAGAGACTAGATATGTTAGAACAATTGAATAAATCAGGTTTTATTAAAAAATAATTCACTGACAACTTCTGTTGCGTGTCATTTATGATGGATAGGTCATATTTAAGAAAGGGGTTGGTTATGTTGAGCATGTTTGATAAATTTTTTGGTAAGAAAGCGCATGGAAAGCATAAAGCGAATGAGCAATATATTTATTCTTCTAGCAGTAAACTAACCCCTCAAGAAGCTCAAGCCTATTGGGTGAAAATGGCCCAAAAGTTAGTTGTCGGAGCAATTAATTCCGTTGATCACACAGCAGAACGTATATTTATTCTTATTTCATTTAACGAAGATGATTCTACAATAGATATATTCTTCCAAATGGACGGCCAGTTAAGAATGTGGAATGATTTAGATAATCAAACGCATAAAAAAACTATATCTAATAGTTTAATTTCACAAGCTCCGAATCTCGTGAAGCATGTAAACTGTTTATATGATAGTGTTGATTTAACTCGTCTCGCATATTCACAGATTCAGTATGAATTTGAAAGTAAGGCATGGTATTTACACGATATTAGTGAAGACAGTGCCGAAGCGCATTTAGACAAAAACCCTGCATTTTTAAAATGGTTTGATGATGTGTCGAATACGATTGATTCCATTCCGTTAGATGGCAAACAGAAAATTACTTGGGGTCCCTTCAAACCGAGATAGTAAATATTAAAAAGTGACGATAAAATCATCTTTAATGAAATTATAGAAAAGCTATCGTTAAGAAAAATAATTAAGCATGAAACATTTTCATATTAAAAAGATTTATTAAGTTGATTATCTCAATATGACCAATGCTTTAAGCGTTCGTAATATTAGTAGTTTCGCTTAAACAGTAACCGCCAATTTCTATTGTAACAATATAGAAATTGGTGTTTTTTATGAAATTTTTGAGTTTGTTGCGCAATGACAGTGCTTAATATTTTATGATAATAAGAAAAATTCAGGTGTTTGTTCAAGTTCTAATAATTTTTGTATGCATATCCTGGTTTAAAGTTTATTCGCTTTCATAAATCCATTAACTTAATATAATAATCAATTTGTTAAATTGTTTATTATATTATATAAAATTCTCTATTTTGTGAATTTATTCACAAATATTTCATAAAAGTCTGTTTTTTTGCCGTTGTAAGTGCTTTCACAAAGTTTTATGATGTGGTTGGAAATAAAAAAGTGATAGATATCAATGAAAATAGAAAGAGGTTTGAGGAAATGGATATTATTTTAGGTGTAGGAACGCTACTCATTGTTTTGTTAGCTATGACGTTATTTTTAAACTTTGCACCTTATGGTAAGAAAGGGCTACAAGCATTATCGGGCGCTGCCTGTGCAACATTCTTACCGCAAGCATTTTTAAGTTATGCTATTGGTGGTGTTTTTGACATTAAATTTTTGCAAGAGATTGGTGACTTAGCTGGTAGTTTAAGTGGTGTAGCAGTTGGCTTTCTTACTTGTTTAAAATTAGGTGTCTCGCCAGTTTTTGCTGTAATTGTTGGTTTAGTACTTCATGACTTTAAATTACTACCTGCTTTTTTAGCTGCTTATTTAGTTTCTTTTGCTATTAAATTTTTAGAAAAGAAAGTCCCTGAAGGCTTAGATTTAATAACTGTAATTTTATTTGCCCCTGCTGTTTCATTCCTTCTTGCAAGTATTATGAGCCCTGGCGTTATCGCATTATTAAAACAAATTGGTAGTGCTGTGACGGCTGTTGGTGATAATAATCCTTATGTCTTAGCAATTATTTTAGGCCTCATTATTCCTGTTACAGGTATGACACCACTTAGTTCTATGGTATTAACAAGTTTATTAGGACTAACTGGTTTGCCAATGGCAATTGGAGCACTGACATGTACGGGTAGCTCATTTGTCAATTTCATTATGTTTAAACAATTAAAAATAGGTAACGCCTCTAAAGCTTTTGCAGTTGCAGTTGAACCATTAACCCAAATAGATATCATTGCGAAGTATCCTTTACAACTCTATGGTACAAATGCGCTTATTGGTGTGGTAAACGCATGTATTGTCACATTTAGTGGATTAGTAATCAATGTGACGGGTATGGCGACGCCAATTGCCGGTGCTATTGTACTGTTTGGATTTAATGATCCAATTAAGTCTGTAATAACGATTGTTACGGTATCAATTACTAGTATTTTATTAAGTCTAGTTATAGGAAAAATGATTAATAAATTTAATATGACAAGCTTAAATTTCAATCTACCTAGAATGAAAAAACAGACAAATTAAGGAGAGAGAAGAATGGCAAGAAAACAAGATTATCAAAGTGCTTTTGATGTTATTGGGCCAATTATGATGGGACCATCTAGTTCTCACACGGCAGGTGCAGTGAAAATAGGCAATGCTGCACGCACAGTACTACAATGTGAACCTCAAAAATTGTGATTCATTATTATGAATCATTTGCCTCCACACACAAGGGACATGGAACGGATTTAGCAATTATAGGTGGATCATTGGGTTTCAGTACATTTGATGAACGTATTAAAGACGCTATTTCATTTGCTGAAGCTCAAAATATTGATATAGAAATTATAGAAGAAACAAGTGCTAGCTTAGGTGAACATCCTAACTGCGCATTAATTAAATTAGATGGCAACGAACGACATGTGGAAATTAATGGTATTTCAATCGGTGGAGGTACAATCAAGATTAAAAGTATTCATGTGGACGGTCTTTGTATCCTTATGCATCACGCATTACCTATTTTGGTTGTAGATGGAGCAGCTAATATTTCATTAATTAACCATTTGATTAATGACTTGATTGAGTATGAAGTAGATATTAATGAAGAGATAAAAACAATTAATAATGACAATTGTTTATTGGCATTACACTTAAATAAAGCTTTAGATATAGATAGTTTAAGTAGGTTACGCGAGAAATATAAAGAATTAGATTTTTCATATATCTGTTAGAGGAGTGGCAATATGTATCATTCAATGCGAGAAATTATAGATTATGCAATGACGCACAACACAACATTTGCTGAAATGATGATTCGTGAGGAGATGGATTTAAAAGGGATATCGAGGGATGAAGTTCGTGCATTAATGAAACAAAACCTTGATGTTATGAGAGAAGCTTTAGAAAAGGGACTTTCTGGAGAAGGCGTAAAAAGTGTCACGAGTTATACAGGACAAGATGCCGTGAAACTAGATCGATATAATGAACATTACCATGCATTATCTGGGCATGATATGGTTGAAGCTTTAAAAGGCGCAATATCAACTAATGAAGTCAATGCTGCGATGGGAATCATTTGTGCAACGCCAACTGCTGGTTCTTCAGGTACAATACCAGGTATACTATTCAAGTTAGAAAAGACACACGGATTAACACAAGCACAGATGATTGACTTTTTATTTGCAGCCGCGCTATGTGGTAAAATCATCGCAAACAATGCAAGTGTTGCAGGTGCCATTGGTGGCTGTCAGGCAGAGGTGGGATCAGCCTCTGCAATTGCAGCGGCGCAGCAGTTGAGATATTTGGTGGAACACCTGAAGAAAGTGGTCATGCGATGGCTTTAGCTATCAGTAATTTATTAGGATTAGTTTGTGATCCTGTGGCAGGGTTGGTTGAAATACCGTGTGTTATGCGTAATGCTATAGGTTCAGGCAACGGACTAATTTCAGCTGATTTAGCATTAGCGGGAATACAAAGCAGAATACCAGTTGATGAAGTGATAGAGGCGATGGATAGAGTAGGACGTAACTTGCCAGCATCATTAAGAGAAACTGGATTAGGGGGTCTAGCTGGAACGCCTACTGGAGAAGCGATAAAGAAAAAGATATTTGGACAAACAAGTGTTGAATCTTAAAATAACTAGGGCCATATAACTTGCCAGCATAAAAAATTAAATTGAAAAAATACATGTTTCCCACTAAACTAAATTAAAAGAGGTGGGAGACATGTTACTGAAACTAGGGCTTATTTTTATTGTGTTTGTTATAAATAGTATCGTGACGTACTACTTAACTACGAACGGTACATGGGTCAACCTATTGTTGAAATCATTGTCGCTAAGTCTGACTATTGTCTTTATTTATAATTACGTAAAACTAATGATAACGATAAAACGACAAAAATAGTAATATGATTAAATTAGAATTGAAAATATAGTAAAAGTATAGAAATGAAAAAAGGTTGGAACGACAAGCGTTCCAACCTTTAATTATATTTATAAAAGATATCTTAAGTTCATAGTATGTGATGTCTTATTATTATGAACTTGTGATTTCACCGTATTCTTTTGAATGATAAGTGTCAGTATCTAAGTTGTTTGTCAATTTAGCTGTACCTGTACCTGCAAGCATAGAGTCGTTAACATTTAATGCAGTACGACCCATATCGATAAGTGGTTCTACTGAAATCAGCACACCAGCTAATGCAACAGGTAAATTTAAAGTAGATAATACAATGATAGAGGCGAATGTTGCGCCACCACCGACACCAGCAACACCAAATGAACTAATCACAACAATGCCGATGACAGATAATATAAATTGTAAGTTAACTTCGACACCAGCTGCTGGCGCTACCATGATTGCTAACATTGCTGGATAAATACCGGCACAGCCGTTTTGACCAATAGAAAGACCAAATGAAGCTGAGAAGTTTGCAATACCATCTGGCACACCTAAACGATTTTTTTGAGTTTGAACATTAAGTGGTAATGCACCAGCACTTGAACGAGAAGTAAATGCAAATAACAATACTTCAGATGTTTTCTTAACAAATGTAACAGGGTTTAGTCCCATACCCGTTATAATGAGTAAGTGAATGATATACATTACAATTAATGCCGCATAAGATGCGATTACAAATTTGCCTAACGTCCAAATTGCACCAAAGTCGCTTGTCGCGATTGTATTCGCCATGATAGCTAAAATACCATATGGTGTTAGACGTAGTACAAATGTCACAATCGCCATAACGATATTATAAATTGCATCGATACCGCGTTTAAGTAAATGGCCGCTTTCAGGTTGTTTACGCATAACACGTAAGAATGCAAAGCCAACAAATGCAGCAAAGATTACTACAGCGATTGTTGATGTTGTACGTTGACCAGTGAAATCTAAGAATGGGTTACTTGGTAATAATTCTAAGATTTGTTGTGGTAGCGTGTTCGCTGTCATATCCTTAGCTTGACTTGCGATTTCACTACCTCTTGAGCTTTCAGCACTACCTAAATCAATCGTAGATGCGTCTAAACCAAAGACAAGTGCTGAGATAATACCGATAATTGCTGCAATTGCTACAGTCCCAATTAAGAAAATGAAGATATAGATGCCAATTTTAGCAAATTTTTCTCCAATATTAATTTTAGTAAATGCTGAAACGATTGAAATAAAAATTAAAGGTATAACAATCATTTGTAAGAATGAAATATAGCCATCTCCAACTATACTAAACCAATCTGTGGTTTGTTTAGTGACCTTTGAGTCCACACCGTATATTAAATGTATGGCAATTCCAAAGACAATCCCGATGCCTAATGCTGTAAAGACACGTTTAGGAAACGAAACATGTCTTCTTGCCATTACATATAATCCGATAAGGAAGGCCATAAAAATAATGATGTTTAAAATTGTTAGTAACATAAAAACAAGACCTACGCTTTCTTTTATTTAATTTATTTTGTTAAATCCGATACGCATACTAAGGATAGTAGCAAAACGAATAATATTCAAGTCAATTACTCAAAAAAATTATAAAATTTATATGACTTTATTTTTGAAACAGAATCGGAAGGGCTATAAATATAGGTAGGGTGTGGTGTCAAGGTGTTTGTGGCTAAATTAGATAGAAATTCAATTTGGATGAAATTAAGGGAAGTTTTTGGTTTAGAAACTAAATAATCCATTAAAGGAAGAAAATGAAGTAACCGCAGTTTTGGTTTTGGAAAAACTGGTGGACATTTTAGACGCCTTTGGGTAGAACAATATGATAGTTAAACGAGGACTTAATTAGTCATAATAGCGCTGAATATTAGAAAAATAGTTACACAACAAGTTACGAAATTTCATGCAAAACAAAGAAACGTCAATTTCTATACTATTTCAATAGAAATTGACGTTTCTTTTTAACCAAAGGCTTTGACGCCTTGGAATTATCTGTCACTTATAAATTGAAGAGGCGTGCGAAAAATCCTTTACGTTCTTCTTTGCGCTCTTCTTTAGCAAGTGGCGAACCGTAAGAAGTAGTTGAAGTAGCCTCTTTAGATGCATTTGATTGCTGTGAATCTGATTCATTTGCAGTAGATGACGCTGATGCGACCGCTTTATTATGATCTGTTTTTTGCTCAACTTCAGAAGCTTCTTTGTGAGTATCCGGTTTAATAGAGTCATCTGCTTTATCAGCTGAGTTTACTTTAGAAGTTTGTTTTTCATCTTCCGAATTTGGTGATTGTACTGATTGTGCTGTAGGTTGTTCACTAATTTGTGTGATTTCTTCATCAACAGTTTCTGCTGATACATTTTCAGAAACTTCATTTGTATGTGGATCTGTTGTGTCAGCCATTTTATCAGGTGTTACTTTAGTATTAGCTTGTTCAGTTATATTTTCAGTGAATGCATTCGCTTCATTATTAATTGAACTTTGGTTGGTATGCACACTTTCAGATTCGACATTAGATTTCACAAGTTCAGTTTGTTCTTTTTGAGAATCTTGAATGACACTTTGTGTAGATTTAATTTCGTCTGTAGATGATTGAATTGCTTTAAGTGATTCTGTATTTTCTTCTAATTTAGATGTAATTTGATTTTGCATTTTATGCAATTCTTGCTGTTGTTGGTGCACTTGATTAATCATTTGTCCAAGCATTTGGCGCTCGTCACGCATATTTTGAATTTCAGTACGTAAGTCCTCTACGAGTAAAGATACATTTTGGTCTGAAGGTAGATTGTTGTCATCTTCTTTGACTAATACCTGTAGAAAATCTTTTTCTTTTTCGAGTTCTTCAAAAGCTAAATCATAGCTATTTGTCTGCTTAACTTTATCAGCAATATCTTGGAAGAGTTCAATATCCTCTTCTTGGAAATCTGTAGCTTCACGGCCACGATATTCAGTTTTACTAAGTTGATAACCGCGTTCTTCTAAATGTTGAACAATTTTACGGACTTGCTTTTCACTTAGTTCAACACGTTGTGCAAATTCTTTAGTTAACATAGAAATGAGTCCTTTCATAAATGATTTTATGTATACGGACGTTTGTCTTCGGTTAGTGAAACGTCAGTCTTACCTCTATGTTAGTCTAAACTGTTTTAACAGTGATTTCAAGTGGTGTACACTATGATTTACGTAAATCCATTTCTTCTAATAGTGGGTAAATAATACTTCTAGAAATTCTGTTCGCAAATACATACTTTAATATATAGTTTGATTTAATACATGGTCCATATATGTCTTTTGTCAGTTCTATATTAGATTTGATAAATAAATCTTTCGGTGATCCCTCTGAATATCCATTTAAATTTGGGGCTAAATAGTCTAGATCATATTGCTTTTCAAAACCATGGCTAAATAAAAATTCACGTCTATTACTGAGCACTTGTTGCTCAGCTTCTGAAACAAGTTCTGGTTCTTTAGGTACCTCTAGCATAATAAAGTTTACATCGTGTTCATGTAATTGATTGGATAAATAATTAATTTCTTTTTCAATACGCGCTAAAGTTTTTGTAATTAATTCACCGTGATCCGGTTGGTCATTTGCAATCAGATAGATTAAAAATGCAGAATTTGTCGTTGCTTCATAATGTGCAGTTGCTAAACTAACAACTTTATCTGACTGTAATCCTACTAAAAAGATATAGTCATCTTTGGTATGTTCATTTTTTAAAGATTGTTTAAATATTTGTTCATCTTCGGATAAATCAATGTCAAATTGCCCATCGTAAAGTTTTAATGCTGCTTTAAATAATGGATCATCAATTGATTTGATAGTTTTAAAATCCATGAATAGATGCACCCCCAATAATAATGCGTTTATTATAACATAGGAAATTAATGGAAATCAGTGAAAATATTGTATGCATCATTTGTAATAGAAATAAAATAGGAGCGACACAGAAACCACAAAATACATAGTGATTTTCTATGTTCGCTCCTGATAAAGGTAGTCTATATGTTAAGCAGTAATTTGAAAGTATGTTGTGATCATTTTTAAATAGTTGCATTAAATCACAATTTGATTAAGCGCAGATTAGGATTTTGGTCCGTTTGTTTCTTCTACGTAATGTTTATCTTCAACAGTATTGCCTGCATATGCAGCGTTTGCTTTTTGAACTTCTTCATGAGAAGAGTTATCTCTAGTTGCAACAACTAGAAAGTTATTATCAAGAAGTTCTTTTTTAAAACGCTCTTTATCATAATCATTAATATCGTAATAAGCTAAAACAGTTTCTTCGCCGTCTTCTCCAGTCAGAATTTTAGCCATTTTGTCACTGAATGAATCACTCGTTGCTGTTAGGTTTACTTCAGAATCATGTAACTCGTCAAAATGAAGTTTTGTCTTACTTAATACCGAAATTTCAGATTCAACATAACCTTCTGACAATTTTTGTTGGATAGTTGGTAGTATTTCATCTTTGCTTTGTACAATTGTAAAATCTGCCATTGTCTTGTCCCTCCGTCCATTTTTCTATTGTTTATCTAATACTTTCCCTATTAACTACTAGGTAAAACGAATATATTTTTATTATATAATGAAGTGACATATCTGACAATGTTGATTTTAAAGTAAAGAAAACGGTTACTACAACCGTTAATTATTAACAAATCTCTTTTTATAAAGCGCTTACTTATAATGTTCGTATTGAAAATCATGCTGAAATTTGCTATCATCAGTTAATAATTTATCTAACTCATATAATCTAGAGAATATGGCTCTAGAAGTTTCTACCATGTTGCCATTAACGACATGACTATGGGTAACCAATACAATACAAAGCATTCAACTCCAATCGTTTTAAAGCTTTATTAGGGAAATGAAGTTATACATATAATTTTCTAAAACAATTGTAGTGTTTTCAATTTTTACATAATTAGGGAAATGAATGTTGAAGACTTAATTTGCAACGCACATGTTGTAAGTTAAACATCAGTTCTTTATAGTATTGCACGTTCACTCATAGATCCTGAAACTAAGTTAGTTTAGGATTTTTTTGTATAAAAAATGAGGAGGTTTTTTGAGTGGATTTGTTAAAACGGAAAGTTGAGGCAGACGGTGTCGTCATTGATGAGAAGATTTTGAAGGTAGATGGGTTTTTAAATCATCAAATAGACGCAAAGCTGATGCACGACGTGGGACTAACGTTTTATAATCAATTTAAAGATGAAGGGATTACGAAAGTATTAACAATTGAGGCATCTGGTATTGCACCAGCAATCATGGCAGCAATGCACTTTGATGTGCCGTGTTTATTTGCTAAAAAAGCAAAGCCCAGCACGTTAACGAAAAATACTTATCAAGCTGATATCCATTCATTCACTAAAAATACGACGAGTACTGTAATGGTTTCAGATGAATTTTTAGACGAAAATGATCGCGTATTAATCGTCGATGATTTCTTAGCTAATGGTGATGCATCATTAGGCTTAAATGAAATTGTTCAACAAGCCAATGCTGAAACTGTTGGCATAGGTATTGTAGTTGAAAAGAGTTTCCAACCAGGCAGAGAACGTTTAGAAACAGCAGGATTGAAAGTATCGTCTTTATGTAAAGTGGCTTCTCTAAGTGGTAACAAAGTGACATTTGTAGAGGAACAATCATGAAAACATTCATCTTAAGTTTACAACATCTATTGGCGATGTATGCAGGCGCTATACTCGTACCGATTATTGTAGGGACAAGCTTAGATTTTACTCCAGAACAAATTGCCTTCTTAGTCACTGTTGATATTTTCATGTGTGGTGTAGCCACATTTTTACAAGTTTGGAAAGGTACAGGCACTGGGTTGCCCATTGTCTTAGGCTGTACATTTACAGCCGTTGCACCGATGATTTTAATCGGGCAAACTAAAGGTATCGGTGATTTATACGGTTCCCTTTTCTTATCAGGTATATTGGTTGTCATCATTGCTCCATTTTTTTCATATTTAGTTAAATTCTTTCCACCAGTTGTGACAGGCAGTGTTGTTACAATTATAGGTATCAATTTGATGCCAGTAGCGATGAATTATTTAGCAGGTGGAGAAGGGGCTGAAAATTTTGGTGATGCCAAAAACATCTTACTTGGTGTAATTACATTAATAGTCATATTAATTGTGCAACGTTTTACAACAGGTTTCTTAAAATCTATTGCCATATTGATTGGCTTAATTGTAGGTACTGTATTAGCGTCAATATTTGGTATTGTTGATGTAAAACAAGTTGGTGAAGCACATTGGTTTTCATTACCACAACCATTTAGATTTTCAACATTCAGCTTTGATTTTGGCGCAACTTTAGTATTCTTTATTGTTGCATTAGTCAGTCTGATAGAATCAACAGGTGTTTACCATGCATTAAGTGAAATTACAGGTAAGAAATTGGAAAGAAAAGATTTTCGTAAAGGTTATACTGCTGAAGGTCTTGCGATTATCTTAGGATCTATTTTTAATGCATTCCCGTATACTGCTTATTCTCAAAATGTAGGCTTAGTATCATTATCTGGTGCTAAAAAGAACAAAGTTATCTATGGCATGGTTATCTTGCTCGTTATTTGTGGTTGTATTCCTAAATTGGGTGCCTTAGCAAATATGATTCCTCTACCAGTATTAGGTGGTGCAATGATAGCAATGTTTGGCATGGTTATGGCATATGGTGTTAGTATATTAGGTAATATTAATTTCAAAAATCAAAATAATTTGTTGGTTATCGCGGTATCAGTTGGACTAGGAACGGGTATAAGTGCAGTACCTCAAGCGTTTCAAGCTTTAGGAGACCAATTCGCATGGCTAACTCAAAATGGTATTGTACTCGGTGCGATTTCAGCAATTGTTTTGAATTTCTTTTTTAATGGCATTAAGAATCAACAAAACATAGAAACTATGGAATAATGGAGCTATAAAACAAATATTAGGAGGCTGTATTCATATGTGGGAAAACAAGTTTGAAAAAGAATCTTTAACTTTTGATGATGTGTTATTGTTACCAGCAGAATCAGATGTATTGCCGAAAGAAGTAGACTTAAGTGTTCAATTATCAGAAGGTATTAAATTAAATATCCCTGTTATTTCAGCAGGTATGGATACTGTAACTGAATCCAAAATGGCGATCTCAATGGCTAGACAAGGTGGTCTAGGTGTCATTCATAAAAATATGAATATTGAAGATCAAGCAGATGAAGTTCAAAAAGTTAAACGCTCAGAAAACGGTGTTATTTCAAACCCTTTCTTCTTGACGCCAGAAGAAAGGGTGTATGAGGCAGAAGCATTGATGGGAAAATATCGTATTTCCGGTGTACCTATTGTAAATAATGAAGAAGAGAGAACATTAGTCGGTATTTTAACAAACCGTGATTTACGTTTTATTGAAGATTTCTCTATTAAGATTTCAGATGTTATGACTAAAGAAAACTTAATTACAGCTCCTGTAGGTACTACTTTAGATGAAGCTGAAGAACTATTACAGCAACATAAAATAGAAAAGTTACCGTTAGTTAAAGATGGTAGATTAGAAGGTTTAATCACAATCAAAGACATTGAAAAAGTACTTGAATTCCCAAATTCTGCTAAAGACAAACTTGGCAGATTGCTAGTTGGTGCAGCGATTGGTATTGCAAAAGATACAGATATTCGTGCTGAAAAATTAGTTGAAGCGGGTGTAGATGCCTTAGTTATTGATACAGCTCATGGACATTCTAAAGGCGTTTTAGAACAAGTTAAACACATTAAAGAAAAATTCCCACAAGTGACATTAGTTGCCGGAAACGTTGCGACTGCTGCAGGTACTAAAGCTTTATACGAAGCTGGTGCAGATGTTGTCAAAGTAGGTATAGGACCTGGCTCAATTTGTACGACTCGTGTGGTTGCTGGTGTAGGTGTACCACAAATTACAGCCGTGTATGACTGTGCAACAGAAGCACGTAAGCATGGAAAATCTATTATTGCTGATGGTGGTATTAAATTCTCAGGAGACATCATCAAAGCATTAGCTGCAGGTGGACATGCTGTGATGTTAGGTAGCTTACTTGCAGGTACTGAAGAAAGCCCTGGTGCAACAGAAGTATTTCAAGGTAGACAATATAAAGTATACAGAGGTATGGGTTCATTAGGTGCAATGGAAAGTGGTTCTAACGACCGTTACTTCCAAGAAGATAAAGCGCCTAAAAAATTCGTCCCTGAAGGTATTGAAGGTCGTATTGCTTATAAAGGTCCATTACAAGATACGATTTACCAACTTATGGGCGGTGTGAGATCAGGTATGGGTTACACTGGTTCAAGAAACTTAGAAGCATTAAGAGAAGAGGCACAATTTACACGTATGGGACCTGCTGGTTTAGCAGAAAGTCACCCACATGATGTGCAAATTACAAAAGAATCACCAAATTATTCATTCTAAGTTAAAAGGAGATTTAAAGTTATGGAAATGGCGAAAGAGCAAGAGCTCATACTTGTTTTAGATTTTGGTAGCCAATATAACCAATTAATTACACGTCGTATACGTGAAATGGGTGTGTATAGTGAACTGCACGACCATGAAATTAGCATTGAAGAAATCAAACGCATGAATCCGAAAGGGATTATCCTTTCAGGAGGGCCGAATTCAGTATATGAAGAGAACTCTTTTACGATTGACCCAGAAATTTACAATTTAGGTATTCCTATTCTAGGTATTTGTTATGGCATGCAATTAACAACTAAATTGTTGGGTGGAAAAGTTGAACGTGCCAATGAAAGAGAATACGGTAAAGCCGTGATTAATGCGAAAACTGACGAATTATTCTTCGGACTACCTGAGGAACAAAATGTTTGGATGAGTCATTCAGATAAAGTTATTGAAATCCCAGAAGGTTTCGAAGTGATTGCAGACAGTCCAAGTACGAACTATGCAGCAATTGAAGATAAATCACGCCGTATCTACGGTGTTCAATTCCATCCTGAAGTACGTCACACTGAATTTGGTAATGACTTATTACGTAACTTTGTACGTCGCGTGTGTGAATGTACTGGTGAATGGTCAATGGAAAACTTTATAGATATTGAAGTTGAAAAAATTCGCGAACTCGTTGGTGATCGCAAGGTATTATGTGCAATGAGTGGTGGTGTAGACTCATCTGTTGTTGCAGTATTACTACACAAAGCGATTGGCGACCAATTAACATGTATCTTCGTAGACCATGGCTTACTACGTAAAGGTGAAGGCGACATGGTCATGGAACAATTTGGTGAAGGCTTCAATATGAACATCATTCGTGTCGATGCTCAAGAACGTTTTATGAATAAACTGCAAGGTGTGTCAGATCCGGAACAAAAACGTAAAATCATTGGTAATGAATTCGTTTATGTCTTTGATGATGAAGCATCTAAGCTAAAAGGTGTTGATTTCTTAGCGCAGGGCACATTGTATACAGACGTTATTGAATCAGGTACAAAAACAGCACAAACGATTAAATCACACCATAATGTAGGCGGATTACCTGAAGATATGGAATTCCAATTAATTGAGCCTATTAATACGTTATTCAAAGATGAGGTACGTGAATTAGGTATCGAATTAGGTATTCCAGAACACTTAGTATGGAGACAGCCTTTCCCAGGTCCAGGTTTAGGTATTCGTGTGCTGGGTGAAATTACAGAAGATAAACTTGAAATCGTACGCGAATCAGATGCGATTTTAAGACAAGTCATTCGTGAAGAAGGTCTTGAACGTGATATATGGCAATACTTCACAGTGTTACCTGGTATTCAATCCGTAGGTGTCATGGGAGACTACCGGACGTATGATCATACTGTTGGTATTCGCGCAGTGACATCTATTGATGGTATGACAAGTGACTTCGCGCGTATTGATTGGGAAGTCTTACAAAAAATTTCAAGCAGAATTGTTAATGAAGTAGACCACGTTAACCGTGTTGTCTATGATATTACATCTAAGCCCCCAAGTACCATCGAGTGGGAATAATAGAATAGAATGATGAAACCCCTTAAGCATAGGCTTGAGGGGTTGTTTTTTGTGGTTGAGGAATGTAAAAAGGGCATGATTTGCAATTTTATGAATTTCGGGCATGAAAAAAAGAGGTAATCAATAAAAGTTACCTCCCTAATATGAAGAATTATTTAAATAATAAAACATACGCAATCCCCATAAATATACCGACTATAGACATTATCCAAATTAAATGAGGATTAAATCTCCAATCACTTGTAGATGTCTTAGCGATTTTTTTTGAATACCATAAATCTAAAGTTTTAAATAAAGCGAAAATCAATCCGAATAACAAAGGATAAATAATAAAATTCATGTTATCACTCTTTCTATTGTATTATAAATTATTGTATTTTCTCTAATTTTTTCATCATATCTTTATCCATTTGCTCAGTTACGTGACTATATATATGTAGGGTAGTTTTATGATCAGTGTGCCTCACACGCCCATTATTGCTTTGGGAGATACACCTAATTGCGATAATAATGATATGTGACTATGACGTATAGTGTGGCTTGTTGTGTGTTTTGTAATACCTGCGCTAGATTCTGATTGTTGCATATTTCTATTGATGGTACTAAGCGATATAGGATTGCCACGATGATTAGTGAATATAAATCGATATTCTTGATAAATAGATGCCCATTGAATAGCCTTTTTATTCTCTAACATAGCTTTGTGTGAAATGTCACAACTGCGAGAGGTTAGTGAAATTGATCTATAAAAAGCCCCAGTTTTGGTTGTATCTTTAAGGCTTACTGTATTATTTTCATTATGCCAATGAATTGTAACGTTTATTTCTAAGGTTTTATTATCAAAATCAATATTATCTGGTTGAATTGCTAATAATTCCCCTATACGCTCATTTAAGAGCCTTTGAGCTTCTTTCTGTGACTACTTATCATTCTTATTTAGAACAACGCTTACACGTTTCCATTTGTCTATAAATGGGTCTTTATACATCTCATAGAAACGATATTGCGTTTAGTTATGTTTATTAGAGAATTGTTCATGCCACATTTGTTATCCCTCCTTAAGATATAAAATAAATAGAGGAGGCGTATTACCCATGAAGAAATTTATTTGTCTTTTAATAAATATTTGACTTGATTATAAATTATTCATCATCTTCTAATAAGTTAATTATATTAACGGTAATTTCTTTAGTTACAGGGTTAATACTTACATCTTCGTTATAACCTAAAGATTTTACTTTTATGGTATCATTATCTATTTTTAATGCTATTTCAACGTGTTGGTATCCTTGTAAAATTAATAATGTATCTTCATTAACAACAACATCATGTGAACCTTTTCCATTTACAGTGACATTCCACTCATTAAATTTAAATTGCATGATAAATTCCACCCTTTGTTATGTATTATTTCTCTTTCTTAAAGCTAAATACTAAAAATGATATGCTAATAACCAAAAATAAAGGCATTACTGTAATAGATAATACTAGAAATGTCATTGCGAAAACAAAGTACGTTTCATCTACTTTATATTTACCGAACTTCATAATATTCCTCCTATTTACGTTACTCAAATCCGTATATTAAGCAAATTACAAATACTACAAAAACTGCTGGTACAAATATAGATACTATTAAAAGTGGTATGGACATGATTAAATAGTTGAAATCGTATTTATATTTACCAAATTTCATGTAATCACTCCTCCCCCTATGTAATTTACTAATAAGTACTGAGCTTTAAATTGTCGAAAGTAGTATATAAGACTTTTAAGATGTCTAAAAAATCATCATAATATGAATCAATCTATAGATATATTGAATTTTGTTTAAGAATCCAATAAAAAATACATGTGGGATGATCTTTTGATATTTAATATTATCCAATTCAAAATGATAGTGAGATTGTTATTATGTCAATAAGTTTAATAAAAGATCTGTTAAATAAGTTTCCATAAATGCTGCGATTATAATTAAAGGTAGGGCAATTAACAAATAAATTTTCAATAAATTAAGTATTGCTAATTTGATAGAAAGATTTTGTTTCTTACTCTTTCTGAAAATGTTATTAATTTTTCTAATAATAGATTGATTAACTTTAAATAAGGCACTAGCTATGAAGCAAAAACCCAATATTTCTACGATAGAATGAGGTGTAGAAGCTATAATCATCATGCTCCCTTTATATAAATCAAAATGAAGTACGAAGCCAAACGCTATACCTAGTGGTACTGTTGTTTTTATTATATTTAAGTAATATAGAAAAGGAATTGGAATTATAGTCAGTATTAGCATTTGAAAAGGCACTTTAAAGCCATTGTTTAGTATATATTCCCAAACCTTTTGCAAACCTCGTGCCTTATCTACGGAATTATGAGTACTCTCTGTAGCACTTTTTAAAGTTTCTATAGATGGACTGAATATAATTGCCAAAATAAGGGTGATTAAAAAAATCAATAATGTTGTAAATAAGAATTTTAATGTTCTTTTGAGATAAGCATCATCTTGAATTTTAAGCATATATGCCTCCGTGTAATAAAGGGTGTGTATGTAACTAATATCACACTATCAAATATTTATTAATATTAATAGGTTGTTTAAATAAATGTAGTTCTCTAAAATGTACACATTATTATAAGTTCTGTTAGGCTGTTTTGTTATAATTACATTTATTTAGAAATAAAATTTATACATTTAGGCAATATAAGTTTTTGAAAAATATGTTATTATATTTTTGAGTTATCCTCAATATTATTAAAAAGAAAACAAAATTTAAGGAGAAAATTATGTTAAGTGGATTGTAAGATGTTCTAGGTTTTTTTATTGACCTATTTATGGGAAAGTATTCCCAATTTTATTTAATAGTATTTATATTAATAATTGTGTTAGCTGCTATAATAGATTTGTTTATATCGATTGGTTTTAAGAAATCAGAAAATAAATTATTATTATTTATTAAAAGTTTAGGTATTCATTTCGTTGGTATTATAGTCTTTTGCGGTATTCTGTTATTCATTAATCGAATATTAACTTTTATACCATTCTTTAATTTTAACTCTAAATCAGAGGAGTTAATGGGTTTAACTGGTATTACATTATATTTATCATTACTTTTTGTATTGTTTGTAGGACTATTTTTCATGAAAATGAGAGGGCAT
The DNA here is from genome assembly GCF_002902365.1 of Staphylococcus cohnii subsp. cohnii. Classification (GTDB taxonomy): domain Bacteria; phylum Bacillota; class Bacilli; order Staphylococcales; family Staphylococcaceae; genus Staphylococcus; species Staphylococcus cohnii. The sequence goes on along the minus strand of NZ_PPQC01000014.1, from coordinate 66,713 downwards.
AAATTATTTCATGTTGTAATACAGTTTTTTATTGCTATAGCTATTTTTTACATAGGGACTTTATTATTAAATTTCTCAATACCTTTTAGCATGCTAATCATACTAGCAGATATTGTTATAGTTGTTTTAATTGGGAATGTACTATTGGAATATATAGAAAAGGTGGATTAGTTATGTGGATAGCAATATTTAGTATGTGGTTTTGTATAGGAACGGCATTCTTAGCTATTTATTTAAATAAGGAGAAATAAATATGTCTATACCATATGTAGTAATGCTAATGACAACGATTTACACTTTTATTTATTGGATATTGTTTTATATTTAGTAAATGGGTTATTGGTGTATTTATTGCAGTATTTATTCAATCTATTTTATTATTTAGTATCCGTTATTTCTGGCAAGATAAATCATTTGAAGATGTATTTATACATTCATTTGATTGTCTCACAATAGTTGTAGTAACTATATTTGCTATTTATAAAATCAATAAAGCTAAATCAGGTGAGTAGTGTTAAGATACTGTAAAAAGTATTAAACAGTTTAATTGTTCATAATATGATTGTATTACTATCAGCAATAATGGAAACTTATGTTTTACCTCTTTGGTATTTTCACATTTAGACAAATTAAATGAAAAGGGCCTATATAAAAGGAGTATTTTTCTTGAAAAAATTATTGATCGTTAAGAGTTCCGAGGTTCAACATCAATAAAGAAATTGGAAAAGTAACAATGTAAATGTTTGAAAAATGAGGTGTTGTAATGAAGAATTTAAATATCATATCTAATATATTGATTTTATTAATTATAGCAACTTCCATATTAACAATATTGGATTTAATAAGTCTTATAAATTTTCCATTTTCTTTATCCGTTATAGGTTTAATACTTATCTTAAATTATTGGATTGAAACTAAAAAAGAAGGAAAAACTGAAGTTCTTTACTTATCAGTAGGTGCAGTTTTGTTTATTTTAGGTTTAATAGAGATTTTGTTCTTTTAGAAAGGAGTTTTCTCTTGTATTGATATTAGGATGAGCACCAAAACGTGCTTGCCCTATTTTATTTTACAAATAAAAATGTTTTGATTAATAATATTTCGAAATGATAAAAAATGTAAGGAGTGGGTTATTTGAAATGGTTTTTACTTATTGTACAAGTGATTTTAGGGGTGTTTTTAGCATTCTTTGCATATAAACAAATGAATCAAGCCCATTTAGACACATGGTTTGGAGTTTATGTTATATTGTTTGCAATTTTTGTGGCTTGGTATGCTAAACATTATTATAAAAGTTAAGACTTCAGAGACTCAACATCAATAAAGCAATAATGTTTTATAGTTTAAAAAGTGAAAGGGGGCTTTTTATTATGAATGAAAAAAATCGTGGTATTTTTTCTATGACTTCTTTGATTATTTCTTCTGTATTTTTCTTCATTAGTCTTGTTGTTTTTGCTTTTCAAATAAATTCAGATGTGGCTTCTTTATGTACAACTTTAGGAATTTTATTTGTTGGTATTTATGGAGTGTTAGCTAAATTTAAACTAGGTTATATAGCTATTATTTTAGCTTTAATAGCTATAATTTTGAACTTAGCGTTTTAGGTTTGAGAAACGAGTTCTTCTTGTCTTGATACATAATATAACTACCTATTAGCAGAAGTGTTGGTGGGTTTTGTAATACATAGCGAACAATTGAAAGTATTTTAGCCAAATGGGACATTTACTTATGTACTTGTCCTGTTTTTTTATGAGTAGACATAAATGATAATTTAACACTTATGATTTTAAATATCTAAAAACTAATGATAAAATACAATTAGATTAAGCTTAATTTGATATGTAAAAAGATTAATTAATCGTTATTATTGAATTTCAAAAATTATTGGAGTGATTTTCATGGCAAAACCATTATTTGAAACAACTGTCATAAGTAATGGCGGAAGAGATGGAAAAGTTTTTAGTGAAGATAATACATTTTATCAAGACTTAGCTGTTCCAAAAGAAATGGGCGGCAACGGCGTTACTGAGTCAAACCCTGAACAGTTATTTGCAGCAGGTTATAGCTCTTGTTTTAACAATGCACTAATGCATATTTTGAAAGGTGCAGACAAAGGTACGATCGAGCCAGAAGTCTGTGCGACTGCTTACTTATTGCCAGATAAATCTGATGGCGGTGTAAAATTGGCAGCTGAATTAGATGTATCACTTAAAGATCTCAGCCAAGAAGAAGCGGAGATGTTCGTTGAAAAAGCGCATAATTATTGCCCGTATTCGAAAGCACTAAAAGACACGATTGATATTGAAATTACTGTAAGCGTTAATTAAGTAAAGTGATGCAAAAAGCTAGATAAGATTTTTAGAAATTTTATCTAGCTGTCATATATTTATATAACCGTATCTTAATTGGTGCGGTTATTTTTTATGAAATAATATAATCCAACTAAATGTTTAAGTACTTTTATAAAGAAAAAGTATCAATTTGATCATAAACATATTGGTATAAATCAGAAAATATTTTATGGAATTTAGCACTGTATTTTTAGTGATGATGATATTGTTGCAGCATTAAAAAATGGGTAACCTTCAGTGGAAGCATCAACATTTTTAACAACAATTTTATAAATTGGAGGTATAATTATGCCTAAATCACAACAAGTATTGGTTGGTATATGTCTAATATTATTTAGTTTTAATTTTATAGCCCCTATTATTGGAACAATGATGCATATTAAAATATTAGAATTTAACTCACCGCTAATTAAAACTGTACAATTCGCTTTTGTCATAATTTTTGGTGTTTTTACATATAGACAAATTAAACGTAAAGGTTTCTAGAAGAATAAGACTAAAATACTATATGATTGGAGTTTTAATATGTCTATGCCAAACATAGTCATGCTAATACTTACTATAATAATGCTGTTATTTGTATTTGTTTTTGGTCTATTACTTGATAAACCAGTGATATATATGTTTATTGCGTTGTTTGTTCATTCAACGCTTTTATTCATCATTCGTTACTTCTGGCAAGGAAAAGAATTTGGAGAAGCATTTACACATTCTTATGATTTCATTACCATAACAATAGTTATTATATTTACAATTTTGAAAGTTCAAAAAGCAAAATCAAGTGAATAATATTTAATCATATAAAAAGAGCTGGAAACATTGCTGAGGTGCAGTTTCCAGCTCTTTTTATTTTGATTTGAACATTTTGACAGATTCGATATTAGCAATATTTAAATTTAAAACTTACATATTATTACTATTTTCTAGCTATATTTTTACTTAATTGGAAATATTCCTCTAATACACGAATAAATGCAATAATATAGTGATTAGTAATCCCCCGCAAGTATTCGTTATTAATTTATAAAATATATTGTATACATACAACAGATAACTTCTTGGTAGTTAATGAAAATTTTATATTACGAAAATTCACTTTAACAGTAAAAGTGAGTGAGATATTAATATTACAATAACTTGATTAGAAAGGAAGTTTTAAAATGAAAAAGGTACTATTATCTACAGCTTTATTAATGTCAGTTGTACAATTTAGCAGTCAAGGGGCAAATGGTGAAGAGATTCCTCATGGTATTTTGCATAAGGATGGAAGATTTACAGAGCCAAATGTGTTTCCACATAAAGATATAGCAGAGGTTGAAGAGCCAAAAGAATTAGAAGATGCTACGAATGAATTTAATCATAAATCTAATAGTGAGACATCCTTGCACAATAATGCAGTAAATGAAAAATTAAAAGATGAAGGTGGTTTAAACCCTAAAAATCCAGGAGCAGAAAGTAAGCGATTTAATAAAAATCAGCAGTTAGACGCTTCAAAAAATAGCGTGAAGCACAATGCAATAAAAGAATTACCTGATACAGGCATGATTTCAGATAATAGAACACTAACCATTTTTTTAGCCAGTATCTCATTGATTGCGGGTAGTTTATTTTTATGTAAACGTGTTAATTTTAAAGTTTTTCAAAAATAAGACATTTTAGGTATTACTTTTGTGATAATCTTACAGTGATGTCATTTTGAATAGCATTAACCATAACAGAAATATTATGATGTGAATGTAGTCACAATCGTTTACTTTCCATAAGATAGTCATAGCTGAAACATTATTATGTTTCAGCTTTTGTTTTTATTACAAGTATAGTTTTATTTAAATATTTACCTATACAATAAGCTTAGGACTGAGACTTCATTTTATTGTAAAGAATACCCACGCCACAGCTGCTGTATCCTAATTGGTAATCAAACTTAATGATTTCGATATAAGGATTTTCTTCTAAGAATTCATTAACCTTCTTGTTTAGGCCTTTTTCTGTCATAGCCGTTAAATTTACAAATTTCATACGATGACTCCTTTGCTATTTTTTGTGTTTATTATATTATACAGTATATAAAAACATACTTTTTACAGTTCGAGTTTTAATTCAACTATATCATTTCTCATTTATGGTAGAAGATCATCTTATTTTGATTATTACTCAATTCAAATTTATTAGAACAAATTTGAATTGAGTAATAATAGATAAAAGCCTGTTGCCATAACTGCAAACAAACACCACATAAAGCGGCATTGTTTACCATTCATTGCTGCCGTACCTTCGTTTTCAGCTCGTCTAATAAGTTTGATATGTAAAAGTATTGTTGAATTTGAAGCATATACAAAAACGAAAATAATACCTAAAAGTGTAAGTAAAAATAGTTGCACAATACCCCTCCAACTTTATGATAGCTAACCCATATAATTTTTAAAAATAATCATATACAATGTTAATTATAAAATAACACATATGTTTTTATGTTGTAATAAAAATTAAAATTTATTTCGATATTTATTCTTTAAAAAACTTGTGGTACGATGTGGAATAAATCAGATGATATCTTGGAGGGCGAACCATGGCTATTATATTGTTGAGCATTGTTTTGATCGTTAATTTTGTTGAAGCGTTGTATTTAGGAATCAAATTTATTCGGTTGAAAATGCGTAATGCACCAGATCAAGCGTATAAAGATTTAGTGAGTTCTCCATTTTGGTTAATGTCACTCATTATTTCGATTATATTATTTGTGATTGCATACATATTGAGTTGAAAAACTTTAAGTGTGGTTAAGAGGGACTTGACTGTGTTTTGTAAATGAAAAGTTATTGTATTTGTGACGCCAAATTTTTTAAAACTCTACAACAGACTGTCTTTATTTCTTTTTAAATGAATTTTAGTATAGGAATAATGTAAATTAATATAGCGAAAAGGAAGTAATCCAATGAAACTTTCATCTATATTAATCAGTATTATAACTGGTTTGCTTATGTTTTTAGTGACGTTTTATACTAGCAATCATGCTGTTATACCATCATTAGTTATGGGAATTGTCGGTTTAATAACAAATATATGGATTGGTATTGACGCAAAAAAACGATTATAAGCGTTGAAATGATAGAAAAATATTAGAAGTATCAAAGACTGGGGCAAATGTTGTCTCAGTCTTTACTATATTATTGATTCATGAAACGTTAGTCAAAAGCGAGATAGATTATATCATATAGCGATTTTTATTTTTATGGACGCTATTGTTGTGATATTGCTCTCAAAACTTATGAATCTGTTTCATGGATAGTCAATTTCATCTTATACCCAAAGAATATAATGCATTATAATAGTATAAAATAATGAAATGTTTTGAAAAATTTTAAAAAGGATAGATATAAAATAGGTTCATTATAAGGGGATGAGGTATATGATTTCGGTGTTTTTATGGACGATATAGAAAATTGGTGCCATTTTGTCGATTTTTTATATCGTTTTATTAAATTATAAGTATAAATAAGAATTATCTAAATTAAAGTTTAAAATATAATTTCAGGGTATAGATGTAATATATAACTTTTGGAGTAATTTTAATTCATTGTAAGTGGTATGACTTGATTTATTGTTTTAAGTTTAGGGGTCAAAAAGTTAACTTGATATCATGTAACCTTAATTTGAGATGGATTTGGTGAATGAAATGGGGGATTCGAATGGTTAATGATTACAATAAAGATATAAAAATAGATAGAACTGATGAAATGCGTTCAGATGAAATTTCTAAAATGATTGAAGAGGGTGGACTAGGTGCTGATCAGTATTATGTTATAGATAAGTATCAGCCCAACCATAAGAGATTAGTAGAAAATATTGATCAATTTCGACAAGAATTAGTTCAAATGAATAATGATGATTTAGTAGATATTTTGATTATTAACACTCAAGAAAATACAAGTTCTAAGTATAGCCAAGCATTAATGATTATTAAGCATGAAATAGTCAAAAGAATGAATAACTAAGGCGTAGTCACTAAATCATTACAAACAAAGCGCGCAAGTTAGAAAGTTATATTTTGAAAATAAATATTTCTAACTTGCGCGCTTTTTATATTATCAGCACATTAAAGTGACTTTTTTATTAAGTGAATTATTTAAGTTGATTTAATGCTTTTTTAGGTACTTTATCTTTAGATACTTCTTCATAACTTTGGACATGACCAAGTTCGGTATCTAATTTTAAGAAATGATCTGTTTTTAATGGTTTTTCACCAAAACCATTAAAATCTAAGTGTCTTTTTTCACCTTTTTTATTATAGCCATCTTGCTTATAATTATATGTGACAAAAGATTCTCCTTTATCATCTTTATCGTGTTCAACTTTTGTTGGTTTTTGAGTTTTTACGTAATATGCTTCATTAGTAATGAGGGGGTTTAATTTGGCAAAACTAACGATGTCAGGATTGTCTGCGTTTTTTTCTGCGTAAACTTTCCAGCCAAAAAGACCGATAAGAACAATGACAATGATAATAAAGATGCTTAGAAGTACTTTTATAAATCTGTTCATACTTATTACCTCCTTAAAGTAACTATCTATAATGTAAAAGTTGTTTGCATCGTTTGCTATATTTTTAAATTACAAAAAAGCATTTTAATATAACAATTTTGTCATTTTTTCATTAGTGATTAAATAGTATATATTCACTAATGGATTATATTACTAAAAATAAAGTGCAAAATATATTTTTTTGAAAATAGGGGTATACAAAGGTCGAATTATTCGTTATACTAGGTATTAAGTAATTTAGTTCGTGAAATTGATTTGTAGTTTTATTCTTTTGAATTTACTCCTTTTGATTTTTTAGACAGATTACAAATTTTTGTGCAAAAGCACTTGGAGGATTTTTATTATGAATAACGGTACAGTTAAATGGTTTAACTCAGAAAAAGGTTTTGGTTTTATCGAAGTAGAAGGCGGAAACGATGTATTCGTACACTTCTCAGCAATTAACCAAGACGGCTACAAATCATTAGAAGAAGGACAAGCTGTTGAATTCGAAATCGTTGAAGGCGACCGCGGACCTCAAGCAGCTAACGTTATTAAATTATAATAACGCATAAAAAAGACGAGCAACGCTCGTCTTTTTTTATTTGTCTTAAAATCAATATTTGAAATTATATGTGTGTATTCACTTTTAAAGGTGCAAATTCAAAGTCAACTTGTTAGTTGTTGCTGCGGATTTGCACCTATTTTTTGTTTTTTACTACCAATAAAATATTAATTACTCTTGAAAAATTGCTTAGCATTAATACATCATTGAAGCTAATCTTATAAAAGAATGGTAATAGCCACAAACAGCAACATAAAAATTAATTTTGGATGTATGCATGTAGAATAATTTTTAACATCATTTTGAGTTGAAATAGAGCCTTTTTTTAAAGTACGTCAATGAGAAATTACATATGAATATGTTGTATTTTGGCGAGACTCTTAAGGGGACAGGACAAGCTGAAGACTACAGGCTTAAGCTGTCCCCTAAGAAAGTGAGACAACAATACGAAATATTGAATAATAAAATAGCTATGAAGAAATCTATCGTCATAGATTTCTTCATAGCTAATCTTAGTAAGTTTTTCACCGTTCGAGTTGTTTAAGCATTGCTACTTTCACTTAAATAGATTTAAAATTATACTTCATGCGTATTTTCCGCTTTGTTTTTTGTTTTTATCAGTAGTAGTGTTAATATAAAACCAATAATTAATAAAAGCGTCGTGAATGCAAATGCTGCGTCAACACCTTGGACGGTCGCTTGTTGTGCAATGTCTGTTTTGGACTGATTTTCACTTGGAACATAGTTTGTACGAACAATTGCCATAATTGTAATCATAATGGCAGTACCAATCGCACCTGCAATAATTCTTAAAGAATTGATGATCGCAGTACCATGTGAAATATTTTTGCTTTCTAATGCGTTAATACCAATTGTATTCAGTGGCATTATAATCAATGCTACAGCAAACATTCTTATTGCGTAAATAACGACAATATACCAATAAGGTGTCTCTGACGTTAAGAAACAATGTAGAATTGTCATAAAAATTAACAGTATAAATCCAGGAATCGCCAATACTTTCAAGCCATATTTGTCATATATTTTCCCTGTATAGACGGACATGAATGCGTTGACTACTGCACCTGGTAAGATAACAAGACCTGACAGAATTGCAGATAGACCTAAGCCTGATTGGACATAAATTGGAATCAATAATGCTGGGCCTACAATTCCGATAAATAATACCATAGATGCAAATGCAGATAGTGAAAATGTACGATTTGTAAATACGCGCATATTTAATAGCGGATTATCGATTCTAATTTGTCTTGTTACGAAAATGGTAACAATTAAGATTCCCACAATAAGTGAAATAATAACGATTGGTGATGTGAAACCTAAGTTGCCTGCGCTACTAAAGCCGTAAAGCATTAAACCAAAGCCTAATGTTGAATATATAACAGAGGTTTTGTCTAATTGTGTATGTTTGGTTTCGTTATTACTTTCTACAAATATCGCACCTACAATAAATGCAATAATCGCAATAAAAGCTACCACAATAAATGGTGCTCGCCAGCTAAATGTATCAATTAAAAACCCAGTTAAGGTTGGTCCGATTGCTGGTGCTGATTGTGCTACTATACCGGTAAGTCCCATTGCAAATCCACGTTTCTCAGAAGGGAACAGTGTGAAAACAGTGAATTGCATAAGCGGTAAGAGTATACCTGCGCCAATAGCTTGAATCACACGTGCAAACATGAGTAAGCCAAATGTAGGCGAAAGTGCTGCAATGATCGAACCAATGAGGAACGCACTCATAGAAAAAATATAGAGTGGTCTTGTATGAAATCGATCCATGAGAAAGGCTGTTAGTGGAATCATGATGCCATTCACTAACATAAAACCTGTAATTAACCATTGAGCAGTTGTATCAGTTATTTCTAATCCCGTAATAATTGCTGGTAGTGCGGTATTAAGCAATGTTTGATTTAGCATCGCTACAAAAGCACTACTTAGCATAACTAATATAATCGTATTTCTTTTTTTATTAGATATAACATTCTCCGACATTATAAACGCATCTCCTTTTTATAACATCCCATCGATAAATTTTAATTATTTTAAGTTAGCAAAGCAAACCATTCGGTTTAAAAAATTAATATTTTTTACAAAGGATTTCTAGAAAAAATTAATGAATAGATGATTTAGGTCGGAATACATTGTATTAAAGGTGTCACAGGTCAGTGATGTTCAATTAATGAAAAAGCTACGCTGTTTGCATGGTTGTGCAAACAGCGTAGCTTTTTGAAATAGATTGAGCACCTAATCGAAACTAATCATTTCAGATACATATAAAGCGATACGTATATTTAATGAATGGACAGGGTCTTCAATATTTGTGCCAATCATATTACTACATTTATTGATTCTATATTTCACTGTATTTCTGTGTATAAATATTTTATCTGCCGTTTTAGTTATATCGCATTGATTATCCATATACACTTTTAAAGTTTGTTTTAATTCCAAATCTTTTTTTTGTTTTGGATAACTCAGTGTGCCCAAAGTATGTTTAACGAAAGGTAATAACTTTTCTTGAGGTATAAGTTGCAATAACTCTTGGATATCTTTGGAATGATATTGTGAGATAAATGCTTTTGCGTTATTTAACAATTCATTTTCAAAGGCTTCATTAGCTTCAAAAAAGGAAGATGGTAACTGTGTAAATTCTGTTACTTCATTGCCAATGCCAAATGAAATCGTATCATCAAAGTACTCGCTATAACTTTGCTGTATTTTTTTAAGGTATTCAAAATAATATTCGTGACGATTTTGTATGAGTATCGCAAAACGATCGTTACTAGGTAATTTATAAACACTAATATAAGAATCAATATCGGTTAATTTATGCTTTAACCAAAGGAATGTGAGATGGTGCCGTTCATTTAAGTAATAACTATTTTCTAAATTATTTTTAGTATCAATACCGCAAATGATAATTTGATAATAGTCAGAAGGATAAATATAATATTGTCTTAATAAATCAGCATGCTTTTTAATCGAAAGGGTTTGATCGTTTTGATTATTGACCAATGATTCGAAAAATCGATTAATATCATTTTCTTCGGCCTCTTGTATTTTGGTGTTTTTGTATAGGGCGAAACTCAACACACTGACCACTTGTTCGAGTGTTAATAAACTAAATGGATAGGAAAGCTTATTAACTTGAGAAACCATTAAATAGTAAGGGAAGTATGTGTAGCCTAATACTTTGAAGATTACATGATCTTTATTCTCAAAGACGAGGTTATTTTTATCATATGTTAGCGCATCTTGATAATGGTTCATGAAATATTTGGTATGTTCAGTCATTAGGGCATTACCTTGTCTATAATGACGACTGTATGCTTCAGGTGCTTTGAATGGGTCAAATAGAATGATAGGTACGCCTAGTAATTTGCTCATGCGATCAATCATTGTATCAATACTGAAACCTTTGATTAATAATTGATTTAATTCTTGTTGTACTTGTAATGCATAATTTAGCTTTCCTGTTTCAGAATCTGAAATAAATGAAGAAATTTCATGTGTAATTTCACCTAGATTCCAACTTTCTGGTATCTCAATTAATGGAAATTCGATAGCATCCGCAAAATCAATGACATCTTGATTGATTTCATGCAAAAATCTTGAAACTTTGATGCCAAGTCCAGCAGTGTTTATATCATTCAAATCTTTAATTAACTTTTTCAAGTTATCTTGATTATCTTGAAATAAGACACCAGTTGTTAAGATAAATGAATTATTTGAAGTGAAATGCTTAATATCATTATTCTCAGTAATATCCAAATTGGTTACTTCTGCTGATAAATCTCCGTTGCTATTTAACAATTTTAAGCCTTTAAATTGGGGAACGGATAAAATTTCATTTAGGGTAGTCATAATTATGTCCTCCGCTTCTAATTTACACAATCACTCGTTATGAAAATGCATAAAAAATATCTAATAATAAATTCTATTTGTCTGTATTTATCTTAAAAAGCAGCTTTTTTGTCAATTCGTGATAACGATTGTTCAAAATGCTCAAAAAATTTAGTGTATATCGTTAATTATACATTTATTTTGTCCGATTCCTATAATTTTATTGCATAGAAATGTCATTAATAACAAAGAAAAACGCTTACACTCGTACTACACTTATAACTGAAGATTATACATTTAGTTATTAGCTTATTAAAGTAAAGGAGATATCAATAGAATGGGAAGACAGCAGAACAATGTGGCATTATCACAGGCGGTTTTCGAAAAGCGCGGTTATAATAAAGATATAATGCCAAAGACACCGACACAAAGAAATAACTCCGCATTTAACTTTTTTACACTATGGATGGGTGCTGTACATAATATACCTAACTATACTGCAGTTGGGGGATTCTTATTAATAGGTCTATCGCCATTACAAGTAATATTTGCATTAATATTAAGTTCTTTTGTAATCGCTTTATTATTGGTAAGTAATGGTTATGCTGGTTCTAAATACGGTATTCCATTTGCTATGCATTTACGTCATACATATGGTGATGTAGGCGCGAAGTTACCCGGTATCCTACGTGGTGTTGTCGCAGGTATCGCTTGGTTTGGTCTGCAAACATTTGCGGGGTCACAAGCACTATTAATACTATTAAATAAAATATTCCCTGGTTTTGCGGATATTGGACAAGGCATATCGATACTTGGTATTTCTGTTCCAGGTCTCATTGCATTTTTAATATTTTGGGCTATTAGTTTTGCGATTGGATTTGGTGGTGGAGATATTTTAAATAAATTCACAGCTATATTAAATCCACTTATTTATATTGTTTTTGGTGGTATGGCTATCTGGGGCGTTATGGCTGCTGGTGGCGTTGGAAATATTTTAGATTATGAAATTTCTACAAAATCTAGCGGTATCATTTACCCAGCGATTTTATCCTTTATTTTAATTATCAACTCGCTTTTAGGCGTGTGGGCTGGTCCTGGTGCGAGTGTCTCTGATTTTACACAAAACGCAAAATCAACTAAGACACAGGTGGTTGGTCAAATTTCAGGTATCGTGGTTGCGCACATTTTATTCGCGATTGCGAGTGTGTTTATCATTATTGGTGGTTCAATTTATCTCGGTCATCAAGAGTGGAACATCTTAACAATTATTAATGAGTGGAGCAACTTTTGGGCTATTCTGATATCTACTGGCGTGTTATTAATGACGACGATTTCGACAAATGCGACAAGTAATATCATTCCAGCAGCGTACCAACTCACTGCACTTTTACCAAAATGGATTAATTACCGTCGTGGCGTAATTATTGCCTCGGTATTGAGTATAGTCATTATGCCGTGGAAGATGATGGAAGAAGAAGATAGCATTTTCTTATTCTTAAACGCGATAGGTGCTATTCTTGGTCCGGTAGCAGGTGTAATGACTGTTCATTTCTATATTGTGTCTAAATGTCACATTGATATAGATAAGTTGTATTTTGATTTGAAAGATAAAGAGCACAAAATACCACGTATTAATATTTCTGCATACGTCGGAACGATTGCTGGTGTTATCGTTTCACTATTAGGATTTTTACCAGCATTCACAGTGATATCAGACTTTTCTTGGTTTATAGGCTTTGTCATTGCCGGTGGTGTTTACTTAATTTTACATTATGTATTCCATGCAGAAAGAAGAAAAAAAGGAGGAGCAGATTATAATGAAGTATGATTTGATTATTAAGAATGGTTTAGTCATTTTAGAAGACGGGGAGCAACAAGTTGAAGTTGGTGTTAAAAACGGTAAAATTGCCGCAATTGGTCAAGCATTGGGAGAAGCTGAGCAAGTCATTGACGCACAAAATCAAATTGTTTCACCTGGAATGGTGGATGCACATGTGCATATTACTGAGCCAGGTGGTGGCTATCGTGACGGTTGGGAAGGTTATGTTACAGGAACAAATGCTGCTGCTAAAGGTGGCGTAACTTCATTTGTAGAAATGCCATTAAACCAAGTTCCAGCTACAACTGACAAAGCATCTATCCAAGCTAAATTTGACGCTGGGAAAGATGAATTATCAGTAGATGTCGCAAGTTATGGTGGTTTAGTACCATATAACTTAAATGGAGGTATTCAAGAATTAGATGAAGCGGGTGTTGTGGCTTATAAAGCTTTCTTAGCTACTTGTGGTGATCGTTCTTTCGAAGGAGACTTTGAAAATGTTGACGATTATTCATTATATGAAGGCATGAAGCAAATTGCTAAGACTGGTAAAATTTTATCAATCCATTCTGAAAATGCGGCCATCACTGACCGATTAGGTGAAATCGCAAAAGAAAATGGTGAAACGACATTAAGTGCTTACGTGGATAGTCGTCCAGTATTTACAGAAGTTGAACCAATTCGCAAAATCATTTTATTCGCTAAAGAAACGGGCTGTCGTGTGCACATTGTACACGTTGCTTGTGAAGAAGGCGTTGATGAAGTCATCAAAGCACAACAAGAAGGTGTAGACATTACTTGTGAGACATGTACACACTACTTGTACTTCTATAAAGAAGAATTAGATGACATTGGACCAGTTGTTAAATGTTCTCCACCAATCCGTGAACAATCTCGCTTAGAAGGAATGTGGGATCGTGTATTAAACGGTGATATTAGTTTTGTAACATCTGATCATTCACCTTGTACACCAGACTTAAAAGATACTGACAATGCATTTGAAGCATGGGGTGGTATTGCTGGGTTACAAAACAACGTAGATATTTTATTCGACGAAGGTGTTCAAAAACGTCAAATGTCATTAACAAAATTCGCTGACATTATTGCGACAGCACCTGCTAAACGCTTTGGTTTAGATGCAAAAGGCAGTATTGCAATTGGTAAAGATGCTGACTTCGTATTTATTAAACCTGACGCACCGTATACTTTACAAGCTGAAGATTTAGCTTATCGTAACAAAATGAGTCCATATATTGGACGTGAAATTGGTGCTCAAGTAACACGTACAATTTTAAGAGGACAAGAAATTTATAGTGATGAAGCAGGTATTTCAGATAAACGTATTGGACGTTTTATCTAAAAATTTCTTAAAAAAAGACTGAAGTAAAAACATTGAAACATAAAAGCAAGAACAAAAGGACTAATCCATTTATTAACTGGATTAGTCTAGACTGTCGACAGAGTCTCCGACTTTGTTGGCAGTTTTTTTATGCACGCTTTCCGTGGGCACTGCCTTAGCCATCAGTCTTCGGCTAGTGCTATTCCCGCAGGAGTCGGCATAAATCACTGCCAATATTAAATTGAAAACATATATAAATTAAACAGTGATGGTGTTTATGATGTTGAATAAATCAATTGAAAAAAAGATCAATATGAAATGAGTTCTATCTCTAAATTAGTCTTTAATAATCATTTATTGCATAAATTTGATGCGATATTAGATTTAAATTTTATATAAGAACTTGTCGAAGACAAATATTGACTTGATAATGGTAGACCATCTATAGAATCAATTGTTTTAGTGATAATATTGCATATTCAAAGACTATTTGTTAACAAATCAATGTGACAAATGATTAAAGAAATAGAAACAAATGTTGCATACCAATGATATTTAAAATATAGCTGAAGATTTAAGATTTGTTTTCATAAGCTCTGAACTCGGTTTGAGTGAGCAACTCTAGGGAATAATATTACATATTACATTTATTTAGTGTCTACATAGCTCATTTTTATAGCGTTTTGTGATTAAAGTCATAAGATTTTTATCACAACGGATGGTGAGATGCTTTAAAAACAAAGGGGTTGTAAAATTTGGAAAAATTAATTTCTTTTTCGGATTGGTTATGGGGTTATCCACTTGTACTTCTACTTTTGTTTGCAAGTGTATTTTTGACAGTCTATTTAAATTTTATTCAATTTCGTCATTTTTTCTATATGCTCAAGCAAACATTTGGAAGTGTTAATAAAAAACCCAAAGGGGAAGGGACAATTACACCTCGTCAGGCTTTGACCTCTGCGCTATCTTCAACTGTAGGTGCAGCTAATATTGTTGGGGTGCCTACAGCGATTATGATGGGGGGACCTGGTGCGGTATTTTGGATGATGGTTATTGCTTTTTTAGGTATGGCTTTAAAATTTAGTGAGAATGTCTTAGGTGTCCACTATCGTGAGAAAAATAAAAAAGGTGAATTTGTGGGCGGCCCGACTTATTACATGAAAAAAGGTTTTAAAAACAAGAAGTTAGGTACAGTTTTTTCTTTGATATTTGCCTTTGCATTGATGATTGAAATTATTCCAAGTATTATGGTTCAAGGTCATTCTGCAGCGAGCACTATGAAAGATACATTTAACGTACCTATGGCAGTTTCTGGCGTTATATTAGCATTTCTTGCTGCGCTTGTCGTTTTTGGTGGTGTGAAACGTATCGCATCGTTTGCTGAAAAAATTGTGCCAATCATGGTTGGCCTTTACTGTTTTTTTGGTTTTTTAATCATTTTGATGAATATTGGACATGTGCCTAATGTTATTTGGTTAGTGGTAGAACAGGCATTTAATCCTACGGCAGCTGTTGGAGGTACATTTGGTGCAGCGTTAGCTACTACAATTCGTTGGGGCTTTGCTAGAGGGATTTATTCTAATGAAGCTGGTCTTGGTACATCATCCATCGCGCATGCAGCCGCAAAAACGGATCACCCAGTTCGCCAAGCATTCTGGGGCATTAGTGAGATCGTAGTAGATACATTGATTATTTGTAGCACGACTGGTTTTGTGGTTTTAGTTTCAGGTGTTTGGAAAGCGAGTGATGCGAAAGCGCAGTCTGCAGCGCTAACAGCCAGAGCGTTTGAAAATTCTTTTGGCCAATTTGGAAGTATGATGGTCTCTATTTCAATGATGTTTTTCGTATTTTCGACCGTTGTGGTAGTCATTTTCTACGGATCGAGAATGGCAGAGTTTTTATTTGGACTTACGGCAGGTTGGGTGATGAAAACAATATATGTGCTTTCAATGATAGTGGGTGCGTTAGGTGCGGCACAACAATTGTGGGACTTGCTTGATTTGGCACTTGCTGCCGTATTGATTCCAAACGTTATCGCAGTGATAATGTTATCGCCAAAAGTGAAATCGTTAACTACAGATTTCTTTAAAAATTATAAGTAAAGTTAGTGAATATAAAAAGTACCAAACCTCATACCTGTCATTACTAAAAGGAAAATATTGGGTTTAACTTTTAGTATGATGAATCATGGATGAGCGTTATGGTACTTTTAATTGTTTATAAATAGTTATGATTTTGGGTTCTGAGCTGGTAAGTGATGTGTCGTGTTATAGTCTAGGATGTGCGTGTGGTTGTTGTTAATTTCTAAAGTGCTGAAACTACCATTGGTTAGTTTAGTAACACCTGTGCCGACTGTCCCATTAGAAAAGTAGTGAAATATAGCATTAATAAAGGCACCATGAGAGACAATCAAAATATTTTTATTTGTGTAATTCTGATGTACAGTATGAATCCCCTTTAAAAAACGTTCAGTAACCATTGCTTCAGTTTCTTTGTTTGGATAATCGCGATTAGGAAAACGCACATCTCGTTCGTAATAAGTAAGACCTTCTGCATCTCCAAATGCAACTTCAATAAACGATGTCATTTCGTGAAGTGGTATGTTTAATTTTTGTTGAATAATTTGTCCAGTTTCTTTAGCTCTTAATAAAGGGCTTGTAATAATAAGATCCCATTCATTTTGAAGTAATGAAATGCCACAAGCTTGTGCTTGTTTTATGCCAGACTCATTCAGTGGGATGTCTGTTCTACCTTGTAATTTACCAGCAATATTCCAGTCTGTTTCTCCATGCCTAATAAAGCGTATTTTTGTCATTATATATCAACCTTTACAGTGATGTGTTTTCAGCAACATCTCTATTATAACGCTAACAGTTTTCTATTCATATGGTATTGCATAATTTGAAATGGCATCTATCTATAGATGATAGTCACACACAAGTCGGTGTTAAATGATAAAACGCATATCATTGAGTGTTAGATTCAAAAAATTATGTGCTTATGAATTGATAATAATGGATGTGACTATACTAAAAGTTTTACCTTCATAATAGTAATTGATTGGTCAAAAGCCAATGTACATTATGCGTCCAATACTGTGTCCACTTTTGCTAATTCAATCGTTGTTGCTATCATCACATTAATTCCTTTTTCGATTTGACTATCAGTTACAGATTCTTTTGGGGAGTGGCTAATGCCATTTTTACACGGGATAAAAATCATACTCGTAGGACAAATGGGCGCAAAATTCATAGCATCATAGCCAGCACCACTATACATATAGCGATATTGGTATGCTAGTGTCTTACAACTGTGTTCAGAAATCTTAGCAATTGTTTGATTGAATTTACGTGGTTGATCCTGACCTAAATCTTCTAATACATAATCTGCTTGACGATTTGTTGTAATGGTTTCGATGTGTACTTTCATCTCTTCGACTACTTTTTCACGAATAGATTTATCTTTACCTCGAATATCGATGAGTAGTGTGACCTCACCAGGTATTGCATTCATTGTATTAGGATAAACGTTGGCATAACCTACAGTCGTTACTATCCCCTTATCATGGTAAGCCTGACCTAAGGCTTCGATTTTTAAAATGACTTCAGCAGCAGTAGTTAAAGCATCTGTGCGCATCGGCATAGGTGTTGATCCTGAGTGACTTGTAACGCCAGCTATTTGTAACTTGAAGCGGTGTGGTGCAGCAATGTCTGTAACGATGCCAATATCCTTTTGATTATTTTCAAGAATAGGACCCTGTTCAATATGTAACTCTAAAAATGCTTTGATTTTGTTTCTTTCAAATAATGCTGTTTTACCGTTCATATCTTGAGCTAAAGGTGCAACGATATCATAAAGTACGTTGTCATCATTATCTTTGATGAATTTCATATCATCTTTTGCCATTTTGCCAGTAAGATATTTACTACCTAAAGTTGCTTCGTTGAAACGTGTAGATTCTTCGCAAGCAAAAGCAATAATGATAATTGGATGATCTGTTTCTATGTGATGTGCGTTTAGATGTTCGACAACTTCAAGTGCACCAAGTACACCTAAAAGACCATCATATTGTCCACCATCTTTTACTGTATCGATATGTGATCCTAACACAATTGGCTTTAAAGAAGGCTGCTTTCCCTCTCTACGTGCGATAACGTTACCAAAGAAATCAAAGTAAACATCTAGACCCGCCTTTTGACATAACATTGAAAATTTTAAAGCCGCGACACGTTCTGGATGACTAAAAGCAATGCGGTTAATACCGCCATTCTTAGGATTTCTGGCAAAGTTATTAAACGTTTGAAAATTTTCTATTACATTTTGTAAGTTCATCATTGATCCCCTTCGATATTCAGTTTAATTTGATTCAAGAATTGAATCGCTTGTTCATATATTGCTTTACTAGTGGGGGTAACTTCACGATCAAAATCATGGCTGTCTAGCTCTAAACGTACGAAGTGACTCGTTTCAATTAATTTATCTATATATTCACTTTCACTATAAGGTACATCAGGGTCTCCTGTACAGTGTACAATGAACATAGGAGGGAAATTTTTCAATTCTTGTGGTGTGACATTATAAGTGCTTTGTGTAGATGATTGAATTCCTAAATAGGACATCCAACGTGCTTGACCACGCGCATATAAGTAAATTGGATATCTTGTTTGTAACGGTGCAGATGTTAATGGTTTAGGTTGAATCAATTGATTTAATATTTTTGGTGTAATTTGTGTAGATAATGCTTGATATTGCTTATTTGGTTTCAAAAAGGCAGGTACATGTACACGGGAATAACCATAGAAATCAATGATACCATCAACTTTACGATGACGTGCGACAAGCATCGCTAAAAATGCGCCGGCTGAACGTCCAAAAGTAATCAAAGGTAACGAAGGATAAAGCGACTTTAAATAATCGTAGTTACTCAGTGCATCCTCAATAATCGTATCAATATGACTTTCTGGAGCAAGTCGATAGGAAACCATTATTAAGTGATATGATTCCGATAAAATATCTATATATGCTTGCGGTAAATCGTTTGGTTGCCCAAAAATGAGTCCACCCCCATGAAAATACATAATGATACCTTTAGGGCTTTGGTTTTTAGCTTTTATCATTGAATAAGGTAATGAAAATCCATCCTTTGATAGACAAGTAGCTTGTTGTTGAGTCAAATTGACCTAGCCTCCTATTAGATATATTTTGCTAAATATAGTATCTCAAATAAAAAATACCATGTATTTGTATAAATCGAATAAAAGTAAAGAACATTATTGTTAGAATTGTGAATGATAAGTCATATGTAAACGCTTATAATTGTATGTGAAATGAAAAAGGAGTTGAATTACATGGACATCCGATCTTCTTTTGAGGCTCTAGACAAAAAATTTACTGCGTTTGGCGGTTTGACTGGTGGGGGCATCACGCGTCTACTTTATTCTAAAGAATGGTCAAATGCTGTTCAAGCATTGAAAGAAACACTAGAAAAAGATGGATTTGAAACAGAATTCGATAGCATAGGCAACTTGAAAGGACGTATTGAAGGTAGCAAATACCCAGAAGAAACAATTATGTCCGGTTCTCATATTGACACAGTTGTTGAAGGTGGTCATTTAGATGGTCAATTTGGT
This sequence comes from Staphylococcus cohnii subsp. cohnii, assembly GCF_002902365.1. GTDB lineage: Bacteria > Bacillota > Bacilli > Staphylococcales > Staphylococcaceae > Staphylococcus > Staphylococcus cohnii. The sequence continues at coordinate 46,630 of NZ_PPQC01000014.1, read as the reverse complement.
GTGTTAGCAGCTGTTGTTGCGATGCAGTCACTTAAAGCTGAATATGGTCAGCCATTACGTTCATTAGAAATTTTAGCTTTAGCAGAAGAGGAAGGTAGCCGTTTCCCATTTGCTTTCTGGGGAAGCAAAAACTTTTTTAACTTAGCTGATAAGGCTGATGTTGATTCAATTGCTGATGGTGAAGGTGTTGCTTTTAAAGAAGCAATGCGGGAATGTGGTTTTGATTATCGAACAGCAGATAATGATTATAGTTACATAAAATCATTTATCGAAGTGCATATTGAACAAGGTAAAGTATTGGAAACTGAAAACAAATCAATTGGTGTCGTTAACGGTATCGTTGGTCAGAAGCGTTATACAATCAACTTAAAAGGTGAAGCAAACCATGCAGGTACAACACCGATGGGCTTGAGAAATGATGCAGTTGTAGCTTTCAGCAAAATCGCTAACCAATTAACTGATCGTGCGCGAGAAATAGGGGATCCATTAGTCATTACATTTGGCCGCGTAGATCCAGTGCCAAATACAGTTAATGTAGTTCCAGGAGAAGTTACGTTCTCTATTGATTGTCGTCATATTAATCAAGATGAGTTAAATCAATTTGCAGAAGAAATTGATGCATGTATTAAACGTGTATCTGAAGAAGAAGGCGTGCAATGTGACATTGATTTATGGATGGATGAAGCACCGACATCGATGGATGAACGCTTGGTTAAAGAAGTTCAGAATGCTGCTGAAACTGTAGTGGGTGAATCAGAGTGGAAATTAATGCCTTCTGGTGCAGGTCACGATTCTCAAATTTTTGCTAAATATGTACCAACTTCAATGTTGTTTGTACCATCTATTAACGGTGTGAGTCACAACGTTGAAGAAGAGACAAATGTAGAAGATTTAGTTAAAGGTATCGAAGTGTTAAAACAAGTATTATATAAACTTGCTTATAAAGAATAATACTTGGTCATAGACAACTAGAACAACATCATTGAGCTATATAAATAAAATAAGCATGGTTCAACAAACTTTTTATAGAGATAAGCATAAAAGATTTTAAATACAGATAAAGAAAAGGAGCATTTTATTTATGGGTTATATTAATCATAATCAAGGATATAGAGAAGGTTTATTAGAAACACGTTCAGTAATTAAAAAAGATAACTACGCAGTCATCACACCAGACGGTTTAGTAAATAACGTTGTGCCTGGTTTTGAAGACTGTGACGTAACGATTTTAGGTTCACCGAGACTTGGTGCACGCTTTGTAGACTACCTTGTAACATTGAAAAATCAAGGTGGTAATAGACAAGGGTTTGGTGGAGATGGTGTTCAGACATTCATCTATGTTGAATACGGAAACATCAATGCGTATGCAGATGATAAAAAATACGAATCGAGTGCAGGTGGTTATTTATATGTACCATCTCATCAAGTAATGACATTTGAAAATAGCAATCAAAATAACGACAGTCGAGTGTTCTTATATAAAAAACGTTATCAACCTTTAGAAGGTTATACGCCAGAAGTTGTAACTGGAAACGTTAATGATATGGTACAAGAACCATACGAAGGCATGGAAGAAGTGAAAATTCTTGATTTGCTACCAAAAGAATTAGCATATGATATGAATATTCACATCTTGTCATTTAAACCAGGCGCTTCACACGGTTATATTGAAACACACGTTCAAGAACATGGGGCTTATGTATTAAGTGGACGTGGCATGTACAACTTAGACAACGAATGGCAACCAGTTGATAAAGGTGATTACATCTTTATGGGTGCTTATGCACCACAAGCAACTTATGCTGTTGGTTTAGACGAACCATTCGCTTACATCTATTCCAAGGATGCAAATAGAGATATAGAAATTTAAGGAAGGTTGTTAGTCATGGAAGAGGGAGCATTAATATACGTCGAACGTGGTAAACTACGCCAATTATTTAAAGAGAAATTAACACATGCAGGTTTACCTGACGCGCAAGCTGAAAAAACAGCAGATCTCATGATATTTGCTGACGAGCGAGGCATTCATTCACATGGCTCAGTTCGAATGCAGTATTATACAGAACGAATTGCTAAAAAAGGTTTTAATTTGGAACCAGATTTGAAATTTACGAAGACTGGTCCTTCAGCAGGCACATATTTCGGCGATAATGCTGTTGGCCATTATGTTGCATATCAAGCGATGGAAGAAGCCATTAATTTAGCAAAATCCAGTGGTATCGGTATGGTAGGTATTCAAGAGATGGGGCATAGTGGTGCCATTGGCTATTTTGCAGAACAAGCTGCAAAACAAGGCATGGTTGCATTAACCGTATGCCAATCTGACCCGATGGTCGTACCATTTGGTGGTACAGAACCTTATTTTGGTACGAATCCAATCGCCTTTGCGTCACCACGAAAAAATGGTGAGCCCATATTGTTTGATATGGCAACAACGGTACAAGCGTGGGGGAAAATATTAGATGCACGCTCAAAACACAAATCAATACCTGATACATGGGCAGTGGACAAACAAGGTGAACCTACTACAAATCCTTTTGAAGTAGCTGCATTATTACCTGTAGCTGGGCCAAAAGGTTACGGTTTGATGATGATGGTAGATATATTAGCGGGCAGCTTATTAGGTTTGCCATTTGGTAAGCATGTCACTTCGATGTATGAAGATTTAAGTCAATATCGTAGATTAGGACAATTTCATATCGTGATTAATCCAGCATATTTTGCTGATGAAGCACAATTTTTAACACGAGTTTCTGACATGGTAGACGAGTTACATGGTGTTAAACCAGCCAAAGGTTTTGATCAAGTGTATTACCCAGGTGAGATTCAAGAAGAAGTTAAAAAACAATATGCAGAGCGTGGTATTCCAGTTGCTCAAGAGATTTATGATTATTTAATATCTGATGACATATATTAAGAAGTCATAAAAAGAAGTGAACGAGATAATTTAATGTAATAAATGGTGACTTACGACATTTAGCATGGTGCGTCTTTAGTAACTTCTTTTTTTACTGCTTGAAAACACATTTTATAGTGAAATAAAACACAATAATAGTAATAAGGAGGTTGTAATATGCGCGTTTCTAAAAATGATTTATTTGATTTAATGAAAAATAAACTTGTTAAAGCTGGATTAAATGAAGATGCTGCAAAGGATGTCGCTGATGTTTTGACTTTTGCAGACCATCGAGGTATTCATTCTCATGGTGCAGTCAGAGTGGAATATTATGCGGAACGTATTGCTAAGGGAGGTATTACTGCTAACCCTGAGTATCAATTTGAGCAAACGGGTCCTTCGACAGGTGTTTTTGAAGGCGATAATGGCCCTGGACATCAAGCTGCAAAACAAGCAATGGAAAAAGCAATTGAAATGGCCAAAAAAAATGGCGTGGCGGTTGTAGGTGTGAAACATATTTCTCATAGTGGTGCTTTAGGTTATTTCGTGGAAATGGCATCTAAAGCAAACATGGTTGGTTTAAGTATGTGTCAATCTGATCCAATGGTGGTACCTTTTGGTGGTACAGAGCCTTATTTTGGTACAAACCCAATTGCATTTAGTGCACCGTCAAATGATGAGCGTATCATTACATTTGATATGGCTACAACAGTACAAGCATGGGGTAAAGTGCTTGATGCTAGAGCTAAACATCAATCTATTCCAGATACATGGGCAGTAGATGCTAACGGTGAGCCAACAACAAATGCAAGAGATGTTCATGCACTTGTTCCAGTGGCGGGGCCGAAAGGTTACGGTTTGATGATGATGGTAGATATCTTGTCAGGAAGTCTGCTAGGTGTGCCACATGGTGTGCATGTTTCATCTATGTACAAAGATTTAACCAAAGGACGTGATCTTGGACAATTACACATCGTCATTAACCCTGCCTTCTTTACAGACTTAGACCAATTTAAATCACGTATTTCAACGATGTTAGATGAATTGAAAGCTCAACCAGCTGCTGAAGGATATGGAGAAATATTCTATCCATGTGAACGTGGACGCTTACGTAGTGAAAAATACGATGAAAAAGGCATTGAAATTGTTGATGAAATTTACAATTACTTAGTGTCAGAAGACGTACACTTTGATCGTTATCACGGAAAAAATAGATTTGCAGAATAATAACGGAGGAATATTATGTTATACACAATAATTAAAGAAAACACGTACCAAGATTCGATTGTCTTAATGTTATTATCGAATAAATTATCTGCGATTGATGGTGTGAACCAAGTATCAATTATGATGGGGACGCCTGCCAATAAAGACATTTTCAAATCATCAGGATTTGATACTGCAGAATTAGACAATGCGAAACCAAACGATATCGTAGTCATCGTAGATACAGATGATGAATCAAAAGTTGATGAAGTTAATGAACAAGTAGATGCAGAACTCAAAGGTAAAGGTGAAGAGGATGACAAGTCTAAAAAACAAGACGAAGCTTCAAACTGGAATCGTGCTTTAGAGTTAGCAAACAATCCTAACTTGGCATTAATTTCAATCCCTGGTCAATATGCAGCGATGGAAGCTGAAAATGCTTTAAAAAACAATTTAAACGTATTTATGTTTAGCGATAATGTTGCTAAATCAGACGAAGTACGTTTAAAACAAATGGCGCATGAAAAAGGATTATTAGTGATGGGGCCTGACTGTGGTACAGGTATTATCCATAGCTTACCACTTGCTTTCACAAACACAGTGAACGAAGGTGACATTGGTGTTATTGGTGCTTCAGGTACAGGAATCCAAGAAGTGACAACAATCATTGACCGTGAAGGAAAAGGTGTGACTAACGCAATCGGTACTGGCGGACGTGACCTATCAACTGAAGTTGGTGCAATCACGATGTTAGATAGTATTAAAGCGTTAAATGCAGATCCTAAGGTTAAAGTCATTACTGTTATTTCTAAACCACCAGCTAAAGAAGTCGAAGAAAAAGTATTAAATCTTCTACGTAATATTAAAAAACCTGTTGTTACCTTATTCTTAGGTTCTAAACCAACTTATACTGAAGAAAATATCTACCATGCATATACATTAGAAGAAGCGGCACGCGTATCTGTTCAACTGTCTAATGATGAAACGCCACAATTCAAACCAACATTTAAAGAAAATCTTGGTATTGAATTTGCTGACAACCAAGATGGCATCAAAGGATATTATTCAGGTGGTACTTTAGCTTCAGAAGCAGCTATGTTAGTTAAAGATACTTTAGGTGACGCTTCAGGCGAAGTAACACCAGAAGGTTTCTCATATAAAGGTGGAAACCATGAAATCATCGACTTGGGCGATGACATTTATACACAAGGTAGACCGCATCCAATGATTGATCCATCCAAACGTATTGAAATGTTAGAAACTTCTTCTGATGATCCTTCAACTGCTGTAATTATGTTAGATAATGTCATAGGTTATGGTAGTCATGATGATATGGCTAGTGAACTTGCGCCGACAATAAAAACGATTTTAGAAAAAGTTAAAGCCAACGGTCGTTCATTAGCGGATCTTGCTACAGTTGTCGGTACGCAACATGACCACCAGGGATATGATAATCAAGTTAAAACGTTAACAGAAGCTGGCGCCATTGTTTGTGAAACAAATGATCAAATGGTGCGTACTGCACTTAACTTAGTTGGTAGTAATGTAGCTCAACCAAAATTAGCAACGAAATCATTTGATTCAGAACCGGTTGATTTAGCTGTCGATGAAAAAATAATGAATTTAATAAACATGAAACCAAGTGTAATTAATATTGGATTGAAGAGCTTTACTGAAGCAATCCAAGCAAGTGATGCACCAGTCGTTCAATTCAACTGGCGCCCAATTGCAGGTGGAGATGAAAAATTAATGAAAGTACTGCAATTCTTAAACAATTATGAAGGAGAGATGGTATAAAATGGCTTATAAAACAATAGATGAAGCTAACCAAGCAGTCATTGATAAGATGATTGCAGCAGCACCATTTTTAGTAGATGTAGTGCCAGCCAAATCTAAAATTCCTGAACTCAAAGAAAATGTATTATTACATGCTGGTCCACCAATTAAATATGAAAATATGACAGATCCTATGCAAGGTTCTTGTGTCGGTGCAATCCTTTTTGAAGGATGGGCAGATAATGAACAAGATGCACGTAAATTGTTAGAAGAAGGTCAAATTACTTTCATCCCGTGTCACCATGTCAATGCAGTTGGTCCAATGGGTGGTATTACTTCAGCTAACATGCCTGTACTTGTTGTGGAAAATAGAGAGACGGGTAACGAAGCATATTGCCAAATGAACGAAGGTATCGGTGCAGTATTACGTTTCGGTGCTTATAATGATACAGTAGTAAATCGTCTTCACTGGATGAAAGATGTTTTAGGACCAGTATTAAGCAAAGCATTACACAAAATGAACGATGGCTTAAATGTTAATGTATTAATCGCTAAAGCAATTGCAATGGGTGATGAATTCCACCAACGTAATATTGCAGCTTCATTAGCTTTCTTAAAAGAAGTTGCGCCTATTATCTCTTCGTTAGAGGATGTTGAAGCAGAAAAACGTACAGAGGTGCTACAATTCTTAGCTGATACAGACCAATTCTTCTTAAACGTAGCGATGGCTACAGGTAAAGCTATGATGGATGCAGCACGTACAATCGAACACGGTACAGTTGTAACAGCTATGTGTCGTAACGGTGAAAACTTCGGTATTCGCATCGCTGGTATGGGTGATGAATGGTTTACTGCACCAGTTAATACGCCTCATGGCTTATTCTTTACAGGCTATTCTGCTGAAGATGCTAATACTGATATCGGTGACTCTGCCATCACTGAAACAATCGGTGTTGGTGGTATGGCAATGATTGCTGCGCCAGCAGTAACTAGATTCGTTGGTACTGGTGGCTTTGATGATGCATTAGATATCAGCAATGAAATGACTGAAATTTGTATCGGTGAGAATCCAAACTTTGCCATTTCTACGTGGAACTTCAAAGGTGCTTGCTTAGGCATTGATGCACGTAAAGTCGTTGAAACAGGTATTACTCCAGTTATTAATACAGGTATTGCACATAAAATTGCTGGTTATGGTTAAATTGGTGCAGGTACAGTTCACCCACCGATTGAATGTTTCGAAAAAGCAATTACTGCATATGCAGAGAAATTAGGCTTTAAAGCTTGATTTTCCACGCAACAGCTATAGGCAATATTGCCAAGGAAATATTAACAAATCATCAAACTTTTTATGTGCATAGCATATTTAATAAAGGATTCAATATTGTTAATGATGCGCAAGAACTTATATTTATAGGTACCGATGAAAATGGCATGTTTCCATTTGGTATATTAATAGACCAACAAACGAAACGAAGTTTGTTAAATGAGATTTCCCTAAACCAATAAATCACTGTAGGTCCTAACACAATTCATATGAGTAAAACATGCCAACTTGTGTGGGATGTTGCATCATTGCCATTTAAAGACTTCGCTGAAAAGGTAAATAATGATGAACTAAAGCAAAATATATCGACATATGACTTTAAGATGTACGATGAAGGTGACTTTGACCGCCAAACAATGAGCCGAATCATACATGCACTTAAATATGAAGATGTTGAAACCGTAGAACAATATTACCGCTACCTCATTGGTAGAGGACAAGGACTTACGCCTTCTGGTGATGACATTCTAACTGGTATGTTGTTTATTCATTTTACCAATCCATATATTAGAAAACCAAATTTAGAAAAATTAAAACACCTACTTCATGAACCATTAACAACACTAGTAGGAGAAACCTTTTTAAAATGCGCACAACAAGGGTTGTTTAGTTCGAAAATATTAGAGTTACAACATGAACCGTCACTGGCAAACATTGATCGACTGCTTAAAGTAGGTTCGTCATCAGGAAGAGACACAGTATATGGCATGTTTGTAGCATTAACTTGAAGGAGTGAAACGTATGAGTAAGCGAGTTGTACTTGCTTTAGGTGGTAACGCTATTTTACAACCTAAACAAGAAGCGTCATACGACAACCAATATAAAAATGTGTTTGCTGCTACACGTAAAATGGCAGAGTTGAAAAAAATTGGACATAACATTGTCATTACACATGGTAATGGACCACAAGTCGGTAATATTATTGCTCAAAATGAAGCGGCAAAAGACGTTGTTGATCCACTTCCAATTAACGCTTGTAATGCTGAATCACAAGGATTCATCGGTTATATGATGGAAGAATCTTTAAAAAACCATTTGCATGCGTTAGACATTCAAAGTGATGTGGTAACATTATTAACAATGGTAGAAGTGGATAAAGATGACCAAGCATTTGATAATCCAACAAAACCGATTGGCGTATTTTTTGACGAAATTGAAGCAAAACGTCTAGAAGAAGCGCATGGTTTTGTGATGGTAGAAGATGCAGGTAGAGGCTACCGTCGTGTTGTTCCTTCACCAGAACCACTTGTGATTCACGGTGTAAATCAAATCAAAGCATTGATTGATCAAGCAATCGTTATTTCTTCTGGTGGCGGTGGTATACCAGTTTATCGTGATGAAAACGGAAGCATTCAAGGTGTTGAAGCGGTTATCGATAAAGACCGCTCTGGTTTGAAACTTGCGCAACAAGTTGAAGCAGATACATTCATGATGTTAACTGATGTCTCAAATGTTTGTGTGAACTTTGGTAAACCGAACGAAGAGAAATTAGCAACGATTTCAGTTGATCAAGCAAAAGCTTATGTTGCAGAGGGACAATTTCCTGCAGGAAGTATGTTACCTAAGATTGAAGCTGCGATTTAATTTGCTGAAATGGGTAAAGAAGCGATTATTTGTTCATTAGATGATGCAGTTGAAGCATTAGAGGGTAAAGCAGGTACACGTATTTTATTAAATGTTGATCAATCATAGATGAGTTCCTTAGAATCAATTATTTGCGAATCGTTCAAATGGTTTTCATTTGTTCGATTCGTTGTATTATTATATTAAAAGACTAAAAGACTTGGAAGAAAGGTGGTATAAGATGACTGAACCCTATCGCATACATAGAATCAAAGAAAATTGGGGCGTAATTTTAGCAATAGTGTTTATTGCTTCTACCTTACGTGCACCACTCACATCAGTAGGGCCTGTAGTTGATGAGATTAAGCATGTAATGGAAATTAATAACAGTGTTGCTGGCATCTTAACTACTATACCGCTCATTATTTTTGCGATTGTTTCTCCATTAGTATCGAGAGTAACCTCACGTTTAACAATGTCTCGTACAATTTTGTACTCTACAATATTACTGATTATTGGATTGTACTTACGTGTAGCTGGAGATTTTAGTTTATTCATTATTGGTACATTAGTATTAGGGATAGCAATTGCATTTGGTAACGTTGTATTACCTAGTTATGTGAAATGGTATTTTCCGATGCAAATTGGTATAGCTACGGGTATCTATAGTGGGACTATGAACTTTACAGCAGGCTTAGGTGGTGGACTGAGTTTCCCATTATCTCAAACACCGCTTGGTTTTAGGTTGTCATTGTCATTTTGGATTATTCTAGGGATTATCGCAATTATTTTGTGGATACCGAAAGCACGTAAAGGTGCAAAATTAGAAAAACAAACCATTGATGAAACACAAGTCAAACATCACAAAAAAGTTAATATTATCAAATCTAAATTAGCTTGGATGGTGGCTTTGACGATGGGCTTCCAATCCATGGTGTTCTATACTGTTGTTGCATGGGTACCATCGATATTAGTGGATAGAGGTGTGGATCCATCCACAGCAGGCTATTTATTAATGCTCAATCAATTTTCCCAAGTACCTATGACATTTTCATTTCCAATTATTGCATCTAAATTGAAAGACCAACGTATATTGGTCGTTATTATTACAATCTTATTCCTAACTGGTTTTGGCTTATTCTTTACACAGTCATTAGTATTACTTGTTATCGGTATGGTCATCGCTGGTTTAGCAATGGGCGCTTGTTTCAGTTTATGTATGACATTCTTTTCCATTCGTGCACGGACAAGTGATGGTAGTATTTCATTATCAGGATTTGGCCAATCAGTAGGATATTTAATCGCAGCGATTGGACCATTTTTAATTGGATACTTACATGATTACACAGGAAATTGGATATCAGGTATTATTGCATTATTGTTAATGTCACTACTATTCTTTATTTTTGGTTATCCAGCAGCTAAAAATAGAGTTGTAGAAGATGAATCGTAGAAAAGACTTAAATTTAAAAAGGTACGACACCAACGCTTTAGGTTTGGAGTTGTACCTTTTTGATTTATCTAATGAAAAGATGTGTTAAAAAGTTTATGATATTTCATTGTTATCATAGTGGTTTAAAAGTGTTTTAATCGCAGTTTCTAGGTCAAGATTTTTGATGTGGCCTTGGGAAATAAGGTGAGTTGCAAATGCAGCTAAAAAACGTTAAGATGTTCTGTTTTTGGATAGCATAGCCCATGATTCCGATTCTCCATATTTTACCTTTTAATTCTCCAAAGGAACCTGCAATTTCTATGCCATAATTTTTTAATAAACCATCTCTGAATGTTATATCATCTATACCATCAGGGAAATTAACGCATATCACCATTTTCATTTCGTTTGATTCATCGCCGTATATTTCTAGTCCTAATGCCTTCAAGGCTGCTTTTAAACCTTCTTGGTGAAAGGCATGACGTTGCGCACGTGCTTCCAGTCCTTCAGATAGTGCTAATCTTAGACCAGTATGAAGTGCATATATTGCAGTCGTTGCTTCAGTATGATGATTTAAACGTTTTGGCTCCAATAATCTTGTAATTGTGTTAAATCTAAATAATTGCTTCTAATAAAATGATCTGGTTCTGTGGTTTCAGTAGAACGAATGCCAAGTTCTACACGTTTGCGCGCATTGATGGCATCACTAAATCTATCGTTGAAAGTAATTGGGGTAATACCTGAAGGAATAGATAAACATTTTTGAGCGCCACCAATGACTGCGTCTAATTCCCACTCATCTACTGGAATAACCATACCTTGGTATGTAGCAACGGCATCTACAACAGAATATATCCCTCTTTCTTTACATGCTCGACCAAGTTGATCAATTGGTTGCAATCTACCAGTCGACGTTTCACCGTGGACAATAGCAAGTACTTTCGGTTGAATTTGATCTAGAGCTTCAATGATTTCTGACTGTTCAAATACCTCTCCCATTGGTTTATAAATGCTGTGGACAATACCACCAGCACGCGTAACCAGTTCAGCGAATAAATAGCCAAAACGTCCAATGACTGGGACTAAAACATCATCACCAGGTTTAACAATACTGGCAATTACAGCTTCTAAGCCAGCACGACTTGTGCCATCAATAGGAAATGACCACTGGTTTTTTGTTAAAAATGATTTACGGATTAGCGCCATCGTTTGATTCATAATATCTACAAATTCATAGTCAAATTGACCTAAGATAGAGTTTGACATTGCTTGTGAAACGCGGGGGTCTACGCTAACAGGGCCGGGTGTCATAATTAATCTTTTGTTGATTTTTAAATCATCCATATTTATTACCTCGTTTTCTTTAAATTGCGTCATTATATATTATAATATATTATACTTTATTAAAGCTGATATATATTCGCCAAAATCGATAATTATTTAACAATAATTTATCTGAATATTACAAAAATAAAGAAGTTTAATAGAAATTATCTTATATACTTGCATGTAGATAAAATGAATTTCCATAACTTCATTTTTTATAAATGTTTGAAAGAAGATACATAAAATTGTACACTATATAAGAATGCCAAGGGCATGCACACACTATGGGTTGCTGTGAGCATGCGCTTAGGCATGTTTCCAGACTTCCTCATAGAAGCAAGCTACTTCCTTTAAGGAAGTGGCTTGTATTTTTTACGATATTCACTTGAACAGTCTTGGTTTTTTAATAATCATATCTCTTTGTATCGTAACGATTTTCTATTACAATGTTGATGGATGTTAAAAGTTGGAGTGACAATGAATGATAAATGTAAAAGAACCTAATCCAATATTTTTGGAAAATGAATCTTCTGAACGTGCTGTATTGTTATTACATTCGTTTACAGGGACAATCAGAGATGTAAAATTATTAGCAACAAAATTAAATAAAGCGGGTTTTACCTGTTATGTTCCTGCTTATAAAGGACATGGTTTATTACTCGAATCATTGATTGCTTATGACGCAGAGGATTGGTGGCAAGATGCGTTAGAAGGGTATCAATTTTTAAAAGATAATGGCTATTCAAATATAAGTGTATGTGGCATATCGTTAGGTGGTATCTTGTCTTTAAAATTGGCAGAAGAAAAGCAAGTTAATTCTGTTGCAGTCATGTCGACACCGTTTAGTAAAGATGATGCAGGACTAGCGAGCAGGCTGGAATTTTATGGTGGACGTATGGGTAATTTAGTAGGTTTGTCTCAAGAAACAATTCAACAACAAATTGACCAAATTGAAAACTATACCACTGGATTTGATAAATTCAAAAAGCTTGTTGATGATGTGATGGCGAATTTAAACCGGATATCTGCTCCTATCGCTATAAAATTTGGTGAGCAGGATGAAAAAGTTTATGAAGTTAGTGCAAATTATATTTATGATCAAATTGCACATGAGGATAAAGAAATTCAAGGTTACGTTACTAGTAAACATTTAATGACGTATGGTGAAGGTCATTTAGAAGTAGAACAAGACATTATCGCATTTTTTGAAGATTATACATAAACCATGAAAATATTAAAAAAGATGATTTCTACTAAATGAAGTAGAAATCATCTTTTTTGTTTCAATATGTTTAAAATTAAGTTCTCCAAAATGTTGTACAATCCGCTTTGTCTTCGATATTGAATTGAATAATAGACTTCAATAAGTCATAGTTGACGTCTTGAGTCCATTTAATACGAAATAAATTATTGGTTTGTGAATATCCGGCTGCTTCAATTTGTTCCGTAAATTCAGCCATTCCTTTAGCTTCGGGTGCTACTGAGAAATGCTGTTTGGACTTACTAAAAGCGATAATAAACGTACCGTGATGCGTATACATCGGTTGATTCCATTTTACAGTTGTTTCGAGTTCAGGAAAAGTTTCAGAAATCCAATTAAAGATAGCTTCCATCGTGGCTGTTTGTTTGTCATTTTCCAGTGACTGTAAAAAGTCATTAAATTCAGTCATACAATATCTCCATCCTTAAAGTGTGAATTTTATGATATAGCGTAAGCGTATTATATCAATTACATGCAAATATATCACTTTATAGGCGAGTGAATTTAATCTAAATTTCCAATTTGAGTGTATCAACAGTTTATGATAATTTCAGAAATCCCTTTTTGGCATTTTGCTATGTTACATATAAAAAATACATCCCATATTTGAAGGGATGTATTGATGAGCATAGATATGTGTTGGCATATCGTTGGATTAACAATGCGCACTAACTTAAGTCATTTCAGTTTGCGATTTAGCATAAAAGAAATCGATGATGATACCGATTAGTAAACATACTATAAATGGTATCAACCATGCTAATTGGATATTCGCTAATGGGAAATGCGCATATACAACATTAAGTACTTTAATTAAATTAAAATCATTTAATATTTGTAATAAAGAAATAATCAATGTTGCAATCGTTGGTATGATAAAGCTATACTTCATTTCAAATGAGATAAATATACTCAATAACGAAATAAGTACTAATACGATAGATGTTGGATAAATAAATGTAAGTAATGGTACAGCAATTTCCAAAATAAGCTCTAATCCTAATGTAGAAACAATAAAACCTAATATTGAAAAGATAAGTACAAATAATTTATATGAAATTTTTGGTAATTTTTTCATTGCAAATGCAGAACAAGCATTTACAAGTCCAATACATGTTGTTAAACAAGCTAGTATCACAATAATCCCAAAAATTAAGTTTCCTAAAGCACCAAACACACGTAATGAGTTAAAAGTTAAAATATCTGTGCCATCTTTAAAGCCTGTCTGATCAGTTGTTGCGCCAACATAGGCTAAAGCAAAATAAATGATAAATAACAGTACAGCCGAAATAAAGCCAGCTTTCACAACATTTTTAACTAATAATTTTGGCTCATTAACACCATTTAATTTAAAACTTTGTACAATTACTACTGAAAAAGCGAGTGCAGCAACGAGATCCATTGTGAAATAACCTTCTAAGATACCTGACACAAGTGGAGTTTGCACAAAGTCGCCACCTGCATTACCGATTGAACCTTCAGGATTGATAATCACTAAAATACATAAAATAGCGATAATACATATTAAAATAGGTGTTAGGTATTTACCTAAATTATCTATGATTCGATTTGGATAAAGCGCAATCAAGTAAACAACTAAGAAAAAGACTGCTGAAAATATAATTAAAGTTAATTGGTTATGTACAGGTAAAACATTTTTTGTGCCAATTTCATAAGCGACATTTGCAGCACGTGGAATACCGTATAATGCGCCAATAGACGCGTAAATACAGATTGCAAAAATCGTACCAAATACTGGATGGACTTTGTTACCAATACTTTCAACGCCACCGTTCATATAAGCAACTACGATGACCGTTAAATACGGTAATAAAATACCGGTGATTGAAAATCCTATCATTGAAACCCACATATTTTCTTGAGCTGTATATCCTAACATAGGTGGAAATATTAGATTTCCGGCTCCAAAGAAAAATGAGAATAACATAAGACCGGAAATCAGTATGAGTCTATTCATTTTAATACCTCTATTATTTTTAAAATTATTTGTTGCAAAACATACATTAATATAACACAAAAGTTATATGAATTCAATGAAATTTCAGAAAATTAAATTATGTAAGAAGTTCAATTGAGTTGGTTTTGTATTGTCATATTAGTAAAGAAAACTGCAATATCAAGTGTTTTAATCAATTAACTATTGAGCTCAATTCAAAAAAATGTTATAGTAGTTTTCTATGTTACATGAACGCTTTAACGTAATAAAGAATAATAGGGTGTAAAGGATGTATGAACGATGCACAATGAATCACAATGGAAGTCTTCGCTCGGTTTTATATTGGCAAGTGCTGGATCCGCGATAGGGTTAGGCGCAATGTGGAAATTTCCATATATGGCAGGTATATATGGTGGTGGTGCTTTCTTATTAATGTTTTTAATATTCACATTGCTTGTAGGACTGCCATTATTAATGATGGAATTTACAGTAGGTAAAATGGGCAAAACGTATACTACTAAAATATATGAAAAATTAACAAATAAAAAATGGTTAAATATTATAGGTTGGAATGGTAATTTAGCTGTATTTATCTTGTTTGGCTTTTATAGTGTTATCGGTGGTTGGATTATCATATATATATTCAATGTATTACTTCAAATATTTTCGCTTAATGGTGATAAATTAGGTCACATAGCATTTGAATCAATTATTAGTAATCCATGGTTGACCATTACAGGCCAAGGAATATTTATCTTGTTAACGATGTTCATCGTAATGATGGGGGTTGAAAAAGGATTAGAAAAAGCATCTAAATTTATGATGCCGTTACTATTTATCTTCCTTATTATTATTGTTGTTAAATCGTTATCTTTAGATGGATCATTTGAAGGTTTGAAATATATATTACAACCACGAATAGAAGACATTTCAATAGAGGGTATTTTATTTGCCCTAGGCCAATCATTTTTTACACTTTCATTAGGAACAACAGGCATGATTACATATGCTAGTTATGCACCTAAAGAAATGACGATTAAAACTTCGGCTGTTTCGATTGTAGCGATGAACATTCTAGTATCAGTGTTGGCAGGTTTAGCAATATTCCCTGCGATTTCAGCTTTTGGCTATAGTCCGACTGAAGGTCCAGGCTTACTTTTTAAAGTGTTACCAAAAGTATTTGATCAAATGGCATATGGTCCAGGTTTCTATTTTATTTTCTTAATATTATTTTTATTTGCAGCACTAACTTCTTCAATTTCGTTACTTGAACTCAATGTGTCCAACTTTACTAAAAATGATAATTCGAAACGTAAATCTGTATCGTTTTATATAAGTATTCTTGTTTTTATCATAAGTATTCCTGCAACACTGTCTTTTGGAAGCTTAATTCATATAAAATTTGCAGCAGGAACTATTTTTGATAATATGGATTTCTTAGTTTCTAATATTTTAATGCCTTTGGGTGCGTTAGGAACAACACTTGTTGTAGGACAATTGCTCGATAAACAAGCATTAAAAGAACATTTTGGAAAAGATAAATTAAGATTGTTTATACCTTGGTATTATCTCATCAAATTTATCTTGCCAATCGTTATTATATTAATATTTGTCGTACAATTTTTATAGAAATTAAATAACATTAATTATTTGTCCCTTATCATATCAATGCAAAAATTGATTATTGATAAGGGATTTTTTGAATTATTTGTAAAGTGTAAATTAAGTTATTATAGTTTTATTTATATTGTTGACTATGTTTTATTTATTTAGTAAAGTCAAATTAAATTATTTATTTAAAAAATTGTTGTATTGTATCAATTGTTTTAAATAGATAATTTAATTTTTACAATTGTTTGAAAACGTTTTCTGAAAGGAGTGGTAGTTTATGAAAGAGATTTTTGGTAAATTTTTCGAATTAGTGCCACGCTTTATTTTAAATTTATTCGTTTAGCAAAAGGAAGTTTGTCATTAATTAAATTCTATTAACCAAGAGGTGTCTAGTATGGAACAGAAAAAAAACAAATATAGTATTCGTAAATTCACTTTTGGCGCATCATCTATATTGATTGGATCTTTACTATTTATAGGTGTAGACAGTGCGCAAGCTGCAGAAACAGATAAACAAACAAGTGAAATGAACTATCAAGACATTGGGGAAAATATTGGGGAAACAAATAGTGATAATGCTACTGGGGAAAGTGGTTTACCGGTTAATAAGAATGATAAACAAACTTCAGATAATCAAAGCTTACATAATGATACATTTACAACTGAAGCAGAAAACGAAAGTAACGAAAAAATCGACGTAGAAAATAATAATAACCAAACAAAAGACGTGGGATCAGAAGAAGTAGATCCGGAATACAACGAGCAAGATAAAGCAAAAGATGAGACATCAAAAGAAATAGATCCAGAATACAATAATCAAGATAAAACAAAAGGTGAAACATCAAAAGAAGTAGATCCAGAATACAACGAGCAAGATAAAACAAAGAATGAGACATCAAAAGAAGTAGATCCGGAATACAACGAGCAAGATAAAACAAAAGATGAAACATCCGAAGAAATAGATCCGGAATACAACGAGCAAGATAAAACAAAAGATGAAACATCCGAAGAAGTAGATCCGGAATACAACGAGCAAGATAATACAAAAGATGAAACATCCGAAGAAATAGATCCAGAATACAACGAACAAGATAAAGCAAAAGATGAGACATCCGAAGAAGTAGATCCGGAATACAACGAACAAGACAAAGCAAAGAATGAGACATCCGAAGAAGTAGATTCGGAATATAATGAGCAAGACAAAGCAAAAGAGATGAAAGTAAATGCAGATTCATCGCAATCAGAAGTTCAAAGTGATGTTAAATTTGGACAGTTAAAAAATGATGATTTAGTTAGTGAAGATCGTCAAAGCAATCAAAAGAACAACGATCAAGAAAAAAGTTTAGCTTTACTTAAGAAAAATGCAGTTGCTACAACAAATAATCAAGTGAATCAACAGAACGTCGAGAAAACTCAAACGCAACCTACAAAAAAAGCGAAACAAAGCCAATATAAAAACCAAGATCCTATTATCTTAGTGCATGGTTTTAATGGTTTTACAGATGATATTAAACCATCTGTTTTACCTCATTATTGGGGTGGAGACAAATTAAATATTCAACAAGACTTAGAACAAAAGGGTTACAATGCATATGAAGCAAGTATTGGTGCTTTAAGTAGTAATCATGATAGAGCAGTTGAATTATATTATTACATTAAAGGTGGCACAGTAGATTACGGTGCTGCACATGCTGAAAAATATGGACATGACCGTTATGGTAAAACATATGAAGGTGTATATAAAGATTGGCAACCAGGTCAAAAAGTTCATTTAGTCGGCCATAGCATGGGTGGACAAACCATTAGACAATTAGAAGAATATTTACGTAATGGTGATCCAGAAGAAATAGAGTATCAAAAACAACATGGTGGCGATATATCTCCAGTATTTCAAGGTAATAATGATAATATGATTAGTTCAATTACTACCTTAGCAACACCTCATAATGGTACACATGCAGCTGATCAACTAGGTAATGAAACGCTCATCAGACAAGTTGCATTTGATTATGCGAAACTAAAAGGTAATAAAAATTCTAAAGTTAGCTTTGGCTTAGAGCAATGGGGTTTAAAACAAAAAGACGATGAGACATATAATCAATATGTTGAACGGTTGAAAGATAGTAAATTATGGACGACAGATGATAATGGATTTTACGATTTAACAAGAGCAGGCGCAACTGAATTAAATAAAAAAACATCGTTAAATCCGAATATAGTTTATAAAACATATACTGGAGAATCTACAAGAGATGGTTTATTTGGTAGACAAAAATCAGATATTAACATGTATTTACCTATGGGAATAACAGGCAATGTTATTGGAAAAGCACCAGAAAAAGAGTGGCGTGTCAATGATGGACTTGTTTCAACAATTTCAGCATTACATCCATTTAACCAAGCATATGTAGAAGCATCGAATCAGGTTCAAAAAGGTGTTTGGCAAGTAACACCAATTATGCACGATTGGGATCATGCAGATTTTGTTGGCCAAGATAGTAATGATACGAAGCGTTCACAAGCAGAATTAAGCCAATTTTATGAAGGCATTGCTTCGGATTTAGTAAGAACTGAAAGTGCTGAAGCATAGTTAAAACGCTACGATTATATTTTATGAAGGTGAGGGAAAATGATGAGTGGAGACTTTTTTGATTTAGTAGGTTCATTATTCAATATATTGAAAACTTTATTTTCGTAAGTAATCAGAAATTGATAAACAAAACAATAATGTTTAACTAGCAATATATACTGAGTATGGTTTAAGCCAATTTTATATGATACATCAGAGCGAGGATAATTAATCAAAAGTTACACTTTGATTTTATCTTCGCTCATTTTTAGTTGCGTAAAATGCAGTGTGCTCTATTTTCTTGAAAACAATATTTGTCTAACGAAGAAAGATGAAAGGTGAATGATATGATTGAAAAAGAGAAGAAAGTGAAACAAGACGCTAAATATGCATGGGAATAATATCAATGAATTGTAATGTGCAACTATTGATTATGCTGTATATCAAAAAGAAAAGAGACTAATATATGTCGTATCAGTCTCTTTAAAGAGGTTAGAAATTATTTACCTGTGAATAAACCAACGATTTTTTTGATGATATCAATGATAAAGTCCATGTCCTTCACCTCACTTTAATTTGTTAACTTCACTATAAAAGAATTGTGCTAAATTTTGTTTGAAATTCCCTAAATAGTAATAAATTATTCCAAAATGGAAATTAATAAAAATATATAACAATAAAGCATTCAAAAGTGTATGAAAGATGATTTCATAATTATTTAAATTATAGAATTTTGCTTTCAAAGAAAAGTAACGGTTTCATTAATACAAAATTTCCATAGAAACAAAGCAAACGTCGTAAATCAAAAACATTGATGTCTTAACATCATAATATTATCAAATTTTGTGAAATTAACTATATTTAATAAAGTTTAAAAAGACTGAGCATAATTGTTTGCAGTGATACCGTATATTTTTTTGAATTGTCTATTTAAGTGTGTTAAATCAGAAAATCCTAATTCACTCACTGCTAAATGTATATCTTTATCTATTTCTATGATATTTTTTGCTTCTTCGATTTTACTGTTTAATAAAAATTGATAAGGTGTTATGCCAGTTTGTTCTTTAAAATATCGTATAAATTGAAATTTTGACATGCCGAATTCATGTGCTAAATCTGTAATTTTCAAATTTTCTTTTAACCCATAAAGTATTCTTCCCTTAATCTTACTAATATAGGCGTTACTTTCAACATGTTTCCTAATTGTAGATTGATTTACTAAATCATCTACAAGTTTGATTAATTGCTCATCTACAATTTCTTCTTCGTTTTCATGAAATATAGCATTCGCTAGATGATATACATCAGATTCAATTTTACTATTATAAATTACTGGTGTTGTAAATTGAATAGCTTCTTTACGTTCAGCTGCATCTAATAATACAGCTGGTTCAATATATAACATAATATATTCAAGGCCTGATTTATCATGAGCCATTCCATCATGTACTTGTTCTGGGTTAAATAACATAATACCGTCTTGGTATGAAAGTTGAAGCTTACCGTCTAAATGATAACGTTGTATTCCACTTTTCGTAACTCCAATTGCATATTCGCTATGCGAATGATTCTTATATGAAAAGTCAGTAATATTAGCAGACAAAGCAGTTATTCCGCCACTTTTTTTATAGATGAATTCTTCCATTTTTTCACCTTCTTTTAAGTCGTTTAAACCCATAACATAACAGCAGCATAAATCAAAAGTATACCTAAAACAACATTTAGGATTTTGCTATATTTTTGAAACATTTTATTAAATACAGCACCGAATATTACCCAAAGTATAAATGCTATAAATCCAATAGTACCTATGATAACTATACTTAGCAACAATAAATAATCTTCATTAAAATACGGTAGTACAAAGCTTGGAAAGACTGTTAAAGTGAATAAAATAACTTTAGGATTTATGAATTGTAGTAATAAACCAGAAAAGAATGAACCTTTTTCTTTTGAATGATCTTTTTTTGAGACATCTATGTTGAATATTTGGTATGCCAAGTAAAGCATATAAATAGTTCCTAAAATTTGTAAATAGATTATGATATTTGGAAGTATATTATTTAAAAAAGAGTTTAATATAGCAGAAATTGCCAGCAATAATAAAAAGCCAATTGTAGATCCATACGTAAATTTCATACCAGCTTTTATACCATAGTTTTGAACATTAGATAAAATAATGATGTTGGTTGGCCTGGGTGTCGCAGTAACAATAAAGCAATAAATAATAAAAGAAACCATACTCGCTATATACTCCTTAATGTTTAATTATTTTAATAGAGTATACTTAAATTAATATTTTATATAGGACATTATTGCAATAATAATTTTCCAAGAACTTAAGTTCTGCAATTATATACTATATAAAACACCTAAATATATCTACTCTTTAAGATGTAGCAAAATATTTGATACTACTTCAAAGGAGTAAGATAGTTATGGCGTTTGATACTAAAATTAAAATTGTATTGAGAGAAGACTTAGAAATGTGGCAAAAATTAAATGTAACTGCCTTCTTAATGAGTGGAATTGCTGGAACTCAAAATATTATTGGGGAACACTATGAAGATAAGGATAATGTACAATATTTACCAATGTCTCAGCAACCTATCATGATTCATTCATCAACGCAAGAACCTATGGTAGAGTTGCTACAAAAAGCTTTGAATAAAGATGTTGTTATCACAGTGTATACTGAAGAGTTATTCTTCACATATAACGACGCAGATAATCGTGCGGTAATTGCTAAATATAAAACAGAGGAATTACATCTTGTTGGCATTGGTATACGCGGTAAGAAAAATCATGTAGATAAATTATTTAAAGGATTTGCATTGCATAGCTAAATGAATTAAAGACGTTATCATAAAAAAGCAACGTACAATCTTTTATGTACGTTGCTTTTTTCATTTATGAGATTAAATTATACTCACAACACTAATTAAACAACTTAAACGAATGTTACTCATTAGTCAGTGATTGCGCCTTTTGAAGCAGATGATACGAGTTTGGCATATTTTGCTAATGTACCACGTGTTTCTTTTAGTGGTGGGGCTTGCCATGCATTACGACGACGTTCTAACTCTTCATCAGAAATATCAAAACTAATTTCTAAATTTTCAGCATCAATAGTAATGATATCGTCTTCTTGAAGTAATGCCATTGGGCCACCTGCTTGAGATTCTGGAGCAGCATGACCTACAACTAGACCATGTGAACCACCTGAAAAACGTCCATCTGTTAACAATGCAACAGATTCACCTAATCCTTTTCCTACCAAAATAGAAGAAGCTGACAGCATTTCTGGCATACCAGGTGCTCCTTTTGGTCCAGCATAGCGAATCACCACGACATCTCCAGGTTGAATATCATCATTGAGAATTGCTTTTGTCGCTGCAGGTTCTGAATCAAAAACTTTTGCAGGTCCTTTAATATAAGTAACACTTAAACCTGAAATTTTTGCTACTGCGCCCTCAGGTGCTAAATTACCTTTTAAAATAACAAGTGGCCCTGTAGGATGTTTAGGCTGATCAAAATTAATGATTGTTTTATCATCAGAAAGACTTGGTTGTTGTGCTAAGTTTTCTGCAACGGTTTTACCAGTAACTGTTAAACAATCACCATGGATTAACCCTTTTTCATGTAATAGTTTCATTACGCCTGGCACGCCACCAACTTCATCAAGATGTGCCATTACGTATTTGCCGCTTGGTCTTAAATCAGCAATATGCGGTACGCGTTTACGTATTTTTTCAAAATCATCAAGTGTTAAATCTACATCAATTGTATGTGCAATAGCTAGTAAATGTAAGATTGCATTTGTAGAGCCACCTAACGCCATGACAACAGTAATTGCATTTTCAAATGCTTCTTTGGTCATGATATCTTTAGGGTATATACCTTGCTCTAATAAATGATAAACAGCTTTCCCCGCTGCGCGACTATCTTTTGATTTGTTTGTTGATACAGCTGGGTGAGAAGCGCTTCCAGGCAAACTCATTCCCATAGCTTCAATAGCAGAGGACATTGTATTAGCAGTAAACATCCCACCACAAGCTCCGGCACCAGGACAAGCAGCGCACTCTACTTTATGTAATGCGGCTTTATCTATTTCTCCATTATTGTATTGTCCAACACCTTCAAAAGCAGATACAGCGTCTAAATCTTTGCCATTCAATTTCCCAGGTAATATAGTCCCACCATATACAAAGACGGCTGGTAAATTAAGACGAGCGATACCAATCATACAACCTGGCATGTTTTTGTCACAGCCACCGATTGCTACAACGCCGTCTAAATTCTCAGCACTGACTACGGACTCAATTGAATCAGCAATGATTTCACGGCTTGGCAGTGAGAAGCGCATGCCGTCAGTGCCCATGGAAATACCATCTGAAACTGTAATCGTATTAAAAATCAGTGGTGAACCACCTGCTTCGCTTATACCGCGTTTAGATGCACGAGCGAGACCGTCGATGTGCATATTACATGGTGTAACTTCACTCCATGTACTAGCAACACCAATCATAGGTTTTTCAACATCTTCGTCTTCAAAACCAAGTGCACGTAAATAAGATCGATTAGGTGTACGGCTTACACCTTCACTAATCACTTTGCTGCGGATTCGTAAATCTTTTGGTTGTCGATTTTGCGATTGTTCCTTGCTCAAATAATCCCCTCCAAAATAAAAAATCACATTATATTAAGAATAATCTGAAAAATTAAAAATAATTAGCACCTGATGTCATGACACTTAAGTGTTCGTACATATCACTGAATCGTTAAGTGACTTCGATACTTTTAAAATATAGTGAATTAGCTATACAAATGTATAGACATACACAATATCTATTTATTTAATTGATGTCAATATCAAAAGATTGTCTATAATCATTATTACCCCTTATCATATAAATTAACAAAACATTTTAAGAAAGTCTTACATAACTTGGAATAATTATATTTTTACTGTTAAAAGTGAATGAGGTTGATCAGTTATAAGTAGTTAATGCTTTTAATGAAATTAAAATGCTGAATTATATAAAAGTTTATCACTGGTAATTGAGTTAATGCATCATCACGCGTATAGGTCTTATTCTACGGCTATTGAGAATTGGAGGGAATTGTATGACTGATTTTAACGTACTAGAAAAGTATTTAGGTATAGATACACATACATATCATGACAATCTTTTAGAAACATTGAACTATTATATTGAAAGGTATGTATTGAACGTTCCGTTTGAAAATATTAATGTGCAGAATGGACAACCTATTGCTTTAGATAATCCATCAATGATAGATAAAATTGTAAACGAACATAGAGGGGGCTATTGTTATGAACAAAACAGATTATTTTGCGCATTTTTAACAAGTAAAGGATATAATGTGTATATGGTTTCTGCGACAATTTATAATGGCTCAGGTTGGGCCATGGAAGGGTCACATATGGCATTAATCGTTACATTGAATCAGAAAAAATACTTAGTTGATGTCGGTTATGCGGATATACCTAAAGCAGCCATGCCAATCACAAATGATGAGGAAATTGTTTATGATGTAAATAGTGAGTTTAAAGTAAGCAAAGTAAGTGACCACACATTTGAAATGAAGAAGAAAGTTGATCATAAATGGCAGACGCAATATCAATTTGAGGATGAACCTAAGGTATTGGCAGATTTTGAACAAGGCATAGCATTTAATCAAAATAATGAAGCGTCTATTTTTGTTCAACAACTTTTAATTAGTAAAGCAACGACTTTCGGTAGAGTAACGATGTCGAATAATCATTTGACAATTACGGATCATGGTCAAAAAGAAAAGAAAAATATAACATCTGGAAACTATAAATACTTTTTGTATCGTTATTTTGGTATTAAAGATATAAATATAAAAACTTTTGACTGAAATATATAGTATTCAACGTTATGTTTCATTGAAATAACAAAAGGTTTACTTTGTAATAATAATGTCATATAAATTATATACAAAAGTATTAAATTAAATTGTATAATAGTAAGCGTGATGGAAACGAAATGTATCGGATTTATATTGGGAGGTTTACATAAGTGCATAAAAAAATAATAGCAACTGTAATTGGGACAAGTGCGCTAGCAGCTATTAATTCTGCAAATGCAGATGCAGCTACAACTTATAAAGTCAAAAGTGGCGATTCTCTTTGGTCAATAGCGAATAAATATAATATTTCAATAGCAAAATTGAAATCATTAAACAATTTAACATCGAATGTGATTTTTCCAAATCAAACATTGAAAGTATCAGGGACTACAAGTTCAAGAACTTCAACAAGCAGCTCAAGTGCGACAACGTATACAGTGAAATCGGGTGACTCATTGTCATCAATTGCAGCTAAGCATGGGACGACATACCAAAAAATTATGAGTTTAAATGGACTCTCTAATTTTACAATTTATCCAGGACAGAAATTAAAAGTATCTGGCTCAATTTCAACAGGTGGTTCTACTCCATCTGGTAATACAACTACATATACAGTGAAGTCAGGCGATTCATTATCTGCGATTGCAGCTAAATATGGTACGACATATCAAAAAATCATGAGCTTGAATGGTCTTAAAAACTTCAATATTTATCCAGGGCAAAAATTAAAAATATCTGGTACAGCATCATCAGGTGGCTCAACAGGATCAACGGGTTCAACTGGTTATAAAACGCCAGTATTTAACCATTCAAATTTGTATGACTGGGGTCAGTGTACATGGCATGTCTTTAATAAGCGTGCTCAAATTGGTAAAGGTATTAGTACTTATTGGTGGAATGCTAATAATTGGGATAACGCTGCACCAGGAGATGGATACACAGTAGATCATAGGGCGACTGTAGGATCAATACTACAAAGTGACCTTGGATATTATGGACACGTAGCATTTGTGGAATCTGTAAATTCAAATGGTAGCATTACTGTTTCTGAAATGAACTACAGTGCTTCGCCTGGAATCGCAACATATAGAACGATTCCGGCATCTCAAGTGAGTTCATATAAATATATTCATTAAGGGTATCTAAGACAAAAATATCTTTGACTAACGCATAAACGTCAATTTCTATTAAATCATATAGAAATTGACGTTTATTTTGCTTTTATGAAATTTTATAGCGCGTTGCTAGTCGTTTCGTGTTTATGGTTCTTGGCGTAATGATTTTATACGCTTGGCAGTTGAGAACAATGTACTTGCCAAAGTGAATGTTGAAAATATTTTAGCAAACTTTTTTGGTGATTTTAAGGCAGTGTAGAAATCTAAGACTGCCCCCACACTTGTAATAGCCATACTCGTGTAAAGTAACTTTTTATTTTTTGATTGATATGCATACCAATTAAAACCTTCTACGGCAATGCCTATGAAGTTAATTGTATTTGAAATGCGATTAATTTTTGTTTTTTTAGCCATGAATGAAATCCTCCATTTTATAAAATACGCTTTATTATTATAACATTAAATAGATTAAACTTTATTGTGAGAGATAAAAAACAAAATGTGTTCAAGGAATGGAATATGATAACATAAGCGTTGAAAGTATAAAAATAGTTTGTTTTGGGGAGTGGAGATGATAGTTATGATTAAATGTGTATGCTTGGTAGTCGAATTAGACGACAAATTATTATTGGTACAAGCTAGAAACAGAAAAAAATACTATTTTCCTGGTGGGAAAATAGATCAGGGAGAGTCTCTAAAACAAGCCTTGCGAAGAGAACTACAAGAAGAATTACAACTGGATATTTCGGAACAAAATTTTAACTATTTAGGTACTATTGTTGGAGATGCTTATCCTCAAAAAAATACTAAGACGGAGTTGAATTGTTTTTCAACGTCTTTAGATATAGATTGGTCATCGGTTAAACCAGCACAAGAAATTACTGATATAAAATGGATCTCAAAAAATGAAACAGAAAAAATTGCGCCTGCTGTGCTTACATGGATTAAATATGCTAAACAAAAAATCGAGTCATCTAAAGCAGTGAAATCAAGACCATATCATGTATCGCTATATGCTGATTTAGTGAATTTTACGCTGTCGGCAGAGGACCGGGAATTCACCAAAACACCTTTAGAGAATATTGATTTGGCAAATCGAGATCAAGAACGTCACTCTACATTAGTGTATGATGACAAGGGGCAATGTGTGGGCTTTTTCACGTTACATGAAGGTGACGGAGTCAAACCTTATTCTGCAAACGCAAACGCAATATTTTTCAGATCTTTTAGTGTAGATAGTCACTATAGAGGATTCGGTTTTGGTAAAAAAGTGATGCGTGTTTTACCTCAATATGTCAAACAGTATTATCCCACAATTAATGAAATTTATTTAGCGGTTAATACAGATAATCATTTGGCAAGAGAACTTTATATTCAAAGTGATTATGAAATTGTAGGTGAAACGTTATTAGAAAATAAACCTGTATACATAATGAAACAAAGTTGTTGAAATCATTGATTGGCGTCGTTAAAACTAACAAAGTTTGTTAGTTTTAACGACGCTTTTTTGTAGTAAGTGAACTTGCTGAAAGTGGTTGTGTAATAGAAGTATCAGCTGAAAATAAGTATAAGTATAAATAAAGTAAATATAATAAAAATCGATAATATTAAAAGGAAACCAAAAATATATTAGAATTATTTAAATTCAAATGAATCAATTATGTTTGTTTAAATATGAAAATCTGTTATGGTTGGATATTAAATGTTAAATATATAAATAATAAAAAATTAAGGATATGATTATTTTGAATGTATAAGTTATTAAACTGAATTGTTAATGCATTGATTGGATTGAATAGGCAATGAGGATGTAAATTTTATTTGAACCATTGATGTGCAGTTTGGTTTATGAAAAATAATTTTAAAATCGTTAAGAATGGCTTTTGCAAGTGCTTCGCATATGAGATTGTACGTAGAGCATAATAGATATTATGGTTAAAAATATTTTATTAATGTTGTCTGCTGTAATGTGATTGGATGATACTTTGTAAGAGTTTGTTTTTTGAAACTTTACCATGCCACAAATAGTAGAATTATTTCATTTTTAATAATTATTGACCTTAAGTTGAAAAATAAATATCAGCTTTGGCACTTCACATTTGATGTGGGGTGTTTTTCTATGTATGTCAGAAGTAACAATTGCGATAGCCAACTATTATGATGAATAACAATTTAGTAGGAGGTTCATCCATGCTTACAAAGCGTAACAGTATGAGTCCGTTTAATATTATTTGTAAAAGTTTTTATGAGGAAATAAAGCCTTTTACGTATCAAAGGTTAGTAGATTTTGGGGAATGTTATTACTATTTGAAAGGTACGTCATTAGACTATGTTTCAACAAGTGTGATTACGAGATATGAGAATGAAAATCACCATACATTTAAATCTAGATTTGACCATTTTGGTGAAACTGAAAAGGTGTGTATTGAAAAATTAGAAGTTGCACCTCCTTTCGAAAACAAAGGTATTATGACGATTATGTTTTGCGACATAATGTTAGCGTTATTAACGAGAAGTTTAGCGAATGAAAACCATATAGAAATTAAATTTATAAATACTTCAGATTTAATTAAAGATGGGGAAATCGTGAATGTGTATCATAGTGTGATGCCTAAATACGAATTATCCCTAGCGCAACCTAGTAGTTCGAGAATTGCTTTGGAGGGTAGACGTACTAAAGCTAATATTGATTTTTATCAAGATGTTTATTATATATTCCCACTAAAAACGCGAGAAGAGGATATCACATATTATAAAAAATTACGAGAACGTAAAATGCAATTATTAAATGAAAAATTGCAAGAACTTTAAATGATTTAGCTTAGTTGAAAAAACGGCTGGCAACTTAAATGCACAAATAAAAACTGAAAAATTTGTGCCATTGTAAGATAGTAAAAAGTTTTAATTTTAAAAATTAGTATGTAGTCATATTATATAATCATACAAATATAAGAAGGGGGTGGGAGATATTTAATGATGACGTCCCACTTCCTTTTTATATTTTAATGTGAAGATTGATGCGAATGTTTTGAGTGACGCTCTTTTTGATATTTAATTAATAGTGCTGTTATCCATGCAGTAATCGGGATGCTAATTGCAACAGCGATGCCGCCTAGTAGGATGGATATAAATTCTTGTGCAAAGATTTTAGAATTGATGATATGTCCAAAAGAATAATTTAACCTAAAAAACCAAAAGAATAATGTCAATTGTCCTCCGAAATAGGCTAGATAAATTGTGTTTGCCGAAGTAGCTAAAATTTCACGTCCTACACGCATACCAGATTGAAATAATGCTTTGCTTGTTAAGTTTGAGTTGGTTTCGTATAACTCGTACATTGGAGAACTGATTGTGATTGCTAAATCAATAACCGCAGCTATGACTGCAAGTACTACGGTAAACACCATGAATTTCACCATATCAATGCCGATATTCATAGAAAAAATATACGTTTCATCTTGTTGTTCGGTTGTAAAACCTTGTAAATGTCCGATGGATACTGATAAATAAATACCAATAATTAAACACAAAGTAGTAATGACTGTTGCACAAAATGCTGCTTTTGTTTTTGTATTGTAACTATTTAAAACAAATAAATTACATGCTGCAATAACGATGCAAAATATAAGTGTTACGAGATAAATAGGCGCACCGAGCATAATTATAATGACAGTGATTAATAATATTACAAAATTCAAAAACAGTGTTAAATATGAGATGATACCTTTTTTTCCTCCGAATATTGCGATTAATAAGAAAAGTACAAGACCTAAGATTGTTATGACACTCACTGGTTAACACCTCGCATTTTAAACCATAATTGCATTAATAAAATTGTGATTGGAATCGTTAAAACTATACCAATACCACCAGTAATTGCCCGGGAAATTTCTAATGACCAATTCATGGAAATGGTATAGGTTACTGTATTTGCATTTTTAAGATAAATAAGAAACATCGGAAGACTACCAGATAAATATGAAAATAATAAGATGTTTGTCATTGTCCCCATAATATCTTGACCAATATGACGCCCTGCAAGCGCCCATCGAGTCATACTTATATTAGGTGTTCTGCGTAATATTTCTGCCATACCACTTGCTATAGTGATAGCTACATCCATGACAGCACCAAGTGTTCCAATCATAACAGAAGCAAGGAAAACATCCTTAGGAGGCAAAGTTAAGAAACTCATTGTTTCAAATTTTAAGCCTGCACCGTCTGTTAACGTAATCACTAATTGGGTGGCGCCAACACAAATAAAAGTGCCTAATAGTGTGCTTGCTATTGTAATTGACGTTCGCCATCGCCAACCGGTAACTAAGAGCAAAGTAAACACGGTGGTAAAAATGACACCGATACTCATAAGTGCAAATAAATTTAAATCAGGAAATTTATTATGTAAATAGATAGCTAAAAGCACAACAATTGTATTGAAAACTAAAGAAAGAATTGATTGTAAACCGATTTTCCGTCCTACTAATAAAACAGTTAATAAAAATATTCCAGTTATCATAACGACGAGGCTATCTCGTTTTTTTTCTATGATATAAGCATCGTCTAGATGTTTGCCAATGTGTAACAACACTTTGTTATGTTTTGAGAATGCCTCACTATCAGCTTGTGATGCTATGTAATGATAAGGAATCTTCGTCGATTGTCCCTCAAATTTCCCGTTTAAAATTTTAAGTGTTAGGGTTTGGTTATATTTAGTATCTTTATTGTGGTTATCATCTGTAACATGTGATGTGGATTTATTTTCGATCTTTGTAATTTGACCGATTGGTGTATCGTAAAATCTGGCATTGAAAAATGTGAAAATAAATACAGCCGCAAATAAGATGACAAATATCAAGATGACCCAATCAAAAGGGCGTTTAAATAACGTTTTAAAAGGCATTATTTTGTTTCAGTCCTCCCTATATAGACAATGCGATTATACGCTCCTAGCGATTTGAATTCAAAAGTTTTATGCATGTGATTAATGATAAGTCGTGCTTCTACTTAATAATTTATCAATCATTTCTAATAAATATTGTAAATCATGTTTTCGATTGTCTAGCCGAACAACTTGGCAAATGGTTCTTTTCAATGCTGTATGTTCTAATGATACTTCTCGCCACTTTTGCGGATTTTTTGAAAGTAAATGATAAGAAGCTGTGACGATGTAGCCACGCCCTTTACTTAAGATATATTCAGCCAGCTGAGGATGCGTAATCGTTTGTATAGGTGTTTTGGTTGTTTTTACTAATGTTTGTCTAATCTTGGTTGGTAATGGATATAATTCGTAAATAGATTTATTCGAAAATTGTACTAAAGGTGGGTTCGTAGCCATTGTGATTGGATCATCTTTAGGTGCATAGACATGGAATGTTTCTTCAAATAAAGGGCTTACCTTTAAAGAACGGTGCTGTTTGAATTCATCTGACATAGCAGTAAAAGCAATATCAATTTTATCTGTGAGCAAAGCTGAAAAAATATCTTCTTCTTCCATTAAAATAGGTTGAATGATAGATGTACTTTCATTTTCAAAGGATTGCATTAATAATGTGAGTACCTGTGTTATATAACTTTCAACATAACCAACACGTATAATATAATGCTCTGTTTCAGATTGGTTATGAAATAAACGAACTGTGTTATCAAGTTGTTCGATAATCTTTGTTGCTTCAGAAAATAATTGTTGTCCTTCTTCGGTAATGTGTATGTTGCGTCCTTCTCTGTTAAATAACGTCACTTGTAATTCCTTTTCTAATAGTGTGATTTGCCTACTGATAGCAGATTGAGCAATGTTAAGTTCTAGAGCAGCGTCTGATAAATGTTCTCTTTTTGCAACTTCTATAAAATATTTCAATTGTTTAATTTCCATATGACCATTCCCAACATATTAATATTATTCGAATTATTAGAATAATATCATCTATTTTATATATTGAATAGATTAATGTATTACTATATAGTTTACTATACTTATTCAATATTCAGAATTTTCGAAAAAGAGGTGAGGGTTATGTTCGAATATGGTAAGCAATTAGGATTATATGATAGTCGTGAAGAGCATGATGCATGTGGTATTGGATTTTATGCCAATATGAATAATGAGAGATCACACGATATCGTTGAAAAATCACTGGAAATGCTACGTAGGTTAGATCACCGTGGAGGAATTGGTGCAGATGGCATGACAGGTGATGGTGCCGGTATTATGACAGAAATTCCTTTTGATTATTTTTCTAAACAAACAGATTTTGAATTACCGGAAGAAGGTCATTTTGCAGTAGGTATGTTTTTTTCGAACGTGAAGATAAAAAATTCAGAGCATGAAGCAACGTTCAATCGTTATTTTGAAAGCGAAGGATTAAATGTTATTGGTTATAGAGATGTGCCAGTAGATGTCGATGCCATTGCCGAACATGTAGCCCAAACGATGCCATATATACAACAGGTATTCATCGCATTAAATGATGATACTCACATAGAAAAAGCGCTATTTTTAGCACGTAAACAAATTGAATTATATGCTAAAAAACAGCAAGTAGATTTATATTTCACAAGTTTATCTCATAAAACAATCGTCTATAAAGGATGGTTGCGTTCTGATCAAATTAAGAAGTTATTTCAAGATTTAAATGATGAACGCTATATATCAAAGTTAGGACTTGTGCATTCTCGTTTTAGTACAAATACATTTCCGAGTTGGAAGCGTGCGCACCCTAATAGATTATTAATGCATAATGGGGAGATTAATACTATTAAGGGTAATGTTAATTGGATGCGTGCAAGACAAAATGATTTGATTGAAACCATTTTTGGTGAAGACAAACATAAAGTAGAGGAAATTATTGATGAAGACGGTAGTGACTCTGCTATTGTTGACAACGCTTTAGAATTTTTATCTTTAGCTATGGAACCAGAGAGAGCAGCAATGTTAATGATACCAGAACCTTGGCTTTATAATACGGCGAATGACAGTAACGTCCGTGCTTTTTATGAATACTATAGTTACTTGATGGAACCTTGGGATGGTCCAACAATGATTTCATTTTGTAATGGAGATAAAATTGGCGCACTAACAGATAGAAATGGCTTGCGACCAGGACGTTATACAATCACTAAAGATAATTACATTGTTTTTTCGTCAGAAGTGGGCGTTGTAGATGTACCTGAGGAACAAGTTGCTTTTAAAGGTCAACTAAATCCAGGGAAATTATTATTAGTTGATTTTCAACAACAAAAAGTAGTTGATAATAATGAATTAAAAGCACATATCGCTGATGAATTACCATATGAAAATTGGATAAATCAATTTAAAGTAGATTTAGATTTAGACAATGTGAAAGTGATTCCATCTAATTGGGATGAAACAACTTTAGCCAGATTACAAAAGCAATTTGTTTATACAAATGAAGAAATCAACAAATACATGACAGAATTAATTGAAAGTAAGAAAGACCCGATTGGCGCAATGGGGTATGATGTTCCAATTGCTGTTTTAAATGAAAAAGATGAATCGTTATTTAATTACTTTAAACAACTTTTTGCACAAGTCACTAATCCACCGATTGATGCATATAGAGAAAAAATAGTGACAAGTGAATTGTCTTATTTAGGTTCAGAAGGTAATTTGTTAAAACCTAACGAAGATGTATTGAATAGAATTCAATTGAAAAGACCTGTGTTAACAGAGGCGCAATTAAAAGCGATTGACGATAGCAGGTTTAAAGTTAAGCATTTATCAACGTTATATCACGAAAACTTAGAAACGGCGTTAGACAATTTAGGGGAACAAGCAATTCAATCCGTGAAAGATGGCTATGAAATTATTGTATTAGATGACCGAGTACTAGTTGAAGCGCAAGGCTATGCAATGCCAATATTGCTTGCAGTAAGTCATGTACATCAATTATTAATTAGAGAAGGTTTGCGCATGCGTACAAGCATCATTGCGCTTTCTGGTGAAACGAGAGAGGTGCACCATGTAGCGTGTTTATTAGGGTATGGTGCTAATGCAGTCGTACCATATCTAGCGCAACATACAATAGAAAACTTAGTGGAGAAAGGACGCTTAAACGGAAATATTGCCGAAAACGTTCAAACATATACGGATACATTATCAGAAGGTGTCATAAAAGTTATGGCTAAAATGGGAATTTCTACCGTTCAAAGCTACCAAGGGGCTCAAATTTTTGAAGCGGTAGGTTTGTCACAAGAAGTTGTTGACCGGTATTTTACAGGGACACAAACAAAACTATCTGGTATGGATATCAACTTGATAGATAAAGAAAATAAAGCGAGACAGTCATCTGAGAGCGAGTACCTTGAATCTGGTAGTACGTTTCAATGGCGTAAACAAGGCCAACATCACGCATTTAACCCGACGTCAATCCACTTACTGCAACATGCATGTCGTTTAAATGATTATGAACAGTTCAAAACGTTTTCAAATGAAGTCAATCATCAACGTACAGATCATATTCGTCACTTAATGGAATTTAAAAACCAAGATTCAATTGATATCAATGAAGTAGAACCAACGAGTGAAATCGTAAAACGTTTTAATACAGGTGCGATGAGCTATGGTTCTATTTCTGAAGAAGCCCATCAAACACTTGCTGAAGCAATGAATCAAATGGGTGGTAAAAGTAATAGTGGTGAAGGTGGTGAAAATCCCGAACGATTTGTAGTGGATGACGAAGGTCGTAATCGTTCTAGTGCAATCAAACAAGTTGCTTCTGGAAGATTTGGAGTGACGAGTCATTATTTACAACATGCTAAAGAAATACAAATTAAGGTAGCGCAGGGGGCTAAACCTGGAGAAGGCGGACAGCTTCCTGGTTCTAAAGTTTATCCGTGGATTGCTGAAGTCAGAGGGTCTACCCCAGGTATTGGTTTGATTTCTCCACCGCCACATCATGATATTTATTCCATTGAAGACTTAGCACAATTAATTCATGATTTGAAAAATGCTAATAAAAACGCAAATATCACAGTTAAGCTTGTCTCTAAAACTGGTGTCGGAACAATTGCAGCAGGTGTAGCCAAAGCTTATGCAGATAAAATTGTGATTAGTGGATATGATGGTGGTACGGGTGCTTCTCCCAAAACAAGTATTCAACACGCAGGTGTACCTTGGGAAATTGGATTAGCGGAGACACATCAAACACTTATGATGAATAACTTGAGATCGAGAGTAATTGTAGAAACAGACGGCAAATTACTCACAGGCAAAGATGTGGCATATGCATGTGCATTAGGAGCGGAAGAATTTGGTTTTGCAACAGCGCCATTAGTCGTACTTGGATGTGTAATGATGCGGGTGTGCCATAAAGATACATGTCCGGTAGGTATTGCTACACAAAATCAAGATTTGCGCGCGCTATTTAATGGTAGAGCTGATCACGTGGTCAATTTTATGCATTTTGTTGCTGAAGAATTAAGAGAGATACTAGCCGAACTTGGTTTGCGCACTGTAGATGATTTGGTGGGGCGTACAGACTTATTAAAACGAAAAGATCATTTATCTCAACGAAGACCTAAAGCTGCATCTATGAATGTTGAAGCATTATTATATCAGCACGAAGGTGAAAGATATAAAAAAATAGCGCAAAATCACCATCTTGATGAAGGTTTTGATTTAACACAACTATTACCTGATGCTCAAGCAGCAATTGAACAACAGAAGTCATTTACTGGTAATTATGTGGTGAAAAATGAGCAACGAGATGTGGGTGTCATTACTGGTAGTATGATCACCGATATCTACGGTGCTGAAGGTTTACCTGAAGATAGTATCAATGTCAATACGGTAGGCCATGCTGGTCAAAGTTTAGCTGCTTATATACCTCAAGGTTTAACAGTACATCACACAGGTGATGCTAACGATTATGTAGGTAAGGGACTTTCTGGCGGTAAAGTGATTGTGAAGGCGCCGACGCAACAGCGAGAATCAGAAATTATAGTTGGTAATGTCTGTTTCTATGGTGCGTCTTATGGTAAAGCTTTTATTAATGGTAAAGCTGGTGAAAGATTCTGTATTAGAAATAGTGGTGTGCAAGTAGTTGTTGAAGGTATTGGTGATCATGGTCTTGAGTATATGACAGGCGGTCGCGTTATTGTGCTGGGAGATGTCGGGAAGAACTTTGGTCAAGGGATGAGTGGTGGTGTTGCATATATCTTCCCATCTGATATTGAAAAATTTAAAGAAGAACATCAATTAGACAGTTTAGACTTCGACGAAATCACTGTTGCAGCAGAAGAAAATGTTGTGAAAGAGATGCTAGAAGATCATTTGCTTTATACAAATAGTACTAAAGCAAAAACTATATTAGATAGTTTTGAAGAAATGGCTAATAAAGTAGTGAAAGTCATTCCGAAAGATTATAAATTGATGATGCAAAAAATCGAATTACAAAAGCGCGAATCTAACCAGCAAGATGAAGCGTTACTGAATGCTTTTAATGACAAGAGAACACATTTAGAACCAGCGCAACAATTAACGTCTGTGTATTAATTTGAAGGGGGACTGAGTATGGGAGAATTCAAAGGATTTATGAATTATGATAAACAACCTTTACATGAATTGTCTTTAGTAGAACGTTTGAAAGGACACGCACCCTTTCAGCAAAGGTTTACAAAAGAAGAAGCCTCGGAACAAGGTGCGAGATGCATGGATTGTGGCACACCTTTTTGTCAAACAGGTGAACCATATGGTAGAGAAACAATTGGTTGTCCCATTGGGAACTATATTCCAGAATGGAATGATTTAGTGTACCAAAAAGACTTCGAAACGGCATATAAACGCTTGAACGAAACGAATAACTTCCCTGAATTTACTGGACGTGTATGTCCGGCTCCGTGTGAACAATCGTGTGTGATGAAGATAAATAGAGAATCTGTTGCGATTAAAGGTATTGAACGTACTATTATTGATGAAGCTTTTGAAAATGGTTGGGTCAAACCAACGATTCCCAATGAGCGTAAAGCAGCATCAGTAGCAATAGTAGGAAGTGGACCAGCTGGTTTAACAGCTGCAGACGAATTAAACAAATTAGGTTATCGCATAACTGTATATGAACGTGCACATGAAGCAGGTGGATTATTAATGTATGGTATACCTAATATGAAATTAGATAAAGACGTAGTGCGACGTAGAATTAAACTAATGGAACAATCTGGCATCACTTTTATCACTGATACGGAAATAGGGATAGATGTCAGTAAAGAAAGTTTAGAGGAACAATTCGATGCCATTATTATTTGTACAGGCTCGCAAAATGCACGTGATCTACCATTAGAAGGTCGAATGGGCATGGGTATTCACTTTGCTATGGATTACTTAACAGAACAGGGCGAGTATTTAAATGGTGAAATTGAAAAGCCGTCAATATCTGCAGAAGGAAAAAACGTGATTGTCATTGGTGCTGGTGACACAGGTGCAGACTGTGTAGCGACTGCACTGAGGGAAAATTGTAAATCTATCGTTCAATTTAACAAATACACAAAACAACCTGAAGCAATTGAATTTGACGAAAATACGTATTGGCCATTAGCCATGCCTGTATTTAAAATGGATTATGCTCATAATGAATATGAGGCACGTTTTGGTTTTGAACCACGTGCATATGGTGTTCAAACAATGCGTTACGAGGTTGATCGTATTGGTAATGTAACAGGTGTTTATACACAAATACTTGAAGAAACAGAAGATGGTATGGTTGTTGTCGATGGTACAGAACGTCATTGGCCGGCTGACTTGGTATTGTTATCAATAGGATTTATTGGTACTGAAACCACTGTGCCACATGCGTTTAATATACAAACTGAGAGAAATAAAATTGTCGCAGATAACAAAAATTTCAAAACGAACCAATCAAATATTTTTGCAGCAGGCGATGCAAGAAGAGGTCAAAGTCTTGTTGTTTGGGCAATTCAAGAAGGTAGAGCAGTCGCTAATGCTGTTGACGAATACCTAACTGAAAAAACATTGGTGTAACATTCTAATTATAATTGACTTTTTTAATGGGCTATAATATTATAATTATTGTGTTCATTTGGAGGAATACCCAAGTCCGGCTGAAGGGATCGGTCTTGAAAACCGACAGGGGCTTAACGGCCCGCGGGGGTTCGAATCCCTCTTCCTCCGCCATTATCGTTAAATACCAAGACTAATAAATAATATAGTAGGCAAACGTTTATTTAATATAAAGTGTTTGTCTTTTTTGTTGTTTAAGGCCAATGATAGAAAAATAGACACGTGTTTAACATAGTTTTTATTATTGTTTGTGGCACATATCATTAAATTTATTGCTGTGATTACGCCAAACACAAAATAATATATACTTTTATTGAAAAAGGTCATCACGTAGAGATTGAAAATTAATGTCTACGTGATGACCTTTTTTAAGAAACTGAGTGAAAGCCTTTGCAAAACTTGTCTATACAAGTTATAATCTGGATAATATTAAAGTTTAAGGGAGTGAATCATCATGGCTGTTAAAAAGAAAGATGTTCAAGATATAGTCGAAGCTATTGGGGGCAGAGAAAACTTGGACACAGCAACACACTGTGTGACGCGTTTACGACTTGTTTTGAAAGATGATGATAAGGTCGATAAAGATCGACTGAGTAACAATGATTTAGTTAAGGGACAATTCAAAGCTGATAATCAATATCAAATTGTTATTGGACCAGGTACTGTTGATGAAGTTTATAAACAATTTATTGAAGAAACCGGGGTTGAAAGTGCCTCTAAAGATGATGCGAAAGCAGCGGCAGCTAAAAAAGGTAATCCTATACAAAGATTGGTTAAGTTATTGGGAGATATCTTTATACCAATTTTACCGGCAATCGTAACTGCTGGTTTACTATTGGGGATTTATAATGTATTAACAATGGAAGACTTGTTTGGGAAGCAAGCATTGGTGACACAATATCCACAATTAGGGGACTTTGCAGATATTATTAATGTTATTGCAAATACTGCCTTTATTTTCTTGCCAGCTTTAATTGGTTGGAGTAGTATGCGTGTGTTTGGTGGGAGTCAAATACTCGGTCTGGTATTAGGTCTGATTTTAATGAACCCACAACTCGCTTCACAATATGATATTGGTAAAGGTAATATTCCAGCATGGCATATCTTTGGTTTAGAAATTAAACAACTGAACTATCAAGGTCAAGTATTACCAATCTTATTAGCGTCTTATGTATTAGCGCAAATTGAAAAGTTCTTAAGTAAATATGTACATGATTCAATCAAAATGTTAGTCGTTGGTCCAGTTGCCTTATTAATCACTGGTTTCTTAGCGTTTATCGTTATAGGTCCAGTTGCCTTATGGTTAGGAACAGGAATTACAAATGGTGTGACATTTGTCTTTGAACATATCGGTTGGTTAGGTGGCGCAATTTATGGTTTCTTTTACGCACCTCTAGTTATTACAGGCTTACACCATATGTTCTTAGCGGTTGATTTCCAACTGATGGGAAGCAGTCTTGAAGGAACGTACTTGTGGCCAATCTTAGCAATTTCAAATATCTGTCAAGGTTCAGCTGCATTTGGTGCATGGTTCGTCTATAAACGACGCAAAATGGCAAAAGAACAAGGTTTGGCAATGACTTCTGGTGTCTCAGGATTCTTAGGAGTTACTGAACCAGCATTGTTTGGTGTAAACTTACCGTTGAAATATCCTTTTGTTGCAGCAATTTTAACTTCGGGTGTTATAGGCGCTATCATAGGTGCAATTGGTGTCTTAGGTAATGTTGGCGTTGGTGGTGTGCCGGCCATTATTTCTATTAAAAAAGATTTTTGGTTAATTTACGGAATAGGTACCGTTCTTGCAATGGTAGTACCAGCGATATTAACTGTTATCTTCTCGAAATTCAGTAAAGAAGAAGCAAAAGAAATAGTAGAAGAATAGTTAATTCGAATAGATAAGTACAACTAAACTCGCTAAGTTTGATTAGCGAGTTTCTTAATTTAAAATACAAAGATAAGGTGGTAATAATATGGTAGGTAATGATTGGAGAAAATCGGTAGTTTATCAAATTTATCCTAAGTCATTCAATGATACGACGGGCAATGGTGAAGGTGATTTAAATGGCATAATTGAAAAGTTAGACTATATACAATATCTAGGTGTGGATTATATTTGGTTGACACCTATTTATGAATCACCAATGAATGATAATGGTTATGATATTAGCGATTATTATAAAGTGAATGAACAATTTGGCACGATTGAAGATTTAAAAACATTGATTGCTGAAGCGCATCAACGTAATTTAAAAATAATGATGGATATCGTCATTAATCATACGTCTACAGAACATGAATGGTTTAAACAAGCATATTCAGAAAAAAGCACCCCATATAGAGACTACTATTTCTTTAGGAGGTCGGCAGATAATCAACCACCGACAAATTGGGAATCAAAGTTTGGTGGTAATGCTTGGAAATACGATGACAAAACAGATGAATATTATCTTCACTTATTTGACGTAACACAAGCAGATTTGAATTGGGATAACCCTGAAGTGCGTCGTGAACTCTATAAAGTGATTAATTATTGGATTGATTTTGGTGTAGACGGTTTTAGATTCGATGTCATTAATTTAATATCAAAAGGTGAATTTAAAAATTCAGAAAAGATAGGAAAAGAATTTTACACTGATGGACCGCGTGTGCATGAATACTTACACGAAATGAATCAACAGACATTTGGAGATAAAGATATGATGACAGTGGGCGAAATGTCTTCGACAACGATTGAAAATTGTATTCAATATACGGATCCTGAACGTCAAGAACTAAGTAGTGTATTTAACTTCCATCATCTAAAAGTAGATTATATTAATGGAGAAAAGTGGACAAACGCAAAGTTAGACTTTCATAAATTAAAAGAAATATTAATGGAATGGCAAATAGGTATTTATAACGGTGGCGGATGGAATGCTATTTTTTGGTGCAATCATGATCAACCACGTGTAGTAACACGATTCGGTGATGATTCGACGGAGGATTTACGTCAAAGTAGTGCTAAAATGCTAGCCATCGCCTTGCACATGCTTCAAGGTACACCATATATTTACCAAGGTGAAGAAATTGGTATGACAGACCCTCATTTCAATGATATCGACCAGTATAGAGATATAGAATCTCTAAATGCATATAAAAAATTAAAAGCTGAAGGTTATCCAGAAACAGAGATTCTAACAATATTAGGACAAAAATCTCGTGACAATTCTCGTACACCTGTACAGTGGACGAGCGGTGAAAATGCAGGTTTTACTTCAGGTACACCTTGGATTGATATTCCTGACAACTATAGGGAAATTAATGTTGAAGCAGCCATAGAAGACGATCAATCCATTTTGCAAACATATAGAAAATTGATAAAGCTACGTCACGAACATGATATTATAACTTATGGAAATATTGAGCCACTTTACATGGACCACGATGAATTATTTGTTTATAAGCGTCATTATAAAGATGAAACATGGTTAGTGATTGCTAACTTTTCAAAAGAAAAAGTTGAAATACCACAAGGCTTAAAAGTTGAAGGGCAAGTAATGTTACAAAATGGCTCGATAGTGAATGGTCTAATAGACGGATTTGGTGCCATCGTAGTTAGACAATAATTTAAATTAAAAGGCAGTGAGTGAAATCACATGAAACAGAAAAAATTTATTGCGATTTATGAAAATTTACGCACAGACATCATCGAATCAAAGCTACCATATGGTGCTCAGTTGCCATCAGAAAACGAATTGGTATACGATTACAATGCCTCTCGTGAAACCGTGCGCAAAGCGCTTAATCTACTTGTTAGAGACGGTATGATTCAGAAAATAAAAGGCAAAGGATCAGTGGTAATCTATCAAGGCATTACAGAATTCCCATTTGCGAATTTAACAAGTTTCAGGGAAGTTCAACAAGGATTAGGACTGAGTCATGAGACTGAAGTCAGATTATTAGAACGCATACCTGCCAGCGAAGTGCCTGAAGTAAAAAAAGCTTTGGATTTGCGGCAGAGTGAAACGCTGTGGCACATTATTCGAACGCGAAAAATTGATCATCGCGTAAAAATTATTGATGAAGATTATTTAGTAGAAAAAATTGTTCCTGATATAACAATGAACATTGCTAAAGATTCGTTGTATCATTATATAGAACAAACGCTAGAGTTAGAAATTAGCTACTCTAATAAATCTATCACCTTTGAATCATTTGGTAATTTAGAATGTGAAATATTTGGAGATGTAACGCCACCATACACTGCAACGGTCCGAGGTATCGTCCATTTAAAGGATACGACAAAGTTTCAATATAACATTTCCAAACATTTAGCCACGGAATTTAAGTTTAATGATTTTTCGAGACGTCACAAAATATAATGAAATAAGTTATAAAATAATGAATTGTATGACTTGCAATCAGTCATTACCTTATAGTATGATATATCTTGCCGTGCTAGGTGGGGAGGTAGCGGTTCCCTGTACTCGAAATCCGCTTTATGCGAGACTTAATTCCTTCGCTAAGGCTACGTTTTTGTGAAGTCTGCCCAAAGCACGTAGTGTTTGAAGATTTCGGTCCTATGCAATATGAACCCATGAACCATGTCAGGTCCTGACGGAAGCAGCATTAAGTGGATCATCGTATGTGCCGTAGGGTTGCCGAGATTTAGCTGTCGACTTTGGTTACGTTTATGATACGTATTCGAAGCGAAGGTGCGCGGTTTTAATTTTTAAATAAATACAATTAATCATATATTACGAGTGACTTATCTTTTGATAGCAGTCACTCTTTTTTTATATTAAAATAATAACGATACATTCGTTTAATTGATTGAACTGTAACGATATCATTCTGATTGTAACTGCCCAAAATTGAATTTAGTGAATATGGAGGAACGACATATGCAAATTTATTTAAGTACATTAACTGAAAATGACTATGACGCAAGTTTAGACGAAATAAAAACTGCTTTTGAAAACGTCGCAGAGTCCAACCATGATGAACAAGATTTAGTTTTGAAAATTAGAGCATCTACAGAATATAATTACGAGTTGGAAGTTGTTGCGAAGACAGATGAAGGTGATGTCATTGGGCATGCCATGCTTTCAGAAATAGAGATTGTTAACGATGAAACACGTTATACCGCGTTAGCGTTAGCACCTTTATCTGTATTGCCTGAATATAGAAGTAAAGGTATAGGCAAAGCGCTTGTTCAAGCTGTGGAAGAACGCGCAAAGGCGCAAGATTATACGACTATTATTGTACTTGGAGATCCTGAATATTATGGTATGTTAGGTTATGAAGAGGCAAGCCACTATCAAATTTATAGTCCGTTTGATGTACCATCGAAATATTTTTTGGTTAAATTCTTGTGGGAGCAACTTGCACAGCAACCAAACGGTGATGTAGTTTATCCAGAGGCGTTTAATTAATATTCAAAATATAAAACACAGTGATATAATAGTTGTTGAATGTTATTGGAGGTGTGAAGGTGAATTATCAAGCTTTATATAGAATGTTCCGGCCACAGAGTTTTGAAGATGTCGTAGGTCAGGAACATGTAACTAAAACATTGCGCAATGCAATTTCAAAAGGCAAGCAATCACATGCGTATATTTTTAGCGGGCCGAGAGGAACAGGCAAAACAAGTATCGCAAAAGTATTCGCGAAAGCTATTAATTGTCTCGAACGCTCCGATGGAGAACCCTGTAATGAATGTGCTATTTGTACAGGGATTACGCGAGGAACGAATTCAGATGTGATTGAAATAGATGCTGCTAGTAATAATGGTGTGGATGAAATTAGAAATATCAGAGATAAAGTTAAATACGCACCAAGTGAATCAAAATTCAAAGTATACATTATAGATGAAGTTCATATGTTAACAACAGGTGCTTTTAATGCATTATTGAAAACTCTAGAAGAACCACCAGCACATGCAATTTTTATATTGGCGACTACTGAACCACATAAAATACCTCCTACAATTATTTCAAGAGCGCAAAGATTTGATTTCAAAGCAATTAGTCATGATGAAATTGTAGAACGTTTGCAATTTGTAGCAGACGCTCAAGATATAGAATATGACAATGCTGCCTTAGATTTTATTGCCAAAGCTTCTGAAGGTGGTATGCGTGACGCGTTAAGTATTATGGATCAAGCAATTGCTTTTGGTGATGATCATCTTACATTGCAAGATGCGTTGAATGTAACCGGTAGCGTAGATGCTCAAGCATTGAATGATTTACTAAAAGAGGTAGTTGAAGGAGATGTAAAAACTGCATTTTCAACTTACCATCAATTTATTGCACAAGGTA
Source organism: Staphylococcus cohnii subsp. cohnii (assembly GCF_002902365.1). Taxonomy (GTDB): domain Bacteria; phylum Bacillota; class Bacilli; order Staphylococcales; family Staphylococcaceae; genus Staphylococcus; species Staphylococcus cohnii. The sequence goes on along the minus strand of NZ_PPQC01000014.1, from coordinate 2,363 downwards.
AAGAAGTGAATCGTCTGATTAATGATATGATTTATTTTGTGAGAGATACCATTATGAATAAGACATCTAATATAGAAACTGAATACGATGCATTGATGCATTTTGACTTGGAAACTTTGTATAAAATGATTGATGTGATTAATGATACGCTTGTTTCAATCAGATTTAGTGTCAATCAGAGTGTGCATTTTGAAGTATTATTAGTTAAAATAGCAGAAATGATTAAAGGCGAATCAGAAAATGTGCAAACTGTTGCTACAACGAGCGTAGCCAGTGAACCTAATAATGAAGTGTTGTTACAGCGAATGGAACAGTTAGAAAATGAATTGAAAACGTTAAAATCACAAGGTGTCGTAGCTAACAATGCTAAACCGCAAGCTAAAAAAACGGCTAGTAAAGGCACGCAATCGAAAAATGCCTTTTCAATGCAACAAATCGCCAAAGTATTAGATAAAGCTAACAAAGAAGATATTAAACAGCTTAAAGACCACTGGCAAGAGGTTATAGATCATGCTAAAAGTAATGATATGAAATCATTAGTAAGCTTACTTCAAAATTCAGAACCAGTGGCAGCTAGTGAAACGCATGTACTGATTAAATTCGAAGAAGAAATACACTGTGAGATTGTAAATAAAGATGATGAAAAAAGAGAGAATATTGAGAACGTAGTATGTAATATTATAGATAAAGCAGTTAAAGTAGTAGGTGTGCCAGCAGATCAGTGGATGAGGGTAAGAACAGAATATCTTCAAAACCGTAAACAAAGTACGAGTGCAGAAGAAAATAGAACAACGACAACAGCGTCTCCTGAAGAAGTCGACGTCGTTCAAAAGGCCAAAGACTTATTTGGAGAAAATACAGTAAATGTAATTGATGAAGAGTGATACATGACAATGAATTAAAAGGCATGTATAATGAGACAAAAGATGAATTACAATCAGATGAGATTGAAGTTTTTAAGGAGGATAAATATATGCGCGGTGGCGGAAATATGCAACAAATGATGAAACAAATGCAGAAAATGCAAAAGAAAATGAACGAAGAACAAGAAAAATTAAAAGAAGAAAAAGTACAAGGTACAGCTGGCGGTGGCATGGTAACTGTCACAGTATCAGGTCATAAAGAAGTTCTCGATGTAGAAATCAAAGAAGAAGCAGTTGATCCAGATGACATTGAAATGTTACAAGACTTAGTAATTGCTGCTACTAACGAAGCGATGAATAAAGCTGATGAACTTACTCAAGAACGCTTAGGTAAGCATACACAAGGCTTAAATATTCCTGGAATGTGATTGTATGTACTATCCAGAACCAATATCCAAACTTATCGACAGTTTCATGAAACTGCCAGGCATTGGGCCAAAGACAGCTCAACGTCTGGCGTTTCATGTATTAGATATGAAAGAAGACGATGTCGTTCAATTTGCTAAAGCTTTAGTAGATGTAAAACGAGAACTTACTTATTGTAGTGAGTGTGGACATATTACTGAGCAAGATCCATGCTATATTTGCCAAGATAAACAGAGAGATCGTTCAATTATTTGTGTGGTTGAGGACGATAAAGATGTTATCGCTATGGAAAAAATGCGTGAATATAAAGGCTTGTACCATGTATTACATGGTTCTATATCTCCGATGGATGGTATAGGACCAGAAGATATTAATATTCCAAGTTTAATCAATCGCTTAAAAAATGACGAAGTAAAAGAGCTCATTTTAGCAATGAATCCTAATTTGGAAGGTGAGTCAACGGCGATGTATATATCGAGACTAGTCAAACCAATAGGTTTAACAGTAACTCGATTAGCACAAGGGCTTTCTGTTGGTGGAGATTTAGAATACGCGGATGAAGTGACATTATCAAAAGCAATTATGGGCAGAACAGAGATGTAATAAATGCTTAATTGTAAATTAAAATGAAACCAAGCTACCTTTTTTAAGGTAGCTTTAATTTTTTGAAAAGAAATTTAATAAACAGTAAAGTTTGTTTTATAGAGTTATTTAAACTATTTATCAATATCAAAAATCACAATATAAAGATAAAAACGAACGATATGAATCCATGAAAATAAAAAGGTATGTAAAATGAACGAAGATCACATTTGGTCATGAAGAAAAGTGTAAATTTTACTGTTGTTCAAAGCGTTTTAAGCGTGTATAGTATTTACTTGTCGGACGAAACAAAACGACACACATAACAATATTTCAAAACACGACTTCAAATTAATTTTAAAAAGTTCTTGACTTTCAAAGTTAAAACCTGTAGAATTAATTCTTGTGATTGAAACAAATGAACATTGAAAACTGAATTACAATATGTCAACGTTAATTCCGATTTCAACATTAAATGTTGAATCAAAACAA
>NZ_PPQC01000013.1 GCF_002902365.1 Staphylococcus cohnii subsp. cohnii | reverse complement strand
TTTTTTCTGCCCAGTTTGCTAAATTTTTAATTTGCATATAACTGGGCAGTGTCTAAAAAATTAGTCACTGGTTTTGCTCAAATTTTTGTTTGTGAAATTAAGATATATTTATTTGGCTCATATTTGCGTTTTAAAAGCGTATATAGACTTTTAGGTATAAAACTATATGATTTACCCCTGAATCTTTAAAATGCCCCCTTAAAATTCAAATAAAGGCATATAAAAATAAAAAGCCAACCCAGATAAAATGGATTGGCTTTTTATTTGCTTTTGCGAAGTAGATTATAAAAAACTACTTTTAATAAGCACCCTAAATGTGATGTCTATATTATAACAAGAACACGCATTTATGCCGAGAAAATTTATTGTGCGTTGAGAAGAACCCTTAACTAA
>NZ_PPQC01000012.1 GCF_002902365.1 Staphylococcus cohnii subsp. cohnii | reverse complement strand
TATGCAAATTAAAAATTTAGCAAACTGGGCAGAAAAAAATAAACACTGCCCATTTACATGCAAACTTAAAAGTTAACATGAAAACTGGTCAACCATGCCGGTTGAACGCTATAGTTCCCGCAGGGGCAAAAAGACATAAAAAAACGCTAGCTTTTTAGCTAACGTTTCAAATCTTTTAAATAATAATTTTGTTTTTCAAAATTCCAAATTGCCGTAATTGAATGTGCTTTTT
>NZ_PPQC01000011.1 GCF_002902365.1 Staphylococcus cohnii subsp. cohnii | reverse complement strand
CCATAAACATTTTGTTTTTTTCACTGTCTACTTGACAGGGTGCAGTTCATTATGGATTATTCCTTTGTCCAATGTTTCTTGGGAGTGAAAAGTATCTTTTTTTACAATTTCTTCGATTATTTGTTTCATTGGTTTTAGATAAAATAGTCTCTGAGTTAGTAACGTTTTTAATGTGATATTGGCAGTGATTTGGGTCGATTCCTGGGGGAAGAGCACTAGCTGAAGATTACAGGCTACAGCAATGCCTGCGGAAAACGTGCACAAAAAAACTGCCAACAAAGTAGGAGACTTTGTCGACAGTCCTTTTTAACAATTAAAACACATGCTGCAGTATCTGTTTCAAATAAAATGAAACTTATATTGTTGTGAATACTAGCAACGTTTCAAACTTTTGACTTCCAAAATTTTCCTTCTGGTGAGCTAAGTTTTTCTATTTTTTGCTGTAATGCTAATTTTTTCAGTTCTTTATTCAATAATTTTTCAGGCCATTCATAAATAGTCAGCAACTCTTCTTTGGTTACTAATTGTTGTTGGTAAATGTAAGTTTCTAAACTTGGTGGAAGTTCTTTTTCAATTGGTGAACCAATAAGTTCATTTATGATATACGTATAGATATGATAAGGGTATAAGCCTTCAACCTTTAAACCTTCTTCATGTATATCTTCGTTAAAGAATACAAGGGAAGGAGCCTCTTCAATTTCCATTTCTCGAGCTATATGCAGGTCAACTTGTAAGCTTTCTTTTAACGAACTTTTATGTAAGTCTTCTTTAAAGACTTCATAATCAAGTCCAGCATTACTAATACAATTATTGACCATCTCTTCAGTTATAATATCTCGTTTTGGTATTATCTCATTTTGTACAAGATGTATAAAACGCTCAGCCCGTAATCGACCTTGGAGTTCAGCAGCTTTATAGGCAAGTGCGATATTATCTAAATTCGATGTACTTTGAGCTTGGCATTTTGTTAATACTCGTAAGGAAGGATTTAAAATATGTCTAATACTAATATATTGTTTATACTCAAGTCGTAATTTTGAAAGTATCGCAGACAATTTAAAGCACTCTTTACTGAATGGATCGAAAAAGGAATAAATTTCAATCTTACTCAAAGGTGAAAGATTTGCATCTTCACGACTATTAGCATTTATTAATTTTAATTCTTCAGCCATGTTTTTTCACCTACAATTAATTTTCGGAATTAACCATGTGATTCGCTGTTAAGCGTAATCGTTCATATAAATAATCCCCGACGCCCGCAGGAAAATCTGCTTGTTGAATAGCTTTATACATATTTTCAAGCCATGCGTCACGTTCGTGCGTTGTTATTACAAATTCTAAATGTCTTTTTTTTAACATAGGATGACCATGTTCTTCTGTATACAGTTGAGGACCGCCTAAAAATTGTGTTAAGAACTGTTTTTGTTTTCTGCTTGTTTCTTCAAAATCTCCAGGAAACAAATAATTGATTCTATCATCACGTTGTACCATATAATAAAAATGGTCAATCATTTTAAATAAGGCGTCTTGTCCGATAACCTCGTAAGGTGTTTGTGTCATAGTATCACCATATCCTATTAATATATTACTAATATAACATGAATTTTTACATTTGGAAGTAATTCGACTTCTTAATATTGTGCCCAATTAACTGTCGCTTAATTTGTGTTTGCGATTGAAAAATCTTTGAACTTTATTGTTTGGAATTTCGTGATTGATATTGAATTGATTAAGGATTGATTTGAATTGAATTAACCCTTCATTATACTCATTCACTTCATATTCAAGTTCGAAATCTTCAAAATCCAGATACTGATTTTTGTCCAAGACAAGTAAATTACCATGAATTTCTGTTTCTATACGTTCGGTAGTCAAAGCTCCTAATACGATTAAATCATCGACATCTACATCCATTTTTAAGAGTTGATTTAAAATATCTTGGGGTAGGTCCTGACTTTTGATAAGCATGTTTAATTTTGGCTCAACCTTTGTGTCGAAATTATATTCCATCAAGCCGATTTCAGCTGGTACTTTTAATGTCATTTCGTAAGTATCATCTTTAATACGAATTCTCAAAGCTGAATGATGTGATTTTAAATCGAAATTTGGTGTATCGATGTAATAATTTGTTTGACTAAATGGTTTTGTATCTAAAAAATAAGTGTCGTATATTGCTTGGTAATGGTCTTTAGACAATAGCTGTTTAAATTCAATTTCATTATTAGTTGCCACGGGTTACACTCCTTAAATACTTATGATAGTTCATTTTAAAGTACTTGCAAGTTAATTTAAATTAGATTGCATTATACGCTAAAAATTATTATATTTACGTTAAGCCATTGGATGACATGATAATAGACATGTAACGTGTTATGTACGTCATAATTATGTTAAAATGATGAAGAATAAGGAGGAACAAGCATGCGTATTTATGTGAATGAAATTAAAGTAACAGAAGATAGTTTAAATTGTTATACAGAACAATCTACAGAAGGTTTACAAGAAGCAGGACAAATGCTTGTTGATAGTGATAATTATAGTTTTGCATATATATTAGATGACGGCCAGTCGTATTCATATTTGATTTTTGTTCAAGAAACCTGGTCTATGTTACATGAGAATAAAAATAAGAAGATTATCATTAACGATCAATTAGAACTAAAACAATTCGACAGAGAGTTTAATTATATATTAGAAAATATTCAAGGTAATTCAAACTATGGTAAGGAGTTTGTTTCTGTTGTGGAAGATACTTTCGAATTAGAGTGAAGCGGAGTGAAGCACAATGAATCAATGGGATCAGTTTTTATCTCCATATAGACAAGCAGTTGATGAATTAAAAGTTAAATTAAAAGGGCTTAGAAAACAATATGACGTAGAAGATAATGCTTCACCAATTGAATTTGTGACGGGTCGTGTTAAACCTATGACTAGCATTATTGATAAAGCGAATAAAAGACAAATTTCATTTGATCGATTACATGAAGAAATGTACGATATCGCGGGTTTGAGATTAATGTGTCAATTCGTAGATGATATCGATATTGTGGTGAATCTCTTGAGACAACGTCAAGATTTTAAAGTAGTAGAAGAACGCGATTATATCAGCAATACAAAGCAAAGTGGATATCGTTCATATCATGTTATTATTGAATATCCAATCGAAACACTTGAAGGTGAAAAATCAATTTTAGCTGAAATCCAAATCAGGACATTAGCGATGAATTTTTGGGCAACAATCGAACACACATTGCGTTATAAATATGACGGAGATTACCCACCCGAAATCCAGCACCGACTAGAACGTGCGGCTGAAGCAGCGTTTTTACTTGATGAAGAAATGTCAGAAATTAAAGAAGAAATACAAGAAGCCCAAAAATATTATTCCAAAAAACGTGCTAAAAAGCATGATAATGACTAGGAGGTGTAATCATGCGCTATACAATTTTATCTAAAGGTGATTCAAAGTCTAACGCTTTAAAGCATAAGATGATTAATCACATGAAAGATTTTGAAATGGTTGAAGATACGGAAAATCCTGAAATAGTCATATCAGTTGGTGGAGATGGTACATTATTACAGGCTTTCCATCAGTATAGCCATATGTTATCACGGTGTGCATTTGTAGGGATACATACAGGACATTTAGGTTTTTATGCAGATTGGTTGCCCCATGAAGTGGAAAAATTAATTATTGAAATTAATAATTCAGAATTCCAAGTTATAGAATATCCACTATTAGAAATCATTGTACGTTATAACGATAATGGATATGAGACGAGATACCTGGCATTAAATGAAGCGACAATGAAAACTGAAAATGGCTCTACACTTGTTGTAGATGTGAATATAAGAGGAAACCAATTCGAACGTTTTAGAGGAGATGGCCTGTGTGTTTCAACACCATCAGGTTCCACTGCTTATAATAAGGCGTTAGGTGGCGCATTGATACATCCTTCTTTGGAAGCAATGCAAATTGCAGAAATCGCTTCTATTAATAATAGAGTGTTCAGAACGGTTGGTTCTCCATTGGTATTGCCTAAACACCACACATGTCTGATTACACCAGTGAATCATGATAAGATTTTAACAACCATAGACCATGTTAGTATAAAACATAAGAATGTTAATGCAATCCAATTTAGAGTGGCAAATGAAAAAATTAGATTTGCTAGATTTAGACCTTTTCCATTTTGGAAAAGGGTACATGATTCCTTTATTTCAAGTGGAGACGACGAATAATGCAATTTAATTATACAATTAGAAACCCTCAAATGCTAAGAACCTTTTTACAGGAACAAGGGTATTCTAAAAATACAATTAGCGCCATTAAGCATAATGGCGCTTTAATTGTTAATGGACAAACAGAAACTGTGCGCAAACAATTACAGAAAGACGATAAAGTGGAGGTACATTTAGCTCAAGAAACAGCAAGCCACAATTTGATCCCATTTGAGAAAACTTTAAATATTTTATATGAAGATGAATATTTATTAATTGTTTCCAAAGAAGCTTATCAAAATTGTGCACCATCAAGGGAACACAAACATTTTAGTTTAGCTGAACAAATTCTTGGTTATTTTAAACAATCACGACAAAACATAGTTCCACATATTGTCACTAGGATTGATCGAAATACTTCAGGTATTGTTGTGGTTGCAAAACATGGTTTTCTACATCATCTTATGGCAAACATACACATTGATAAAACGTATTTATGCGTATGCTTTGGTGAAATGAAAGCACATGGAATTATAGATGCACCTATTGCCAGAGATCCTGCTAGTATTATTACAAGACAAGTCAATCCACATGGCAAACAAGCAATAACTAAATATAGGCGTTTAGACTATATCAGTAATTACAGTTTATGTGAAATTACTTTATTAACTGGTCGAACACATCAAATCCGTGTTCATTTTCAGCATATAGGACATCCTATTGTAGGTGATGATTTATATGGAGGCGGACACTCGTGCTATAAACATCAGTTATTACGATGTTTTAAAATATCTTTTATGCATCCAATCTATGATAAAAAAATTGAAATACAGGATAGATATGATGCAATAGAAAATATATTTAATATGATATAATTTGAGTAACTATGGAGGTGGGACTTTTGGCAAATGAAAAAGATCAAATCGTTTTAGAAGATGAGCAAGTATATGACCAAGAAATGTTAGATAAACTACTTCATGAAAATCATATAGATGAATTTAGAGAAGAATTCTTAGCGATGCACACATATGAACAAAGTGAATACTTTGAAGACAGCGATGAAGATATTAGACAAAAAATGTTTGAAGTATTGTCCCCTGAAGAAGTAGCGGATTTCTTCGAACAATTAGAAATTGATGAAGAAGAGTATGAAGCGCTATTCGATACTATGGATGCTACATATGCTAGCAAAGTATTAGAAAATATGTCATATGATAATGCAGTTGACATTATGAATCAATTATCTAAGCAGAAAATTGTTAGCTTGCTAACACTAATGAACCGTGAAGATGCAAAAGAAATTAAAGCATTACTACATTACGAAGAAGATACCGCCGGTGGTATCATGACAACGGAATATATTTCTTTAAAATCAACAATGCCTGTAAAAGAAGCATTAATGCAAGTTAAAGAACAAGCGCCAGATGCTGAGACAATTTATGTCATATTTGCTGTAAATGAGCATAAACAATTAGCTGGGGTTTTATCACTAAGAGATTTAATCGTAGCAGAAAATGATGCTTATATAGAAGACATAATGAGTGAACGTGTGATTAGTGCTAACGCTGCTGATGACCAAGAAGACGTAGCGCAAAAAATGCGTGATTATGATTTTATCGCTATGCCAGTTGTCGATTATCAAGACCATTTATTAGGTATTATAACAATCGATGATATTTTAGATGTTATGGATGAAGAAGCGAGCGAGGACTACTCTCGTTTAGCCGGGGTATCTGATGTTGATGCAACAAATGATTCGGTCATTAAAACTGCTAAGAAACGTTTGCCATGGCTAATCATTTTAACGTTTTTAGGAATGATTACAGCGACGATACTTGGCTCATTTGAGGATACATTAGCACAGGTATCGTTGTTGGCAGCGTTTATTCCAATTATCAGTGGTATGTCTGGTAACTCTGGCACACAATCACTTGCCGTATCAGTACGAAATATTTCAACTGGTGAAATTGATGAACAAAGTAATTTTAAAGTCGCATTAAGAGAAGCGGGCAGCGGCTTTTTAAGTGGTTTGATTTGTGCTATATTGTTATTTATTATTATACTGGTTCTTTACGGACAGCCAATTTTAGCTACGATCGTAGCGAGCAGTTTAACGATTGCTATGACAGTAGGTACGTTAGTGGGATCAATGATTCCATTAGTTATGAATAAATTAAATATTGACCCTGCAGTTGCAAGTGGTCCATTTATAACTACGATCAATGATATTGTGAGTATGTTGATTTACTTTGGATTAGCAACTTCATTCATGTCTTACTTATTATAGGGGGTTACATGGAATTTTTATCACTTGTTGTCGTTGTAATGGCAGCATTCCTTACACCGATACTAATCAATAGATTACGAATTACATTCTTACCTGTTGTTGTAGCAGAAATACTAATGGGTATTCTCATAGGACACTCTTTTTTAAACATAGTAGAGCGTGATGCTATGTTAAATATTTTGTCTACATTAGGCTTTATCTTCTTAATGTTTTTAAGTGGTTTAGAAATTGATTTTAAAGCATTTAAAAAAGATAAAGGATCGTCTGAAGATAAGGATAAAAGTAAAGAACCAGGTCACCTGCAATTAGCACTTACTGTATTTTTATTTATTATGATAATTTCAATTGTATTTGCTTATGCATTTAAGTGGTTTGGCTTAATTGATGATGTCTTATTAATGATTATTATCATTTCTACTATTTCATTAGGTGTTGTTGTTCCAACACTAAAAGAAATGAATATTATGCGTACTACAATCGGACAATTCATATTATTAGTAGCTGTATTAGCTGACCTAGTAACAATGATATTGTTAACTGCATATGGAACACTACATGCTTCAGGTGGTGCATCACTTTGGTTAATAGGTAGTTTAGTAGTATTTGCGCTTGTTTTTTATTTACTAGGAGGCATATTTAAGAAAGCACAATTTTTACAGAAATTGATGGATGGTACCACACAGATAGGTATACGTGCTGTATTTGCACTCATCATTATGCTGGTTGCCTTAGCAGAAGGCGTTGGTGCAGAAAATATTCTAGGCGCTTTCCTAGCAGGTGTGATTGTTTCTTTATTAGGCCCAGATGAGGATATGGTGGAGAAATTAGATTCTTTTGGTTATGGTTTCTTTATACCGATATTCTTTATCATGGTTGGTGTAGATTTAAATATACCAATGTTAATAAAAGAACCATCGTTATTACTTATTATTCCATTTTTAATACTCGCATTTGTAGTATCCAAGTTAATACCAGTGTTTTACGTACGTCGATGGTTTGATATGAAAACGACGATATCTTCAGCATTCCTGTTGACCTCTACTTTATCATTGGTCATTGCTTCTGCAAAAATTGCTGAAAAACTTGGAACAATATCATCGGAAATATCAGGTATTTTAATTTTAAGTGCAGTCATAACATGTGTCTTTGTACCTATCATATTTAAAAAGATGTTCCCAATGCCAGATGAGGCTACAAGACAAATTGAAGTGAGTTTAATAGGAAAAAATCAATTAACCATTCCAATTGCTCAGAATTTAACATCACAACTTTATCAAGTTTCACTTTATTATAGAAATGATTTAAGTGATAAACGTAAATTATCAGATGCGATTTCAATGATTGAAATTGCAGATTACGAAGAACCGTTATTAGATCGACTAGGTTTATTTGAAAGAGATATCGTTGTTTGTTCTACAAATGATGACGATATTAATAGAAAAGTGGCGTTAATGGCTAAAAGGCATGGTGTTAATCGAGTTATTTGTAGATTAGAGGCGAGTACTGGTGATGAAGGTCTACAAAGTGAAGGTATTGAAGTATTTAGTGGTTTTATGAGTAATAAGATACTCTTGAAAGGTTTAATAGAAACGCCAAATATGCTAAATCTTTTAAGTAATGTGGAAACATCGTTGTATGAAATTGCAATGTTAAATCATAAATATGATCAAATTCAATTACGTAATTTCCCGTTTGATGGTGATATTATATTTGTGAGAATCATTCGAAATAATGAATCAATCGTACCTCATGGTGATACTCAATTACGCTATAAAGACCGTGTCATTGTAACGGGTTCTAAAGAATATGTTGATGAATTAAAACGTGAATTAGAGTTTTATTATTAACTTTAATGTCTGGGATATGATTTATATCTCAGACTGTTGTAGAAATAGGCAGTAAATGAGTTTATGAAAGCTGTTTTGAGTTGTTAATATTTATTGAGTGAAGTATTGGTAAACATTTTAACTTGAAAACATATAAAAAATGATAAATTCGCGTATAGAATATAATATGAATTGTTTAAACAATGAAACCAATGTTAAAATAAAGTTTGTTAGAATTGGCATAGAGCAAAGTGATAGGAATACGATTATAACATCTCGAACCAGTTTAAAATGAAAATTTAAAAAAGGAGTTATTTTCATGTTAAATTTAGAAAATAAAACATTCGTCATAATGGGTATTGCTAATAAACGTAGTATCGGTTTTGGTGTGGCAAAAGTATTAGACAAATTAGGTGCAAATTTAGTTTTTACATATCGTAAAGAGCGTAGTAAAAAAGAAATGGAAAAACTTGTAGAACAATTAGATCAACAAACAATTAGAATGTATCAAATAGATGTACAAAAAGACGAAGATGTTATCAATGGTTTCGCAAAAATTGGAGAAGAAGTAGGTAACATTGACGGTGTTTATCATTCGATTGCTTTTGCTAATATGGAAGATTTAAGAGGGCGTTTTTCAGATACATCTCGTGATGGTTTCCTACTGGCGCAAGATATTAGTTCATATTCATTGACAATTGTTGCTAGAGAAGCAAAAAAAATTATGCCTGAAGGTGGTAGTATCGTTGCTACAACTTATTTAGGTGGCGAATATGCTGTACAAAACTACAATGTAATGGGCGTAGCTAAAGCTAGTTTAGAAGCAAATGTACGTTATTTAGCATTAGATTTAGGTGAAGATAATATCCGTGTCAATGCGATTTCAGCTGGTCCAATTCGTACACTGAGCGCTAAAGGTGTTGGTGGTTTTAACACAATCATGAAAGAAATTGAAGAACGTGCACCATTAAAACGTAATGTTGACCAAGAAGAAGTAGGTAAAACTGCAGCATACTTATTGAGTGATTTATCAAGTGGTGTTACAGGTGAAAACATCCATGTAGACAGTGGTTATCATATCGTTAAATAATTTATGATTTAAAACATAATTGAAGATTTATATATTAAAAAAGACTATTCGTTTCTGTCATTGAAACGAATAGTCTTTTTGTTTTATAACGTTATTTTATTCTTTGACATCACTATTTGCTTTAGCGATGATAGCTTGTCTATATCGAAAGACATTTCTGACAACTGTTTTAATTACAGCATATAACGGAACAGCTACTAAAATTAAACCGAAACCACCAAGGTTACCTGCGGCTAATATCACCACAATAATTGTTAAAGGATGAATATTAAGTGATTTACCCATTACGTTAGGTGTGATTACATTACCTTCTAATTGTTGTGCAATGAGCGTGATAATACATACCCATATAAATGTTGAAGGACTTTGTATAATTGCAATGACTGCAGCAGGTGCAAACGCCATCCAAGGACCTAAGAACGGTATCATATTTGCAACACAAGCAAACATAACGAGCAATAGTGTGTAGTTAAGACCTACAATTGAATAACCAATGTATAAGATTATTCCAAGAATAATACTTACTGTTACTTGGCCTTGAATATAAGATTTAACAGTATCATTTAAATCTTTTAATAATTCTACAGTGAAAACTTTTCTATCTCCTTTAAACAATCTTGCAATAAAAGGGATGAAACGCTCATGATCTTTTAACATATAGATTAAAAAGAATGGAACCATTATCAATAAGAAAAGGGTTGAAATAAATGATGTTAAGTATCCTAATGAGTTAGACAGAATATCAGCAGTACTATCGCTAATAGATTGTACCATTTTATTAATTCTATCAGTTACATCATTTGGCAATCTTTCCATTTGATCTAGTGCAAAATTGATGATGTTCTGCACTTCATGTTGTAATGCAGGTATTTGGTGTATTAAGTTTTCAATTTGTTCTGCAATTAATGGAGCTAACACACCAATAACAATACTAATAATAATAATTAAGCCTATAAAGATTATAGTAATGCTCCCCCAACGTGGCACATGATTCTTTTCAAGTATTTTTTGAAAAGGCAAACAAATATAAAATAAAAAGCCACTTAATAATAATGGCAACAATACTGATTGAAGGATAATAATAAATGGTGTGAAAATACTATGTACTTCCATAATCAGTTTGATTAGTAAAAACAGGATTAATAAAGCGATACCTGTTCTAAACCATACTTTGTTAAGCATAGAACGGTTCCTCCTATAAAACTTTATTTTAATTTATAATTCAGTATATCTTAAAAAAAGATAGAACAAAAGATAAATTTGTGAAACTTTGTACTTAATGCGCATGTGAAGATTGATTGCAATTTCAAAGTAATAACAAAGTGAAATCAGTAATACGTAGTGCATTATAAGATAATATAAATATTAAATACATTAATGCTATTTATATAAAAAATTCATAACGAAATATATAATTTGTGAAAATAATAACTTATATAATACGTTGCGCGGAACATAACATATGTGTATAATATTAAAAAATATCATTTTCTTTAATGGTATAACAAGGGGGATACGTTATGATAGAAGGTTTTTTAAATTGGCTCTATGACATAGTATGGAGCAAACCATTAGTTTATGGTTTGTTAATCACTGGTATATTATTTTCACTGTTTATGAAATTTTTCCAAGTGAGACACTTTAAAGAAATGATTCGACTTATGTTTCAAGGGGAAAAGTCGCCAACGGGTATTTCAAGTTTTCAAGCAATTGCATTATCGTTAGCAGGTCGTGTAGGTACTGGTAATATTGTAGGGGTATCAACAGCGATATTTATTGGTGGCCCGGGAGCCGTTTTTTGGATGTGGGCAACAGCATTTTTAGGAGCGAGTAGTGCGTTTATAGAATCGACACTAGGTCAGATATATAAACGTGAAGAAAAGGGACAATATAGAGGTGGACCAGCATTTTATATTGAATATGGCATAAAGGGGAGACTGGGTAAAATATATGGCTTGATCTTTGCGATCGTCACTGTGATTTCAGTCGGATTGTTATTACCAGGTGTTCAATCAAATGCTATATCTAGTTCTATGAAAAATGCATTTCAATTAAATCCATGGATTGTAGCCATATTTTTAGCAATTATTATCGGCTTAATCATTTTTGGTGGAATAAAATGGATTGCTAATGCAGCGACTGCAGTTGTACCATTTATGGCAGTATTTTATATTTTAATGGCGGTCATTATTATTATACTCAATATTGAAGCAGTTCCTTCATTATTTGCATTAATTTTCAAATCCGCATTTGGTATGGAAGCTGCTTTTGGTGGGATTGTAGGTGCAATGATTGAAATAGGTGTCAAAAGAGGTCTTTATTCAAATGAGGCCGGACAAGGTACAGGACCTCATGCAGCTGCGGCAGCAGAGGTTTCACACCCAGCAAAACAAGGTTTAGTGCAAGCGTTTTCTGTATACGTTGATACTTTATTTGTTTGTACTGCAACAGCATTAATCATCTTGCTTTCTGGTACATATAATGTAACGGATGGCGGCAACACACCAAGTGATAAAGCAAGTTTAATTAAAAATAATGGCATCTTTGTTGAAATGTCAAATGGAGATAAAGATTATTCTGGAACCGCAATGTACGCACAAGCAGGTATTGACAAAGCATTACAAGGTGGAAGTTATCATTTTGACCCATCGTTCTCTGGATTTGGATCTTATTTTATAGCAATTGCTTTGTTTTTCTTTGCCTTTACTACTATATTGGCTTATTACTATATTGCAGAAACCAATATTGCATACTTAACAAGAAACGCAAATTATAAGACTTCCTTTATATTTATCAATATAACGCGAATTGTATTAATTTTGGCAACCGTTTATGGCGCAGTGAAAACGGCAGATATAGCATGGCTAATGGGAGATTTAGGTGTAGGTATGATGGCCTGGCTTAATATCATAGCAATTTGGCTATTACACAAACCAGCTATAAGCGCATTGAAAGATTATGAATTGCAGAAAAAACGTTTAGGATCGGGTAAAAAAGCTATTTATAAACCAGATCCTGATAAAGTACCTAATGCTGTATTTTGGCTGAAAGATTATCCTGAACGTCTAAAAAAAGAAGATATTAACGACTAAAAATCATATGTCACTTAGACAAATAAAAAGCGAGTTATTTTAAAATATTGCGTCTCTTGATACAATGTCATTAAGACTACGAGGGGGCGCATTATTTTATGGACAATTTTCAAGCAGGGCGAATTAATAAAATTAATTTTTCTAGTGACATATTAGATAGAGACATTACACTTTCTATTTATTTACCTAAAGATTTTACAGAACTATTTAAATACAAAGTTGTCTTTTGTTTTGATGGTTTAGACTTTTTTAGCTTTGGTAGAATACATCGAACTTATGAAAAATTATGGGAAGCAAATGAAGTAGAAAGAGCAATATTTGTAGGTTTTCATTATGAAGATGTTGAAAAAAGGAGAGCAGAATTTCATCCCCAAGGAGCAAAAACGGCTTTAACGGTAAAATGTATGGCGAATGAAATTTTACCGTTTATAGATGCTCAATTTCCAACATATAAAGTAGGAAATGGCAGAATTATTTTAGGTGACAGTTTAGCTGGAAGTGCAGCTTTGATTACTGCCTTATCTTATCCGAGAATTTTTAGTCAAGTGGGACTATTGAGTCCTCAACATGATGAAGTGATACAAACTTTAATCGAACGATGTCAATTTCAAGAACAATTGACAATATGGCATACTGTTGGATTAGAAGAAATAAACTTTGCTTTACCAACGACAGGTAAGCAAGCGGATTTTTTAACACCTAATCGCCAACTTAAATCGATTATCGAACATAGTGATATTAGTTATCATTATGCAGAGTTTGATGGTGGTCATAGATGGAAATCTTGGAAGCATTTATTAGAAGATTTATTAAAATATTTTTTATCAGATAATATTTCTTTTTAATTATCTGTAGGAAATTTAGTTAAAAGTAACGAATTTTTGTGAAATTTGATATAATGTAGTTATGTTAAACAAAGGAGGAATTTAAATGATTTTAGGATTAGCATTAATTCCGTCAAAAGCGTTTCAAGATGAAGTAAATGCATATCGTAAACGTTATGATGCTCATTATGCAACGATAATGCCACACATTACGATTAAAGAGCATTTTAAAATAAACGAAGGTGATCTTGACGCTGTCAAAGAGACAATCAAATCAAGAATCGAGGGGATACCACCGATTGAAGTACACGCGACAAAGGCTTCAAACTTTGCGCCAATTACAAATGTAATTTATTTTAAAGTTGCCAAAACAGACAATTTAGAAAAATTATTTAATCAATTCAATAGTGGTGATTTTTATGGTCGTCCTGAACATCCATTTGTACCACATTTTACAATTGCACAAGGTTTGACTAGTCAAGAGTTCGAAGACATTTTTGGTCAATTGAACTTAGCGGGTATTGACTATAAAGAGGCAATTGAGCAACTTTCTTTAGTTTATTACGATGAAAGTGCGGAAAAATGGAAAGTCTTAGAGAATTTTAATTTTGCATAATATTTTTATATAAAGTTATCATTTCAATCAATGATAATATTGAAACTTAAAAAAAGTCGCTATCATTTTAGAATTTATCTAAAAACTTGATAGCGACTCTTTTGTTTATTGAACACTATTAAATACAGTTAAGTATGTGTGTGTTGTTGTTTATTTTTAACAAAATAAATACCATAAAATATTGCTAAAAATAAAAATACTAATGCTGAGAAATAAAAAGTATTATTAACAGATTTAGAGAATTCTGTGATTAAACCACCTACAAGTGGACCAATCATAGAGCCGAAACCTTGTACACTATTGAACACGCCCCATGTTTCTTCTTGCTCATCCATGTGTATATGACTTGCCATAAAAGTATTCCATGCAGGTAATAAGATGCCGTACATTAGACCGATAAATAATGCTAAGCCCCAAACTAATTTAATATCCGTAATAATAGATAACGTAAATATCATTAAAGTGTATAAAACAAATCCACTAAAAATGATACCGTACATAAATAATGTACCATTGTTGTCTATAATTTTAGATAAAAACAACATAGAAATGGCACAACCTATGCCACCAACGATAATTGCGATTGTGTATTCAACTGTTGAAACGCCCACGACTTTTGTTACATATGTAGGTAATATCGGTACTAAAGCAGTGATAGAAGCGCCTTGTAATAAAATACCTGGAAATAGAATTAAATGGCGTTTAGTCACATTTACAATTTGCCCTAACTGTTGTTTTACAGGTTTTGTATTATAATTAGTTAGTCTTATTTTAACGAAATAGTATAGAATCCATGCAATTAGTACGACTAATGACATCATAAAAGCAAAACGAGTTGGATGGAATTTAAAAATTAAGTTCATTCCAACCATTCCAACTAATAAACCTAATAACCATGAGAAATAAACATACCCCATTTGTTTACCACGGTTATTTTCATCAACACTTGCAAGCATAATAACCCAAATAGGACTTACTGCGATACCTAGTAATATTGCACTTGTGATTAGCACTACAGGTGATGTAGGAAACCAAATGACTAAAAACAAACTGCCAAACGCTAATAAAAATCCAAGTGTCAAAACAAGCTTTGTACCTAAGCGTTTAAGTAAAAAACCTATGACAAAATTAGTTGTTGCATCAGCAATAAAGTGAATAGAAATAGCGATAGATGTAACACCTACCGCAATAGAAGTTGCTGTTGGAAGTAATGCTAAATAACTCAACACATACATACCTCTAGCAAACTCCATTAAAAATAAAATAATCAACATAATAATAAAATTTGTACTTGAATTGTAATTAGTATTATTTAACGAAGAGCTTTGCATATAAAGGAACCTTTCCATAAACTTCTTCATAACGTGTTGAATGGTCTAGAAGATCTAACAAATCTTTGCATAGCTTATATGTTGAATATGGAATGCACGATTCACTCATTGCTTTAGACATTTCTACTAGTGAAGTTGGATGATTTGTTAATGATGCTACTTGTTGAATAGCTTCATCAGGTGAATAAGCGATAGTGCCGTAACCTTTTTCTTCAAAATAAAGCGCGTTTTCTAATTCCTGACCAGGTGCAGGATCTAAGAAAATCATTGGAATTTGTCGGGTTAGTGCTTCAGAAATTGTGATGCCACCTGGTTTTGTAATCATCAACTGACTTGATGCCATCCATTCATTCATCTGTTTTGTATAACCTAAGATAAGTACGTTATCATAATTTTTAAATTGGCTAGATAATGTGCGTTTCAACTCTTTATTTTTACCACAAACCATGACTACTTGTGATTGTGGACTTTTAGTCAAAATATCACTAATCATTTGACCGAATCCCTTTGAAACACCAAAAGCGCCTGCGGACATAAGTATTGTAGGTTTATCTGGATTCAAATTATTTTGACGTAACCATGAAGATTGGTCAATATCTTGTTCGAATTTATCAGATATTGGAATGCCAGTAACTTTTAATTGATGTCTTGGGATCCCTATTTCAGCAAATTCATCTTTTAATTCCTCAGTTGCCAAGTAATACCTTTGAGAATGTGGTGTAACCCAATTCTTTTGTAATCTATAATCTGTCATAACTGTGGCGATTGGGATATTCATATCAAATTGTTCAGTTAAAACAGACATTACTGGCGTAGGGAAGGTCAACAATATTAAATCTGGTTTTTCTTTTAGTAGTAAATTAATTAATTTATTTAATCCATAATATTTATAGAAACATTTGTCTATTTGGTCAGGTTTACTATAGTAAAAAGATTTGTACATATTTCTGAAATACTTAAAACTATTGATATACCACTTTTTACATATAGAAGTCAAAATTGGGTGAGCTTCTAAAAATAAATCATGTTCAATGACAGTTAAATTGTCTAGATTCATTTCATTGAATTGGTTTACTACGCTTTGAGTAACCTGTAAATGTCCATTACCAAAAGAACCAGTAATAATCAATATTTTTTTGTTACGAGTAACCATTTTGAGTCACCCTCCAATAGTATAAATTTAGCTCATGCTAAGTTTAACGCATTTTATTGTCATGCGAAAGAAAAAACATAATTATTAGAAATTATATCATTTTACAAACGCATAGAAAATGATTCATACTTATTATTTAAAATTATATAACGATAAATTTAGATTGTTCTATATGTATACCATACCACGCTTTCTTTTAAAATAAGCGGCCTTAAAAGAAACTAAACAAATAAAAAAGAAAATCTACACAATTAATTACATATGATTAACAATCCGAATCTAGTTTGTACTCATGATAATTATAAAATTTTTTAAATGAAAACGAAAAATATATAATAGTAGAAAAAGAAATAAATAGCAATATTAGTTTCTATAAAATCACTTGAAAATGTGTATAATAGAAGTATTGGAAATAAAGGAGCGGTTAATGTTGAATGCAAATGAGTTGTTTAAAAAAATAAGAGTTAAACAAGTGATAGGTACATTAGATATGAATGTTAATGATATAACAACAGACTCGCGTACTGCTAAAGAAGGAAGTATATTTGTTGCTTCTAAAGGTTATACAGTCGATAGTCATAAATTTTGTCAAGATGTTGTAAATCAAGGCTGCAAAATTATTGTAGTAAATCATGAACAATTGTTGAAAGGTGATGTAACCCAAGTTATCGTTCCTGACACGTTGCGCGTTGCCAGTTTACTCGTAAATGTATTATTTAATTATCCAAGTAAACAACTAACTACATATGGTGTTACTGGAACCAATGGTAAAACATCTATAGCGACAATGATACACCATATATATAGAAAATTAGATAAAGGCAGTGCTTATTTAGGTACTAATGGTTTCCAAATTAATGAGGAAAAATCTAAAGGTACAAACACAACCCCTGAAACAGTAGCACTAACTAAAAAAATTCATGAAGCTGTAGAAAAGCAAGCACAGGCCATGACTTTAGAAGTATCAAGTCATGGTTTATCATTGGGGCGTTTAAGTGGCGTTAATTTTGATGTAGCGGTATTTTCAAATTTAACGCAAGATCATTTAGACTTTCATGGCACAATGGAAGCTTATGGTCATGCTAAATCATTATTATTCAGCCAGTTAGGTGAAGATTTATCAAAAGAAAAATATGTTGTTTTAAATCAAGATGATAGATTTTCAGAATATTTAGCTTCAGTTACACCTTATGAAGTCTTTACCTATGGCATTAATGAACGTGCGCAATTTATGGCTGAAAATATTAATGAGTCATTACAAGGTGTAACATTTGATTTTAATACACCTGAAGGTACATTTTCTGTGAAGTCACCTTATGTAGGCATCTTCAACGTTTCTAACATTATGGCTGCAATGATAGCTGTTTGGGCAAAAGGTGCTACGTTAGAAGAAATTATTCAAGCTGTAGAAAACTTAGAACCTGTTGAAGGTCGACTTGAAGTTTTAGATCCACAATTGCCAATTAATTTAATTATTGATTATGCACATACAGCGGATGGCATGGATAAACTTATAGATGCTGTGAAACCTTTTGCAAAACAAAAATTAATTTTCTTGTGTGGTATGGCTGGAGAAAGAGATATGGGCAAAACACCTGAAATGGGGCGCGTCGCTTGTAGAGCGGATTACGTTATTTTTACACCAGACAACCCAGCAAATGATGATCCTAAAAAATTAACAAGCGAACTTGCTAAGGGCGCAACACATAATAATTATATAGAATTTGAAGACCGTGCAGAGGGAATTCGTCATGCTATTGAAATTGCTAATCCTGGCGACACAGTTGTCTTAGCTTCTAAGGGACGTGAACCTTACCAAATTATGCCTGGTCATGTAAAAGTACCACATCGAGATGATTTAATCGGTTTAGAAGCAGCTTATAAAAAGTTTGGCGGTGGCCCTATTGGAAATTAGACTTATCAGTCTGAATGATGTAACAGTCCGTAGTTATATTTATAAAAATGCTAACGATGAAGTCTTGCTTTTGGCAATACCAGACTTAAATTGGTCATTAGAAATTGATACTTCGTTAAATGATGATGATATCAAGGAGGAACTTGTGATACACTTGTTTACGTTACTTGATGAGTCAACAGCAGTACAAATTGCTGATGATATTGGTCAATCGATATTTGAGAATTAAAGGAGAGAACAAATGAGTATAAAGGAAGAAGTAGAATCCAGAAAAACTTTTGCGATTATTTCCCACCCAGATGCTGGTAAAACCACATTAACTGAAAAGTTACTATTATTTGGTGGTGCAATTAGAGAAGCGGGAACTGTAAAAGGTAAAAAAAGTGGTAAATTTGCGACAAGTGACTGGATGAAAGTTGAACAAGAACGTGGTATCTCAGTTACAAGTTCAGTGATGCAATTTGATTATGATCATTACAAAATTAACATTTTAGATACACCTGGACACGAAGATTTTTCTGAAGACACATATAGAACATTAATGGCCGTGGACAGTGCTGTAATGGTTATAGATTGTGCGAAAGGTATTGAACCGCAAACTTTAAAACTATTCAAAGTTTGTAAGATGAGAGGCATTCCTATTTTCACATTTATCAATAAATTAGATAGAGTAGGTAAAGAACCGTTTGAATTATTGGATGAAATCGAGTCTACTTTGGAAATCGAAACATATCCTATGAATTGGCCAGTGGGTATGGGACAAAATTTCTTTGGTATCATTGATCGAGATACACATACGATTGAGCCTTTTAGAGATGAACAAAATGTGCTTCATTTAAATGATGATTATGAATTGGAAGAAGATCATAAAATTAAAAATGATAGCGCCTTTACACAAGCAATCGAAGAATTAATGTTGGTAGAAGAAGCAGGAGAAACATTTGATAATGAAGCTTTGAGAAAAGGTGATTTAACACCAGTGTTCTTTGGGTCAGCGTTAGCAAACTTTGGTGTACAAAATTTCTTGAATGCTTATGTTGATCATGCACCTATGCCAAGTGCTCGACAAACGAAAGAAGATATTGAAGTTACACCATATGATACAGATTTTTCAGGCTTTATTTTCAAAATTCAAGCGAATATGGACCCTAAACACAGAGACAGAATTGCATTTATGAGGGTTGTTAGTGGCGCTTTCGAACGAGGTATGGATGTTACGTTACAAAGAACGAAAAAGAAACAAAAAATAACACGTTCAACTTCATTTATGGCTGATGACAAAGAAACTGTTAATCATGCGGTCGCCGGAGATATCATAGGCTTGTATGACACAGGAAATTACCAAATTGGAGATACATTAGTAGGTGGAAACCAAAAATTTAGTTTCCAAGAATTACCACAGTTTACACCAGAATTATTTATGAAAGTTTCTGCGAAAAACGTCATGAAACAAAAACATTTCCATAAGGGAATTGAACAGTTAGTTCAAGAAGGTGCAATTCAATACTATAAAGCATTGCATACTAATCAAATTCTTATTGGTGCAGTTGGTCAACTACAATTTGAAGTTTTTGAACATAGACTTAAAAACGAATATAATGTTGATGTCATCATGGAACCAGTTGGTCCAAAAATTGCAAGATGGATTGAAAATGAAGAAGATATTAAAGATAAAATGAGTTCTTCTCGTTCTATATTAGTTAAAGATGTTTATGATAATTACGTTTTCTTATTTGAAAATGAATTTGCAACGAGATGGTTTGAAGAAAAATTTCCAGAAATTAAATTATACAGTTTGTTATAACATGAATAATTGTGTATAATACTATATTATTAATAGAATACCTATGACTTTGTAGTCGGAGGGGAGTAACTCAACTGTTTTTAAAGAGATATATGAGATAGTCATATCATTATAAAATATCTGTTTTATATATCTTTTTAACATAGTCATTTTATCGTCATTACGAAACGTTAAATGTTTCCGGTAAAATGGGCAGGAAAAACACTGTCGAGTGAGACCTTTGCTTATAAATGTTACAAACATACAAATTATATAAGACTGAGAGTTTAATTTACTTTAGTGAGTGTATATGATTTAAAAATGTATGTAGCATTTACTTAGCTTAGGTCTCTATTTTTATGTAAAAAACTAAAGGAGTTGTCCTAAATGGATCCGAGTTTGATTTTACCTTATTTATGGGTTCTAGTAGTACTGGTATTTTTAGAAGGTTTATTAGCAGCAGATAATGCTGTTGTAATGGCAGTCATGGTTAAACATTTGCCTCCTGAACAACGTAAAAAAGCATTGTTCTATGGACTGTTAGGTGCATTTATTTTCCGTTTTATTTCTTTATTCTTAATAAGCATTATCGCACATTTTTGGTGGATTCAAGCGCTAGGCGCAATTTACCTACTATACATGTCGATTAAAAACCTCATATCATTCTTTAAAGAAAAAGATCATCAAAAAGAGGATGGTACTGATGATCATCATTATGATGAATCGGGTGAGGAAATACATGCTAGTCCAAAAGCATTTTGGGGCACAGTATTAAAAGTAGAATTTGCTGATATAGCATTTGCGATTGATTCCATGTTAGCTGCCCTTGCTATTGCAGTAACTTTACCGACTGTTGGTATACACTTTGGTGGTATGGACCTTGGTCAATTTGCAGTCATGTTCCTAGGTGGTATGCTAGGTGTGATCATCATGCGTTTTGCAGCCACTTGGTTTGTAAATCTATTGAACAAATATCCTGGTTTAGAAGGCGCTGCATTTGCGATTGTAGGTTGGGTAGGTATTAAATTAGTAATTATGGTGCTAGCACATCCTGATATTAAAATATTACCAGAACATTTCCCACACAGTGTATTATGGCAATCAATTTTCTGGACGGTTATGATTGCACTTGTAATTATCGGTTGGTTAACATCTGTTAAAAATAATAAAAAAGAACATCAATAATATATGTAAGCCTGAGTCATAAAACTTATGACTCAGGCTTTTTTGTTCTATATGTGATAAAGTTAGAATTTTTTACTAAAAGAGACTATAATCTGTAGTATGCTAACTTTATATGACAAAATAAAGCAGAAAAATTATATATGTTATGTCATAATAGAATTGTAATCAAAAGTAATAGGGGGGCTTACTGTGACGCAAAATAAAAAACATGTCATCCCAAAAGTAAAGTATGGACGTAAACGACGTGAATACTTTCATAACGAGGAACGGGAACAACGTGTGCAACAAGAACGTAAAGCTAGAAAACAGCGTGAAGAAAAAGCTGAAATACTTGCTAAAAATAATGAAGAACGTGTGAAAGAAAATTTAAGAAAAGCACGTATTGAAAAGCTAACACAAGAAGAAATTCAGCAACAACAAGCAATTGCGGCAGCACGGAATGCCAAACATACGCAAGAAGACACACAGCACAATGACACAACTTCAGCAAATAATATCAATCATTCATATAATGAAAACGACGATATGGTGTCGGAAGAAAATAAAATAGATTCAAAATCAGTACACACTGAGAGCGAGACTCAAAATGACAGTACATCGTCAAATGAACAACATGTCCCACCAAAAAAAGAACAAGAACAGAACTTTTATTCAGAAAATGCGCAACAATCTAGAGTCGATTATTATTTGAATAATGATGAACAAACTTCACAACAAAAAAGTTCTAGGGAATATTCGAATTCTAACACTGAAAATAAGCATCAAAATACGACTAACACGCTAGATAAAGTTAAAGTTTTCTTTATTGAACATTGGGCCAAAATTCTAATTGTTGTGGCAGTTATTGTTTTACTGACACTCATACAGGCTATATTCAAAAATGTTGATGAAAATGGTACTTTAAATGATCATGTCTTTCATGATAATCAAAATAAAGATAAGACTTATACAGCAACAATGAAAAGCGCGAACAGTGCAATTCATTCCGTAGTAACTGTTGAAAATGATACGAGTGATGATAGAACTTCTGCTGAAAAAGAGACACAAGAAGCAGGTAAAGAAAATGAATTAGGTTCAGGTGTCGTCTACAAAAAAGTGGGCGACTCTATTTTTATTATGACCAACGCACATGTGGTTGGAGATAAAAAAGAACAAAAGATTACATATGGTAATGATGACTATTCTATTGGAAAAGTTATTGGCACGGACAAATATTCAGATATCGCCGTTGTTAAAGCTAAAGTAAAATCAGATAGTAAAGTGAAACCGATTAAAATAGGTGATTCCAGCACTTTAGTACTAGGTGAACCGATCATAGTAGTAGGGAACCCCTTAGGTGTAGACTTTAAAGGAAGTATATCTGATGGTATTATTTCAGGTTTGAATAGACATATACCAGTAGATATCAATAAAGATGATCAATATGATGTATTAATGAGTGCTTTTCAAATAGACGCTCCTGTAAATCCAGGTAACTCAGGTGGCGCAGTTATCGATAGGAAAAGTAAGTTAGTAGGCATAGCATCATTAAAAATAGATATGGAAAATGTTGAGGGGATTGCCTTTGCTATACCAATCAATGACGCTGAAGATATTGCCAAGCAGTTAGAAGCTAAAGGTGAAGTCAAATATCCTAACACTGGCGTAAAAATTGCTAATATTGGAGATATTGATGAAGCTACAAAGCAATCTATTAATTTACCAGAAGACGTTAAAAAAGGTGTATTTATAGGTGACGTTAAAAAAGATTCATTAGGTGAAAAATCCGGGTTGCAAAAAAATGATGTCATAGTAGAATTAGATGGTAAAGAATTAGAAGATAATCTTAGATACAGACAAATTATCTTTAATCATAAAGATGATTTAAAAACATTACCAGCTAAAATCTATAGAGATGGTAAAGAAAAGGATATTAAGATTAAACTGAAGTAACGTTGAGGTGAAGAAACGTTGTCCATTTTCAACCAATTGTTAAAAAAATCAAGTCCTCAACAAGGGATTGTAATGTATTATATCGTGGCAATTATTGTAGCATTTTTAATGTTGAACTTGCCCTTTGTTCATAAGTCTAATGTGTCTGTAGATCCAATTGATTCATTGTTTGTTGCTGTGTCTGGTGTCAGTGTAACAGGATTAACACCAGTTAATATTATTGATACTTACACAACCTTTGGTCAAGTTATAATTATGCTGATACTTAATTTGGGCGGGATTGGTGTTATGGCCATCGGAACTATGCTATGGGTTGTCTTAGGTAAGCACATCGGTATGCGCGAACGTCAATTGATCATGTTAGATAATAATAAACATACGATGAGTGGCACTGTGAAATTGATTTTAGATATTGTTCGAACAATCATCATTATAGAACTTGTTGGTGCATCGCTATTAGCATTTTATTTTTATAGAGATAACCCGGATATACAATATGCAATCATGCAAGGATTATTTGTATCGGTATCGGCAACGACAAATGGTGGACTTGATATAACAGGACAGTCACTTATACCTTATGCTAATGACTATTTTGTACAAACAATCGTTATGTTTTTAATTATGTTAGGTTCAATTGGTTTTCCTGTATTAATAGAAGTGAAAGCATATATAAAAAATCGAATTCCTAATTTTAGATTTTCATTATTTGCAAAAATTACAACGGTAACATATTTTGGTTTGTTTATTTTTGGTGTGATAATTATTCTATTATTTGAACATAACCAAGCTTTTCAAAATATGAGTTGGCATAAATCGTTATTTTATGCATTGTTTCAATCAGCAACCACTAGGAGTTCAGGACTTCAAACTATTGATGTAAGCGGATTTGGTGAAGGTACGAATATTGTTATGGGTATATTGATGTTTATAGGCTCATCTCCAAGTTCAGTAGGTGGTGGTATTAGAACAACGACATTTGCTATTTTAATATTATTCCTTTTAAACTTTAGTAACCAACCTGAGAAAACATCTATCAAAGCATTTAATCGTGAGATTCACATTACTGATGTTCAACGTTCATTTGCTGTATTTATCATGGCCAGTATATTAACTTTCACGAGCATGATTTTTATACTAGTTGTTGAAAATGGGAAGGTATCCTTTTTACAAGCATTTTTCGAAGTCATGTCAGCATTTGGTACATGTGGATTATCGTTGGGGATTACAGGTGATGTGAATGATATGAGTAAAGGCGTCTTGATGTTATTGATGCTCATTGGTCGTGTCGGCTTAATCAGTTTTATTATTATGATTGGTGGACGTAGAGAACCAGATAAATTCCATTATCCTAAGGAACGCGTTCAAATTGGTTGATTGTTAAATGTAAGTCTGAACTTAATAATTTGTGAAATCATGGCGCCAGTATATCTAACAAAGGATGTGCTGGTGCTTTTAATTTTGAAATAAAGGAAGCATATATAGTGAATCATATATGTTCATAATTATTTCAAGCTAATTTAGAAACGTGTTAGACTATGATTAATGAGGGGAGAGGCGTATGAAAAAAAGTGAAAAAATCGCAATAGACATTATTACTACTTCTGATATGCATAGTTATTTTCAAAGTGGTGAAAATAATTCAAATATTTATAGAGCAGGCGCTTATGTTAAAAGTATTAGAGAAACAAACGATCACGTCATTCTATTAGATAGTGGTGGTAGTTTAGCAGGTTCGTTAGCAGCATTTTATTATGCAGTGGTAGCACCTTATAAGCGTCATCCAATGATAAAATTAATGAATGCCATGCAATACGATGCAAGTGGTATTAGTCCTAATGAATTTAAATTTGGACTGTCATTCTTTTCGAGGGCTGTATCATTGTCGAGGTTTCCTTGGTTATCCGCAAATATTGAATATAAGCGTACGAAAGAACCATATTTTTCTACACCTTATACAATTAAAGAAATTGAAGGTGTGAAAATCGCAATTGTGGGTTTAACTTCAGATGGTTTAATGGAGCGAGAACATTTTGAAATGGAAAATGATGTACGGATTGAAAAGACATTGCGCTCTTCTAAACGCTGGATTCGATTTATTCACGAAAGTGAAATGCCTGACTTTTTAATTGTTATATACCATGGTGGGCTTAATCAACTAAATAAAACATCAAATGAACGTGAACAAAATGTTAATGAAGCGGAAAAAATAATGCAAACTTTAGGCGTTATTGATTTATTAATCACTGGTCATCAACATCAAACATTCATTGGTAGAGATGATCAAACGCTTTATGTGCAAGCTGGACAAAATGCTGAACAACTTATCCATGTGAAAATAAACTTTAAAAAGCGCACAAATTCTTATGAATTAGAAAATGTCAATTCTAAAATCGTAGATCTAAATCATTATCCAGAAGACCAAGCATTATTAGATTTGACTTTTTATGATAGAAAAACAGTTTGTAATTGGAGTGAAGAAAGCATTAACGAAAATGCTATATCAGCTGAGGTAAACGGTTTGAGTGATGTTATTACAAAACCACATCCATTTACACAGTTATTGCATGATAGTATTCGGTTAGCCTATGATTATGATATATCGTGTGTGCACTTACCAACGAGTGGTGAAGAAGGACTCAGAGGCATCATTACAAATGAAGATTTATTCAATGCTTATCCTCATCCAGACGTTCCTGTTGATTTAACAATGAAAGGTCAACAAATTCACGATATTTTAGAATATTGCTATTCGCATATAGAATTTAGTGATGGTGCATTGAGTTTAACAATTGTAGATGAAACCTTATGTACGTTTTGGCAAGGTGTTCATTACACCATAGATATGAATGCTGAACCTTATCACCGTGTAACATTAGAAAATATTAAGTTGGATCATATGTATCGTGTAAGCATGACTGATTACTGCTATAGAAACTACAAGCAATATTTAGAAAATGCTGTCATACATGAAACCGGAGAAATTACAATGGTAGAATTAATTTCTAGAAATTTAAAAGATAATGATTACCATATTGAACAAAAACAAACATTTAACGTTATTATTTGATATGACACATAAAGTTTGAATGTCATCAATAACTATAAAAATGTCATGAAACCAAACAAAACGCCAATTTCTATATTATTTCAATAGAAGTTGGCGTTTATTTTCGTGCAGAGATCTTAAATGGTTAATCTCTTTTAAAATTTGGAAAAAGGGTTAATATCTCACCCTTTTTTCATATCATTCATAAGCCTGAGTTTCCGTTTCAATTTAACCGTGGAAAATTAATAGAATAACAACTGCAACAATTTGTGCTATTACAGTCGTAGCAATTCTGCGCGTATAATAATAGCTTAATGAAAGCACAATTTGAACGATAAACACAAAGAAAACAATCCACAATTTATCTAGATAGAAAAATAAAGAAGCCGAACAAATTGCTGTTATTAATACACTTAACCACATGGGGATGTTTAATTTGAGTAATTCTTTTTGTAATACTGTTCTCATATAGAGTTCATGACATGGTATTACAAATAATAATGTAACTAACATTTGCCATTTAAAATATACGCCTGTTCGCGTTAACTCTTTCATCAGTGCTGTATACTGAATATCTGATGAGATAACCGCTAAAATAAGCTGTACAATAATGAGCACGATACCAGTAATAATTCCTATCCCTAGAGATGTTAATAATCTTTTTGACTCAATATCTCTTTGGTAAAAGATATAACTGATACCTGCGATGAGCATGATACCAGTATAAAGGTACCAGTATTCTTGCTTTTCACCCCACATTATATATAAAATAATGTGAAATACGATAAAACTTACAATAAACCAGATTAAAGCGTTTGAAATTCTATTCATATAAACTATCCTTCTTGTTCGACGATTGTATATCGTTTGTGATTGATGACAGTTTTTTCAGGCAGGTCTAGATCATTGAAGTTTTCCATAATTGTTAAATCTACAATTACAGAGTTATCATTAATTTTTTCTACGCGGCCTTTTAAACCGTCATAAAATTCCACTATATTTCCGACTTCTGCAACAGTCATATTGAATCCTCCCTAGAAATGCTAACTAGATAGTATTATACAAAAAAACGACAGACAAATAAACAAATAACCTTTAAATATACAGTTATCATTCTTTTTTTAGAAAAATTAGTATAAATCAGTTAAATGATTGGCTTTTTTAACAAAAATATTGCATAAATAAGGTAAGGGCAATAAGAGGAAAAGGAGTGCAGTAAATGAAATTTATTAGTAATAATGATATTACCGATCCAACTTTAAATTTGGCAATGGAAGAATATGTTTTAAAGCACATGCCGAATGACGATAGTTATTTTCTATTTTATGTCAATCGTCCTTCAATTATTATTGGTAAAAACCAGAATACGATTGAAGAAGTTAATCAACCTTATATTGATGAACATGGTATAGATGTAGTCAGACGTATTTCCGGTGGCGGTGCCGTGTATCATGATACAGGTAACCTTAATTTTAGTTTTATAACAGATGATGATGGCAATAGTTTTCATAATTTTAAAAAGTTCACTGAACCTATTGTAGAAGCATTGAAATCGCTTGGCTTAGATGCTGAAATGAGTGGTCGAAACGATATTCAAGTCGGTAAAGCAAAAATATCAGGCAATGCGATGGTCAAAGTAAAAGACAGAATGTTTAGCCATGGCACTTTAATGTTAAACAGTGAATTAAATGAAGTTCAAAATGCTTTGCGTGTGAACCCTGCAAAAATCAAATCAAAAGGCATTAAATCTGTGAGAAGTAGGGTGGCCAACATCTCAGAATTTTTAACTGAACCATTAGATATTGATACTTTTAAAGAAATTATTTTAAAAACAATATTTGGTGAGGCGACACAAGTTGAAGAATATAAACTTTCAGACGAGGATTGGGCCAACATAGAGCAATTGAGTAATGAAAAATATCGAACTTGGGAATGGAATTACGGTAGAAATCCTAAATATAATTTTGAACGAGAAGAAAAATTTGAAAAAGGTTTTGTTCAAATTAAATTGGATGTTAAAAAGGGAAGAATTGAACATGCTAAAATTTTCGGTGACTTCTTTGGGGTAGGAGATGTTACTGAATTAGAACATGCATTGGAAGGTACATTGCATGACTTTGATAGTATAGAAGAAGCTTTAGCAGATTATGATATTTACCATTATTTTGGAGATATTGATAGATATGAGTTAATCAGATTAATGTCTTAAATAAACAATATAAAAGGTCTATTCGCTAACTATAATTAATTAGTGAATAGACCTTATTTTAAATGAATTATGACTAAATTAACCAACGAGATATGCCTCCAAATTTTTGTATTCTTCTGTATAACGTTTGAAATCATTCTCGTTTTTATTTTTAAGCGCATGATCGATGAGATTTTCTAGTTGTTGTTTACGTACATTCCTTAATGATTCATCAATAATTAATTCAATACCTAAGTCATTAATTGTAGATACAAAAGACTCTAAAGTATTGTACTTTACATGTGTATTATGTTTCATTGTCAACACAACCCCTCTATCTATATTTAAAATATATTATACAAGGTTTTGATTTTTAAATCAACGAATATTCTGACTTTTCCGAAAAAATAAGTGTAAAACGAAACTTTCAATAATTAAAAAACAGAAAAAGATTCGTAACTAAAATTTAATTGTAGAATATATAGAAATTATTTTATAATATAAGTTGATTTTAAAATGGTGGTGGTATATTATTTGAGTATCACCAAAACTGTAAGGAGGTTACAACTATGATACAACCGTATATTATTAAAAAAGGTGATATGACATTACAGCCGTGCCATTTGCCTGTTGGCCAATATGAAGGAACACGAGTACTAAGATATAAAGAAGACGAAAGTACGATAAAAGAACGCACCCACAAAATCATTGATCGTTCTTGTAGATTTTATGGTAGTAGCTATGTTTTTAAAAAAGAGGACACTATTCGTATTACAGGCATTAGTAGCAAGCCCCCAATTTTATTTACTCCATTATTTCCCACTTATTTTTTCCCAACACATTCTGATAAAAAAACACAAAACACGTGGATTAATATCCATTATGTTCAAAGTATCAAATCACTAAAAGATAAAAAGTGTAGAGTGAACTTTGTTGATAATCAATCTATCGTTGTGAACATCTCAGCTCATAGTATGCAACATCAATATTTAAATGGTATTTATTACTATTATATGATGGATAGAGCAGCAAGAGTTGCCACTTTTGATCCAGAGTCTCCCATAGATTATAGAAAACCGCAATTAAATATATATGAAGCACTCGCTAAGTATTCTTTATTTGAAAGTAAATAGTAAAGTTTATTAAAAATATTAATGTAAAAGTAGAATATGCGGAATATTATATTAATTTAGTGTAAATGTTCTGCATATTTTTTTGTGATATGACTTGAAAATTTGCTATTAATTGATATAATAATATTTGTGCTTGATTAGAGATACTATTTATCCACAGTAGCTCAGTGGTAGAGCTATCGGCTGTTAACCGATCGGTCGTAGGTTCGAGTCCTACCTGTGGAGCCATTGGAAACGTACTCAAGTTGGCTGAAGAGGCGCCCCTGCTAAGGGTGTAGGTCGCGAGAGCGGCGCGAGGGTTCGAATCCCTCCGTTTCCGTATACAAACCTTGATGTGACAGGGTTTCAAGAGAGTAAGTGTCAAATATGTGTCAAGAGAATAATTCTCTGACACGTTGACCTTACTCTTTTTTATGTTCTTCAAGTAAGTGAGAATACGTGTCTAATGTTTGTGAAATCGTAGCATGTTCTAAACGTTTACTAATATATTCGATTGGTATACCTTTAGAAAGCAAATAAGAAGTGTGAGTGTGTCTTAAAGAATAAGGTGTGAACATTATCATCATCTAATCCTACTTTGCCTTTTGCATGCTTAAACGCTTTATTCACTGCTGTATGACTTACAGAGAACAATTTACCATCAAATCTTAAAGGTAACTTAGATAATTTAGATTTAATTATCTCCGTTTCCGTAAAAACATAAGTGTGCATCCAAGTGAATACTTTGGATAAAAAAGAACGTTGATATGTCAACGTTCTTTTTATTTTGTTAAAAATAAATAAAAGCCAATTTTATATTTTTTAGCCAACCGATGGACAATTTGACCACTTTAAAATTAATGTTGTCTGTTTGGTTATCCAATTAGAAATTTAGGGTTTTATCTAGCTTATTATCTTCATTTGATTTTAATTCTTCATATAAATGATTAAATACTCTCAAAGTAATTTCAATGTTTGTATAACCTAATCTTTTGTTAACATTTTGTATTGAAAATTCTTTACTAATTAACACGGCACAAAAGAATTTAAAAATCTACTAAGCGATAGGGGAGACGAATAAACATAAAATATTGCCAATTATGGCTATAAAAAGTTAATTACTTAGTACTTTAACTATTAATACGATGAATGCTATTGGAATTGCTATGGCAAATAGAATTGCAAGGATAGTAAGAATTACAAATAAAGTTGTAAACATATAGAAAACTCCTTCATAAAGTTGATAAGTTAAGTACAACATATTGAAGAGAGCATTTAAACAAACCTTACAAGACTGTCATTTCTTCTTGTGTGTAAAATAT
Source organism: Staphylococcus cohnii subsp. cohnii (assembly GCF_002902365.1). Classification (GTDB taxonomy): domain Bacteria; phylum Bacillota; class Bacilli; order Staphylococcales; family Staphylococcaceae; genus Staphylococcus; species Staphylococcus cohnii. Next base: position 12,488 of record NZ_PPQC01000011.1, on the reverse strand, counting down.
TCAATTATTCCTATAACAATGAATACAGGTAGAAAGATTAATAATGTATAAGTGATAAGGCTCATATTAGCACTCCTAATGAATTGGATGTTAATATATTTGAAGATTTTGAGTAGTGTAAGTTAAATGAAATGACAAAATTGTCACATAAGTTGGAGAGCAATTAAATATAGAAGATAGATAAAAAACCACCCAGTTAAGGATGGGGAATGTTACTTATTCGTAAGTAATTTGATACCACGAATGATGTTAAAAAGGAAGAAAATACCTGCAATTAGTAATAAAAATATTCCTATTCCGAATGAAACATTAGATATTACTTCTTGATTGTCAAAAGGTTTATCGAAGACTTCTCGAGAAAAGATGAAACCTACATTTGCTAAGAAAAAGAAAATATTAACCCAAATGTGATTAAATAATGCTTTTCTACCATGTGTAGAAGTTGGCTTTTCAGCTAATATCCAAACTAATATTGGAAATATAATTGGTGCGAAAAGCATACTAAAATAACTTAGTGCAGATAAAATATTTTGACTTTTGTTAGGTTGTTCAAATTTAATCGCCTCCAACACAATTAAAACATTTTAAAAAATAAATTTGAAGCAATATATAAAACCTAACGATATTGTTAGATATGGGATAACATTTAAATTGCTAACACATTAGATCAATTAGTAATACAAGTAGAACAATGGAGTGTAGATAAAAACCTACAAAATGGTAATTCAGATAGGCGAACATTAAATTACTATGAAGAGGCTGGTAATATCGGTGCAACATTATCACATAACAAAATGGAAGATTTAAAAGATGGTAAAGGTAATACAGTATCCTCGTTAAGTTGACGTAAGTAATGCGTTGATTTAAGGGGGGGTTATGTCCGGATAATTTTCGATAAATATGTAATGGGAATTATGCGACAACATAAGCAAATTTTAGAAATAGTAATTGCTTTTCAGTAAAAAATAAAAGTAAGTTTTACTTAATATTTTAGATATGAATAGGGAGTAAGCAGAAAGTTAATTCATTAATATATTGTATTGTTTTCCGTTCTTGCAAGATAGCTGATAATACACTTTTACCTGAACTTCAGCTCATGCATAAGCCCCACTAACTCATTTAATTGAGATAGTGGGGTTTTATTTTTCTTATATTTTATGTGCAAATTTTATTTTGTTTTTTTACTAATTAAATTTCTAATGCCTCTTACAATATAACCGACAATCAGTGTTCTAAAAACACGTTTTATAATATTCATAAACTTTTACCTCCTAATCGAAACTCATACATGCTTCATACATACCTTTACCCATTTATTATCAGAGTAATGAAAATATATGAAATTTTTATGCGGTAGCTTAAAACTATTTTCCGAAAGTGATGAGTCTGTTTTCATCTGCTTTGTTAAAGAAAATTGTTACGATACCACTAATGATAGCAATAATATAAGGAATACCAGTCCAGAAAAATATTAAGTGAATAATACCTTGTAGTAATTGATTTGAGTAAAATTTATGGATGCCACACCATCCTAAAAGAAATGCAAGCACGACGTAAATGACTTTGTTTACTTTCATGTGTATAATGTCCTTTCGTAATCTAGATTATTATTTTAATTATCTCTTAAATAGTGGATTTGAACAAACAAAACAATGTGACAAAATTTGAGTTATAAAGTTGTTATTACATCGAAATTTTAATTTGATTCATATATAATAGAATTAATAATTGCTATAAATAAAGGAGAAATTAAATGATTAGAAAAGCTAAACCTAGTGACAAAAAAGATATTGCAGAATTATGTTATATCATTTGGAGTCAATTAGATATCGATATGGTAAAAGAAGTGGAAAAGTTTCGTTTGCTAAAAATAATGGAACAAAGCATGGTAGATGTAAAATATAGAGGACATATAAGTAATGTATGGGTGTATGAAATTGATGGCAATGTAGCAGGATGTTTAATTGCATATCCAGGCAATAAGGAATTAGAACTGGAACAAGCTTGGCTAGACATGGATTTAGAAGCCGATATAAAATCCTATGGCACACCAATGCCTATGAAAGAGGCTAATGATGATGAATGGTATATTGAAACTGTAGCAACATTTCCGCATTACCGTGGAAATGGTGTAGCAACGAAATTGATCAAACATGTCATTGCGAACTACCCAGATGAAAAATGGAGTTTAAATTGTGATATAGATAATCTTACAGCATTACGCGTCTATGAAAAATTAGGTTTTGAAATTGCGAGTGAATTTGATCTATATGGTCATAAGCATTATCACTTAGTACATATTTAGTGTATATTTGTTAAAAATAAAAATCGTCCATCAAATGAATGAAGAACGATTTTATATATATAAGAATAAATCTTAAAATCAGTTGTTATTAAATACCACCTAATAGGGCACTTATATAGATACCTAATGCATAAAGGAAACCAAAAAATGTATTAGTTTTTCCTGTAGCAGCCATTGCAGGCATCATTGTTTCAGGTGTGTCGTTCTTTTTAAATCTTCTAACTGCTTTGATTGGCATTGGGAATGACAATAAGGCTAGCAAGAAGAAAATTGAACCACCAGGTTTAAAGAAAGTAATGTAGATAACGAGTAAATAAGCAACGATATACATCAGTGCTAAAAAGCGTACAGCATTATTTTTCCCTAATAAAATGGGTAATGTTTTTCGACCACTTGCCTTATCTTTGACCCAATCCCTGATATTATTGCCCATGTTGATAAGACCGATTGTGATTACGATTGGAATGCTAATCCATACCGCTAAACTTTGTACGTTACCAGTTTGGATAAAGAAGGCAATTAAAATAATTATCATACCCATAAATATTCCTGAGAATAGTTCACCAAAAGGTGTCCATGAAATCGGGAATGGTCCACCTGTATATAGGTAACCTACTGCCATGCATACTAAGCCAATAGGTAGTAACCAGAATGAACTTTGGGAAGCGATAAATATACCTAAAATTGCTGCGATAATATAAAATGTTATGGCTAAGTTCATGACTAATTTTGGACTCATGCCATTTCGCACAATTGCGCCACCGATACCTACTGAAGTATGGTCATCTAAGCCTTTTTTAAAATCATAGTATTCATTAAACATGTTTGTAGCCGCTTGGATAAGTAAACATGCCATTAGCATAGCAATGAATAAGCTAAGCTTTAGATGATCTTCACTACCTAGAAGGAATATTTTTGCAGTTGCAGTGCCTACTAAAACTGGAACTACTGCAGCAGTCAAAGTGTGCGGCCGCATTAGATGCCAGTATTTTCTGACTGTTGAATATTGTTGGTATTGAGATGCCATAATAATTTACCTCGAATTCTTTTAATATAATTAATTTTTATCAAATTAATTTTAATAGAAGAAGTTGTAAAGGTCAACTTACGTAAAAAATGTCTACATGAAATAAGCTGAAAAACGTACACAGATTGTGAAAAGTGGTACAATATTATAATGAGTGTAAACAGATAATGAAATGAAAGAAGTGAAATAGATGACTTTAGATGACAAGGAAAGTGAAATTGTCGAAGCGGTATACGAAAGTAACCAAACTTGGGTTTCTGTAGAAGCAAAATTAGATTATGAACTAGAACCTACATTATTATTTCATTTAACCGAAGATTGTGCAGGAGACCGTTTTTATTTCAAGAAAAATGACAACGAAACTTCATTCTTTGGCTATCATGCTATTACGAGATTTAAAAACGATTTTGAAAATAAACAATCCATTTTTCGTGAGTGGGAAAAGTATAAAAATGATATTGAGTTAATACATCCAAATTCTGAAAAACATCATTTGAAAATCTGTGGCGGTTTCCAATTTTCAACACACAAATCAGGTGATGAATGGCGCGAGTTTGGCATTAATCATTTTGTCTTGCCTGAAGTACTCGTCACGATGGAAGCGGGACAATCTTTTATAACGTATACTGTAGAAGCTGATAAGTTTGAGATGGACGCTTTCTTAGCAATTATTGATAAACTTACGCAAATGGACGTTCAACCTAATGATGAAATAGGGGAAATTAAAAGAATTGATGATATCTATAAAGACGAATGGCGTGACCTAGTTAAAGATACAATTGATATTTTAGACGAAAATAAAAAAATTGTACTTGCAAGAAAAAGACTTATTATGTTTGATAAAAACATTAACATTCCATATATATTAAATAGGGCAATGCAGGGTGAACATAATAGCTATTTATTTGTGCTTGAATCAAAGGACAGCGTGTTTTTCTCTCAGACCCCTGAGCAATTAATGGAAGTAAAAGATGATGTGCTATCAACTAAAGCAGTTGCAGGTACGATAAAAAGAACACATCGAGATGACATAGATAAGGCAAACATTGATGCATTTCTAAATGATAAAAAGAATTTAAATGAGCATCATTTTGTTGTGAAAAGCATATTAAATGATATTAAGCCTTATGTAGAGCAAATAGCGTTTAATAAAAAACCACAAATTTTAACGAACGATCATTTATATCATTTATATACAAAAATTGAGGGACGTTTAATCCAGAATTCATATATTGGATTATTGGATAATCTTCATCCTACACCAGCATTAGGTGGTTATCCTAAAGAAGAAGCTATTTCTTATATAGAAAACAATGAATTTGGTACTCGAGGCTTATATGGCGCTCCGGTAGGTTATATTGATATGTATGATAACTGTGAGTTCATCGTAGCGATTCGATCTATGTTAATTAAAAAAAATCAAGCTACTTTGTTTGCTGGGTGCGGTATTGTACAAAATTCTGACGCTGATAGTGAAGTAGAAGAAACTGCTGTTAAATTCAATCCGATGATGAAAGCTTTAGGAGTAGAGAAATATGAATAATTACACAGATGCTTTAACAAAACAAGTTTTTACATTAGTTTCAGAACTATATGCATATGGCATAAGAGAAGTGGTAATAAGTCCTGGTTCACGTTCAACGCCTTTAGCTATTGCTATAGAGGCACATCCTAAGCTAAAATCTTGGATTCATCCAGATGAACGTAGTGCTGCTTTTTTTGCAATGGGGTTAATGAAAGGCAGTGAAAGACCAGTTGCAATTTTATGTACATCAGGTACTGCGGCTGCCAATTATACACCTGCGATTGCAGAAAGTAATTTAAGTCATTTACCATTAGTCGTTTTGACGAGTGATAGACCACATGAATTAAGGGAAATAGGTGCACCTCAAGCGATAAATCAAACAAATATGTTTGAGAATTATGTTCAATATCAATTTGATTTTCCAATAGCGGATGCTGATGAAGAGCAAGATTATTTGTTAGACACGATAAGTTTTCAAATGCAAAAAGCAAGTCAATATTTTTATGGGCCACATCGTGGACCCATACATTTGAATTTGCCATTTAGAGAGCCATTAACACCGAACCTAGAAAAAGTAGAATGGCTAAGTTCAGATAGCAAGATATTGCCACATTATCAAAAGACAGCAAGTTTGAATGAAATTAAAGCGATTATGCAAAAACGCAAGGGACTTATTGTTGTAGGTGATATGCAGCATCAAGATGTCGATCAAATACTTACTTTTGCTACGATTCATGACATGCCTATATTAGCAGACCCTTTGAGCCAATTACGTAAAGAACATCATCCTAATGTAGTGACAACTTATGATTTATTGTATAGATCAGGATTATCTATAAATGCTGATTTTATTATTCGCGTAGGTAAACCAGTGATTTCTAAAAAAGTAAATCAATGGTTAAAAGCCACAGAAGCGTTTCAAATATTAGTGCAAAATAATGATCAACCAGATGCATTTCCAAAGGTACCACATGTATCTTACGAAATGTCGGCCAATGATTTCTTTAGACAACTTTCTGAAATTCCTACTGTAGAACGCAAAAATTGGTTACAAAAATGGCAATCATTAGAGAAACAAGCACATATTAAAATCAAAGACCATTTGAGAACTGCTACAGATGAATCTGCTTTTGTAGCGAATGTATTAGATAAATTAACGAAAGAAGATGCGCTGTTTGTTAGCAATAGTATGCCAATCCGTGATGTCGATAATTTATTTGTAGATTGTGAAGCAGAGGTTTATGCTAATAGAGGAGCTAATGGCATAGATGGTGTTATTTCTACTGCGATAGGGATGGCGGCACATAAACGCGTAACATTATTAATAGGTGATTTAGCATTCTATCATGATATGAATGGTTTGCTCATGTCAAAACTAAATAATATCAACCTAAATATTATACTCATAAATAATGATGGTGGCGGAATTTTCTCTTTTCTACCACAAAAATCGGCAGCTGATATATATTTTGAAAGACTTTTTGGTACACCGACAGGATTAAACTTTGAACATGCTGCATTACTTTATGATTTTTCTTACAGACGTTTTGAAACAATTGAGACTTTTAAATATGCTGAACTATCAAAACTTGGTGCACATATATATGAAATCATTACAAACCGTGATGAGAATTTAAACCAACACCAAAATCTCTATTCGAAATTGAGTGATATTATCGATGTTACATTATAAATTTCATCAAGCTACAAATAATTCAAAAGATTTGCTCGTATTATTGCATGGATTTATAAGTGATCAATCGACATTCGATGAACATATCAAAACGTTCACAGATGAAATAAATGTACTAACTATTGACTTACCAGGCCATGGCCTTGATCAATCAAGTGAAAATCATACTTGGGATTTTGAATTTATTTGCCAATCATTAGATGATGCATTAACTTCATTTAAGTCATCATATCGTATTTTTTTACATGGTTATTCTATGGGTGGTAGAATTGCGTTATATTACGCACTCCATGGAACCCATCACTTAGATGGTTTAATATTGGAAAGTAGTTCACCAGGTATTGCAGATGAAGATGATCGCATAGAAAGAATACAAATTGATCAGGCGCGTGCAAAAGTTTTAGAAATAGCTGGATTAGAAATTTTTGTAAATGATTGGGAAAAATTACCTTTATTTCAAAGTCAGTATAGTTTAAGTACAGAAATAAAACAAAAAATTCGTCGAATGCGATTGCAACAAAACCCTATGCGATTAGCAAAAGCTTTAAGAGACTATGGCACTGGCCATATGCCTAATTTATGGCCAAAAATAGCAAACATTACAGTTCCAACGTGTATAATTGTAGGAAGTTTAGATGAAAAATTTATAAAAACTGCTTATAATATGTGCGATTTAATACCGGAGACGAGGTTATATGAAGTTAATGGTAGTGGTCATACTGTACATGTGGAAGAAATGACAGAATTTGATAAAATAGTGTTAGGTTTTATTTTTAAGGAGGAGCAAAATGACTAGACAATGGGAAACAATTAAAGAATATAAAGAAATTAAGTATGAATTTTATAACGGCATAGCAAAAGTAACCATCAATAGACCTGAAGTTCGTAATGCATTTACACCAAACACAGTACAAGAAATGATAGATGCTTTTACAAGAGCTAGAGATGACCAACGTATTTCAGTTATTGTCTTAACAGGTGAAGGTGAAAAGGCATTCTGTTCAGGTGGAGACCAAAAAGTACGTGGCCATGGTGGTTATGTTGGTGATGACCAAATTCCTCGTCTTAATGTTTTGGATTTACAAAGACTTATACGTATTATTCCAAAACCAGTAATTGCGATGGTTAGAGGATATGCCATCGGTGGCGGAAACGTCTTGAATGTTGTTTGTGACTTAACAATCGCTGCAGATAATGCAATATTTGGTCAAACAGGACCAAAAGTAGGATCATTTGATGCTGGTTATGGTTCAGGATATTTAGCTCGCATTGTAGGACATAAAAAAGCACGTGAAATTTGGTATTTATGCCGTCAATATAATGCTAAAGAAGCTTTAGATATGGGCTTAGTAAATACCGTTGTACCTTTAGCAGATATAGAAGATGAAACAGTAAAATGGTGTGAAGAAATCATGCAACATTCTCCTACAGCATTAAGATTTTTAAAAGCGGCTATGAACGCTGATACTGACGGATTAGCAGGATTACAACAAATGGCTGGCGATGCTACGCTATTGTATTATACAACTGACGAAGCTAAAGAAGGTAGAGATGCGTTTAAAGAAAAACGTAATCCTGATTTTGACCAATTCCCTAAATTCCCATAAGTAAAATTGCTTAATAGCAATACAACAATAAATATAATGTGCTGTGACTATAAGTTATAAAGCTAAACTAAACAAAAACGCTAATTTCTATTAAATAATATAGAAATTAGCGTTTTTTTATTAATATTCGCTTTTTATGATTTTACATATAGTGACAGGTATTAAGAATAAAAAGCTTGTAAGCTTATAAATCCAATATTTATAGAATATTCATTTCACTAAGGAAAAAATTAAAATATAATATGAGAGTTCAGATTTTTAATTAATTATTAAAAATCAATTAAAAAACATGTAAAATGAGTGAAATTCGTTTTCAGAATATTCTATTGACTAATATTATTGATGTTAAAAGTTTTAAACATTTTATTATTATATTTGACCCAAAATAAAATTTCTATTAATATAATAAAAAAGGACAGAGGAGAGTAATTGAATGGCACTATATAAAAATAAAGACCTTATGAAGGATATGTGTTTTCTGTATTATGTTTCTAGTAAAGAGATAGTAAATAAGTTTAATAAACACCTAAAGCAGTATGATATTAGCTTTCCTAATTATGTAGTGATGTTACATATAGAAAATTCAAATCCTGTATTTATAAAAACATTATGCAATCAGTTATATTTAGATTCTGGTACAATAAGCCCAATTATTAAAAGGCTCGAAAAAAAAGGATTAATTGAACGCATGAGAACAGAAGAAGACGAACGCAGAGTCAAAGTACAATTGACAAAAAAGGGAAATGGATTAAAAGAAAAATTTGAGCAAATTTCAGAAGAAGTTTTAAAACAGTTTAATATGAGTTCTGAAGATATAGATATATATTATAAGTTGATGAAAAAGTTCGCTGAAAAAAACATCTATCAATAAAATGTATATATCTGAAAAATAAATCATAGTATAAAAGAAGCCCATAAATGAATATTCTCTGAATTTCATTTACGAGCCTCTTTTATATCGTATTTCCTAAAATGTATATGCTTTTCGGGAAATTCACCTCTATTTAAATTATGTAGATATTTACCAGAAAAGTCCCTTTCAGATGCCTCATTACAACGAATCACTTTATATACATGAATTTGATTTATCACTGCAATGGTTGATTGTATGTTACAGTTTATCAATTTTTATGCTCTAGACTGATGTTGGATGTTAATGCGCATAAAAAATAATGTATATATTCAATTAGGTTTTTGGCTCAAATATTGAATACATATATAGGCATAGTTACCATTGATAAAAATATTTTAACTACAAATTAACATATTTTTATTCATAGTATTCTTTTATATGAAGCTCTAATCTTCTCATAGCCTCTTTTAAAGCATCGAGTTCATAGGCGTAGGAAATACGTACATGACCTTTACCGATATCTGTAAAAGCAGAACCTGGTACCATTGCAACATGTGCTTTTTCAAGTACATCTACGCAAAAATCAAAATCATTTTCAGTGAAATTTTCAATACTTGGAAAAATATAAAAAGCACCTTCTGGTTTAGCGTCGAGTTTAAAACCTAAAGTTTGAAGTTTTGTGATTAAAAAGTCTCGTCTTTCAATATATGCTTTATTCATATAGTGAGGCGCGTCTAATCCTTCGTTTAATGCTGCTATACAAGCAATTTGAGCAGGTACATTAGCACATATACAATTATAAGCATGCATATATGTTAACTTTTCAATTAAATATTCAGGACCTATTAAAAAACCAATACGAATACCGGTAGCAGAGTGTGATTTGCTTAATCCACTTACAAGCAACAATTGATTACGTATTGATTCAAATTCAGCGAAAGAAGTGTGTTTATTACTAAAAGTATTTTCTGCATAAATTTCATCACTAATGATAAAGATTTCTTCATTTTTTAACGCTTCTGTAAGTGCATGAACTTCATCATAAGTTAAAATGACACCGGTAGGGTTAGTCGGATAATTTAAAAGAATTGCTTTTGTTTTTGGTGATATATTTTGTTTGATTGCTTCAGGCGTTATTTTGAAATCTGATTTTGTAGTGTCGATATATACTGGGATTCCACCTAGTGTTTTAATTAATGGGATATAACCTGCATAAATAGGACCAGGAATCAATATTTCATCACCTGGGTTAATTATGCTTCTTAAGGCTGTGTCTAGTGCTTCACTAGCACCATTTGTAATAATGATTTCATCAGAACTATAATGAAAATCATAGCGCTGTTTAAAATAATGACTGACTGCATTACGTGTTTCAAGTAACCCTTTGTTATGGGAATATTTTGTTTGGTTTTCTTTTATTGCATTAATATATGCGTTTTTTACGACATCAGGCATAGGAAAATCTGGTTGTCCGATTGTTAAATTGATACAATCATCAATATCTTTAATTTTATTTGAAAATTGCCTAATACTTGGTGCCGTTAAATATTTAGAATTGTCGTTTAAAGATAACTTCATTGTTTTTCACCTCAAAATAAAAATACCGATCTGTAGATAAATAAGTATGATTAGCTTTTAATATCAAATTAATACTATCATAACATATTTGAATCAACTACAAATCGGTTGAATATTGTATTAATCTTTAAAGTTGGCAGGGGATTGTAAGTTTATGACTGGGTTGGTCCACTTAGATATAAATCTTGTTGATAATAGATATACAATAATACTTGTGAGTAAGATTAGATATATATATGTCATTATAGAAATCTGATCTTTAAATGGATAAATATCAAAACCACGAATAATCCCAATTACAATGCCGTGTAGTAAGTATACATACATAGTGCGACGTCCGATATATGTGAAAAATCTTTCTTTTTCAGGTACTAAATTAAGGAAAGAAAACATTGTAATTAAAATAATAAAGTATAATAGCAATCGTTTAATTGGACTATATAAATCTTGTTTACCTTCCAGTGACATATACGGTGAATCTCCTAAAAGCCAATCAGCGTTTATAGGATGTAAAGTATAAATGATATAAAAAAGGAGTAGAATGCTGACAGCGATTGGCATGAATTTTTTACTTCTTAATAAGCGTGTATGCTCACTAGTAAATAAATAACCTAAATAAAAAATAGGAAAGAACATGATTGTTCTTGAAAAACTTAAATAATTGTCGATATCATCTGAATAACCTGCAAATAAAGAAATAATGATGGATATTGGTAATACAAAATATGGTTTAAAATCTTTGACTATAACTAATATGACATGGAAGAAGAATAATGTAAGTAAAAACCATAATGCAAATACAGGGTCAAATGGATCAAATTTAACACTGTCTTCTTTTCCTGTGAAATAGTAGTAAAAGGTGAAAAAGCCAAAGAAAATAAAATAAGGTATCAATAACTTTTTTGAAACTTTTTCTAGATAACCAGCCTTGCCTGCTTTTTTAGCAAAATAACCTGAGATGAATAAAAAGCATGGCATATGGAAACTATATATAGTTAAATAAAGTGACGAAAGATATTGACTTTCTTCAGTATATGGTTGTAATAAATGACCAAATACAACAAGAAATATTAATATCATTCTCGCATTGTCAAAGAAATAATCTCTTTCTTTTATCTGTGTCATGTAGTTGCTCCTTTTTTAATGCTGGTAAAAATTTATAATCACTGTTACTAATTTATTATAAAACATATGACAAATGCAACAAAACCGACTGTTTTGTAGATTATTATTGTATATTATGAGGAATAACATTATAATATTAGAAAATAAAATAATAAATTTAAATGCTATTGAACATTTTAATTAAAGTAGTGGAGATGAAACAACATGTATAAACAACTAGAACAATTAATTACACTTACAAGTAATGATTTAAATTTAGTCAGTAGAAGGTTCGGTCAACGGACAGATTTAACTTCCGAACAGTTAGAAATGTTAAGAATTTTGTATCATTATAATGTGCTATCACAGTATGATTTAACAATGAAAATTAATAAAGAGCAGTCTATAGTGTCTAGGTGGATCAAAAAATTATGCCATATGGGCTATATTACTAGTAAACAGTCAAATAAAGATTTAAGGTGTAAGGATTTAATGATTACAGAAAAAACAAAAGCCCTTGTCCAGCAAATTAACGAGGTTAGGGTAGCTTTGATAGAAGCAAGATGTCAAAGTTTAACATCAAATGATATTGAAAATTTAAATTACTTATTAAACAAATTAAACAATCATCATAATTATATAAAATAGACGATAAACAATCGCTAAAATTTCTCGTAGAATTTTATAAAAATTAAAGTGACTGTAACAAAAATTTCATGATTAACACATAGAACTAATCCTTATGAATGAACTGCACCCTGTCAAGTAGACAGTGAAAAAAACAAAATGTTTATGG
>NZ_PPQC01000010.1 GCF_002902365.1 Staphylococcus cohnii subsp. cohnii | reverse complement strand
GCCATAAACATTTTGTTTTTTTCACTGTCTACTTGACAGGGTGCAGTTCATATATTTGTAATATTTAGTGAAAGTAAAAATGATGATTTTACTAAGAATCGTAGATGAAACCATATTATAAATTTTATAAGACAATTACTTTTAAAATTTATTAATACGTATTTACTAATGTGAAAGTATTTTTCTCTTTATACATAACCACTTTAATTCTAGCGATTTTACTACGTGCGGACGCCCAGGGAAATGATATGAGTGAGAGACTACAGGCTCGAGTCATATCCCCAGGCAAGCACGCACGTTAAAATCGCATGTTTTTTAATACAAAAAAGACTAATCCATTAAAGGATTAGTCTTTTTTATTTTGAGATTGAGATTCATATCCCAAACCCTTTTTTAATTTGATTCGTCTTATATATTAAGCTTCATCATTTGTTTCTTCTGATGATTGAGCATTTTTATCAGGGATAACTTCATCCGTTTCGTCATAAACTTTCATAACCGCATCTTGAATTTCTTGTCTCATTTCTGAATTAATTGGATGCGCGATATCACGAAATTCACCATCTGGTGTTCTTTTACTTGGCATTGCGACGAATAGACCTGAGTTGCCTTCAATCACTCTTAAATCATGCACCACAAATGATTCATCTAGAGTTATTGAAACTAAAGCTTTCATTCTTCCATCTGTTTGTATTTTTCTAAGTCTTACATCTGTCACTTTCATGTAGTGAGCCCCCCTAGTATCTCTTTGTTAGAAGCTTAACAATTTCATCAAAAATTATAAATCCTTTAAATTACTTCACTTCTGCGATGACTTCAATTTCAACTTTTACATCTTTAGGCAATCTTGCGACTTCAACACAACTTCTTGCCGGTTGATGTTCCGCAAAATATTCACCATAAACTTCATTTATATTTTGAAATTCATTCATATCAGCAATGAATATTGTTGCTTTAATTACTGAATCTATATTTGATCCAGCTTCATTTAATACAACTTTTACATTTTCTAAGACTTGCTTCGTTTGTGCTTTTACATCATCACTGACAATTTCGCCATCTAAATTTAATGGGATTTGTCCTGATGTGAACACAAGTCCATTAATGACTGTTGCATGTGAGTATGGACCCAATGCCTCTGGTGCTTTTGAAGTGTTGACTACTTTCATGATGTTGATCCGCTCCTTTAAGTAAATTTAGTTAAACTGTTGCCTTTTTCCACTTTAAATTCCTGATTGTACTCATCTACATCAGACAATCTAACTAAGGAAGTATAATCTTCAATTAATCTTTGCTTAACTTCTTTTGATTCTACTAATACGGATACCCCTTTAACATGTGCCTTAAACTCATTCATTAAATTCATCACACCGTTAATAGAACCACCTGCACGCATAAAATCATCCACAACGAGAACATTAGAGTTTTCTGGTAATGTACGCTTAGATAATACCATCGTTTCTATCTTTCTAGTGGACCCTGACACATAATTGATAGAAACCGTAGAGCCTTCGGTTACTTTATTATCTTTCCTTATCACTACTACTGGTAAATTCAAAACATTCGCTACTGCATTTGCTAGTGAGATACCTTTTGTAGCGATAGTTACAATCGCATCCAACTCTTGATCCATATAAAGCGTTGCAATTAATTTTCCAACCTTATTCAATAAAGTAGGATTTCCCATTAAATCTGATAAGAATAAATAACCACCTGGTAAAAGTCTGTCCTTTTCTTGTAGAAGTTCGATGACTTCATCTACGACTTCACTTGCTTCTACTTTACTCATCTGTGGTTTATAAGTAACTCCACCACTTGCTCCAGCAGTCGTTATCACCGTGCCCAGTTTTTCTTTTTGAAAAGTAGATTTGATGATTTGTACATCTTCACTAATGGATGATTTTGCTTGTTTAAATTTCTGTACAAAAAATGTTAAAGGTATTAATTTATTGGGGTTGTTCATCAAGTATTGTGTCATATATACAATACGTTCACTTCTTTTATAGCGCATTTTATTCATCCCTTCTCACTAACCTAATAATCTTGCAATATAGACTTCGTTACAACAGCCATTGACCGCATTATACACATGCCTGGCTTGACGTTCTTTTTGTGTTAATCCATAAACGGTTGGACCACTCCCACTCATTACAGCACCATCTGCTCCATTTTTAAGCATATTTTCTTTGATTTTATAAATATCTGAATACATTTCTCCAGAGATGGGTTCCAATCTGTTTGAAAGACTATTACATAATAATTCATAATTCCCCGTATCCAATGCTTCTTTACAAGTTTCAGTATAAACCTCATGTACTTGAGTTAAATCTAACCTTTTAAAAATATCAGGGGAGGAAATGCCTAAATCTGGCTTAGCAACAATCACCCATGCAGAAGGCGGTTTGTTCATAAATCCAATCAATTCTCCTTTTCCTCTACAAAAAGCGGTTCTCCCATATATACAAAAAGGAATATCGGTTCCTATTTGTATGCCTAACTCACACAATTCTTCTAAAGGTCTATTTAGCTTATATAGTCGATTCATTCCTCTTAATGTTGCAGCAGCGTCTGTCGATCCACCTGCAAGGCCAGCTGAAACTGGTATATCTTTATCTATTGTAATCGTAACACCTTGCTTTAAATTATAAGTTTCTTTCATTAACTCTGCAGCTTTGTAAGCTAAATTTTTATTATCGGAGGGAACATAACTTTGCTCTACGTCCACAACTATTTTTTTATCTTTGCGCAGTTCAAAAGATAAACGATCATTAAGATCAATCGTTGTCATAATCATTTCAACTTCATGAAAACCATCATCTCGTTTGAAGAGTGTGTCCAACGTTAAATTTATTTTTGCTGGCGCAGTTTCATAAATCATATTCCCACCCTCTTTCAATTCGATATGGTAATAAAATGATTTTAACATATTGTTATACTTGCGTTATTCTTTTTTTGAAAAATTATAAGTTTATTACCCAATTTACTTTGCTTATCACTTTAAACAGCTTAACGTAACATTCAACCATTTAATTCCTTATTTTACAATAATATTTTGACGTAATAAAACTTTATCTCTTTAATTCTAATGAATTCTAAAATATTTCAAAAGAAAAAGGTATATTGATGACTATTCACCAACATACCTTTTCCAATCAATCTCATATTAATGTCTTAAATAAAAAATGGTTGCTTGAACCAAATTTTCAATTTATATTACTGCTATTTAGTGTGCAATTGCTTCTTGATGATTATCATCTTCAAAAGAAACTTGTACGTTTTCTGTTAAAACGTCAGTGTATGTATATGATACACGCTCAAAATTATGAATATCTTGGTCTAGTTCAACAATAAAAACGGATGGGTAAGTTTCTTTTAAAACACCGCTACGCTCAATTGTTTTTTTACGACCACCATTCGCTTTCAGTACAATACGGTTTCCTAATTGACAATCAAGTGAATTTTTGATGTCTCCAATAGATTTTGGCATATTGCTCCACCTCGCTACAAATTGTATAATAACACATTTAGCGCGATTTTGTCAAATAAACATCAATTTTAGCAAGGTCGTACGCAGTTGTCAATCATTTAAAATTCCAATTCTGGGAAATTTTTCAATTCATTATATAAATTTGCAAATTCTTTTATAGAAAGCGTTTCCCCACGTCTTTTAGGGTTAATGCCACTAGCTTCTAACCAATTTACAATTATCTCTTTATTTGCTTTTCCGTCAACAAACAAACTTTGATAATTATTGTTGATTGTTTTTCTTCTTTGCCCGAATGCAGCTTTAGACAATTTGAAAAATTTATCTTCATCGTCTACATCGACAAGTGGTTGCTCACGTTTCATTAACTTCACTACGATTGAATCTACGTTTGGAGGTGGTAAGAATACTGTCTTAGGTACAGTCAACACTTTGCTAGTTTCGGTATAAAACTGTGCAACTATAGATAAGGATCCATAAGCTTTTGTTCCTACTTCAGCATTTAATCGTTCACCAACTTCTTTTTGCATCATTACCACATAACCATCAATCAGTAATTTTTGTTGCATTAAGTTTAATAAAATAGGTGTCGTTATATAATATGGTAAATTAGCAACAACTAAAATTTGATCACAATCTGCTAGTTCGTGTGTCACATAATGTGCAATATCCGCTTTCAATATATCTTCATTGATTACCGTAACATTTTTATATGGTGCCATGGTTTCATTCAGTACAGGTATTAAGCGTTGATCAATTTCAAAAGCGATTACTTTTTTTGCACTTTTAGCTAATTGTTCTGTCAGTGATCCCATACCTGGGCCCACTTCAATAACACCCGTACGCTCATCTATATTACTCGCATCTATAATATTATGGATGATGTTGACATCAATTAAAAAATTTTGACCTAAACTTTTTTTGAAGCTAAAACCATAATGATTTAAAAGTGATTTTGTTCGCGACGGTGTGGCTATATCTTTCATATCCAATTATTCTTCACTTCCTTTATTATCTTTCAGGGCATTTCTAACGTCTTCTTCTGTATAACCAAAAGCATTTAACTTGTTAAGTAGTTGCTTCCCGTTTGAATGACCGATATGAAGTTTTCTTCCTAAAATTTCCCTTTTTCTGCGTGCATCTTTACCTATAATTAATCCAAGATCAATCAAAACATCCTTATTGATGCTTTCATATCCCTCTTCAAATGGCGTACTCACATGAATCAAAGCTTCTTTGATATCTTCGATTTTCGCATGTTCGACACCTATTTTACCACGTTTACTCTTGGCTTTTTCTCGATCAATATAAGCATGTTTAACCCCTGGAATATACTTTTTTATTGTATTACGAATTTTATCACCTGGGAAATCAGGGTCTGTTAAAACAATGACACCCCTTGTTTCATACGCTTGTGCAATCACATTTAACGTTTTTTCATCAATTGCACTTCCATTTGTTTCAATTGTGTCGCAATCAACAGCGCTTTTCACCCGCTCTGTATCATCTCTACCTTCTACTACAATAAATTCATTTATCTTCATTTATTGTGACACCTTTCATTTTTTACTTCATTTAAGAAAAAATAAAAAGATATCGGCTCAAATTATGGTTACTCTTAGTATTCATATACCAACTAAGCCATATTTCAGACCGATACCTTTAAAATAATATCTTTATGCTTTTAATTTAAATAACCGTTCAGCATTTTCAGTTGTTTGACGGCAAACTTCCTCATAGCTAACTTCCCGTAACTCAGCAATTTGTTCAGCTACCAAAGTTACACGTGCTGGTTCATTTCGCTTTCCTCTGTATGGATGCGGAGATAGGAACGGTGCATCTGTTTCAACTAATAATCTATCAAATGGGACATGTTTAGCAACTTCTTTAGGCTGCTTCGCATTTTTAAATGTAACAGGTCCTCCTAAAGACACATAGAAATTTAATTTATTAATGACATCCTCTGCAATCTCAGGTGATGCACTAAAGCTATGCATAATACCGCCAATTTCTTCTGCATGCTCTTCTTTCAAAATATCTACACAGTCTTGAGTTGCCTCTCTATTATGAATAATGATTGGTAGATTAACGCGCTTAGCTAGTGCGATTTGTTTTCTGAACAGAGATTGTTGGACATCTTTTGGAGATTTATCCCAGTGATAATCTAAGCCAGTTTCACCAATTCCAATAACTTTAGGGTGTGCTGCCAACTTTTCTATCCATGCCAATCTTTCTTCTGTGCAATCAATAGCATCTACAGGGTGCCATCCAATAATACCGTATATAAAGTCGTATTGATCAATTAATTCCATTGTACGTTCAACAGTCGGTGTATCAAAGCCTACTACAAACATACGATCTACGCCATTATCTCTTGCACGCTCAATAACCGCTTCTAAATCTTCATCATATTGTTCTGCATTTAAATGAACATGTGTATCGATTAGCATATTAAATCGCTCCCTTTATCTATGATTACTTAATTACTGCACCATTTGGAATTGCATTCGGAAGGCTTACCAGTGTAAGTACACCATCTTTTTCAGCAGATAAAATCATACCTTCTGATTTTCGACCCATTAATTTAGCCGGCTTCAAATTGGTAACTACCGCAACTTTTTTTCCGATAATATCTTCTGGTTGATAGAACTTAGCAATGCCTGAAACGATTTGACGTTGTTCATTATCTAAATCAACTTGGATTTTTAATAATTTGTCAGATTTTTTTACATTCTCAGCATCAATAATCGTGGCCGCTTTGATTTCTACCTTATCAAAATCCTTGATATCAATTTGCGCTTTACTAGGTACTTCTTCTTGCGCTTCTTCCACCTTATCTGGTTGCATAGATTGCTTGATATATTCTATTTCATCATCACTTTCTAAGCGTGGGAAGATAGGCTGTGGTTTACTACTTACCATAATTGGCTCTGTTAACGCACCATACTGTTCTATACTGTTAAATTCATATAATTCAGGTGAATTGATATTTAACTGTTCAAAAATTTGTTTTGGCGCATTTGTTAAGAACGGTCTTAATAGCACTGCAATGATACGGATATTCTCTACTAAATGAGCCATAACATTGCCAAGCATTTCTTTCTGGTTCTCATCTTTTGCTAAAATCCAAGGTGTTGTTTCATCGATATATTTATTCGTTCTACTTATAAATTTCCATATTGTTGAAAGTGCCACTGAGAATTGTAAATTATCCATATTTTCATGGAACGTTTTTACTGTATCAAGTGCCAATTGTTCCATTTCTTCATCTAATTCGTGTTTAGGTCCTTCATAAGCTGGTAGTTCGCCATTAAAATATTTATTAACCATTGAAATTGTACGGTTAACTAGGTTACCTAAGTCATTAGCTAAATCATAATTTGTACGTTCTACAAACCCTTCTGGAGTAAATACACCATCAGAACCAAATGGTAACTCACGCATTAAATAATAACGTGTTGCATCTAAGCCATAACGATCAATCAATACGTTAGGATCTACTACGTTCCCTTTTGATTTACTCATTTTGCCATCTTTCATTAAAATCCAACCATGTGCAAAGACTTTTTTAGGTAAAGGAATATCTAAAGCCATCAATAAAATCGGCCAGATAATAGAATGGAATCTAACTATTTCCTTAGCCATAATATGGATATCTGCAGGCCAATATTTTTTGAACAAGCTATCATCATCTGATAAATAACCAAGTGATGAGATATAGTTAACTAGTGCATCAATCCACACATAAACAACATGCTTTGGATTCGATTCAACATGAATACCCCAATCGAATGATGTACGAGATACTGCTAAATCTTCTAATCCTGGTTTGATGAAATTATTAATCATTTCATTTTTTCGAGACGGTGGCTGAATAAAATCAGGATTTTCATCATAAAATTCTAATAAACGGTCAGTATATTTTGATAAATTAAAGAAATAGCTTTCTTCTTTTACCAATTCTACTTCGTGTCCAGAATCAGGACTTTTACCTCCGACAATTGCACCGTTCTCATATACAGGATCAACAAGTTGTGTTTCCGTATAATACGTTTCATCCGGTACAGAATACCAGCCTTCGTATTCACCTAGATATATGTCACCTTGTGCCAATAAGCGTTCAAATATTTGTTGTACAACTTCTTTATGACGCGCTTCAGTTGTACGAATAAAGTCATCATTGGATATCTCTAACTTTTTCCACAGCGCTTTGATGCCTGAAATCATTTCGTCTAAATAATCTAATTCTGATTTCCCTGATTTTTGCGCTTTTTCCTGTATTTTTTGACCATGTTCATCCGTTCCTGTTAAATATCGAACATCATAGCCTTGCATTCTTTTATAACGTGCGATGACATCACCAGCTGTAGTTGTATATGCATGACCGATATGTAAATTCCCACTCGGATAATATATAGGTGTAGTGATATAAAATGTTTCTTTCGCCATCAATGTTCCTCCTCGTTTCTTTCACTTCAAATATATCTAAATTTATTTTTATTTTCAATGAAGCAGATAAGTGTTCAATTTATATTTATTAATCATTTTAATACGTTTGATTTAGCATAAAATTAAGTATTTATCCCTTAGCAATTTCCACTCATTTTACAACATGATAAATAATCTCTATCTTATCTACATTACCATAAATCAAGCTTGTTATGGGAATTTTTCGCTTGGTTTTATTGATAAAATTTCAAAAAATTATTATTTAATTTTCTTTTTAGCATTGCATTTTGTCATCTTGTGTTTTATACATTGTGATATACATCATATACTTCACTTGTCTTCATTTGCCTGTCTTCTGCAACTTGTTTAATCGCTGCTTTAGGTTTCATATTCTTGTTAATATAATGTCCAACGTGTTCATGTATAGACATATTTTCAAACCAAGACGTATCTTCTGCTGCAATGTCCCCCTCGATGATGATGACAAATTCGCCTTTTGTAAGTATTTCTCCTTCATCTAGTTTCATTAGTAAATTCTCAACTTTATCCGTGATAATTTCCTCGAATTTTTTTGTCAATTCCCTACCTATTGATACATTTCTTTGCGCATCTATTTTATAAATGGTCTTTAATGTATCTTTAACACGGTGCGGTGATTCATAAATAATCAAAGTACTATCTTGAAACATGCGTTGTTCTAACAAATCATATTTCGCCTTTTCTTTCCTTGGTAAAAACCCAAGAAACGTGTATGTAAATGAGGGTAATCCACTTGCCATCAATGCGGTTAAACCAGCATTAGGTCCAGGTACTGTCTCAACTCTGATTCTATTATTTCTAGCAGCTACTACAAGTTCGTATCCAGGATCACTTATCAAAGGTAGCCCAGCATCTGACACTAACGCAATATTAACCCCTTCCTGTAATTGCTGAATGAGGTATTCCGTTTGCTGTGTTTTATTATGGTCATGATATGATTTCAACGGTGCGTGTATATCATAATGCGCACAAAGCTTTTTTGTCACACGTGTATCTTCACATGCGATCAAGTCTACGGTTCGTAAAATATCAACTGCTCTATATGTAATATCAGCTAAATTTCCAATCGGTGTACCTACTAAATACAATGTCGCCATTCTTCTTACCCCTCACTTATCAGCTGTAATTTTTCCTGTCTAGAAAATGTTTTGATTTCATATTCTCGCTTCATAGCTTCTGATTTGGTATCAAACACTTCTTGATAAACTAACTCTACTGGTCGTCTTATTTTAGTATATTTAGCGCCTTGACCGCTGTTATGCTTTGCTACTCTTTGTTCTATATCTTTTGCATAACCAGTATATAAACTTCCATCTTTACATCTAACGATATAAATAAAATGTTTATCCATAATAGACTTCTCTCATTTCTTTTGAGTATGTTCCATCTTCATTATATATATAGAATGGTTGCTGGATGTCTAACCCTTGATTTCCACCTTTCCTACCTTCAACTACAATTGTTTGGGCTACTTTACCAGGTTTACTATAAATAAAATAAAGCTTCTTAGGTTCTATTCGATAATGTCTCATACTACTTAAGACATCCATAAGACGGTCAGCACGATGGACAATTAAAAACCTACCGCCTTCTTTCAATAAATGCCGCGCCTCAAAACAACAATCATCCAATGTACACATTATCTCATGTCTCGCAATTTTATGCGCATCTTTTTGATGCTGAAATTGTTGATTCACTTTAAAATACGGAGGATTACATGTAACAAGACTATACTGTGACGGTTTAAACATATGATGTGCTTGCTTCAAATCCATATGATACATATGAATTCTTTTATTCAGATGATTGTGAGCAATACTTCTTTTAGCCATGTTCACTAATTGTTCTTGTATTTCGATACCTTCAATAAATTGATTTCCTTTATGGGATAGTAATAAAGGAATAACACCATTACCGGAACACAGATCCATAATGACGTCTTTTTTCTTTACTTTTGTAAAATGTGCGAGTAACAAAGCATCCGTTGAAAAAGAAAAAACTTCCTCATTTTGTATAATTTCTAACTTCTCTCTTAGTAAAAAATCATACCTCTCATTTTCCATTAACATTTTTGTAACCTCCAAAAAAGAGGATGAGTTTACGATGCTTCGCTAATGAAGCCTATCGCTTTTCTCATCCTCAACTCCATATTTTTCTGTTTTTATAAATGATATTTATACTACTCACTTAATACTTCGAGACAAAACAAACAGTCGTCGCCTTTTCTATGTTTGCCAAATAGCTCTCCATTGCATATATGAAAGCCTTCTTTGTATAGCATCGCTAAATTATCTTTGCTACGTAATGGGCGTTTAGGTTGATCTTTTTTATCATTTTCTATTTTTTTAGTTTTTTCTTCTTTATCTATTAATGTTTTTAAATTCTCATTCTCTATTTGTAATGAGACATTTTCTTCAATTAATGCTACTGTAAGATTTTTTAAATTTAACATGTCACGATTAATTTGATTAATGTTTTCCTCTAAATGAGCTAGATTTTCAAATATGTCGCTTCGATTCAATGTTGTCACGGCCTCCTAATTTAATGTTTCTAATTCTTCCATTTTATATTCTAATGGTTGTTCAAGACCCTCTATTTTAACCTGCATAGATATATCTAATATATTTAAACCCACAACTCTACCATTACCTTCTGGTGTTTCAATGACATCCCCAACATCTGGTAACTGAGCTCTTGCTTCTTCATAATAGTCATTTTCATATTTTAAACAGCACATAAGCCGACCACAAGCACCAGAAATCTTTGAAGGATTTAAAGATAAATTCTGATCTTTAGCCATTTTTATCGAAACTGGTTCGAAGTCACCTAAAAAAGTCGAACAACATAACGAACGACCACAAGGTCCAATGCCTCCCAATAATTTTGCTTCATCTCTAACACCAATTTGTCTTAATTCTATTCTTGTTCTTAATTTTTGAGCTAATACCTTCACTAACTTTCTAAAATCTACACGTTCATCTGATGTAAAATTAAAAATAACTTTCGATTTATCCAAAGTAAATTCACAATTTACTAAACGCATATCCAAATGCTGTTGTTGAATAATATCTTTGCACAAATTCAAAGCATCTTTTGCATCATGTTCATTTTGTGCGTATTGTACTATATCTTTTTCTGTAGCTTTACGAACAATCTGTTTTAAAGGTAATGCCACATCTTCATCAGCTACATTTAAAGGTTCATACTTCACTCGTCCAACTTCTAATCCTCGTTTTGATTCAACAACAACCCACTCGCCTAAACTTAAGTCAAAATTTTGCGGTGAGTAATACTCCATTTTACCTGAGTGTTGAAAGTGTATACCTACTACGTTTTGCATAATTATTTCACCCCTTTTATAACGATTTGTTCAAATACTAATGTTGGATTTACATTCTGATTTAATTTTTTATGTGCTTCAGTTATCTGATCAAACATTAAAACAATCTGATTATATGTTAAATTTTGTGCGTATTGTTTGATTTCTACCTGTAAATCTCGGAATATCATTGCATCTTCTAATCCTACTTTAGCATGCATAATATCTTCAAAGAAACTGTTAACTGCCGCCAATGTTAATAACTGTAAGCGTCTGTTTTTAGCTTGTTTTAATAAATCAACAATTGCTATTAATGCCATCGAACGATTTTTCAATATTAACTGACACCATTTAATGATACTCTTTCGCAGTGCCATTAAGTCTGAGTCTTCGTTTAACGCAACAGCAGTCTCTATCTGTGTTGTATAAGCGCTTAACAATTCCGCAACAGGTCGCGTGATTTCTTGCTCGACTAATCTATCTATAAAATTTAATTTATTAATTGGTTTAAAATAAACATGCTGGCATCTCGAGTGAATTGTGTCTAAAATTTGCTCAGGTTTCGTAGTTAATAAAATGGCAATTGTATTATCTGGAGGCTCTTCTAGAAATTTTAATATACTATTTTCACCTTGAATCGTTAACTTTTCAAAGGATTCTATAATATATACTTTATAATTTCCTTCAATAGGCAATTGATTCATATGATGTACTAATTGCTCTATTTGATCTTTTTTTATAGTCGTTTCTTCAGAAGACACATACATAAAATCTGGATGATTAAATGTTTCTACTTTTAACTGACATTGATTTTCTTCACCACATAAAATCATTTTAGAAAAATCGATAGCAACTTGTTGCATTGTCTGTCCATCGTCACCTTCAAATAAATATGCATGCGATAGTTTATTAGATTGATATGCTTTTGTCAGTCTTTCTAGTTCATCCATGATAATGTTGCTCCTTTATATAAAAAGGCTGCTAATACACAGTGCCTTAACAAATTACATTTAATATTAGCTAATCACTTAGCAACATGTAATTCGAAAAGTTACCATATACAGCAACCACATTTTTAGAATTGATGGAACGCTTCTACTGGCATAACAAATACCGTTGCGCCGCCAACTTCCACTTCAACTGGATAAGGTATATATGAATCAGCACTTCCACCCATTGGGGTAATCGGCGATACAAGTTGTTCTCTATTACCACAAGTGTCATTAATAACCTGTAACATTTCATCGACACGATCATCTTCTACACCTGATAAGAACGTTGTGTTGCCTGCTCTTAAAAATCCACCTGTTGTTGCAAGTTTTGTCGCTCTAAAATTATGTTTAACAAGTTTGTCCGAAAGTTCCTGACTATCCTGGTCTTGTACGATTGCTATAATCATTTTCATACTAAACACCTCTTTTGAATATTATATCATAATTTTTCTAAATAATTGGTGATAGATTCATACGTTGTTTTCACTACTTTATCTATACTTTGATCCGCATTAATTACAATAAAGCGTTCAGACTCATTATGAATAATCTTTTTATAACCTTCAACTACTTTTTCGTGAAATTTTACATCTTCTTGATCTAAACGATTTTGATTTCTTTGATTTTTGAGTATTCTCTCTCTACCAACTTCAACACTAACATCTAGATAGATTGTTAAATCTGGATATAATCCATTAATCGCAAATTCATTAATAGATTTAACTTCTTCTATACCTATACCCCTTGCATACCCTTGATATGCTAATGAACTATCAATATAGCGATCACATAAAACAACATTACCATTATTTAATGCTGGGATAACTTTGCCTACAAGATGTTCGCGTCTTGATGCAGCAAATAATAATGCTTCAGTCCGATCATCCATGTCTTCTCCCTCGAGTAATACTTCTCTTATCTGCTCTCCTGTCTTTACGCCTCCTGGCTCTCTCGTAAGTATGATATTATATTCATATTTTAGTTTTTCTGCAACTTGTTGTATCACAGTTGTTTTTCCAGAACCTTCTGGTCCTTCAAAAGTTATAAAAGCCGACATCTTATTCATCCTTAATTTCTATTTTTAAATTTTTAATTCCTTCAACGCTCTGATGATGTTCACACCAATAATCCATTAATTTTACCATATCTTCTGTTATCTTTTCTCCCTTAAACATTAACGGAATACCAGGAGGATATGGCACAATGTGATTAGCTAATATTTTATTTTTAGCATACTTTATGTCTATTTTTCGTACCTGCTGTATTTCGCCACCATAGTACACACTACTTTCAGTTCTATACGGTATGCTAGTATTTATATCCCACTGTCTCTCTACTAATTGGATGTCTTCAATCCTTGATAATAGTTCATCAAATGGGTATTGATCATCTTCGTGCCATAACGGCAAGACCATTAATACTTGAAGGTCATCAGCCAACTCAACATAAATATGCTGTGTTTCAAAGTATGATTGCAATTCATAGCCATTATAACCCTTATATCTTATATTTATTTTCAGTGGATCATCGACCTCAATCACTTCAAACTCTTTGCTTTTTAATTGTTGAATCAGTTGTTCTCTTTTTTGAAAAAAACATTCACTATTATAGTCTTCATAAAATTTTTGCGCGAGTTCTAAGCTACTCATTAATAGATATGATGGACTAGAAGATTGAAAATAAGATAAATATTTTATGACCTCTTCTCTATAAGGTGCATTTTTATGAATAAATATCACTGAACTCATCGTTAGTGACGGCAATGTTTTATGGTATGATTGCACAACATAATCTGCCCCCAAGTTTAATGTTGTCTCAGGGAAATGTTCTAAACCTAGATGTGCACCATGTGCTTCATCGATTAGCGTTGGTATTTTCAATGATTTTAAACATTCCATAACAGTTTTAATATCAAAACATTCACCATAATAATTAGGATAAGTAAATACTGCTAGCTTACTATCTTTAACTTGATCATATAATGACGTTTTGTTAGGTCCTAAATATTGATTCGTAACATCACTAACATCCATTTTTAATAATTGTGCTTTTGCCTTTATTAAATCTAATGCATGAAATACAGATTTATGTGCATTCCGTACTATCGCATAATCCCCTTTTTTTGAGGAAAATGCCTGAATTACAGATAATATTCCTGAAGTAGTACCATTTACTAAATAATAAGCATCATAATCAGGATGTTTGGTAACCCTTTGCATACTTTCAGCTATTACAGATTCAGGAGAATGTAAGTCATCAAGTCCTGTAATTTCTGTCACATCCATTTTGAAATTCAATTGGTTTAAGTATCCGATAGTCATATTTTTATGTCCAGGTACATGTAATGAAATAGGTTTTTCAGCTAATAATCCTTTCAGTTTATGTAACAATGATTCACTCATACTTATCCTCACTTTTCAATTTCTATTTCTATATTTCTTGTTTCATCACATTCCTACTATTATATAGTAAAATACACATCTACTTATAAAACAGTATAACGTTTTAATCTTTTACATTTTAACATAATAACATAAAAAAATGAGTGCACTTGAAGACCATACTGTCAAAGTATCATGATCATTTTTTAAATTAAGAGTATTTATACATGAACTCATGCAGTTAAAATTCTTTTAATGCAAAAAAAAGAGACCTCTCGGTCTCGGCTCATCGCATCCTATTTACTTGCCTGTAAAGTCACACTTCTTAATTTTAATTTTTACGTTTGAGACTTATATATCTTATAATTTTATATGTTATTGGAATAGTGTGACTTATACATGAGCTTTAGCTCATGTATTCCTCTTCACCTACTCTTGCGAAACGTAAGTCAGCTACCTTCGGCCCTAAGGACCTTTCCTGACTTTAGACAAGCGCTCGCATCTTTCCTCAGTTTCTCGCTTTCCTCACTCACTTACC
>NZ_PPQC01000001.1 GCF_002902365.1 Staphylococcus cohnii subsp. cohnii | reverse complement strand
GACATGATAAATTAGTGGTTAGCTATATTTTTTTACTTTGCAACAGAACCATCCAGTGCCTATGTATATTAATTTAGAAAATGTAACATACATTCAGTTAAGAGAAATGTAATAATGTAGAAAGCATGGTTCTGTTGCAAAGTTAAAATAGTATACAGTTCTATACAAAGTCAGAGGCTTTAACGTTGTTTTAATAATAAGTTATTCCACTCAATTTGATTAAAGTTTCATTTTTTGTATTTTTTGAAACGAGTTTCTTCTTGTCTTGATATATTTTTAATTTTTCATAAGCGAACGAATTTATTTCCTTAGTGTTAATAATAGTAAAAATGAGTATATAAAAAGAACATAGGTCTTTTAAAATCTATGGATTTTCGCCGTGCCACGAAATTAATCACATGTTGGCTAGTTAAGAGAAAATAAATATATTCAAAGATAATTAGCTATTCTTTCTGGACTTTGCAACAGAACCATATTGTTTATATTATTGTTTTCCTAATTCTCGTAGTATTTGTCTTTAAAAAGAAAAATTTCTAATCTAAATCCTCACACTCTATAGTTTTGCATTTCTCCACTAACCAATGTTATAATTTAGTTAACAAGAGCTTCGTGCATTATATGCACCAATCCCCTCACTACTCGCAATAGTGAGGGGATTTTTAGGCGTTGGCTAATATCGCCTATTTTTTCTTATTGTTACATGTACGTAGCCAATGCGTAAATAACGCAACAATACAACCACTGATGACTGTGGTCGTGATGTGAACAAGAGCTTCGACCATTTGATATGCACCTCCTCTCTGCGTCTGAATTGACGCCTGAGAGATAGGCGACCTATATATTATATCATCTCCGAATATACGATGATAGGTAGCTTCCGATAAGTTGAATTATGTAAAAATCAAACTTATACCCCATTATAGGTCATAACTTTACGTACGTTTTTAAGTACGTTATAATATAGGATAAAGAAAGGACGTGACTAATAATGAATATTAAAACGCCTACTAATGCTAGAAAAGAATTCTATGAACTACTTAAACAAGTTAATGATAGCCACGAACCCGTTATTATAAGCAGTTCTAAGAGTGAAAATAACGCCGTAATTATAAGCCAAAAAGATTGGGATAGTATTCAAGAAACATTATATCTTGAAACCACAGGGACTATGGATAAAGTACGAGAGCGTGAAAAGGATAACAGTGGCTACACTAATATTGATGATATAGACTGGGACAACCTCTAAATGGATAATTACAGTATTTCTATTAAAAATTCAGCAAAATCTGATTTAAAGAAAATTAAACAATCGCAGTTGAAAACACAATTCTTAAAAATTGTAGACACGTTAAAAGAAGACCCTTATTTTCCGAGTCAATCTTTTGAAAAGTTGCAACCTAAACACTTAGAGCGCTATTCAAGAAGAATAAACCATCAACATAGAGTTGTTTATACAGTTGATGAAGATGATAAGGAAGTTTTTATCCTTTCTGCATGGTCACATTATGAATAAAAGTAACTAATTTTTAATTATGGGTTATATATTAAAATAAGATATTGGGATTTATGTAATACAATGTTATTATTAATTTGTATAGAAAAAGGACAACATGCGCTAACATGTTGCTAAATGAGCCCGTTCGAAAGACGGTAGCCTTATTATTTATCTAAAAATAACCATTAACCGGCTAAAGTTGGATGGTTATTTTTTTGGCCTTTATTACTAAATAATCACTAGTAAATAATAAATCGAAATTTAAGATATGAAAGATTAATTAATCATATTGATGTATTTGATTATATATCATTACTAAATTGGTTGGATAAAATAAATATAACAGAACCACATGCTATAATCGGAAAAATAAAAAGTGGTTTCAATTCATATATGAGTGTTAATTTTAAAAATGATGCAGTAAAACAAATGAAACGGATTGATGAAATTATTTAGGGAACTATTAATATAGTTCTCTTTTACCTACAAGTGATGTAAAAGATGCATTAAGTTAATAAAGTATATTTCAAATATCTTTAGAGGAATTTATATTATGTATAGATTCCTCTTTTTTATAACATTTAATTAGTATTTCAAAAACTAAACCTCTTGCATTAACTTATAACTAAGTTTAATTGCATTTAATAAATCAAAAATAAAAATGTGGTTATTTGATTTATTAAAGTATATAAAATGTTCCTAATTAGCGTCACATTTTATATACATTAATTGGTTGTTTATTAATAAACGAACTCAATTAAGATGATTAAAGTTTATTAATATAAAACTTATAACATTATATTAATGGTAATTAATAGAACAACTTATATTGTTTATTCTTGCCTATTAATTATATCAGCGACTCCTTTTAGACTCCCTGATAACAGGATAAGGAGGAACAATGCCATTGCCATGGCCCCCAGCATAGCTGGGGTTCTCTAAACTTATCCTTTAACACTATAAATACTGATGTGATAGTGTTTATATAATAATTTATAACACTATAACAATAGAGTTTGTGTATTTTTACATGGCATTTTTATGAGCATTTACCGAACGGCATATCCCTTGTCCCACAAGAGGTTTAAAAACGAGGACTCTTTAGAGTCGTTATAGACTCCCTAAAGGAGTCTGGATTTTATGTATTTTATTTAAATTAACGACTATTTGTGAAATACTTAACATGTATTGTTCACATAATTTATTCGTCTTAAATTAACCTTTGAAATTATTTTTATGTAGTAACTTATGTTGATACATTAACGGTACCAGAATAAAAAAGTGTTCAGTTAAAATATTTAACTGAACACTTAATGTTTAAATAAATGTATTTACATCTTCATTTATTTGATTATCTTTATTGTTATTGTCATTAGTTATTAATTTGTTTGTATCATCTTTATTGATTAATTGTTTTATGAATTGAGCATTTTCTCAGTAGTTTATTGTGATAGATAATCTTCTTTATAACGTATTATTTCGTTTTCTTTATCTAATATAAAGTTTGAATTTTCATCAATTTTAACTTCTCCATAATTCAATTCTTCAAAGTTAATGTTTTTATATAACTGATTTAGTTTCTTTTATATACCTTCTATTTGTTTAATTTTTCTAGGCACTACCATAATAAAGTGATCCTTCCTATTTTGGTTTATCATTTGATCTAATTTCAGTTTTACTATTCATAGATGTTAATTCATGAACTACATCGTTACTAAAGTAACGAGTTTCTAGGAACACTCATGACTTGTTTTACTTATTTCAAAGTAAAACAGCGGTCTAAGTTATTTAACTAAGGCTTGTTCCAAGCCAATGTGCATTATATTTTTTGCTGCATTAATATCTCGGTCATGTTCCACATTACATTTTGGGCATGACCATTTTCTTATGTCTAAATCTTTTTTACCACTATCAAAACCACAATGTGAACATTTTTGTGATGTTTTGTAAGGATTAACAACGACACATTGTTTGTCATACATTGCACACTTATACTCTAAAAATACTCTGAATTGTCTCCATGATTGACTAGCGATACTTCTTGCAAGTTTATGATTTTTAATCATATTGTTAGTTTTTAAGTCTTCGATCACAATAACATCATAGTTTTCAACAAGTTCAGTCGTTATTTTATGTAGATAGTCTTTTCTAGTATTAGCTATTTTTTCGTGGATACGTGCAACATGTTGTCTTGCCTTTTGATAGTTTTTAGTGTCTACTAATGCAATGCCTTCGGCTTTTGCTTTCAATCGTCTTCTAGCTAATCGCTTTTCCCAAAAATGTAATTGTTTTTGATATTTTAAGTGTAATTTTTGAGAGCGATATTTTTGGCCATCTGACGTAATGGCTAAATCAGAAACACCTAAGTCAATACCTAAATACTTTCCTGTTTTTGGTAATGCTTGATTTTCGCTAGTTACCAATACAGACATATAATACTGACCTGTTGCGTTTTGTTTAATCGTTACTGACTTGATACGCTCGTTTTCGATATGCTTCAAACTTGATTTACACTTTACCCAGGCTAATTTAGGCAATTTAATATATCTTTGATTATGATTGAATCTAATATTGTTGCCTCGGATCGTGCTTAAATAAGATTGCCTGTTATTTTTTCTGGATTTAAATTTAGGGTAGCGACAATAGCCTTTAAAGAAACGGTCAAATGTCTCAGACAATGTTTTAACAGCACATTGTATAGCTACACTGTCTACATCATTTAACCATGCATATTCTCTTTTCAATTGAGGAATTAGCGAAGACAAAGTTGAATAACTTAACATTTTTAAATCTTTATTATTACGATAGCGTTCATTTAACATACTTAACATTTGATTCCATACAAACCTTGTATGACCCAAGGTCATTTGTATTGTATTAGCTTGTTTTTCATTGGGATATAATTTACATTCAACACCTTTATACATAACAAATCACCTCATTATTTCTTAAACTTATTATATCATACATATGATTAATATTTAAGTCTCTTATGTGTTATAATTAATGTACTTAGGAGGTATACATATGTTAGTAAAAACAAGGACAAATGTTTATGATTTTAACTTTCATTTAGTATGGGTAACCAAATATCGAGCATCAATATTTGATGATGAAAGCAAACGTAAAGTTATGAAGCAAATACTTCAATCTATTGCAGAGAATCATGAAATCATCATTAATGAAATAGAAGTGTTACCAGATCATATTCATATGATGATTAGCTTCAATCCTAAACATGCCCCGAGTTCTATTGTTAAGACACTCAAAGGTCGTTCGGCTCGAGCGTGGTTTAAACAATATCCTGAAACGAAAGAAAAACTTTGGCAAGGGCATCTATGGTCACCAAGTTTTTTCATGGCTACGCTAGGTAATATGTCAAAAGATGTTGTGCAAACATATATTCAAAATCAATTAACCAAATATAATGCAGGTCGCCCAAGACAATGATTCATCTCGGTACTTAAGTGCCGAGTTTTCTCTTCTGGCGACCTCTAATAAATGTATTACAGAATTTAGTGAGTGAGAAAGCCCACAGTTTTAATCGTGTGGATGAGAACGAAAATTTCAAAATGTAATATAACTTACATTCGTATGTTTTATATCTTTGAAAAATTAAATCAGTTTTCAAAAAAGGATTTAATAGCATCTTTCATTTCTGCTTTTAATTGTTCATCTCTCTTGTATCCATTCAAATTAATATATTCCGCATCTTCTTGTACATACTGCAAGAACTTCTTGAATGTATCAATATAAGTTTTATAACTTTCACATTGTGCTTCTAAAAGTTCAACATCTTCTTTTGGTACGCTTGTCTCTAAAGCCATTTCAAGTGTTTGTTTTTCTTTTTTTAACTGTTCAGTATATTCATCTGTGTTATAGACAACTGTAGGTTTGATACGATTACCTAATGCCGCAAGTCGTGTATAAGCTGTTGGATTTAAATCTCTATCTTCTGCTAACGCTTTTACCTTTTTATATTCTTCTTCAGTCAAATTGATATTGATTGTTTTAGCTTTTCTATGACTTTTATTAGTCATTTTTGACCCCTCCGTAACTAAGTAATCACTCATTTATTCATTCAATAATATAGTTAGTAATTACTCAATGTTTTTATAAAAAATAAACTAAGCAAATACTCATCTATTTTAACAAGTTATTAGCTTAGCAATTACTTAGTTTTATCGTATCATATTTAACTTAGTAATTACTAATTAGTTATGTACTGAAATATTGATTAATTTTGGATGAACATAAGGAATCCTTCGGGGAATCTTTAGGGATTCTAAAGATTCCCTGTTATGAGATCCCTTGCGCCCCAAAGGATAGAAGAACCACTATTTTCCAAAGAAAATGCCATGTAAAATTTCATGGATTCTTTTGTGTCCGTTTTTTAAATATGATCCATAAATACTGCAATATCAGTATTTAGATCCTTTAAAGATAAGTTTAGAGAACCCCAGCTATGCTGGGTGCCATGGCAATGGCATTGTTCCTCCTTATCCTGTTGTCCCGGATTCCTTTTAGATTCCCTGTAAATTTAACAAACGATTAAAATAATTTACACGATACAATGCGTAAGTCTTAGTTTGGTATTAATGTAACAGTTAAATAAACATTCATTAATAAAATGAAATTTATAGAATTAAAAAAGACTTAAAGAAAGTGAATTATAAACTCAAAATGATTCAATGGGTAATATAGTAGTAGGGGAACATATTGTTAATGAAATGAAGATATAGCAAAAGTATGATTAGGTTGCAGTCATATTTGTTAAAAGAGGTATAATGATGAATGTCTAAAAGAGTAAAAAATAAAGCTCCTAACAGCATTAATCAATCTGTTAAGAGCTATTACATCACTAATTAAAGAGTTAATAAACTAAATTAACTTTTTAGGAGGAGTCGCCACTCCTCCTTCAATACATCTATATTATAACATTTTACTACCTTTAAAACCATTACGGTTAACTGAAATAATGAAACGATAAGTTCTATTATCAATATTAGATTCCATGCTAAAATTTAAAAACGGATTAAATTAATCTCCCCATTATCAAGACAAGAAGAAACTCGTTTTCAACTCGTTTCAAAATCTCAAAATTAAACTTTTATTCTCCCTTAATTTTTTTATCATTATCAAGAGAAAAAAAGCCTGAAGTAAAGGCAACAATACCTAGTATAAAGCCTAAAATAACTAATCCGTTTAATTGTTTATCACCAAAAATATTAATTAAGCCCAAATTACCTAAACTAGTCCAAATTTTGTTATCTCCAAAATTAAAATTCATGAAATTTAAAATTAAAGCAATTAAAATAGCACACATAAAAACAAATAATCCATCTTTCAAACCGTTAATAATCCTTCTTTTCAAAGTTAAGCCCCCCTTTTTCTTGTAGATCACTAAACAAAATTGCTTTATTCCAATTGCTTTATTGACGTTGAGCCTCGGAACCCTTAACA